>JBHYDC010000006.1:32059-196345 GCA_051861205.1 Oharaeibacter sp.
AGGTCGCCGAACACGAGCCCCATCACCATGGGAAAGGCGCTCTTGAACCCGCCTCCGAGCCCGCGCGCCACGACAGCCGCCATACCCGGGCCCGGCGAAGCCGCCGAAATTGCGAAGGCGACGCAGAAGGTCAAAACGGTGATCAGATCCATCGGGGCGATCCAAGCTGTTCGGCTGACGTCCATTCATCAGCAATAGCATCAAACCCCATCTCCACAAAATGGGACTCGGCGGGGGGTTAAAACAACCGGAGAGAGAATTAAACACAACGTGCAATAAATTTAGAATGAATTAATCATATAACATCAGCATATATCCGGGGTTATATTTATCGGTGTTCGCATGAAAAGGAACGCCGCTTCCAAAGCTCGAAATCAGTGGATCGCACGGCTCCGGGGGATTTATGTTCGAACGTCTGCGCCTCATCACGCGTGTCTTGATCGCGATCGGGATCGTACTCGGACCCGTCGGTCTGCTCGGCTATTTCGTGGTCGATCGTTCGAACACGGAGATGGAATTTTCCCAGCGCGAACGCCAGGGTTCTGCCGCTTTAGGCATGGTGTGGCCCTTGTTCGCGGCCCTCTTGGAAGCCGATCATTCCTCAACCCCGGCCGTTGCGGCGGCCCAGGCATCGCTGGCCGCGAACGCAGATATTCTGACCCGCGACTTTGCCGCAGCCAAGGAGCTTGCCACATTTCTGGACGAAGCCAATGCCGGATTCGCCGCTCTCGAACCCGGACTGAGGCTGATCCGGAAGATCGCCGACACATCCAATCTCACGTTAGATCCCGATCTCGACACCTATTACCTGATGGACGTTGTCACTTTGGAAATACCCCGCATGGTTGTGGCAGCCGCCGCCGTCAAGGACGGGTTCGACCGTGCGGGAGCCGACGGCATCATCGATCCGGCCGAGAAAATCGTGATCGCCGCTGCCTCTGCCGCGTTCACCGCGATGACTGTGGACCTCAACGCATCGCTGAACCGCGCGGTGCAGGGCAACTCCGATGGCGCCATCAAACGGGACCTGATGCCGCTGCTCGACGAGGTGAACCTTGCCGCCGAGGCTTTTTCCGCCCTGGTTCACCCTCAAGTCCGGACCCTGATCGCCGGCGATATGTCTGCCATTCGCCCGGCCGCGATCGCCGCGGCAAAACATGCCGTCCGCGAGCCGATCGCCCGGCTTTGGGTCGCGAGCAATGGCGAGCTGGACCGGCTCTTGGCCGCCCGCATCGACCGGGTAAAAGCGTCGCTCGCCGGAACCATTGCAGCCACCCTTCTTGCGATTCTGGTCGCGCTTGGCGTCGCGGCCCTGGTCGCCCGGTCGATTTCCCGCCAGATCGGCGCTGTCACGCATGTGCTGATCCGTCTGCGCGACGGCGATATCAACGTCGCCATCCCCTATACGGACCTCGCCAACGAAATCGGCACGATGGCCCGCAGCTTCGTGGTCTTCCGCGATCATCAGATCGCCAGCGCTAAACTGCGCGAGGACGCCGCCGCCGTTACCGCCGAGCGCGCCGCCAATCAGGCCCGCCGCTGGACCACGACCGAGGCCTTCGCGGGCCGCATCGAGGGGTTCGTCGGCGATATGACCGGTTCCGCCCGTACCGTCGCCGAGGCGTCACAGGGGCTGTCGATGACGGCTGAGGAAACGGCTGAGGAAGCGCACCTTGTCACCCGTTCGGCGACACAGGCGCTCGCCAGCATCCAAACGGTCGCGGCCGCCACTGAGGAACTGTTTGCCTCCATTGAGGATATTCGCAGTCAGGCGGACCACACGTCCGTCGTCGCGCGGGTCGCGGCCGGCGTATCTGAAAAATCCGGCGGCGCCGTCCGGGCGATGGCAGCGAGCGCGGACCGCATCGGCGAAGTGCTCGATCTCATAAGCTCGATTGCCGAGCAGACCAATCTTCTCGCCCTAAACGCCACGATTGAAGCCGCGCGCGCCGGCGAAGCCGGGCGCGGCTTTGCCATCGTTGCCGCCGAAGTGAAGCAGCTTGCCACCCAGACAGCCGCCGCCACCACTGAGATTGCCGCGAAAATCGCCGAGATTCGCGCCGCCAGTGCGGACTCGGTCATCGGTATCGAAGATATCGTGGCCAAGATCGGCGAGACTCAGTTGTCCGCCGCCTCTGTGCTTGCAGCCGTCAATCAGCAGGGCGCGGCCACTCATGAGATCGTTCAAAGCATCCACACCGCCGCCACAAGCACCGAAAACGTCACGATCACCATGGCTCTAGTCGGCAAAGCGGCGACCCAGAACGGTGTCGCCGCCACGGAGTTGATGCGGCTTTCGTCGGCCCTCGACACCCAGGCCATCGAGCTTCGGCGCGAGGTCGACCAATTCGTCGCCAGCTTCAGGATATGACCGGTCAGCCCACCACGACGATATGCAAGCTGCGCGGTCCATGGGCGCCGAGCAGCATCGTCTGTTCGATATCCGCGCTGCGGCTCGGGCCTGAAATCATGTTCACCGTTCGCGGCATCACGCCGACGCCGAACCGGCCACGGATCACGTCCCACACGCTTTCGAAATCGCCCGCGATAGTCTCCGCGTCCACGATGACGACATGGTAATCCGGCAGGAAATTCAGCGTCGTCGGATTGTCCGGCCCCGACGTCATCACCAGCGTTCCGGTCTCCGCCACGCCGCCGTCGGCGTGGCTCAGACAGACGAGATCGGACCCATCGCTCGGTCCATGCAACACGGTCAGATGCGGCGCGGCCGTCCACGCAATTCCCGCAAGCCGGGTGTCCCCACCCATACGCAGAGCTTGCGGTAGGTTGCCTGCGCGAAGATAGGCGGACACGGCCTCGTGAACGCTGTCGTAATCGGCTACCTGCACGGTCGTCGCATGCACGGCTTCGGCCTTCTGCCGGAACAGCGAAACGCGCTCCGCCTGTTCAAGCTGGCCGCGCGCGGGAATCACGCCTTTGGGCGCCCGCACTAGCCGGTCCATCACCGCCGCACGGCGCGTCATGTCCGTGCCCGATACACCCGCCGCTCGCCGCACCTTGGCCAGGATCGCCTCACGCCCGCTCATGCCGCTCTCCGCTTCTTGGCCCACTGCGCCTGGAAGGTGTCGCCCTCCGGCGCCGGCATGTCGCGCCACTTCGTCCAGCCGCCCGCCAGCGGCACGCTCTTGAACCGCCCCCGCTTGCGCCCGGCGAGCCCGAGCGAGCCGATCCCGAGCCGCGTCGCCAGCCGGTAGAGCGTCGGCCGCGTCGCGAAGAAGGACCATACCGCCAAGCCCCACCGGGCGGTTTTCGGCGCTAGATGCCGCTCGAACTCCCGCTCGCGCCAATGCCGCATCATCTTCGGCAGGGGAATGCGCATCGGGCACACGCTCTCGCACCGCCCGCAGAAGGTGGAGGCGTTCGGCAGATGCCCGCCCTTGTCGACGCCGATCAGCGTCGGCGTCAGCACCGCGCCCATCGGTCCGGGATAGACCCAGCCGTAAGCGTGCCCGCCGATGGAGTGATAGACCGGGCAGTGATTCATACAAGCCCCGCAGCGAATGCAGCGCAGCATGTCCTCGAACTCGGTGCCGAGCATCGCCGAGCGCCCGTTGTCCAAGAGTACGACGTGATATTCCTCGGGGCCATCCGGATCGCCCGCCCGCCGGGGTCCGGTCGAGAATGTCGTATAGACGCTCATCTCCTGCCCCGTCGCCGAACGCGCCAAAACGCGCAGGATCTGGCTGACGTCGTTCAGCGTCGGCGTGATCTTCTCGATCGATGCCACCACGACATGCACCTTGGGCAGGATCTGGGTCAGATCGCCGTTGCCCTCGTTGGTCACGATGATCGAGGTGCCGGTTTCCGCCACCAGGAAATTCGCCCCGGTGATGCCCACGTCGGCCGCCAGAAACTTGGCGCGAAGCTCGCCGCGCGCTTCGGCCAGCAGCGTGACGGGTTCGGTCAGGTTGCGTTCGGGATCGAGATGGGTGTGCACCCGCCGAAATTCGCTCTCGACCTGCTCCTTCGTCAGATGTACGGCCGGCGCGATGATGTGGCTCGGATGCTCGCCGCGCAGTTGGATGATGTATTCGCCAAGATCGGTCTCAACCGGCACGATCCCGTTGGCTTCGAGATGCGCGTTGAGCCCGATCTCCTCGGTGATCATGGACTTGCCCTTGGTCACAGTCCGCGCTCCCCGCGCGCGGCAGATCTCCAGTACGATGCGCCGCGCGTCTTCCGCGCTTTCGGCCCAGTGCACATGGCCGCCGGCTTCTTGAACCTTGCGCTCGTAATGTTCGAGATAAAGATCGAGGTGCTTCAGCGTATGGTTCTTGATATCGCGCGCTGCATCCCGCAGCGCCTCGAATTCCGGCAAAGCATCAACGGCCTTTTGGCGCTTGCCGATAAAACCTTTCTCCACGTTCCCCATCGCCTTTTGCAGCGAGGTATCGTGCAGCGCCTCGTGGGCATTGGTCTTGAAGCGGGGTGAGGTGATCTGCATGGGCGCTTTATTCCGGCAGGAAATCGTGATCGCGAGTTTGGTCTGGCGTTTACGTTCAGTCGGCAGGCAAGCTGGAACGTGGTCTTCGAGTTTCGATCGCTGCTTCGTCTACGACGTACCGGCCTTGCGCGCTTCCCCGATCGCCGGTCCGTCCGCCATCCCCGCCAGTACTTCGGCGACGTGACGCACTTCGATCGACGAGCCTTCGCGCTTCAGCTTGCCGGCCATATTCAAGAGGCACCCCATGTCGCCCGCCAGCAACGTACCGGCGTCGGCGGCTTTGATGTTCGCGGTCTTCTTGGAGACGATCGTGTTGGAAATCTCGCCATACTTCACACAGAACGTGCCGCCGAACCCGCAGCAGACGTCGGGATCCTTCATCTCGTTCAGCGTCAGCCCGTCCACGCTGGCCAGGAGTTGGCGCGGCTGGGATTTGATCCCAAGCTCGCGCAGCCCCGAGCAACTGTCGTGATAGGTTACGGTGCCCTCGAACGCCGCTTGAACTTCCTTCACGCCGAGCACGTCGGAGAGGAAGCTTAAAAGCTCGAATGTTTTTGCCGAAAGCGCGTCGGCACGTGGCGCCCAATTCGGATCGCCGTGGAACAATTCGCCGTAATGCGCCTTGATCATGCCCCCGCAGGAGCCGGACGGCGCAACCACGTAGTCATAGGTCTCGAAAGTGCGGATCACCTGTTCGGCGATGGCGCGGGCGTCTGCACGGTCGCCGGAGTTATAGGCCGGCTGGCCGCAACAGGTTTGCCCCGCCGGCACTTCGACCTCGCATCCGGCGTCTTCCAGAAGCTTCACCGCAGCAAAACCGACCGTGGGACGGAACAAGTCTACAAGACACGTTACGAACAGCGCTACCCGGGGTTTGCCACCCATCATCCCAATCCCCGATCTCTCATGATCCGCCTGCCGCCAGCTTAAACCGCAGCATTTAGATCACAGTCCTTGGCCGAAGGCGAGTGTTCGGCAAGCTGCGATAACCCATGAGATAATCTCATAGCCTCAACGCGCGCGGCCTGTCGACTTTTCCGGGCCGTTCATGCTCCAACTGAAGATGAGTGTCGCCGCGAACGGCTCGGAAGATGCTGTCCTTTTGGCGGACTCATAGGCTCGGCAGGATGTTAGAGTGCTTCCCTTAGCGGAGGCGGTGTGGGGGGCACGGCGGTAATGGCGATCGTGGGACAATTCACGGCGGCGCACGGCAATTGGCCGGCGCATCCTTTGCGCTCCCGCATTCTCGGCGAAGTCCATGCACGGCCGTTCCGCCTCGTCGCGAGCCCGCGTGTTTTCCTTCACTACGCCTTCCACACGCCCATCGCCTCTGCCACCGCCGACCGCGCCTTTCTCAATTCCTATTGCCTCAGCCTTGGCCAGGAAGGTCCCGGTCTGGACCGCAAGGTCCACCACATGCCCATCAATTCCGGCACGCTGCGGTGGGAGCAGTTTTCCGAATTCACCACCTATACCTTCGATACCGCCCCCCGTCCGGCCGCCCGTCCCTTCGAGGCGGTTGACGACGATCCCTTCGGCGCCGGCTTCCAACCGCCCGGCGAACTGATGGTCGCCACACGTCTTGATTTGGTGCTTGAGTCCGCGGTGGCGTCGGAGCCGAACGGTCCGCTCACCTGGTTTGAGGAAGTCTGGGTGTCGGCGGCCCATGTCGTCGACCGCACAGCCCGCATCTTCACGGACTTTCGCGTCGACCGCGACGGCCGCACGCGCATTCTCGTGGTGGATCAGGGCCTGCACTCCCGTCAGGCCGGCGCTCTGGTTCAGCGCCTTTTGGAAATCGAAACCTACCGCACCTTCTCCATGCTCGGCCTTCCCGAGGCCCAGCGCATTTCCCCCATCATCCGCACCATCGAAAATCGTCTGGTCGAGATCGCGGAGGAGATCCGTCAGCCTGCCGGCCTTGAAAAGAACCGTGAGTTGCTCAGCAATCTCTCGGCCTTGTCCGCCGACCTTGAAGCTGCTGCAGCCTCCAGCGCCTACCGCTTCGGCGCCTCGCGCGCCTATGACGAGATCGTCGGCCTGCGCCTTGCCGCGATCCGGGAGGAGCCCTTCGAGGGCTACTCCACCTGGGGCAGCTTCCTGTCCCGCCGTACCGCTCCGGCCATGCGCACGTTGCAATCAATCCTCGACCGCCAGCACGATCTCAGCCAGAAGCTCGGCCGGGCGGCGAACCTTCTGCGCACCCGCGTCGACGTCGAACTCGAACAGCAGAATCGCGACCTTCTGGATTCCATGAACAAGCGGGCGCGCCTTCAGCTCCGCCTCCAGCAGACCGTCGAGGGCCTCTCGGTCGCGGCCGTCAGCTATTACGTGGTCGGCCTCGTTAGCTACCTCGCCAAAGGCACCCATTTCCTCGGGGTCGAGGTCGATCCGACTACCATCACGGCTATCGCCGTTATTCCGGTTATTCTCGCAATCTGGTTCTTCGTCCGCCGCCTTCGGCGTAAACATGTAGAGGAAGACAAGGGGTGACCCCGCCCAACCCTGTCTCCCGCGTCAGATCCGTTGTGAAGGTGCCGTCATGTCCCATCCGGTGATGCCCCCGCTCGACGAAACCGTACTCGCCCGCCATGATGAAATCGTCGCGGCCCTCCGCCGGATCGTGCCCAAAGGCGTGATCGACAGCGAAGTCGGCGTCCGCCCTTACGAGTCAGACGGCCTCACCGCCTACCGCACGCCCCCGCTCGTCGTCGTGCTTCCCGAAACCGTCGCCGAGGTCTCCGCTGTCCTGCGCTGGTGCTATGAGGCCGGCGTTAAGGTTGTCCCGCGCGGGGCCGGCACGTCGCTCTCCGGCGGCGCGCTACCGCTCGGCGACGGCGTTCTCATGTCCATGATGAAATTCAACCGGGTGAAGCGGATCGACTTTGAGAACCGCGTCGCCGTGGTCGAGCCCGGCGTCACCAACCTCGCCGTCACCCGCGCCGTCGAGCATGCCGGCTTCTACTACGCCCCCGACCCGTCCTCGCAGATCGCCTGCTCAATCGGCGGCAACGTGGCGGAGAATTCCGGCGGGGTACACTGTCTGAAGTATGGCCTCACCACCAACAACGTGCTCGGCATCGAGATGGTGCTGATCACGGGCGAGGTTATCCGCCTCGGCGGTGCGCATCTCGATTCGGAAGGCTACGACCTTCTCGGCCTCATGGTCGGCTCGGAGGGCCTGCTCGCCGTCGTCACCGAGGTGACCGTGCGCATCCTGCGTGCGCCCGAAACCGCCCGCGCCGTGCTCGTCGCCTTCGACAGTTCGGAAGCGGCCGGCGCTTGCGTCGCCGACATCATCGCCGCCGGCATCATCCCCGGCGGCATGGAGATGATGGACAAACCCGCCATCCACGCCGCCGAAGACTTCGTCCACGCCGGCTACCCCCGCGACGCCGAAGCCCTCCTGATCGTGGAACTCGACGGCCCTGGCGTGGAGGTCGACTACCTCCTCACCCGCGTCGAAGCCATTGCTCGCGCCCGCGACGCGACTGACGTGCGCGTCTCCACGTCTGATGCCGAACGCATGGCGTTCTGGGCCGGCCGCAAGGCTGCGTTCCCCGCCGTCGGCCGCATCTCGCCGGACTATTACTGCATGGACGGCACCATCCCGCGTAAACAGCTCCCCCGCGTTCTCGCCCGCATGCGCGAACTCTCCGAGATCCACGGCCTTCGCGTCGCCAACGTCTTCCACGCCGGCGACGGCAATCTTCACCCGCTCATTCTCTACGATGCCAACATCCCCGGCGAACTGGACAAAGCCGAGAGCTTCGGCTCGGACATCCTGCGCCTCTGCGTCGAAGTCGGCGGCGTTCTCACCGGCGAGCATGGCGTCGGCGTCGAAAAGCGCGACCTGATGCCCGAGATGTTCAGCGACATCGACCTCTCGCATCAGATCCGCGTCAAATGCGCCTTCGATGAAAAGCACCTCCTGAACCCCGGCAAAGTCTTCCCCGAGCTTCACCGCTGCGCCGAACTCGGCCGCATGCATGTGAGCGGCGGCAAGCTGCCGTTCCCCGATATCCCGAGGTTCTGATGTTTCGCCCCGATACCACCGAGGCTGTCCGCGATATCGTCGCGTCCGCCACCACCCCGCTTGCCCCGATCGGCCTCGGCTCGAAGGCAACGCTGGGTCGCCCCACCAACCACCCGACCCTTGACCTCTCCGCCCTCACCGGCGTCACGCTCTACGAGCCGGAAGAACTCGTCCTCTCCGTTAGCGCCGGTACGCCAGTCGACGAGATCACGGCGCTCCTCGACGCCAACGGTCAGGAACTCGCCTTCGAACCCATGTCCTTCGCCGGCCTCGCGGGCACCGGCGCCGGGTCCATGGGCGGCCTGCTCATGACGAACCTTTCCGGCCCCCGCCGCCTGAAATCGGGCGCGGCGCGAGACCACATACTTGGCGTCACCGCCGTCTCCGGTCGCGGCGAGATCTTCAAGGCGGGCGGCCGCGTCGTGAAAAACGTAACCGGCTACGATCTTCCCAAGGGCCTTGCCGGCTCCTACGGCACGCTGGCCGTCGTCACCGAAACCACGTGGAAAGTGTTGCCCAAGGCCGAAACGCAGGCCACCCTCATCCTCTCCGGCCTCGACTCCGCCCGTGGCATCGCCGCCCTCTGCGAAGCGATGGGCGCGCCCGTCGACGTGTCCGGAGCCGCCCACCTGCCAGCGCCCGCCGCTGCCCGCCTCGGCTTCCCCACCGCCGCGACGGTTCTTCGTCTGGAAGGCTTCGAGCCCTCCGTCGCCGCCCGCTTCCAGCGCCTCGCCGCCATTCTCCGCCCCCGCGGCCTCGCCGATCACCTCGATGCCCCCCGCTCGCATGCACTCTGGCGCGCCATCCGCGACGTCGAACCGCTGGCCGAGCCGGCCTCCCGCGCGATCTGGCGCGTCTCCGTCGCCCCCACCGCCGGCCCCGCCATCGCCGCCGCTGTTCCGGACGCCGATGCACTGTTCGACTGGTCCGGCGGCCTCGTCTGGCTCGCTGTCGAACCCGCCGGAGACGCCGGCGCAACAGCGATCCGCAGCGCGATCCGCGCTTCCGGCGGCGGCCACGCCATCCTTGTGCGCGGCCCCGTGGACCTGCGCACTCGCATCGCCGTTTTCGAACTGCAACCCGCGCCCCTCGCCGCCCTCGTCCAGCGCCTCAAAGCCGAGTTCGACCCGATGAACATCCTGAACCCCGGCCGCATGGGAGTTTGACGATGCAAACGTCTTTCTCGCTCGCCCAGCTCGCCGACCCCGACACCGCCGAATCGGAGAAGATCCTCCGCACCTGCGTGCACTGCGGCTTCTGCACCGCCACCTGCCCGACCTTCGTGCTGCTGGGCGACGAACTCGACAGCCCGCGCGGCCGCATCTACCTCATCAAGGACATGCTGGAGAAAGACCGCCCCGCGGACGCCGAAACCATTCTCCACCTCGACCGCTGCCTGTCATGCCTTTCCTGCATGACCACATGCCCCTCCGGCGTGAACTACATGCACCTCGTCGACCACGCCCGCGCGCACATCGAGGAGACGTACCGGCGTCCGCTGGCCGACCGTCTCCTGCGCTCCGTCGTCGCCTTCGCGCTCCCCGACCGCCGCCGCTTCCGCGCCGCCATCGCACTCGCCTGGGGCGCAAAGCCGCTCGCCCCCCTCATCGCCCGCTTCGGTGAGACCGGACAGCGCCTCGCCGCCATGCTCCGCCTCGCCCCGGCCCGCCCCGCCCCCGTCAGCCGTCTCGTCCCCGGCGCGAAAATCGACCCGCCCGTCGCCCCGCGCGGCCGTGTCGCCCTCCTCACCGGCTGTGCCCAGCCGGTACTGCGCCCTGAGATCAACGAGGCGACCGTCCGCGTTCTCACCCGTTTCGGCATCGAAGTCGTGCTCCCCGCTGGAGAGGGCTGCTGCGGCGCGCTCACCCACCATCTCGGCCGCGAGGACGACGCGCTCGTCTCCGTCCGGCGCAACGTCGACGCCTGGACGCGCGAGATCGAGGGCAGGGGCCTCGATGCCATCCTGATCACGGCGTCCGGCTGTGGTACCACGATCAAGGATTACGGCCACATGCTGCGGACTGACCCCGCCTATGCCGCGAAAGCCGCGCGGGTCTCCGCGCTCGCCAAGGACATCACGGAATACCTCGTAACCCTGGATTTACCCGCGCGCGACGAAGGCTCCGGCCCGGTCGTCGCCTATCACTCGGCCTGCTCCATGCAGCACGGCCAGCGTATCAAGGAGCAGCCCAAAGCGCTACTCCGCCGTATGGGCTTCGTGGTGAAGGACGTGCCGGAGGGGCATCTGTGCTGCGGATCGGCTGGCACCTACAACATCTTCCAGCCCGCGATCGCCACTGAGCTGCGCGACCGCAAGCTAGAAAACATCGCCCGCACCAATCCCGCCATCATTGCCACCGGCAATATCGGTTGCATCACGCAGCTTGGTCAGGTAGCGCCGGTACCCGTCGTGCACACGATCGAACTCTTGGACTGGGCCCTAGGCGGCCCAGCTCCGGCAGAGATCATGTCCTGATCACGAGAATATGCATCGTGTCCGGATTGTCCGCCGGGCAGGCCTGTCTAAAATAGTCAGTACTGACTATGCTCTAGTGAAGCGAGCATGGCTGGGCTTGTTGAGGGGCTTTGAAGGGTATGATGATGATCGGTCGCAGCGTCCTCGCGGGCACGCTGGCCGTGGTTCTTGTGGGGCTGTTTGCGCCCTCCGTGCGGGCGGGAACACCAAGCTTCGACTGCGATCGTGCGAAAAGCACCGTCGAGAAGATGATATGCAACGACGACGAACTCGCCGATCTGGACGTTCAGATCGCCAAGGCTTTTGCCAATACTCTCGCCCGCGCTCCCGCCAATACGGTGAACGAGTTGCGGGATGTGCATCGGTCCTGGTGGCGCAACCTGATGCAGTGCGGCAAATCGGACGACGCGCGCGGCTGCACCCTGGAACAGTATCGTCGCCGTCTGGAACAGCTCTGATCCTGCGTTAGATCACCACCACCCGGGCACCCACCGGAACGCGCTCGTAAAGGTCGATCACGTCCTCGTTGCGCATCCTGATGCATCCGGACGACACGGCTTGGCCGATCGTCCACGGTTCCGATGTGCCATGAATGCGATAGAGCGTGGACCCGAGATAGAGTGCCCGCGCGCCAAGCGGGTTTTGCGGGCCGCCGGCCATCATCGCCGGCAATTCAGGCTGACGCGCCCGCATCTCCTCCGGCGGCCACCAATCCGGCCACTCGGCCTTGCGTGTCACCGTATGAACGCCCGCCCACTCGAAGCCCGGCCGCCCGACGCCAACGCCATAACGCCTAGCTTTGCCGTCGGCCTCGACGAGGTAGAGGTAGCGCTCGTTGGTGTCGATCACCACGGTGCCCGGCGGTTCTGCCCCGTCGAAGGAAACCACGGCCGGCAGGTATCGCGGATCCGGCTTGCGCGTCGTTTTGGTGGCTTTGACGTCTGCGGGCGCTACTGTTGCCGATGGCTGCGCGTCCTCAACCGGCAACCGAGCCCTACGCTGTAGCGGGGCTTCCCACTGGGAAACGACACCCGGGTCCAACTGCGCGGCCCAAGGCTGCGCCAGATCCGGCGACAGCACCACCGGCGGCGGCGTCAGATACCGCAGTGAGTTCGCCACCGCGGGCGCAGACAATGTGCCAATGCACATCGCCATCAGAGCGAAGGTTCTGATCAACATGCCCCTCCATTCCAAGCCCGTTCGCAGGTCGTCGGCGCAGATCGGACGCAAGCTCGATTCGCCCACGCCACCCCAACAGCACTGCCGACAGCGACGCCATCAGCCAAGGACCGCGAACAGGGCCACCAACGCCAAACTCGATAACTCTGTGGGACTTTGGCCGAATTCCACTAAGAAAATTGAAATGGCTCACAGCACACCCGCCAAAACTTGCAGCTTCCTGCGCTCGGCGAACTCATTGTTAACCGGGATCCACCTAGGCTCATTTCGCAAGACGCGGGAGACGGACATGGCGGGCGGCCGGAAGGCATTTCGAATCGAGACCCTTCTGGGATCTGGATCGGCAGCGAAGTCGCAGACCGTCCGGACGGATCGATCAGACGACATCCTGCGCGAAATTAACGAACTCAAAAAGATGTTCGTCCCGGCAAAGGACGTTAGTCAGGAGATCGTCGAGGAATATCGCCGCCAGTTCACCGAAGCCTACAAGTTGAAGCTGGAGCTGGACCAGATCCAGGAAGCGATCATGCGCACCAAGCGCGAGATCGCGAGCCTTCACATGTCCGGCTTCAAGGGCGAGGAGATGAGCCGTGTCACCGATGAACTCGACGCGGTCGTCGGAGGCACCGAAAACGCCACGGACCAGATCCTGGCCGCCGCAGAAGCCATCGATGAGTGTGCGGGAAACCTTGCCGCCAGCTTGAAGGGCGACAATCAGGCCCAGGCGGCCGACATTCAGGAACGCGTTTTGCAGATCTTCGAGGCCTGCAATTTCCAGGACCTCACCGGCCAGCGTATCCGCAAGGTCGTTAATGTGCTGCAGTTCATCGAGGACCGCGTGATGCACATGATGGAGATATGGGGCGGCATGGAAACCTTCGCCAGCATCGAAGCCGACGAAGCGCTGCGCCGCGAAGGCGATGCCGCGCTGCTCAACGGCCCGGCTCTGCCGGATGCCGAAGGCGTTGCCAGCCAAGACGATATCGACGCTCTTTTCGCCTGATCGATCCCGCGTGAAGAACACGCGGCCTGCAGTTCATTCTTTCTACCATGGTTGCCACCGCCTTGGTTTCCCTATGGGCTTGACGAACAACCAGCCTTTGTTCATAGAACATAAAAGGAACAAAGCGAAGGCTACCTTTCCATGACGAACGACGGTCTCTTGATGGGATCCGATGGTCTGGTCCGCTGCTGGTGGGCGGGAAGCGATCCGGAGTATCTGCGCTATCACGACACCGAATGGGGGCGTCCGGTCTCCAATGAGACCCGATTGTTCGAAAAGCTCTGCCTGGAGGGGTTCCAGTCCGGCCTGTCCTGGCTCACGATCCTGCGCAAGCGCGAGAACTTCCGCTGTGCCTTTGCCGGGTTCGATATCGAAACCGTTGCTAAATTCACCGAGGCCGAAATCGAGCATCTTTTGACGGACGTGGGCATCGTGCGCCATCGCGGCAAGATCACGTCGGTGATCAACAATGCCCGCCGGGCCCGCGCGCTTCAGGACGAGGCCGGATCGCTTGCCGCCTTCCTCTGGCGGTTCGAGCCCGATCCCGACACCCGTCCGGCGTCGGTGGATTATGCTGCTTTGTCCAAAATCACGCAAAGCAAGGAGTCCGCCGCCCTGTCGAAGGATCTGCGCAAGCGTGGCTGGAGCTTCGTCGGCCCGACCACGCTCTACGCCTTCATGCAGGCGATGGGCCTCGTCAACGACCACCTCGAAGGCTGTGCGATCCGTGCCGCCGCCGAGGCCGACCGCACAGCGTTCAAACGGCCGCGTTAGCCGCCGGCAAGGCGCTTGGCGAGCGCGTCATAGAGAGGATTCTCGGCCTCGAACACATATTCGACGCTGGAAACAGCTACTGTTTTTGCACCCTGCTGCGTCAAAAACGCCGCGCAGGCATGAACTTGACCGGCCGGGCACAGCGTCCAGATACCGGCTGCGCCCACCGTTACCGCTCCCCCGAACCGGCTGAATACCGCCTCAACCAGTGCGTCCGAGGGGGCGATTGCCGCATCGATGCGCTTCACCGCCCGCGCCCGCGCATCGGCGGCAATCCGCGTCAGCATGGTCTGTGCGGCGGCCTTCGTCGCCTGCGACCAATCCGCCGCGAGCGACCCCGTGAGCGCCGCTTCCGACCGCATGATCACGCCGTCGTCCACGATCTTGAGCCCGTTTTCCGTTAGCGTCCGCCCGCTCGACGTGATGTCCACGATCAACTCGGCCGTGCCCGCCGCCGGTGCGCCTTCGGTGGCGCCGGGGCTCTCCACGATCAGATAGTCGTGCACGCCGTGCCCGGTCAAAAACCGCCGGGTCAGCGACACATATTTGGTGGCAACCCGCATCGGCCGGTGATGCTTCAGCCGGAACCGCGCGGCAACGTCCGCGAGATCGGCCATCACCTGCACATCCAGCCACGCCTGCGGCACCGCCACTACCACATTGGCATGCCCGAACCCGAGCTTGGTCACGATGTGAGCGGGGTCGGGCGCGCCGTCCTCCAGCTTCACGCCCAGCCGGATTTCTTCATGGCTGGGCCCGAGCGTCTCGTGCAACAGGTCGATGCCCGTCACCGCCAAGTGCACACCGCCGCCGCCGATCTCCCGCGCGATCTCGGAAGCCGAGCGGAATTGCACACCGGCGCCCGCAATTCCGTCGATGCTGCCGAAGTAATCCCGTGCGCCGCGCGCTTGACGGATCACGAGCCCGGACCGCTCGAAAAACGCCAGCGTCTGCTCCTGAAGCCGCCCCTTGGAGGGGATCGCGACGATCAACGCCCCGTTCATCGCGCTCATTGGCCGGTCTCCTGGAAGCGTTCTGTCCAGACGGCAAAGCCCACTGCGCCCACGCCGGGCGCCGCACCGAATCCCGCCATCAGCCCATCATATCGACCGCCGCCGCAGACTTGACCGATGTCGGGCCGCGCCGCGTCGAACACGTCGAAGACGAAGCCGTCGTAATAGCCGAGCTTGCGGCGGAAGCGGGCCGAGAAAACCGCCCCCGGCACAATCGGAGCGATCAGCTTCGCCCGCGCCGCGAACCGCGCCACAGCCGCCTCGAACCGGGCGGGGCGGCCGATCCGCGCCGACAGCGCGGAAAGTGCGCCCGCCGCCGCCTCGATCGGCGCTTCGATAGCGATCAGGTCGCGGATCGCCGTCACATGCGCATCGGGAATCACGTCCTCGGCCGCAAGCATCGCCTGTTCCAGAACCCGTTCGGCGATTTCTCCGGTCGAGCGTCCGCCCACCGTCTGAATGCCGGCTATGGCCAGAATATCGGCGAAGAGTTCGCCCACTTTTTCCGCCGGAAAATGCGACAAGGCGGCGATGATTTCGCCGTGGGCGGCGAAATTGGAGTATCCCGCCCGCCGGTCCGCCATCCGGTCCAGCGTTTCGATCACCCGCGCCGGATCGCCGAACAGAGCCGTCAGCCGCCGCTTCCAAGCGGGCGGCACGGTCAGCGCGTCGAGAAGGCCTGCGAACAGCGCGACGTCGCCGATCACGACATGCCGCGCGCCCAGCCCGAAGGCATCGGAAATGCCCAGCGCCAGCGTCAGCGCTTCCGCATCCGCCGCGTCGGCATCATGGCGGCCGATGATCTCGCCGCCCATCTGCCACACTTCGTCGGCTTCGCCCGCGCGCCCGTTGCGGAAGATCCGGCCGGAATAGCTGTATCGCCCGCCTTCCGGCGCGGTTTTCAGCGTCTTGGCGCAGACCGGAATGGTGAATTCCGGCCGCAGGCACCAGCCGACGCCCCGGTTGTCGGTCGTCACGAAGATGCGCCGGCGAAAATCCTCGCCGGAAATCCGCACGAAATCCTCCATCGGCAGAAGCACCGGCACGTCCACCGGGCTGAACCCCGCCGCCTCGAACACCTCGCCCGCGCGCTTCAGCCCGTCGATCATGACGCCCCCCGCGCCGCCGCGATCATGGCGCGCACCTCGGTAACGAGATCCGCCCGGTCGATCTCCTTTTGCGCCGGCCGTTCGGCCTTCCACGTCGCATTATCGGAAATCCCGGCGGCAAGCTGCTTGCCGAGCGCCAGATCCTTAAGCTGAACCTTCCCCGCCTCCCGCTCGTTGCTCCCCACAATGACGGCGACGGGACTATTGCGCCGGTCGGCGTATTTCATCTGAGCTTTCATGCCGGACGAACCAAGGTAGAGTTCGGCGGGGATATCGGCGTTGCGCAGGTCGGAGACCATCTTCTGGTAGTCGGCGAGGGCGTACGGATCCTTGTCCATGACCATCACGACAACCGGCCCCGCCGTATCGGCCTCATCCAGCTTACCGAGCGATTGTAGCGCGGCCATGAGGCGCGAAACACCCACGGAAAAGCCCGTCGCCGGAACCGGTTCCTTCAAGAAACGGCCAACCAATCCGTCGTATCTGCCGCCGCCACCGACCGAACCGAAGCGGACAGTTTGTCCGTCATCGTTCTTCACGACAAAGGTTAGCCCAGCCTCATAAACCGGCCCTGTATAGTATTCCAGGCCGCGTACAACGGATGGGTCAATAACAATCCGGTCTGAGCCAAATCCAGCAGCGCGCACGACAGATTGTATTTCGCTCAATTCAGCGCGTCCCTCAAGGAAAAGAGGGCTTTTTTCTGCTATAGAGGACCCGTCGGGCAGTCTTGGTGAATTCAATAGAGCTTCGTTATCTGCAACCCCCTCACCGATCACTAAGGTTTCCAACAGCAAGTTGATTTGCCAGTCTTTCAGTCCGGCACCTTTGGTGAAGTCGCCGCTCTCGTCTTTCCGGCCACCGCCGAGTAGTAGCGCGACGTCCTCTTTGGAAAACTTATCCAGCTTATCAATCGCCCGCAGCACCGTCAGCCGCGTCGCCGCGTGCTCCGGCCCGCCGATCCCGATTGCCTCCATCACCCCATCGAGCACCTTTCGGTTGTTCACCCGGATGGCATAGCTCCCGCGCGGAATGCCCAGCGCCTCCAGCGTATCCGCCGCCATCATGCACATCTCGGCATCCGCGGCTACGCTCGCAGCCCCCACCGTATCCGCGTCGAACTGCATGAACTGGCGGAACCGGCCCGGCCCCGGTTTCTCGTTGCGGAACACATATCCCGCCCGGTAGCTGCGAAAGGGCTTGGGCAGCCGCTCGTGATTTTCCGCGTAGTAGCGGGCGAGCGGAGCCGTCAGGTCGTAGCGCAGGCTCAGCCATTGCTCGTCGTCGTCCTGGAACGAGAACACGCCCTCGTTCGGCCGGTCTTGGTCGGGCAGAAACTTGCCGAGCGCGTCGGTGTATTCGATCAGCGGTGTTTCCACCGGCTCGAATCCATAGCGCTCATAGACGTGTCGGATCGTTTCCAGCATCCGGTGGGCCGCTTTTATTTCGGCCGGGGTGCGGTCCACGAAGCCGCGCGGAACCCGCGCTTTCAGAAAATCCGACATCGGTTGCTTGCCTTGGGGTCGGCCCCGCGAAGGGCGCAGTTTCAGCGCGCCGCAGCCCTAAAAACAAGGAAACCCGCAGGCCGTGAGGCGCGCGGGTTTCCTAGACGATCACGCCCTGAAGGGCAAGGATCGGCTCATCGCGGGGTTAGGCCAGCGAAGGCACGCCGCGTACCTTGGCGTCCAGCGACCAGGCGCCGGGGCCCGACGCGATCAGCGCCAGGAAGCCGCCCGAAATGGTGAGGTTCTTCATGAACATGATCCGCTGCGTAAGATCGGCCATCGCGTCCGTCCCGGTGATTGCCAGGAAGTGGAAGAGGTAGCCGGACACCACGCAGAAGCCGATCAACAGAAGCGACGCGATTCGGGTCTGGTAACCCACGAGAACCGCCAATCCGGCGCCAACCTCGACAACAATCGCCACGGGCAGCAGCGCGCTCGGAACGCCCATGAACTCCATGTATCCGGCAGTGCCGGCATAGTCGGCGATCTTGCCGAAGCCGGACAGCAGGAAAATGAATGAGAGAAGCACGCGAGCAGCGAGCAGAATCGGAGCTTGATAAGCAGTCATGACGGTGTCTTTCAAATCTTAGGATTGGGCCTGCCTCTAGGGCGGCCCTCAACTTGATTGTTATCGCAAGATTAACGTCGCCAATAGACGCGCGGTGATGAATAGCTTGTTCGCAAATTGAGAACAGTCACAATCTATTGATCGCAATCGGGCGCTAAAATGCCGGCTGCCAGGCGAATGGCACGCAAAAGAAAAGGCGGGCACAGGGCCCGCCTTTCCAAATGTTCAAGCGCTGGACTTTATCAGAAGTCCATGCCGCCCATGCCGCCGCCGCCCGGCATCTGCGGGCCCGGCTTGTCCTTCGGCAGTTCGGCGATCATCGCCTCGGTGGTAACGAGCAGACCGGCAACCGAAGCCGCATCCTGCAGCGCCGTGCGCACGACCTTGGTCGGGTCGATGATGCCGGCGACCACGAGGTCGACGTAGGTTTCGCTCTGCGCGTCGAAGCCGAAGTTGCCATCGGTTTCGAGGATCTTGCCGATCACGATCGAGCCTTCAACGCCCGAGTTCTCAGCGATCTGGCGAGCCGGAGCTTCCAGAGCCTTGAGAACGATCTTGATACCGGCCTGGATGTCCGGGTTGGTCGAGGTCAGCTTTTCCACGGCCTTCTTGGCGCGCAGAAGGGCAGTACCGCCGCCCGGAACGATGCCTTCTTCAACCGCGGCGCGGGTGGCGTTCAGCGCGTCGTCGACGCGGTCCTTGCGCTCCTTCACCTCGATTTCGGTCGAGCCGCCGACGCGGATGACGGCAACGCCGCCCGCGAGCTTGGCCAGACGCTCCTGAAGCTTCTCACGGTCGTAGTCCGAGGTGGTGTCCTCGATCTGCGCCTTGATCTGCGCCACGCGGCCTTCGATTTCCGACTTCTGGCCGGCACCGTCGACGATCGTGGTGTTTTCCTTGGTGATCTGGATCTTCTTGGCGCGGCCGAGCATGGCGAGCGTGACGCTCTCAAGCTTGATGCCGAGGTCTTCGGAGATCACCTGGCCACCGGTCAGGATGGCGATGTCTTCGAGCATCGCCTTGCGACGATCGCCGAAGCCCGGCGCCTTGACGGCGGCAACCTTGAGGCCGCCGCGCAGCTTGTTGACGACGAGCGTGGCCAGAGCCTCGCCTTCGACGTCTTCAGCCACGATCACCAGCGGGCGCTGCGACTGCACGACGGCTTCGAGAACCGGCAGCATCGCCTGGAGGTTGGAGAGCTTCTTCTCGTGAATGAGGATGAACGGATCCTCAAGCTCGGCCACCATCTTCTCCGCGTTGGTCACGAAGTAGGGGGAGAGATAGCCACGGTCGAACTGCATGCCTTCGACGACTTCGAGCTCGGTCTCGGCCGTCTTGGCTTCCTCGACGGTGATGACGCCCTCGTTGCCGACCTTCTGCATCGCGCGGGCGATCATCTGGCCGATTTCCTTCTCGCCGTTGGCCGAAATGGTGCCGACCTGGGCAACTTCGTCCGACGTGGAGATTTTCTTCGAGCGGGCGGTGAGGTCCTTCAGGGCCTCGGCAACGGCCAGATCAATGCCGCGCTTCAGGTCCATCGGGTTCATGCCGGCCGCAACGGCCTTGGCGCCTTCGCGAACGATCGCCTGGGCAAGCACGGTGGCCGTGGTGGTGCCGTCACCGGCAATGTCGTTGGTCTTCGAGGCCACTTCGCGCACCATCTGGGCGCCCATGTTCTCGAACTTGTCTTCGAGCTCGATCTCCTTGGCGACGGTGACGCCGTCCTTGGTGATGCGCGGAGCGCCGAACGACTTTTCAATGACGACGTTACGGCCCTTGGGGCCGAGCGTTACCTTGACGGCGTTGGCGAGAATGTCGACGCCGCGCAGCATGCGCTCACGAGCGTCGCCAGCAAATTTTACTTCCTTGGCAGCCATTTTAAGTCCTCGATTTCATAAATTGGATCTAGACAACGGGTCGCTGGCGTCAGGCCACGATACCCATGATGTCGGACTCCTTCATGATGAGGAGATCCTGGCCGTCGATCTTGACTTCGGTGCCGGACCACTTGCCAAACAGCACCTTGTCGCCGGCCTTAACGTCGAGAGCGACGATATCGCCGCGATCGTTCCGGGCGCCCGGGCCGACGGCGACGACTTCACCCTGCTGCGGCTTTTCCTTCGCGGTGTCCGGAATGATGATGCCGCCGGCGGTCCGCTCTTCAGACTCCAGACGACGGACGACCACGCGATCGTGCAGCGGACGGAAGCTCATAGGTTCTGCTCCTCTTGGGCATAGTTTGTCGGCCAATGGCGAGTTCGCTCACGGCCAACGCTTTCAAGCTGGGCCTGTTAGCACTCACATCCAGCGAGTGCCACGGCATGGTGGAAATAAGCGCGCGCCCCAGTCATGTCAAGGCGAGTGCCGGGACTAAAGTGTGCGGAGGGTAAAGGCGGCCAGTCCGGGAAATTCCGCCCGCACGAAGGGGCAGCCGTCATACTCGGCGAAGACGCCTTCGATCAGCGCGGCAAGCGCCGGGCCGTCGCTGTCAACAGCAGGGCGGATAGGAATCAAAACGCCGAACTCCGTCCCTACTGGGAGGAGATTGTGAATGGTAGCTCGAAGCTTCCGGACTTATCGGCGTTCTTATCGCGCAGGCGCGTTTGCAGCACATAGTCGCCGGGCTTCAAACCCTGGAAACTATAAGTGATGAACACCTGGAATTCCTTGTTCCGGCGGCGCGACGTCATGCTGAGCGTGGCGAAGCCGTCCTGCGAATGAAGGATCTGCCCCTTTGCCGTGCGAAGCTCGAAATCCGCGTCGAAGGCGATTTTGAAAAGGTCGCCATCGCTGCCATAGCCGTAACCGAAGGGTTCGGCATAGACGAGCATATCCTCGCCCGCCTTGAAGATATTCGTCGGGCGCACGTCGTATATGCCGAAGCCGGCCGGCTTTGCGGTTACGAAGAGGGCCTCGGAGAAGGAGAGGGGGGCCAGATCCCACACCGCGTTGAAAGCGGCTTCGACGGAGGCTAGCGCCTGAACTGGCTTGCCCTCGGTCAACAGAGCTTCGGCTTCCTGGGCGTTCTGCAAAACAGGACCGGCCAGGGCGCTGCCGCCGAGAAGAACGAAAACAGCAGCCGCGCGGCAAAGCTGACCAGCCAGGAGCATAACCTGGGAACCTCGTGTTGAACCATAGCCTGCGAAAGGCGGATACTCGCGATATCGCGGCATCTTAGCCGCCTTGATCGCAATGCCAAGCCCCGCGCAGGCCTCTGGTCACAACTTGTGCCCGATATCGACACTTTTGTCGGTGCTTCAGGTCAAAGGCCAGCCGACGTCGGTGTTTATGAGGCGATCCGGGTCAGGAAATCGTCCACGCTGGTGCGCAGGGCATCGGATTGGCGTGTCACCGTTTCGGCCGCTTCGCTGACCCGCGCCACCGACGACGAGACCCGCCCACCCGCGTTGCTCACCTCGGAGATGGAGCGATCCACCGTCTTCGCCGCATTTTGCACCCGGCTCACCGTCGCCCCGATCGCCTGGGTCGCGCTATACTGATCCTCGACCGCATTGGCGATCGAGCCGGCCAGACGGTTCACTTCTTCCATCTCTCCGGCCACGGTGCGGATGGCGCTCACAGCGTCGTCGGTCGATCCCTGGATATCCTGAATCTGCTTGGAGATAGTCTCCGTCGCCTTCGCGGTCTGGTCGGCCAGCGCCTTCACTTCGGTCGCCACCACGGCGAACCCGCGTCCAGCTTCGCCCGCACGGGCGGCCTCGATGGTGGCGTTGAGCGCGAGCAGATTGGTTTGCGCCGCGATTTCCTTGATCAGGGTCACCACATCGCCGATTTGCTTCACCATCGTCGCCAAACCGCCGATCTGCTTGTCGGTTTCCTGCGCGCTGGATGTGGCCCGTGTAATGATCTGGCTGCTGTTCGACACTTCTGTAGAGATCCGGCCCGTGGAAGCTGCCAAGGCTTCGGCCGCCGCTGCTACTTCTCTGATCTGAGCATCCGCTTGCGCCGCGCCGGCCGACGCCTCGCCGGAACGGGAGGTTGAAAGCTCTACGGCGCTTCTCACTTCGCTGACCGTCGAGGCCATTGATTTGGCGGCCGCATGAAGCCCGTCGAAGAAGGCAGCGGTCTGCGAGCGGAAATCGCCCGAAAGCTTCATCATGATCCTGCGCGAATCGTCGGCTTTGGACGACTGTTCCTTCGCCAGCCGCTCGGTCAGCTCCGCCTGGCTGGCCATGGCTTGACGGAAGTACTCCAGCGCTGCCGTCAGCGTTCCGATCTCGTCGGACGACGTCCACTTGGGAATTGTAACGTTGCCGTCGCCGGCGGCGATCGCTCGTGTCACTTGGGACAGATTGGCGAGCGGCTGCGCGATCGTCCGGCGTACGAACAACGCGGCAAACAAGGCGCCCACCAGCGCGATCAGGCCCAGCGTAATCGCCGTGATCTGGCTCGTTTTGGCCGTGCTCGCCAAGCCGTCCAGCTCCATGCGCACTTCATCGTGCAGAGCTTGTTCGGTCGCAAGCGTTTCCTTCACGACGGCTTCGTATGTCTCGTCGAAGGCGGCATCGATTTCGGAACCCGCCTGTGATGAAGCCGCGTCGCGGTTGTTGTAACGCGCGCTCATGGCGTCTCTGAATTGCTTGAGCCGCTCGGTCACCTTCGCCGCATTGCTGCGAACGACTTCAGAAGGAGAGGCAAGAAAGACCACCCCGTCTCTTTCGCCGCCGGTCAAGATCGCGTCGGCGTAAAAATCCGCTTCATCAAGATCGGCGAGGATTTCCTCTATCTTCTCAGTCTGATCACCCGACATCAATTCTTCGAAGTAAAGATGTGTCCGCGTAACCGTGAACTTGATCTCGATCACTGCCTCAGTCAGCGGGTTCAACTGCCGTCCGAGTTCCACGCCCCTCTGGCCTACTGTAGTGGTCGACAGATAGCCCGTGATCCCGCTGATCGCGCATAGCCCGACGAGCCCTGCGAATAGCATATTTGTTTTGAATCCGATCGATGCCATGCGCGCGCTCCTCGAAGCTTTAGATGTCATGCATGCGCCTCAAGCATGAAAACTGGGTAAACATGCCGATTATAATTCGTAATGTTACCCGAACGCTTGTGCCGCGAAATCGGCCTTAATGCGGGCGTTATGCCCGCACTCACCACCTGATGAATGAAGCTTTATGCCCGTTCTTGGTGGCCTTGATCGTCTCCGGCCGGCCGGCGCTTGCGATAGATCGTGGAGGGGCTGATTTCCAGCGCCGCCGCCGCTTTCGCGATGTTTCCGTCGAAAGCCGTGATCGCTTCTTCGATCAGGCGGGCCTCTTCCATCCACAGCGGCCGTATGTTCACACGTGCGGCCGCAGGTCGTTTGGCCAAAAGCGGCGATACCGCCGCGTCGCTCACCGCATCGCCGGGATGATCCGACACCAAATGGCCGATCGTCTTGTCGAGATCGCGCAGATTGCCCGGCCATCCATGGTCGGCCAGAAGGTCAAGCGCCCCCGTCGAGAGGCGCGGCGGCCGAACGCCGCTCTTGCGGCTGATGCGTCGGATCGCGTCTTCGACGATCAGGCGCACATCCTCCCGCCGCTCGCGAAGCGGCGGCACCACCAGCGTCATGACATTGATGCGGTAGAACAGATCCTGGCGGATGGCGCCTGGCCCGACGACCCTGCCACCGGCCTTGTTGCTGGAAGCGATGAGGCGCAGCGTGATCCGTCCACGGTCTGCAAATCCGGCGGAAAGGAAGCTGATCAGGCTGGCCTGGGCCTCGTCTTCCAGGCGGTCCACGCCATGGAGATAAAGCGTTCCTCCATTCGCCGATTGAAAAGCGTCGGCGGGAAGGATGCCTGCACCGCAGTCCACGGTGATGAACGGTCCTGCCGCAACGCGCGACCGCGCGTGAACGGCCCGCGCCACGGCGCGTTTGCCCGTGCCCGGTTCGCCCGCGATGAACACCGGCGCGGGGGAGGGGGCGATCTTGGAAATCTGGTCGAACAAGGCCCGCATCACCGGCGAGCGCCCGATCAGACCCTCGAAGGCGTCGGCTTGCAGCATCGGGGTGGGCGCGAATTGCCGTTCGATGCGACGCGCGAACGAAGCTCCGTCCAGCGGCTTTTCAAGATAATCCGCCGCGCCCGCCCGCACTGCGATTACCGCTCCGCTTACATTGCTCGGTTCGCCGACGGCATACACGCTGGTATTGCGCGCCCGCTCCATAACGCGGGCAAATCCCTCGGCACCGCCAACCGTCGCCAGATCCACGGCAGCCGCGTCGAAGCCGCCGTCCGCCATAAGCGCGCAGGCCGCATCCAAGTCGGCGGTTTCCATGATCGACAACGAACGGGCGATGCGGGCTTCGAGGGCAACGCGGAGAACTCGTCGAGCGAACGGGTCGGCATCCACCAATAGAAGGCGGAGAGCCGACGAGTGACGCAATGCGCTACCCATCGAGCGGCAATCCTTGCAGAACAAAACGGAATTCTTCCGTCAGCCCCGACTGTTGCCGCCTTATGGTAAATTATTCGTTGCATTCGCGGCCGGCTAGCCGTGCCGGACGATGCCAAAATCAGGCCGCGATCTCGTAGCCCGCCGCCTCGATCGCCTCTGCAAACGCGTTAGCCGGCTTGTCGCTTTCAATCCGAACCTGGCCGTTTTCCAAGTTGACGGTCGCTTTAGCGCTCGGATCAAGCCGGGCAATCGCCTTTTCCACGGCCCGAACGCAACCCCCGCAGGTCATCCCCGAGACTTTCAGATCGATCATGATTTTACCTCTTTTCCCCGTCTTACCGGCCCAAGTGCGACATCCTGATGCTTCGGGCAAGGGGAAGGTCAATGGGCAGTTTTGTGACAGGACGGTGGAAGAACTCGTAAATTTGCGGTTAACGGTCGCGGCAGGGTGTTAAAGCTTTCATCATATCGGCGATGATTCGAAAGTGCTTACGCGTGGAGTGAACCGGCTGATGAGCCGTCCTGCGACGATCCTGATCCTGATTGCCATGCTCGTGACGGCTGGATCTCTGGCGGTCGTCCTCAACATATGGTTCGGCTTCCCGCTCGCTCAGGCGCTCGTGCTGAGCGTTGGCGCGCTGATCGTGCTTATGATCGCGCATGTCCAGTTCGGGCGCCGCCGCGACCGCCGTGAAATGGATGCGCGCGTCGCCGAACTCTCCATCGCTATCAACGACGAGGTTGATCGCATCGCGCTGCGGGTCGTGAAGCTCGACCAGAACGTGACCGCTCGTATCCGCGACGAACACGAACCGCTCGCCGCCGAGGTCGAGGTTCTCGGTCACCTGATGAAGCAGGTCGCCGAAGCGGTGGCCGAAATCGAAACCCGAATCGATAGCCGGCTCGATAAGATCACAGCGGCCAATGAAGCCGCGCGTCTGGCGCCCCCGCCGGCCCCCGCCGCACCGTCTCCTGGTCAATCACCGTCGGCGCAGGCCGCCGAGGCTGTACGTATTCAGGTGATGCGGGTCGATACCCTCCCGCCACGCCCGCCTGAACCGTCCCGCATCCCCTCCGCCTTCGATCGTGAGGTCGAAGCAGCGATCCGGGCCGAGCGGATCGAGATCCATCTTCAGCCCGTCGTCACGCTGCCCCAACGCAAAGTGCGCTTCTACGAGGTGCTGACCCGCCTGCGTGGCAATGACGGTCGTCTTATCCCCGCCTCCGAGTTTATCGAGACGGCGGAAACCCGGCGTGTCATTTCCAAACTCGATACCTATCAGGTCATTCGTTCATTCCAGATTCTGAAACGGCTGGCCGCGCGAAACAATGAGATTGGCCTCTTCGTCAATGTCTCGATGATCAGTTTGGCCGACTCGGTCTTTTTCCGCGAGTTCCAGTCCTTCCTCAGCCAGATGCGCCCGATGGCCGATCTCGTTCAATTCGAGTTCAAGCAGGATTTCGTTCGCGACATGGGGCCGGTCGAGGTGGAAAGCCTGCGCGCCGTCGCCGCGCTCGGCTTCCGCTTTTCCGTCGATAACATCACTGATCTCAAGATGGATTTCCGCAGCTTGGCGGACGACGGTTTCCGCACCGCCAAGATTTCGGCCGACCGGCTGCTTGGCCGCGTGCCGATGCAAACCGGCGACATCCACCCGGCAGACCTCAGCGGTCATCTCTCGCGTCAGGGCATCACGCTGGTGGTGGATAAAATCGAAACCGAGTCTCAGGTAATCGATCTCTTGGACTATGAGGTCCGCTTCGCGCAGGGCCATCTCTTCTCGGCGCCGCGTCAAGTTCGTCCGGAAATTCTAGGTCAAGCCGCCGCTGCGGATGCCCCGCGCCCGGCTGCAACCTTTGGCAAGGCATAAGCGGACGTCACACTCAACCGGCCTATTCAGGCGAGCAGCGCATCCACGTTGCTCTGGCTCACGCCCTCGCCCTTCATCTGCGGACCGTGCAAAATGAGTTCGCGCCGCCGGCCTATTCAGGCGAGCAGCGCATCCACGTCGCTCTGGCTCACGCCCTCGCCCTTCATCTGCGGGCCGTGCAAAATGAGTTCGCGCCGCCGGATGTCGTCGGCGGTTTCCACCGGCGCCATATCGCTCACATGCAAAAGCTTCAGCCGGTCCACCAGCGTGGTGATGCGGGTGTCGAGCAAGGCCAGGGTGTGCACCACTTTGGAGATGCGCTGGCCCGTTATGTCCTGGAACGAACAGGCCTCGAAAATCTCGACGACCTTCTCGGACACGGTTGTCTTGTAGGCTTCCGCATCAGCCGGATCGGCTGCCATGATAACTTCGGCCGCGGTCATGATCGTGTCCGTCGCCGTTTCCGTCGCTTCAACGATAGCGTCGAGTTCACGGCCGGCGGAGGGGATCCGTTCATAGCGGGTGTCGGCAAGCCGAAGTTCTGAAAGCTCGGTCTTTAGCGCGGTGATATCCCGCGCCATATCGCCGAGTTCGCTATAGATG
Organism: Oharaeibacter sp.; assembly: GCA_051861205.1. Taxonomy (GTDB): domain Bacteria; phylum Pseudomonadota; class Alphaproteobacteria; order Rhizobiales; family Pleomorphomonadaceae; genus JBHYDC01. The sequence continues at coordinate 59,070 of JBHYDC010000006.1, forward strand.
GTATCGTCGAAGGACTTGAAAACCGATCGCAGCGATTCCGCCATGACTTCAGCGAGACGGATCACGTCGGGAAATGATATGTCGACGCCCTGGCGCTCGTTGCGAAGGAACGAAATCACCTCGGCGAGCTGCTCGGCTCTCACGGTGCCCATCGTGTTTCCTTGTCTGGGCGGCCCTTGAGGGACTGTCCTGTTCGTGTCCACGGCCGGCCGGGCGAGAGGATATCGTCAGCCGATATCTTGCCCGGCCATACCGATGTTTCGGATCAATCGCCGAACACTGCCTCGATCTTGCCCTTCAACGTTTGTGCGTTGAACGGCTTCACGATGTAGTTGTTCACGCCGGCCTTTTTGGCGGCGATCACGTTTTCGGTCTTGGATTCCGCTGTCACCATAATGAACGGCGTCTTGGCCAGCCCCGTATCGGCACGAACCTGCTTCAGCAGTTCGTAGCCGGTCATGGGCTCCATGTTCCAGTCGGAGATCACGAGCCCGTAGCGGCGCTCGCGCATCTTGCCGATCGCCTCGGTCCCGTCCGACGCGTCGTCGACATCCTCGAAGCCAAGCTGCTTGAGGAGGTTCCGGATGATTCGGATCATGGTCTTGTAGTCGTCAACCACGAGAACCGGGATCGAAGTGTCCAGGGCCATCGTCTACTCCAAACAGGACGGGGCAGCATTGCCCCGCATGACAGTAAATCGGGCACGAAACGGTTTAGCCATACTGGCCTAACCCGTGCGCAAATCCGACCATATGCGATGGACCTTGAAAGTCGGTTAATTAGCAAAACACGCAGTTCTTAAGCTGCAAGGCACATTTCGCACGTCCGTTTCATCAAGCTGCATCGACCAAAGTCCCGCTTGTTCGGGGATCTTCCCGCTCGCATCCATGCCGCTGAAACACGAAGGACCGACCATGGCCATCACCGACATCAAGCAGCACGCCTTTGAAGATCTCGCCGTCGGGATGCGGGAAACTTATCTGAAAACCGTAATGGATTCAGACGTGATCGGCTTCGCCCAACTCTCCGGCGATCATAACCCGATCCATCTTTCCGAGCATTTCGCCGCCCGCACCCGCTTCGGCGGCCGCATCGCGCACGGGCTTTATACCGCCAGCCTCATCTCGGCCATTCTCGGCATGCGCCTGCCGGGTCCGGGCGCGGTTTACCTGTCGCAAACCCTCACCTTCCACGCCCCCGTCCGCATCGGCGACGTGATCGATGTTTCGGTCGAGGTGGTCGAACTCATCGAAAAAGGATCGCGTGCGCGCCTGCGCTGCGAGGCGCGGGTTGATGCCGCCCTGGTTCTGGAGGGTGAGGCCCTCGTCATGGTGCCTCGGCGCGGCGATATGGAAACCGTGTTCAGGGGCTGATCCGCCACGCTTGATTTCCCCGCGCCGGACAGGCACCGTCCAGCCGCTTCGCGATCCCAGTTCAAGGCCTCCATGACCGGCGAGACGACCAGACGCCCCTTCCGCATTTCAGCCTTCCCGGATCCAGATCCCGCCTTGCGCGGCGGCGTGGTGGCGATTGGCAATTTCGACGGGATGCACCGGGGTCATCAATCCGTGCTGGAAGCCGCCCGCGCCGCGGGCGAGGCGGCCGGCGTTCCCGCCGTCGTTCTCACATTCGAGCCTCACCCGCGCGACGTGTTCCGCCCGAACGAGCCGGTGTTTCGCCTCACGCCGCCACACGTCAAAGCCCGACTGGCCGAGGCCATCGGTCTGGATGGTCTCTACACCGTCGCGTTCGACCGCGATTTTGCAAAGACGCCCGCCGACCAGTTCGTGCGCAGCGTTCTTGTCGAAACCCTCGCGGTGAAATCCGTCGCCATCGGCTGGAACTTCCATTTCGGCGCCGGCCGCTCCGGCAACCCGGATAGCCTTACGCGCTTGGGGCAGGACCTCGGCTTCGCCGTCAACGTCGTACACCCCTATGCCGACGAGGGCGGCGAAACCATCTCCTCCAGCCGCATCCGCGCCTTGCTGGGGGAGGGCGCAATCGCCGAAGCCGCCGGCCTTCTCGGCTGGCATTGGTTCTTCGAAGGCGTCGTCGTCCCCGGCGACCAGCGCGGCCGCACCATCGGTTATCCCACCGCCAACTTGCGCCTGCCTGCCTCCACCCGCCTTGCCCATGGCATCTACGCCGTGTTGATCGAGTTTGGTGGCGAGCACCGCCCCGGCGTCGCCAGCTTCGGCCGCCGCCCCACCTTCGACAACGGCCCGCCCGTGTTCGAAACCTTCGTGTTCGACTTTACCGGCGACCTCTACGGCAAAACCGTCACCGTCACGCCCGTCAGTTACCTGCGCCCCGAACTGCGCTTCGACAGCGTCGAAGCCCTCGTCGCCCAGATGGACAGCGACAGCGCGGAGGCGAGGGCGGTTCTCAACGGCCTCATCCCCGTTTCGCCGCTCGATCGCGCGCTAATGGGGCGGTGATGGCGCGGTGAACGCGCGCCTTTCCTTCCCCGCGCTTTCCCGCTAGAACACCGGCCATGTCGATGCCATTGCTCCGGGTTGGCGAACCCCTCCGCATGCCCCGAATTATCGGCCCGGCCCTGCTCGCTTAGCTGATATAGCGGCGGGTCCAGGGACCGGGATGCCATGGCGCCGCCAATGAACCGGCGCCGACCGTCCGATCAGACACCTTGCCTGCGTGAGACCGAAATGAACGACCGTTCGCCCGAGCCGGCCCGTGATTATGCGCCGACGCTGAACCTGCCGAAGACTGACTTCCCCATGCGCGCCGGGCTTCCCCAGAAGGAGCCGGCCCTGATCCAGCGCTGGGACGGCCTCAACCTTTACCGCCGCCTGCGCGAGACCGCCGCCGGCCGCGAGAAATTCGTGCTGCACGACGGCCCCCCCTACGCCAACGGCAACCTTCACATCGGCCACGCCCTCAATAAAATCCTGAAAGACGTCATCACGCGCTCCATGCAGATGATGGGCCGCGACGCCAATTACGTCCCTGGCTGGGACTGCCACGGGCTTCCCATCGAATGGAAGATCGAGGAAAAATACCGCGCCGCCGGCAAGAATAAGGACGAGGTGCCCACGGTCGACTTCCGCAAGGAATGCCGCGACTACGCCGACCATTGGATCGGCGTTCAAGCCGTCGAATTCCGCCGCCTCGGTGTCGAAGGCGATTTCAAGCGCCCCTACACCACTATGGCCTATGCCTCCGAAGCCGTGATCGCGGCCGAACTGCTCAAATTCGCCGTCACCGGCCAGCTCTATCGCGGGTCCAAGCCCGTGATGTGGTCCGTGGTGGAAAAGACCGCGCTGGCGGAAGCCGAGATCGAGTACCAGGACTATCAGAGCGACACGATCTGGGTGAGGTTTCCGGTTTTGTCGATCGACTCGTTCCCAAACTGGGTCAAAAATGATGTCGAGGCGGAGGGTTTGCGCGACGCGCTCGCAAAGATTGGCGGCGTCAAAACGTCCATCGTAATCTGGACTACCACGCCGTGGACAATCCCCGGCAACCGCGCAATAAGCTTTTCTCATAAGATTACCTACAGCCTTTATGAAGTAACGGACGCCCCCGAAAACAATTGGGTGAAGGTCGGCGATAACCTGATTATTGCAGACGCGCTCGCGGAGAGCGTTATGCGGCAGGCGAAGGTCAGCGCCTTCAATCGCGTTCTTCGCGTTCCATCGGGCATTCTGGCATCGATCACCTGCGCGCATCCGCTCGCTGCCCTCGGCTACGACTTCGCCGTTCCGCTGCTCGACGGCGACCACGTCACCGCAGACACCGGCACCGGCTTCGTCCACACCGCCCCCGGCCACGGCCGCGAGGACTTCGAGATCTGGATGGACAACGCCCGCGCCTTCGCAGCGCGCGGCATCGATCCCGCCATCCCTTTCACCGTCGATGACGACGGCTTCTTCACCAAGGATGCCCCAGGCTTTGCCGGCCGGCGCGTCATCACCGACACCGGCGAGAAGGGCGACGCGAACCAATCCGTGATCGACGCGCTGGCCGCCGCCGGCGCCATGGTCGCGCGCGGCCGCCTGAAGCATCAGTACCCGCACTCCTGGCGCTCCAAAAAGCCGGTCATCTTCCGCAACACGCCCCAGTGGTTCATCCACATGGACCGCCCGATCACCGGCAACAGCGCCGACACCCTCCGTCACCGCGCCCTCAACGCGATCGATGCCACCGCCTTCTATCCGCCCGCCGGCCAGAACCGGCTTCGCGCCATGATCGAGAACCGGCCGGATTGGGTTGTCTCGCGCCAGCGCGCTTGGGGCGTTCCGATCGCCGTCTTCCGTCACCGCGACACGGGCGCCGTCGTCCCCGGCCCCGACTTTGCCCATAAGGACGCCTACATCGCCCGCCTCACCGCCGCCTTCCAGGCCGAAGGCGCCGACGCTTGGTTTGCGGATGGCGCGCGCGAGCGCTTCCTCACCGGCCTCGTCGACGAACCCGCCGCCTATGATCAGGTCCGCGACATTCTCGACGTCTGGTTCGATTCCGGCTCCACCCACGCCTTCGTGCTGGAACAGCGCCCGGACCTGAAATGGCCCGCCGACCTCTACCTCGAAGGCTCGGACCAGCATCGCGGCTGGTTCCATTCCTCCCTGCTGGAATCCTGCGGCACGCGTGGTCGCGCGCCTTATGACGGCGTGCTCACCCACGGCTTCGTTTTGGACGAGCAGGGCCGCAAAATGTCCAAGTCGCTCGGCAACACCGTCACCCCTCAAGAGGTGATCGAGAAATCCGGCGCGGATATCCTGCGCCTCTGGGTCATCTCCACCGATTATTCCGACGATCTTCGCATCGGCAAGCAGATCCTCGACACCAACACCGACGCCTATCGCAAGATCCGCAACACCATCCGCTGGATGCTGGGCACGCTCGCCCACGACACCGGTGAAACCGTTGCGCATGCCGATATGCCCGAACTCGAACGGCTGATGCTCCACCATATCGCCGAGCTCGACGAGACCGTCCGCGCCGCCTACTGCGCCTATGATTTCAAGCGCATCCACGCCGCGCTTCAGCACTTCATGACCGTCGAACTATCCGCCTTCTACTTCGACGTGCGCAAGGATTCGCTCTATTGCGACCCCGCGTCCTCGGTGAAGCGCAAGGCCGCGCTCCAGGTCGTGCGTACCCTGTTCGACTGCATCGTGAAATGGCTCGCCCCCATGATGCCCTTCACGATGGAAGAGGCGTGGCTCGACCGTTATCCCTCGGAAACCGGCTCGGTCCACCTCGAACTCTTCCCGGCCATCCCTGCCATGTGGCGCGATGATGCGCTGGCCCAGAAATGGCAGAAGATCCGCAAAGTCCGCCGCGTCGTCACCGGCGCGCTGGAACTCGCGCGCGCCGCCAAGGAGATCGGCTCGTCGCTTGAAGCTGCCCCGCATGTTCACGTCACCGACGCGGATCTGCGCGACGCTCTCGCCGGGCTTGATTTTGCCGAGGTCTGCATCACCTCGCAGATCACCGTCACCGCCGATCCCGCGCCCGCCGACGCCTTCCGCCTTGACGACGTTGCGGACGTCGCGGTCGTCGTTGCGCGCGCCGAGGGCCGCAAATGCGCCCGCTCGTGGAAAATCCTCCCCGAAGTCGGCGCCGATCCCGAATACCCCGACGTTACCCTGCGTGACGCCGCCGCCTTGCGCGAGTTCGAGGCATCGCAAGGGGTTGCCGCGTGATGAACGAGGTTGCTGCTGTTCCCTCGCCGCGCGCTCACGTCCGCCTCACCGCGATCATCATCGCGGTCGGGCTTGTGCTCGACCAGATCACCAAGCTCTGGGTGCTGCACGGCACGCGCTTGCCTGGCGGCGAGTGGATCAACGTCCTGCCGGTGCTCGACTTCGTTCTCTCCTGGAACCGAGGCATTTCCTACGGCCTGTTTCAGCAGGAAGAGGGCCTCGGCCGCTGGCTACTCGTCGCTTTCACCGTGGTCGCGACCATCGCGCTCACCATCTGGATGCTGCGCTCACACGCGCGCATCGCCGCTATCGGGCTCGCGCTCATCGTCAGCGGAGCGATCGGTAACCTCATCGATCGTGTGATCTACGGTGCCGTGGTGGATTTCATCTATTTCCACGTCGGCGGATTTTCCTGGTACGTGTTCAACTTGGCCGATACGTGGATCGTTGCGGGTGTAGCGCTGCTCCTGTATGACTCCTTTCGGCCCAGCCACAACGACGCCGCAAAGTCCGGCTAGCGGATCGATGGGGCGGCGGTTGCGTTGGACGTGCCCCTTGGAGCGCAGCGCGGTTTCAGGCTGACGGGACGTGAAATGAATTCAGACCTCGTGAAGCGTTTGGCGATTCTGGGCCTCTTGGGTCTTGGGCTTTCAGCCTGTTCGTCGCTCGGCACCTCTGTGGCCGAAGATGACCCGGAAACGGAAATTCCAAACCTGTCCATGGGCCGCGCCATCATGGAAGGGCTGGGTGCTGTTCCCACGCGCACCGCGCCGATCAATTTCACGCCGCGCGCGCCGCTGGTGGTGCCGCCGTCCACCACAGCGCTCACGGCGCCGGAAAGCCCCAATCAGGTCGCCTCGCTGGAAAACTGGCCCGACGATCCGGACGTCGCCGCCGCGCGCCGCCTGCGTGAGGCCGCAGCCCGTGACGCTGCTCGTGACGACCCGGCTGACCCTGTGTCCGGGTCCGAACTTCTATCCAGCCGCGTACAGCCCGCCCCGCGCCAGCGGATCGACCCCCGCGCCGATCCTGCCCGTCCGTTGATGCCGAGCCAGCTTGCCGGCTTCAAGTCCACAGGCGCCACCGTCGACGGTCTTTACGATGCTGCCGGTCAGCCTCGCCGCCGCGCCCTTGTCGAGCCGCCGGTCGAATATCTCCAGCCCGCAGCCGGCGCGCCGGTAGCCATCCCGGTGCCGCCGAAGAAAAAGGGCATTCTGGACAACCTGAAATTCTGGTGATCAATCGCTGGATCCAGTCTCTCAAGGCCGCGGCATAGCCCGCGGCCTTTTTGCATTTAGGTCCGGCATTGCGCGAGCCGCCGCGCCATCCGCATTCCCCGACCTATATTCGCCACCATCGCGCGGCTTTGTGCCGGTCCTGATCGTGTTTGTCGCAGGGCGGATCGCCCTTTTGCCGGAGGATATCGATGATGTCGCGTGGCTTAGCCGATACCGTCACTCCCGATCGCGCCCGCTTTGTCCACCGCGCGCTCGCCGCCGGCATCGTGCTCGCCGCGCTTGTCAGCGCCCCGGCCTACGCCGCCGACGAAACCGCCCCGCCTGAAATCGGCGCCGATGCGACCTCGTTCACCCTGGATAACGGCCTTCAGGTTGTCGTCATCCCAGATCACCGCGCCCCCGTGGTCACGCACATGATCTGGTATAAGGTCGGGTCGGCCGACGAGCCTGACGGCAAGTCCGGCATCGCCCATTTCCTCGAACACCTGATGTTCAAGGGCACCAAGACCCACCCGGAAGGCGAGTTTTCCCGCGTCGTGTCCGAAATCGGCGGCGACGAAAACGCCTTCACCACCGCCGATTACACCGCTTACTTCCAGCGCGTCGCCAAGGAGCATCTCCCCCTCGTCATGTCCTATGAGGCCGACCGGATGCAGAACCTCGTCCTCACTGATGAGAATGTGATCCCCGAGCGCAAGGTGGTGCTTGAAGAGCGCAACATGCGGCTGGAGGGCGATCCGGCCGCCCAGCTCGGCAACGCGCTCGATGCCGTTCTCTTCCTGCGCCACCCCTACGGCGTCCCCGTCATCGGCTGGCGCGAGGAGATCGAAACCCTCACCAAGGAAGACGCCATCGCCTTCTATGACCGGTTCTACACGCCCAACAACGCCGTTCTCGTTGTCGCCGGCGATGTTGAGGAAGCGGAGGTCCGTCAGGCCGCTACCGAAACCTACCGCAAGGTCCCGCGCCGTGCCGAACCGCCGGTCCGGGCCCGCCCGGCCGCACAAGCCATGGACATGCCGCGCATCGTCAGCCGCGCCGACCCGAAGGTCACCCAGGAAAACGTCCAGATTACCTGGCTGGTCCCCTCTTACAACCGCGCGGAGCCCGGCGAAGCCGAGGCGCTTGATCTTCTTGCGGAAACGGTCGCGGGCGGTCCGACCAGCCCGCTTTACCGCGACCTTGTGATCGATAAGAAGCTCGCCACCTCCGTCGGCCTCTACTATCAGTCGTCCGCTTGGGACATGGGCCAGTTCAGCGCCTACGCGGTGCCGGCCGAAGGCGTCACGCTGGAGCAGATGCACGCCGAACTCCTCGCCGCCATCGACCGCGCCGTCACCACCGGCATTGCCGACGTCACGGTCGCCCGCGCCAAGGCCCGGCTGGAAGCGGCCACCATCTACGCGCAGGACAGCCAATCCGCGATGGCGCGCATTTTCGGCACCGGCCTCGTCACGGGCGCCACCGTCGAGGAGCTGAAAACGTGGCCCGCTCGCGTCCGCGCCGTCACCGTCGATCAGGTGCGCGCCGCTGCCACGCGGCTCGATCCCGACAGCAGCGTCACCGGCTACCTTCGCCGCGCCGCTGCCGAACAGCGCTCGTAACGGAACCCCGTCATGACCCTTGCCGTTTCCCGCCTGATCCGCCCGCTCGCCGCCCTCGCGGCTCTCCTCGTCCTGAGCGCCGCCACCCCGAAAGCCTACGCCGCCGCGACTGTCCGCGAGGTCGTAAGCCCCGGCGGTATCACGGCATGGCTCGTGTCCGACGATACCGTCCCCCTGATCTCGGTCGATTTCGCCTTTCGCGGCGGCGCCACGCAGGATCCGGATAACAAGCCCGGCGTTGCCTCCATGCTGTCGACCCTCTTCGACGAGGGCGCCGGAGACCTCGATTCGGCCGCCTTCCAATCGCGCCTCGAAGAAACCGCCGTCCGCCTCTCCTTCGACGCCGATCGCGATTCGTTTCAGGGCTCGATGGGAACCCTCTCCAATCGCAAGGACGCGGCGTTCAACCTGCTCGCCCTCGCGCTCACCAAGCCCCGCTTCGACGAAGAGCCGATCGGCCGCATGCGCGCTCGGTTGATCAGCAACCTGCGCTCAGGCGAGAATGATCCGGAGACCATCGCCTCCCGCCTTTTCGCCCAGGCCACCTTCCCGAACCACCCCTATGGCCGCCCGGTCGAAGGCACGCCGGAAACGCTGGCCACCATCACCAGGGCCGACATTCTGGCCTTCTATGAAGCCAACATCGCCCGCGACAATCTCGTCATCGGTGTGGTCGGAGACATAACAGTGGAAGAACTCGGCCCTCTGCTCGACCGGGCCTTCGGCGGCTTACCGGCAAAGGCCAAACTGAAACCCGTCCCGGACGTGACTCCGAAGGCCGGGCTCACCCTTTCCGGCACCCTTCCCAATCCGCAAACGATCATCCGCTTGGGCGCTCCCGGTATCGTCCGCAGCGATCCGGACTTCATCCCCGCCTTCGTGATGAACACCATCCTTGGCGGCGGCACATTCTCATCGCGGCTCTATGCGGAAATCCGTGAAAAGCGCGGTCTCGCCTATTCCGTCTGGAGCGCCATCGCGCCCTATGACCGGGCGGGCCTTATCCTCGCCGGAACGTCCACCCAGGCGGCGAAGGCCGGGGAGAGCATCGCCATCATGAAGGCCGAAATCGCGCGCATGGCTGCGAATGGTCCGACCGAAAAAGAACTTGCCGACACCAAGACCTATCTCACCGGCAACTACGCGCTCCGCTTCGACAGTTCCGGCAAGATCACCGCGCAACTCGTGTCGCTGCAACTCGATCGTCTCCCGATCGACTATTTCCAGAACCGCAACGCCCTCGTGGAAGCCGTCACGCTGGCCGACGTCAAACGCGTCTCCAAACGCCTCCTGGATCAGCCCTTCACGATCGTTACCGTCGGGCCGTCTTAGTCGGCGGCAGCCCCTCACCAGACGAGGCGCGGCACCGCCGCCGTTACCCGCACGCCCTCTATCGTTAGCCGTTTGGCGATCAGCGCCGGGTCCGGCGCGTCGGCCGGCCCGAAATCGGCAGTGTGGATGCCCGCCGTCACCATCAGCACGTCGATCCCCTGGCCCCAAGCGCCGCGCACATCCGTCGGCAGCGCGTCGCCGATCGCAAGCACGCGGGCCTTGTCGACCGGCCGGCCGGCGATGTCCGACAGCGTTTCCAGCGCCACGTCGTAGACCGGCTTATGCGGCTTGCCCACCATCACCACGGCGCCGCCGATTTCGTCGTAAAGCTGCGCCAGCGCCCCGCCGCAATAGATGAGTTGATCGCCTCGCTCCACCACGATATCCGGATTGGCGCAGATCAGCCGCAGCCCCCGCCCCGCAAAGCGCGTCAGCATCTCGCGATAGGTTTCCGGCGTCTCGTTGGTGTCGTCGAACAGCCCGGTGCACACCACCAGATCCGCCGTCGCCTCGTCCACAAGGCTGATTTCCAGGCCCTCGAACAGCGTCAAATCCCGCTCCGGGCCAAGGTGAAACGCCTTCACCGCGCCCTCGCTCTTCAAAAGCCGCCGGCAAACATCGCCCGATGTGACGATCGCGTCATAGGCGTCGCGCGGTATGTCGAACCGCGCCAACATCACCTCGATCGCCGGGGCAGGGCGGGGCGCGTTGGTCAGGAGCACAACCGGCCGTCCGCTTTTGCGGAACCGCCGCAGCGCCTCTCCGGCTTGGCCATAGCCCACCACGCCGTTGTGGAGCACGCCCCACACGTCGCAGATGATGCCGTCGTAGGAAGATTCGATTGCCGAAAGGCCGGATATCATAGGAACGGTTTGCATGGAGATTGGGGTAGAGGTGCGCGCCTTGCCGGTCAAGCCCGCGCCCCTCACGCGCCCCGCTTCACTCCGCCGCTGCCCAAAGCGCCGGCGCGGCCGACCTCACATCCGCGTCCACATGGGCCTCGAAGCGCTCGAAATTTGCCACGAACATTCGCACCAGCTTCGCCGCCATCGCGTCGTAAGCGGCCTTGTCGCGCCATGTCTTGCGCGGGTGCAGAATGTGCGGCTCGATGCCGGCCACATCGGTTGGAACGGAAAAGCCGAAATTCCGGTCGGTATAGAAGCGTGCCTCCTTCAAGCTGCCGTCGAGCGCACCCGTCAGCAGCGCCCGCGTCACCTTGATCGGCATCCGGCGGCCTTCGCCGAAGGCGCCGCCGGTCCAACCGGTATTCACCAGCCAGCAATCCACGGCATTCTCCGCGATCAGCCGCTTCAAAAGCTCGCCATATTCGGACGGATGCCTCGGCATGAAGGGTGCGCCGAAGCAGGTCGAGAAGGTCGCCTGCGGCTCCGTCACGCCCTTTTCCGTGCCCGCCACCTTCGCCGTATAGCCCGATAGGAAATGATACATTGCCTGCGCTGGGCTCAGCCGCGCGATCGGCGGCATCACGCCGAAGGCGTCCGCCGTCAGCATGATGATCGTCCGCGGCGGCGGCGCGAGGCCGGTCGGTGAGGCATTCGCAATGAAATCGAGCGGGTAGGCGCAGCGCGTATTCTCAGTCTTGCTCGCGTCGTTGAAGTTCGGAACCCGCGTTTCGGGATGAAGCGGCACGTTTTCGATGATCGTGCCGAAGCGCTCGGTGGTGGCATAGATCTCCGGCTCCGCCTCCCGCGATAGCCGAATGGTCTTTGCGTAGCAGCCGCCCTCGAAATTGAACACGCCGGCCTGCGACCAGCCATGCTCGTCATCGCCGATCAAGGTCCGGTTCGGATCGGCCGAAAGGGTCGTCTTGCCCGTTCCAGACAGCCCGAAGAAAATCGCCGTATCGCCCTCCGGCCCCACATTGGCTGAGCAATGCATCGGCATCACCGATTTTTGCGGCAGCAGGAAGTTCAGCATCGTGAAGACCGACTTCTTCATCTCGCCGGCATAGGACGTACCGGCAATCAGCACGATCTTGCGTGTGAAATCGCAGGCGATCACCGTCTCGGTCCGCGTTCCGTGCCGCGCCGGGTCGGCCTTGAATGAGGGCATGTCGATAATGGTCATGCCGGGTTCAAAGCCGCGCAGCGCCTCATCATCCGGCCGGATCAAAAGGTTGCGGATGAACAGCGAATGCCACGCATATTCCGTCACCACGCGGGTCGGCAGCGCATGCGCCGCATCCGCCCCGCCGATCAGATCCTGTACGAACACCTCACGGTCACGGGCATGTTCGATGAAATCGGCGTAGAGCCGTTCGAATGCCTCCGGCGACATCGCTTTGGTGTTGTCCCACCACACCGTCTTATCGGTGGTCTCATCGCGCACCACGAACTTGTCCTGCGGCGACCGCCCGGTGTGAACGCCGGTATCCACCGCCAGCGCCCCACCCGCCGCGATCTGGCCCTCGCCGCGCAAAATGGCCTGCTCGTAAAGGGCGGACGGACCAAGGTTCCAATGCACGGCCGAAAGCCCGCCAAGCCCTGTGGTCTCGATGCCCTTGGATGCGTTCCAGATGCCCGTCTGTGTCACAGCGTTGACCCTCAAGACGTCCGGCGATCATGCAATCAACCGGTTTCGTTAAACATCGTTCCCACCCCGCCGTCCTGCGCTTGAGAGCATGGCCGGTATCGGCGCGGTTTCCCGGTTGGTTGTGGGCGAGGCGCGCACCTCGAAAAACGCAATACACGATCCCACAACCTGCCAAGATTAGGGTGAGGGTGGCTCACCGACCCCCCGCCTGACAAGTTGGCGAAACAGCGGAAACGCTCCATACATAGCTTAAATCGGTTGAATTTCAGGCCACATAGCCTTTGGTCGCAGCGCAAAACTAGGGGTTTTGGCCAGTAAAAATTTGTTCGACAACCAAAATAAGTAGACATTAAGAATAACGCGGCCAAAGCCCATGGTTATTCAAACGGTTTACTTTGGGCCTTGCGCCTTCGGCCGTTGGAATCAGAACCGCTCCCGCGCTTCATCCGCCAGCGCCTTCAGGGCATATCGCACGCCCATCACCGCGCTTTGGCGCTTTGGGAAGCCCAGCCGCGCTACCCCGCCACCGTTTTCCATATCGATGCCGTCGGGATCCGCCGCCACCGCCGTCCATGTGCCGTCCGCTTGGCCCAGCAGCCGTGTCGCATAAAGCCGCAGCGTGTCGGCGTGGTCTTCGTTGAGGTGCTCCACGATCCCCGCTTCCGCCGCCACGAAATCCGCCGCGCCATCCGGCACGATCAGATCCGCACCGGCCAGTGTGTGGATGCGTCCAAAGCCCGCCACCAGATGGGCTCGCTCCACGGCGATCCGAAACACGCCGAAATCGGCAAAGGCGGCATAGCCTGCAGCTTCCGGGTGCCGGGCTAAAAACCGGCGCGTCAGGCGTGCAAGCTCCGGCGCCTCCCGCGTCACCCGTTCGGCGGTTCCCTCTAGCGTCACCCGCGCGCCGGCCAGCGGATCGCCGCCCTCACCGCCGGGCGCCACCAGCAGCAGCGAACAGCGCGGATCACGGGCGAGATTGGCGGTGTGAACCGCCAGCCTGGAAATCAGCAGCAGCGGCGTTCCGTCCACGTCCGTCGCCACGCTCACGAAGCTTGCGAACGGCCCTCCCGCCGCCGTCAGCGTCCCAAGCGCGCCGGTGCCGGCTCCGCGCAAAACGGATATGGCGGCATGAAAGGGCTCGAAGGAAACGGCTGACATCACGGCATCTCCAAACGGCTCGGCGCGCGGGAATACGCCATTGGCGCGGCCGCGATAGGTGATTATAAGGCCCTGGTGCGCGCAGGCCCATAGGGGCCGGATGCGCCGCACCCTATTCGTCGCCTTCACCCTCACCTGAAAAGGCTGCTCTCCTTGGGAGACCAGATCGTCGCTCCGGCGGCACCCGCCGGTGGCCATTCGCTATCGTGGCATAGTGCCCAAACGGTCAAGCTCGCCGCGCCAATCATCATTTCGCGGCTCGGCCTCATGGCGCTTTTCACCGTAGATACGATGATGGCCGGGCAGGTCGATGCCTTGCAGCTTGCCGGCCTCGCGCTCGGCACGTCTCCCCTGCTCACGCTCATGCTAGTCAGCCTCGGCGCGATGCAGGCAACGGTGGTGCTCACGGCCCAGGCCGTCGGGCGCGGCGATGACCGCGTGGTGGGAGACGTGCTGCGCGCCGGCTTCATCAACGCCCTCATCCTCGGCACGCTGATCGGCCTGATCACGCTCGCCGCCCGGCCGTTTTTTCTCGCCATAGGTCAAGATCCCGCCGTTACCGAAGTCGCCACGGAGGTCGCCTATGCCTTTGCCTGGGGCATGCCGGGCCAACTCCTCTTCATCGTCGCCAACCTCGTTCTGGAAGCCACGAACCGGCCGCGCGTCGGCATGGTGATCATGCTGGTCGCCAATATCGCGAACATCGCGCTCGACGGTATCTTCGTGTTCGGCTGGGGCGGTTTGGTCGAAACCGGCGGCGCCGCCACGGCCATGGCCACCTCGTCGGTCGTGCGCTGGGGCATCTTCCTCGTCGCCCTCGGCGTGCTCGTTCACCGCGCCCGCCAGGACGGCGACCGCCACCGCGTCATCGCCACGCTCCGCGATTGGGTCCGGTCGGCCGTCACGCTCGGCGGCCACGACGGCCGCACCATCCGGCGCATCGGCTTGCCGATGGGGCTCGGCCAAGGCGTCGAAAGCGCGGCCTTCGCCACGGTTCTCTTCTTCGCCGGCCTGCTTGGCACCGCCGTTCTGGCCGCGCATCAGTCCACCCTCACGGTCATGGGGATCGTTTACATGAATGCGGTCGGCATCGGCGGCGCCGCCTCCATCCGCGTCGGTCAGGCCGCCGGCATGCGCTCGGGCCCCGATCTGATCCGCGCCGGTTGGAGCGCCATCAGCATCGGCGGCATCGTTTCCGGGCTCTGCGGCCTTGTCATGATCGCCTTTTCCGCCCCGATCGCCCATTTCATCGTCGACGACCCGGCCGCTGCCGCCATCGCGACCACCACGATTTGGTTCTGCGGCTTCCTCGTCGCCTTCGATGCCATGATGGGCGTTGCCATGGGGGCCTTGCGCGGCCTCGGCGACGTCTGGCAGCCGCTCTGGCTGCAATCGGCGGCTTTCTGGTTCGTCAGCGTGCCCGTGGCTTATGGTCTCGGCATCTGGCTCGACTACGGGGCCGTGGGCCTGTTCTGGGGCATCGCCGCTGGCATTGCGGCCTCGCTAGGGCTTCTTTTGCCCCGATTTCACTCGGTTTCGCAGGCAAAAGCCGCCCATTGGCGGGAAGCCCCCGATTCTGCCTTATTTCACGCGGACAAGCCCAGAACCGGTGTAGAATGACCGAAATGGCAAGGCTGGTCGTTCACAGGACCAAAGTTTTTCAGGAGACGGCATGCCGACCATCGCCCTCGTCGACGACGATCGTAACATCTTAACCTCCGTGTCCATCGCCCTTGAGGCCGAGGGCTACCGCGTCGAGACCTACACCGACGGTGCGTCCGCGCTCGACGGCCTTGCGTCTGCCTCGCCGGATCTTGCCATCCTCGACATTAAGATGCCCCGCATGGACGGCATGGAACTGCTCCGGCGCCTGCGCCAGAAGAGCGACATGCCCGTCATCTTCCTGACCTCCAAGGACGACGAGATCGACGAGTTGTTCGGCCTCAAGATGGGCGCCGACGATTTCATCCGCAAACCCTTCTCCCAGCGCCTGCTGGTCGAGCGGGTCAAGGCCGTCCTGCGCCGTGCTGCTCCGCGCGACGCTTCGGCGCCCAAGGCCACGGATGCGGCAAAAACGATCGAGCGTGGCCCGTTGATGATGGACCAGGAGCGCCATACCTGCACCTGGAACGGCCAGAACGTCACGCTCACCGTCACGGAATTCCTCATCCTCTTTGCGCTCGCTCAGCGTCCCGGCGTGGTCAAGAGCCGCAACGCGCTGATGGATGCCGCCTACGACGATCAGGTCTATGTGGACGATCGCACGATCGATAGCCATATCAAGCGCCTGCGCAAGAAATTCAAAGCCATCGACGACGACTTCGACATGATCGAGACGCTCTACGGCGTCGGCTATCGCTTCAAGGAGATGTGAGGGCAGGGGCTCCACCCCCGTCCTCTCCCGGCTCATGACAACCGAAACCTCCGTGCGATCGGGTGCTGACCGCAAGCGGCCTTCCAGCCGCTGGCGCGTTTGGCGCGTGGTTTTCGCGCGGCTTGGGCGCACGCTGGGCGGCACCGTCTTCACCAGCCTCACCCGGCGCATTCTCGTCTTGAACCTTGCCGGTCTCATCGCGCTTGTTTCGGGCATTCTCTATCTCAACCAGTTCCGCGCCGGCCTCATCGACGCACGCGTCGAAAGCCTGCTCACGCAAGGCGAGATCATCGCCGCCGCCATCGCCGCCTCGGCCACTGTCGAGACCAACGCGATCACCATCGACCCGGAAAAGCTGCTCCAACTTCAGGCCGGCGAAAGCGCCTCGCAACTTGATGAAATCGACGCGCTGGATTTTCCCATCAACCCTGAGCGTGTCGCCCCCATCCTCCGCCGCCTCATCTCGCCCACGCGAACCCGCGCCCGGATCTACGACCGTGAGGGTCTCCTGATCCTCGATTCGCGCTTTCTCTATTCGCGCGGCCAGATCCTCCGCTTCGACCTACCGCCCCCCGAACCCGAAGAACCGTCGCTGGCGGAGCGCGCCTGGGAACAGCTCAAATACTGGAGCCGGCGAACCGATCTGGCCGTCTACCAAGAGCTTGGCGGCGGCAACGGGCGGCAGTACCCTGAAGTCGCAACCGCGCTCGACGGCGCGCCCGGCACCGTCGTCCGCGTCAACGATCGCGGCGAGATGATCGTCTCGGTCGCCGTGCCGATCCAGCGTTACCGCGTCGTCGTCGGCAGCCTTCTGCTCTCCACGCAAGGCGGCGATATCGACGCCATCGTCGCCAACGAGCGCATGGGCATCATCCGCACCTTCCTCGTCGCCGCCGCCGTCACGGCCGTGCTCTCGATCCTGCTTGCCGGCACGATCGCTGCCCCCTTGCGCCGCCTCGCCGCCGCCGCCGACAGGGTGAGGCGCGGCGTGAAGCAGCGCGAGGAGATCCCCGCCTTTGAACGGCAGGACGAAATCGGCCATCTCGCCCGTTCTTTCCGCGACATGACGAACGCGCTCTATAGCCGCATGGACGCGATCGAAAGCTTCGCCGCCGACGTCTCGCACGAGTTGAAGAACCCGCTAACGTCGCTCCGCAGCGCCGTCGAAACCCTCCCGCTCGCCAAATCCGACCAGAGCCGCGGCCGGCTTCTCGAAATCATCCAGCACGACGTCCGCCGCCTCGATCGGCTGATTACCGACATTTCCGACGCATCCCGCCTCGACGCAGAGTTGGCCCGCGAGGATGCCGAGCCGGTGGACCTCGGCAAACTCCTGTCCAGCGTCGTCGCCTTCACGCGGGACGCCGGGCGCCAATCCGTTCGGGTCGATCTCACCCTGAAAGGCGCGGAAAAGGGCGGCCTCGTCGTGCTCGGCCACGACAGCCGCCTCGGTCAGGTCTTCCACAACCTCATCGACAACGCCCGCTCCTTCTCGCCGGCAGACGGGGTCGTGCGGGTCGCCGCCACCCGCACGCCCGGCCGCATCGACATTACGATCGACGACGACGGCCCCGGCATCCGCGCCGAGCAGATCGAGCGCATTTTCGAGCGCTTCTACACCGACCGCCCGGAAAGCGAAGGCTTCGGCAATAACTCCGGCCTCGGCCTGTCGATTTCCCGCCAGATCATCGAGGCGCATCGCGGCACCATCACCGCCATGAACCGCCAGGACGACAAGGCCGACCCCGACCGCATAACCGGCGCACGCTTCGTCGTCACGCTCCCGGCCGAAGCATGACGCCCCCGGCCATTCCCACGGTCCACGCCACCGCACTCCTGATCGGCGCAGTCGGCATCCTCATCCGCGGCCCATCCGGCTCCGGCAAAAGCGCGCTGGCGCTCGATCTTGTCTCGCGCGCCGGCATGCGCGGCGAGTTCGCCGCCTGGATCGCCGACGATCAGGTCGTGCTGGAAGCCCTGAACGGGCGCCTCATCGCGCGACGCCCCCCCGCCATCGCCGGCCTTGCGGAACTCCGCGGCCTTGGAATCGTTGCCGTTGATCACGAACCGGCCGCCGTGATCCGCCTCGTCGTCGACCTCATCGATCCCTCTGATTTGGAACGCATGCCGCAGCCGGATAGCCTCAAGACAGAAATATGCAAAGTTTCAGTGGTCCGGCAGCCGGTCCCCGTTCGTAACAACCTAATCGCGAGTTCTCTCGTGGAACACGCGGTATGGGGCGTTGTTCATGGTGCACTGCGGTGAAGCCAGTGAAATGTCTCTTGCACTCCTGCCCGGTCTGGTGAAGATGGACCTCCGTTTCGGGCGGCCGCTCAAACGGCAAACTCGCATGTCGCGGGTCCGATGGCTTGGGGGACGATTGTCGGAATGATCGGCCTGGTTCTCGTGACCCACGGGCGTCTAGCGGACGAGTTCCGCTCCGCGCTTGAACATGTCGTGGGTCCGCAGTCCAACCTTGAGACTATTTGCATCGGTCCAGACGACGATATGGAGCGGCGCCGCCGCGACATCATCGCCGCTGTCGACCGTGTGAACGAGGGCCAGGGTGTCGTCCTGCTCACCGATATGTTCGGCGGCACACCGTCCAACCTCGCCATTTCCGTTATGGAACACGGCGACGTTGAGGTGATTGCCGGCGTCAACCTGCCCATGCTCGTGAAGCTTGCCAGCGTCAGGGCCGACAAGCCGCTCTCAGTCGCGGTTACAGACGCGCGCGACGCCGGACGAAAATACATCAGCGTCGCCAGCCAGGTTCTAACCGGACAATGACCGAAACCGCCACCGCAGTCACGGCACGCGACCTGCCGATCTGCAACCGCAAGGGCCTGCACGCCCGTGCGTCGGCGAAATTCGTTCAATGTGTCGAGCGATTCGACGCCGAAGTCACTGTTACCAAAGACGGTCAAAGCGTCTCCGGCACCTCCATCATGGGCCTTATGATGTTGGCCGCCGGCATAGGCTCGTCGATCCGCGTCACCACCAGCGGAAACGAAGCCGCCGCCGCGATGGAAGCCATCGCCAATCTCGTCGCCAACCGCTTCGGCGAAGACGAGTAACCGGGGCCCTTATAGCATTTCCTTGTCCGTCAACCGGGTCCCACTTGACGGGGAAATGCTTTAGCGCCGTCCGAACAGCCGCTCGATATCCCCGAGTTTCAGTTCAACGAAGGTCGGGCGCCCGTGGTTGCATTGCCCGGATGCGGGGGTCGCTTCCATTTCGCGCAGCAAGGCGTCCATCTCCTCCACCCGCAGCCGCCGCCCGGCCCGCACCGATCCATGGCACGCCATCGTTGCCGCCACATGGTCGAGCCGTTCTTTCAGCCGCGTCGCCTGATCCCATTCGGCAATATCTTCGGCGATATCCCGCACCAGCCCGCCGACATCGGTTTTGCCAAGCAGTGCGGGAACCTCCCGGATCGCCACCGCCCCCGGCCCGAACCCTTCGATCACCAGACCAAGCTCGGCCAACTCGTCCGCCCGCTCCAAAAGCCGCCCGGCGTCTTCTTCCGGCAGATCCACGATTTCCGGAATGAGCAGCAACTGCGTCGCCACGCCGGCCGCCATCTCCGCTTTCAAGCGCTCGTAAACCAGCCGCTCATGCGCCGCATGCTGGTCAACGATCACAAGGCCGTCCGCCGTCTGCGAGACGATATAGGTCTCATGGATCTGCGCGCGCGGCGCCCCGAGCGGACGCCCAACGCGCTCCAGAGCCGGCTCCGCCACGCCCGCCCGCGCATCGGCCGAAACCGCATCGGCAAACGCCTCGAAGGCCGCCTGCGCCGTCTCGCCAAACCCTGAAACGCCGGGCGATTCCGGCTCCATCGGCCGTTCTGGGGCTGTCCGCCAGTCGAACGCCGCCGGTCTTGCCTCGCCCGAATAGCGCTGCCCGCCGCGCCCCGACGCCGCGACAAGTGCCTCCAGCGTCGCCGCTCCATGGGTGCTGGATGCCCGGTGCCCGGCGCCCGCATGGGCCTGCCGCAGCGCGCCCACCACCAGCCCGCGCACCAGCCCCGGATCGCGGAAGCGCACATCCGCCTTGGTCGGATGCACGTTCACGTCCACCTCATGCGGATCGAGGTCCACGAACAGCGCCACCGCCGGATGCCGGTCCCGCGCCATCACGTCGGCATATCCGGCCCGCACCGCCCCCAGCAGCAGCTTGTCGCGCACCGGGCGCCCGTTCACGAACACGAATTGCGACAGTCCGTTCGCCTTCTGAAACGTGCCAAGCCCGATCAACCCCGACAGCCGCACGCCCTCGCGCTCCGCGTCGATCACGAGCGAATTCTCCACGAAGTCGCGCCCCATGACTTGCGCGATCCGGCTTTTGGTGTCGTCCGGCCGCACGGCAGGCAGATCCAGCGGCGACCGGTCGGAGCCTCCAAGCTGAAATCGGATATCGGGATGCGCCAAGGCCAGCCGCTTCACGATTTCCGTCACCGCGCCCGCCTCGGCCCGATCGGTTTTGAGGAATTTCAGCCGCGCCGGCGTCGCGAAGAAGAGGTTGCGCACCTCGATCCGCGTTCCCGCCGTCAGCCCCACCGGACGCGTATCACCCTTGTCGCCGCCCGACACCGTGAGGCCCCAGGCGTGCGGCTCGCTGGCATGGCGGGTCTCGATGAGAAGTTCGGCGACCGACCCGATCGAGGGCAAAGCCTCGCCCCGGAACCCCAGCGTCCTGATGTCGAGAAGGTCGTCTTCCATCAGCTTGGACGTGCAGTGCCGCTCCACCGCCAGCACCAAATCGCCCCGCGTCATCCCCGCGCCGTCGTCCGCCACGCGGATCAGCGTCTTGCCGCCGCCCGCCGTGGTAATTTCCACCCGGCGCGCGCCTGCATCGATCGCGTTTTCGACAAGCTCTTTCACCACGCTCGCCGGCCGCTCGATGACCTCGCCGGCTGCGATTCGATTGACGGTGGTGGCGGAAAGTTGGCGAACGGACATGGCCGGACTATGCCGCATTCGAGTGGGCGGCGGTAGCTGCGGCGCGCCGAACCCGCACTGTCATCAACGGTTGAACACGCCGAACATCACCTTGGTATCGCCATAGGCCCGCTCGTCCACCACGTCGAAACCGTCCGGCCACGTCACCGCCGCCTTGGCGCTTTCCTCGACCACGACCAGCGCGCCCGCCTCCAGCCAGCCGCCACCGGCCAGCGCCGTCAGCGCACGGTCGGCGAGCCCTTTGCCG
The DNA here is from genome assembly GCA_051861205.1 of Oharaeibacter sp. Lineage (GTDB taxonomy): Bacteria > Pseudomonadota > Alphaproteobacteria > Rhizobiales > Pleomorphomonadaceae > JBHYDC01. The sequence continues at coordinate 80,212 of JBHYDC010000006.1, forward strand.
TAAGGCGGGTCCAAGAAGGCCAGCGTATAGGCCTCCGCCGGGCCGATCGACCCCATGGTCGTGGCGTCCCGCCGGAAGATCCGCGTGCTCCCCGTCAGCCCCAAGGCCTCCTGATTGCGCCGCAAGATCCCGCGCGCCTCGGCGTTCTCCTCGACGAACAGGCAAGACTTCGCTCCCCGGCTCATCGCCTCGAAGCCAAGCGCGCCCGTGCCCGCGAACAGATCGATCACCCGCGCGTCCTCAAGCACCCGGTCGAAACCGTGCTCCAGGATATTGAAAACGCTCTCCCGCAGCCGGTCCGACGTCGGCCGGATCGTCAGCGTATCCGCTGCCGGTCCCACCAGCGCCGCGCCCCGGAACTTACCGCCGACGATCCGCATCGCGACCCCTCGGCTTGCCTCCGCCAGCAGGTCCACCCCGATTCGGTCCATCTCGATTAGGGCTGGCCCGATCCGGCTTCCCGCCACCCTTCGGCCCGCCAAACGGCTTGCCATCGCTAGGCCGCGCCGGCTTACCCGTGCCTGGATTGTCACGCCGCGCCGGTTTTCCGCCAGCGCCGCGTGCATCAGCCCGCCCTTCGTTCGCCCCCGCCCGTTCCGGACGCCGGTCACCCGCCCCCGCCCGTTCCGGACGACTGGCACCAAACCCGCCCGGCTTTCCCGCCCGCGCCGGACGTTCCGCCCGTGCCGGACGTTCGCCCCGGTTCTGCCCAAACCCGCCAGTCCGCTCCGGCCGTTCAGCCCGCTGCGGACCTGCCGCATCCGGCCGTTCCCGCCGCATCGGTCGCTCTCCGCGCGTATCCCCGAACCCGCCGGGCTTGTCCGCCCGCGCCGGACGCTCTGCTCGATTGGCGCCGAATCCCCCCGTTTTCTCAGCCCGAGGTCCCCGTTCAGGCCGCTCGGTCCACTCGCCCGCCGCCGGCCGCGAGTCGCGCACCGGGTCGAACCCGCCCGCTGCAGCCGGTCTATCGGGTTTGCGCGCCGGGCGATCTTCGCGCCGGCTTTTCTCCGGTCCGCGCGGTGCCTCCACGGTGCCCTGCGCGGGCTTCGGCTTGCGCGCCACCTCGAATGTCTTGCCGCTCTTATGGGCCCGGGGCGCTGCTTCGCCTGATTTGCCCGGCCGTCGTTTCGGCAGCGTTCCGGCGGGCGGTGCTTCGGCGCCCTCGCGGGCCGAAAGCCGCACCCGGCCCCGGTTCGGCGCGGCCTGCGCGGCATCCGCGTTGTGGTTCACATCCGCCTCGTGCCGCCGCTTTGCCCCGGCAGCATCCGGCCGCTTCGGCCGTGGCGCCAGCCGCGCTTTTGCCTCCGGCTCATAGGCCCGCTCTGCCAGCTTGGGCTTTGCCCGCGTCGTCGCGGCCGCCGCCACGATCTGGCGCTGCACCGGCTCGCGGTCGCCTTCCCGCAGATCGAAATCCGCGCCCGCTTCCATGGCCAGCCGTTCGCCAAGCTGTTCCTTCAGCACCCGGCGCGGCACCTCGGCCACCAATCCCGGCTCGATTTCGCCAAGCTGGAACGGCCCGAACGACACCCGGATCAGCCGTGTCACATCCATTCCGAGGTGCATGAAGATGTTCTTCACCTCGCGGTTCTTGCCTTCGCGGATGGCAACCGACAGCCAAACATTGTCGCCCTGCTTGCGCTCGATCGACGCTTCCACCGCGCCATAGAGAATCCCGTCGATCGCCACGCCCTCGCGCAGCGTATCCAGCCGCGCCTGATCGATCTCGCCATGCGCGCGCACCCGGTAGCGCCGCAGCCAGCCCGTCGCCGGCAGTTCGAGCACGCGGGCCAGGCCCCCGTCATTGGTCAGAAGCAGCAGTCCCTCGGTGTTGATGTCGAGCCGCCCCACGCTCATCACGCGCGGCAGATCGACCGGCAGATGCTCGAACACCGTCGGCCGCCCTTCCGGGTCGTGGTTGGTGGTCACCAGCCCGCGCGGCTTATGGTAGAGCCAAAGCCGGGTCCGGTCGCGCATGGGCATGGGCTGGCCGTCCACCAGCACCATGTCCCCCGGCTTCACGTCCAGCGCGGGGCTCTCCAGAGTCTTTCCGTTGACGCTGACGCGGCCGGCCGCGATCCAAGCTTCCGCCTCACGGCGTGAGCACAGTCCCGCGCGCGCCATGACTTTGGCGATGCGCTCGGGTTCGATATCGGGGGTTGTGATGGCAGGTGTTTTCATGACAGGCCTTCGATAGCAGAACCGGCGACCGGAAAGCCACCAATGAACGCCTCATACCCCGGTTTCATGGATCATGCGCTCGCCGAAGCCCGCGCCGCCGCCGATCGCGGCGAAGTGCCGGTCGGCTGCGTGGTCGTGAAAGACGGTGAAATCCTCGCCGCCGCCGGCAATCGCACGCTGGAACTGAAGGATCCCACCGCCCACGCCGAAATGCTCGCCCTGCGCGCCGCCGCCGCGACCATCGGCTCGCAACGTCTGATCGACTGCGACCTCTACGTAACGCTCGAACCCTGCCCGATGTGCGCCGCCGCCATCTCCTTTGCCCGCATCCGCCGCCTCTACTACGGCGCGGCGGATGCCAAGGGCGGTGCGGTCGAACACGGCGTGCGGCTCTACGCCTCGCCGTCCTGTCATCACGCGCCGGACGTTTATTCCGGCATCGCCGAAACCCAGTCGGCGCACCTGCTCAAGCGCTTCTTCAGGGATCGTCGGTAAGTGCAAGAATTCATATATATTAAATACGCTGAATATATTCAGCTCAAACGCCTTGAATCACTCTCAGAGCTTCACGGCCCGCCCTTCAAGCGCCGCTTCAACGGCCCGCTTGACCTCGTCCTTCACGGCAGCCGTCGCCCTCAAGATCGCATTCGCCTTCATGAAATCGAGTACGCGGAAGATATCCACCTTGGGCCGGATCAAAACGTCCGGCGCGCGCGACTTCAGCTTCTCCGCGATCACGGTCTGCATCAGGATTTGGCTCGCCCCGAAAATCGTTTCGCTCGCGCTCGGATAGCTCCGGCCCTGCGGGCGCACCGGCCCGCCCACCACGTCCACCGCGATCGTCAGGTCCACATCGGCAGGCAGCTTGTCGAAGGGCAGGGGGTTCACGGCCCCGCCGTCGATCAGCCAAACCCCGTCGATATTTACCGGCTTGAACACGATCGGCAGCGCCACCGATGCGGCGATCGCTTTGCGCAGCGGCCCCGTCGTGATCTCCACTTCGCGGCAGGCATAGAAATCCGCCGCCACCAGCGCCAGCGGCACCTTCAGTCCGGAAAAATCGGCCGGAAACACGTTGGGAACGAAAAGATCCAGCGCCATTTCCGCGTCGAATTGCACAAGTCCACCGCCCACGAGGTCGGTGATCGTTTTAGGCCTGAGCCGCCAAACCTTGCTCCAAACGTCGCCCTGCCGGCGAAAGGCGGCGAGCACCAGTTCGCGCATGTCCGCTCCAGACAGTCCCGCCGCGTATCCCGCGCCGAAAATCGCCCCGATCGAGCACCCCGCGATCGCGACGGGCTTCAGGCCGAGTTCGTCCAGCGCCTCCACCACATGCACATGCGCAAGCCCGCGCGCACCGCCGCCGCCAAGCGCCAGACCGATGCGGGGAAAGGGAGCAACTCTATCCATGCCTCGTTATAGGGCAGGGCAGATCCGAACGGAACTCAAGGCAAAGAGAGGCATGCCTTACCGGCCGCCTATCTCCGCTCCACCGCCCGCCAGCCGATATCGCGCCGGCAAAACCCTTGGCGCCAGTCGATCGCGTCCACCGCCGCATAGGCCCGGCGCTGCGCCTCGGCCACATCCGCGCCCATGGCGGTCACGGCCAGCACTCGCCCGCCGTTCGCAACCACGTCGCCATCCCGCAAGGCGGTCCCCGCGTGAAACACCGAAACGTCCGGCATCGCCGCCGCCTTCTCGATACCCCGGATCACGCTGCCCTTGGTCACGGCTCCCGGGTATCCCTTGGCCGCCATCACCACCGTCAGCGCCGCCCGCTCCTCGAAGGTCGCGGTCATCCCGGCAAGCCGCCCTTCCACCGCTGCCAGCATCAGCGCGGCAAGGTCGCTTTTCATGCGCGGCAGCACCACTTCCGTTTCCGGGTCGCCGAACCGCACGTTGTATTCGATCAGCTTGGGGCCTTCCTCGCCGATCATCAGGCCGGCGAACAGCACGCCCACAAACGGCGTTCCGCGCTTGGCTAGTGTCGCCACCGTCGGCTTCACGATCTCCGCCATAATGCGCGCGGCCATCGCCTCATCCACGATCGGGGCCGGCGAATAGGCGCCCATGCCGCCGGTGTTCGGCCCGGTGTCGCCTTCGCCCACGCGCTTATGGTCCTGCGCCGCCGCCAGCGGGATCACCGAAACGCCGTCGGAGAGGGCAAAGAAGCTCGCTTCCTCGCCCGTCAGCATCTCCTCGATCACAACCTCAGCGCCCGCCGCGCCGAACGCACCGTCGAAACACGCATCCACCGCCGCGATCGCCTCGTCCACGGTCGCGGCTACAACGACGCCCTTGCCCGCTGCCAGCCCGTCGGCCTTCACGACGATCGGCGCACCTTTCGCCAGAACATAAGCCCGCGCCGCCGCAGCTTCGGAAAACCGCCCATAAGCCGCTGTCGGAATGCCCGCCTCATCGCACAGCGCCTTGGTGAACGCCTTCGATCCCTCCAGCCGCGCTGCCTCCCGCGACGGCCCGAAGGCCTTGATCCCGGCCGCCGTCAGATCGTCCACCAGCCCCGCCACCAGCGGACCTTCCGGCCCTATCGCCACGAGATCCACGCCCGACGCCCGGCAGAAGCTGATCACTGCCCCGTGGTCCGCCGGGTCCAGCGTCACGATTTCCGCCACCGCGGCCATCCCCGCGTTGCCCGGCGCCGCCGATAGCCGCGTCACCAGGGGCGATCGCTTCAGCGCCGCCGCCATCGCGTGCTCGCGCCCGCCGCTACCGATCAGGAGCACGTGCATGTCAGCCCTTCCCCTCACGCCAATTCAAAGTCCCGCGCGCCTTAGCACGCGCACTTCGCTCGCAAAACCCCGTTGCGCCGAACATGCCGCGCCCCACCCCCTCGCATCCAGCCCGCGCCCGCGCTAAACCCTCCCCCATGACATCGCTCGACCCTTCGCCGGCCATTCCCCCCACCGTTCCAGATGCTCCGCGTGGCAACTGGGTGGATACCTACGCGCCGCCATGGTTCCGCCCCTATGCGCACCTCGCCCGCCTCGACCGGCCGATCGGCTGGTGGCTGCTGCTTTGGCCCTGCTGGTGGTCGCTTGCGCTCGCCACGGGCGCGGCCGGTCAGCCCATCCCCAATCCTTGGCATCTTTTTCTGTTCTGGCTCGGCTCGGTCGTCATGCGCGGCGCGGGCTGTACCTACAACGACATCGTGGACCGCGAGATCGACGCCAAGGTCGCCCGCACCCGTTCGCGCCCCATTCCCGCCGGCCGCGTCACGGTGAAAAACGCCACCGCCTTCATGCTGGCCTTGTCGCTTGTGGGCTTTCTTGTCCTTGTTCAGTTCAACCTTTTCGCCGTCGCGCTCGGCATTGCTTCGCTCGCGGTTGTCGCGGTCTACCCCTTCATGAAACGCGTCACCGGCTACCCGCAAGTAGTTCTAGGGCTTGCCTTTTCCTGGGGCGGGTTGATGGGCTGGGCCGTCACCTTCGGCGCGTTGTCCGAGGCGGCTGTCGCGCTTTACCTCGCCGCCGTCGCCTGGACGGTCGGATACGACACGATCTACGCCCATCAGGACCGCGAGGACGACGCGCTGATCGGCCTCGGCTCCACCGCCCGCACCTGGGGCGATCAGTCCGGCGTCTTCCTGGGGTTCTGCTATGGTGCGAGCGGGCTCTTGCTCGCCATCGCCCTGGTTCTGTCCGGCGCCGGGCTCCTGGCCTTCGTCGGCCTCGCCGGTTTCGCCCTGCATCTTGCTTGGCAGGTCGCCCGTTTCGACATGAACAACGGCGAGCGCTGCCTTATGCTCTTCAAATCAAACCGCGAGGCAGGGCTCATCCCCTTCGTCGGCCTTCTCGCCGACGCCGCCATCCGCTCGATCTAGATAGCCGGACATGCCGCCGCTTGCGTCACTCGTAGGAGGTCACCACCCGAAACGCCCGGTACACCAAGGGCACGGCCGCGGTGTTGCCCATCTTGCGGCGAACCAGGAAACGCGGCCGGCGCGCTAAACATCCCCTGCGCCGTCTCGGGCTCGGCTTGCCGAACGGCACGGTGGCCGGCGGTCCGAGCTGCGTCACACGGCCGTTCGGCTCGATCAGCAGCATCGGCAGGCTCAGTTCCTGCGACCAGCGCTGCCAATCATCCGCCGCCGCATCGAGATCCACCGTCGTCGCCAGCGTCAGGGTCAGGGCGGCATCGTCGTGCAGAAGCTCCACGCTGGCCGACATCTGCATGTCGCCGCCCGCCTTCAAGCGGATCGCCACGCCCTTATAAACCCGAAACGGCAGGCTCACCGTCAGCGGCATGCCGGCCATCTGACGCTTCACGATCACGCCGCAATGGTCGAGATATACGGCGGTGTCGCGGGCCTGTCCCGCCGGCACGGACCAGCGGGCGGGCAGCGCGTCCGGGTCGATCCGAAGCTGGCGATGCCCCAAGGCTGTGGCTCCCGTCATCTCAATCCCGCCTCTTCCCTGTTTTATTTTCTGTCAGCCCGTATCGATGCATGCCCGTCTTGTGCGGTCTTTTTGCTCCCGATTTTTCAAGGCTAGCTCGCCCCCACCCCCACCAAGCTTAAGAGACGCGGTAAACATTTCCTCGCTTTTCCAGAGGGTTAGCAGAAGCTGAACGCTCCTTCCGGGGTCACTTCGGCAACCTTTCGGCAACACTTGGCCCTACAAACGCCGCCCGCGCGCCCCCACATGCGAGCTGAACGGGCCCTTCGCCGCCTCTCCGGCGTGCCGGGCGCCCTTGTTCACCCTTTGCTGAGGCCGTAAACACGGCTTCGACGTTCAAGATGGATTCTCTCGCCATGACCGAACTCGTCGATCTCGACGCGCTGACCTCGCAGGCCGAGCGCTTGGTTGAAGCCGCGCGCGCGGCCGGGGCCGATGCCGCCGACGCGGTTGCCATCCGCTCGGTCAATCAGGTCGTGTCGGTGCGCCTGTCCGCCGTCGAAAAGGTCGAGCATTCCGAGAACGAGGACTTTGGCCTCCGCGTCTTCGTGGGCGACCGCAACGCCACTATCGCCGCCACGCTTGGCGCAGATGTCGCGGAACTTGCCGCCCGCGCCGTCGCCATGGCGAAAGCCGCCCCGCCGGATCGCTTCGCGGGCCTTGCCCCCGCCGACCGCTTGGCCCACGGCTTCCCCGATCTCGACCTCTTCGACCCCGAAACCCCCGAGACCGCCGCCTTGGTCGAGCGCGCCCGCGCCACCGAATCCGCCGGCCTCGCCGTGCCGGGCGCCTCCAATTCGGGCGGCGCATCGTCCTATTGGAGCCGTTCGGGCGTCGCGCTCGTCACGTCCCACGGCTTCTCCGGCGCCTATGCCGGCTCGCGTCACGGCCATTCCGTCTCCATCATCGCGGGCACGGGCACCGGCATGGAGCGCGACTGGGAGTCCTCGTCGAAATCGCACCTCTCAGACCTCGACGACCCCGAAACCGTCGGCCGCAAGGCCGGCGAGCGCGCGGTGAAGCGTCTCAGCCCGCGCAAGATCGACACCCGCACCGCCACCATCGTTTACGACCAGCGCGTCGCCACCGGCATCATCGGGGCGCTCACCGGCGCCATCTCCGGCTCGGCCATTGCCCGCGGCACATCGTTCCTGAAGGAAAAGCTCGGCAAGCGCATCTTCGCCCCCGGCATCCGCGTCTCCGACAATCCGCTGCGTCCGCGCGGCCCCGGCTCCCGTCCGTTCGACGGCGAGGGCCTGCCCTCCGAAGCCTTCGATCTCGTCACCGATGGCATTCTCCAAACCTGGATCCTCGATAGCGCCTCCGCCCGCGAACTTGGCCTTTCCCTCAACGGACGCGCCGCGCGCGGCCTCGGCACGCCCGGCCCCAGCGCCACCAACGTTCTCCTCCACCCCGGCGAAAAGACGCCGGAGGACCTCATCAAGGACGTGGGCGAAGGTCTCTATGTCACCGATTTCATCGGCCACGGCTCCAACCTCGTAACCGGCGATTACTCGCGCGGCGCCGCCGGCTTCTGGATCGAAAACGGCGAGCTTGCCTACCCCGTCGCCGAAATCACCGTCGCGGGCAACCTGTTGGAGATGTTCCTCCATATGGTGGCCGCGAACGACATCGAGTTCCGCGGCTCCTACACCGCGCCAACCCTAGCGATCGAGGGTCTAACCATTGCTGGCCGTTGATGCTCCGTCCCTGGCCGACGACCTCGCGCTCCTGTCCAGCGCCGCGGAAAGCGCGGCCGACCTCGCGCTGTCCTATTTCCGCAAAGACCCGCAAGTCTGGCACAAGGAAAACGCGTCCCCGGTCAGCGAGGCCGACTACGCCGTCGACACGCATCTGAAGCAGCATCTTCTCGCCGCACGTCCCGATTACGGTTGGCTGTCTGAGGAAACCGAGGACGACCCGCACCGCCTCGGCCGCCGACGCGTCTTCGTCGTCGACCCGATCGACGGCACGCGCGGCTTCCTCGCCGGCTCCGACGAATGGACCGTCTCACTCGCCATTGTCGAAAACGGCAAGCCCATCGTCGCCGCGCTCATTCAGCCGGCCACCGCCCGCTTTTTCACCGCCGTGCTAGGCGGCGGCGCGTGGGTCCAAGGCCGGCCGCTCGCGCTCTTGCGCCAACCCGTGCTCGAAGGCGCCCGCATCGCCGGTCCGGCAGCGCTCCTCACCGCGCTGAAGCGTCAAAGCCCCGGCATCGAAGACGCCGGCTACGTCGCCTCGCTCGCGCTGCGCATCGCCATGGTCGCCGATGACCGGCTGGATCTTGCGCTTGCCAAGGCGAATGCGCACGACTGGGACATCGCGGCCGCCGATCTCGTGCTTGCCGAAGCCGGCGGCGCCCTCGTCACCGCCACCGGCGAGCCGATCGTCTACAACCGCCCGCAGACCCGCCATCCCGCGCTCGCCGCCGCCCATCCGGGCCTCGCGCATGCCGCCGCCGCCATGATCGCCGTTCCCGCGGCACAGCCTCTGCATATCTGAAAGCGCGATCGGTCCATCCCCGATGTCGCGATCACGGAGATAGGTCTTCATGCCCACGGAAAACGGCCCGAAAAAGCAGCTTCTCCATCTGGTGTTCGGTGGCGAACTCACGGCTCTCGGCAGCGTTGAATTCGCCGATCTTTCGAAGGTCGATCTCGTCGGCATCTACCCCGACTATGCCTCCGCCTATGCGGCTTGGAAGGAGCGCGCCCAGGCCACCGTCGATCACGCCCAGACTCGCTATTTCATCGTGCATCTCCACCGGCTTCTGGATCCCGCCTCACCCTGAGGTCTTCCCCAACGTGACGGCGGCGCCTTTTCGGTTTAAACGGCAGGCGCGGCATTCGACGCCCCTACAAAACGCGACGCGCAAAAATGCGCGCCACCGAGAGAAGATATGAGCTTAGCCGAAGGATCGCAGGAACGCGTGCGGCCAGCGTGGGCCAACCCCGACGAGAGCGTGCCGGGCTCTGAGATCGTTCTGCGCATTCTGCGTGAATTCGTGTTCCCCCGGCGCCGTCTCATCGTCCGGTCTCTCGCCGCGATGACCTTCGTTGCCGCCACCACGGGCGCTCTGCCGTTCCTGATGCAGATTGCGGCCGACCGGATCTTCATCGCCAAGGACGCCCAGCTTCTCTACATCATTCCCGTGGTCGTCGTCCTGGTCATGGGTCTGCGCTCGCTTGCCGAATATCAGGCCCGAATCACCGAAGCGCGCATCTCCGGCGAAATCATTGCCGAACTGCGCTATCGCCTGTTCGCCCGCCTCGCCTCCGCCGATCTCGGCTTTCTCCAGGGCACCCATTCCGCCCAGTTCATCAGCGTGTTCGGATCCGACACAAGCGTGATGAACAACGCCGCGAACCAGACGATCACGGCCTTTGCCAAAAACGCGCTGCAAGCCGCCGCCCTGATCGGCGCCATGCTCTGGATGGACTGGGTGCTCGGCAGCCTTGTGCTGATCGGCGTTCCCCTCTCGGTCTACCTTATGAGCCGCCAGCGGGTGAAGCTGCGCACCTCGGTCAAACGCTCGCTTGGCGGCAGCGGCGACATTTCCGCCACCGTCTCGCAAATGCTCACCGGCATTCGCGTCGTCAAAGCCTATGATCAGGAAACCATCGAGGCCCGCCGCGCCCGCGTCGTCATCGAACAGGTCCGCAAAAACAACCTCATCACGCAGAAAACCCGCGCCATGACCGGCCCCTTCACCGAGGGCCTCTCCGGTATAGGCTTTGCCGCCGCCATCTTCTACGGCGGCTGGATGGGCATGGCGGGCCATCTCACGCTCGGCGAATTCATGGGCTTCATGGCCGCCGCCATGCTCATCTATCAGCCGTTGAAAGCCCTGGCCGGTCTTCAGAACGTGCTCACCGAGGGCGTCATCGCCGCCCGCCGCGTCTTCGCCATCCTGGATGAAAAGCCCCTCGTCGTCGAAGCGCCGGACGCCAAACCGCTGGTGCTGACGGGTGGCGGCATCCGCTTTGACGACGTCAGCTTCTCCTACCTCAAAGGCAAAACGGTCATCGACCGCCTCACGCTCGATATCCCCGCCGGCCGCAAGGTCGCGCTCGTCGGCCCCTCCGGCGCGGGCAAGTCCACCGTCCTCAACCTCGTTCTGCGCTTCTACGACCCCGCGCACGGCCGCGTCCTCATCGACGGACAGGACATTTCCGCATCCACCCTCACCAGCGTGCGCCGGGCCGCGGCCCTCCTGACGCAAGACCCCGTGCTCTTCGACGATACCGTCCGTGCCAACATCGCCTACGGCAGCCCGGATGCCACCAACGACGCCATCGAAACGGCGTCCCGCGCCGCCGATGCCCATGATTTCATCATGGAAATGCCGGACGGCTACGACAGCATCGTGGGCGAGGGCGGCAGCATGCTCTCGGGCGGCCAGAAGCAGCGCATCGCGTTCGCCCGCGCCATGCTGCGCGATTCGCCGATCCTCCTCCTCGACGAACCCACCAGCGCGCTCGACGCCAACTCCGAGGCGCGCGTTCAAAAGGCCCTCGACACGCTGTTCCAGGGCCGCACCGTGCTGATGATCGCCCACCGCCTCTCCACGGTGAAGAAGGCCGATCTCATCGTTGTGATGGACGACGGCCGCCTCATCGAGACCGGCACCCACGACGAACTCCTCGCCAAAAGCGGCCTCTACGCCCACCTCCATCGCACGCAGCTTGCCGGCGGCGGCGAACCGGAAGAGGAAGCGGCGTGATGAAAGCCCGGCGCCGCCTTCTCAGCCAGGCCTGGGTGCCGCGTCTGCTCGGCATGCTCATGGCCGGCTATCTGGCTTTCGTACACCGCACCATCCGCGTCGTTTCGGAGCCGGCGAATATCGACAGCTCCGTCTCCCAAATCGGCACCAGCATCATTGCCACATGGCACGGCCAAACCTGGATGGTGCCTTTCGTTCAGCCGAAGAACTATCCGGTCGCGGTCCTGGTCGCCCCAAACCGGGAGGCCGCCGTGGTCGCCCGTGCCATGGAGCGTCTCGGCATGGGCACGATCCGCGCGTCGGGCTCGCATAATCCCGGCAGCAGCCTGCGCAAGCGCGGCGTCGCCGGTTTCCGCGAAATGCTCCGCGCGCTTGGCGAAGGCACCTCCATCGCCCTCACGGCCGATGTTCCGAAGGTCGCGCGCGATGCCGGCAAGGGTATCGTTCTTTTGGCCAAGCATTCCGGTCGGCCGATCCTGCCGGTGGCCTTCGTCACCCGCCATGCGCTCGATTTCGATAGCTGGGACCAGTTCACCGTCAACCTTCCGTTCGGCCGCGCCGGCCTTGTCGTCGGAGACCCCATCTGGGTTCCTGGCGATGCCGACGAGGCCGCCTTGGAAGGCTTCCGCCGGGCCGTGTCCGACAGCCTCGACCGCGCCACCGCCCGCGCCCACGAGCTTTGCGGCAAAGCCTCCAAATTCAAGCGCGAGGCGGTTCATGGCTGACGTCGGCGAGCGACTTCTAGGCGGTTATGCGCGCCTCACCGGCTACGCCGCGTCGCTCGGCCGCCTCATCGTCAGCGCCCGCCGCCGCTCCGGCAAGGAACATCCCGAGCGTTGGCGCGAGCGCATCGGCATAGCCGGCATCAAGCCGCAAGGCGAAACGCCCTTCGTTTGGATCCACGCCGCCAGCGTTGGCGAAACCGTTGCCGTTCTGCCGCTCGTCACGCGCTTGACCGAAACCGGCCTCAAGGTCGTTCTGACCACCGTCACCATCACCGCCGCCGCGATGATCGAGCGCAAGCTGCCCCCCGGCGTCGTGCATCAGTTCGTGCCGCTCGATATCGCGCCCTTCGTCGACCGTTTTCTAGACACCTGGAAACCGCAGCTTGCGATTTTCGTGGAAAGTGAAGTCTGGCCGGTCACCATCCAACGCCTGTCGCTGCGCAACATCCCCCTCGTCGTTTCGAATGCGCGGATGTCCGAGCGTTCGTTGCGAGGCTGGTCGCGAGTGCCCTCGCTGTCGGAAGCCATTTTCGGCCGCATCCGCCTCTGCCTCGCGCAGTCGGAGGCGGATGCAGCCCGCTTCGCCACGCTTGGAACCGGGCGGGTGCAAACCGTCGGCAACATCAAGTTCGATGCGCCGGCTCCCGAGGCGTCCCGCTCGTCCGCCGCCGCGCTCGCCGCCGCCATCGGCGACCGGCCGGTCTGGCTCGCCGCATCCACGCATCCCGGCGAGGATGAGATCGTTCTCGACGCCTACGAACACCTGCTCGACCGTCTTCCGCGCCTTCTTCTCATCTTGGCTCCGCGTCATCCCCGGCGCGGGGTGGACATCATGAACATGGCGGTTTCCCGCCAGCTCGATGTTTGCCAGCGCAGCGCCGGCGCGCTGCCAAGCCGGGGCACATCCGTCTATGTCGCCGACACGGTGGGCGAGCTTGGCACTTTCTGCCGCCTCGCCACGGTCGCCTTCATGGGCGGATCGCTGGTTGCGCACGGCGGGCACAATCCCATCGAGCCGGGCCGCGCGCGCGCCGCCGTCATCACAGGTCCCCATGTCGGAAACTTCAGCGATATCTATGCGGCGCTCTTTGCCGAAAGCGGCGCCTCCGTTGTTGCCGATTTGGCGGAACTGGGCGGCACGATCGAATATCTGATCCGTCACGCCGTTGCTCGCGAACGGCAGGTCGAGGCCGCACTTGCGGTCATTGCCCGCTTCACCGGCGCACTCGACCGCACCTGGGATGCGCTGGAGCCCACCATCGCGCCCTTGGTACTCGCCGCCCGCGTCGCCAAGCAGGGCGGCCGGCCATGAGGGCTCCGGCCTTCTGGTGGCGTCCGGGCAGCGCAAGGTCGGCCCTGCTCGCGCCGATTGGCGCCCTCGTTGGCCGGATCGCTGCCAAGCGCATGGCCAAGCCGGGCGCCCTACCGCCGCTTCCCGTGATCTGCGTCGGCAATTTCGTGGTGGGTGGAGCCGGTAAAACGCCGACAGCCGTGGCTCTCGCGGGCCTTGCCGCCGAACTCGGGCTCCGCACGGTTTTCCTCACGCGCGGCTATGGCGGGCGCCTTTCCGGCCCCCTCATCGTCGACCCTGACCTTCATTCCGCCACCGACGTCGGCGACGAGGCCCTGCTTCTCGCCCGCGTCGCCCCCACGGTCGTCAGCCGCGACCGTATCGCCGCCTTCCCGCTGCTTGCCAGCTTCGGCGCTGCGCTTTGCCTGATGGACGACGGCTTCCAGAACCCCTCGGTGATAAAGTCTCGCTCGCTCGTCGTGGTCGATGGCGAGGTCGGCATCGGCACCGGCCGCGTCATGCCCGCCGGCCCCCTCCGCGCGCCGATGAACCAGCAGATGCCCCGCGCCGACGCCGTGGTCATCGTCGGTTCCGGCGAACCGGCAAGGCTCGTCGTCCGTGCTGCCGCGCGCGGCGGAAAACGCGTGTTTCGCGCCCATCTTCAGCAGCGCGGCGGCGAGGTTTTGCGCGGCGAGCGGGTGTTTGCCTATTCGGGCATCGGTCGTCCGGAAAAATTCTTCAGCGCGCTCGAAGGCTCCGGCGCCACCGTTGTTGGCACCCGCGCCTTCCCCGACCATCACCCCTACACCAGCCTCGACGCGCGTGAGATCTTGAACCGCGCGCAAGACCTCGGCGCGCTTCCCGTCACCACCGTCAAGGATGCGGTCCGCCTCGCTCACGCCGCCGCCGGGCCGAAAGCAGAGCTTGCCAGCCGCTCGGTGGCGGTCGACGTCGAGTGCCGGTTCGAGGCGCCCGATCAGGTCCGTGAGTTCATAAAATCCGCCCGCGAGGCTTGGCTGCGGCAAAGCGCGGTCCGCGTCTGATCAGTCTGCCTTCTCGTGCCGGCGATAGGCTTCCAGCGCCGCCTCCGCGTCGAGATAGGCTTCCTGCCGCTCCACGCTCCAATACTTGAGATCTTGAATCAGGATCGGCCGGTTCGTCATGGCGCAGCGCACGAAGCTGCCGGGACGCACGACCTTGAAGTCGCCGTCGAGATAGCGGATCTGCGCTTCGCCCCCGCCGCCTGGGAATTCCATCCTGTTCATAATCGGCTCCTTACCCCCGGCCGTCCGTCCTGACAAGCAGAAACCGGCTGGTCGCCGCACCCCTCAAATGCCGCTACCGTGGGTTTCAAGCGCAGGCCGGTCGTGCGGGTTGATCGCAAGGCGCTGCACTTCCACGCCCTTTGCCTCCATCCGCGTGATCACGGCAAAGGCCGAAAGCGCGGCCGCCACGCCGAACACCACACCGCCCGCGCCCCATCCCATCAACACGCCCTCCGCGCCCGCCAGCTTCGCCCCGACCCAGCAGAACGGCACAATGCCCAGCGTCGAGCGCCCCCAATTGAACAGCGTCGAACGCATGGGAAAACCAAGGTTGTTGAACGCCGCGTTTGCGACGAACAGGGCGCCCGCAAACAAGAACGTCGGCGCCACGAAGATGCAGAAGAACCGGATCAACTCGCGCGCTTCCCCCGTCGCCTGAAAGGCATCCGCAATCCAGCCGCTGGTGATCGCAAGTACCACCCAAACGCAAAGCACATAGAGCGTGGCAAGTTTCAAGCTGTCGGAAAGCGTCCGCGTCACCCGGTCATAGCGCTTGGCGCCAAGGTTCTGTCCGAAGATCGCGCCCACCGATCCGCTGAGCGCGAAAAGCCCGCCGAACATCAGCGGAAACAGTCGCCCGATCACCGCCCACGCCGCCACCGCCTGCACGCCGAAGCCGGCCATCGCGGCCGTCACATAGGCGTTGCCCACGGGGGTGGCGAGCTGCGTCAGAACCGCCGGCAGCGCGATCACGGCTAGCGGCCGCACATCCACCGCCATCGCCCGCAACCGGGGCCGTTCCAGCAGCCGGTGCACCCAAAATGCGCCGTATAGTCCGAGCCCCATCAACACGAACCGCGAGATCACCGACACGATCGCCGCTCCGGTAACGCGGAGATCGAGCGCGAAAATGAAGATCGGATCGAGGATCGCCGTCGCGATGCCGCCCGCCAGCGTCACATACATCGCCCGTTTGGCATCGCCCGCCGCGCGCAGCACGCCGGAAAGCGCCATGCCGACCGCCAGAAACGGCGTCGTCGGCAGTACGATCGTCAGGAACCCGCTGGCTGTGTCGAGCGTGGCGCCGCTTGCGCCCATGGCTTCAAGCAACCGGTCCTGAAACGGCATCACCAGCGCCGTCACAGCCGCCAGAACGAGAAACGCTATCACCGTACCCGACGTCGCCTGCCGCCTTGCAAGCGCCCGATCACCCGATCCAAGCGAGCGCGACACATTCGCCGTCACGCCGATCGTCAGGCCGATTGCGACCGAGAGCAGAAAGAACAGCAGCGTCCCGGCGTATCCGATCGCCGCCGCCAACTCCACTTCCCCAAGCAGCGAGATGTAGAAGAGATTGACCGCATCGACGAGGAAGATCGCCATCAAACCGATGGAGCCCGTAGCGGTCATCACCGCCACATGCCGCATGATCGATCCGTTGGTGAAATCCACGCCTGCCGGCCGCGTTGCCGTCGTGCTCATCGCCGCTCCTTCGCCGGCAGGTCGCAGCCCGCCGGAAAAGCTGTGATGAACCGGAACGGCGCCCCGGCGCAAGCCGTGAAGCGATGCGCCTTCGCAAGCTATCGTGAAAAGCCGCCGTTCCGTGCCGCGCGTTAGGTCGCGGTTCCGCCCACGGTCACCGCATCGATCCGGAGCGACGGCTGGCCCACGCCCACCGGCACGCCCTGGCCGTTCTTGCCGCACATGCCCACGCCGCGGTCGAGTTCCATGTCGTTGCCCACCATCGACACGCGCGTCATCGCGTCCGGTCCGTTGCCGATCAGCATGGCGCCCTTGATCGGCTCGGCCACCTTGCCGTCGCGGATCCGATAGGCCTCGGTGCAGTCGAATACGAACTTGCCCGACGTGATGTCCACCTGTCCGCCGGAGAACGCCACGGCATAAATGCCGTCCTTCACGCTTTCCAAAATCTCGGCCGGGGTCTTGTCGCCGCCGAGCATATAGGTGTTGGTCATGCGCGGCATCGGCACATGCGCATAGCTCTGCCGCCGTCCGTTACCTGTTCCCGCCACCCCCATCAGCCGCGCATTCTGCCGGTCCTGCATATAGCCGACCAGCCGCCCGTCCTCGATCAGCGTCGTGCACTGCGAGGGCGTGCCCTCGTCGTCCACGGTGATCGACCCGCGCGCGTTCGGGATCGTGCCGTCATCCACGATCGTCACGCCCTTGGAGGCCACCATTTCGCCCATCAGCCCGGCAAAGGCAGAGGTTTTCTTGCGGTTGAAATCGCCTTCCAGCCCATGGCCCACGGCCTCGTGCAAAAGCACGCCCGGCCAGCCCGGTCCCAGCACCACGTCGAACGTACCCGCCGGGGCAGGGCGCGCGGAAAGGTTCACCAGCGCCTGCCGCAAAGCCTCGTCCACCGCGTACTGCCAGCGATCCGGCGTGATGAAGCTTTCCAGCCCCATCCGTCCGCCCTCGCCATAGCTGCCGCTCTCCTGCCGGTCGCCGTCCCCTGCCACCACCGACACGTTGATCCTCACCAGCGGGCGTATGTCGCGCACCCGTGTCCCATCGGCCCGCAAGATCTCCACGATCTTATACGAGCCCGCCACCGACGCCGAAACCTGCCGCACGCGCGGGTCTTTCGCCCGGGCATAAGCATCGATCTCGGCCAGCAACGTCACTTTTTCCGCGAAGACCGGCGACGTCAGCGGGTTCTCGTCCCCGTAGAGCTTGCGGTTGGTCGGCCGCGGCGGCTCGGATGAGGTGCCCGAATAACCCGCCGAAACCGCCTTCACCGCGCCCGCCGCCCGCCTCAACGCGCCTTCGGAAATGTCGTCCGCATGGGCATAGCCCACCGCTTCCCCCGCCACCGACCGCAGCCCGAACCCCTGGTTCACCTCATAAGTGGCCGTCTTCAGCCGCCCGTTGTCGAACCCCAGCACCTCACCCTGCGATCGTTCCAGGTAAAGCTCCCCATCATCCGCGCCAGACAGGGCATCTGCCACGATTTCGCGGGCGCGGTCCGGATCAAGGCCGGTCAGAGCGAAGAGGTCGGTGGAATCAAGCGTCATGGTCGCGGCACCGGAATTCGAGGGCGTGTTGCCGAGAGATAAGATGGATTGGAGAGGTTTTCACCCCTCGGCGGCGCGCAGACTCACGGCAGCGCCGCAAATCCTTCCTTGAAGCCGCGAAGCGAGATCGGAACGCCAAAACCCTCCTCGGGCGTTTGGTAAAGAATGAATGTAACGGTCGTGCCATCCGAGAGCTGCCGCAACGGATCGTCTTCAAGGCCCACCTCGGCATAGCAGCCGTTAGCCAAGCATCGGATAAACGGAATGGTTCCAAGAAAATTCTTGTCTATTTGGATCCCAAGCTCTTTTGGCAGCAACACGCCGAGAGGCGCCAGCACGCGTAACAACCGCGACTTTTTGTCGGCAGTTTTCAGCACGATCACGGAAAGCCCGACATTTTCGCGATCGTCCGCAGTCACGTTCTGCACCAGCGCGCATTGCTCGGCGCGCGCACCCGGCGGTTGATCGCATCTCATTTGCCAGTCGCCGTAGATCTGCTTCACCACGCCTTGGGCGGAGGCGTGATTCGCGGTTGCGATAGCGCCGGCCGTCAGGGCCACAAGCAGGGCGATCACTGAAGAAATCCGGGTCATTTCAATCATCGGCGGTCCGTTCAGGTCCGGTCGGACAGGGCGTCCGGAGACAAGCTTGCTAAAGGGTAGCACCGGGAAATCAAGGCCGGCACGGGTTTCAACGGAGTCGAATCGCCGGGAATCCGCCCTGCGCGCTCAGGACCCTATACGCTTTCGCCGCGCCTCGACACCCGGTCCCCTGTTGCACCGCCGCATTACACGCAAATTTGCCGCATGATCGGCGATTGGTAGGCATTGCGAAGGCGGCGTGCATATGGTTTTTCTCTGGCTGTTCTTGATCTGGATCAATCGCATCCAGATCCTTGTGGTATGCGAGGTCAGGCATCGGGCGTCACGGACGGGGTGGCGCCACGATCGCGAAAATGACGGGGCGAGTTTGGCGAGACCATGACCGCGGGTTTAGCGACTCCGAGGGCTCGGCTCGGTCTGTCGCATTTGTCGGTTTTAGGTCGTCGGTGGCGCACGCACGGCTTTCGCGGTGCGTGTTTTTGGTATAGCGAGTTTTCGCCACGCCGATGAGGTCGCAAAGCGACTGGGTTTCGGCGGGCGTCGTCAGGGAGCTGAACAACGTGACTAAATTCCCAATGCGCCTGATGGGCATTGCCTCAGCGGCCGGAGCGCTCCTGGCGGCCGGGTCCGCGCAGGCGGCCCAGCCCGAGCCCTGGGGGCTTTATCTCCAGTCGGCGGCTTCGGGCGTCGCGACCGATATCCATTCATTTTCCGCCTTCACCTTTTGGATCATCACGCCCATCACCTTGTTCGTGCTGGCGCTTTTGATCGTTGTGGCCGTCCGCTTCAATGCCAAGTCCAATCCCACCCCTTCGCGCACCTCGCACAACACGCTCATCGAAGTGGTGTGGACGGTGGCGCCCATCCTGATCCTTCTGGTGATTTCGGTTCCCTCGTTCCGCCTTCTCTATGAAGAGCAGACAATCCCTGAAGCCGGGCTCACGGTGAAGGCCACCGGCAACAAGTGGTATTGGAGCTACGAGTATCCCGATAGCGCCGTCACCTTCGACAGCAACATGATCCCGGAAGCCGACATCACGGATCCCTCCAATCAGGTCCGCTTGCTCTCGGTCGATTACCCGCTGGTGGTGCCCGAAGGTCAGGTGGTTCGCGTCCAGGTCACCGGCGCCGACGTCAACCACGCCTTCGCCATGCCCTCCTTCGGCGTCAAGATCGACGCTATTCCCGGCCGGTTGAACGAAACCTGGTTCAAGGCCGATGCGCCCGGCATCTATTACGGCCAGTGCTCTGAACTCTGCGGCCAGAACCACGCTTACATGCCGATCGAGATCCGTGTCGTCACGGCCGACCAGTATGCCAAGTGGCTTGAAGCCGCCAAGACCGATATCGACAGCGCGAACGGTTTGCTCGCCGTCTTCAGTGACGAAAATGCCAAGGCCGAGGTCAACGTAGCGGCGCGCTGATCCGCGCCCTATCACTGCATTCTATGAGAACAAGGGCTGCGGCCTCGCGCCCTTCTTGATGTCCCCACGGAGAGGAGCCTTCGATGGCCACCGCTTCTGCCACGGTTCATGATCACCCCCATGGGTGGCGCCGTTACGTTTATTCCACGAACCACAAAGACATCGGCACGATGTACCTGATCTTCGCGATTTTCGCGGGGATCGTGGGCGGCGCCTTGTCTGTCGCCATGCGCATGGAGCTTCAGGCTCCCGGCATGCAGATTTTCGGCGATCCGAACGTCTACAACATGTTCACCACGGCGCACGGCCTCATCATGATCTTCTTCATGGTCATGCCCGCGCTGATCGGCGGCTTTGCCAACTGGTTCGTACCGATCATGATCGGCGCGCCGGACATGGCCTTCCCGCGCATGAACAATATCTCCTTCTGGCTGCTGCCGCCCGCGCTGCTGCTCCTCGTCCTCTCCATGTTCGTGGAGGGCGCCGACGGGTCGAACGGCGTCACCGGCGGCTGGACGATCTATCCCCCCTATTCGACCTCGGGCAGCCCCGGACCGGCGATGGATTTCGCGATCCTCTCGCTCCACGTCGCGGGCGCCTCGTCCATCCTCGGCGCTATCAACTTCATTACCACCATCTTCAACATGCGCGCGCCGGGCATGACGTTGCACAAGATGCCGCTTTTCGCATGGTCGGTGCTCGTCACGGCGTTCCTGCTGCTCCTGTCGCTGCCGGTGCTTGCCGGCGCGATCACGATGCTCCTCACCGATCGTAACTTCGGGACGACCTTCTTCGACCCGGCCGGCGGCGGCGACCCGATCCTCTTCCAGCATCTCTTTTGGTTCTTCGGTCACCCCGAGGTGTATATTCTGATCCTGCCGGGCTTCGGCATTATCAGCCACATCGTGTCCACTTTCTCGCGTAAGCCCATCTTCGGCTATCTCGGCATGGCCTATGCCATGGTCGCAATCGGCGGCGTCGGCTTCATCGTGTGGGCGCACCACATGTACACCGTGGGCCTCGACGTCGACACGCAGGCCTACTTCGTGGCCGCCACCATGGTCATCGCGGTGCCGACGGGTGTGAAGATCTTCTCCTGGATCGCCACCATGTGGGGCGGGTCGATCGAGTTCCGCACGCCCATGCTGTGGTCCATCGGGTTCATCTTCCTGTTCACGCTCGGCGGCGTCACCGGCGTCCAGCTTGCCAACGCCGGCTTCGACCGGGTGCTGCACGACACCTACTTCGTCGTGGCGCATTTCCACTATGTGCTGTCGCTAGGCGCCGTGTTCGCCATCTTCGCGGGCTTCTACTATTGGTTCCCGAAGATGTCCGGCTACATGTACAGCGAGTTCCTGGGCAAGCTGCACTTCTGGGTCACCTTCGTCGGCGTGAACCTTGTGTTCTTCCCGCAGCATTTCCTGGGTCTCCAGGGCATGCCGCGCCGCTATGCGGACTATCCCGATGCCTACGAGGGCTGGAACCGTATCTCGTCATACGGCTCCTATCTCTCGGCCTTCGGCGTGCTGATCTTCCTCTACGTCATCTTCGAAGCCTTCTCCAAGAAGCGCGTCGCGGGTGCCAATCCCTGGGGTGAAGGCGCCACCACGCTGGAGTGGACCCTGTCGTCCCCGCCGCCCTTCCATCAGTTCGAAACGCTTCCCCGCATTCGTGGCGACGCGCACTGACAGGCGGATCAAGGCCGGGGCGGTCCGTCCGCTCCGGCTTCTTCTGCGAATATGGAAATGAAAAGGGCTGGGCTCCTTGTCCCGCCCCCTGGATCACCAAAGCCGATTGGCGGTTTCTCCCTGTGATCCGGTTGAAAGATAGGCTCGATAGATGTCGCTGGTCGAAGATCGTGGTTTGAGCGGAGGCGCCGTATGGACCGGCTCGGCCTCGGTGGGTGACTATTTCACGCTGCTGAAGCCCCGCGTCATGTCGCTGGTCATCTTCACCGCCTTTGCAGGCATGGTGTTGGCGCCGGGCGGCATTCACCCCGTCCTCGGGCTCGTCGCGCTCATCGCCATCGCCGTCGGCGCGGGCGCCTCCGGCGCGCTCAACATGTGGTATGACGCCGACATCGACCGTGTGATGTCGCGCACCGCCAAGCGACCTATCCCGGGCGGCCGCATCGCGCCGGAACAGGCCTTCCAGTTCGGCATGGTCCTCGCGGTCTTCTCGGTCATCGTGCTCGGCGTTGCCGTGAACTGGGCTTCCGCCGCGTTCCTCGCCTTCACCATCTTCTTCTACGTCGTCGTCTATACGATGTGGCTGAAGCGCTGGACCCCGCAGAACATCGTCATCGGCGGCGCGGCAGGGGCCTTCCCCCCCATGATCGGCTGGATGGCGGCCACCGGAACGGTCTCCTTCGAAAGCTTCGTCCTTTTCCTCATCATCTTCATCTGGACGCCGCCGCATTTCTGGGCGCTCGCGATCTTGAAGACCGAGGATTACGCCCGTGCCGGCGTGCCCATGATGCCCGTCGTCGCCGGCGTCGCGTCCACCCGCCGCCAGATCGTCGCCTACTCCGTAGCCCTCGCGTTCACCGGCGTCGCGCCTTACGCGCTCGGCTACTCCGGCGCTGTCTATGGCATCGCGGCGGCCCTTCTCGGCGCGGTCTTCGTCGCTTTGTCCGTCAACGTCCTGCGCAGCACCGAAGGATCCGAGGCCCGCACGGCTGCGGTTCGGCTGTTCGTCTTCTCGATGATCTATCTCTTTGCGATCTTCGGCCTGCTCATCGTCGACCGCGTCGCCACGCTTTCCCTCGGCATTGGAGCCTGACCATGGACGAGGAAGGCGGCATCGTGCTGACACCGGAGCAGAAGCGCCAGCAGCGCTCCCGCTCCGTCGCCATCGCCCTGCTTTTGGCGGGTTTGATGGTCTTGTTTTTCGTGGTCACCATTGTGAAAATCGGTGGCAACATCGCCAGCCACACGCCCTGACAAAGGGCCCTTAGACCAGGATCGAAGGCCAGGACCGATGACGCAGCCGCTTACGAACCCCGGACACGAACGTCGCCGCAACTTGCGCGTCGCCGTCGCCTGTTCGGCAGTGTTCTTCAGCATGGTCGGTCTCGCCTTCGCGTCCGTTCCCCTCTACGACCTCTTCTGCAGGGTCACCGGCTATGGCGGCACCCCTCAATTCGCGTCCTCCGCCGACGGCATCCAGGTTCTCGACCGCGACATCACCGTCCGCTTTGACTCCAACGTCACACCCGGGCTCGGGCTCCATTTCGAACCCGTGCAGCGCCACGTCACGCTCAAGATCGGTGAGCTTGGCACCGTCTCCTACCGCGCCAAAAACACATCAGACCAGACGATCCACGCCACCGCCACCTTCAACGTCACGCCGGATGCAACCGGCGCCTATTTCTCCAAGATCGCGTGCTTCTGCTTCACCGAGCAGACCTTCGAGCCCGGTCAAGAGATCGAGATGGGCGTGAGCTTCTACGTGGATCCCGCGATCGTTGACGATCCCGATAGCGCGAGCGTGCATACGATCACGCTGTCCTACACCTTCTTCAAGGCTCGTGAGCCTGAAAAGCCCGTGGCTGCCGTAACCGATGTTGCGCCGCCGAACCGTTTGTGAAACCAAGACTTAGCACCGTCCCGTCGCCGGCGGCCTGGGGGCACGCCGCGGACGACACCGGGGAGTACACGATGGCCGCTGCACATAAACCCAACCACGATTATCACCTCGTCGATCCGAGCCCGTGGCCCTTCATCGCGTCCGTCGGCGCCTTGGTCATGGCGATCGGCGGCATCGCGTTGATGCGCTGGAGCTCCGGCGGCGAATTGGTGATCGCGGGCGTCGACATCACAACCCCTTGGTTGTTCTTCTTCGGCCTCGCCATCGTGCTCTACACGATGTTCGGCTGGTGGCGCGATACCATCAAGGAAAGCCATGCCGGCTTCCACACCCGCGTTGTCAGCCTTCACCTGCGCTACGGGATGATCCTGTTCATCGCCTCTGAGGTGATGTTCTTCGTGGCGTGGTTCTGGGCCTACTTCGACGCCAGTCTGTTCCCGGGCGAGGTTCAGCAGGTTCTCCGGGTCGAGCATACCGGTGGCACTTGGCCGCCGCAGGGCATCGAAGTGTTCGATCCCTGGCACCTGCCGCTTCTCAACACGCTGATCCTGCTCACATCCGGCACCACGGTCACCTGGGCCCATCACGCGCTGCTGCACAACGATCGTCGCGGCCTCGTCTGGGGCTTGGTGCTCACTGTCGCTCTCGGCGTGCTCTTCACCACCGTCCAGGTCTATGAATACGCGCACGCCGCCTTCGCCTTCTCGGGCAACATCTACGGCGCCACCTTCTTCATGGCCACCGGCTTCCATGGCTTCCACGTTCTGGTCGGAACGATCTTCCTGATCGTCTGCCTGTTCCGGGCGCTCGCCGGGCACTTCACGGCCGAGAAGCACTTCGGCTTCGAAGCCGCCGCTTGGTATTGGCATTTCGTGGACGTGGTGTGGTTGTTCCTCTTCGCCAGCATCTACATCTGGGGTGGCTGGGGCGCTGTCTACCACGAGTGATCAAAGCCTCGCGATGTCGCTCGCGGGCTCTTGAGGGGATCGAACACGGCGCGCGGCCCCCGCGCGCCGTGTTCTCGTTTTCAGCCGTGCGAAAGGCTAAAGCCATGGAAGACAAAGCCCTGTTCGCCCCGGTACCGCCGGTTGCCGCAGGCATCAGGGGCCGCTGCCCCCGTTGCGGCCAAGGCAACCTGTTCGCCGGTTTCCTCGATACGGCACCCGCCTGTCCGGCCTGCGGACTCGATTTCAAATTCATCGACAGCGGCGACGGCCCGGCCGTCTTCATCATCCTGATCGTCGGGTTCCTCGTCGTCGGCCTCGCCCTGTTCGTCGAGGTCTCCTACCAGCCGCCGCTCTGGCTGCACGCAATGCTATGGCTGCCGCTCACGCTCGGCCTCTCAATCGGCATGCTCCGCCCGCTCAAGGGTCTTATGATCGCGCTTCAGTTCAAGCACAAAGCGGAAGAGGGCCGTTTGGTCGATCCAGCGGATCCCAAGTCATGACCAAGCCCCACGCTGCACTCGTGCGCCGGCCCAGCCTTTCTGGCTTCGTGCTCATCACCGTCGTCACGGCACTCGCTCTCGCCGCCTTGGTCGCGCTCGGCGCGTGGCAGGCACACCGCCTCGCCTGGAAGGAAAATCTAATCGCCAATGTCGACGCCCGCATTCACGCGGCTCCCGTCGATATCCCGGCGCCGCTGGCATGGCCGTCGCTCGATCCATTGGCCGCCGAATACACCGCGGTCAGGCTCACCGGCACCTTCGACCACGCGCGCGAGGTTCATGTCTTCATCGCGCTCGAACAGCCGAAGGGTCCGTTCGGCGGGCAGGGCTATTTCGTGCTGACGCCGCTGATACTGGCCGACGGGCATGCCGTCTTCGTCAATCGCGGCTTCGTCCCGTCAGGCCGCAAGGATCCCGCCACCCGCGCCGAGGGGCAGCTCGCGGGTCCGGCCACCGTCAGCGGCCTCCTGCGCCCCGCTGAAACCGCCACTTGGCTTTCCGCGCCCGACGACCCCGCGAAAAACGTCTGGTTCGTGCGCAATCCCGCCGCGATGGCCACCGCCACCGGCCTCGACCCTGCCAAGGTCGCGCCCTTCACCGTGGATGCTTTTGCGTCCGATATCCCCGGCGGCCTGCCGCAGGGCGGGGAAACCATCGTGGCCTTTTCCAACAACCACCTCGGCTACGCCATCACATGGTATGGCCTCGCCCTCGCGTTATCGGCAATCTACGCGATACTCGCGCTTCGCACCCTCCGCGCAATTCGGGCCCGCTGAACCCGCAAAGCCCGCGCTGAAGAAGCCCTCACGCCTTGGCCTTATTGCCCTTCTCCAGCATGTGCCGCACGTCTTCGGCCGGCATCGGCTGCGCGAAAAGAAAGCCTTGGGCGTAGTCCGTGCCGAAGCGCTCCAGTTCCTCGGCTTCCGCCTCGGTCTCCGCGCCCTCGGCCACCACTTCCATCCCCAAATCATGCGCCAGCGTCACAATGGCACGCAGGATCAGCAGCCGGTTCTTGCCGGTTCCTTTGAGGAAGCTTTGGTCGATCTTCAGCGTGTCGGCAGGCAGGCGTTGCAGATAGGAGAGCGAGGAAAATCCGGTCCCGAAATCGTCCAGCGAAATCCCGGCGCCCATTTCCTTCAGCCGCCCCAGAACCTGTGTGGCGAACTCCGGGTTCTCCATGACAAGACTTTCGGTCAGCTCCAGCTTCAGCGCCCCGCGCGGCAGTTGCGTGCGGGCCAGCACCGCCTTGACGTCGTTGATCAGATCGTGCCGCAGCAATTGCCGGCTCGACACGTTCACGCTCACGAACAGCCGCTCGCCGCCCGGCACCGTCTGCTGCCACTGCGCCAGTTGCCGCGCCGCCCGCTCCATCACGAACAGCCCAAGCTGCACGATTTGTCCGGACCGTTCGGCGGCCGGAATGAAATCCGCCGGGGGAATCCGCCCGCGCTTGGGGTGGTCCCAGCGCAGCAGCGCCTCAAATCCCGCCACCGATCGGTCGTCCATCCGCAAAATGGGCTGATAGAGCACCTTCATCTCGTCGCGTTCCAGCGCCCGGCGAAGATCCGTCTCCAGTGTCATCGCATCCGCCGCAGCCGCGCGCAGCGAGGGGCGGAATGTCTCGATTCGGTCGCCGCCCAGCCGCTTGGCATAAGCCACCGCGATTTCCGCATCCTTGACAAGATCAGCCGGCTCCCGCGTTTCCCGGTCGAACATGGCGATGCCAACCGACGCCGTCAGGAAAATCTCCCGCTCGCTGAAGCCGATAGACGCCCGGATTGCCCGCTTCACCGCATCCGCGAAGGCTGCCAGCCGGTCGGGCGTCTGTTCAGACACGAGGATGATGCCGAAATGGTCCCCGTCCAGCCGCGCCAAGCTGTCGAGCGGTTTGAGCAGCCGCCCCAGCCGCCGCGCGATGGTCAAAAGAATGGAATCGCCCACCGAAAGGCCCAAGCTCTCGTTCACCTGCCGGAAGCGGTCGATATCGATCAGAATCACGGCCGGTCTTGCCGTGATTTCCGTCTGCGCCCGTGTCATGGCGGCTTGCAGCCGGTCCATGAAAAGCTCGCGATTCGGCAGGCCCGTCAGGTTGTCGTGCACGGCGTCATGCAGAAGCCGCTCCTGCGCGGTCTTCATGTCAGTCACGTCGAGCAGCGTTCCGACGCAGCGGATCACCTCGCCGTCATTGCCGAGGATCGGTCGCGCCCGCAAGCGAAACCATTGATAATGCCCGTCTTTCGCCCGCAGCCGGAAGGTTTGTCCCAGCCGGCCCTTGCGCGTTTCCACCACCGCGTCCAGCGTTGCCTTGAAGCGGTCGCGGTCTTGCGGATGCAGCACTTCCAGCCAGTCGCGCGCCGCCCCCTCCAGCGCGCCGCGCTTGAAGCCCAGGCTCTCTTCCGCTTCCGACGAGGTGTAGATCCGGTCGCGGGTCACGTCCCAGTCCCAGATCACGTCGCCCGCCCCGGTCAGCGCCAGCGCCCTCCGCTCCGAATCATTCATCAGGCCATCGGCGATCGCCCCGCCCGCGAAGGCGTGCTGCATTACCGTGAAGCCCAAAAGCAGTACCAGCAGCACCAGCCCACCGGCCAGTGCGGGCTGGACGAGGTCGTTTACCATCTCGCCGGAAACCGTCAGCCCCGTGCCCGCCAGCCACGCGATGAACAGCAGCCAGGTCGGAATCAGCATGATCGCACGGTCATATCCGCGCATCGCCAGCGCGATCACCAGCACCCCGCCCAGCGCCCCAAGTCCCGCCAGCACCATGCGCGCGATCCCCGCCGCGATTGAGGGATCATAGCTTGCCACGCCGAACAGCGCCGTCAGCGCCAGCAGCGTCATCATCGCCACATGGCTGTAGCGAACATGCCATCGGTTCAAGTTGAGATAGGCATAGAGGAAGATGACCAGCGTCACCGCGATCATCACCTCAGACACCGCCCGGTAGAGTTGATCCACCCCCGGTTCTAAGTTGAAAACCTTGTTCCAGAACCCGAAATCGATGCACAGATACGCCAGCACCGCCCAAGCCAGCGCCGCCGTCGCCGGGAACATCATCGATCCCTTCACCACGAACAAAATGGTGAGAAACAGCGCCAGAAGCCCGGAAATACCCAGCACGATGCCCCGGTACAGCGTGTAGGCGTTCACGCTGTCCTTATAAGCATTGGGCTCCCAAAGGGTCAGTTGCGGCAGTTGCGGCGTGCGCAGTTCCGTTACGAAGGTCACCACCGTGCCCGGATCCAGCGTGACCAGAAACACGTCCGCCTCCGCGCTCGGCTGGCGTTCGGGCGCGAACCCCTCGCTCGGCGTTATCGACGATATGCGCGACGTTCCAAGGTCCGGCCACATTATGCCAGACCCCGCTAGCCGGAAATGCGGCGCCACGATCAGGCGGTCCAATTGCTGGTCCGATGTGTTCGACAGCGCGAAAATCGCCCACATCGTGTTCCGCTCGATGGGCGAGCGCACCTCGATGCTTCGCACCACGCCATCGGGGCCGGGCGTCGTCAGCACCTTGATCGTGTTTTCCGGCTGCAACCGGTAGTCCAGCACCGTGGTCAGATCCAGTGCTGCCACGTCGGCGGGCACCGGCACCGCATCCACGGCACCGGCCCTGTTTACGCAGATAAAGGCAATCGCAAGCAGAAGCAGCAATCGGCGGACGATGGCCAAGGACATGACTCCACTCGTTCGGCCGTCGCCGACTTCCAAGAACACTACCGTACCTTCACCCGGAAGGGCAGGCCGCGAAGGCACCGAACCGGCTCTCGCCACGCTCTTTGCACGCTTTCTTCATTTAAAGCGCGGCAGCTACGAGTTTGGCAGGCGTTTTAAAACAGACGCGGCCGGCGCCGAAAAGCCCGGCGCGCAACAATCCCCAATCCTAGCCCCGGCCCTTGGACTACCCTAACCCCCGGTCGCCTTTTGCCGGGCCGGCCGTGGATCGTCGCCCAGCATCGCGAACAGCACGTGGTCCTGCCACCGCCCATCGATCAGAAGATAGCGGCGAGCAAAGCCTTCCCGTGTGAATCCGACGTTTTCAAGGAGGCGGATCGATCGGGTGTTGGCCGGCATCGACGCCGCTTCCAGCCGGTGCAGCTTCAGGTTATCGAAAACGAACGGGATCACCGCCCCAACGACCTCGCTCATGAACCCTTGCCCGGCATACCGCTCGCCCATCCAATAGCCAAGCGCACAGCTCTGCGTCACGCCGCGCCGTACGTGGGAAAGCGTCACGCCGCCGATCAATCGGTCGTTGTCGTTCCGAAATACGAAGAAGGGATAGCCGGCATCCTCCTGCATCTCGCGCTGATACCGCTTGATGCGCCGCCGAAACGCCGGACGGGTTAGGTCGTCGATCGGCCAGGTCGGCTCCCAAGGCCTTAGAAACCCGCGGCTTTCGTCGCGAATCTCCGCCCAATTGGAGTAATCGGCCATAATCGGAACCCGAAGGGTCACCCGTTCACCCCGAAGCACGGGGCCCGTGTCGCCGACCACGACACGAAAGAGCGTCATGCCGCGCTCGCGGGTCTGGAGTTGAACCGCCCCGCGATCGCCGCCAGCGACGGCACATCCGCGATCGGCCCTATCGCCGCCACCGTCGGCCGCCCGTTAAAGGTCATCTCCGCCAGGAAGTCCGACACCATCGTCGGCGTCACCGCGTCGATCTTCGCCACCAGTTCGTCCAGCGGCAGCGGCCGGCCATGGAACATGATGTGCCGCGCAATCTGGCCCGCGCGTGCCGCCGGGCTTTCCAGCGTCATTAAAAGCCCCGCCCGAAGCTGCGCCTTCGCCCGCGCCACCTCCGCCTCCGTCACGGAACCGATCGCTTTTTGAACTTCTTCAAGCGAGGTTTCCACCAGCGCCGCCGCATCGGTCTCCCCGGTCGCCGCCGAAATCCCGAAGATCCCCGCGTCCCTGAACCCCCAATGGAAGGAGTAAACCGAATAGCAAAGCCCGCGCTTTTCCCGGATTTCCTGGAACAGCCGCGACGACATACCCCCGCCGAGCACCGATGAGGCGATCTGCGCTGTGGTGAACTCGTCCGAATGGTAGGAAACGCCGGGAAACCCGAGCACGATCTGCGCTTCCATCAGGTCGCGTTCTTCGCGCTTTTCGCCGCCCTCATAAACGGCGCTTGCCTCCGGCACCGCCGCGGCGGCGGAATAGTCGCCGAACTTTTCGCGCACGTTCCGCACGATCTCAGCGTGCTCCAGCTTTCCCGCCGCCGCAATCACCGTGCGGGGGCCCGTGTAATGCTTGGCGAGATAGCCGCGCAGCGCCGTATCGGAAAATCCGGTCACGGTTTCCACCGACCCCAGGATCGGCCGCCCAATCGGCTGCGCGGGAAACGCCGCTTCCTGGAACATATCGAACACCAGGTCTTCCGGCGTATCCAAAGCGGCGCCGATTTCCTGGCCGATCACATGCTTCTCGCGCGCCAGTTCCTCCGGATCGAACACCGAATCCTGCAGAATATCGGCCAGAATATCGATCGCCAGCGGCACGTCCGCCGCCAAGATCCGGGCGTAATAGCTTGTGCTTTCAATCGAAGTGCCGGCATTCACCTCGCCGCCCACATTTTCGATTTCCTCGGCGATCCCCGCCGCCGATCGCCGCCGCGTGCCTTTGAAGGCCATGTGTTCGAGAAGGTGCGAAATGCCGTTCTCGGAGGCGTCCTCGGAGCGCGATCCCGCCGACACCCAAACGCCAAGCGCCGTCGAAGCCAGATGGGACATCCCATGACTGACCACGGTGATGCCGTTCTCAAGCTCCGTAACGTCGACGGCCATACGCTTACGCCTCCAATTTCACGGCCCGCGCGGTGTCGAGAATGAAAGTCTCCACCGCCTCCAGGCTGTTGCCGATCACCGTCTGCCGTTCCGCACGCGACATCAAGTCCCCGAGCCAATCGGGCAGGGCGGGATATTCGCCCGCCGCCGCCGCCACCGCATCCGGAAATTTCGCCGGATGCGCCGTGCCCAGTGTCACCATGGGTACATGGGGCACCATGCGCCGCTCGGCCACCGCCGCCGCCGTCGCCGTGTGCGGGTCGAGAAGATAGCCCGCCTCCCGCCGCACCCGTGCGATCGTCGCCGCCGTCGCGGCCTCGTCCGTGCAGTCCGCGTCCACATCGGCGCGGATCCGCGCCATCGCCGCGTCGTCGATCCCGAATGCGCCGGATTGCTGAAGCTGCGCCATCGCCCGGCTCACCGCCGCTCCGTCGCGCCCAAGCGCCTCGAACAGCAGCCGCTCGAAGTTGGATGAGACCTGAATGTCCATCGAGGGCGAAATCGTGGGCACAACGCCGGTCACCTCATAGCGTCCGGTTTCCATCGTCCGGACCAGAATATCATTGACGTTGGTCGCCACGATCAGCCGCTCGATCGGCAGTCCCATCTTTTTGGCCACATAGCCGGCAAACACGTCGCCGAAATTTCCCGTCGGCACGGCGAAGGACACTGCCCGGTAGGGCGCACCCAGCGCCGCCGCTGCCACGAAGTAATAGACCACCTGGGCAACGATCCGCCCCCAGTTGATCGAATTCACGCCCGATAGCCGCACCTTGTCGCGGAAGCTGTGGTGATTGAACATCCCCTTCACGATCGCCTGCGCGTCGTCGAACGTTCCCTCAAGCGCCAGCGCATGAACGTTGTCGTCCGCAACCGTCGTCATCTGCCGCCGCTGCACCGCCGAAACGCGGCCATGGGGGAACAGGATGTAGATGTCCGTATTCTCGCGCCCGCGAAACGCCTCGATCGCCGCCCCGCCGGTATCGCCGGACGTCGCGCCCACAATGGTCGCCCGCTCGCCGCGCGCACCGAGCACATGGTCCATCAGCCGGGCCAGCAACTGCATGGCAACGTCTTTGAACGCCAACGTCGGCCCGTGGAAAAGCTCCAGCACGAAGTGCCCTGGCGCAAGCTGCACCAGCGGCGTCACGGCCGGGTGCCGGAAGGTCGCGCCATAGGCCTCGCCGATCATGGTGCTGAGGTCGCTCTGCGCAATGCTGCCGGCAACGAAGGGCGAAATCACCGCCTCGGCCACCTCCGCGTAAGGCCGCCCGGCAAATCCCGCGATCGTCTCGCGCGACAGCGTCGGCCACGTCTCAGGAACATAGAGCCCGCCGTCACGGGCAAGACCGGCCAGAACGACCTCGGGGAAGGTCAAAGCGGGCGTGCCGCCCCGCGTGCTCACATACTTCACGGGTCCGAAATTTCCTGATTGAGCGGCCGCCGCACCGGCCCGAAAAAAGCTGGCAAACCCTATCCGTGCGAAGCGTTTGGAGCAAGGATCTTGGCGCACCCCGCCAGCGTCAGGCGTGTCCGCTCTCCGACGACAAAAGCGCCGGATCCACGCCCAGCGTCGCCAGCGCGCGCGTGTAGCGGCTGTCGAGATCGGCCTCGAAGATAATGTCCTGATCCGCATCGCAGGTCAGCCAGCCGTTCGCCTGAATCTCGCTCTCTAACTGCCCCGGCGCCCATCCGGCATAGCCCAGCGCCAGCATCGCGCGCTCAGGTCCCCGCCCGTCGGCGATCGCTTTGAGAACCTCCAGCGTCGCCGTCAGCGAAATCGTCTCGCTGATCGGCAGCGTCGAGTTTTCCAGATGATAGTCGGAGGTATGCAGCACAAATCCGCGCCCGGTTTCCACCGGCCCACCCTTATGCACCTTCATGGACCGCGCGGCCGATGGCAGCAGGAACCGCTCATTGTCGGGAATAATGTCGAGTTGAACCAGAAGGTCGCGGAAGGAAAGCTGCACCATCGGCTTGTTGATGATCAAACCCATGGCCCCCTCCGCCGAATGGGCGCAGAGATACACCACCGACCGCGTGAAGCTGGTTTCCTCCACGCCCGGCATCGCAATCAAGAATTGGCCGTCAAGATAACTCTGACGCGCAGCCATGAAGGCCGTCCGTTTTTCCGGTTCCGAATCTCCAATAATCGACCCGGAATCTGTTGCCAGTATAGACTTCACGACAATATGAGCGCACCTGCGGCTGTTTCAAGGCTGACAACGGGTAAACTCCGCGACGTTTTTGCCTTAGCCCGAAAGAGTATGACCATATCATCCCTATCTCCCTTCGGCGCAGGCCTTGCTTTTGCAATTGTTTTCGCCGCGTCCGCCTTAGCCGCTCCCGCCATTCCGGTGCCCGGCACGCGGCTCCTCGTAGCCGGTCCCTCAGGTGAACCCGGTTCCTATTCAGCCGGAGTCGCCATCGCGCTGCCGCCAGATTGGCACACCTATTGGCGCAGTCCGGGCGATGCCGGCCTTCCTCCGATGTGGGATACGCAAGGCAGCGAAAACCTGGCCGCCTTCACCGTCCGCTACCCCGCCCCAACCCGCTATTTCGACGGCTACGGCACCCAGGCCGTCTACCAAGGCGGCGTGGTTTTTCCCGCCACCGTCACCGCCGCCGATCCCGCGCGCCCCGTCATCCTGCGCCTCGCACTCACTTACGGTTTTTGCCGCGAGATCTGCGTACCCGCCGAAGCAGCGTTCGAGGCCGTCTTTCAGCCCGCCGGCAGTTCCAGCAAGGCGGGCGACGCCGCCGAAATCGCAAAGGCCGAGGCCCGCGTTCCCGTCCTGAACCCGGCCCCACGCGCGGGCATCCCCGCGCTTTTGTCCCTCACCGCCGCCGCAACGCCGGAGCCTGCCGCCGAAATCGTCATCGCCTCCGCCACCCCGGATACGGATGTTTTCGTGGAGGGCCCGGACGGCTGGTATCTCTCCCCGCCCAAACCCCTCGGCCTCAGCGGCTCGCTCGCCCGCTTCCGCCTCGCGTTCGACTCCATCCCGAAAGGCGCATCCATCTCCGGCGCATCCCTTCGCATCACGATCGTGGATCCGCTCGGCTCATCGGAAATCCTGCGCACTCTCGACTGAAAGTCGAGGATCGCATAAACGACAAAGCCTCAGACGTAAGTTCCTTAAAACCAACTGTGAGGCTTGGATGATTTCGATTGGCGACCGGCTCCCCGAGGCGCGTTTCAAGGTCAAGACCGATGCGGCAACAACCGACTACACCACCACCGATGTGTTCTCCGGCAAGAAGGTCGTCCTTTTCGCCGTTCCCGGCGCCTTCACCCCCACCTGCAGCATGAATCACCTGCCGGGCTACGTTGAAAACGCCGAGGCCTTCAAGGCAAAGGGCGTGGACACCATCGCCGTCGTCGCCGTGAACGATCACTACGTCATGCATGCTTGGGCGGGCGCCACTGAGGCCGGCGAAAAGATCCTGTTCCTCGCCGACGGCAACGGCGCTTTCACCAGCGCGGCCGGTCTCGGCATCGACCTTTCGGGCGGCGGCCTCGGCGTTCGCTCCAAGCGCTACGCCATGATCGTCGAAGACGGCGTCGTGAAGTCGCTCGACATCGAGGAAAATCCCGGTCAGGCTACCGTATCGAGCGCCGCCAGCGTTATCGAGAAGCTCTGAGAAAGCTCCGCCTCGGTCAGCCCGCGATCACGTTCAGCGTGCGCGGCTCGGCGCGGATCCAATCGTCGACGGTGGCCATCCGGTCACCGTCGATTTGCATCCGGATGCCGGCTCCGGAAAATCGCACCGCGCTCACCGCCCGGTCGGTCACGCCGGGAACGCGGCTTAGCCGCCCCATCGCAAGCCCTAGCGCCGCGCGCGCCAGAGCCTTCGGCCGGTCATCCCTCAGCATCACGAGCCGCAGCCCCGGCCGGGTCACGTCAGTTTCCCGCGTGATGGTCAGCGGCCCCCCGTAAAACCGGGCCGTCGTCACCACGGCCAGCCGGCACACGAAACGCTTGCCGTCTGCTTCCACCGTCACATCGCGCCCGCCGTGCGCAAAGGCCAAGCGGAGCGCCGTCGCGGCATAGGCGAGCTTGCCCCAACGGCGCTTCACCGCCGGGTCCACCGCATGCACCACATCGGCATCGAACCCGGCCGACGTCATCAGCATGAACGCCCGCTCGCCGATCCGTCCCAAATGAATCGGCTTCGTCGCGCCCATCGCCACCGCATCCGCGATCTTCTCCGGCCGAAACGGCAGGCAAAGTTCATGCGCCAGCACATTTGCGGTCCCAAACGGCAAGATCGCCAGCGCCGGCCCCGGCTCGCGCGCCTTCAGCAATCCTTGAACCGCCTCATTGATCGATCCGTCGCCGCCCGCCACCACCAGCGTTTCGACATCCCCGTTCACGCTCGAGGCCAAGGCAGTCAGGTCGCCCGACGCCCGCGTCAGCCGCACCTCGCAAGCCAGCCCCCGTGCTCGTACCGCACCGGCGAACCGCTCCAGCGCCGCCGCGTGAAATCCGCCGGCAGCCGGGTTCGCCACCACCAAAACGCGCGGCCGCAAACCTGAGACCAGAGGAGAGGGCGCCCCGCCGCCTCTCATCACGCCCCTGCGGCCTTGTGGCCATTGGGCAGGAACGGCGCCATGCCCTTGCGCGCCAACTCATCCGCGCGCTCGTTCATGTCGTGCCCGGCGTGGCCCTTCACCCAGTGCCATTCCACCTCATGCTTGGCCCGCGCGGCTTCCAGCCGTTCCCAAAGATCGGCGTTCTTCACCGGCTTCTTGTCGGCGGTCTTCCAGCCGTTCCGCTTCCAGCCATGGATCCAGCCGGTAATGCCGCCCTTCACATATTGACTGTCGGTCCATAGATCCACGCCGCAGGGCCGCGTCAGGCTTTCCAGCGCCGCGCAGGCGGCCGTCAGTTCCATCCGGTTGTTGGTGGTAAGCTGCTCGCCGCCGCAAAGCTCCTTCTCGGCCCCGTTATAGGCCAGGATCGCCCCCCATCCCCCCGGCCCCGGATTTCCCGAACACGCCCCGTCGGTATAAATCGTCACGCGCTTGGCCGCCCCGGTCATATCGAGAAATCCTCGACGATGAACCCATAGGCCTTCGCCGATTGCACGCCCCGGTGAAACCGCATCTTTTTGAGGTACTCCAGCGGATCTTTCTTCTTCACCAGCGCCCCCGGCGGCGTGCTCAGCCAGTCGTAGAGCCGCGTCAGAAGGAACCGCAGCGCCGCGCCGCGCGCCAGCAGCGGCAGTGCCTCTATCTCCGCCGCGCTCACGCTCCGCCCCTTCAAATACCCCGTGATCATCGCGCGCGCCTTCGTCACGTTGAACGAATAATCCGGCTCGAAGCACCACGCGTTCAGGCAGATCGCCAGATCATAGGCCAGCGCATCATTGCAGGCGAAATAGAAGTCGATCACGCCCGACAAGCGGTCCCGCAGAAAGAACACGTTATCGTTGAAAAGATCCGCGTGGATCACGCCCGTCGGCAAATCGCGCGGCCAGTGCCGCTCCAGATGGTCGAGTTCGCCTTCGATCTCGGCCCTCAGCCCCGGCAGCACCTCGTCGGCCCTGTCGCGGCTTCCTGCGAACAGCGGCCGCCATCCCTCAACGCCCAGCGCGTTCGGCCGTGGAATGGCGAAATCGCGCCCGGCTTCATGCAGCCGCGCCAGCGCCTCGCCCACAGCGGCGCAATGGCCCACATTTGGCTTGCGCACCCACATCCCGTCAAGAAACGTCACGATCGTCGCCGGGCGTCCGGCCAGCCGCCCCAGCGCGGTGCCGTCCCGCGCCTTCACCGGCTGCGGGCAGGTGATGCCCTTGGTCGCCAGATGCTCCATCAGCCCTAGGAAAAACGGCAGATCGGCCTCGTTCACCCGCTTTTCGTAAAGCGTCAGAATGAAGGTGCCGCCGTCCGTCCGCATGAGGTAGTTGGAATTCTCCACCCCCTCCGCGATGCCCTTCAGCGATACGAGCGAGCCAAGATCATAGCCTTGGAGGAACGCCTCGATCTCGTCGTCGGCAACCTCGGTGTAAACCGCCATCGCTCAATGCTCTTTCAGAGTGTCGCGGCCCTGTTTCAGGCAGCCGGCGCGCGCAGTTCGCGCGGCAGATTAAAGGTGATCGTCTCATCCGCCGTCCGCACCGATTCGACCGTCACATCGTAGCGCGCCGCAAAGGCGTCGATCACCTCTTCGACCAGAATTTCCGGCGCCGACGCCCCCGCCGTGATGCCCAGCACGCCAATCTCGCCGATCGCGGCAAAGTCGATCTCTGCCGCCCGCTGGATCAAAAACGCCCGCTCGCAGCCCGCCCGCGCCGCCACTTCGCGCAGGCGCAGCGAGTTGGACGAGTTCGGCGCGCCCACCACCAGCATCGCGTCCACCTTAGGCGCCACCACCTTCACCGCATCCTGCCGGTTGGTGGTGGCATAGCAGATGTCTTCCTTATGCGGCGCCACGATCTCAGGAAACCGCGCCGTCAGCGCCTCCACCACGGCCCGCGTATCGTCCACCGAAAGCGTCGTCTGCGTCGTATAGGCCAGCGGCATGTCGGGGGGAACCGCCAGCCTCGCCACGTCCTCCACCGTCTCCACCAGCGTCACCGCTCCGTCCGGCAATTGGCCCATGGTGCCGATCACTTCGGGATGCCCGGCATGCCCGATCAGGAGCACATGCCGCCCGCGCCGATGGTGGATTTCCGCCTCCCGGTGCACCTTCGTCACCAGCGGGCATGTCGCGTCGAGGTGAAAGAGGTTGCGTGCCTTCGCCGCCGCCGGCACGGATTTCGCCACCCCGTGCGCCGAAAATATCACCGGCTGGTCCGTTTCCGGTATCTCGTCCAGCTCGTCCACGAACACCGCGCCCTTCCGGCGCAATTCGTCCACGACGTATTTGTTGTGCACGATCTCGTGCCGCACATAGACCGGCGCGCCATAGCGCTCCAGCGCCAGATCCACGATCTGGATCGCCCGATCAACCCCGGCGCAGAATCCGCGCGGCGCGCACAGCAAAATCTTCAGCGGCGGTCGTGTCACGGCTGTTTGGGCCCCGTTTCGCATCGTCAACCGGAATAGAAGTGGTGGCCCCACCCCTGTCAAGCGAGCCCCTGCGTTACGGGTCCCGGCGAGTCGCCAACGCCGGTAACCCATGCTATAGCGGCGACCATGTCGGGTGAGGATTTGCGATGATCTCGTTGCGCGGATGGAAGGTTGCCATCGTCGGTTTAGCGATTGGCTTAAGTGCATGCTCCTCGTTTTCCGGCCAGGACATGAACCCGGCCGTTCTCGTCACCGGCGGTCGCGATATCGCCAAGGAACAGGAAACGGCCGAGAAGTTCGCCGTTGTCGCCGTGTGCCCTGAAATCCAGGTCCGCGACGGAACCCAGCTCCTGCGCATCTACGAGCGCGGCATGGACGGCGACAACAACGCGCTTCGTTTCCAGGGCACCGTCCAGAAATTCGCCCGCGAGTGCAGAACCGATCCCGCCACCGGCGCTACCACCATCAAAGTCGGCGTCGCCGGCCGTCTCCTGTCGGGTCCCAAAGGCGCAACGGGCGCCGTCAACCTGCCTCTGCGCATCGTCGTGGTGAAAAACGGCGACGAGCTTCTCTATTCGGAACTCCAGCCCGTCGCCGCCGAAATCCCCACCGGTCAGTCCGCGATGACCTGGAGCAAGGTCGTCGAAGGCATCGTGATTCCCGCCGAACCGGTCCAGTCGCGCTACATCATCTATGTCGGCTTCGACGAGGTCGCCCTCAGGAGCTGACCTTGCGCTCCCTTATCGCGCTTTTGCTGCAAACGCCTGACACCGCCTGGCGTTTTTGCATTTGCCGCACGCCTCACCCCGCCCACCCTCCTTTTCGCGGCGGATAAAGTCGGCGCGCCCATTGACGTTTCGCCCGCGCCGGACCATCCTTTGCCCGCCGGATAAGTCGTGATCCGGTATCCAGCGCTTATCCCAATTGATCGGCCTTACCGATTTTGCAATCGGCGCCGCCAATCAAACAAGTGATGGATCACGCCGTGCGGGAGAGATCGGCCTTGCCCTCGGGCACGGTCGGCGCCGAAGGAGCAACCGCCCCGGAAACTCTCAGGCTCAAGGACCGCTCGCGGCGAGCGATGCTCTGGAAAGCAGCCCCGAACCCAGTTTCGAGGGCTCACCGAAGGAGTAACCGGATCTGTTCTTTGGCCCTCTCCGGGCCGGAGCGCCGGGAAATCTCTCAGGTTCCGTGACAGAGGGGGCGCGTTCGGGATCGTTTCCCGTGCGCCGGCCCATGTCACGGAGACGCTCATGACTGACGCGGCATCGCCCGCGTCCGGAGCGCCGGCGCAAGCTGGCCCCGACGCCCATTCGACGAACAGCGATCCCTCGAAAACCGCCCTCTACGACGCCCACGTCCGCCTCGGCGCGCGCATGGTGCCCTTCGCCGGCTATCTCATGCCCGTGCAATATGAGGGCATTCTCGCAGAGCATCAGTGGACCCGCGCCCACGCCGGCCTGTTCGACGTCTCCCACATGGGGCAGGCCACCCTGATCAGCCCCGATTTCGAGACCACCGCCCGCGCGCTTGAAGCCCTCGTCCCCGCCGATATCCTTAGTTTGAAGCCCGGCCAGCAGCGCTACTCCCAGCTTCTGAACGACACCGGCGGCATCCTTGACGATCTCATGGTCTCCCGCAGTCCGGACCCCAAAGACGAAGGCCGCCTCATCCTCGTCGTCAACGCCGGCCGCAAGTATGACGACATCGCACACGTCGCCGCCCGCCTTCCCGCCGGCGTCACTCTGGAGCCGCATCCCGGCCTCGCGCTCATCGCGCTCCAAGGCCCCGAAGCGGTCGCTGTCCTCGCCCGCCTCGCCCCCGCCGTCGCGGACATGCCCTTTATGACAGGCATCCGGATCGTCCTTCCCTTCAGCCCCGCCTCCCGCCCCACCGTCTACATCACCCGGTCGGGCTACACCGGCGAGGACGGCTTTGAGATATCCATCCCGGCAGACCACGTCGCCGCCCTGTGGGATCACCTCGCCGCAGAGCCCGAAGTGAAGCCCATCGGCCTCGGCGCGCGTGATTCGCTCCGCCTCGAAGCCGGCCTTTGCCTCTACGGCCACGACATCGACGAAACCACGTCGCCCGTCGAATCCGGCCTTCTCTGGTCCATCCAGCGACGCCGCCGCGAGGACGGCGGCTTCCCAGGCGCCGCCCGCATCCAATCGGAAATCGCCGGCGGCCCCGCCCGCCGCCGCGTCGGCATCCGGCCGGAGGGCCGCGCCCCCGCCCGCGAGGGCACCGAGATCCACGACGCCGCCGGGCGCCCCATCGGCATCGTCACCTCGGGCGGTTTCGGCCCCAGCGTCGGCGCGCCCATCGCCATGGGCTATGTCGAAGCCGCCTCCGCCGCGCCCGGCACCGCCGTGCAGCTTCTGGTGCGCGGCAAGCCGCTTCCGGCCGTCGTCGCTGCCTTGCCCTTCGTGCCGAACCGCTTTCACCGGTCACCGAAATAACGGTCAACCCACCGTCACGCCCAGGATCAACGCCATGCCCAAACTCTTCACCCGCGATCATGAATGGCTCGACGTCGTCGGCGATATCGCCACCGTCGGCATCACCGATTACGCCCAAGCCGCCCTCGGCGACGTCGTCTATGTCGAGCTACCGGAGGTCGGCAAAGCCGTCACCAAGGGCGGCGATGCGGCGGTCGTCGAAAGCGTGAAGGCCGCCAGCGAGGTTTTCGCCCCCGCGTCCGGCATCGTCACCGAGGTCAACACCGCGCTGGAAGGCGCCCCCGCCACGGTCAACGAGGCGCCCGAGGGCGACGGCTGGTTCCTGAAGCTGCGCCTTTCGAACCCCGCCGAACTCGACGACCTGATGGACGAGGCCGCCTACAAAGCCTTCGTCGAAACTCTCTGAGGCCACGCCCGATGCGTTATCTCCCCCTCAGCGACACCGACCGCGCCGCCATGCTCGGCGCCATCGGCGTGCCCGATATCGACGCCCTCTTCGCCGATATCCCCAAGGACAAGCGCCTGCACGGTCTGCCCAGCCTGCCGAACCACGCCTCGGAAATCGCCGTCGAGCGCCGCCTGTCCGCGCTCGCCGCCAAGAACATGGCCGCCGGTTCGGTGCCCTTCTTCGTCGGCGCGGGCGCCTATCGCCACCACGTTCCCGCCACCGTGGACCACCTGATCCAGCGTTCCGAATTCCTCACCTCCTACACGCCCTATCAGCCTGAAATCTCGCAAGGCACCCTCCAGGTCCTGTTCGAATTCCAGACCCAGGTCGCCCGCCTCACCGCCATGGATGTCGCCAACGCCTCCATGTACGACGGCTCCACCGGCACCGCCGAGGCGGTTTTGATGGCGCACCGCATCACCAAGCGCGGCAAGGCGGTTGTCGCCGGCGGCGTGCACCCGCACTACCGCGCCGTCACGCGCACCGTTACCGAGCTTGCCGGCTACACCGTCGACGCGCTCGCCCCGGATCCTGCCGGCACCGAAGACATTCTCGCCCGCATCGACGCAGAAACCTCCTGCGTCGTCGTGCAATCCCCGTCCTTCTACGGCCACCTCATCGACCTCAGGCCCATCGCCGAGAAAGCCCACGCGGTCGGCGCGCTCCTCATCGCCGTCTTCACCGAGGTGATTTCGCTCGGCCTCATCGAGCCGCCCGGCGCCCAAGGCGCCGATATCGTGGTGGGCGAGGGCCAGTCGCTCGGCAATCCGCTCACCTTCGGCGGCCCCTATGTCGGCCTCTTCGCCACGCGCGAGAAATACGTCCGTCAGATGCCCGGCCGCCTCTGCGGCGAAACCGTCGACGCCGACGGCAAGCGCGCCTTTGTCCTCACCCTCTCCACCCGCGAGCAGCACATCCGCCGCGACAAGGCCACCTCCAACATCTGCACCAACTCCGGCCTCTGCTGCCTCGCCTTCTCCATCCACATGACGCTGCTCGGCCAAGAGGGCCTGAAGCGCCTTGCCTTGGTGAACCACGCCAACGCCGTCAAACTCGCCGACATGCTGTCGCAAGTTCAAGGCGTCGAGGTTCTCAACGACACCTTCTTCAACGAATTCACCATCCGCGTCTCTGGTGACGCCACCAAGATCGTCGAGCACCTAGCCACCATCGGCATCCTGGCCGGCGTCCCCGTCCGTCGCCTGGAACCCAAGCACGAAGGCCTCGACACCCTCATCGTGCTGGCCGCCACCGAAGTGAACACCGACGAAGACCGCGCGGCCCTTATCCAGGCGCTTGGCAAGATCGTGTCATGACACGCCGCACCACCCCTCATCCGGCCCTCGCGGGCCACCTTCTCCCGCAAGGCGAGAAGGGGTTCCCCACAGGCATTCCGTCCGAGATCGCCCCATGACCATGAACGCCCAAGGCCGCCCCACCGCGCCCACGCTCTTCGCCCTCACCCCCATCCCCGCCACCCACACCGGTAACCACGGCCTCGACATCGCCGAACCGCTTCTCTTCGAGGTCGGCCGCCCCAATACCACCGGCGTCGACATTGATCCCCCCGCGCCCTTCACCCCCCGCCTCGGCGCTCATGCCCGCACCACGCCCATCGATCTGCCCGGCCTCACTGAACCGGAGACGATGCGGCATTACGTGCGCCTATCCCGCCAGAACTACGCCATCGACCTTGGCCTCTACCCGCTCGGCTCGTGCACGATGAAGCACAACCCGCGCCTCAACGAGAAGATGGCGCGCCTGCCGGGCTTTGCCGACGTGCACCCGCTGCAACCCCTCTCCACCGTCCCCGGCGCGATCGAGTTGATCGCCGAACTTGGCCGCTGGCTTCTGGAACTCACCGGCATGGCCTCTGTCGCCATGAGCCCGAAGGCCGGCGCGCATGGCGAGATGTGCGGCATGGCCGCGATCAAGGCCGCGATCGCCGCGCGCGGGGAAAATCGCACCGTCGTGCTCGTGCCCGAATCCGCCCACGGCACCAACCCGGCCACCGCGGCCCTGCTCGGCTTCAAGGTCGTGCCCGTCCCCGCCCGCGACGACGGCACGGTGGACCCGGAAGCGGTGAAGGCGCTCATCACGCCTGAAGTTGCCGCCATCATGCTGACGAACCCCAACACCTGCGGCCTGTTCGAACGCGACATCGTCGCCATCGCCGACGCCATCCACGCCGCCGGCGGCTATTTCTACGCCGATGGCGCGAACTTCAACGCCATCGTCGGCAAGGTCCGCCCTGGCGATCTCGGCGTCGATGCCATGCATATCAACCTGCACAAGACCTTCTCCACGCCCCACGGCGGCGGTGGTCCCGGCTCAGGCCCGGTCGTGCTGTCGGAAAAGCTCGCGCCCTTCGCGCCCGTTCCCTTCGTCCGCTTCAATCCGGATGGGTCGGGCGAGTTCGTCGAAACCCGCAAACAAGCGGAAGGCACCGCCACGCCCTTCGGCCGCATCACGGCGTTCCACGGCCAAATGGGCATGTTCGTGCGCGCGCTGACTTACATGATGAGCCACGGCGCCGATGGCATGCGCCAAGCGTCGGAAGACGCGGTTCTCAACGCCAACTACGTCAAGGCCGAACTCGCCGACGTCATGACGGTCGCCTATCCCGAGCGCCCCGCCATGCATGAAGTCCTCTTCGACGATCGCTTCCTGGAGGGTACCGGCATCACCACCCTCGACTTCGCCAAGGCCATGATCGACGAGGGCTATCACCCCATGACCATGTATTTCCCGCTGGTCGTGCACGGCGCCATGCTGATCGAGCCTACCGAATCGGAATCGAAAGCCAGCCTCGACCAGTTCATCGGCGCGCTGCGCTCGCTCGCCACCCGCGCCAAATCCGGCGATGCGGAGGCGTTCAAGTCCGCCCCCCACTTCGCCCCCCGCCGCCGTGTCGACGAAACGCGGGCCGCGCGCCAGCCGAAACTCACCTGGAAAGGGCAGGGCGCCGCGTAACGCGTCCTGCTGCGGCGCGGCGAAGGGAGTCCGGTAACGGACCCTATTCGCTCGTGCACTCCACATGCCACCACTTCGGCCGCCCACCGCGATAGGAATGCGACGTCGGCATCAATTCCTTGCCGTTCGGCTTGTCGAACGAGCCAAGCACCAGCGCCACCGTCGGCGCATCGTCGATCGCGCCCAGCGTGCTCCCGCACACCGCGCAGAACGACCGGCTGGAGTAATCCGACGAGCGGTATACCGATGGCGCGCCGTCCGGCCCGGTCCACGTCACCGCGTCACGGGGAAACTCCACCCACACCGTCGTCAGCGAGCCGGAATGGCGCTGGCATAGCTTGCATGAACAGGTATGCGGCTTCAGCACCGGCCCGGTTGCCTCGAAGCGGATATTCTCGCACAGGCAACCACCGGAGTAGACCTTGGGCTTCGAGGCTTTAGCCGTGGCCATATACGTAGTTCTCCGAATGCAGACGTTCGAAGATCTACAGCTAGAGACCCCGCTTGTAAACTGGAAAACAAGACAAACCCGGAACATTCCGGTGCCGGGTCAGCGCCGTATCCGGCAAAGCGGGAGCCACCCAATCCGGGCAGATCCCCGCAACTCGTCAGCGCCCGTAAAGGGCCGTCACGCTCGCCCGCGCCAGTTCATTCGCACCGGTCATGAATCCGACCATCGCGGCCGAGGCGTCCGCCGGCACGCCCAGCTTGTCGGTATTCAGCGCGAACACGGTGAACACATAGTGGTGCGGCGCGCCGGGGGGCGGGCAGGCCCCGCCATAGCCGGGCGTGCCAAAGTCGGTCCGCCCCTGCACCGCGCTCTCCGGCAGTCCCTGTCCGGATCCGGCGCCTTC
The DNA here is from genome assembly GCA_051861205.1 of Oharaeibacter sp. Classification (GTDB taxonomy): domain Bacteria; phylum Pseudomonadota; class Alphaproteobacteria; order Rhizobiales; family Pleomorphomonadaceae; genus JBHYDC01. Next base: position 124,455 of record JBHYDC010000006.1, read on the forward strand.
GGGCAAACCCTTGGCATCGGCCGGAATGTCGAACACCACCCAGTGCCACCAGCCCGAACCGGTCGGCGCGTCCGGATCATAGGCCGTCACTGCAAAGCTCTTGGTGCCCTCAGGCGCGCCCGTCCATTCCAGCGCGGGCGAAACGTTGCCGCCCTCGCAGCCGAAGCTGTTGTACACCTGCGCCATCGGCAGGGTGCCGCCGTCAGTGAAATTCGGGCTCGTCACCTTGAAATCGGCGGCTACGGCCCAGCCGGTCATCACAGCCGAAAAAGCCAATGCGGCCGCCGTTATGGATGTAATCCGTATCGACATATCCTGTCCTCCATCGCTTGAAGCGAGGAGAACTATGCTACGCCGCCTCTTGATCCGCGCCGCCGCGGCGATCAAACTCCGTGCCGATCCGCTCAATCACCCGCCGCGTACGGCGGATATCCAACGGCGACATGCCAAAGCGCGCGCGAAACCGCACGGCAAAGCGCGACGGTGAGAGATAGCCGCAATCCAGCGCGATCGTGGTCACCGATAGATCCGTCGATTGCAGCAGCGTCAAAGCCCGTGTCATACGAACGTCGCCGAGCACGTCGGTCAGCGTGGTCCCGTGCGCCGAAAGCCGCCGCCGCAGCGTCGCTTCACTCACCGCCAGCGCCCGCGCCACCTCCGCCGAGGTCCACGCCGCCGCCGGATCCGTGCCCACGAGGCGCCGCAGGCGAACTGGAAACGCCTCTGCCACCCCTGGGCGCGGATTGATGCCCAGCGTGCGCAGCCACACCAGTAATTCGCCCATCCGGTGCCGGGCCACCGCGAAAGGCAGGGCGGTATCGGCCAGTGCGTCCCGCGCCGCATCCAGCGCAGCCTCAAATCCCTCCGGCGGGACGAAGGCCCGTGCGACCGGCCCGGCCAACGCACCAGGATCCACCGGCCCCATCAAATCCGGATCGAACGCAAACCCCTCGGCCTCATAAGCCGTCCCGTCGGTCCGGTTCGCCGCTGTCACGAACACACCGCCGTCCACGGCAATCGCCGCCCCGGCCTCGGCCTCCGCCGCGCCTGTATCGGCAAGGATGACCTTCGTGCCGCGCCGGATCACCAAAATCGTCGGCTGTTCCATGAACAACCGGCGGAATTCAGCGCTTCTTGCCTGCCAGATCCGCAAATGCGTTCCAATGCCGGCCCGCGTCACGACGCTTCTTTTCATGGCTGCCCGTCAATCCTCTTGGTCGGTAAACCAAGCACCGGGAAAAACGCCCAAAATCCACTCCCGCAACGTCGAAACGCGCACAAAGCCGGATGTTGAACCATAGACCGCATCGTCGCCCCACGCATTCGCGCCCGCGATCGCCCATCCTTGACGGGTTTTGATCCATAGCGACCCCCCGCTGTCGCCGGATCCGAGGATTCCCTCAAATGGGTCTACGGGAAAAGCGTCTCCGTTCCGGAAAACATTCTTGCCGCCGTCTTCCCGGTCGAAATCGATCAGCAGCTCGTTGTCACCGCTCTCGTCGGAAACCTCGTCGATCACGTTTCGGGCAGCAGCCGGGTCTCCGCTCTTATAGTAGGCGTCGTCCTGGCCGACCGAGCCGATGCCCCTGGAGCCATAGCCCACGATCGTCCCGGTCATTCCGGCCTCCGCATCGCCGCCATAGAGCCAAGGGGCGTCGCCGACGTCTTCGATGGGGCCGTCTAGCGTAACGATGGCGAAATCATAGGTCGGATGCAGCTTGACGCGGATGCCGCCCAGTTTCGCGCCTGTCGAGGTCACATAGGTCCAAGATGCGAAGTCGTCTTCGCTGCCGAAGTTATGGGCAACCGTCAGCACATAGGCATGTCCGGCCTCATCGTTACCGATCCAAGTGCCGGAGCCGTAAAAGTCGTCTTCTCGAAAGAAGCCCACCACGGCGGCGAACTGCGGCTCGCGCCCCAGTGCGATATGGGCGCCGAACCCCTCGGCCTCCTGCCCGGCAGCGCCGCCTTCCTCCGCCCAGGTCGAGTCCAAGATGATGACGGCCTGAACGGGCGTTGCGACAAAGGTAAAAGCTAAGATCAAACCTGCGAAAAAGGATGCAGACGAAGGAATGTGCATAATGGCGGGACCATCTCCGAACGGGAATGGTCTCTCTTACCACCCAAGCTTAAGCTTTGGCAAAAGGCCTTCGCGCTGAACCCTGCCGCCGTCAAGCCGCGCCGGCACCGCCCCAGGCCTGCAGTGCGTCCACCACCGGGGCAACCTCCTTCAGCCGCCGCACCACGGTCTCCGCGCCCGCATCCATCAAAAGCTCGCCGTGCCCAGCCCAGGTGTGCTTGCCGCCGATGAAGCCGATCACGCGCATCCCGGCCGCTACCGCGCCTGTCACGCCCGGCACCGAATCCTCCACCACGATCACGTCGCGCGGATCGGTTTCAAGCTGCGCCGCCGCGTGCAGGAACACGTCCGGCGAAGGCTTGCCCCGCCGCGTTCCCACTTCCGGCGCCGAAAAGATGTAGGGCTTGAACCGGTCATAAAGCCCCGCCGCCGTCAGCGACACCTTAAGCCGCGCGCTCGACGAGTTGGAGCAAATGCAGCGCGGCGCATCCAGCGTGTCGAGCAGATCGTGCACCCCGGCTATCGCCTGTACCTTCGCCAGCCGCCTGTCGATCTCCGCATCCGCCAGCGCCAGAAAGGCTTCCGGCAGCGACCGCCCAAGCTCGGCTTCCACATCCGCCAGCATCTGCGGCCCGGTCAGCCCCACGAAGCGCGCATTCACTTCGCCCGCCGTGATGGCGAAGCCGTGTTCGCTCAGGAATTCAGCATTCACCTCGGCTGAAATGATCTCGGAATCGATCAAAACGCCGTCGCAGTCGAAAATGATCATCATGATTGTCTCGGGAAAAGCATGTCCGGCGAACATCGCCGTCGGCCGGGAGATGCGCCGCGAGACACCTATGCGCCTCGACGCGCCGTGAAAACGTGGCCTGCGTCTATCAGATCCCGCCCCGTCCCGGTAGTCCGCCGGCCGCAAACCAGGGCTGCGTTATGCGGTTTTGGTCCTCGCGGCCGTTTACAAACCTTGGAAGTTCCTGCAATCAGTCGGCGCGAGACTTGCAAGCGCGACCACGTCAATGCACGCATTTTCGGCGGAGTAAGAGGCACATGACGGGTTTTGATCTGGCGTTGCAGAACCTCACCTCGCCCATGGTCCTGTTCTTCGCGCTCGGCGCCTTCGCCGCTCTGATGCGGTCCGACTTGTCGATCCCCGAGGCCGTCGCCAAAACCCTCGCGCTCTATCTGATGCTGTCGATCGGCTTCAAGGGCGGCGTGGAGATGGCCAAATCCGGCCTCAACGCCGACATGGCCCTCACCATCGGCTCGGCCATCGTCCTCTCCTTCGCCATTCCGCCAATCGGCTATGCTCTGTTGCGCGCTACCACGCGCCTCTCGGCCGTGGAAGCAGCCGCCGTTTCAGCCCATTACGGCTCCATCTCCATCGTCACCTTCGTCGCGGCCACCGAGGTGGTGAAAAGTCTCGGCTTCGAGTTCGAGGGTTATCTGATCGCGGTTGCGGCCGTTATGGAAACGCCCGCCATCATCTCAGCCCTTCTGCTCGCCCACCTCGGCACCCGCAATAAGGGCGAGGAAATCGGCGGCGGCGAAAGCCTCGGCGCCTTGATGCGCGAGGTCGCCTTCAACGGCTCGATCGTGATGCTCGTCGGCTCCTTCGTGATCGGCTGGATCACCGGTCCGCGCGGCTTCGACATGATCAGCGCCTTCATCGTCGACCCGTTCCGCGGCATTCTCTGCCTCTTCCTGCTCGACATGGGGCTTGTCGCCGGCCGGGGTCTGCGCCGCAGCGCGAAAATCCTCTCGCTCCCCGCGCTCGCCTTCGGCCTCTATTTCCCGCTCATTTCGGCAGGCCTCGCCGCGCTCCTCTGCTTCGGGCTAGACCTGTCCGTCGGCGGCACGGCGCTTCTCGTCACGCTCGCCGCCTCCGCCTCCTACATCGCCGTGCCGGCCGCGATGCGCCTTGCCCTTCCGCAGGCCGATCCCGCGCTCTATCTAACACTTTCGCTCGGGGTCACCTTCCCCTTCAACCTCACCCTCGGCATCCCGCTTTATGTCTGGATCGCCGAAACGATCGCGGGATAGCCGCCGATGGACATGCACGTCAAAAAGCGCATCGAGATCATCGTCGAGGCCCCGGTCCTCACCCGCCTGACCGACCTTTTGGACCGCGTCGACGCCATGGGCTACACCGTCGTGCCCGTCCTCGCCGGGCGCGGACGCGGCGGCGCCTGGAGCGAGGAGGGCCTCGCCACCGACGCCGGCCGCATGGTCATGGTCATCGTCGTCACCGGCGAAGAGCGCCTAGAATCAATCCTCGCGCCTGTCTTCGCCCTCGTCCGCCGCCAGATCGGCATCGTCACCGTCTCCGACGTCATGGTCCTGCGCACCGACCACTTCTAGAAAAACGGCTACTGAAACGCCGTCTCCATGAAGCTGCGCAATTTGCGGCTATGCAGCCGTTCCGGCGCCATCTGCCGCAGCTTTTCCATCGCCAGAATGCCGATTTCCAAGTGCTGGCTCACCTGCCGCCGGTAGAAGGCGCTCGCCATGCCCGGCAGCTTCAACTCCCCATGCAGCGGCTTGTCGGAAACGCAGAGCAGCGTTCCATAGGGCACGCGGAAGCGGAACCCGTTTGCCGCGATGGTGGCCGATTCCATATCCAGCGCCACCGCGCGCGACTGCGAGAAGCGTTGCACCGGCTCGCGGTGGTCGCGCAATTCCCAGTTCCGGTTGTCGATGGTGGCCACGGTGCCCGTGCGCATGATGCGCTTCAGTTCCCAGCCTTCCAGCCCCGTCACCTCTTCCACCGCGTCTTCCAGCGCCACCTGAATTTCGGCGAGCGGCGGGATGGGGATCCACGCCGGCAGATCCGCGTCCAGCACATGGTCCTCGCGCACATAGCCATGCGCCAGCACATAATCGCCCAGCTTCTGGCTGTTGCGCAGGCCCGCGCAATGTCCCAGCATCAGCCAGGCATGCGGCCGCAGCACCGCCACATGGTCCGTGATCGTCTTCGCGTTGGAAGGCCCAACGCCGATGTTCACCAGCGTGATGCCCGAATGGTCGCCGCGCATCAGATGATAGGCCGGCATCTGCGGCAGCCGTCCCGGCGCCTCGCCCTCCACCGGGGCGCTTTCGCCGCGCGGCGTCACCAGATTGCCCGGCTCCACGAAGGCGTCGTAATCGGTCTCGCCCTTCGCCATCATCTCGCGAGCCCGTGCGGCGAACTCGTCCACGTAGAACTGGTAGTTCGTGAAAAGCACGAAATTCTGGAAAAACCGCGGGCTCGTCGCCGTGTAATGCTGGAGCCGGTGCAGCGAATAATCCACGCGCGGCGCGGTGAAGGGCGCCAGCGGCATCGGCTCGCCCGGCTTTGGTTCCCACACCCCGTTCACGATCGCATCGTCCGTCACGGAAAGATCCGGCACGTCGAACATGTCGCGCAGCGGCCGGGGCAGGGCCTCCACCAGCGTCCCCTCCACATGCGCCCCTTCGAAGAACGCAAAATGCAGCGGGATCGGCACGTCGCTCTCGCCCACTTCCACCGGCACCCCGTGGTTGCGGATGATCAGCGCCAGTTGCTCGGTCAGATAGTCCTTGAACAGCGAGGGCCGCGACACGGTGGTCGCATAGGATCCCGGTCCCGGCACATGCCCGTATGCCAGCCGCGAGTCCGCCAGATCATAGGTTTCCGTCGTGAACCGGATCTCCGGATAGCACGCCCGCACCCGTCCGGCCGGTGTCTCGCCCAGCGTCACCCGCTCGAACGCGTCGCGAATGAAGGCGGTGTTGCGGTCGTAGATCTCGATCAGCCGGCGCACCGCGCCGTCCGCCTCCGCGAATGTCTCGAAGGCTATGGTCTCGGGTCTGTCGATCGTCGCCGGCTGGCGGATCCGGTCATCCATGGTGTTTTTCATCCGTACAAGTTGGCTATGGTCCTGTACGCGCAGCGCAATACCACAAGATGACGCTTCTCGCCCGCAAAATTCTGAATTCCTAATAAACCATTGATAACAGTAAATTTTCGCCGCTCGGCGCTTAACCCGGCATTTACCCTGTTGATGCGATTCTCCCCGCCATGGCAGGGGCGTCGGGTCCCCACCGGTCTTGTTTCGCGTCAGTGTGGGAGTGGCCATGAGTGTTCAGCGTCGCCGGGCGTCGCTTGCGTCGTCCGAGGCTCGTCCCGATCGCGCTGCCGGCGCGGCGGCCTCCGGGGCACCGGAGGTCGCCGTCCGCCCCTGGCTCGACACCGTGTTCGTCGGCGACTGCGTGGCCGAACTCGAACGCCTGCCCCGTCACTCCGTCGACGTCATCTTCGCCGACCCGCCGTATAACCTCCAGCTCGGCGGCGACCTCACCCGCCCGGACCAATCCAAGGTCGACGCCGTCGATGACGACTGGGACCAGTTCGAAAGCTTCGAGGCCTACGACGCCTTCACCCGCGCTTGGCTGCTCGCCTGCCGCCGCGTGTTGAAGCCGAACGGCACGATCTGGGTCATCGGCAGCTACCACAACATCTTCCGCGTCGGCACCATCATGCAGGACCTTGGGTTCTGGGTGCTGAACGACATTGTTTGGCGCAAAGCCAATCCCATGCCCAACTTCAAGGGTAAGCGCTTCACCAACGCCCACGAAACCATGATCTGGGCCTCCAAAACCCGCGACGCCAAAGGCTTCACCTTCAATTACGAAGCCATGAAAGCCTTCAACGACGACATCCAGATGCGCTCCGACTGGCTGCTCCCGATCTGCACCGGGTCCGAGCGCCTGAAAGACGCGGCCGGCGACAAGCTCCACCCCACGCAAAAGCCCGAAGCGCTGCTCTGGCGCGTTCTCACCTCGTCCACGAAACAGGGCGATGTGGTGCTCGACCCCTTCTTCGGCACCGGCACCACCGGCGCCGTCGCCCGCCGTCTCGGCCGCCACTTCGTCGGTGTCGAGCGCGATAGCACCTACGCCGCCCACGCCCGGGCGCGGATCGACGCCGTCGTGCCAGCGCCGGATAGCGGCCTCGCCAGCCAAACCGCCAAGCGCGCCGAACCCCGCATCCCCTTCGGCTCGCTCCTCGAAGCCGGGCTCATCGCCCCCGGCGCCATCCTCACCGACGCCCGCCGCCGCCATGCCGCCACGGTCCGCGCCGACGGCTCCCTCGCCATCGGCCCCGACTCAGGCTCCATCCACCGCATGGGCGCCCACGTCCAAGGCCTCGACGCCTGCAACGGCTGGACCTATTGGCACATCGAAACGGCGCGCGGGCTTGAGCCGATCGACGTCATGCGCGCCGAAATCCGCCGCCGCCTCGGCGCGGTCGGCGCATAAGAAAGCCCCTCCGCGAGGAGGGGCGCAATATGGAATGGGAACTAAAGCGCTTGGGAGGCAATAGCTTCAGTATGGCGCCCCCGTCAAAGCACGAGGTCGCGTAAAAACTGCAAGCAACCCCCCTGGCATTATATCCGTAAAACCACAATATGTTGCTCCAGATGTTTGTTCTATGCATGGAAGCAGAAAAACTAGTGGGCGAAAGGCGCAAACCCGACCACAGTCCGGAAAGAATTCATGTCGAGGCACTGACGCGCACACGTAGCGGCGCCAGGCGTCAATCACCCCCGCCCCTTCACCTCCACGCCCGCCGCCTGCACCGCTTTGCGCATCAAACTAGGCAGCGCCTCGCCCGGCAGCGCATGCGCGCTCGCCCACCAGCACCCTGCCGGCGCGGCCACGTCCATCCCCACGTCCGCCCGTTCCACATTCAGCACCAAGTGGAAATGCGTGAAGGTGTGCTCCACCACCCCCGCCGTCCGCCACACCCCGTCCACGGGCGCCCGCCCGGCCACCCCCGGTGCCGCGCCCCAGTCCGTGCCCGGCACCTCGGTCATCCCGCCGAGCAGTCCCTTGTCCGGCCGCCGCCGCACCAGCACCGCCCCGTCCGCCCGCACCGCCACATAGGCCGTTCCGAACCGCGTCGGCCGCTCCGCCTTCGCCGCCTTCACCGGATAGCGCTCCTGCGTGCCCGCCGCCCGCGCCGCGCAGGCCCCGTTCCACGGGCAAAGCCCGCAAGCCGGCCGCTTCGGCGTACAGATCGTGGCGCCGAGGTCCATCATCGCCTGCGCATAATCCCCCGGCCGCTCCTCAGGCGTCAGCACCTCCGCCCGCACGCGGATCTCGGCCTTTGCGCCCGGCAGCGGCGTTTCGATCGCGTAGACCCGCGTCAGCACCCGCTCCACATTCCCATCCACCACCGCCGCCGCCCGGTCGAACGCGATCGCCGCAATCGCGGCCGCCGTATAGGCGCCAATCCCCGGCAGCGCTCGCAGGCCTGCCTCGGTATCTGGAAACACGCCCCCATGATCCCGCGCCACGACATCGGCGCACGCCTTCAGGTTGCGCGCGCGGGAATAGTAGCCCAGCCCCGCCCAGGCTTTCATCACCTCGTCCTGATGCGCTGCCGCAAGATCGGTCAGCCGCGGCCAGCGGGCGAGAAACGCCTCGAAATAGCCTTTCACCGCCGTCACGGTCGTCTGCTGCAACATGATTTCCGATAGCCAAACCCGGTAAGGGTCCGCCACAACGCCCACCGCCCACTCGTCCGGCGGTACGCGCCAGGGTAGCCGACGGGCATGGCGGTCATACCATTCGAGCAGCACAAGCGGATTGGGGGCGGGCAGGGGGGCGTTCATGGCCAGCACCATCCCTTGCCCCCGCTCCCTTCTCAAGCCCCCACTATCCCCAATCCCCCAAAGTTGACGCCGCTCCGCCGGCTCGCCATGCTATCTCAAGCACGAGAACATCATGGCTAAAGACCTCATCCCCGCCCGCGCCTTCAAAGGCGCCCGCCCGCTTGCCGATATCGTCGGCCGCGCGCTCACGCCCGCCTGCCGCAAGCGCGGTTTTGCCACGGTGGACCTTGTCTCCCACTGGGCCGATATCGTCGGCGCCCCCTATGCCGAAAGCACGCAGCCGGAAAAGCTCTCCTGGTCCCGCCGTCCGCCCGGCCTGATCACTGAGGAGGAGCACGAACCCGCCGTGCTCACGCTGCGCTGCACCGGCGCCGTCTCGCTTCGCCTCACCCACGAGCTTCCGCAGGTGATCGAGCGCATCAACATGTTCTTCGGCTACCGCTGCGTCGGCCGCATCAAGCTCGTCCAGCTTCCGCTCGCGCGCCTTGAGCGCCGGTCCCGCCCCCGCCTCGGTCCCGTTTCCCCGGCCGATGAAGCCAAGGTCCGGGCCGCTGCCGCCGGCATCGCGGACGACGGTTTGCGCGCGGCTCTGGAACGGCTCGGCCGCGCGGTTGCCGCCAGCAGTAGCCCGCCGATCACGAAAAGCTGACCGCCCGGCCATCCCACCCGCCGCCCGCCGTCACAAGCAAGCTCGACACCGCCACAATTTACCGCTCAATTACAGCCGGATACACCGGTTCTAGAAGGACAGAAGAGCCCCACATGATTTCCCGCCGCCATTTCCTGGCCACCACGGCCACGCTCGCCATCGTCGCCATGGCCATGCCGTCCTTCACCCTCCAGGCGCTCGCTCAAGACGAAAAGGTCGACGTCGCAGCCCTCATGGAGCCGGGTCCCCTTCCGGAAAAGGCGCTGGGCGATCCGAACGCCAAGATCGTCATGATCGAATATCTCTCGATGACCTGCGGTCATTGCGCCAAGTTCCACGAGACCACCTATCCCGTTCTCAAGGAAAAATACGTCGACACCGGCAAGGTCTACCTGATCCTGCGCGAATACCCGCTGGACCCGCTCGCCGCCGCCGCCTTCATGCTGGCGCGCAATGCACCGGGCGATAAGTATTTCGAAGTCGTCGATCTCCTGTTCAAGCGCCAGAAGGACTGGGCCTACGCCTCGGATCCCGTATCCGCGCTGCGCGATCTTGCCAAGCAATTCGGCTATTCGCCGCAAACCTTCGAGCAGACCCTCACGGATCAAAAGCTCCTCGACAACATCAACGCCATCCGCGCCCGCGGCGAAAGCACCTTCGGCGTCAACTCCACCCCCACCTTCTTCATCAATGGAGAGCGTGTGCGCGGCGCCATGACCCCCGAAGAGTTGAGCGCCAAGCTCGACGTTCTCCTCGCCGGCTGATCCATATCTGGTGATAAGTCGCAATGAACTTGGCGCCGGAACGGCCAGACCCCTTGCGGGTCTGCCGTCCCGGCCGCAATGGTCTCGGCCATGAAGTTCGAACGCCTCAAGATCCTCGGCTTCAAGTCCTTCGTCGAGCCGGTCGAGTTCGTCATCGAGCCCGGCCTCACGGGCGTCGTCGGTCCTAACGGCTGTGGCAAGTCGAACCTTGTCGAGGCGCTGCGCTGGGTCATGGGCGAAAGCTCATACAAGGCCATGCGCGCGTCCGGCATGGACGACGTTATCTTCTCCGGCTCCGGCAAGCGCCCCGCCCGCAATGCCGCCGAAGTCACGCTCGTTCTTCGCAACGATGCCCCCATTGCCCCCAACGACGCCGAAATCCTGGAAATCACCCGCCGTATCGAGCGCGAGTCCGGTTCGGTCTACAAGATCAACGGCCGCGACGTCCGCGCCCGCGACGTCCAGCTCCTGTTCGCCGACGCCTCCACCGGCGCCCGCTCGCCCGCCATGGTCCGCCAGGGCCAGATCGGCGAGTTGATCGCCGCCAAGCCCACCTCCCGCCGCATGATCCTGGAGGAGGCCGCTGGCATCTCCGGCCTGCATTCGCGACGCCACGAGGCGGAACTGCGCCTCAAAGCCGCCGAAACCAACCTGGAACGTCTCGAAGACGTCGTCCGCGAAATCGAGAACCGGCTCGAATCCCTCCGCAAGCAAGCCAAGCAAGCCGCCCGCTATCGCGCCCTCTCCGGCGATATCCGCAAGCTCGAAGCCGTCGTCGCCTACCTGCGCATCCACGACACCGAGGCTGCCGCTCTCGACGCCGAACGCCAGATGACCGCCGTCGTCAATGCCGTCGGCGACGCCCAAGCCGCGCAGGCCGAAGCCGCCCGCCTGCAAGCCATCGGCGCGCACCAGCTCCCGGCGCTCCGCGACGCCGCTGTCGAATCCGCCGCCGCCCTCCAGCGTCTCCGCCTCGCGCTTTCGGAATCCGAAGCCGAGGAGCGCCGCGCCCGCGAGCGCCTGTCCGACCTCGTCCGCCGCGCCGGCGAAATCGCGAGAGACCGCGACCGCGAAGCCGCCCTTGTCGCCGACAACGACGAACGCCTCGCCGCCCTCACCCTTGAAGCCGAAGATCTCACCGCCGAATCCGCCGAAGAGGAAGGCGCCGCCGGTGATGCCGAAGCCCGCCGCGTCGAAGCCGCCACCCACGCCGCCGATCTGGAATCCCGTCTCGCCGCCGCCACCACCGCCGCCGCCGAAGCTGCCGCCCGCCGCAGCGCGCTCGAACGCGACCGCTTAGAGGCCGCCGAACGCCTCGCCCGCCTCTCCCGCGAGCAAGACGCGCTCGACCTCGAACTTTCCGACATCGCCGCTCGCCTCGAAGAAAACGCCGAGATCGCGGACGCGCAGGATCACGCCGAAGCCGCCGCCGGCCGCCTCATGGAAGCCGAGGATGCCGCGCTCGCCGCCGAAGCCGCCGTCCAAGAAACCGAATCGATCGAGCGCACCCTGCGCGGCCCGCTTGCCGATGCCGAGCGCGAATCCCAGCGCCTCGACACCGAAGCCCGCACGCTGGCCAAAGTGCTGAACCTCGAACACGGCCACCTCTTCCCCCCGCTGGTCGACCGCCTCACCGCCGCCAAAGGCTTCGAGATCGCGCTTGGCGCAGCCCTTGGCGACGATATCGAAGCCCCGACCGACGCCAAAGCCCCTGCCCACTGGTCCGAACCCGGCCCCCACGACGGCGACCCCGCACTCCCAGAAGGCGCGGTCCCGCTCTCCGCCCAAGTCACCGGCCCCTCCCTCGTTCTCCGCCGCCTCCGCCAGATCGGCGTCGTCCCGCGCGGGCAGGGCGCGGTGCTCCGCCTCGCGCTGAAGCCCGGCCAACGCCTCGTCTCCCCCGAGGGAGACCTCTGGCGATGGGACGGCTACGTGGCCGCCGCCGAAGCGCCCACGCCCGCCGCCCAGCGCCTCGCCTCCCGCAACCGCCTCGCCGAACTCGACGAGCAGCGCCGGCTCGCCGTCGCCCTCGTCGCCGAGCACCGCCGGGCGGTTTCCAACGCTCAAGCCAACACGCGCGCCATCGCCGAAACCGAACGCCTCGCCCGCGATGCCGTCCGCACCGCGAACCGCGCTCTCACCGACGCCCGCGACCGCCTCGCCCGCGCCGAGCGCGCCATGACCGAGGTGATCGCCCGCCGCGGCGCACTCCAAGCCCAAGCCGCCCGCCTCAAAGCCGATATCGCCGAGACTCTAGCCGCGCGGGACCGCGCCGAGGCCGACTACGCTGCGCTCCCCGCAACCGAGCATCTCGCCGCAGTCGTCGTCACGCTGCGGGCCGAGCTTGCCGAAGCCCGCGCCGCGCTTGCCGAAGCCCGTTCCGCATCCGAGTCCATCACGCGCGAGGCCGAAATCCGCGCCCGCCGCCTGCAAGCCATCGCCCGCGAGCGCGACGGCTGGTCGGCCCGCGTCGCGCAAGCCAAAGCCCAACTCGACGAACTCGCCGCCCGCCTCGACGACGTCGAAACCGAACGCGCCGACCTGATCGACCGCCCCGACGAGATCGTCAACGCCCGCCGCGGCCTCCTCACTGCCATCGCAAACGCCGATACGGCCGCCCGTGCCGCGTCCGACACCCTCCACGCCAGCGAGCGCGAACAGGCCGAAGCTGACCGCCGCGCCGCCGACGCTCTCCGTCTTCTCTCCGACGTCCGCGAGGGCAGGGCGCGCGCCGAGGAACGCCTCGCCGCCTCCAAGGCCCGCCTTGCCGAACTCACGGAGGAAATCCGCGACCGCTTCGACGCCCCTGTCTTCGCCCTGAAGAAGATCGCCGAAATTGCCGACGACGCCCCGCTGCCCGACCTCGCCGGCGTCGAGCAGCGCCTCGACCGCATCCGCACCGAGCGCGAACGCCTCGGCGGGGTAAACCTCCAAGCGGAAAAGGAAGCGGACGAGGTCGAAGTCCGTTTCGACACCCTCATCCACGAGCGCGAGGACCTCATCGAGGCGATCCGCCGCCTGCGCCAAGGCATCCACGGCCTCAACCGCGAGGCCCGCGAGCGCCTGCTCGCCGCCTTCCAGGTCGTGAACGGCCATTTCCAGGCGCTGTTCACCCATCTTTTCGGCGGCGGCACCGCCGAATTGCAACTCGTCGATGCCGAGGATCCCCTCGACGCCGGTCTGGAAATCCTCGCCCGTCCGCCCGGCAAGAAGCCGCAAACGATGACGCTACTTTCGGGCGGCGAGCAGGCCCTCACCGCCATGGCGCTGATCTTCGCGGTGTTCCTCACCAACCCCGCGCCGATCTGCGTTCTCGACGAGGTCGACGCCCCGCTCGACGACGCCAACGTCGAGCGCTACTGCGACCTCCTCGACGAGATGGCCCGCTCCACCGAAACCCGCTTCGTGGTGATCACCCACAACCCCATCACCATGGCCCGCATGTCCCGTCTCTTCGGCGTCACCATGGCCGAACGCGGCGTCTCGCAACTCGTCTCCGTCGATCTGGAAACTGCGGAAAGCTTCCTCGAAGCGGTGTGATGGCCGTTAATGATAGCCTTCGCCGGGCCGCACCCGCCCCCTGAAGGTCCAATACACAAACGCCGTATAGGCGATGACCAGCGGCAGAAGCAGCAACACTCCCACCAGCAGGAACATCTGCGTTTCCACCGGTGAGGACGCCTCCGTCACCGTCATCACGCCGGGCACGATGTAAGGATATTCGGAAATAGCGAGCCCCAGAAGCGCCAGCAAAAACAGTCCCACCGACCCGAAAAACGGCAGCGCCGGCCGCCGCTTTTCCAGCCCGTACAGCACGATCGCCGCCGCCCCCGCCGTCAAGATCGGCACGGGCGCCAGATAGACGATATTCGGAAGCGAGAACCATCGCTCCGCCACCCGCTCGAATTGCAGCGGCGTCCAAAGGCTCACGAGCGCGATGAACACCAGCATCGCCGCCAGCAGCACCCGCGCCGCCCGCCGCGCGAAGTCCTCCACCGGTCCCGACACCCGCATGAACAGCCATGTCGCGCCCAGCAGCGCGTAGCCCACCACCAGCCCGAGGCCGCACATCACCGAAAACGGCGTCGCCCAGTCGAACGGACCGCCCGCGAATACGCCGTTCTCCACCCGAATTCCACCGATCACACCGCCCAGCACCACCCCTTGCGCGAAGGCCGCCACGAACGACCCCGCCGCGAAGGCGATGTCCCAAAGCTCTTCGTTCGGCTTGGCCACCCACCGGAATTCAAACGCCACGCCGCGAAAGATCAGGGCCAGAAGCATCGCGATCACAGGCACATAGAGCGCGGGCATGATGATCGAATAGGCCAGCGGAAACGCCACCCAAAGCGCGCCGCCGCCCAGCACCAGCCACGTCTCGTTGCCGTCCCAGAACGGCGCGACGGAATTCATCATCAGATCCCGGTCCTGCTCCTCCGGCCGGAATGGGAACAGGAGCGCGATGCCCAGGTCGAACCCGTCGAGGATCACATAAAGCCCGATCGAAACCCCGATCAGCCCGGCCCAGATCAGCGGCAGCAGGTTCGCGTCCATCGCTCACTCTCCCACTGACAGCGCCGCGCGCCCGGTTTCCTGCGCCGCCGCGATCGGCCGATTGCCGAGCCCCATCTCCCGGTCCACGAGCGGGATCGGCCCCTTCTCCAAGAGCCGGTTGATGTAGACGATCCCCGCCGTGAAGATCACGCCGTAGACGAGGACGAACAAAGCAAGCGACGTCGCCACCTGCGCCGCCCCCACCGGCGACACCGCGTCCGCCGTCCGCAGCACCCCCGTCGCCAGCCACGGCTGCCGGCCCACCTCCGTCGTGAACCACCCCGCCAGCACGGCGATGAACCCGATCGGCCACGTCAGCGCGAAAACCCGCATCAGCCTTCCCGGCCGGAACAGCCGCCCACGCACCCATTGCAGCGCCCCGGCCGCCGCCAGCAGGATCATCACGATCCCAAGCCCCACCATCACCCGAAACGACCAGAATACCGTCGTCACCGGCGGCCGGTCCTCCCTTGGGAAATCCTTCAGCCCCTTGAACAGCCCGTTGTACTCGCGTGTCAGGATCAGCGCGCCAAGATTGGGAATGCCCACCTCCCACCGGTTCGTCTCCGCCGCCTCATCCGGCACGGCGAAGAGCACCAACGGCGCCGGCTTCGAGCCATCCCAGTGCGCCTCGATCGCCGCAATCTTCGCCGGTTGATACTGCAACGTCACGAGGCCGTGCATATCCCCGATCACCGCCTGCAACGGCGTCAAGATGATCAGCATCCCAAGCGCCATCCGCAGCATGGTTTCGGCGTGGTGCACATGGTTGCCCCGCAGCCACCACCGCGCACCCACCGCCAAGATCACGAACCCCGTGGTGATATAGGCCGCGATCAGCATATGAATCAGCCGCAGCGGAAACGTCGGCGAGAACACGATCGCCCACCAGTCCACGGGATAGGCAGTCCCGTCCCGCACCTCGTGTCCCGTGGGGTACTGCATCCACGAGTTGGCCGAGAGTATCCAGAACGCCGAAATCGCCGTTCCCACCGCCACCAGCACCGCCGCCGTGAAGTGCAGAACGGGTGGAACCCGGTCGCGCCCAAACAGCATGATCCCCAGGAACGACGCCTCCAAAAAGAATGCCGTCAGCACTTCATAGCCGATCAGCGGGCTCACGACGTTGCCCACTCTGGCCGAAAACCCCGACCAGTTCGTCCCGAATTGATAGGTGAGCACGATCCCCGAGACGACGCCCATCGCGAAGGATACCGCGAAGATTTTCGTCCAGAAGGCCGCAAGATCCGCGTAGCGCGCTTGGCCTGTCGCCAGCCTCATCCCCAGCAGCGTCGCGATCCACGCGGAAAGCCCGATCGTGAAGGCCGGAAAGATGATGTGGAAGGAGATCGTGAACGCGAACTGCACCCGCGCCAGAAATACCGGGTCGAGGTCCATGGGTCCTCCGCCAAGATCGCCCGCCGTGCACCCCGCCTCATGCAGGGCGCTCAATCTCGAACAAACCCGCCCCGCGCCTGTTCCAGCGCCCCGCATGGCCCTTCGCTGCGCCCATAGCCCGCAAAGAAAAAGGGCCGGAAAACCGGCCCTCGCTCAAATCTTGAAATTCACCCAGAACAGCCGCGCCTCAGTTCAGGCGCGCCTTCACGTCCGCGACGCTCTTGGAAATCAGCCCTGCGGCCACGTCTCCCTGCACTCTGTTCTGCAGAATATGCGTCGCCGCCCGCACCGCCACGTCAGCGGCAACCGCACGCACTTCCGCCAGCGCTGCCGTCTCGGCCTGACCGATCTTGGTCTCGACCGCCTTGGTCCGGCGCTCGATCAGATCCTTCAGCGCGGCTTCGGCGTCCGCCGTCAGGCGCTGCGCTTCGGCCTTGGCGCTCTCCACGATCTCGGCCGCGTCGCGTTCAGCGGCCGCGCGCTTGGCCTGATACTCCGAAAGCAGCGCCTGCGCCTCAATCCGCAGCCGCTTTGCCTGGTCAAGCTCGTCCACGATCGCTTTCGCGCGCTTGTCGAGCAGGGCAAAAATCTGCTTGTGCACACCAAGGTAGCCAAGCATCGCGAGAAAAAGGATGAGGCCGACGAAGGCCCAGAGACTATTGTCGAACATCGCGTCCTCCTTAGCTCCGGGTCACGCCGGAAACGGCAGCAGCGGCTTCTTCGCGCGAACTCTTGCCGATCAGCATGGTCACGATCGCTTCGGCCGTTTCCGTGGCGATGGCGTCCACGTCGCCGAGCGCCTTGGTCTTGATCGCGGAAATCTCGGTTTCCGCAGCCGCAAGCTTGCCGTGCAGCTCTTCTTCCACGCCCTTGCGGCGCGCGTCCAGTTCCTTGGCAACCCGCTCGCGCGTTTCCGTCGCGATGGCGCTGGCTTTGGCCTTGGCTTCGGCGAGCGACTGCTCATAGGCTGCAATCGCGGCGTCGGTCTCTGCCCGTGCCCGCTCGGCCTCGGTCAGGTCGGCCTGAATGCGCTCCCGGCGCGCTTCCAGAATCCCGCCGATCCGGGGCGCGGCAATCTTGGAAATCATCCAGTACAAAAGACCGAACGCGATCGCCAGCCACAAGAGCTGCGAGGCGAAGTGCTCGGGATTGAATGGCGGAAACACTTCGGAGTGGCCACCCTCGGCTGCCGTGCCGGCAACGCTATGGCCGTCCTGGGCGGCATCCGCCGCAGGAGCGGCTTGCTCAGCAGCGTCTGCCGCAGGAACGGCTTGCGCAGCATCAGCCGGAGGGGTCGCCACGGCCGGCGTCTCCTCGGCGGAGGCGGGGGTGATGAACCACGTCATCGACGGCTCCGTCTCTGGGAACACCGCAGTCTCGCGAAGCGGACATCGCCTTCGCCGGAGACCGGGGTCCAAATCATGAAGTTGCAGCGCGGTGAAAAAGCAGCCTTCGTTCGGCGCCCCGGTTCACCATGCTCCAACGGTGAATAAATCATGAACCGGCGGCGGTTCTTTGTGCAAGAACCACCGCCGGTCACGCACGGGAAAACCCGTGAACCTCAAGGCACGGCACAACGCCGCGCCAACGAAGCATCAGACGGCGAACAGCAGCAAAAGCGCGATCAGCAGCGAGAAGATGCCGAGCGCTTCAGTCACGGCGAAGCCGAGGATCAGGCGGCCGAACTGCCCATCGGCAGCCGACGGGTTGCGCAGCGCGCCGGAAAGGAAGCTGCCGAAAATGTTGCCGAGGCCAACGGCGGCACCGTAGATGCCGATCGTCGCAAGGCCGGCGCCGATGTACTTAGCTGCTTCAGGTTCCATTTTATCCAAGCTCCTTCGGTGAGATCCGAGACTGTGATGAGGCAAGAAGTGAACTTCGTCGATCCAAGCCGGGTCAGTGTCCCGGGTGCAGCGCATCGTTGAGATACATGCACGTTAGGATCGTGAAGACGTAGGCCTGCAGGAAGGCGACCAGGAATTCCAGACCCGTCAGGGCCACGGTCATCGCCAGCGGCAGGAGCGCGCCAAGGAAACCAAAGGCGCCGAGCCCCGAGAGGGTCACCACGAAGCCTGAGAAAACCTTCAGCGTAATATGTCCGGCCAGCATGTTCGCAAACAGACGAACCGACAGGCTGAGCGGCCGCGAGAGGAACGAGATGACCTCGATCGCGGACACCATGGGGATGATCGCCATCGGCACCCCCGACGGCACGAAAACATTCAGGAAGCGCGTGCCGTTCTTATAAAAACCGTAGATCGTGACGGTCAGCGACACCAAAAGCGCCAGCGCTACGGTCACGATGATCTGGCTGGTGACCGTGAAGAAATAAGGCACCATGCCGAACATGTTCGCGGTGAGCACGAACAGAAACAGCGAAAACACGAGCGGGAAGAACTTCATCGAACCGTGACCGGCCGACGATTGCAGCGTGTTGGCCACGAACTCGTAGGAGAGTTCCGCCACCGACTGCCCACGGCCGGGAACAATGGCCCGCGCCCGCGTTCCGATCAGCAGGATTGCGGCAATCGCAAGCACCGTCATCAGCATGAAGAGCGATGCGTTGGTGAACGATAGATCGACACCTCCGACCTCGATCGGAATCAATTTCTTGATCTCGAACTGGTGGATCGGATCCGTCGGGTTACTTGCGGCCACCGGGTCAGCTCCCAAAAACCTAATCGCGCCACGCACTTTTCGCCTGCTTGCGGCCGGCGGTTGTGCCGAGACGCAGGTAGCAGGCCTTTTATGATTCGTCGCCCCCGGAACGTGGAGGTCTGGGCGGTATCCGTTCCGCCACCGTCCCCGTCGCCCGCATGACGTTGAGCGTTCCGGCTGCAAAACCCAAAAGCAGGAACACGATCATGCCCCAGGGCTTTGTGCCCAAGAACCGGTCCATCGTGTAGCCGATCACGAAGCCGACGATCACGCCGGCCACGAATTCGGATCCTAGCTTCAAAGCCTGAGCCATGCCGGGAGACGCTGCTCCCAGCTCACCCCGCCGTTCCGCACCGCGCTGTTTCTCCGCGTCCAGCTTTGCAGCCAGCGCTTCGAGGCGAGGGTCGGATCGATCGCTCGCAGGCGTCCCGTCAGTCCCGTTTTCCATTCGTCTCCGGTCGTCATCAGTACTCATGCGAGAACCGCCTGCCGAACTCGAAACGCCCTGAAAACCTGGATTTAGGGGGCACCCCGAAAGTCGCGCGCACAATAGTGAGGGAGCGTTTACCTGTCAAGAATGGGTGAAGAACACCCAAGTGATTGAGTCTAAAACGTTTTCCATCACTTGAACACAAACTCTGTTCTATCCCCGGCAATGCGCGCCACTCAGATCGATTTAGGCACGCCGAAATGGCCGCTATCCCGTTCAATCTGTCGCGGCCGGCGCTATTCCGCCAGATCCGCATCCCCTGCCGCGCTGCCGCCGCCAAGCACGATCCGCACCGGTTTGAAGCTGCGCCGGTGGATCGCGCAAGCGCCGTGCCTAGTCAGCATCGCGCCATGTTCCGGCGTGCCATATCCCATGTGCCGCTCGAAGCCATAGCTTGGAAAATGCCGTGCGAAGGCCGCCATCATCCTGTCGCGTGTGACCTTCGCCACGATCGAGGCTGCTGCGATCGCCGCCACATGGCCGTCGCCCTTAACCACCGCCACGCCTTTCAGCCCGCGCTTCACGCAGTCCGCCGGCACGTCCCTACCGTCCACCAGCACCCCGATCGGCTGCAAGGGAAGGGCCGCCACCGCCCGCGCCATGGCCCAAAGCGTCGCCGCGCGAATGTTCACGCCGTCGATCCGCGAGGCCGACGCCGACGAGACTGCGACAATATGATCCCGGCAGATCGCCTCAAACATCGCCTCGCGCGCCGGGCGCGACAATTGCTTGGAGTCCGTCATGCCGTCCGGCAGCGCCGCGTCGGTCAGAATCACCGCGGCCGTCACCACCGGCCCGGCCCACGGCCCCCGCCCGGCCTCATCCACCCCTGCGACCCGGCCCTTCCACCGCCGCTCATAAATCTTCTCGATCCGCCGATCACAGCAGCCGGGGCTCAGATCGGGGAACAGGTCGTCGAGCGGCGATTCGGTGAGTGTCATGGCGTCAACCTGACACCGCGCCGCCGTGCGGTGAAGCCCCCATCCGCGCGCCGCGCGCTCGCTGGTTTGACAGAACTGCCTAGACCTGCTCACTCGTATCGACCTCAGCGCGGCGGAGCACAGCCCAGTGCACGAACTCATAGACGTCGCCCGCGCCTCCGCGTCGGCCATCGGTCGCCACGCCTTCGCGCTCCTCATCATCACAGCCCTCACCGAAGCTGTGGTCGCGGTTGCGAGCGGCTTTTGGCGTCCCATGGTCGAAGCGTTGCCGCTGTCCGGCTTAGGTCCGCTCGAAGGCCCGTTGCGGGGAGTGCTGGGGCTTGCGGCCGTCAGCGTCATCACCCCCATCGGCAAAGCCGCGACGGCGGTGCTCATCCATCGCGGCGATCGCGGTCTGCTCGCCGCCCTGGCCGCGCTTGGCGTCATCGCCAATATCCTGCCGTTGATCATCGTCGCCGCCGCCCTTTGGTATCTGGCGACGCTTGTCGGCCTCGCCCTTCTCGTCGTCCCCGGCGTTCTCGTCTTCTTCGGCTCGCAATTCGCCATACAGGCCCTCGCTGTCGAGCGCATCGCCATCCGCGCCGCCTTTCGCCGCAGCTTCGCGCTGGTCGCGCGGGGTCCAGCGGCGGTCGTCGTCCTGTTTGTCACTTTGGAAGTCGGTCAGGGCGTTCTCACCGGCCTTTTGGAGGCAGCCACCGGCCCCGTCACGCCTCCGTCCTTTATCTCAGTCCGAGATTGGCTGATCAGCGCCGTCATGGCCGTCATCGTCTACGTTCCCCTTGCCGTGATGTTCATTCAGCGAATGCGCCGGTTTGACGCGTCAATCAGCCGCGCCTAAACCCCTTCGCCGGGCCACCTCCCGTTAGGCTGTTTTCCATGCCCCCTGCCGTCAATCCAACCCACGACCTCGTCGTGATCCGCCATGGCCAGACCGATTGGAACGCCGCCTGCCGCCTCCAGGGCCGCGAGAACGTGCCCCTGAATGAAACGGGCCGCGCCCAGGCCCGCCGCAACGGCCGTGCGCTCTACACCCGCCTCGCCGCCGCCGGCCAGAGCGCCGCCGACTACGATTTCGTCTCCTCCCCCATGCTCCGCGCCACCCAGACCATGACGCTGCTGCGCGAGGAGATGCGCCTCGCTCCTTTGGCCTTCCGCCAGGACGACCGCCTGATGGAGTTGGATTTCGGCCGCTGGTCCGGCCTTTACATCGACGACATCATCGAACACCAATCTGACGAATACGCCGCCCGCGCCGCCGACCGCTGGAACCACCGTCCCCCCGGCGGCGAAAGCCACGCCGACGCGCTCGAACGCGTCCTGCCGTTTTTCGCCGCGCTCGATCGTCCCACGGTCATCGTCGCCCACGGCGGGATCAACCGCGTAACCAGCGTCCTGCTCGGCGCTATCGACCCCGCCGGCGCGCCCGATTTCCCGGCCCCGCAAGACCGTTTCTTTGTTTGGTCCGGCGCCGGTCTCACTTGGGTTTGACGCCCCGCATCGCCGCGCTTAAACAATCGGCGGAAAACCACCGTTGAGGCCGATCGCTTCGCCATGTCCCACAACAGCTTCGGCCATCTCCTGCGCGTCACCACCTGGGGTGAAAGTCACGGCCCAGCGCTCGGCTGCGTCGTCGACGGTTGCCCCCCCGGCATCCATCTCACCGCCGCCGACATCCAAGCCTTTCTCGATAAGCGCAAGCCCGGCCAGTCCCGCTTCGTCACCCAGCGCCGCGAGCCCGACGAAGTCGAAATCCTTTCAGGCGTCTTTGAGGACGACCGCACCGGCGGTCCCGTGACCACCGGCACGCCCATTTCCCTGATGATCCGCAACGTCGACCAACGTTCCAAGGACTACGGCGACATCCGCGATAAATACCGCCCCGGCCACGCCGACCTCACCTACGACTTGAAATACGGCGTGCGCGATTATCGCGGCGGCGGCCGCTCATCCGCCCGCGAAACGGCAGCCCGCGTCGCCGCCGGCGCCATCGCGCGTAAAATCATCCCAGGCGTCACCGTCCGCGGCGCCCTCGTCCAGATCGGCCGCGAACGGATCGACCGCGCCAACTGGGACTGGACCACCGTCGACACCAACCCGTTCTTCTGCCCGGATCCCGCCGCCGTGCCGCGCTTCGAGGCCTATCTCGACGGCATCCGCAAATCCGGCTCGTCCGTGGGCGCCGTCATTGAAGTCGTCGCCGAAGGCGTCCCCGCCGGCTGGGGTGCCCCAATCTATGCCAAGCTCGACCAGGATATCGCCTCCGCCTTCATGTCGATCAATGCGGTGAAAGCCGTCGAGATCGGCGCCGGCATGGCCTCCGCCGAACTCACCGGCGAGGAAAACGCCGACGAAATGCGCATGGGGCAGGGCGGCGCCATCCACTTCGGCTCCAACCACGCCGGCGGCGTCCTCGGTGGCATCTCGACAGGCCAGCCCATCGTCGCCCGCTTCGCCGTGAAGCCCACCTCCTCCATCCTCACCGACCGCAAATCCGTCTCCGCGAGCGGCGAAGACGTCGACCTACTCACCAAAGGTCGCCACGACCCCTGCGTCGGCATCCGCGCCGTACCCGTCGGCGAGGCGATGCTCGCGCTCGTGCTCGCCGACCATTTCCTGCGGCACAGAGCACAAACCGGCCGAGACGGAGCCGTGCCTTTCCCGCTGCGCTAAGCCCCTGCCTCGCCCGCTCATGCCGGGCCCTTTCTCTCCTTAAATCTAGGACCGGCATGGATTTCGGCGTCGACCTCGTCACCGTGCTCGCCCTTGTCGGCGTCGCCACGATAGCCGGCTGCATCGATGCGATTGCCGGCGGCGGCGGGCTCCTCACGTTGCCCTCCCTCCTTCTCGCCGGCCTCGATCCGGTCTCGGCGCTTGCCACCAACAAGGTCCAGGGCGCGGCCGGCTCTGTCTCAGCCACCGTCCATTTCGCCCGGAAGGGTTTGATCGACTGGCGGCTCGGGCGCTGGATCATGCTGGCCTCCGGCGTTGCAGCGGTTCTCGGCGCTCTCTGCGTCACCTTTCTCTCTCGCGAGGCCCTGAACATCGCGGTCCCTATCGTCCTGATCCTGATCGCCGGCTACTTCATCTTCGCCCGCCGCCTCGGCGATGCCGACCGCCGCGCCCGCATCCCGGCCGCGCTTTTTCTCATCACCGTCACCCCGCCAATCGGCTTCTACGACGGCTTTTTCGGACCCGGCACCGGTTCCTTCTTCATGGTCGGCTTCATCAGCCTGCTGGGTTACGGCGTGATCCGCGCGACGGCGCACACCAAGCTCGCCAACGCGTCCAGCAACGTCGGCGCGCTCGCGCTCTTCACCCTCACCGGCGGCGCCAACTGGCCGCTCGGCCTAGCAATGGCCGTCGGCGCCTTTTGTGGCGCGCAGATCGGCTCCCGGCTGGCAATCCGGGCAGGCGCGCGGCTCATTCGTCCGCTCCTCGTCGTCATCTGCTGTGCCATGGCGCTGCGGCTTCTGTTGTCGCCAGGCAACCCCATCCACCGCCTGCTCGTCTCGCTCGGCTCCTGAGAGAGCAAGCCCATCAAATCGGCAGCTTCGTCGTCCGCTTCACCGTCCGCAGCGTCAATTGCGACTGGATCCGCACCACCCCCGGCAGCGGCGTCAAAATCTCCGTGTGCAACCGCTCCAGATCGCCCGCATCGCGGTACACCACCCGCAGCAGGTAGTCGTGCTGCCCCGCCAAGAGATAACACTCCGTGATCTCCGGCACCCCCCGCACCGCCGCCTCGAACCGGTCCAGCGAAGCCCGCCCCTGGCTATCCAGCGTCACCGACACATAAGCCGTCCCCGGCAACCCCGCGATCCTGGCGTCCAGCAAGGCCACGGTCCGAGCGATCAGCCCGCTTTCCTCCAACAATTTGGTGCGCCGAAGGCAAGCCGACGCCGATAGATGCACCCGCTCGGCAAGCTCTGCGTTAGTCAGCTTGGCGTTGTCCTGAAGCGCGATCAAAATCGCACGATCCGTGGGGTCCAGCTTCATTCGTCGAATATCCTGCCGCCAAATGCCTATATCTCGCAATAACCGGCGAAACATACCTCCTATCTCGCTTCAAATCGGCAGGAAATTTCAACGCCTCAGTGTCATCATTGAATTCTTCGACCACACGAGGAGTGAGGCTCAGATGCGCGTCGGTCTGCCCAAGGAAATCAAGGATCACGAAGACCGCGTCGGCCTCGTGCCGTCGTCCGTCCGCGAACTCGTCGCCCACGGGCACGAGGTTCTGGTCGAAACCCGCGCCGGCCATGGCATCGGCGTGGCCGACGACATCTACGCCGCCGCCGGCGCGCGCATCGTCGCCACCGCCGACGAGGTTTTTGCCGCTGCCGACATGATCGTGAAGGTGAAGGAACCCCAGGCCGCCGAGCGCAAGAAGCTGCGCCCCGGCCAGATCCTCTTCACCTACCTCCACCTCGCTCCGGATCCGGATCAGGCGCGCGACCTCATGGCGTCCGGCGCAACCTGCATCGCCTATGAAACCGTCACCGCCGCCAACGGCTCGCTTCCGCTGCTCGCCCCAATGTCCGAAGTCGCCGGCCGCATGGCCCCGCAGGTCGGCGCGCATTGCCTTGAGAATGCGCAAGGCGGCATGGGCGTCCTCCTCGGCGGCGTGCCGGGCGTGCTTCCGGCCGAAGTCGTCATCCTCGGCGGCGGCGTTGCCGGAACCAACGCGGCCCAGGTCGCAATCGGCCTCGGTGCCGACGTCACCGTCATCGACCGCTCGCTCGACGTGCTGCGCCGTCTTGTCGCCACCTTCGGCTCGCGCATCAAGACCGCGCATTCCAACGTGGACAATATCGCCAGCCTCGTTACGCGGGCCGACCTCGTGATCTCCACCATCCTCGTGCCCGGTGCAGCGGCCCCCAAGCTCATAACCCGCCAGATGATCACCGCGATGAAGAAGGGCTCCGTGCTCGTCGACGTCGCGATCGACCAGGGCGGTGCAGCCGAAACCTCGAAGGCCACCACCCATTCCAACCCGACCTACGTGGTCGACGATATCGTGCACTACTGCGTTGCCAACATGCCGGGCGGCGTCGCCCGCACCTCCGCCTTCGCCCTCAACAACGCCACGCTGCCGTTCACGCTGGCGCTCGCCGGCAAGGGCTGGAAGCGTGCGCTTGCCGAGGATCCGCACCTCGCCGCCGGCCTCAACGTCCACGACGGCCGCATCACCTACCGCGCCGTCGCCGACGCACTGAACTTCGAATACCTCGAAACCGCCAAGGCCCTAGCCAACTAAAAGCTGGCGTCCGCCACCCCTCTTGGAAAATTCCCGCATTGGGAATATCTTGTCGGAGTGGAGAGCGGGTTCCCGCCCGCTCTCCTTTTTTACTTACTCGTGAAGTTAATCCGGACGGTCATTTGCCTGCCCGTCCGGATCTTCCTCACGGTAAGCGTGAAGCTCCACGGTTTCCACCGCATCGCTATCACCTCTGGTTGGAGTGCGAGGCCTTCGCCAAGGTCGGGGCGGCCGATCCTCCCCGATGACGCCGCTGGTTCGGTGCCGCCTGCTTTACGCAAACCAACGCCGCCACTCTCGCCGTGATCGCGATTTTTGACAAGCGCTGCATCGTGAATGCGTGCTACCCGCGCCGCAGCACCGTCACCACTTCAATGTGGCTGGACCAGAGAAACTGATCCACCGGCGTGACACTCTCGATCCGGTATCCTCCGTCCACCATCACCCGCAAATCCCGCGCAAGCGTCGCCGGGTTGCAACTCACGGCCACCACCGTCGGCACCTTGGACCGTGCAATCCAGCCGCTCTGCTCGGCGGCTCCCGTCCGGGGCGGGTCGAACACCACCGCGTCGAAGGCGTCGAGTTCCTTCTCCACCAGCGGCCGCCGCGCCAGATCCCGCCGCTCGGCGACCACCCGCCGCCGGCCGGCCATTCGCGCCGCCTTGTCGAGCGCCGCCACGGCGCCTGCATCGCCCTCCGCCGCGAAAACCTCCGCGCCCCGTGCCAGCCTTAGCGAGAAGGTGCCAACCCCGGCGTAGAGATCCGCCACCTTCTTCGCCTTCGTCATCGCGGCGAGCACGATCGCCGCCATTGCCTCCTCCGCCTCGGGCGACGCCTGCAGGAATCCGCCCGGCGGCGGCACCACCGGCAGGCCGTCGATCATCACCACCGGCGCCCGTCGCTCGACCACGGCTTCCCCGGCCACCGCCAGCCGCGCCAGATCGAACCGCACCGCGAGATCGATCAGCGGCAGGCGCACACGCTCCACGTCCTTGGCCGCGATGCCCGATACCGCCACGTCGAAGCCGTGTTCACCCATCGTCACGGTCAGGTCCAGCGCCGTCTTCTTCGGCTGCAACAGCGACGTGATCGCCTCCAGCGCCGGCATCACGGCCAGCATCCCCGGCACCACCACGAAGCAAACCTCGATCGGCACGATCCGGTGGCTCGCCCGTTCGTTGAACCCCACCACCGCCCGGTGCCCCACGATCATGCCGGCGAAGGTGGCGCGCCGCCGCGCGTGCGGCGAGGTCGCGATCGTCAGCCCCACCTCGGGCGATAGCCCCCGGTCCGCCAGCGCATCCACCACCAGCCGCCGCTTGAAATCGAGATACGGCCCGGCCGCCATGTGTTGAAGCAGGCAGCCCCCGCACACGCCGAAGTGAGGGCAGGGCGCCTCCACCCGGTCGGGGCTTGCGTCCAGCACCTGCACATTGCGCGCCCGCTCCCCGTCGATGTCGGCGGTCACCCGCTCGCCGGGCAGCGTGTAAGGCACGAACACGGTGCGCCCTTCAAGATGGGCCACGCCGTCGGCTCGGTGGCCCACGCTTTCGATCATCAGCTCAGCCACGCACCGCTCCCAAAAGAAACTCGATATTGCCGTCGCCGCCCGTGATTGGAGAGCGCTCAAGCCCAACAGTCCGCCATCCGTCCCGCCCGTCGAGCCAGCCGCGGATATCGTCCGCCACCGCCAGCCCCACGTCTTCCGCAACGATTCCGCCCTTGCCGATCCGCTCGCGCCCAGCTTCGAACTGCGGCTTGACGAGGAACACCCCGCATGCCCCTCGCGCGGCCAGCCCAAGCGCTGGCGGCAGCGCAAGCTTCAGCGATATGAACGACACGTCGCAAACCAGCACGTCCGGCACCTCCGCCAGATCCCCCGCCGCCAGATCCCGGGCGTTCAGCCCTTCGAGGCTCACCACCCGCGCGTCCCCCGCAATCTTCGGATGCATCTGCTCATGCCCCACGTCGATCGCGATCACCCGCGCTGCGCCCCGCTCCAGCAGCACCTGCGTGAACCCGCCCGTCGAGGCCCCGATGTCCAGGCACACCCGTCCCGCCGGGTCGAACCCGAACAGATCCAGCCCCGTCTTCAGCTTCAGCGCCGCGCGAGAAACATACCGCGCCGCCGGATCCTCGATGCCGAGCATCGCCTCAGCACTCACCATCTCGCCCGGCTTGTCGCCCGCCCGCCCGTTCACCGTCACATGGCCGCGCAAAATCGCATCGCGGGCTCTAGCGCGCGTGTCGCAAAGGCCGCGAAGAACGAGCAGCTGGTCAAGTCGCATGCGGGACATGGCGCTGTGTGGCCGATCCTGCCCCCCGTTGGCAAGCGGAATGCCTCTCACAGCGGGATGACAGCCCTCGTCCACCCGCATACCCTAAGGCCCCGCACCGCCCCGATGCGCTCCAAGGCCCCTCATGACGCTCACCTTCAACCGCAGCTTCGACCCCACCCACGGCACGCCGGTTGAAATCGCGCCCGGCATTCGCCGGCTCACCGCGCCCAATCCTGGCGCCTACACCTTCCACGGCACCAACACCTATCTCGTCGGCACCGATCGCCTCGTGATCATCGACCCCGGCCCGGACGATCCCGCCCACCTCGCGGCCATCCTGCACGCGGCGGCCGGCGCGTCCGTCACCCACATTCTCGTCACGCACACCCACCGCGATCATTCCCCCGCCGCCCGCCCGCTGGCCGCCGCAACCAACGCCTCCATTCTCGGCGCCGCGCCGCATGTCTTCGCCCGTCCGCTTCACCTCGGTGAGACCAACCCGCTCGACGCCGCCGCCGACCTCGACCATCGCCCGGATCAGCCGCTCGCCGACGGCGAAACCCTCGCCGCACCCGCCGGCCGCTTCATCGCCGTCGCCACGCCCGGCCATGCCGCGAACCATCTCGCTTTCGCGCTGGAGGGCTCCGGCCACCTCTTTTCCGGCGACCATGTCATGGCATGGTCCACCTCCATCGTCGCCCCGCCCGATGGTTCGATGGCCGATTACATGGCCTCGCTGGACCGCGTCGCTGCCCGGCCCGAAAGCATCTATCTCCCCGGTCACGGCGGTCCGGTCCATGATGCCGCGTCCTTTGTCGAAGGGCTCAAAGCCCACCGCCACGCCCGCGAAGCCGCCGTCCTTGCCGCCCTTGCTCGCGGCGCCCGCACCATCCCGGAGATTGTCCGCGACGTTTACACCGACGTTGACCCAAAGCTCTGGCCCGCCGCCGGTCTCTCCGTCTTCGCTCAGCTCGAATGGCTCGTCCAAAAAGGCCGCGTCGCCACGCCGGACGATCCGCGCCTCGACGGCCGCTACGAAATCGCCGGCCCGCTCAGCCCGCCGGCCGCTTCATGATCTCGTCCAGCTTGGCGTAGAAATCCCGGATCCGCCGTGCATTCTCACCCAGGTCGCGCATGGGAAAACCGGATGCCGATCGCACATCGATGCGCGATCCGCCCACGTCCGCCGTAATGCGCACGGCCACCATATGGTCCATCCCGAAGGGCAGGGTGCGCGCGGTCGCCTCCAGCCAGCCGGCTTCGGTTTCCGCCGCCGGCTCGGCTTCGGCCGTTTTTGTCCACCCAAGCTCGTTGATCGCCGACCGCGCCGCCGCCTGCGCTTCCACGGTGGAAAGCGGCAGCAGCCGTCCCACCACATCCGGATAGGCCGCCGTTTGCAGGCGCGGGTAATCGGCTTGGCTCGCCAGATCGCCCAGCGGCGCCGCCGTCGGTGCAGGCCGCGTGCGGAAGGGCGGCCGGTTGTCGAGATCGGTCGAAACGTCGTCGATGGCCGGATAGATCACCGCCGCTACGCCCGCCCCCATGAACGGCGCCGCCACGATCGCCAGCGCCAGGAAGGCCGGCACCGTGCTCCCGAACCCGGTCGCGCCCGTCCACCAGATGTCCGTCCACGCCGCCGCCAAAAACCCGATGCCGATCACGCACAGAACCAGCGTGCCCGCCAGCGCGGCCAGCAACGTCGGCGTATCGATCCAGCCGAACCAGCGCGCCGCCGCCGCCTCGATCATGATCACCAACGCAAGGCGCGACAGCACCCGCGTGGACCAGACCCCGGTCGCCGGGCGTGGCGGCAGCGGCTTCAGCATGGCGCCTGCGGCATCAGCCGCCCTCCGGTCCGCGTGGGTTCGAAGGCCGCATCTCGCGCCACCGCTTCATCAATTGCTCCAGGCCTGCGTCCGGTCCGTCCGGCAAAATGATGCGCGGCGTCACATAGATGTCGCCCCGGTTGCCCGCCTTATCCGGCAGGCCCTTGCCCTTCAGCCGCAGCGGCCGGGTGCCGGTCATGCCCGCCGGCAGCGTCATTTCCACTTGGCCTTCCAGCGTCGGCACGCGCACCTTGGCGCCCAGCACCGCCTCGTCCAGCGAAACCGGCAGGTCCAAGCGCAAATTGGCTCCGTCCGGCCGGAACACCGCATGCGGCTCATAGACGAGAATCACGATCGCATCGCCCGGCGGCGTGCCTTCGCCGCCCTGGCCCTTCAGGCGCATCTGCTGCCCCACCTCGAACCCCGGCGGGATCTTCACGTCCAGCGTCCGCCCGCTCGGCAGCGACACGCGCACCTTGCCAGACCCCACGATGTCCTCCAGCGCCACCCGCGCCGTAACCATCACGTCGGGCCCTTTGGCCATCGTCGCCGTGCCGCTCATGCCGATATCGGGTTCGAAGGGCGAGGCGCG
The DNA here is from genome assembly GCA_051861205.1 of Oharaeibacter sp. Classification (GTDB taxonomy): domain Bacteria; phylum Pseudomonadota; class Alphaproteobacteria; order Rhizobiales; family Pleomorphomonadaceae; genus JBHYDC01. Next base: position 154,578 of record JBHYDC010000006.1, read on the forward strand.
CTTGCGGCCCGCGCGCCCATTGCGGGCGCCGGCTGTCGAAAAGCCTGAGAAGGCATCGCCGAAAATCTCGTTGAGAATGTCCTCCGTCCCGCGCGGATCGCCCGTGCTTTTGCCACGCGCGCCCGGCCCGCCGCGTCCCGCCCCGAAGCCTTCGAAGCCTTGAAAGCGCGGTTTGCCGTCCGGCCCGATTTCCCCGGCGTCGAATTGCCGCCGCTTGGCCGCGTCGCCCAGAATTTCGTAAGCCGAATTGGCCTCGGAAAACCGCTCCTGCGACTTCGGATCCGTCGATTTGGTGTCGGGGTGGTGCTCCTTGGCAAGCTTGCGGAAGGCTTTCTTGATCTCCGCTTCGCTGGCGCTTCTCGGCACGCCCAGGACCTCGTATGGGTCGCGCATCTCTCGTGTCTTCCTCGTAAGGCTGGTGTGGGGCTTGGCGGAATCAGCCGGATTTTATCTGGTAATCGGCTGCCTTGCGTTAAAGAACGCACCCACCTTCGCGCTCTTTCGATTCTCGTCGGCCGAATGTTATCACGGTATGAGGTGTTTCCAGCCGCCTCCGGTCGGACTATATCGGCTTGAGTCCGCCCACGTCCGAGGTAGCCGCTTTCAAATGACAGAGACCGCCGCCCAGTCGCCCGATTTCACGCAAGCGGACGAGCCCTACCGCCTCTTCGCCTCCTGGCTGAACGATGCTGAAACCAGCGAGCCCAACGATCCCAACGCCATGGCGCTCGCCACCGTGGACGAAACCGGCTTGCCCAACGTCCGCATGGTCCTCCTCAAGGGTTTCGACGCGCGCGGCTTTGTGTTTTACACGAACTTCGAAAGCCGCAAGGGCCGCGAATGCCTGTCCGCCGGCAAGGCCGCGCTTCTGTTTCACTGGAAGTCCCGCCGCCGTCAGATCCGCGTGCGCGGTGTCGTCCAGCCGGTCTCGAATGCCGAGGCGGATGAGTATTACGCCAGCCGCCCCCGCGGCAGCCGCATCGGCGCTTGGGCCTCCAAGCAGTCGCGCCCGCTCGAAAGCCGCTTCGCGCTCGAAAAGGCCGTCGCCGAATACACCGCCAAGTTCGGCCTTGGCGAAATCCCGCGCCCGCCTCATTGGTCGGGCCTTCGCATCGAACCCGTCTCCATCGAGTTTTGGCAAGACGGGCTGTTCCGCCTCCACGACCGCGTCGAATTCGTTGCGGATGCGGCCGGCGGGTGGCAGAAGACCCGGCTTTACCCCTAGATCATTTTGCATCTCTTTTGACGGAATCGTCAAAAGAGATGCAAAATGATCAAATTCAATAGCTTAGAGCATGCTGTGACCGAAAAACCGTTTCCACTTTTTCGCAGCATGCTCTAAACCCTGAGCGACAGGCGAGCCCCATGACCCAGCCGATCGACGTCACCGCCCTCACCTTCGAGCAGGCCCTTAAGGAGCTTGAAGGCATCGTCGCCCGGCTGGAACAAGGTCAGGTCCCGCTTGAAGAATCGATTACCATCTATGAGCGCGGCGACGCGCTGCGCGCCCATTGCGACAAGCTGTTGCGGGCGGCTGAAGCTAAGGTCGAGAAGGTTCGCCTCGCCGCGAACGGCAAACCCGCCGGCACCGAACCGCTCGACGTCGACTGAGCGCTCCGCCGAACGGTATCATCCGGTTGCACTGCAGCAGCGCTCTCGTTTGATCAATGTCCGTTCCCCTGATATTGCGTAATGTGTCATCACGATCCAGGCTCCCCCCGTGACCAGACCGCAGACGCCGCTCCTCGACCAGATCCACTCCACCGCAGACATGAAGCCCCTCACTACGGCCGAGCTTAAGCAGCTCGCCGCCGAGGTTCGGGCCGAAATGATCGATGCGGTCTCCGTCACAGGCGGTCATCTCGGGGCCGGCCTTGGCGTCGTGGAACTCACGGTCGCGCTTCACGCCGTCTTCGACACCCCCGCCGACCGCCTGATCTGGGACGTCGGGCACCAGGCCTATCCGCACAAGATCCTCACCGGCCGGCGAGACCGCATCCGCACGCTGCGTCAGCCCGGCGGTCTTTCCGGCTTCACGCGCCGCTCCGAAAGCGACTTCGATCCCTTCGGCGCCGCCCATTCCTCCACGTCCATCTCCGCCGGTCTCGGCATGGCCGTCGCGCGCGATCTGGCGGGCGGCAAGAACAACGTGGTCGCGATCATCGGCGATGGCGCCATGTCCGCCGGCATGGCCTACGAGGCAATGAACAACGCCGGCGCGATGGACAGCCGCCTTGTCGTCATCCTCAACGACAACGACATGTCGATCGCCCCGCCCACCGGCGCCATGAGCGCCTATCTAGCCCGCCTCGTTTCCGGCCCCACCTACCGCTCCTTCCGCGAGGTGCTAAAGCAGCTCGCCCGCGTCCTGCCCAAATCGCTCCAGCGCAAGGCCGCCCGCGCCGAGGAATACGCCCGCGCCTTCTTTGCCGGCGGCACGCTGTTCGAGGAGCTTGGCTTCTACTATGTCGGCCCGGTCGACGGTCATAACCTCGACCACCTCCTGCCGATCCTGAAAAACGTGCGCGACGCCACCGAGGGGCCCATCCTCGTCCATGTCATCACGCAAAAGGGCAAAGGCTACGCCCCCGCCGAAGCCGCCGCCGACAAATACCACGGCGTGAACCGCTTCGACGTCGTCACCGGCACGCAGATGAAGCCGAAGTCCAACGCCCCCAGCTACACCGCCGTCTTCGCCGACGCGCTGATCGCCGAAGCCCAGACCGACGAGCGTATCGTCGCCGTCACCGCCGCCATGCCCAACGGCACCGGCCTTGATCGCTTCGCCGAAATTTTCCCGGCCCGCTTCTTCGATGTGGGCATCGCCGAGCAGCACGCCGTCACCTTCGCCGCGGGCATGGCAACCGAGGGTCTGAAGCCCTTTTGCGCCATCTACTCCACCTTCCTTCAGCGCGCCTACGATCAGGTCGTCCACGACGTCGCGATCCAGAACCTGCCCGTCCGCTTCCCGATCGACCGCGCCGGTCTCGTCGGGGCCGACGGCGCCACTCACGCCGGTTCGTTCGACGTCGCCTACCTCGGCTGCATCCCGAACATGGTCATCATGGCCGCCGCCGACGAGGCGGAGCTGAAGCACATGATCACCACCTCGGCCCATTACGACGCCGGCCCCATCGCCTTCCGCTATCCGCGCGGCGAGGGCACCGGCGTCGATATGCCCGCTGTGGGTCAAATCCTGGAGATCGGGCGCGGCCGCATCATCCGCGAGGGCACCAAGATCGCCATCCTCTCGCTTGGAACCCGCCTTGCCGAAGCGCTGAAAGCCGCCGAAGAGCTTGAAGCCTTCGGCCTCTCCACCACCGTCGCCGACGCCCGCTTCGCCAAGCCGCTCGACCGCGATCTGATCCGCCGCCTCGCCCGCGAGCACGAAGTGCTCATCACCGTCGAGGAAGGCTCAGTCGGCGGGTTTTCGTCCTTCGTCCTCCACGCCCTCGCCGAAGACGGCCTCTTGGATCACGGCCTGAAAATACGGCCCATCATCCTGCCCGACGTCTTCCTCGATCACGACAAGCCCGAAACTCTCTACGCACGGGCAGGGCTGGACGCCGGCGGCATCGTCGCCACCGTCTTCAATGCGTTGGGCATGGAAAAAATCGGCCTAACCGACCGCGCCTAAGCAATCGCATAGAAGTACCGGCGCGGCCCCGTCTCACGCCATCCAGAATACGCTCCGCAGCGGCACCACCACCGGTTCCTTCCGCTCGTTCGTGCGCATGATGTCCGCCATCGCCGCCCACCACCGCTGCATCACCGGCTCGGCCGGCAGCGCGTCCATCGCGTGGTTCTTGCGCCGCCAGAGCACGGCGAACAGCACGTTCGTATCCTCGTCGAGGTGGATCGAGTAATCCGACACCCCGGCGTCCCTCAGCAGCGTCACCAATTCCGGCCAGATTTCGTCGTGCCGCTTGCGATACTCGTCAGCCATCCCCGCATTCAGAAACATCTTGAACGCGATTTTCTCATGTGTGCCAAGATTCATGGGCTCCTCCGCAGGCTGGCAGCCTTGCGCACCAGGATCGGGATCGCGATCACACCGATCAGCATCAGCCCGATGAAGATCGACATCACGATCCCCGGCACGTTCAAGAGCCCGAGCCCGAACGTCACCAGCCCCATCACAAACGCCGCGATCACCACGCCCAGGATCGAGCCGGATCCGCCGAGAATGCTCACCCCGCCAAGCACCACCATCGTCACCACCTCAAGCTCCCACCCGAGAGCGATCGACGGCCGTGTCGAGCCGAGGCGAGACGTCAGCATCACCGCCGCCGCCCCCGCCGCGAGCCCCGTCATCAGGAACAGAATGAACTTCACGCTGTCCACCCGCACGCCGGAAAACTGCGCCGCCAGCGGGTTATTGCCGATCGCGAACACCTGCCGGCCAAATACCGTGCGGTGCAGCACAATCCCGCCCACCAGCGCCACCGTCAGAAACGCCACGAATTCGAATGAGATCACCCACCACACATAGCCCTGCCCGAACCACGCGAAATCGGCCGGGTAGCCCTTGTAGACCTGATCGCCCAAAACCACGAAGCTGATGCCCCGGAAAAGGCTCATCGTCCCGATCGTCACCACGATCGAAGGCAGCCCGAAGCGCGTCACGAGCAGCCCGTTGAACGCCCCGCAGAGAAGCCCGACGCCAAGCCCGATCGCCACCAGCCCCGGCGTTCCCACCCCCATCTGCACCGCCGCTCCCATCGCGGTCGAGGCCAGCGCGATGATCGCCGCCACGGAAAGATCGATCTCCCCCGCGATCACCAGATAGGCCATCGCCACCGCGATGATCGCCTTCTCCGTGAAGTTGAAGGTCGCGTCGGAAAGGTTCCACGGATCAAGGAAGTAGGGCGAAGCCATCGAGTTCGCGATGAAGATCAGCACCGCCACCAGGAAGAGCAGCGCCTCCCAGCTTTTCAGCGCCCCGGTCAGCGGCGTCTCCAGCCGGTCGGGTATCGCCCGGCGCGGCGCAGCGGCGGTGTCGGTCATGTCGCAGCTCCTGCCCGGCGAAGGATGATGCGGCCCTTGGCGCGCTCGCTGCGCGCGTTGATCGCCACCGCCATGATGATGATCGTGCCGGAAATCGCCATCTGCCAGAAGGGCGATACGCCGATCACCGGTAGCGCGTTCTTGATCAGCCCCAGGAACAGCGCGCCCAGCACCACCCCCGTCACCGACCCGATGCCCCCCGCGATCGAAACGCCCCCGATCACGCAGGCCGCGATCACGTCAAGCTCGAAGCCCGCCGCAATGTCCACATAGGCCACAGCATAGCGTGCCACCCACAAATACCCGCACAGCCCCGCCACCGTGCCCGACAGGCAAAACGCTAGAAACCGCGCAAATCCCACGTCGATGCCCGCATAGATCGCCGCCACCGGGTTGCCGCCCGTCGCATAAAGCGCGCGGCCAAGCCCCGTCCGCGTGAAGATCACCCAAGCCGCCAAAATCGCCGCCACCGCCACCCACGACAGCACCGGCAGCCCCAGGATCACGGTGCGCGAGGCCGCCAGGAACCCCGCCGTCATTTCATGCGCGTTCACCCATTCCCCGCCCGACACCACGAAGGCCATGCCGCGAAAAACCGTCAGCGTGCCCAGCGTCACCACGATCGGCGGTATGTCCAGCTTCCAAACGAGCACGCCGTTGATCGCCCCCAGCGTCAGCCCGATCAGCGCCGCCGTCACGATCAGCAGCACCAGCGGCAATTCCGGATGCGCCTCGTTCAACATCGCCACCACCATGCCGGTGAAAGCCAAATTCGCCGCCATGGAAAGATCGATCGACCGCGTCAAGATCACCGCGCTCTGCCCCAGCGCCAAGATGATCAGAATTGCCGTATCGTTGAACACCGACGCCAGATTGCCCGGCGTCGAAAACGCCGGAAACCGCGCCGTGATCCCCGCCAGCAACAGCACGCTCGCCAGCACGAGCAACGCCTCACGCCGCGCCAGCAGAGATGCGATCGCAGCGCTCATGCCCGCTCCCCCACGTTCCCCGTCGCCGCGCGCACCAGCGCTTCCGGCGTCAGCCCCTCGCGCGGATAGGTCCCCACCATCCGCCCCTCGCGCATCACCACCACCCGGTCGGCCATGCCCACGATTTCCGGGATCTCGCTCGACACCATGATCACCGCCAGCCCCTCCGCCGCCAGTTCGCTCATGAAGGCGTGCACGGCGGCCTTGGATCCGATGTCGATGCCCTTGGTCGGCTCGTCCAGGATGATCACCTTCGGCCGCGTCGCCAGCCATTTGCCGATCACGACCTTCTGCTGATTCCCGCCCGACAGCGTCCCCACCGGCTGGCTCAGCGACGATGCGCGCAGATCCAGCCGCTCGGCATAAGTCCGCGCCAGCGCGAATTCCTCCGCCATGCGCAGAAAACCCCGCCGCGCCGTCCGCGCCAGCGAGGGCAGGGTGATGTTCGCCGTGATCGGCATCGCCGTAATCGCGCCGTGGCGTCCCCGCTCCTCCGGCACATACACGATCCCCGCGTCGATCGCCTCGCGCGGCGAGCGCACCGCAATCTCTCGCCCCTCCAGCGTCAGCCTGCCGGCGGAAGGCTTCGTCACGCCGAACAGGCTCTGGCACAGTTCGGACCGTCCCGCCCCGATCAGCCCGTAAAGCCCCAGGATTTCGCCCCGCCGCAGCTCGAACGAGATGTCGTCGAACTCCGTCGGGTGGCAATATCCCGACACCGAAAGCACGGTCTCGCCTATCTCCACCGCCGTCTTGGGGAAAACCTGCGTGACCTCGCGCCCCACCATCATCCGCACGAGATCCCCGTGCGAAACCTCCGCCAGCCGCCCCGCGCCCACCTGCCGGCCGTCGCGAAACACCGCGAAAAACTCGGCGATGCGCCAGACTTCCTCGAACTTGTGGCTGATGAAGAGAATGGCCTTGCCCTTCTCCTTCAGCCGCTCGACGATCCGGAACAGGTCCTCCACCTCCTTGTAGGAGAGGGCCGCCGTCGGCTCGTCCATGATCACGATGCGCGCATCCACCGAAAGCGCCCGCGCGATCGCCACCAGATGCCGCTGCGCGATCGAAAGATCCTTAAGCCTCATGCGCGGGTCAATGGGCGCATCCACGCTATGCAGCAGCGCCGCCGCGCGCGCGTTCATTGCCGCCCAGTCCACCAGCCCCAAACGGTTCCTTGGAGCATGGCCTAGGAAAATATTCTCCGCAACGGAAAGCTCGTCGAACAGCACCGTCTCTTGGTGGATCGCGGTGATGCCCAGGCTCTGCGCCGCGTCCGCCGTCGGCAGCGACACCGGCACGCCGTCGATGAAGATCTCGCCTGCGTCCGGCCGGTAGATGCCGGTGAGGATCTTCACCAGCGTCGATTTGCCTGCGCCATTTTCGCCGATCAGCGCCGTCACGCGGCCCGGCACAAGCGTCAACGCCACATCCTGAAGCGCCTTCACGCCCGGAAACGACTTGGAGATGCCGCGCATCTCAAGAACAGGGGCGTCAAGGGCAGGGGGCATGGCGTTCATCGGTTACACCATTGAAGGACCGGCGCACTGCGCCGGCCCCCGCTTGTTTTCAACGTGATCAGAAGATCTTGGCGAATTCTTCTACGTTCGAAGCGTCATAGACGAAGGGGTCGGCCATCGCGCCTTCGTTGTTCTCGTCCAGCTTCACAGCGCCCATGCGGCCCATCGGGATCTCGCCGCCGGCTTCGGCCTTGGCCTTACCGGTCGCGAGGTTGTAGGCGATCGTGGTCGCGGCATAGCCAAGGTCGATCGGGTTCCAGATCGCGAAGGACTTGGACGCGCCCGACTTCACATGGCCGGCCATTTCAGAGGGAAGCCCCAGGCCCGTCACGTTGATCTGACCAGCCTTGCCGGCATCCGTCACAGCCTGCGCCGCCGCCACCACGCCAACCGACGTCGGGGCGATGATCGCCTTCAGGTTCGGATACTTCTGCAGCAGCCCTTGCGTTTCGCGGTAGGACTTGTCGGCCAGATCGTCGCCATAGACGGTGTCGACAATGGTCACGCCGGGATAGTTCGGCAGAACCTTCTTCATTTCCTCGATCCAGATATTCTGGTTCGTGGCCGTCGCAGTGGCCGAGAGGATCGCAACCTCACCCTTGCCTTCCGGCAGATTGTCGGCCGCCATCTTCACGCACATGTTGCCGATCAGCGCGTTGGACGAGGGGTTCAGGTGCATCGCGCGGCCTTCGGGCGCCACGCCCGAGTCCCACGAAATCACCGTGATGCCGCGCTCCATCGCCTTCTTCAGCGCCGGAACCAGCGCGTCCTTGTCATTCGCCGAAATCGCGATCGCGTTCACCTTCTGCGCGATCAGGGCGTTGATCACTTCGATCTGCCCTTCGGCCGTGGTGCTCGTCGGGCCGGTGTAGATCACCTCGACATCGCCCAGTTCCTTGGCGGCTTCCTGCGCGCCCTTGTTAGCGGCCTCGAAGAAGCCGATGCCAAGGGCCTTCACCACCAGCGCAATCTTCACCGTTTCCGCGTTGGCCGGGCCGGCCATCATGGCCAACGCGACGGCGGTTGTCAGAGCCAATTTCTTCAGTATCGACATGGTTTTTCTCCTCCCGGTATAAACCCATCGTCCGCCGCCGCGCCCCGCCTTTACCGGCAGTTCCTCTCACGCGACATACGGAGATTCTTCTCGCGTCTCCGCGAAATCCGTTTCAGCGATCACAAGCGTAATTCCGGCGTTCTCCACCATCCGCCGCGCTTCATCGCTCACCCCGTCATCGGTGATGATCGTCGTCGCCCGGTCGATCGGGCAGAGCACCAGGCTCGACCGGTTCTGAAACTTCGAGCTATCCGCGATCACGATCAACTCATCCGCTTGGCGCATCAGCCGCTGCTCGGATTGGATGATCAGGCTGTCCTGCTCCATGATCCCGACCGAAGACAAACCGCGTGCGCTCATGAACATCCGCCGCGCGGAAAAATGCGCGATCCCGTCGCTCTCGAAGGGCGAGAGAATGATGTTCTGGTCGCGGTAGACCGCGCCCGCCGGCAAAATCACCGTGCATTTGGAATGCTTGATCAGATGCTCGGCGATCGGAAACGAGTTGGTCAGCACCTGCAAACGCCGCGTGCTCAGGAAATGCACCATCTGAAACGTCGTGGTGCCGCCGTTGATGATGATCGCCTCGCCGTCGTTGCACAGCTTGGCCGCTTCCCGCGCCACCGCCCGCTTCTGCGCCGCGTTGATCGTCTCGTCCACCCGGAAAGGCCGCGCCGACAGCACGCCGATCTGCGGCGGATGCAGCGCTTCCGCCCCGCCGCGCACCTTGCGCAACCGGCCCTGCAACGCCAGCGCCGCGATATCGCGCCGGATCGTCGCCTCCGATGCGCCCGTCAGCTCCCCGATGTCCTGCACCGTGGCGACAGGCCGTTCCTGGACGGCGCTCAAGATGATCCGTTGGCGTTCAAGTTCGTGCATGAGCAACCTCTCTCCAATCCATCAAAACGATTAGATCTAACAATGTCAATCATAATCGATCACAATCTTTCACATTGCACTGCAACATGATTGGTTTTGACCAGATGCGATTGACACGCCGCCCTTTGGCCTGCGATATGAGGGCACAAGCCGTGGACCCGCCGTGGTTCCGCTCACCAACAAAAAATTCGGGAGGCTCCCATGGCCGAAGTGGCCGACATCCAGCTTCTGGACAACCGGTGGGACGAAGCCCACGCCGCCACATTGGACGAGCCGGGCAAGCTCCTCTACCGCTCCAACCTCCTCGGCTCCGATAAGCGCATCACCAATTACGGCGGTGGCAACACCTCCGCCAAGGTGACCCATAAAGACCCGCTCACGGGCGAAAACGTCACAGTTCTCTGGGTCAAGGGCTCCGGCGGCGACGTCGGCTCCATGAAGCTCGACGGCTTCGCCACGCTCTATCAGGACAAGCTGGAACGGCTGAAATCCATCTATCGCGGTCCCGATTTCGAGGACGAGATGGTCGGCTATCTCCCCCATTGCACGTTCAACCTGAACCCGCGCGCCGCCTCCATCGACACGGCCCTCCACGCTTACCTTCCCTACGCCCACGTCGACCACATGCACCCCGACGCGGTCATCGCCATCGCCGCCACCGCCAACAGCCGCGCGCTCACGGCTGAAATCTACGGCGATGAAATCGGCTGGCTCCCCTGGCGCCGCCCCGGCTTCGAGCTTGGTCTCCTGCTTTCCAAATTCGCCGCCGATAATCCGAAGGCCAAGGGCGTGGTGCTCGGCAGTCACGGCCTCTTCACCTGGGGCGACACCGCCCGCGAGTGCTATGAGACCACGCTGCGCATCATCAACACCGCCGCCCGCTTTCTCGAAAGCCGCACCCAAGGCGCCGCCGTTTTCGGCGGTCCGGTCACAGCGCCCCTCGCCGCGCCCGCCCGCCGCGCTGTCGCCGCCCGCCTGATGCCCGAAATCCGCGCCCGCATCGGCACCGCCGAGCGCAAGGTCGGTCATTTCGACGACAGCCCGGCCGTGCTGGAATTCGTCAATTCCGCCCGGCTCCGCTCGCTCGCCGCCCTCGGCACCTCCTGCCCGGATCATTTCCTGCGCACCAAGATCCGCCCGCTCGTCCTCGATTTCGACCCCGCCGAGGGCAACCTCGACGCCGTCGTCGCCGGTCTCGATCAGGCCGTCGCCGCCTACCGCGAGGATTACGCCGCCTATTACAACCGCTGCCGTCACCCGGATTCGCCGGCGATCCGAGACGCCAACGCCGTCATCTACCTCGTCCCCGGCGCCGGCATGATTTCCTTCGCCCGCGACAAGGCCACCGCCCGCATCGCGTCGGAGTTCTACGTCAACGCCATCAACGTCATGCGCGGCGCCTCCACCGTCGACACCTACATCGGCCTCGACGATCAGGAAGCCTTCAACATCGAATACTGGCTGCTTGAAGAAGCCAAGCTCCAGCGCATGCCCAAACCCAAATCGCTCGCCGGCCGTGTCGCGCTCGTCACCGGAGCCGCCGGCGGCATTGGCCGCGCCATCACCGGCAAGCTCTTGTCGGAAGGCGCCGTCGTCGTCCTCACCGATGTCGACGCCGCCGCCCTCGACACCACCCGCGTCACCTTCGCGAAAGCCTATGGCGACGATAGCGTCCGCGCCGTCCCCCTCGACGTCACCGACGAAGCCGCCGTCATCGACGGCTTCTCCCGCGCCACGTCCGAATACGGCGGCCTCGACATTCTCGTCTCGAACGCCGGCATCTCCTCCTCCGCGCCGATCGAAGACACCGAATTGTCCATGTGGAACCGCAACATGGACATCCTCGCCAAGGGCTATTTCCTCGTCTCGCGTGAGGCGTTCCGCCTGTTCCGCCGCCAAAAGCTCGGCGGCTCGGTCGTCTTCATCGCCTCCAAGAACGGCCTCGCCGCATCTCCCAACGCCGCAGCCTATTGCACCGCCAAGGCCGCGGAGATCCACCTGGCCCGCTGCCTCGCGCTCGAAGGCGCCGAGGCCGGCATCCGCGTCAACGTCGTCAATCCGGATGCGGTGCTGCGCGGCTCCAAGATCTGGGTCGGCGAATGGCGCGAGCAGCGCGCCGCCGCCTACAACCTCGCTCCGGACGATCTGGAAGAGCACTACCGCAAGCGCTCCATGCTGAAGCTCAGCGTCTTCCCCGAGGATATCGCCGAGGCCGTCTACTTCCTGGCCTCCGACCTCTCCGCCAAATCCACCGGCAACATCGTCAACGTGGACGCCGGCAACGCCCAAAGCTTCACCCGCTGACGTTCGCTTCACCCGCTGACGCTCACGCGAGGGAAATCCAAGCCATGTCCGATCCCGTCCTTTCTCCCGACCTGATCGCTGCTGAAAACGCGCCCCGCGAGCGCCCCCTGGCCGCTGCCTACTCAGCACTCGGCGAGCAGCTCTCCTGGTCCGGCATCGATATCGAAGCCGTTACCGCCAAGGTGCAAGCATTCGGCGTTGCCATTCCGTCCTGGGGCGTCGGTTCCGGCGGCACCCGGTTTGCGCGCTTCCCCTGGCCCGGCCAGCCGCGCGGCATCTTCGAAAAGCTCGACGATTGCGCCGTCATCCAACAGCTCGGCCGCGCCACCCCCACCGTCTCGCTCCATATCCCGTGGGACAAGGCGGATCCGCGCGACCTCACCGCCAAGGCCGCTTCGCTTGGCCTCGGCTTCGACGCCATGAACTCCAACACCTTCCAAGACCAGCCCGGCCAGCCGCTATCCTACCAGTTCGGCTCGCTCTCCCATTCCGATCCCGCCGTGCGCGCGCAGGCCATCGCGCACAACATCGAGTGCATCGAAATCGGCGCCGCGCTTGGTTCCAAAGCCCTCACCGTCTGGATCGGCGACGGCTCGAACTTCCCCGGCCAAAGCCATTTCCGCCATGCCTTCGAGCGCTACCTCGCCGCCACCGCCGAGGTCTACGCCCGTCTTCCGTCCGATTGGCAGCTCTTCGTCGAGCACAAAATGTACGAGCCGGCTTTCTATTCCACCGTCATTCAAGACTGGGGTTCCAGCTACCTCGCCGTCACGTCGCTCGGCCCCAAGGCGAAATGCCTCGTCGATCTCGGCCACCACGCACCCAACGTGAACATCGAGATGATCGTCTCGCGTCTCTTCCAGTTCGGCCGGCTCGGCGGCTTCCACTTCAACGACAGCAAATACGGCGACGACGATCTCGACGCCGGTTCGATCGACCCGTTCCGCTTGTTCCTCGTCTTCAACGAACTCGTCGACGCCGAAATCGCCGATCCCGCCTTCCGCCCGGCCCATATGATCGACCAGTCTCACAACGTCACTGACCCGATCGAAAGCCTGATCCGCTCGGCCGACGAGATTCGCCGCGCCTACGCCCAGGCCCTTCTCGTCGACCGCACCGCGCTCGCCGCCCATCAGGACGCCAACGACGCGATTCTGGCCTCCGAAACCCTCAAAGCCGGCTTCCGCGCCGACGTCACCCCCATCCTCGCCGAAGCCCGCCGCCGCGCCGGCGGCGCCATCGACCCCCTTGCCACCTACCGCGCCAGCGGCTACCGCGCCAAGGTCGCCGCCACCCGCCCGGCCCAGCAAGGCGGGGGAGGGGGCATCGTCTGAGGCTAGGAAAACGGGGATACCGCGCCGCGCCCTTGGACATGCCGGCCCGAATCGGAAAAGCTCCGGCCGCGCCCGGTCGGGCGATCCCATGAGGGCATTCAGCGTATGACGGTCAGTGTGGATATCGGTTTGAAGACGAGCGGCCAGCGCGCCGTCGTCGATCTGGAAGAACTGCTCGCCACCCGCCTTCTCGTCCAGGGCAATTCCGGCTCCGGCAAATCGCATCTCCTGCGCCGCATCCTCGAACAAAGCGCCCCTTGGGTACAGCAGTGCGTCATCGACCCGGAGGGTGATTTCGTCTCGCTCGCCGACAAGTTCGGCCACGTCGTCATCGATGCCGCCGGCGCCGAGCGCGATCTTCCGCTGATCGCCGCCCGCGTCCGTCAGCACCGCGTCTCCGTCGTCCTCAACCTCGAAGGCCTCGACGTCGACCGCCAGATGCGCGCCGCCGCTTCGTTCCTCGGCGGCTTGTTCGACGCAGCGCGCGACCATTGGTATCCCATGCTCGTCGTCGTCGACGAGGCTCAGCTCTTCGCCCCGGCCGCTTCCGGCGAGGCCGACGAGGAGTCCCGCCGCCAATCGCTCGCCGCTATGACCAACCTGATGTGCCGGGGCCGCAAGCGCGGCCTTGCCGGCGTCATCGCCACGCAGCGCCTCGCCAAGCTCGCCAAGAACGTCGCGGCTGAAGCCTCCAACTTCCTGATGGGCCGCACCTTCCTCGACATCGACATGGCCCGCGCCGCCGATCTCCTCGGCATGGAGCGCCGTCAGGCCGAAGCTTTCCGCAACCTCGATCGCGGCCACTTCATCGCGCTCGGCCCCGCCATCGGTCGCCGCCCGGAGCCGGTGAAGATCGGCTTGGTCGAAACCGCCGGTCGCGGCGGCAGCCCAAAACTCACGCCCCTTCCCGAGCAGCCGGCCGGCGATGCCGCCGAACTGATCTTCCGTGCAGTCGTTGGTGAAACCACCCAGCGCGCCGCCCCGCCGCCGGTTTCCACCAGCGATCTTCTCGCCCAGCTCGCCAAATCCCGCGCAGAGCCCGTCATTGAGGCCCCCGCCGACCTCTTCGCCGACGCCGAGCGCGAGGACAAGATCGAGGAAATCCTCGCCGCGATGATGGCCGAGCCGGAAGCCGGCTTCCAACCGGTCTCCATCCTCTACCAGGATTTTCTCGTGCGCTGCCGCATCGCCCGCGTCACCGGCGAGCCGATGGACCTGCCGCGTTTCCGCAAGCGCCTCGCCATCGCCCGCGCCGGCGTGGACGAGCGCTCCGTCGACGGCGCCGACTGGGACCAAGCCACCCTCGTCGCCGCCTCCTTGCCCGAGGACATTCGCGGCGTGTTCCTGCTTCTTGTCAAAGCCGCCGTCACCAAGGCCCCATGCCCCGGCGACGCCGAAATCGCAAAAGCCTACGGCACCCGCTCCCCCGGGCGCGCCCGCCGCCTCCTCGCCTATATGGAAGAGCGCGGCTTCATCGTCTGCGCCTCCGACATGCGCGGCAACCGCATCGTCAGCCTTCCCGATCTCGGCTGGCAAACCGCGCCGGGCATGCCGGACGCGGTGGCGGCGGAGTAGGGGGACAGCCCGTCCGGTCCCAAACGAAAAAGGCCGAAGCGTTTCCGCCCCGGCCTCTTCACTCTCAAACCATTCGTTCAAACGTCAGCCGCGATCGCCCCGGCCGTTGCCGCGCGGCGGGCGTCCGCCTGCGGCTTGCCTCGGCGGGTTGCGCGGGCCGCTTGGCGCCAGAAAACCCACGCGGCCAAGGCTCTGTTCGGCCGCGCCGGTGTCGCGGTTCACGGGCTTTGCCGATGCGGCATTGGCCGGGCGGTCGCTGCGCTCGGGGCGGCGGCTGGCGGCGTGATGCCCCGCGTCCGGCTTGGGTCCGCGTCCAGCGCCCTGTCCGCCACCGTTACGGCCGCGATTGGCGGGCGCACCAGGACGGCCACGGCTGGGCTGGCGGTCGCCGCGCGTCGCACGCTCGTCGGGAATGAACTCCTCGCGCGGCATATGGCGCACTTCGATCGTGCCGCGCCGATCCTCGGACGGGATCGTCTGGCGCGTCAGCTTCTCGATGTCCTTCAGATACGCCCGTTCCTCGGCATCACAGAACGAAATCGCGATGCCGCTTGCCCCCGCGCGCGCCGTACGGCCGATGCGGTGCACGTAGCTTTCGGGAATATTCGGCAGGTCGAAGTTGATGACATGGCTGACGCCCGTCACGTCGATGCCGCGCGCGGCGATATCCGTCGCGATCAGGATCGGCGTCGCACCGCTCTTGAACCCGGCCAGCGCCTTTTCGCGCTGCGCCTGGCTCTTGTTGCCATGGATCGCCACCGCCGCGATGCCGTCCATTTCCAGCGAGCGCACAACGCGGTCAGCGCCATGCTTGGTCCGCGTGAAAACGAGCGCACGGTCCGGCTTTTCTTCCACGATCACGTCGCGCAGCAGCGTGCGCTTGGCGGCTGTGTCGATGTGGATGACGCGCTGATTGACGCGCTCGGCGGTGGTCGCAACGGGCGCGACCTTCACCGTCACCGGGTTCTTCAGCAAGTCGTTCGCAAGCTGCCCGATTTCCTTCGGCATGGTGGCCGAGAACAGCAGCGTCTGGCGGGCCGCCGGCATCGTCTTCATGATCCGGCGCACCGAATGCACAAAGCCCATGTCCAGCATCTGGTCGGCTTCATCGAGCACGAAGACTTCGATATCGCCGAGCGCAACCATCCCGGCGTCCATATGGTCGATCAACCGGCCGGGTGTCGCAACTAGAATGTCCACGCCGCGCCGTAGGCGATCTTCCTGCGGGCGATGGCCGACGCCGCCGAATACCGTCGCGATCGACATGTGGTTCATGAAATGGCCGTAGGAGCGGAAGCTCTCGGCGATCTGCGTCGCCAATTCGCGCGTCGGCGACAGGATCAGCGCACGCACCCGGCGCGGCTGCGCAATCCGGCCCGGCGCCAGCCGCTGCAGGATCGGCAGGGCGAAGGCTGCGGTCTTGCCGGTGCCGGTCTGCGCGATGCCGAGCAGGTCCTTGCCGGCAAGAAGCTCGGGGATCGCCTGGCTCTGGATGGGGGTGGGGGTATCGTAACCTTCCTTGGCAAGACCGCGCAGGAGGCTTTCGGCAAGGCCGAGTTCAGCAAAAGTGGTCAAAACGGTTCTTTCAGAAAGAACGCGCGTCGAAAGCCGGTGTTCGCACCGGCGCATCAGCGCGGGGTGTCGAACGCCCCGCGTGATTGGGCCATTCACAAGGAAACTGCGATTTCGCCCGGCCTATCGGATCCCATCAAAGGGACCGTCGCTCACGCGGCCAAAGCTTATTGTGCGGCGCAGCAGCGCTCGCATGCCACGTGAAATGACTGTGACCGGGTGATTTGTCAAGCTAATCCAATAAATCACCACTTTGTCCCGTCCTTTTCACCCCGCCTTGCCCTTCGCCTCCTCGCGCAGCGGTGCGGCGTCCCAGCCTGATTCGGTCACGTCCTGCGCCGTCTGAACGTCGCGGGCAAGCACTTTTTCCAGCATCGCGCGGCGTTCTTTGAACGCAAGTCCGTAGCTGTCGCGGTCGCCGGTTGCGCGCAGTTTGCGTAAGGTCTCCAGCGTTTCCAAATCGTGACGGCGGAAGATGCGGCCGATCCGCTCGGCCTCGAAGGCCGGCATCCCCATCGCGCGCAGTGTTTCCGTGCCCATTTCCAGCGCGCCCGCGAAGGTTTCGCGCACGATCCGGTCGGCGCCCGCCGCTTCCAAATCATAGGAATGCGCCCTGTCGTAAGCGCGCGCGATCACGGTCAGATGGGGGAAGTTGCGCTTGGCCATCTCCACGATTTCCGTAGTGGTGTCCTTCTCGTCCGTCGCCACCACCAGCAGCGACGCCTCGTCCGCCCCCGCCGACGCTAAAAGGTCATGCCGCCGCGCGTCGCCATAATAAACGGTGTACCCGAACCGCCGCAGCGCCTCGATCTGTTCCGCATCGTGCTCCAATACCGTCACCGGCACGCCGCGCCCCAGCATTAAGCGGGCCACGATTTGGCCCACCCGGCCGAACCCGGCGACGATCACCCGGTTGCGCTCTTCGATCTTGTCGGGCTCACGGGTCTCCGCCGCCTGCTCGCCCCGGGTCAACCGGTCGAGCACGATGAACAGCACCGGCGTCGTCAGCATCGAAAGCGCCACCGAAGCCGTCAACAAGCCGGACACGCCCGCATCCAAAATCAAATTCTGGCTGGCGAAGCCGATCAGCACGAAGGCGAATTCGCCGATCTGCGATAGCGCGATCGCCGTCAGCAGCGCTTCTCTCCGGTTCAGTTTCGCCATCCGCGCAATCGCGAACAGGATCGCCGCCTTCAGCGCCACGATCCCGATCACGATGCCGGCCAGAATCAGCGGATATTCCACGATCAGCCCAAGCTGTAGCCCCGCCCCCACGGATATGAAGAACAGCCCGAGCAGCAGCCCCTTGAACGGCTCGATATCGCTTTCGATTTCGTGCCGGAACTCGCTGTCGGCCAGCACCACGCCCGCCAGAAACGCGCCAAGCGCCGGCGAAAGCCCCACCGCCTGCATCAAAAGCGCCGTCCCGGCCACAATCAGCAACGCCGTCGCGGTGAAGATTTCCCGCAGCCGCGTTCGCGCCATCAGGCTGAACAGCGGCCGCACCGCCAACCGTCCGCCCAGCACGATCACCGCCACGGCGGCCAGCACCAACAGCGCGCCGGCCCAGCCGGGCAGGGTGTCGATCAGGCTCGTGCCGTGCCCCTCCGCCGCATCCACCGCCACGCCGCGCGGGGCCAAGAGCGGCATGATCGCCAAGATCGGGATCACCGCAATGTCCTGGAATAACAGCATCGCGAGCGATGTCTCCCCGGCCGGGCTCTTCAGCAGCCCCTTTTCCGCCAGCGCCTGGAGCACGATGGCGGTCGACGACATCGCCGCGATCAGGCCGATCGCCAGCGCCTCGCTCCAGCGCAGCCCCAGCGCGTAGGCCGCCGCCCCCACCAGCGCCGCCGTCAGCGCCACCTGCATGCCGCCAAGCCCGAACACCGCGTTGCGCATCGACCACAGTTTGGAGGGCTGCAACTCCAGCCCCACGATGAACAGCATCATCACCACGCCGAACTCGGCCACATGCATCAGGTCCGCCCCGCCGGACACCAGCCCCAGCACCGACGGCCCCACCACCACACCCGCCACGAGATAGCCGAGCACCGACCCCAGCCCCAGGCGTTTGGCAACGGGCACCGACACCACGGCCGCGGCAAGATAGGTCGCGGTCTGAACCAGAAAACCGTCGGCGGCCATGGCGTATCGTCCTTGTCAGCGGCCTTGCGGCCCCGCTTATCCCACCGCGCGCAGCGGCGTCCCATCCCGCAGCGTCGTCAGCCGCGCGCGATAGGCATGCGCGGCCGCTTCAATCTCGCCGGCACCCGCCACATGCGCCGCATGCACCACGAACGGCCGTTGCCAAGCCATATGGCAAAGTTTGGCCGTTGCTTCGAACGGGCGCAGCAATTCGTCCACGGTAAAGTGGTTCATGCCGCCCTCGCCATAGGCTTCGTCCCGTCCGCCGGTGGTGATCGCCTGTAGCCAGAGCTTGCCTTCAAGCTTGCGCCCGCTCTGCCCATAGGCCCAGCCGTGTTCCAGCACTAGATCCTGCCATTCCTTCACGATCGAAGGGGCGGAGTACCAGAAGAACGGATGCTGAAGCACCACTGCGTCGTGGTCCACGAGCAGCCCTTGCTCGCGCTCCACATCGATCGCGAAATCGGGGTAGGTCTCATAAAGGTCATGCACCGTCACCCCGTCCACCGCGCGCGCGGCGGCGATCATCGCTTTGTTGAGGCGCGACGTGCGATAAGACGGGTGGGCGAACAAAACCAGGATACGGCGAGCCATCGCACTTCCACGTCGGTGTGAATACGACGCAATCATGGGGCGGATCCGCCGCCATGGAAAGCTCGCCCACCGCCGTGCTGCACAGGAAGCCGTTCCGCCTTAACCGCCGCGTCCTTCGAAACGCCCCGCGCGCTTCCTATATCCCGGCTCACGGGCCCAGCCCGTCCGCAACATGCGCCCGCAAGGAGGGAACTTCATGGACATTCTATACACCGCCCACGCCACCGCCACCGGCGGCGGCCGAAACCTCGGCCACGCCGTCACCGACGACGGCAAGGTCGATGTCCAACTCTCCGTTCCCAAAGACATGGGCGGCCCCGGCGGCGACGGCACAAACCCCGAGCAATTGTTCGCGGCCGGCTATTCCGCCTGTTTCCTCGGCGCGCTGCGCGCTGTCGGCGCCCGCGAGAAAACGCCCATTCCGCCTGAAGCCAGCGTGTCGGCCGCCGTCGGCATCGGCCAGCGCGACGATAAGGCCGGTTTCGGCCTCGCCGTCGAACTCACCATCAACGCGCCGGGCCTTGCCCGCGAAACGGTTGAGGATCTCGTCGCCAAGGCGCACATCATGTGCCCCTACAGCAACGCCACGCGCGGCAACATCGACGTCAAGCTCACCGTCGCCTGACCCAAATCCCGCGCATAAAAACCTTGTTCCGGCCCGCTCGTCCAAGGGCCGGAATCGAGGCTCCTCGTGTCACATCACCGCGCCGATCTGCCAGGGCACGAATTCCGCGTCGCCATAGCCCAGATCTTCGGACTTGGTGTGCTCGCCGGACGCCACCTTCAGCATCGTCTCGAAAATCTCCCGGCCCTTCTCTTCCAGCGGCACCCCATCCAGGATGTCGCCGCAGTTCAGGTCCATGTCCTCGGTCATGCGGGCATAGAGGTCCGAGTTGGTCGCGATCTTGATCGAGGGCACCGGCTTTGCCCCAAACGCCGATCCGCGCCCGGTCGTGAAGGCGATCAAATTCGCCCCGCTCGCGATTTGTCCGGTCGCCGACACCGGGTCATAACCCGGCGAATCCATGAACACGAAGCCCGGCGTCGAAATCGGCTCGGCATATTCGAACACGCCCCGAAGCGGCGACGTGCCGCCCTTCGCCGCCGCCCCGAGCGACTTTTCAAGGATAGTGGTGATCCCGCCGGCCTTGTTGCCGGGCGAGGGGTTGTTGTTCATATCGCCGCCGTTGCGGGCGGTGTACTCCTCCCACCAGCGGATCCGCTCGGCCAGTTTCTCGGCAATCTCCGGCCGCTCCGCCCGCGCCATCAAAAGATGCTCGGCGCCATAAATCTCCGGCGTTTCAGAAAGGATCGCCGTACCGCCATGCGCCGCCAGAAGGTCCGCCGCATAGCCGAGCGCCGGGTTCGCCGTCAGCCCGGAATAGCCGTCCGACCCGCCGCACTGCATCCCCACCGAAAGCGCGCTCGCCGGCGCCGTCTCGCGCTTCACCGTGTTGGCTACGGCCAGCATGTCGCGCACGGCCGCCACGCCGCGCTCGATCGAGCGGCGCGTTCCACCCGAATCCTGAATGGTCAGCGAGCGGAAATGGTCGCCCTCCACCACGCCGTAGCGTTCCTTCAGGCGGGGGATCTGGAACACTTCGCAGCCCAGGCCCACCACCAGCACGCCGCCGAAATTGGGATGGCTCGCATAGCCCCACTGGGTGCGCTCCACCACCTCGAAGCCCTCGCCCTTGGCCGCCATGCCGCAGCCGGTGCCGTGCACCAGCGGCACCACGCCGTCCACGTTGGGAAATTGCTCCAAGATCCCGGACCGCTCCACCGCCGTCGCGATGTATTTCGCCACCGTCGCCGAGCAGTTCACCGAGGTGAGGATGCCCACATAGTTACGCGTGCCCACCTTGCCGTTCGGCCGGCGGAAGCCCTCGAAGGTCGCCGGCGCCACGTCCGGCGCCACATATTTGGCGTCCACCGCATCGGCATGCCGCTCAAACGGGTGCATCTCCACATTGTCCACGTGAACATGCTCGCCGGGCGCGATGTCGCGGGTGGCAAAGCCGATGATCTGGCCGAACTTCAGGATCGGCGCGCCATTCGGGATCGGCGCCGAGGCCAGCTTATGGCCCTTGGGAATGCGCCCCGCTGCCTTGAACCCCTCAACCGCGCTCCCCGCGTCGATTGAATCAAGAGCCACCACCACATTGTCTGAGGCGTTTAGGCGAAGGATGCGCGGATTGCGGGCAGGGGCGTTCATCGGTTGTCCTTGAATTTCAACATCAAGCGGCCGCCGATACCAGGCCGGAACCAGCGCCGCGCGCGTCAAGCGTCAACCGCGTTGTTCTACCCGCCGCCGCGTCACAAAACCAGATATCGCGTCGTTCCGGTCGAAAAATACCGCGCCCGCCCCCGCTTGCCCCCACGCCGTCTTGATCGGGCCTGCCCGATCGCCGATACCCAAGTCATAACCGCGACTAAGAGGACACCATGCCCGGTCTATTCGTAAGCATCGGCGAGTGCATGGTCGAACTGGCCCCTGCCTCCGGCGACCTCTACCACCGGGGGTTCGCCGGCGACACTCTGAACACCGCTTGGTACGTCCGCGCCCTCACCGACCACCGCGTCGACTATCTCACCGCTGTGGGCACCGACGCGCTCTCCCGCGAACTCGTCGCCTTCATCGCGGGCGCCGGCATCGGCACCGCCGCCATTCGCCGTATCGAAAACCGCACCCTCGGCCTCTACCTCATCACCCTCACCGGCGCCGAGCGCTCCTTCACCTATTGGCGCGATAAGTCCGCCGCCAAGTTCCTCGCCGCCCATCCCGCCGCCCTCGATGTCGCGCTCGGCCAAGCCACGTCGGTCTATTTCTCCGGCATCACGCTGGCGATCCTGTCGCCCGATCACCGCGACAATCTCTTTGCCGCGCTCGCCAAGGTCCGCGCGCGCGGCGGCATGGTCGCCTTCGACCCCAACGTCCGCCCCCGCCTCTGGAGCGGGCCGGACGCCATGCGCGCCGGCCTCGAAGCCGGCTACCGCGCCGCCACCGTCGCCCTCCCGACCTATCCCGACGAGTGCGATCTCTTCGCCGACGCCTCGCTTGAAGCCGCCGCCCACCGCGTCGCAGGCTACGGCGTCACCGAGGTCGTCGTGCGCGACGGCCCCAATCCCTGCCTCGTCCTTGCAAACGGCGCTGCCGCGCTGGTCCCCGCCGTCCCCGTCGCCCGCCCCGTCGACACCACCGGCGCCGGCGACAGCTTCAGCGCCGGCTACCTCGCCGCCCGCCTGCGCGGCCTCCCCCCCACCGCCGCCGCCCACCTCGCCCACCAAGTCGCCGCCCGCGTCATCCAAGTGAAAGGCGCGCTCGCGCCGATGGCGGATTTCAGCGATTTGCGGTGAATACGGGCCTTATTCGCCGCATAATGTGCGGAGAATAGCTAGGGTTATGTGTCGATGACTCGAGCCGTAATCTGAATCCTATGTGCCAATGGACGCGAAGGAGGCTACCGATGGCCAAAGCGGTGAAATCCAAGGGTATGAGCGCATATATCAGCGATCGCGTCTTCAACGGTGTCCGGACGATCTCTGACCCTATCGCAGCCGGTAAACATGTAGCGAGAGCCAAGAAGTCCGCTGCGGCTGCCAAGAAAGCCGTGAAGGAGGATAAGCGCCCGGCATAGAGACCTCGGTGCGCGCATCGCGCTTGCTCGTTCCGCGATTTTGCGGCGCCATACGCAAAACCATTCCCCAAAACCACCCCCGCCCAAGCACGCCATTCCTTGGCCGGCATCCCTCCTGATGCAACCCTCTCCTCGCACCCTTGAAGCCCGGAGATTATTGTGGCTCCTGTCATCCCGATATCAGGAGGATCCTCAATGACGTCGCCGCGCCAGCCGCGTGAGGCTGCACCGGCCCGGATGGGGCCGCTTGCCAAGCTGCCCGTCTTCATGGACCTTGCCCAAAAGCGCGTCGTCGTGGCGGGCGGGTCGGCTGGCGCCGCCTGGAAGGCCGAGCTTCTCGCCGCCGCCGGGGCCGACGTCGCGATCTACGCCGCCAATCCGTCGGAGGAACTGCGCCACCTCCTCGCGCGCGGCACGGAGGCCGGCTCGCTCACCCTCCATGAGCGCCCCTGGTCGCTCGACGTCGTCGCCCCCGCCGCTTTCGCGCTCTGCGACGCCGAAACCGAGGGCGAAGCCTGGGCCTTTCGCTGCGCCGCCAAGGCCGCCGGCGTCGTTTGCAACGTCGTCGACAAGCCCGAGTTCTGCGACGTCCAGTTCGGCTCCATCGTCAACCGCTCGCCCGTTATCGTATCTATCTCTACAGACGGCGCGGCCCCCATCCTCGGCCAAGCCATCCGCCGCCGCATCGAAACGCTGCTCCCGCCCGCCCTCAGCCAATGGGGCGCGCTTGCAAAACGCGTCCGCGAGGCCGTCAACGACCGGCTCGCTCCCGGTGCCGAACGCCGCAGCTTCTGGGAACACCTCGCCGAAAAGGCCTTCGGCGCCGCCCCGCGTGAGGGCGAAGCCGAAACCCTCATCACCGAAGCCGCCCGCATCGCCGCCAGCCCCGAGGCACGCGGCCGCGTCATCCTCGTCGGTGCCGGTCCGGGCGATGCCGACCTTCTCACCCTCAAAGCCGTCCGCGCGCTTCAATCAGCCGACGTCATCCTCTTTGACGATCTTGTGTCGTCCGACGTGCTGGAGCTTGCCCGCCGCGAGGCCAAGCGCATGATGGTCGGCAAGCGCGGCGGCCGCGAATCCTGCCGCCAGGAAGACATCAACGACCTGATGATCACGCTCGCCCGTCAGGGCAAGCGCGTCGTCCGCCTGAAAGCCGGCGATCCCATGGTGTTCGGCCGCGCCGGCGAGGAGATCGCCCGGCTTAAGCGCGAGGGCATCCCCGTCGAGGTCGTGCCCGGCATTTCCGCCGGCATCGCGCTGGCCTCCGCGCTCGGCATCTCGCTCACCCACCGCGACGCCGCCCATTCGCTGCGCTTCGTCACCGGCCACGCCAAAAGCGGCGAGCTTGATGAAAGCCTGGATTGGCGCGGTCTTGCCGACACCGAAACCACGCTCATCGTCTATATGGGCGGCCGCACCGCCGCCGGCATCGCCGCCCGCCTCATCGCTGAGGGCCTTGCGCCTGCCACCCCCGTCATCCTCGGCTATGCCGTCGGCCAGCCCGAACAGAGCCTGAAACCCACCCGCCTTGCGCGCCTTCTCGAAGCCGGCGCGGTCGAGCCCGGTCTCCCCGTCGTCATCGGCATCGGCCAGGTCTTCGAGGAAGCCGCATCGGCCGCTGAAACCGCCGCCGCGCCGCTCGCAGTTTCAAACATCTAGCGCGCCCCGTCCGGTTTACTTTTCCCCGCCCGCATCCTAATCTTCCGCGCATCTGTTGCCCGCGCGGTCACACCACCGCATTCGGGCGCCAAACCTGCGAAGGATCCTTCATGTCGGACGTTGTCATTATCGGCGGAGGCCATAACGGTCTCGTCTGCGCCTATTATCTCGCCGCGTCCGGCCTCAAGGTCACCGTGCTCGAACGCCGCTCCGTCGTCGGCGGCGCGGCCGTCACCGAGGAATTTCACCCCGGCTTTCGCAATTCCGTTGCCTCCTACACCGTCTCGCTTCTCAACCCCAAGATCATCCGCGACCTTGATCTTGCCCGCCACGGCCTCAAGGTCATCGAGCGCCGCCTCCAGAATTTCTTTCCCACCGAAGACGGCCGCTTCCTTGAAGCCGGGCAGGGCGGCCGCACCCGCGCCTCGATCGCCAAATTCTCCGCCCGCGACGCCGAAGCGCTCCCCGCCTACGAGCAGCGACTGGACGTGGTGGCCGATCTCCTGCGCGATCTCGTCCTGAAAACCCCGCCCAACGTCGTATCCGGCGGCTGGCTGGCGGCTATTCCAGAGCTTCTGAAGTCCGCCACCCTCGGCCGCAAGTTCACCGACCTCTCGCTCGAAATGCGCCGCGAAATCCTGGACGTCTTCACCAAATCCGCCGCCGAATACCTCGATCGCTGGTTCGAATCCCCGCCCGTCAAAGCCCTCTTCGCCTTCGACGGTATCGTCGGCAATTTCGCCAGCCCCTACACCGCCGGCACCGCCTACGTGCTGGTCCATCACGTCTTCGGCGAGGTCAACGGCAAGAAGGGCGTTTGGGGCCACGCCGTCGGCGGCATGGGCGCCATCACCCAGGCCATGCGCCGCGCCTGCGAGGAAAAAGGCGTCGTCATTCACACCGATGCGGGCGTTCGCGAAGTCATCATCGAAAAGGGCAGGGCGGCCGGCGTCGTCACCGAAGACGGCCGGGCCTTCCGCGCGCCCATGGTCGTCTCGAACCTCAACCCCAAGCTCCTCTACACGAAGCTCGTCGACGAAGCCGCGCTCCCCCTCGATTTCCTCCGCCGCATCCGCACCTGGAAAAGCGGCTCGGGCACCTTCCGCATGAACGTCGCGTTGTCCGAGCTTCCCAGCTTCACCGCGCTTCCCGGCCACACGCTTGCCGATCACCACACCTCCGGCATCATCATCGCCCCCTCCATCGACTACATGGACCGCGCCTATACCGACGCCAAAGCCCACGGCTGGGCGCGCAATCCAATTGTCGAAATGCTCATTCCCTCCACTATCGACGACAGCCTCGCCCCTCCCGGCCAGCATGTCGCCAGCCTCTTCTGCCAGCACGTGCAGCCGCAGCTTCCCGATGGCTTCCCCGGCGGTTCCTCCTGGGACGATCACCGCGAGGAAGTCGCCGACGTCATGATCGCCGCCGTCGATAGATTCGCCCCCGGCTTCAAGGCCAGCGTGCTCGGCCGCCAGATCAACTCGCCGCTCGACCTCGAACGCACCTTCGGCCTCATCGGCGGCGACATCTTCCACGGCGCCCTCTCGCTCGACCAAATCTTCTCCGCCCGCCCCATGCTCGGCCACGCCGACTACCGCGGCCCCATCCCCGGCCTCTACACTTGCGGCTCCGGCACCCACCCCGGCGGCGGCGTCACCGGCGCCCCCGGCCACAACGCCGCCGCCGAAATCCTCAAGGACGCCAAACGCAAGCGCGTTGCCTAACCCAAGCCTCCACGCCTTCTTCTCCTTATCCCCTTGCGGGGTCGCGAAGCGACGGACCGAGTTTGGATGCGGCTTCGTTTTCCTTCTCCCCTTGCGGGGTCGCGAAGCGACGGACCGAGACCCGTGTCTCGGGCCAGGGGCTAGGTGTCGCGGCAGCGACGGTTGAGGGGTCGGCGCCGCCTCGCTGAGGGCTGGAGCTTGTCGCAAAGCAAAGCAAAACCCATCGCGCGCCTCCCGCGCCAAATGCTACCCTCACCGCAATCCCCCCTTAGTCCACGGTGCGCAATGAAAAAATCCGTTGAAATCCTGCGCGGCGATACGCCCGGCACCGAGTATCGCTTCACCGTCCTCCGCTTCGCCGGCGCCTTGCCCACCGCGCCCACCGCCTATCTCCAAGCGGCCCTCCACGGCGATGAACTTCCCGGCGTCGCGGCACTTCACTACCTCATCGAAATGCTCGCCCGGGCCGAGCACGATGGTCGCCTTCTCGGCTCGGTCACGGTCGTGCCCTATGCGAACCCCATCGCATCCGGCCAGCATCTCTTCGACCAGCACATGGGCCGCTTCGCGCTCTCCACCCGCACGAATTTCAACCGCGAGTTCCCGCTGCTTGCCACCCCCGACACGTCGGCCCTTCCCCACGACGATGCTCCCATCCCCGCCGAACAGCGTCTAAAGGCCCGCCTCGTGCGCCTCGCGCTCGGTCACGACATCACGCTCGATCTGCACTGCGACGAAGAATCGCTCCAATATCTCTACGTCCCCGAACCCGTCTGGCCGTATCTTTCGGACCTCGCCTCCGCCCTCAACGCAGAGGCCGTCCTCGTCTGGGACGGATCGTCCGATGCGGCATTCGAGGAGGCCATGCTCCACCCCTATCTCGGCCTGCCGCCCGGCAAGGCCGGATGGGAGCGCCGCGCCATCACCACCGTGGAACTGCGCGGCCAAGCCGACGTTGCGCCGCACACCGCCAAGGCGGATGCCAGCGGCCTCTATCGTTTCCTCGTCGGCCGGGGCGTCATCCGCGACGCCGCCGTGCCCCCGCCCGAACCCTGGACGCGCGGCAAAACCCCGCTCGACCACGTCGAGGTCGTCCGCGCTCCCGCCGGCGGCGCGCTGCTCTTCCACGTCAAACCCGGCGATCATGTCGAAGCCGGAGCCCTCGTCGCCGAAATCCTCACCGCCCCCGGCGAGGCAGCCTTTCCCGTCACCGCCCCGCAAGCGGGCACCATTCTCACCCGGCGCGGGCATCGCTTCACTCGTCTCGGCGGCGATCTCGTCAAGCTCCTGGGAAGCCGCCCCTCCGCTACCGCAAAACCCGGAACGCTGGAGGATTGAGCGAACACTCGCCCGTGGGTTGGGTCAGAAAACGTCTCTACCCATCAGGAAAAACACCACCTGACACGACAATGCCGAAAGTTTTCGTGGCATTTGAATCAACAAAGTTTTTCAAAACGGCTCGCTCATAGGGTTGATTTTTTCTGACCACCTGCGCTGGCTCGTTTTTTGCGCACAACGTGCAGCAACAGAGGGCCGAGGGCCTAAAGCCCGATTTTTCGGCTCTTTTTCCCCAGCCGCCGCAGCTCCCGGCGTTACAAAACCTCCCGATATGCTTAACCGCGCGCTAGCGAATTGCCGGTGCGGAGCCCAAGGTTAACGCTTCCTGAACACCGCATGTCCTGATTTGAAGATGAGGTCGACGTTCTCGTTAGAATTGGTCTGTAGGGTCGCCGCTATTGGAGGCACTACTTATGATCTCAGCATTCTCCCTCGTGGAGTTCCTCCCATCCGAGGCCACCTTCCTCGCCGCGCTCGCGCTTGGCGTACCGCTTGCTCTTGGGTGGTTGCTCGTTCAACGGGGGCGCGGAGCCAATCGCCGGCTGGCCGATCTTGCGGATGCGGCGGTGGAGGGGCTTGTCATCCTGGTCGACAACCGCGTCGTCGAGGTCAACGATGTCTTCCTCCAAACCGTAGGTCTCAGCCGCAACCAACTGCTCGGCCGCCGCTTCCTCGGAACGCTGTTGCATGCCGAATTCGGCAGCGCTCAGTTTCCCCACTCCATGCTGTGGGACGGTCAAGTCACGCCTGAGGGTAAACCGGCCATCCCCGTCGAAGTCATCGCCCGCCCGATCGAATTCCTCGGCCGGTCCGCCACCGCCCTCGCTATCCGCGACGTCGCTGCGCGCCAGGACGCCGAAATGCGCATCCGCTTCCTAGCCGAGCATGATTTCCTGACGGGTCTTGCCAACCGCGCCTCTTTTCACCGCACGATGGAGCGGCGCTGTGCCGCTCTCGGCGGCGAGGGCAATGATTTCGCCCTGATCTACCTCGACCTCGACCATTTCAAGGACGTCAACGACCGTCACGGCCACCTTGCCGGCGACGCAGTGCTGATCGAAGCGGCAACGCGGCTGAAAGACCTTCTCAGCCCCTCCGGCTTCATCGCGCGGCTGGGCGGGGATGAGTTCATCATTCTCCTGCCCGATGTTCAAAACACCAGTTCCGTAGCTCAAACCGCCGAGCGCATCGTGGAAAGCCTGCGCCAGCCCTTCTCCTACCTCGGTCAGCGCTTCAACGTGGGCGTCAGCCTCGGCGTCGCGCTCGCACCCCACAATGGCGACGCGCTCGACATTCTGCTCGCGCGCGCCGATCTCGCGCTTTACCGGGCCAAGCTCGCCGGTCGCGGCGGCTATTGCTTTTTCGAGGAATCGATGGACCGCGAAATGCTCGTCCGCCGCCAGCTCGCCTTCGACATGCGCGACGCGATCGAGTCCAATCAGATCGAGCTACACTACCAGCCGATCGCCCGCACCCGCAGCGGCGAAATCGTCGGCTTCGAAGTCCTGATCCGCTGGCATCACCCCCGCCACGGCATCATCGCCCCGCAGATCGTGATTTCGATCGCCGAGGAAAGCGGGTTCATCGGCGAACTCGGCACCTGGATCCTCACAAAGGCCTGTCGCGAGGCCGCAAGCTGGCGCCGGCCGCTCAAGATTTCCGTGAATCTGTCGTCGGTTCAGCTTGGCCAGATCGCCTTGCCCGAGATGGTACAGGACATTCTAAATGAAACCGGGCTACCCGCGACCCGGCTTGAGGTCGAGGTCACCGAAAGCGGGCTGCTCCTCAACCCGGATCGCTCGCTCGACATCTTGAACCGGCTCAAAGCGCTCGGCGTCACCGTCGCCATTGACAACTTCGGCGTCGGATCCTCCTCGCTCGCCACCCTTCAGACCTTCCCGCTCGACAAGATCAAAATCGACCGCTCCTTCATCGAGCAAGTCGAAACAAACCCGAAGGCCGGCGCCATCCTGACTGCCATGGCCATACTATCGCGCAGTCTCGATCTCAATGTCGTTGCCGAGGGCGTAGAAAGTCGCGGCCAGATTGATTTCCTCGCCAGCAAAAGCTGCGACGAGGTGCAAGGCTTCATGATCGGCAAGCCGCTGCCCATCTCCGGCTACCGCCAGATCGTTGATTACATCGACGAGACTTCGGCCCTACTGAGGGCCTAAGGCTCTCGATCACATCGACGAGACTTCGGCCCTGCTGAGGGCCTGATCCTCACCCGGTCGTTCAGAGCCCGAGGTCGGTCGGCTTCAAGTCGGCGGCAAGCCGTGTCGCCATGTCCAGCGCCAGCGTCACCAGCGGCGGCATCGGGCTGCGATCCAGCGCCACCAGCCCCACTGCGTGTTCCACATCGGGCTCGATCAGCGGCACGGGCACAAGGTCGGAGCCGGGGCCGAGCGTCGCCTTCACATACTCCGGCATGATCGAGGCAAGACCGGTTTCGCGCACGCTGGCACAAAGGTTCATCAGCGAATTCGTTTCCACCTTGATCTGCGGCTTCAGCCCCGTGGTCGCGAAGGCCCGGTCGATGATCCGGCGGTTCTGCATGTTCGGCGTCAGTAGCGCCAGCGGATGGGCGGCTGCTTCCGCCCAGGTCACGCCCTTCAAAAGCGCCAGCGCATCGTCCGCCCGCACGAACAGGCAATAGCGCTCCCGGTACACCGGCCGGCCCACAAGCCCCGTGATCGGCTCGTTGTCGAGATAGGTCAGCCCCACGTCGATCGAGAAATCCTCAAGCTCGCGCAAAATCTCCACCGACGTCGCCGATAGCACCACCAGATCCACATTCGGATTGGCCTCTCGGATGATCTTCGTCAGCCGCGCCGCGATCGGCAGCGCGGAGGGAATCACGCCGATCGTCAGCCGTCCGGCAAGCTGGCTTTCCCCCTCGCGAAGCTG
Organism: Oharaeibacter sp.; assembly: GCA_051861205.1. GTDB lineage: Bacteria > Pseudomonadota > Alphaproteobacteria > Rhizobiales > Pleomorphomonadaceae > JBHYDC01. The sequence goes on from JBHYDC010000006.1 coordinate 184,826, forward strand.
CCCGATTTCCTGGCGCATGGCGCCCCAGTTATCCAGAATCACATGCGCCCATTTCAGCACGCGCTCGCCTTCGGCCGTGAAGCCGTGGAACCGCTGGCCCCGCTCCACGATGGCAACGCCAAGCTCCTCCTCCAACTGCCGGATTCGCTCCGACAGCGTCGGCTGGGTCACGTTGCACGCCTGCGCCGCCCGGGTGAAATGCTTCTCGCGGGCGAGCGCTGCAAGATAGTGGAGTTGCCTGATATCCATTCGCTCTCGCGCTCTCTCTTAACTCCTGCCACGCTACACGACGCCCTCCGTCCCGGCCATCGTCCGAAATAGGGTGGTCCCTCAAACGAAAAGGCCCGGCGCTCGGCCGGGCCTTTCCTCATTCTTGCGGTTTGGACCCGATCACTCGACGTCGTCGATGCCGTTGTTGCGTGTTTCCTTCACGAACAGCGTGCCGATCACCAGCGTCATCGCTGCGATCACGATGGGGTACCAAAGGCCGTAGTAGATATCGCCGTTGGCGGCCACCATGGCAAAGGCGGTCGCCGGAAGCAGTCCGCCGAACCAGCCGTTGCCGATGTGATAGGGCAGCGACATCGAGGTGTAGCGAATGCGGGTTGGGAACATTTCCACCAGCATTGCAGCGATCGGCCCGTAGACCATCGTCACGTAGAGCACCAGCACGAACAGCACGCCGATCACCAGCGGCTGGTTCATCTGCGCCTTGTCGGCCGGCGCCATCGAGTAGGTCGAGGTCTTGACGCCGTCCGTCTCGGTTTCCTTCATGGCAACCGGATAGCCGGCCGTCTGAAGCGCCTGAAACAGGCTGGTCTCGAAGGTCGTGTTCGCCGTCTTCGCCGCATCCGCGGCAAGCCCCGTGCCCTCATAGCTCGGGATCACGGTGTCTCCGATCTTGATCGACGCCACAGTGCCCGCCGGTGCGTCCACATTCGCGTAGTTCACCGAATTCTTCGCCAGGAATGCCTTGGCTATGTCGCACGACGTGGTGAACTTCGACGTTCCCACCGGATTGAACTGCAAATTGCAGGTGGCCGGGTCGGCCGTCACCGTGACCGGCGAGGAAGCGATCGCCGCGGCAAGGGCCGGGTTCGCGGCCGTCGTCAGCGTGTGGAACAGCGGGAAGTAGGTCAGGATCGAAAGCAAGCAGCCCAGCATGATGATGGGCTTGCGGCCGATCTTGTCCGATAGCCAGCCGAACAGAACGAAGAAGGGCGTCCCTATCGCGAGCGAAATCGCGATCAGCACGTTGGCGGTGAAGCCGTCCACCTTCAGCGTCTGCGTCAGGAAGAACAGAGCGTAGAACTGGCCGGTGTACCACACCACAGCCTGACCGGCGGTGAGGCCGAACAGGGCCAGGATCACCAGCTTCAGGTTCGGCCAGCGCAGGAAAGACTCCGTCAGCGGCGCCTTGGAGCCCTTGCCCTCTTCCTTCATCTTAGTGAACGCCGGGCTTTCCGAAAGGCTGAGCCGGATCCACACCGAAACCCCGAGCAGCACCACGGAGACAAGGAACGGAACGCGCCAGCCCCAGGCCGCGAAGGCTTCTTCGCCAAAAAGGGTTCGGGTCGCCAGAATCACCAGCAGCGACAGGAACAGCCCCATCGTCGCCGTTGTCTGAATCCAGCTTGTGAAGTACCCGCGTTTGCCGGGAGGTGCATGTTCGGCCACATAGGTCGCCGCGCCGCCGTACTCACCGCCGAGCGCCAAGCCCTGCAACAACCGCAGGCCGACCAGGATGATCGGCGCGGCCATGCCGATCGTCTCGTAATTCGGCAGAATGCCCACGATGAAGGTGGAAAGACCCATCAGAAGGATCGTAACCAGGAACGTATACTTGCGGCCGACAAGGTCGCCGATGCGTCCGAACACTAGCGCGCCGAACGGCCGGACGATGAAACCCGCGGCAAAAGCCAGAAGCGTGAAGATAAACGCAGCCGTTGGGTTCACGCCCGAGAAGAACTGATTGGCGATGATCGCGGCAAGTGACCCGTAGAGATAGAAGTCGTACCATTCGAAAACGGTGCCAAGCGAGGAAGCGAAGATGACCTTCTTTTCCTCGCGTGTCATTGCGCCGCTCTTCACAGCGCCCCCTGCTGCTATGTTTGCCATTTTGGCTTCTCCTCCAAGCATCTTCGGCAGGTTCACGCTCGACTGACCATCGCTTCTTGGATGGTGCTCCTCGCCTGGGCGAAACCGCTTACAATTCGTTTAGTCTCATCACCGCCGTCGTAACAGTTCAACAACAGTTATAAGACTTTTGTCTGATTTTGTCAGAGAACGTATAAATACTTAAACAAAAATCTACAGTAAATTCCGCCATCGTATACTACATTGAGTATAAAATACTAAGCCACAACTTGATCTACGCGCGACAGCCATGACCGTTGCGACATTTTTCCGATTTCCGCGTACAAACCGTGCACTCTGAAAAACAGATTCAAGTCTGCGGCCGGTTGCCTCAACGCGCGTTTTTTGCGTGACAAGCGCCGCGTCAGGCTGTCAAGAACGCATCAAAACTGATCCTCGTCGGCCCCGCCGCAACGCAGGCGGCGGGATTCACCGGTTGGATTTCTGTGGATTATCGGTTGCCGGGCTCAAGCCAAACGGTAAGACCGGGTGCCAAAACGGGGAGCACGTTCATGACCGCAGTCATCATCGACGGATTCGCCGCCGCGGCCGCCTTGCGGGACAGCATCGCCGCCGATGCTCGTGCGCTCAAAGCCTCCCACGGCGTCGTCCCCGGCCTTGCCGTCGTCCTTGTCGGTGAGGATCCGGCCAGCGCCGTCTATGTCCGCAATAAGCTGAAGGCCACCGCCGAATGCGGGCTGAAAAGCCTGGAATACATGCTGCCGGCCGACACCGGCGAGGCCGACCTCCTCGCGCTCGTCCGCAAGCTCAACGCCGATCCCGACGTTCACGGCATCCTCGTCCAACTGCCGCTTCCCCACCAGATCGACAGCGCCAAGGTCCTCGGCCTCATCGATCCGGACAAGGACGTCGACGGCTTTCACCCCCTGAACGCCGGCCGCCTCGCCGTCGGTCTCCCCGGTTTCGTGCCCTGTACTCCGCGCGGCGCGCAAATTCTGATCGACCGGCTGATGCCCGATCTTTCCGGCAAAACCGCCGTGGTCGTCGGCCGCTCCAACATCGTGGGTAAGCCGATGGCGCAGCTCCTCCTCCAGCGCAACGCCACCGTTGTCGTCGCCCATTCCAAGACCGCGGATCTTCCCGCCGTCTGCCGCACCGCCGACGTTCTCGTCGCCGCCGTCGGTCGTCCCCGCATGATCAAAGGCGATTGGATCAAGCCGGGCGCCATCGTCATCGACGTCGGCATCAACCGCATCGACGAAGACGGCAAGTCGCGCATTGTCGGCGATGTCGACTTTGAATCCGCCATCCCGGTCGCCGGCGCCATCACCCCGGTCCCGCGCGGCGTCGGCCCCATGACCATCGCCTGCCTGATGCTGAATACGCTCGATTCGGCCCGCCGATCCGCCGGCGCCTAATCACACGAATTCATTTGCATCGCCGGCCGCCGCCCGCCAAAACTCGCGGCACATTGTCTTTATCCCCCTCAGGACGTCCGCTCATGTCTGATATCTGGTTCAAGGTCGGCGAGGCCACGGTCTTCGCCGCCGAAGGTCAATTCACCGACGCCATGCCTGAAGTCCTGATCGGATCCGTCAAGGGTCCTGCCGGTCAGGCCTTTGCGTCCATGATGGGGCAGGTGCAGGGTCACACCCGCATGTTCGTGGTGCGCGACTGCAACCAGTTGGTACGCCCCGCCACCATGATGACGACCAAGGCGACCATTCACACCATCGAATATGTTGAGTTGCTCGGCGGCGTCGTCCAAGGCGCTATCGGAGACGCCATCGTCGATTGTCTGATCGAAGGCATCCTCCCCAAAGATGCGGTCGATGACATATGCATGATCATCATGGTCTGGCTCGACCCCCGCTGCGCCGACCATTCCGAACTCGACAAGCGAGACCTCTACCGCACCAATTATGAAGCGACCAAGATTGCCATCTCACGGGCTTTGAAGGGCGAACCGACGGTCGACGAACTGATCGCGAATCGTCATCTGGTTAAGCATTACGCCCTCGACGGCATCATCGAAGCCTGAAGCAAGAAAAAACTTCGGTTTGGCGACTACACCAACGCGTTTCACGACTACGAAAACTTCGGCCGCCGCACCGCTGCTGCGGCCGATCGAAAAGCTCACACAACGAGCATAAAAAGCCCGGAAATCAGCCGGATTTTGCTGCATCAAGCGACGCGCCGCCCGCTTTGAGCCACCGCGCCATCCCATCCGCCGCCGCGCGACCCGTCGCAAAGCAGGCGGTGAGAAGATATCCCCCGGTCGGGGCCTCCCAATCCAGCATTTCGCCCGCCACAAACAGGCCGGGACGCCGCTTCACCATCAACTCCGGCGTCAGCTCATCAAAGGCGATGCCCCCTGCCGTCGAGATGGCCTCCGCAATCGGCCGCGGCGAATCTACCTTTATCGGCAACGACTTGAGCGCCGCCGCTAGCCGCCGCGCATCCCCCCGCGTTGCCTCGTCCAGGCATTCCCGCACCAGTCCTGCCTTCACTCCATCGATCCCCGCCGCCTTGCGAAGCCGGTTCGAGAAGGACTGTTTCGGGTTCTGCCGTTCGATATCGCTGGCTAGCCGCTCAACCGTTCTGCCCGGAGCCAGATCAAGCCGGAAAATCGCGCCGTTTCCATGGGTTAGCTGGTCTCGCAGCGTCTTTGAAACCGCGTAGACAAGGCTCCCCTCCACGCCGTCGCGGGTCACCACGAACTCGCCCGGCAGGGACAACTCATCCGCGCTCGCCACCACCGACTTCACGGGCGATCCTGCAAAACGATCCCTGAAAGTCTCCGACCAAGCCACATTGAAGCCGTTGTTCGCCGCTTCCAAGCTTTTGATTACAATGCCTTTTTCGGTCAGGATCCGCACCCACGCCGCGTCCGATCCAAGCCGGGGCCAGCTCGCTCCCCCCAGCGTCAGCAGCGTCCCCGAGGGATAAACCGTCCGCTCCCCGGTAGGCGTTTCGAACGTCAGCGAACCATCCGCCCCAAACCCCGTCCAGCGATGCCGAACATGGATCGCAACACCCTGATTATCAAGCCTTTTCAGCCAGTTACGCAGCAGCGGCGAGGCCTTCATATGAACCGGAAACACCCGTCCCGACGACCCCACAAAGGTCTCCGACCCTAGCATTTCAGCCCAAGCCCGGAGATTTTCCGGCGTAAATCCATCCAAACTCGCCCTCAAAGCTGCGGAAGCACTGCCATAACGAGTCACAAACCTGTCGTAAGTCTCTGAATGCGTTATGTTTAATCCGGACTTCCCGGCCAGCATGAACTTGCGCCCAACCGTCGGCATCGCCTCGAACAGGTCCACGCCGAGCCCCTGTTCGGCCAGTCTTTCCGCCGCCATCAACCCGGCTGGACCGCCCCCGATCACCGCTACCCGCTTATCCCTCATCGACCGATTTTCCCTGTCCCAGGTTCGCGCACCGTAGAGGAAAACCCAAGCCGCACAAGGACTTCCGGGAAAGGCTGACGATCTCGCTTAGCTATGCTAACCCTTTGCGAACCGGCGATTTTCCGGCGTTTGGAGTTGTAGGATGATCCCGATCACGCCTTCGATCAGTCTCGACGAAAGTGAGATCGAAGAGGTTTTCATCCGCGCCTCCGGCCCCGGCGGGCAACATGTCAACACCACCTCGTCGGCCGTGCAACTGCGTTTCGACGCGCTCCACTCACCCTCGCTGCCGCCATATGTGATTGAAAAGCTTATCAAACTGGCCGGTCGACGTTATAGCCAGGAGGGCGTCATCGTCATCACTGCCCAGAACCACCGCAGCCAGCAGCGCAACCGCGAAGACGCTCTCGCCCGTCTCGTCGCCCTCATCCAGCAAGCCTGCGAGCGCCCCACCATCCGCCGCCCGACCCGCCCCACCAAAGCTTCGAAGGAGCGCCGCCTCGCCTCCAAATCGAAGCGCTCCACGATCAAAATCGGGCGCAGTTCCAAGCCCAGCGACGACTGAAACCTCCGATCAAAGCCGCAACACTTGAACCTGTTCGGCCAACGTTTCCACTGCGATATCAACGACATGCGCGTGGTGCGTGAACAAAACCGCCTGCGCCGTCCGCCCAAATTCCGCCAGCGTTTCCAGCCCTGCCGCCGTCCGCTCCTCGTCGAAAGTCACGAATAAATCGTCCCCGATAAAGGGCAACGGCTCGGCCCTTGCGGAGTGTTCGAGCAAGGTCGCCAGCCGCAGCGCCAGGAAAAGCTGGTCCTTTGTCCCCTCCGAAAGCGCACCGATCTCCAGTCGCCGCCCGTCAGCCCGCACCACGACCAGTTGCGCCGCTCCATTTTCGGTGTAGTCGGCGGCCAATGAAGCATAACGTTGATGGGTTATCCGGCTGAACAAGCGGCTGGCGTCGGCCAGCACAGGGCTTTGATGTTGCTTGCGAAATTCCTCCACGACGGCCCCGGCGAGCCGGCTTGCCGCCTGGAGAATCCGCCATTGCTCCGCCGTTTCCGAAAGGCCCGCCAGAACATTCTCGATCTGCTGCCCCTCAACCTCCGCCCCCTCCCGCGCCATCAGCCCTTCGTAAGCCGTCTTGGCATTGGCGCGATCGGAAACGGCGGTTTCATACTCGGACTCGATCACTAACAGCTTGGTTTGATGTTCATTTTCTTCTGCAATCAACAGATCCGCATCTAGCACCGCCAGCTCCGTACCAAACGTCGCTTCGTCCAACCCGCCCGCCTCGACCATCATCATCTGCCGCTCGGTTTGGATGCGGGACCGCAGAGAACCGGCCTTTTCCACCGCCGCCGCCACCGCCGCCAAGTCAGCATCCTCCGCCGCCTCCGCCTCCACCCTCAACCTGTTCACCACCTCGCCAGCCGCCTCCGCCGCCGCTCCTGCGGCCCTGATCCGCACGTCCAGCTTTCCAAGAGCCTCCGTCAGCGCGGTCCTGCGGTCGCTCAAGCGCCGCGCCTGTTCAAGCGCCTCCGCCAAGCGCGCGATCCGGTCTGTCGTCGATGTCCCGTCCGGATATTCAACCAGCAAGATCAGAAGGTTAGCCTCTGAATCGAAGGTCCCGCAAACCTCTTCCGCGCGCTCCAACCGCACCGTCGCATCGCTCAATTTCGACCGGATTTCCCGTACCTCCGCCCAAACATCGAGCGCGGAGTCCGCCTCTTCCGGCGCTGTACGCCCGGACAGACCGATCGCCGCCAGCGCCTCCCGCCATTCCGCCGCCCAGGCCTCCACTTCCCCTTGGGACGCCCCGATTTCCGCCTCGGCCTCTGCGATTTCCGCCTGTAGACGAACCCGTCCGGCCTCCCTGTCGCGAGCCGCCAACCAAGCTTTCTCCCGCGCTTCCGCCGCTGCCTTCAGCCGTGCCAGACCCGATTGCCAATCCGAACCCGCCATCGCTGAAAGGCCGAAATCCGCCAAAGTTTCCGCCAGAGCCGCCAAAAGCCGCGAGAATTGCGCCGCCGCCATCGCCCGGTCCCGCTCCGCCTGATCGGTGGCCGTTTGCAGGCTCAATACGTCCCGTTGCCGCTCAAGAAGGGGCAGCACATCGCGGGGCTGCATGTCGGGAAGCCCGAAATCACCAAGCAGCATCGACCACCGCTCGCGAACGGCCTCATGCGCCATCCGGGCGTCGGCCGCGGCAGAGCGCCGGCCATTCGCTTCATTTTCCGCTGCACTCAGCACCGCCCGCTCAGCATCATTTTGTGCAATTAGATCAGAGGCATCCGCACGCACGTCGGCAAGCTGATCGGCAGCTTGCGCTGCGCGCTCGAACCGCCTTGACGCATCCGCCCGAAGGGCTGCCGGTGCCATTTCATCGGCGAACAACAGGGTCCGCACGGCCTCCCACGCCTGATCGCGCTCACCCCTCAAGGCCAGCACCGCAGCCTGCGTGGGAACGGCACCTTCGAGCCCTGAACCGATCCGCTTGGCAATCTCGCCCGCTCGGTGAACGGCATCGTAAGCCGCTGTTTCCGCGATCTCTTCCGCGCGTTGCGCTTGTTCCAACTCTGCCGCGAACCGCTCGATTGCATGCCGTTCGGGCAGAGCGCGTGAACGCACCATCTCCGCCGTCCACCCCGGCAACCCAAACCGCGCCACGGCCTCGGTAACCCGGCGCGCCGAGGCATCAACGCTCGCGTTCGCCATGTCGAGTTTCGACTGAACCCCGGCCAGCGCACCAAGCACCTCCAGCGTAGCCCTCACCGCGCCGGGATCGACCAGAAATGCGCCGTCCGCCTGCGCCTCACCAAGCTCCGAGCGCCGCTGTACGGCCGCGCTCCGGCGCGTCTGCGCGGCTGAAAACCGCGTGCGCGCTTCAATGCCCAGACTGATCAGCCGGCGAACGCGGGCGATGGCCATAACGCTTGGAATCTGGCTAAGAACCGGCGTTTCGCCCTCAAGCCCAAGCCGCCGCGCCGCCTCGGACAGGCCGGCACGCGCCCGTCGCGCCTCGGCTCCGGCATCGATCCTATCGACCTCCGCCGCCTCCCGCGCGGACCGGCGTGCCGACAGCCTGTCGATAACCGCACCTGCCTCCAGAAGCGCCAGCGGAACCGCGATCGCATCCCGCTCGTCCGCCAGGGCCGCGTGGTCGCGAATGAGGTCGTCATGCTCGGAATTTCCCTGGACCGCAGCCGCCAACGCCGTTGAAACGCGCTCCGCATAGCGCTCGCCGACAGCCGGAATCACTCCGAGATCCGCCAATTCGGCCTCCGACCGAGCCAGCGCGGCCAGGTGGGGCAGGGCGCGGCGAAGCCGTCCCAATCGAGCTTCGTTGGCCCGCGCTGCCCGCTTTTCCTCGTCGATACGTTGAACCCGCTGGCTCGCTTCGCCGAGCTGCGTCATGGCCGCCTTCACGCTGCCCGTGCCCAGCGTGGCGTCGCTCAGTTTCTGTTTGGCGTTGTGCCAGTTTTGGATGCCGGCATAGATTGGCTTGCTCGCCACGCGGCGTTCCGGTGTGAATATCGCCTGCGCGCTATCGTTGAACTCCCGCCTCAGTTCCACTAACCGTCCAAGACCAGGTGCAGCTGCCAGCAAAGCTTCACCAAGCGATCCTTCGCCAGTTGATAGTTTTTCCGATCCAGATCGCAGCCGCTTTTGATCGAGACCAAATGCATCTAAGAACAGCGCGCGGTCGATGCGTCCTAAAAACGGCAGAAGAACGTCCTCTTCAATCGGGTTTTCATCCGTATCCAGGATCGTCCGCATATTTCCTTTGCGCCGGCGAAACCGAACCTGCCGCCCATCGCGCAACTCTAATGTAAGCCCGACACGCATCGATCCATAATCATGCAAAAAATTATGCGCCGAAGACTTTTCGATTCCATAGAGCGCGTCGGTCAACGCGGCCAAAGCGGATGTTTTGCCCGCTTCATTCTGCCCGTGAACAACGATCAGCGGCGGCGTCGCATCGAACACCAACCTGCGGTCGGTAAACGGCCCATAGCGGTCCAGATGCAACTCGATGAGACGCATCACTGCCCCCCTTCAAGCCGCGCGAGGATCATGGCACGGGCCGCACGCAAAACCTCCTCACGATCGGCCTCGATCAATCCGGGAACATTCGGCAGCTTTTGCAAGAGAAGACCCAAATCGGCATCCACACCTTCTGAAACCGCGGGGTCCGCGAGCGCAGCCTCTAGTGCGAGATCCAAATCGGCCATGGGTAGGGCGAGGGCCTTCAGCGATTGCAGGCTCGTTTCGTGGCGGATCCGTTCGATCACGATGGCGTCTGATACCGTTGCTGCAAGGAGCTGAATTTCCTCATGAAATTCGCTTGCAGCACGTAGACGATCGGCAAGCACGGTCTCCCCGACCAGCCGGATTCGCGCTGCCAGCGGCCTGCCACCGGCTTGCGACGCCGCGTCCTCAAGCGCCCGCCTGATCGCGTCGAAAGCGCGCTCGCGCACCTCCATGCCCGTCAGGTCCACCGTCACCAATGCCCACCGTGCAGCGTCCAGCGAAATCGCCTCGATAGCGCTGATGCGGCCGTCGTCCACGGTGACGAGCGTTGCCCCCTTGGCACCGGTCTCGCGAATGCTGCGGCCCTGCAAATTACCGGAGAACACGGCGTTAAAGCCATTGTTTTCAACCACTTCGCGCGCATGGATATGGCCAAGTGCCCAGTAGTCGTAACCCCGTGCAGCAAGGTCCGGTACGGAGCATGGTGCGTAGGGGTCGTGCGACGGCCGGTCGACCAGCGAGGTGTGGAGCAGCCCGATGTTGAAGCGCGCGGGCGATGCCGCAGGGTAGCGATGCACAATGGCGTCGGGCACGGCGGGCGTCTTGAAGCTCATACCATGCACCGCGACGCCAAGATCCGGCCAATCCACGGTTTCCGGTGTCGAAGATCCTAGCCACGCAATGCCGGGTGGAAGGTGCAACTCCCGCGCAATCACGCTTGCGGCGTCATGATTGCCGCGGATCATGACGACGCGGATGTTGGCTCGCGCCAGCCGCGCGATCTGGCGCACGAAGGCATGGCCAACCGCGACGTCCTTCCACTCGCGGTCGAAAATGTCGCCGGCGATAACGACGAAATTCACCGAGTCGGCGATCGCTTGGTCGACGAGGGATTCGAAGGCACGCCGGGTCGCCCGGTCGAAAAGTTCAGCGAGGTGCGGATCGCGAACACCGAGACCTTTCAAAGGGCTACCGAGGTGCAGGTCGGCGGCGTGAAGGAAGCGAAAAGCCAAGGGGAAGGTCCAGGTTCTAAAGGCTGATCTTTACAATCGGGGGTGGGGCCGCTGGCGTCAACCAGCGGTGAGGCGGTGTTCTTACGACCGTAAAATGCACCGCTTGGGTGGAGAGTGTAGGGTGGAACTGGCCGGTGCTTCACGTCATCCACAGGCAGAACCGGCGGAAAAGCGCCCAAACTTAGTGTTTGAGGGGTGCGAGTTCCCACTAGTCCAAACTTGCAGTGGCGGCGCTTGACTTCGAAATTCCGTGGACCTATACCACGGCCATCGACGGCGGCGCTGCGGCGACGTGGTGCCGGCGGGGTTGGTGGTTGCCTGATGGGCGATGGCCGGCTTCGGGTTCTGGGGCGGGGCGCGTGAGCCTTGCTTGGGCCGTTTGGCTACCGGACTTGATGTAGGGTCTTGGTCGCGGTTTCGCCGGGTGTTCCTCCGCAAGGGGATGGGCGCCTGGCGGTTTGGCTTCGGGTTGGTCCGGCGACGGGCTGATGGGGCTTCGAGAGCGGCGGCGCTTTCTGTTCTTTGACAAGTTGATAATGAGAAGAAAGAGAAACGTGGGCGGCGGGTTGTTTGCTTATGGTTCGGGTTGGCTTGATTGCTGCCCTGGGCTGTTAAGAGATAGCTTGTTCGTCTTGGTTTTCTCTTGGTGGTGTTATTGGCGCGCTCTTGGGCGCGCTTTAAGACCTCGTCGAGTTTTGATTGAGACGGAGTTAGCGATTTAGCTCTTAAACCTGAGAGTTTGATC
>JBHYDC010000007.1:0-193245 GCA_051861205.1 Oharaeibacter sp.
TGCTAGCACCGCGCCAAAAGGCGTAAAACCCGCCGAGGCTCTAATCGCCGCTGGATGACAAACCAGTGGCAGGTCAAACCGGATCTCTAGAATCTTTTCCAACGGCACCAAATCGAATCTGATTGGAAGATGACTCCAAAGTCGACGAACTGGAACATGTTCTTACGCAAGATCACATATGAATTGCGTAATGCGCTCTAAAAACGCTAGTCCTGGAAAGGATTCTGAACGAGAATCGTGTCAAGCCGATCAGGGCTGGTCGAGAGCATCGCGACCGGTGCTCCAATCAACTCCTCGACATAGCGCACGTATTTCACGGCCTGTGCGGGCAAATCCGCCCAAGACCGCGCCCCGGCGGTCGAGCCTTTCCAGCCCTCCAGCGTCTCGTAAACCGGAACGACCTTGGCCTGCGCTTCCTGGCTGGCCGGCAGATAATCCAGCCGTTTGCCGTCCAGGTCATACCCGACGCACACCTTGATCTCGTCAAGTCCGTCCAAAACGTCAAGCTTGGTCAGGGCGATGCCGTTGATGCCAGAAACGCGCACGGTCTGCCGCACCAGAACGGCGTCGAACCAGCCGCAGCGGCGCTTGCGGCCGGTGACAGTGCCGAACTCATGGCCGCGCGTTCCCAGGAAATCCCCGACCTCGTCGTGAAGTTCGCTCGGAAACGGCCCCTCGCCCACGCGCGTCGTGTAGGCCTTGGTGATGCCAAGCACGTAGTTGAGCGCGCCGGGGCCAAGGCCCGAACCGGTTGCCGCCTGCCCCGCCGTCGTGTTCGAGGAGGTGACGAAGGGATAGGTGCCGTGGTCATTGTCGAGCAATGCGCCCTGCGCACCTTCGAACAAGATACGAGCACCCGCCCGCCGCTTCTCATCGAGAAGCCGCCAGACGGTATCCATATAGGGAAGAATAAAGTCGGCGACCGCCAGGAGTTCACTGCGTATAGTCTCCAGAGCGATCTCCGGCTCGCCAAGACCGCGCCGCAGCGGGTTGTGATGGGCGAGCAACCGCTCGATCCGCGCATCGAGAACCGACGGATCCGCAAGATCCATAACCCGAATCGCGCGCCGCCCGACCTTGTCTTCGTAAGCCGGGCCGATGCCGCGCTTGGTCGTGCCGATCTTGGTGCCGGCGGCAGCGGAATTCTCGCGCAGTTCGTCGAGTTCACGGTGGAGCGACAGAATGAGGCTGGCGTTTTCCGCGATCCTCAACGTCTCCGGCGAAACCCTGACGCCCTGAACCGCGATCTTCTCCACTTCGCGCTTGAAAGCATGCGGATCGACCACGACGCCATTGCCGATGACGGACAGTTTTCCCGGACGCACGACGCCGGAGGGAAGCAATGACAGCTTGTAGGACACACCGTCGATGACCAGCGTATGACCGGCGTTGTGCCCCCCCTGAAAGCGCACCACCACATCGGCGCGCTCGGAAAGCCAATCGACGATCTTGCCCTTGCCCTCGTCGCCCCACTGGGAGCCAACCACAACCACGTTCGCCATCGGCCGATCGGTCCTATTTTCTGCCGCATCGCCCGAAGGCGCACACACGGAAACCCCCGATGCTGCGACAAGCACCGGGGGCGACGTTCACCATACTCTTATGGAAATGCTAATCCAAGTGAAAGCCCGTTAACGAACACCTTCAGAGCGTCAGCACCACGCGGCCTTCAACCGCACCGCGCTTGAGCCGATCGAAGACCGAGTTGATGGCTTCCAGCGGCTCGGTCGACGTGGTCGCGGTAACCTTGCCTTCGGCGGCGAACTCGATTGCTTCAGCCAAATCACGGCGCGTGCCCACGATCGACCCCCGAATCGTGATGCGCTTTAGCACCACGTCGAAGATCGGCGTCGGGAAATCGCCCGGCGGCAAGCCGACGAGGCTGACCGTTCCCCGCCGCCGCACCATCTTCAGCGCGTCGGAGAAGGCAGCCCGCGACACCGCCGTGACGAGCACGCCATGCGCTCCGCCCTTGGTGATCCGGTTCATAGCCGCACCGACATCCTCGTTCGCCGCGTTGATCGTGGCGTCAGCTCCAAGCGACCGGGCCAGCGCAAGCTTATCCTCGCCAACGTCGACCCCCACCACATGCAGGCCCATTGCCTTGGCATATTGAACCGCCACATGACCAAGACCGCCGATGCCGGAAATCGCCACCCATTCGCCCGGCCTTGCCTCGGTTTCCTTCAGACCTTTGTAGGTGGTTACGCCAGCACAAAGGATTGGCGCCATCTTGATGAAGTCCGGCCGGTCCGGAAGCCGGCCGACATAATTGGCGTCAGCGAGCACATATTCGGCATAGCCGCCGTCGACACCGTATCCGGTGTTGTGCTGGCTTTCGCAAAGGGTCTCCCAGCCGGTCGTGCAGTGTTCGCAGCACCCGCAAGCATCATGCAGCCACGGCACGCCCACCGGATCGCCCTCCTTCAGGCCATGAACCCCGGGGCCGATCGCGGCAACCACGCCAACCCCCTCGTGACCGGGAATGAATGGCAGCTTCGGCTTCACGGGCCAGTCGCCATCAGCCGCATGGAGATCGGTGTGACAGACGCCGCTCGCGAAGATTTTGACCAGAACCTCACCCAAACCCGGCTCCGGGATCGCGACCTCTTCAATCGCGAGCGGCTGCCCGAAGGCGCGCACGACCGCAGCTTTCATCGTTTTCGCCATCTGGACTGCTCCAATTCACCGGCCTTATCGACCAAGCGATAGATGCAGGATTGATATCAGCCGCGCCTTGATCAGCGTCAAAATGCAACGCTCAGATCCACTCTACGCAACCCAAAGCCCCGCCGGTGGAAACGCCCGTAAGCCCGCGCTATAGAACGCGATGCCAGAGCACATGGCTGAATGCGAGATCGATGACCCGCCCAGCCGCAAAACTTCGCCTTTTCGACAACCCCTATCTTGTCCTATCGGGTGCGAGCCTGTTTTGGGGCGGCAATGTCATCGCCAGCCGGATCGCGGTCGGCGACGTCTCACCGATGGCGCTGACGACTTTACGCTGGACCGGCGTTCTCCTCGTGCTCGCCGTCATCGCGCGGGGCGCATGGGCGCGCGACTGGCCGGTACTGCGCAAACGGCTCGGCTATCTCGCATTGATGGGCCTGCTCGGCTTCACGCTCTTCAACGCGCTTTATTACGTCGCCGCCCATTTCACGACGGCGGTGAACATCGGCATCATCCAAGGCTCGATCCCGGCCTTCGTGTTCGCAATCGCCTTCGCCTTTCGCGGCACGAGAACGCACGCTCGGCAGGTCTTGGGAATGCTCGTGACTTTACTCGGCGTCATCGTGCTCGCAACGAGGGGCGACTTATCAACCGTCGCCGGTCTGCGCTTCAATTTCGGCGACTTGCTCATGCTCGGCGCATCTCTCTGTTATGCCCTCTACACCGTGCTTTTGCCGAACCGCCCTGCCGCCTCCGGTCTGGCCGTATTCGCCGGCCTTGCGGTCGCCGCCTTTTTGACGTCGCTACCGCTGCTGGCGACCGAGATCGCGATCGGCGCCTATCAGTCACCCACCCCGACCGGTTGGGGCGCGGTGCTCTACTGTGCGATCTTTCCCTCGGTTCTCTCGCAGATCCTCTACCTCAGAGGGGTGGAGTTGATCGGTCCGGGCCGCGCTGGCGTCTTCGTGAACCTTGTTCCCGTGTTCGCCTCGGTGCTGGCGGTGCTGCTGCTCGGGGAGCGTTTCGAGGCCTATCACGCCGCCTCGCTCGCGCTGGTATTCGGCGGAATTCTATGGGCCGAGCGGCGCTGAAATCGGGTGGACAAGGCCAAGCCTTGCGCGCACGGCTTTGGCAACACGGAGAACGCCGCGAATCATGCCCCGCACCGCTTGGATCCTGCTGGTTACCCTGTCGCTTCTTTGGGGCGGATCTTACTTATCCGCCCGCGTTGCAGCCCCGGTCGTACCGGCCTTCACGCTGGTGCTGGCGCGGGTCGTGCTGGCGGCGCTCACGCTCCACATCGTTCTTGCGCTTTCAGGCTCCCGCATGCCGCTCGATCGCCGCAGCGTCACTGACTTCGCGGTGATGGGGCTCCTTAACAACGTGATCCCCTTCACGCTGATCTTCTACGGCACCTCAACCATCGGCGCTGGCCTTGCTTCGATCCTGAACGCGACGACACCGATCTTCACCGCACTCGTCGCACATGCCTTCACGAGCGACGACAAGCTTTCGGCGAACAAAATCGTCGGCGTTATCCTCGGCTTCACCGGCGTTGCTGTCATGCTCGGCATCGGAGCGCTGGCGACCCTCGGCGGAGACATTCTGGCGGAAATCGCGTGCCTGCTAGCAGCCGTATCCTACGCCTTCTCCACCCTGTGGGCGCGGCGCTTCCGGGGCCGTCCGCCAATGCAGACGGCGACCGGGCAACTCACCATGGCAGCAGTGCTGGTTCTGCCGCTGTCGCTCGCGATCGACGCCCCTTGGACGCTGCCCATGCCTTCCGGCGAGGTCATAGCCGCCATTCTCTTCCTGGCCTTTTTCGCAACAGCGCTCGCCTACATCATCTTCTTCCGCATCTTCACGCTCGCCGGTTCCAACGTGATGCTGGTCACATTCCTTGTCCCCGTCAGCGCAATCGTGCTCGGCGTTATCTTCCTCGGCGAGCACTTGGAAGCGCATCACTGGGCCGGCATGACGCTGATCATGATCGGCCTTGTTGCCATCGACGGACGGCTGTGGCGCCGGATGCAGCTCAAACCATCCGTTTAACGAAAGCGGGGCGGCCATTGCGAGCCGCCCCGTGCCTTAACCGCGACCCAAAAACCTTAGAAGGCCAAGGCCTTGGCTTGGCGCACGGCCGGGATGGCGGCGATTTCTTCCAGAACGCCGGTCGGCACTTCGCCGTCCACCTCAACGAGACAAATGGCATCCTCGCCTTGCGCGATGCGGCCAAGGTTGAAAGTGGCGATGTTGATGCCGGCGTTACCGAGAAGGCTTGCGAAGCGGCCAATGAAGCCGGGTTTGTCCTCGTTGGTCACGTAGATCATGGACTTGCCAAACTCGGCGTCGATCTTGATGCCCTTGATCTCAACGATCCGCGGGCGGCCATCGGCGAACACGGTGCCGGCCACCGAACGCTCCTGCCGCTCGGTGACAACCACGAGGCGGATCAGGCTTTCGTAGTCGCTGGCCGCATCGTTACGAACCTCCGACAGGCCAATGCCGCGCTCCTTCGTCATGGCCGGTGCGGAGACCATGTTGACGGTCTGGAGCAACGGCCGCAGCACACCCGTGAGGGCCGCCGCCGTGAGCGCGCGGGTGTTCATGGCCGCGACATCGCCTTCATACTCGATCCGGATCGCCTTGATGCCGGTTTCGGTCAACTGACCGGCGAACGAGCCAAGAAGCTCGGCAAGCTTCACGAAGGGCGTGAGGCGCGGCGCTTCGTCGGCGGAAATCGAGGGCATGTTGAGCGCGTTGGTGACGGCGCCCTTCATCAGGTAGTCCGACATCTGTTCGGCGACCTGGAGCGCCACATTCTCCTGCGCTTCCGTAGTCGACGCGCCAAGATGCGGGGTGGCCACAACAGAGGGATGCCCGAAAAGGGGATGCTCGGTCGCCGGTTCCACCTCGAACACGTCGAGGGCAGCACCTGCCACATGGCCGCTATCGAGCGCCGCCTTCAAGTCGGCCTCGACGACCAAACCCCCGCGCGCGCAGTTGATGATGCGAACACCCTTCTTCATCTTGAGGATCGCAGAGATGTCGATGATGCCGCGCGTCTTGTCGGTGAGGGGCGTGTGCAGCGTGATGAAATCCGCGCGCCGCAGCAACTCGTCCAGTTCGACCTTCTCCACGCCGAGATCGATGGCCCGCTCTTGCGACAGGAACGGATCATAGGCGACCACATGCATCTTGAGCCCGATCGCCCGATCCGCCACGATCGAACCGATGTTGCCGCAGCCGATGACGCCCAGCGTCTTCGAGGTGAGCTCGACACCCATGAAGCGGTTCTTTTCCCACTTCCCGGCGTGGGTTGAGGCATTCGCTTCGGGAATGTCGCGCGCAAGGGCGAACATCATCGCGATGGCATGTTCAGCGGTGGTGATGGAATTGCCGAAGGGGGTGTTCATGACGATGACGCCGCGCGCGGTGGCCGCCGGCACATCCACGTTGTCGACGCCGATACCGGCGCGGCCGATCACCTTGAGGCGGGGTGCGGCGGAGAGAATCTTCTCGGTGACCTTGGTCGCCGAACGAATCGCGAGGCCGTCATAGTTACCGATGATGGCGAACAGCTTGTCCTTATCCTTGCCGAGATCCGGCTGATAATCGACCTCTACGCCGCGATCCCTAAAGATTTGAACGGCGGTGGGGGAAAGCTTGTCGGAGATGAGAACGCGGGGAGCCATTTTGCGAGTCCGAACTTGGAGATAATGGGAAAGCGGCGGTGCCGGCGCTAGCAACCAGAAGGGCGCGCCGGCTGAATTTTGCCTTCTCGCCTTGCGGGAAAAGGTGGCCGGAGATGGCCGGAGGACGGGGCTGAAAGCGAAGAACGACTGGATGTAGCTTCCGGGCATTTCAGCGCCGACACTTCATCGCGCTCTTGCGGTGCCTTTTCCTCTAAGAGGAGAGGCACCGCTGGTAGATCACGCTGCCTTGGCGAAATCGGCCTTGGTCACGGCCAGAGCCCAGTCGAGCCATGGAATCAGGGCTTTGACATCAGCCGTTTCGACCGTCGCGCCGCACCAGATCCGCAGACCGGGAGGGGCATCGCGGTAGCTGGCGATGTCGTAGGCGACCTTTTCCTTTTCGAGGAGGCCCGTGAATGCCTTCACAAACGCCTGCTGCCCCGCATCGTCCAGATTGGCGACGGCGGGATCGGTGAAGGTGAGACACACCGACGTGTTCGAGCGGATCGCTTCGTCAGCGGCGAGGAATGCGACCGAATCGGATCCGGCAACCCAGTCGGCGATCGCCTGGGTGTTGGCATCGGCGCGCGTGATGAGGCCCTTCAAGCCGCCAACCGATTGCGCCCACTTCAGCGCGTCGATGTAGTCCTCAACCGCGATCATGGACGGGGTGTTGATCGTCTCGCCTTTGAAGATACCCTCGATCAGCTTGCCGCCGGAGGTGAGCCGGAAAATCTTCGGCAGCGGCCAAGCCGGCTTGTAGCTTTCGAGCCGGGCGACGGCGCGGGGCGACAGGATCAGCATTCCATGAGCCGCCTCGCCGCCAAGAACCTTCTGCCAGGAGAAGGTCACGACATCGAGCTTGTCGAAGGCAAGCGGCTGAGCGAAGGCTGCGGAGGTTGCGTCGCAAATCGTCAGGCCGGCACGGTCCGCCGGGATGAAGTCACCGTTCGGCACGCGCACGCCGGAAGTGGTGCCGTTCCAGGTGAACACGACGTCATGGTCGAAATTGATCTGGGAAAGGTCGGGAATCTGCCCATAGGGCGCTTCGATAACCGTCGTTTCCTTGAGCTTAAGCTGCTTGACTGCGTCGGTCACCCAGCCCGCCCCAAAGGATTCCCAAGCGACGACATCAACCGGCCGCTCGCCAAGCAGCGACCACATGGCCATTTCCACGGCGCCGGTGTCGGACGCGGGTACGATGCCGATGCGGTAGTCGGCGGGAACTTCAAGCACGGACCGGGTCAGGTCGATCGCTTCTTGGAGCTTGGATTTTCCGATTTTTGCCCTATGAGACCGGCCAATCGCGGCCGATTTCAGCACCTCAACGGACCAACCTGGGCGCTTTGCGCAAGGGCCGGAAGAAAACTGGGCATTAGCCGGCTTCTTGGCCGGGGCAACAGGCGTGCTCACAATGACTATCCTCTCAGATAGGTGCCCTTCGGTGGGGAAGGGTGTCCCATCGCCGTGGTTAGTGGAAGCCGCCGTGACCGTCAAGAGAGTCGCAATGACAAGGATCGGTCCGCAACAAAAAAGGGTGGGTCCAAGCCGGCCCACCCTGATTTGCCAAGCGCTGTATCCTGTCAGTAAAGATTATAGCGAAGACCGACCCTAATCTCGTGCGCGTCGATATCATTATAGTTGATACGCGTCGTGGTCGTGTCGCTTGCTACTATTACGCCAGATTGGGCATCACCAAGATTGATATAGCGGTATCCAACGTCGATCGAAACCTGTTGATCAACCGCATAAGACGCTCCAGCCATCAGAGCCCAGGCGAAGTTGAATTTGCCGTCGCCGTTGTAAGTGGAGCCCCCAGCCGTACGAACATCGCTCGTCGTGAGGTAGCTCAGCCCCGCGCCAGCGCCGACATAGGGCGTCAGGCCTGCATAGGTTCCCAGATCGACATAGGCATTGGCCAGCGCGCTCCAGGCGGTTATGTCCGCCCGTTCGGTGCTGTAGCCATCGTTGGTGCCGTCGCCATCCAAATCGACGCCGCTAGCACCGCAAGAGCCGCTGACCGGGCCTGGACAAAACAGCCGCCCTTCAAAGCCTGCAGGGCTCTCATAATCAAGAGTTAGATCTGTTCGAAAGTATTCGTTGAAGCGGAAGCCGGCACCGATACCAACGTTATAGGCATCGTCGAGGCTCTCATCGATCAGCGATCCAAGCCCGCCGGTGTATGTGCCTGACGCATAGTTTGGGTTGCTGAGTTCCGCCGTCGGATCGTTGTAGAATTTATATCCGATATCGCCACGCAGATACCAGCCACCGGTTGCCACGATCGGCAACGGTTCCGGCATATCAATGATCGGAGGATATTCCGGCATGTCCGCAGCCACAGCGGAGCCAAGCGTCACCGGCGAAACGATGAGGAAAGCAATGGCCACCAAGGCCCCATCGAGCATGCGCATTTCAGACAGTCCCTTATGGGTGAAACCGGCCGGGTTATAGTTTCCGGATGATTACCGCAGAGACTGAGCTTATCCCTTATGCGTTAAACGACGCTTAAGCAGAAAAAGCGATGAGCGCACCCCAATACAGCAAGTCTTTGGTGATCTCGACAAGAAATCAGTAGTTTTAACGCTCAAGAAACTCTTTTTTAAGCATAAAATCCTCAAGCGGCCGATCGTGAAATCGCGGTGACGATATCGTCCACGACTTCATTGACGAGATAGGCGTTATCGCCCTCGCCCATCACACGGATCAGCGGCTCCGTCCCGGACGGTCGCACCAGGATGCGTCCGCCGCTTCCCAGCCGATCGGTCGCGCTGGCGATCGCATTGCGCACAGCCTCGATTTCCAGAGGCTTGGTCGCGCCGGTCTTCACATTGCGCAGCACTTGGGGAACCGGGTCGAAGCGGTGGCAGACCTCACTGACGGGGCGCTCCTGGCGTTTCACGACCGCCAGCACCTGCAAGGCCGCCACGAGACCGTCACCTGTCGTTGTGTAGTCCGACAGCACGATGTGGCCGGACTGCTCGCCGCCGACGTTATAGCCCTCGGCGCGCATGGCCTCGACCACGTAACGATCGCCAACCTTGGTGCGGATCAGTTCAAGCCCAATGCCGCCGAGATAGCGCTCCAGGCCAAGGTTGCTCATCACGGTCGCCACAATGCCCGGCTTGGACAGCCGGTCGTCTTCGGCAAACGAGGAGGCCACCACGGCCATGAGCTGATCGCCATCGACGATTTGCCCCTTCTCGTCGATGATAATCACGCGGTCCGCGTCGCCATCAAGGGCAATGCCGATGTCCGCCCGCGTTTCGTGCACCTTTGCGGTGACCGCCGCGAGGCTCGTGGAACCACATTCGTGATTGATATTGAGACCATTCGGCTCGACGCCGACCGCCACCACATCGGCCCCAAGCTCCCACAGCACCTCCGGCGCAACCCGGTAGGCGGCACCGTTGGCGCAATCGACCACCACTCGCAGCCCCTCAAGCGACAAATTGCGCGGCAAGGTGCGCTTGGCGAATTCCACGTACCGGTCGCGCACGCCGTCCACTCGCTTGGCCCGGCCAAGTTCGGCGGAGCCGGACAGCCGCCCTGTCAGATCGGCGTCGATCAAGGCCTCTATGTCGAGTTCGAATTGATCGGAAAGCTTGTAGCCGTCCGGTCCGAACAGCTTGATGCCGTTATCGGCATAGGGGTTGTGCGAGGCGGAGATCATAACCCCGAGATCGGCGCGCATGCTGCGGGTCAGCATGGCCACGGCGGGCGTCGGAACCGGACCGGACAGAAAGACGTCGACGCCAACGGACGTGAACCCCGCCGTGAGCGCAGGTTCGATCATATAGCCGGACAGCCGCGTGTCTTTACCGATGACGACCCGGTGACGATGATTGCCGCGCTTGAACGCAAGCCCGGCTGCCATACCGACCTTGAGCGCGATTTCCGGCGTGATCGGAAAGCGGTTGGCTGTCCCGCGGATACCGTCTGTGCCGAAGTAGCTACGTGCCATGGTGCGTCGAACCAGTCGTTCGTGAAGCTGCAATGGGACGTTTGATACACCGAAACGATCACGACCCGAGTTCAACAATTGTAACTTATCTTAGCATCACCGTTCGGTCAGTTTCAGTTCGATGCGGCGGTTCTTCGCATTGATCTCATCGGTATCGCCAACCTCCAGCGGTTGGAATTCGCCGAATCCGGCCGCGACAAGGTGATTGGGCGAAACACCCTTGTCGATCAAATACTTGACGACCGAAATCGCACGGGCGGCCGAAAGCTCCCAGTTATCGCGGAAACGGCCAGATCCCGAGAGCGGGCGGGCGTCCGTATGCCCGTCGACCCGAAGAACCCAACCGATTTCCGCCGGGATCTGACCTTCCAGTTGCATCAGCGCATCGGCCAGCTTGTCCAACTCGCCCTGCCCCGCTTGGTTCACGTCGGACTGGCCGGACGTGAACAGCACCTCGGACTGAAACACAAACCGGTCGCCGACAACCCGGATATCGGAGCGCTGCGAAAGAATCTCGCGAAGCCGGCCGAAGAAGTCGGAGCGATAGCGCGACAATTCCTGCACCCGCTGCGCAAGCGCAACGTTGAGACGCTTTCCAAGGTCCGCGATCTTCGTCGAGCTTTCACGGTCCCGGCTTTCGGAAGCATCGAGCGCGTCTTCCAGCGCCGCGATCTGGCGGCGCAGGGCCGCGATCTGCTGGTTGAGCAGCTCCACCTGAGCCATCGCGCGCTGGCTGACGCGCTTTTCATCGGTGAGTTGCGACGTCAAAACCGCGACCTGATCGCCGGATTTGGTGGCCTGCCCTTCCTGGCTGGCCATCAGCCCCTGCAAACTGTCGCGCGCGGCCTCGGCTTCGCCGAGATTGGCCTGGAGCGCCACCACATTGTCCTGGAGATCCCGGTTGCTCGCCCGCTCCAACGCCAGTAGCTCGGTAAGCTCCGCGATCTGGCTATTCAGCCTGTTCAGAACGGTATCCCGGTCGGTGATTTGTTGGCTCAAAAAGAACTGCGCCAGCATGAAAATCGTCAACAAGAAGATGATCGACAGGACGAGCGTGGTGAGCATATCCACGAAGGCCGGCCAATAATCTTGCTGTGTCGAGAAGCGGCGCCGTCCGAGTGCCATGGGTCAGCCTGTTTCTGGAGTGCCAGCGACGATGACTACATCGCGGCTCTTGGCGGCGGACGAGCGGTCCGCCCAAATGCGATCAGTCTCGGGCTCGCTCGACGGCGCCCGTCAGGAGTTCCAAAAGCCGCCGGATCTCCTTTTGCTGCTCGCCTTGTGTTTCAGCCCAGGACCGTACGAGCTGCTGCTCGGCCCTCATATGCTGGACGAGCCCTTGAATACCTTCGGCGAGATTGGCGAGGGCCTGGTTCGAGCGTCCGCCGGTTCCTCCGCCATCGGCAACCATACGGGTCAACCGGTCGACGGCAACGCGCAACTCTTCCGCGTTGGAAGAACGGCGCACGGCATCGCCGAGTTCACCTACATCGATCTCGGCCTGGGTTGAAAGCCAGTCTTCCAGGTCAAGGTAGAACCGGTTCTGCGCCTGCCCCGCCTGAAGATCCAGGAAACCAAGCACCAGTGATCCGGCGAGACCGAAGAGCGAGGATGAAAAGGCGGTGCCCATGCCGCTCAGCGGCGCCTTCAGCCCGTTCTTCAGATCCTCGAACACGACGCCCGCATTGCCGGTGCCGACGTCGAGCGCTTGAATGGTATTTCCGACCGACGTCACCGTGCTGATCAGGCCGTAGAAGGTACCGAGCAGACCGAGAAACACCAGGAGGCCCGTCATGTAGCGGGAGATATCCCGCGCTTCATCAAGCCGATTCGCGATGGAATCCAGCATCGAACGCATGGTGGACGTCGAGATAGATTGCCGGCCCAGCTTATCGCCCAGCATGGTCGCCATCGGGCCGAGCAGCACGGGGGGCTTGCGAACTTCGAGGCCCGGCTCGCCGTAGCGGTAGTGGTTGACCCACTTGACCTCGGGGAAGAGCCGGATCACCTGCCGGAAAACCAGTAGAATTCCGACGAGGCCCACGGCGAAGATCACGCCGTTGAGCCCTGGATTGGCAACGAAGGCCGTTTTCAATTGGTCGAACAGAAGGAATCCCAGGAGGCCCACAATAACAAGGAAAACGAGCATACGCCCGAGATAGACCTGTGGGCTGGAAAGCTTCGTCCCTTCAATTTCTGTCGCCATGGCCGTCCGCATTCCCCAATTACCCACCGAACAGTAAACGCGATTTGAGGCAAAAGGAAAACGTTCTCGCTGATTTAGGCCACCCCGAAGCGACAAGACGCATCATATCCTGGGGGTAACCAAAATCAGCGGCACCGACATCGGCGAACTGCGAGCCTGGCGGCTCCAAGGGATGCCCGACGCTACTTGCGGGCCTCGCGCAGAGCAGCGAGCAACTGACGGTGGATCGCTTCGTTTCCGGTCACCACGGTCTTGGTGTCGTACATGCGTTCCTTGCCGTCCATGTCCGAAACATAGCCGCCGGCTTCCTTGATCAGCAGCCAGCCTGCCGAAATGTCCCAAGGGTTCAAGCCGCGCTCCCAGAAGCCGTCAAAGCGGCCCGCCGCCACATAGGCAAGGTCCAGCGCGGCCGATCCAAGCCGGCGCAAACCGGCCGACGCTGCCATCACCTGACGCAATTCCTGCACATAACCGGCATGATCCGGACGGCCGAGATGAGGAATGCCCGTGCCGATCACGCAGTCCACCATGTCGCGACGGGCAGCGACGCGCAGCCGGCGGTCGTTGAGGAACGCTCCGGCGCCCCGTTCAGTGGTGTAGAGTTCGTCGTTAGCCGGATTGTAAATGACACCCGCGACCGGCTGGCCATTCTTTTCCAGCGAAACCGAGATCGAAAAAAGCGGGATGCCGTGCAGGAAGTTCGTGGTTCCATCCAGCGGATCCACCACCCACCGATGCTGCGGATCGCTGCCCTCGATCTCGCCCCGCTCCTCCATCAAGAAGCCGTAAGCCGGGCGCACGCGCTTTAGCTCTTCAAACAGCACCTGCTCGGCCTTGCGATCGGCCGCCGATACGAAGTCGCCCGGCCCCTTCATCGAGACCTGGAGATTTTCCACCTCGCCAAAGTCACGGGCGAGACTGCGCCCGGCCTTGCGAACAGCGGCAACCATCACATTGAGAAGCGGAGAGCGGGCCATCGGGAAAACCTTACTTAACGAACGTAACATCAGCCAAGGCCGCCTTAGCGGCAACCGGCGGACCGGAACGGATCGGCAGTTCAAAGAACAGGAATAGCACCCGCAAAGCGGGTCACGGCGCGCCTACGCATCATAAACAGGAGCAGACTTCAAGCAGAAAGCCACCGGACGCTACTTGCTCGCTGGGCTATTCCGCCCTGAAATCATCGGCAGCCTTGGCCGCAGCCTCGCGGTCTTCCGGCGTCATGGTTTCGACGACACCGTCGAGCCATGTATCCGCAAGCCCGGCTTTGCGAGCGCGAAAATGCCATTTCGCCGCTTCCTTCAGATCCGTTGGAACGCCGCGCCCGGCCGCATAAAGGCGAGCAAGGCGGTTTTGAGCGATCGGGTTGCCGGCGCGGGCGGCCATTCGGAACCATTCGGCGGCCGTTGCCTCGCTTTTGGTGACGCCGACACCATTGAAGACCATGATTCCATATTCGATCTGCGCGCCGACATGGCCACCGCGTGCGGCCTCGGCCATCAGCGCGGCCGCGCGGACATCGTTTTTCGGCACACCCTGCCCCTCGCGGGTCAGGCTGGCGAGCGCATAAAGCGCGTCAACATTGCCCGACTCCGACGCGGCCTTGAATGCCTCCGCAGACCGGGGCAGATCGGTAAAGCCGCTTTGGGGGTCGAGATAGAGCAGGCCAAGGCCATAGGCCGCGTCCTTGCGGCCCTTGGCTCGGGCGGCCTCCAAAAGGTCCCGCGCGCGCGTTTGGTCGCGCTGCACGCCGGCGCCGATGGCGTAGAGATTGGCAAGCTCCACCATCGCACCGGCGTCGCCCCTATCCGCCGCAAGACCGAACCAGACCGCCGCTTCCTTTTGATCGCGGACCACGCCAAGCCCGTTGGCATAGAGATAGCCGATCAGCGTCTGCGCAGCCGTTTCGCCGCGGTTGGCCAGTTCCAACGCAAGCGCGAAGGCGGTCAAATAGAGGCCGCGCTGAAAGGCACCGAAGGCATAGTCGACTTTGTCGTAGTCCGGCAGAGCTTCAAGCAAGCTCGGTTCTTTGATCGGCGGCAAGACGAAGGGTTGCACGCCTTTTTCAGGCTTGGCGCCAACGGAAATGCCTTCGCCGCTTGAGGCCTCCGCCAGCGCCGGCAGAGGCGCCGCCATCAGCGCGGCTAGTGCCAGAACCGCAAACCGCAGTCCTGTCATGTCGCGGCCTCGGCGCGCTCGACCGCGCGGTCCAAAGCCGCATTCGCTTCGCGGATGCCGGCTGCCGGCCCGCCAGGGTGATCCCAGACAAAGCCGCGAACCGCCACGAAATCGGCCCCTGTGGCGGCACAGTCCTCGATCGAGGCAAGGCTCGTTCCGGCAAAGAGCACGCAAGGCGGCTCGAAAAGGTCGGCCCACCAGCCGCCGAGATCCAACGTTTTGCGATGCACCTCCGGTTCATCCGGCCGGTCGATCATGCCGAAGAAGATATAATCCGCGCCAGCCTCTCCCGCCGCCATCGCCTCGTGCCGGGTCTTGAACTGACCGGCACCCACGATCGACTTCGGGTGCAACTTTTCAAGTGCGTCCGCGAGCGCGGCGGGGCCATCGCTGACATGAATCCCGTCCGCCTTGGAGCGCCCCATCGCCCGCGTATCATCGACCACCAGGGCAGCCGCATCATGGGCCTGCGCGATCGGCACGAGAATTTCGGCGATCCGCTGGAGATGCGCCTCCGAGGTCACCTCCGGCGCGATCAGAACCGACGCGACATCGCCCGCCGCCAGCGCTTCTTCGAGCTTTGGGGCGAAGGACGTGAGATCGATATCGCGCGGGGTGATCAAGAACAGGCGGGAACGCACAGGCACGAACTCCTAAGGCAAGGATCACCGGACAAGATCCGCTTGGCGGACGAGATCACAATTGAATGAAAAGACTCAAAACCGCAAAATCGATGCGATGCGAATGCGGCAAAACAGCGAACCCCGCGACGTCGGCCACGGGGTTCTCTTCGAGCGTCAGCGTTTAGACGAGACCGGCACAGCCCGTTAACGGCTCAAGGCCGCAACGCCGGGCAGTTCCTTGCCTTCCATCCATTCCAGAAAGGCGCCGCCTGCGGTCGAGACATAGGTGAAATCATCCGCGACGCCGGCATGGTTGAGCGCCGAAACCGTATCGCCGCCGCCCGCGACCGACAGCAAGTTGCCCGTCTTGGTGCGCGCCGCAGCATGCTTGGCGGCCGCCACGGTGGCCGCGTCAAACGGAGCGATTTCGAACGCGCCGAGTGGGCCGTTCCAGATCAGCGTCGCCGCCTTGTCGATGGTTGTCGCAACGAGCGCGATTGATTTCGGACCAACGTCGAGGATCATGGCATCGGCGGGAACGGCGGCCACATCCACGACTTCGTTGGCGGCACCCGCCTTGAACTCGCGTGCCACCACACCGTCCATCGGCAGCACGATCTGGCAGCCCGCCGTCTTTGCCGCCGCAAGGATCCGCAGTGCCGTTTCCGCAAGATCATGCTCACAGAGCGACTTGCCGACCGCCATGCCCTGCGCGGCCAGGAAGGTGTTGGCCATGCCCCCGCCGATCACGAGGTAATCGACCTTGCCGACGAGGTTTTCGAGAAGATCGATCTTCGACGACACCTTAGCGCCCCCGACGACCGCCAAAACCGGCCGCTTCGGCGCGCCGAGAGCCGCCTCCAGCGCCGTCAACTCGGCCTGCATAGTCCGGCCCGCGAAGGCCGGCAGCTTATGCGCCAACCCCTCGGTGGACGCATGCGCACGGTGGGCGGCCGAGAAGGCATCGTTGACGTAGAGATCGCCAAGCTCGGCGAGCGCGGCCGCAAAAGCCGGATCGTTCTTTTCCTCGCCCTTGTGGTAGCGGGTGTTTTCCAGAAGCAGAATTTCGCCCTTCGCCAGCACGCCGACAGCGGCCTTGGCGACATCGCCGATGCAATCGTCTGCGAAGGCAACCGGCCTGCCGAGGGCCCGCGCAAGCGGCTCAACCACCGGCTTCAGGGAATCCTCAGCCTTGCGCTCGCCCTTCGGACGGCCGAAATGCGCCAGCAGGATCACCTTGGCGCCGCGATCGGCAAGATCGCGGATCGTCGGCACGATGCGCTCGATGCGGGTCGCGTCCGTGACAATGCCGTTTTCCATGGGGACGTTGAGGTCCACACGGACCAGAACCCGCTTGCCAGCGACATCGGCGTCGTCGAGGGTCTTGAAGCTCATCGCCAACTCCAGCAGCGCGTATAGTCATAAAAACGAAGTCCGGCGCCGCGATTGACGGCGCCGGATCACTCAACTCAGAGCGTCTTGCCAACCGCCACGGCCGTATCGGCCATGCGGTTCGAGAAGCCCCATTCGTTGTCGTACCAGGACAGGATACGCACCATCGTGCCGTCCATCACCTTGGTCTGGTCCATGTGGAAGGTGGACGAATGCGGATCGTGGTTGAAGTCGATCGAAACATTCGGCTCGTTGGTATAGCCGAGGATACCCTTCAGATACCCGTCAGCGGCTGCCTTGATCGCAGCGTTGATTTCCTCGACCGAGGTCGCGCGCTTGGCCGTGAACACGAGGTCTACCACCGAGACGTTGGGGGTGGGAACGCGGATCGCGACGCCGTCGAGCTTGCCCTTAAGCTCCGGCATCACCAGACCCACGGCCTTGGCGGCACCGGTCGAGGTCGGGATCATCGACATCGCGGCCGCGCGGCCGCGGTAGAGATCCTTGTGCATTGTGTCCAGCGTCGGCTGATCGCCGGTGTAGCTGTGGATCGTGGTCATGAAGCCTCGTTCGATACCGACGGCATCGTTGAGGACCTTGGCTACCGGCGCGAGGCAGTTCGTGGTGCACGAGGCGTTCGAGATCACAACGTGGTCGGCAGTGATCTTGTCATGGTTCACTCCGAACACGACCGTAAGATCCGCCCCGTCGGCCGGTGCCGACACGATCACGCGCTTTGCCCCCGCCGCGAGATGAGCGGACGCCTTCTCCTTCGAGGTGAAGATACCCGTGCATTCCAGCGCGATATCGACGCCGAGCGCGGCATGGGGCAGTTCAGCCGGGTTCTTGACAGCGGTGACCTTGATCGGCCCGCGGCCGACGTCGATGGTATCGCCCGCCACCGTCACCTTGTGCGGAAAGCGGCCGTGCACGCTGTCGAAGCGCAAGAGATGCGCATTGGTTTCGACCGGGCCGAGATCGTTGATCGCAACGACCTCGATGTCGGTCCGGCCAGACTCGATGATGGCGCGCAGAACGTTGCGTCCGATGCGCCCGAAGCCGTTGATGGCGACCTTCACTGCCATGAGTTCACTCTCCTCGCGTGCGTGATTTCCGGTGAGCCCTCAAAAATCGGGGCTCCGGACACTCCGCCGATGGACGACGACGCATTCAGAGCGCCGCACATCCGGTTAGGAACAGCCGAACGCCGGATGCGTTCAGCCCTTCAATTTCGCCGTGGCCAGTTCGGCGATATGCTCGGCCGTAATGCCGAAATGGGAATAGAGCGCCTCGATCGGCCCAGAGGCGCCGAAGCCGTGCATGCCAACGAATATACCATCCGATCCGATGATCGCATCCCAGCCCTGACGGATCGCAGCTTCCACGCCGACCCGAACCTTGGCCGTGCCCAGCACCTTGGCCCGGTAAGCTTCCGGCTGTGCCGCGAAAAGCTCGAAGCTCGGCACCGACACTACGCGGGCGGGATATCCCGCCGCGTCGAGCAAGGCTTTAGCATCAAACGCAATCGCCACTTCCGAGCCGGTCGCAAACAGCGTCACGGCAGCGTCAGCCGCCTCGGCCAAGACATAGGCGCCCTTGGCAACCATGTTCTCCGCCGAAACCTCATGGCGCACCGCAGGCAAGTTCTGGCGTGACAGCGCCAGCGTCGACGGTCCGACCTTGTGCTTCAGCGCGACTTCCCATGCCTCGGCCGTTTCCATGGCGTCCGCCGGGCGAAGCACCAGCATGTTCGGTATGGCCCGAAGCGCGGCGAGATGCTCGACCGGCTGATGGGTCGGGCCGTCTTCGCCAAGACCGATACTGTCGTGGGTCATCACATAAATGACCCTTTGATGCATCAGCGCGGAAAGGCGCATGGCAGGCCGCGCATAGTCGGTGAAAACGAGGAACGTGCCGCCGTAGGGGATGAGCCCGCCATGCAGCGCGATGCCGTTCATCGCGGCCGACATTCCGAACTCGCGTATGCCGTAATGGATATAGGTGCCGGTGTAGTCCGGTGCCGAAAGCGCCTTCTGCGTCTTCGTCTTGGTGAGGTTGGAGCCGGTCAGGTCGGCCGAACCACCAACCATTTCGGGGATCGCGGTGTTGATCACCTCCAACACCATCTCGGACGACTTGCGGCTGGCAACCTTCGGCTTGGAGGCAGCGATTTCGACCTTATAGGCGGCCAGCGCCGTCTCGAACTGCGCGGGAAGATCGCCCTGCATGCGGCGGTCGAATTCGGCTCGCTTTTCCTGCGGCTGCGCGTCATAGCGCTTCAGCCACGCGGCCCGTGCCTCGGCCGAGCGACGGCCCGCCGTGCGCCAAGCTTCCAGGATGGGCGCCGGAATTTCGAAGGGCGGCGCGGTCCATCCAAGCTTCGCGCGGGCGCCGGCAATCTCTTCGGCCCCCAGCGGCGAACCATGCACGGAATGGGTGCCGGCCTTCTTGGGCGCGCCATATCCGATCAGCGTTTTCGCCGCGATCAGCGTCGGCCGGTCAGCCGCCTGGGCACCGGTGAGCGCATTGTGGATCTGAACGGGATCGTGCCCGTCGATACTGGTTGTCGCCCATCCCGCCGCTTCGAAGCGCTTCAGAACGTCGCCGGTTTCGGACAGCGAGACCGGACCATCGATCGAAATGCCGTTGTCGTCCCAGATGACGATCAGCTTGCCGAGTTTGAGATGCCCCGCCAGCGAAATCGCTTCTTGGCTGATGCCTTCCATCAGGCACCCGTCACCGGCGATCACATAGGTGTAGTGGTCGACAAGATCGTCGCCGAATTCAGCGGCCAGCATTCGCTCCGCGATTGCAAAGCCCACCGACATGGCAAGGCCTTGGCCGAGCGGGCCCGTGGTCGTTTCGATGCCGGCGGCATAGCCATATTCGGGATGGCCGGCGGTTTTGGAACCGAGTTGACGGAAATTCTTGATCTCGTCGAGGCTGACCTCTTCCACGCCCGTCAAATAGAGCAGCGAATAAAGCAGCATCGAGCCATGCCCGGCCGACAGGATGAAACGATCGCGGTCGGGCCAGCGCGGTTCGCTTGCATCGAACTTGATGAGATCGCCGAACAGCACTGTCGCGACGTCCGCCATCCCCATGGGCATGCCTGGATGGCCGGATTTCGCCTTTTCCACCGCATCCATTGAAAGAGCGCGAATGGCGTTGGCCATGTCTTTGTGGCTGACGATATCGGACATTTCGTTTCCTGGCATGGGCCCTGCCGGCAAGTCGATCAGCAGCGTGGGACGGTGCGGCGAACCTGCGGAATTCCGGCTTTTCCGCAGTGATTAGCGCGCCGCTCCGTTAAAGCGGCCGATGAATAGCAGGCCTTCAACGCGTGTCAATGACATCACCCCATGGTGAAAGCAGCTCAGAAGGTGGTGTTTGCGCTAGCGAACTTGCATCTATCCTAGTCTGTGTGGCAACCGTTCGAGAATCGTGGTCAAAATCACGCCTTGGACAGTGCGCCGGGCGGACCGGACCCACGGAGGCCGACCATGCCCGAGACCTCGTCCCTGGATGCGGCTCTCATAAAACTCGATCAGGCGATCGGACGCCTCGAAGGTGCCGTGCAGCGGCGGCTTTCGGAGGGAGAGACGATCGTCGGGCTGGAGCAGGAATTGTCCCGGCTTGGCGAGGATCGCTCCCGGCTGGCCATCGACCTTGACGGCGCCGCGGCGCGGGCCGGCCGGCTTGAAGACGCAAACCGCGAAGTATCGCGCAGGCTTGTGGCCGCGATGGAGTCGATCCGCGCCGTCCTCGACGCGCACGGGGGGTAAGAGAGTTTGGCATCTATGGCGCAAGTGACTGTCACGATTGCCGGTAAAACCTATCGTATGGCCTGTGAAGACGGACAGGAGGAGCATCTTTTCGGCCTTGCCGGCCGGCTGGACGGCACGATCGACAATCTGAGGAAGGTTTTCGGAGAGATCGGCGATCAGCGGCTCACCGTGATGTCCGCAATCACGGTCCTCGATCAACTCGCTGAGGCGGAACAGCGTTTGAACAATTTGGAAGCGCAGGTCGCGAGCCTGAAGGCCGACCGCGCTCGTATGGAAGAACAGCGAAACGCGCTGGAAAGCCGATTGGCGGCGAGTGTCTTGCAAGCGGCTCACCGGATCGATTCGCTCGCCGATACGCTGGTCCCGGCCCAGTCGCCGCACACCGATTAGCGCTTTGAGTTCGCGTCAAGGCCAGCGCTCCTTTTCAGGCCAAGCTGTATGCGCCGCGGCCCTTCCCTCAAGGACTCGCTCCCCCTATATTCGATCGGTGGCGTTTCTGCGCTTCGCGCTTGGAACACAAATATCCCCGGGGCCTTACGATTCCAAAAGGGGGCTGTACTTGGCTGGGCTCGTGGGCTCGGTCACACGGCTCCCACCTACGCTGTAGGTTCCCGGGATCGCAGTTCCGGCGGTCGACGTGGAGCGCCACACCCGACATCTGCGTTTCGTGGAATGTCCGTCCGTCCCGGAGCGAGCCTGCGTGACGCCAATACCCCTCGATATCGCCGCCTTGAAGAACCGCTTGCGAAACGAGAGCCTCGCTCGCCGCGATGCGCTGGATCCGGACGATCGCGCCGCCGGTTCCGAGGCGATAGCCGACCGCATCCTCGGGCTCGGCATCGAGGGCGGCGCGATCGTGTCGGCCTTCCTGCCGATCCGCTCCGAGGTCGATCTGCGGCCGGCGATCGCGCATTTGTTCACGGCAGGGCACCGCATCGGGCTGCCTGTCATCCGCAAGCCCGACCTTTGTTTTCGCGAATGGATACCGGACGCACCGCTGATCCCGCTCGGCTTTGGCACCTATGGCCCTACCGAGAACGCCGCCGTCGTCATCCCCGATGCCATGCTCGTCCCGCTCTCGGTCTTCGACCGCACCGGCGGCAGGATCGGATACGGGAAGGCCTATTACGACCTTACGATCGCCGGTTATCATGCCATCGGGCATAGGCCGCGCTTGATCGGTGTTGCCTTCTCGGTGCAGGAAGCGGAAGAGGTGCCGATGGAGCCGCACGACGTGCGTTTGCACCTGATCGTGACGGAGCGGGACGTTATAATCCCGCATGGAGCGGGATAGACGATGCGACTTCTTTTCGTAGGCGATGTCGTAGGCCGATCCGGACGCATAGCGATCGCGGAACGATTGCCGGGGCTGATTTCGGACCTTAGGCTCGACTTCGTCGTGGTGAACGGCGAGAACGCTGCCGGCGGCTTTGGCATCACTGAGGAGATCACCCAGGATTTCCTCGACGCCGGCGCGGATGTGGTTACGACCGGCAATCACGTCTGGGACCAGCGCGAAGCGCTCGTCTTCATCGAGCGTCAGCCTCGTCTGGTGCGGCCGGCGAATTTCCCAGCCGGCACGCCAGGACGCGGGGCGGTGCTGGCCATATCGCGGGGCGGCGCGCGCGTGTTGGTCGCCAACGTCATGGGCCGCGTCTTCATGGAATCGCTGGACGACCCCTTCCTGGCGATGGACCGTGAAATCGCCGCCTGCCCGCTGGGCGAACAGGCCGATGCGGTTCTGGTGGATATCCATGCCGAGGCCAGTTCGGAAAAACAGGCGCTTGCCTACCATCTCGATGGCCGGGTCAGCGTTGTCGTCGGCACGCATACCCATGTTCCGACCGCCGACCATCAGATCCTCAACAACGGCACGGCCTATTGCACCGACGCGGGAATGACCGGCGACTATGACAGCGTGATCGGCATGGAAAAGGACGAGCCCGTCGGCCGCTTCCTGCGCAAGATACCGACCGGCCGGTTCCAACCCGCGATGGGCGAGGCGACGCTGTGCGGCATCGCGGTCGAGATTTCCGATCGAACGGGCCTTGCCGATAAGATCGCGCCGGTGCGTGTTGGCGGGCGGTTGTCGCAGGCGCTACCCGCTTTCTGGTAAGCCTGAACTCCGGCAAAGGTGTAACCCTGGATTTTCATGATCCGGGCCCCTATAAGGCGGGCATTCGCGATCAAGAGAGCTCGTCACGGTGTCGGGCGGCTCGGCGGCGAGGGCGCGGCCGGAGTTCGCATCTTCAGCGAAGGAGCGTCCCCGGGGAGAGGCGGACATGGCTGGACATAGTCAGTTTAAGAACATCATGCACCGCAAGGGTGCGCAGGACGCAAGGCGCTCTAAGGTCTTTTCCAAGCTCGCCCGTGAAATCACGGTGGCAGCGAAGATCGGCGGCGTCGATCCCAACATGAACGCCCGTCTGCGCCTCGCGATTCAGAACGCGCGTGCCGACAACATGCCCAAGGACAACGTCGAGCGCGCCATCAAGAAGGCGGCAGGCGCCGACACCGAGAACTTCGACGAAGTGCGCTACGAAGGCTACGGCCCCGGCGGCGTTGCCGTGATTGTCGAAGCGCTCACCGACAACCGCAACCGCACGGCGTCGGCCGTTCGCTCCTACTTCACCAAATCCGGCGGCGCGCTTGGCGAAACCGGATCGGTGTCTTTCATGTTCGAGCGCGTCGGCCAGATCACTTATCCCGCCGCCGTCGGCACTGCGGACAGCATCGTCGAAGCGGCGATCGAAGCCGGTGCCGAAGATGCCGAGTCGGGCGATGAGGAGCATGTGATTTCCTGCGCCTTCGAAGACCTGAACGACGTTGCCAAGGTGCTAGAATCAGCACTCGGTGCGGCGTCCAGCGTGAAGACCGTGTGGCGCCCGAAGACCGGAACGTCGCTTGACGAGGAAAAGGCACAGAGCCTGATGAAGCTTCTGGATACGCTGGAAGACGATGACGACGTGCAAAACGTCTATTCGAATTTCGAGGTCTCCGAAGACTTGATGGCCAAGCTTACGGCTGCTTGACCGGCCGATGTGCGCTCATTCCGCCTAAGGGTGAACAAAACGCAAAGGGCGTCGTTTCCCACTCGGGAAACGGCGCCCTTTTGAACTGTTGGCTTGGAGCGAGCCTCAAGCCTCAAGCGAACTGCTGACCCGCGGCCGTATTCAAGTTATCCCCAAGCATCGCGCCGTCTGACAGCGGCAAGTGCATGGAGGGCGGCGGAGAAACGGACAGAAGCCCGATAAGTTCGAGGAAAACGTCCGACATCCGGGCGTGATTGATGGAATAGTAGATGGTGCGTCCGTCGCGGCGGACAGTGACCAGGTTGTCGAGCCTCAGCCGAGCCAACTGCTGCGAAACAGCCGGCTGCGGGATCTGCATGAGTCGCTCGATTTCGCCGACGGACCGTTCCTCTTTCGAGATCAAAGACAGGATGGTCAGACGCTGCTCATGCGACAAAGCCCGAAGCGCGCTTTCAAGCGCACTAGAACGTGTTGCCATATCCTGAGCGTCAGTTGCGTGCCTTTCTAGGCTTGAAAATTCCATGGAATCCCCCACCAAAGTTCCAAATTAGTCGCCCCGATTCGCTCACCATATGCAACTTTTTTGCATAATAAAAGGTACATGTTACAATGATGATTACTCGAACCGACTCGCTAAAGATTTATTTCTAACTTGCGAGCGCTTCTTGTCAAATTTAACGATCTGCCAGACTATTGTCTAACGCTTATTGCAGATTTCCACTGGGTGTAATCGAGCTACGGTTTGACATGGTTACAACAACACGGATCGTCGGCATCGACCCCGGCCTGCGCCGTACCGGATGGGGCATTATCGAGGCGACCGGCAATGCCGTGCGCTTCATTGCCTCCGGCTCGGTCACCTCCGATGCCAAGGATGATCTGGCGACAAGGCTGGTCGCGATTCACGACGGGCTTGATGCGATTCTCCATGAGTATCGCCCGGATGAGGCTGCGATCGAACTAACCTTCGTCAATAAGGATGCAGGTGCCACGCTCAAGCTTGGGCAGGCGCGCGGCGTGGTTTTGCTCGCACCGGCTCGCCGCGGTTTGCCGGTAGCCGAGTATGCTCCCAACGCTGTGAAGAAGGCGATCGTCGGGGCCGGCCATGCGGAAAAGCAGCAAATCCGCCACATGGTCACCGTGCTGATGCCGCGCGCCACCTTCACAACGGACGACGCCGCAGATGCTCTGGCCATCGCGCTGACCCACGCACACCATCGCGGCTCCGCCACTGCGCGAATCACCCGCGCGCTTGGCTGAATCGCAAGACGCGGGCGCGCCGTTTCGCTAACACTGGCGCGTCGTAACGAACAAACCCGCGGGCTGGGGCAAGCATGATCGGAAAGTTGAAGGGCGTCGTCGACAGTTTCGGCGAGGATTGGGTCATTCTCGACGTCCACGGCGTCGGCTATCAGGTGTTCTGCTCCGCGCGCACCCTGCAACGCAGCCCAAAGGCGGGCGAGGCGGCAACGCTTTCGATCGAGACGCTCGTTCGCGAGGATCTGATACGGCTTTACGGCTTTTCCAATGACATCGAGCGCGAGTGGTTCAGGCTTTTGATGACGGTTCAGGGCGTGGGAGCGAAAGTGGCTCTGGGCGTACTCTCCGTTCTGGATCCGGGCGCGTTGGCCACCGCGATCGCGATGAAGGACCTGACGGCCATCGCTCGCGCACCGGGCGTCGGCCGCCGTGTCGCAGAGCGAATCGCAACGGAGCTGAAGGATAAAGCCCCCGCTTTCGCCGATGCCGACCCCAGCGTGATTCGCACCGCCTTGGACGCACAGGAAGCCCGCGTCTCCGGCCCGATCGCGGAAGCCGTCTCCGCCCTCGTCAACCTCGGCTACGCCCAGCTCCAAGCCGCCGGTGCCGTGACCGCTGCCGCACGCACGGCCGGAGACGGCGCGACCACCGAAGCACTGATTCGGCTCGGCTTGAAGGAACTGGCGCGCTAGGCATGCGCGTTCGCCCGACAATGATGAGCAAAAGGTCCGTCAACATCGCCGCGATCCGTCCTGAAATCTCCTTTCATGCTGCGCCTGACAGGTTAAAACGAAAGGCGAACGGTCGCTTCGGTCCAGGCGATTCGGCGCGAGCACAGTGAACAAGGCCAGAGATGTCCGAGCCGCAACGCCTCGTATCAGGCGAAAAGAGCGATGAAGATGCGGATCAGTCGATCCGCCCGTCCGCGCTCGCCGATTTCGTAGGCCAAGCCTCGGCGCGCGCCAATCTTCAGGTCTTCATCGATGCCGCAAAATCGCGCGGCGAAGCTCTGGACCATGTGTTGTTCGTTGGCCCACCCGGCCTTGGCAAGACGACACTCGCCCAGATCGTTGCCCGCGAACTCGGCGTCAATTTCCGCGCAACCTCCGGTCCCGTCATCGCCAAGGCCGGCGATCTTGCCGCGCTCCTGACCAACCTTGAAGAGCGCGACGTGCTTTTCATCGACGAGATTCACCGGATGTCGCCGGCGGTGGAGGAAATCCTCTACCCCGCCATGGAGGATTATCAGCTCGATCTGATTATCGGCGAAGGCCCAGCCGCCCGTTCGGTGCGCATCGATCTTGCCCGCTTTACCCTCGTCGGCGCCACCACCCGCCTCGGCCTGCTCACGACGCCGCTGCGCGACCGCTTCGGCATTCCCGTCCGGCTCGAATTCTACACGACCGAGGAACTCGAACGGATCGTGCGGCGCGGCGCGCGCATTTTCGGCATCGGGATCACCGAGGACGGCGCCACCGAAATTGCCCGCCGCTCGCGCGGCACGCCGCGAATCGCAGGCCGGCTTTTGCGCCGCGTCCGCGATTTCGCCCACGCCGCCGGGACCGAAAACATCGATCGCCGCGTCGCCGATGAAGCGCTCACGCGCCTTGATGTGGACCCGATCGGCCTCGATGCGCTCGACCTTCGCTATCTCAACACCATCGCGCTCTCGTTCGGCGGGGGGCCGGTCGGCATCGAGACGATCGCGGCCGCCATCGCCGAGCCACGGGATGCGATCGAGGATATCGTGGAGCCTTATCTCATCCAAAAGGGCTTCGTGCAGCGCACGCCGCGCGGCCGCGTGCTCACCCCGCACGCCTTCCGGCACATGGGGCTGGCGGTGCCCGCCGGTCCCGAAGCGCCGCAGTTCAGCCTGTTCGGGGGCGACGACGAGTGACGTCCCACAGCCACCCCGTGCGCATTTACTGGGAGGATACCGATGCCGGCGGTATCGTTTACCATGCGAGCCACATCCGCTTTTTCGAGCGCGGCCGGACAGAATTCCTGCGCGCGCTCGGCATCCAGCAGTCCGCCACATCGGACCGTTCCGCCCATGGCGCGCTCCTCTTCGCGGTACGCCGCATGGAAGTCGATTACCTCAAGCCGGCCTATCTCGACGATCTCCTTACCGTCGAAACCGCCACCAACGAAATCGGTGGATCGCGCCTCGTTCTCGATCAGAGTTTGACGCGTAACGGTGAGATGATTGCCACCGCCAAGGTGACCGTTGTCGCCATCGGGGGCGACGGCCGGCCAAAACGGATCCCTGCCGATCTGCGGGCGCTTGTTGCCGCGTCGCAATAACGGTTCCTTAACCTTACGGAACGATCACTGAATCCGCCGGGAGACTGCAATCCAAGTCCCGGTTTTGACAAATTTGACCGTCATGTCGAACGTCATGCGGGTGAGTTGGTCCAGGTTGGAGGATCGCCCGACCCTTTTGGATCGGCGGCTGCTTTTTGCACCGCACACAAACGCACCCCTTTGGCCGCCCCGTCCTCTTTGCCGCTCTCAAGAAGGTTTGACGCTGCTCCATGAACCCGGCCGACGTTACCCAGACAGCGCTCAGCGCGCACGACTTTTCGGTTCTCGCCCTTTTCTGGCAGTCCCACATCGTCGTGAAGCTCGTGATGCTGGGGCTTTTGGTGGCCTCGGTGTTCTGTTGGGCGATTATCATCGATAAGGCCGTCTTGTTCACGCGCACGAAGCGTTCGATGGATCGGTTCGAGAAGATATTCTGGTCCGGCCAGTCGCTCGAGGAGCTGTATCGTTCGCTGATGACGCGCCCGAACCAGGGCCTTGCCGCCGTGTTTGTGGCCGCCATGCGCGAATGGAAGCGCAGCCATGAAGCCGGCCGTACGTCCTTCCTCGGCCTCACCGACCGGATCGAGAAGGTGATCGACGTCACGATCGCCCGCGAAATGGAGCGCCTGGAGTCCAGGCTGCTGTTCCTTGCGACGGTGGGCTCGGCCGGCCCCTTCATCGGTTTGTTCGGCACGGTGTGGGGCATCATGCAGTCGTTCCAGGCGATTGCCGCTTCCAAGAACACCAATCTTGCCGTGGTCGCGCCTTCGATTTCCGAAGCCCTTCTGGCCACCGCCATCGGCCTTGCCGCCGCCATCCCTGCCGTCATGGCCTACAACAAGTTCACCTCGGACGCCTCCAAGCTCGGATCCCGGATGGACGGCTTTGCCGACGAATTCGCCGCGATCCTATCCCGTCAGATCGACGATCGGAGCTGATCATGGCGATGGGATCGAGCACGGGTTCACGGGGCAAGGGCCGGCGCGGCCGCGGGCGCGGGCACGCGGTGATGGCCGAGATCAACGTCACCCCGTTCGTGGATGTGATGCTCGTGCTGCTCGTCATCTTCATGGTGGCCGCGCCTCTCCTGACCGTCGGCGTGCCGATCGATCTGCCTGAAACCGCGGCCAAGCCCATGGAAGGCCAGACCGACCCAATCAACATATCGGTCGATGCGGACGGCCGGATCTTTATCCAGGAGACGGAAATCCCCTTCGAAGAGGTCGTGCCAAAGCTTCAGGCCATCGCCGAGAACGGTGTCGAGGATCGCATTTATGTGCGCGGCGACAAGACAGCCGATTACGGAACGGTGATGCGGGTGATGGCGCGCATTTCAGCGGCTGGTTTCAAGAAGATCGGCCTCATCACCCTCGAGGAACAGGGAACGGCACAGCCCGCCTCGTGAGCACAATGAAGGTTGGATACACCGCATCCATCATCGGCCACGCGCTGATCCTCTCCTGGGGCGCTTTGAGCTTTCCAGCCGCGAAGCCGTATGAAGTCGCAGCCGTGGATGCGCTGCCGGTGGATCTCATCCCGATTTCGGACGTCACCAAACTATCGACGGGCACCAAGACCGCCCCCAAACGGGACACCGCCAGCCCGGCGAAGGTGAAAACGCCGGCGCCGCGCCCCGACAGCCAGCGCGTGGGCAACGCCCCCATCGACCAAGACACACCCATTACCGAGAAAACCACCGAAACGGCCGCCCCGCCCCGCGCCGAACCCAAGGCGGCGACGCCGCCCCCACCCCCGCCGGCCCGCGACCCGGCCCCGGAACCGGCCGCGCCCAAGGCTACACCGGCGCCCGAAAAGCCCGTTGAATCGACGGCTAGGCCGACCGCCGATGTCGGTGAAGTGGCCGCTACACCCGAAGCGCCGCCCGAGGAGCCGAAGCCGGCGCCCGTGCCGCCCACCATCCAACCCCGTCAGAAGCCCGCAAAACCGACGGAGGTTGCCAGCCTCGATCGCAAGCCCGCACCGCCCTCGCCGGAAACCAGCCGGTCGGAACAAACACGGCCGGTTGACGAGACGTCCCCGCAAAGAAGCCAAGAAACCGAAAGCGAGTTCGACCCCACCGAGATGGCGGCCCTTCTCAACAAGGTCGATCCATCGGGCGGCGGCGCGCTGGACTCAACGCAGGATGCCTCGCTCGGCTCGGAAAACGAAACCAATGCCGTTGCGGACATGACGCAGAGCGAAATCGACGCGCTTCGCTCGGCCATCGAAGCCTGCTGGAATCCACCGATCGGCACTGAGGCCGTCGAAGGCATGGTCGTGCCGCTGCGCATCGAATTCAACATCGACGGCAGCATAGCGTCGCCGCCGCAGATCAAATCCATCCCGCCCGGTCCCGTTGGCCAAGCAACGGCAGACGCCGCTGCGTGGGCCGTGCAGGTCTGCGCGCCTTACACCTTCCTGCCGCCCGAGAAATACGAAAACTGGAGGGTGGTGAACATCAACTTCCGCCCGCCGAGCCTGTGAACAGAACGCCAAACCCCAGCCTTTTCCGCCAGACCGCGCCGGTCTGCCGCAAGATGCTTTTGACGACATAAATGGAGAGAGGCCCCCCATGGCAGGCTTTATTGCCATCGACGCGACGGTTCGCAGCACGCTTTTGCGGCGG
This sequence comes from Oharaeibacter sp., assembly GCA_051861205.1. Lineage (GTDB taxonomy): Bacteria > Pseudomonadota > Alphaproteobacteria > Rhizobiales > Pleomorphomonadaceae > JBHYDC01. The sequence goes on from JBHYDC010000007.1 coordinate 29,739, forward strand.
CTCACGATCGGACTGATAGCGCTTGCCGGCGCGCTCGCTGTGATCGCGGCCGCTCCCGCACGCGCCGAAATCACGATCGATATCAGCGGTGGCTCGCCCAAACCGCTGCCAATCGCCATCCCCGATTTTGTGGGATCGCCCGAAACAGCCGAACTCGGCCGCCAGATCGCAGGCGTGGTCACCGCCAATCTCAGGCGATCCGGCCTGTTCCTGGCGCTCGATCCGGCATCCTTCATCGAGCAGGTTGCTGACCCGAACGCGATGCCGAACTTCCAGAGCTGGAAGGTGATCAAAGCGCAGGCGCTTGTCACCGGCGGGATCAGCCGGGCAGCCGACGGCAGGCTACAAGCCGATTTCCGGCTGTGGGATGTGTTCGCCGGCCAGCAGCTTACCGGGCAACAGTTCTTCACGACGCCGGAGAACTGGCGCCGTGTCGCCCATATCATCTCAGATGCGATCTATCAGCGCCTCACCGGCGAAAGCGGCTATTTCGACACCCGCATCGTATTCGTCGACGAGAGCGGGCCGAAAGGCGCGCGCGTCAAGCGCCTTGCGCTGATGGATCAGGACGGCGCCAACGTGCGCTACCTCACCAGCGGCAACGAACTTGTGCTGACCCCGCGCTTCTCGCCATCGACGCAAGAGATCACCTACATGTCGTTCGGCAACAGCGATCCGCGCGTCTATCTCCTCAACGTGGAGACGGGACAGCGCGAGGTCGTCGGCAATTTCCCGAACATGACCTTTTCGCCGCGTTTCTCGCCCGATGGTCAGCGCGTGGTCATGAGCCTGGAAGACGGCGGCAACGCCAACATCTACGCCATGGATCTGCGCTCGCGCACCACGACGCGTCTCACGGATGCGGCGGCGATCGACACCTCGCCCTCCTACGCGCCGGACGGCCAACGGGTCGTGTTCGAATCCGATCGGGGCGGCAATCAGCAACTATACGTGATGAACGCGGGCGGCGGCGAAGCGACCCGCATCTCCTTCGGCCAAGGTCGCTATTCCACGCCCGTCTGGTCGCCGCGCGGTGATTTGATCGCCTTCACCAAGCAGATGTCCGGCCGCTTCGCCATCGGCGTCATGAAGCCGGACGGTTCAGGCGAGCGGATCCTCACCGAAGGGTTCCACAATGAAGGTCCGACCTGGGCGCCCAACGGCCGCGTGATCATGTTCTTCCGCGACGTCGGCGGCGCCAGCGGCGGGCCGCAACTCTGGTCCGTGGACCTGACGGGCCGTAACGAGCAGCGCGTCGCGACCCCGTCATTCGGGTCCGATCCGGCGTGGTCGCCGCTCCTAAATTGATCATCGTGCGGCGCCCGTATTTTGGTCCGGCGCCGCGCTTTTCGCCCTTCACAGCCGACCACCGGACAGGCCCGAGTTTACGATTCGTTGACCACATTTCTCCACGCGGTCTTAACCACGGTCGTTTACCAAGACCTATGAACTACCGGTCAGTCGGGTATTGAGTAGAGGTAACCGGGATGAATAGCATCGCTTCCACCACTTTCAGCCGCCGCGCTACGCTGGCGCTTGGCCTGGGCTTTGCCCTTTTGGCCGCGGCCTGCGCCAAAAGCCCGAGCGAAATCGACAGCCAACTGGCCGGTCCGAACGGCGCCGGGGCTGCATCGCCCGGGACGGCGCAGGATTTCGTGGTGAACGTGGGCGACCGCGTCTTCTTCGAAACGGATAGCTCCTCTCTGACTGCCGACGGCAGCGCGACGCTGGATCGTCAGGCTCAGTGGCTCGCCCTCTACCCCCGCTACAGCGTCACGATCGAAGGCCATGCCGACGAACGCGGCACCCGCGAATACAATCTCGCCCTCGGCGCCCGCCGCGCCAAGGCAGCACACGACTACCTCGTCGCGCGCGGCGTCTCGGCGCAGCGCCTTCGCACACTCTCTTACGGCAAGGAACGCCCCGTCGCGCTTTGCGACGAAGATTCGTGCTGGGCGCAGAACCGCCGGGCCGTCACCGTGCTGAACAACGCCGGAAGCTGATCGTCGCTGGACACGATTGGATCGATCGAACCCCGATGCCGCCCGGCGTCGGGGTTTTTCTTTGTCGCGGGGTCAAAATTCGGCCGACATCGCGACTATGGTGCTAAATCACGATGAAAGGAGCGCCGCCGAAGGAGGGCGGCGCCTCACGGGAGATCCCATGACTCGATCACCTTATGGGCGTCGCTGGCCGCAGCGCATGGCGCGCTCGGTTGCAGCCGCACTTGTTCTTGCCCCGGCGGCGGCTTTCGCTTTTGGACCCGGCCCCTTGCCGCCCGCCGATATCCCGGCGGCGGGTAGCGGAACCATCGTGCTGGCTCAGTCGTCGGCAAGCCTCGCGGACCAAGCCATGCGCGTTGAGCGGATGGAAGACCAGATGCGCCAGTTGAACGGCCGCATTGAGGAACTGACGTTCCAACTGCGGGAATTGCAGGATCTGCTCCGTCGTCAACGCGAGGAGACCGAGTTCCGCCTGAAAGCGGTTGAAGGCGGCGGAACCGGCGCTCAGCGTAGCGAGGCCGCGCCTGTCGCCGATACGGCAGAGCAGCCGGCCGATCTGTCGAATGGCTTCTCGATCGATGAGCCCATGGACGCCAACGGGTCGCAGGAGCTTGGCACGCCGCCGAGCACGCTCGGCACGATTCCGGGCGACGAAACGGCCGGGGCGCCCGGCTCCAGCAGCGCGCTTGGGGGACCGCTCGATCTCTCTGCGATCGCACGCGGCGAGCCCACCTATGAAACGCCTCCGATCGCAACCGACACCGGCGTGGATGTGGCAGATACCGGACTGCGCACGACGCCGCTCGATCCGCCCCCCGCCGGCGATGTCGCCGTCGCCGCGCTGGAACAACCGGCCGACCCGCGCGCGGCCTATGACCAAGCCTATGGCTACATCGTTTCGGGTGACTACGCGCAGGCCGAATCCAGCTTGAAGCAATTCCTGAAGGATCATCCCAAAGATCAAATGGTCGGCAATGCCCATTTCTGGCTCGGCGAAAGCTATTTCGCGCGGAGCCTCTTCCGTGACGCGGCTGACGCTTATCTCACGACCTATCGCGATTACCCGAAGAACCAGAAGGCGCCGGAAAGTCTTTTAAAGCTCGGTCTTTCCCTGGAAGGTCTCGGCGAGAAGGACGCGGCCTGCGCGACATATCGTGAGGTCGAGAAGAAATTCCCAAGCGCAGGCAGTGCCTTGCTCCAGAAGGTTTCCGCCCAGAAAACGAAGAACGGCTGCTAGGACCATGACTGCGCGGTCCGCCGACGAAGGACCGATGGAGCCTGCCGAAATCGCCGCGCTTTTTGCGCCGCTCGCTAGGTCGGCCCGAATTGGTGTAGCCGTTTCGGGCGGCCCGGACTCCTCCGCACTTCTCGTCCTTCTCGACCGCTGGGCAAAGACCCTACCGGCGCCGCCCACGCTCCACGTACTCACCGTGGACCATGGACTTCGCGCCAGTGCCCACGCCGAGGCCGAGGCCGTAGCGGTGCTGGCGAGCAGTCTTGGACATCCAGCAAGCCTCCTCGTTTGGCGGCATGAGGGCGAACCGCCGCAATCGGGCATCCAAGCCGCCGCCCGTGACGCCCGCTACCGCCTTCTCGCCGATGAAGCCCGCCGCTTGTCGCTGGACGCCGTCGCGCTTGGCCATACGCTGGACGACCAGGCCGAAACGCTGCTGATTCGCCTCGCGCGCGGCTCCGGTGTCTGGGGCCTTGCAGGGATGGCAGCGGAACGGACGGCTCACGGCGTTCGCTTCGTGCGTCCGCTCTTGAGCATTCCGAAAAGCCGGCTTGTCGCGATTCTCGACAAGGCTGGGATTCCCTTCGTCGATGACCCGGCGAACGCATCGGACAGGTTTTTGCGCGCCCGCATCCGCCGGATGATGCCGGACCTTGCGGCAATCGGTCTCGATGCGGATCGGTTGGCCGGCACCGCTCACCGTCTCGCCCGCGCCGCGTCCGCGCTGCAAACCATGGTGGATGCCCTGTTCCATGCCGCCGTTACGGACCATGGCGGCGTCTTTGAAATCGAGGCGGCGCGTCTTCGCGAATCGCCCGAGGAAATTGCGCTCCGCCTCGTCGCGACCCTCGTGCGAACGATCCGCCACGACGCCTACCTGCCGCGGGCAGCGCCGCTGGAAGCCTGGACGGAGGCGTTCCGCGCCGGCGCGGCAACCGCCCGCCGCGCTACAATGGCCGGCGTGGTGCTCGACCCCCGCCGGGACCGCGTCTGGATTTACGCCGAGGCGGGCCGCACCGGTTTCCGCGAACATGATCTGCAAGGCCCCGGCACAACGATCTGGGACAGCCGCTTCCAGATTTCGCTGAGCGGCGATGTACCGCAGGGTCTCACGATTGGATCGGCCCAAGGCGACGAACGCCGCCGCGACCTTCCCAAGGCAGCAGCAGCCTCGCTTCCCGCCGTGCGGTGGCAGGGCACAGCGCTTGCCATAGGCCAGCACACCCTGGCCGGTCGTACATTCGCGCTCGATTTGATACCGCTTGGCGCGATCGGACCCGGCGAAAAAGCATGGGACGATTAACCGCGACCTGAAATACGGATGGAGTGTGAGGCCATGGAGGCCTATTCTCGGCGGGTTTTTTAGATAGGCGCGCAGCCGACTGACAAAGACGACGATCACAAACCAAGGCTGGGTTGGCAACGCGCGCCGGTCAACCTATCTTTATCTCTACGACAGCAGGCTCGGTTCGCGAGTCTTTTGCTGAAATGTCTCTTCTGGCGCCACTGCCCGGGCGTAAAGGTCGACGATGAACGCCAACTTCCGGAACTTCGCCCTGTGGGTCATCATAGGGCTCCTGCTCATCGCGCTGTTCCAGCTCTTCCAGAGCCCCGGTCAACGCCAAGCCTCGAACGATATCCCGTTCTCGAACTTCCTCCAGGAGGTTGAGCAGGGCAACGTTCGCGATGTCACGATCATGGATCAGGCGATCACGGGCCGCTATGCGAACGGCACCGCGTTCCAGACCTATGCGCCGGCCAGTGCCAACTACATCGAAGCGCTGACGGCCAAGAACGTGACGATCAATGCCAAGCCCGCGACCGAGGGCTTCTCGCTGATCGGTACGCTGGTGTCGTGGCTGCCGATGCTGATCATCTTCGGCCTCTGGATCTTTTTCATGCGCCAGATGCAGGGCGGCGCCGGCGGCAAGGCCATGGGCTTTGGCAAATCCAAAGCCAAGCTCCTGACCGAGGCCCACGGCCGCGTCACCTTCGAAGACGTCGCCGGTGTCGACGAAGCCAAGGAAGACCTCCAGGAAATAGTCGAGTTCCTGCGCGACCCGCAGAAGTTCCAGCGCCTTGGCGGCCGCATTCCGCGTGGCGTTCTCCTCGTCGGTCCTCCGGGAACGGGTAAGACCCTGATCGCTCGCGCCGTAGCCGGCGAAGCCAACGTGCCCTTCTTCACGATTTCCGGCTCGGACTTCGTCGAGATGTTCGTCGGCGTCGGCGCAAGCCGCGTCCGCGACATGTTCGAGCAAGCCAAGAAGAACGCGCCTTGCATCATCTTCATCGACGAAATCGACGCGGTCGGCCGTCATCGCGGCGCCGGCCTCGGCGGTGGCAACGACGAGCGTGAGCAGACGCTGAACCAGCTCCTCGTGGAGATGGACGGCTTCGAGGCCAACGAAGGCGTTATCATCATCGCTGCGACCAACCGGCCGGACGTGCTGGACCCCGCGCTGATGCGTCCGGGCCGCTTCGACCGTCAGATAATGGTGCCGAACCCGGACATCATCGGTCGCGAGAAGATCCTGAAGGTCCACGTCCGCAAGGTCCCGCTCGCGCCCGACGTCGATCTGAAGACGCTCGCCCGTGGCACCCCCGGCTTCTCCGGTGCGGATCTCATGAACCTCGTCAACGAGGCGGCACTCCTCGCCGCCCGCCGTTCCAAGCGTCTCGTCACGGCTGCCGAATTCGACGATGCCAAGGACAAGATCATGATGGGTGCGGAACGCCGCATGGTCATGACCGACGAAGAAAAGCGCCTCACCGCCTATCATGAGGCCGGTCACGCCATCGTCGCGCTCAATATGCCGGCCTGCGACCCCATCCATAAGGCCACCATCATTCCGCGCGGCCGTGCGCTCGGCATGGTGCAGTATCTGCCGGAACGCGATCAGATCTCGATCTCCTACGAGCAACTAACCTCGCGCATCGCCATGGCGATGGGCGGCCGGATCGCCGAGGAAACCTTCTTTGGCGACGAGAAGGTCACCTCCGGCGCCCAGTCAGACATCGAACAGGCGACCCGCATCGCCCGCGCGATGGTTACCCGCTGGGGCTTCTCCAAGGAGCTTGGCACGGTGGCCTATGGCGAAAACCAGGAAGAGGTTTTCCTCGGTCACTCGGTCTCGCGCCAGCAGAATGTGTCCGGCGACACCATGAAGAAGATCGACACGGAAGTGCGACGCTTCGTGGATGAGGGCTTGCAGACCGCCCGCCGGATCATCACCGAAAAGCGCGACGACATGGAACGTCTCGCCAAGGCCCTGCTCGAATACGAGACATTGACAGGTGACGAGATCAAGAACCTCCTCGCCGGAAAGCCTCCGATCCGCGACGCCTTCGACGAGCCGCCCGCGCCCCGTTCGTCGGCCGTGCCCTCGACCCGTGCCAAGCCGAAAGCCGGCGAGGAACCGGGCGGCCCCGGCCTGGAGCCTCAGCCGAGCTAAGGCTGGAAAACACTTCAACATGCCGCATGCAACCCGCCGGATCCCCTACCGGCGGGTTTCGCTTTTGCGGCGCGGCTTAGGCGTTTAAACGGCGCAGGAGAGCGAGAGGGCGGGCAAGCTTGGCAACAAGTTTGCTGCGCCGCTGCTCTTCTGCTTCATGTCGATGCGACCGTCTTGATCGCACACAGCAAAAATCCGCCAGAACCATGTTCGGGCGGATTTCTTGTCGGTTCAGCGGTGTCGGACCGATTAGCGGCGCCGCTTAGAACGTCCGGTTGACGACGAGCAACGCCGCCGCCTGGGTCGCCGAGCCGCGCTGATCGACAACCGGGCTGTCCGCGAAATCGCCAAGCAACTGGCTGACGCTGGCGACGCCGCTCACGGACCAGTTCTCATCCACGACGTAGGTCAAAGTGGCGTCGATGCCGACATCCTTGACGCCGCCGGTCGGGGAATAAGCCGCAAGACCGCTTGCCGCGCTGTCCGCTGCGTTCACGCCGAAATGAGTGCTCGCATAGCCGCCCGACGCCCATGAAACCGAACCGCCGAGCGACATCAGCCAGCGCTCCGTTAGAGGCGTTGCATAGCTGAGCGAAGCTGTGGCGACCACGCCTTCAGATCCGCCGGTGATATCCGCGACGGCTTCCAGATCGACGGTGACGCTGTCGACATTGCTCATAATGTTCTTGAATTCGTAGCTTACAAAGCCGCCGAGATTTAAAGCTTCGTCGATTTTGGCCATTCTCCGGATGACGTCATCCTCAACATCGCTCCGACCGTTGCCGTAGGAGAGAATGGCGCCGAAGTTGAGCGACGGGTCGTCCCAAACATTCACGCGGGCGGAAAGTCCTTGGACGTCGACATAGTAGTTGCCGTAGGAGATTTTGGCGGCCAACGCCGGGATGAACATCACATCATTCGAGCCCTCATAGTCGGGCACGATGCCGAAACCGGCACTGACCCGTAGTTGAATAGCCGAATCGCTCATGGACGCTTGCGGGGGAGTGGCCATCCCTTGGCTTGGCAGATCCGCAGCGTGAACGAGCGCAGTGGAAACCGTAGCGAGGACGACCGAACAGGAAACAACGCGACTCATTACAACGCTCCCGAACAACCTTGCTTTCGAATTCACGAAGAGCACCCGCGCGCCAAGCCCGAGGGATTGAAATTCTGGGCGGCGTCGAAGAGCTACTCTAATGGCAATTATAGCGGGAGAGTGATAAAAATAAGTATGAATCACCTGTGCCAATTCAGCTTTTGGCAAGGTTAAAATTCACAGAAAATCTCTCGCGGCTTTACACTTGCTCGAACTGCAATCTCGCCAGCCGGGCATAGAGCCCACCGCGCGCCACCAGTTCCTCATGCGTACCGACTTCGACGATACGTCCGGCATCTATCACCAGGATCCGGTCAGCGCCGACTACGGTCGCCAATCGATGCGCAATGACGAGCGTGGTGTGCTCTTTGGCGAGCCGGTCGATGGCCTCTTGCACCAGCCGCTCGCTCTCGGCGTCGAGGGCGGACGTCGCTTCATCAAGGAGCAGGATCGGCGCGTCGCGCAAGATCGCGCGGGCGATCGCGACGCGCTGGCGTTGACCGCCGGATAGCGTCACGCCGCGCTCTCCGAGCACCGTTTCGTATCCGTCCGGTAGAGCGCTCAGGAAGGTATCGGCGTGGGCAGCGCCGGCAGCGTTTTCAACCGCCATACGGGTGGCATCGGATCGTCCGAAGCTTATGTTCTCGCGCGCACTCGCCGCGAAGATCGTCGGGTCTTGCGCCACAAGGGCCATACGGCTCCGCACCGCCTCAGGATCGGCCGTTTGCACATCAACCCCGTCGATGAGAATACGGCCGGCGTCCGGGTCGTAGAACCGCAGGATCAATTGGAAAAGCGTCGATTTCCCAGCACCCGACGGCCCCACGATCGCAACGGTTTCGCCGGGCCGGATGGTGAAACTCACGTCGGTGAGTGTCTGTAATTCGGGCCGGCCGGGATAGGCGAAGGATACCCGCTCGAATTGGATCTCGCCCATAGGCGGCACCGGCAAAGGCACGGGCTTTTTTGGCGGTGAAACGGCCGGCTTGGCGACCAGCAGTTCTGTCAACCGTTCGGCTGCACCAGCGGCTGACGAAATCTCGCCCCACACCTGACTGAGTTCACCCAGAGCCCCTGCCGCGAACACGGCGTAAAGCACGAATTGACCCAGCGTGCCCGCCGTCAGCCGGCCGGCAAGCACGTCATGCGCGCCGACCCACAGCACGGCCACCACGCTGGAAAAGATCATGAAGATGGCGACGAAGGTCAAAATACCCCGCGTTCGCACCTGCGTCTGCGCCGCGCGGAACGAAAGCTCCACGGCGTCGCTGAAGCGGCCAACGGCTGTCCGCTCGGACGTATAGGCTTGCACGGTCCGAACCGCCCCGATCGCCTCCTGTGCAAACGCACTGGCATCCGCGAGCGTATCTTGCGCGGCACGTGCACGCTTGCGCACGGAGCGGCCGAAGGCAACAAGCGGAAGCACGATCAGCGGGATGGCGCCGAGCACGAACAGGGAGAGCCGGGGGCTTGTGACCACCATCATGGTCGCAGCGCCGATAAACAGAACGACATTCCGTAGCGCGACCGACGCGCTGGATCCGGCGGCGGATTTGATCTGCGTCGTGTCGGCCGTTAGCCGCGAGACGATCTCGCCGGATTTTGAAATGTCGAAGAAGGCAGGGGACAGCTTCATCAAGTGGTCGAAAACGGCCGTACGCACGTCCGCAACGACGCGCTCACCAAGCGTCATCACGAGATAATAGCGCAGCGAAGACGCGGCCGAGAGCCAGAGGACCAGGCCGACAAGGCCGAAAAAGATCAGGTTGATGTTCTCTGCATCTTCAGCGGAGAACCCATGGTCGATCATGGCGCGCACGGCCACCGGCACCGTCAAAGTCGCGGCGGACGCGGCCACCAGGGCGGCAAGGGCGCCGAACATCCGGCCCTTGTATCGCATGAGATAAGGTGCAAGCGCCAACAGCGGACGCACATTGAAACGCCGCTCCGCCTTGTCCGGAGCCCGGTCGCCAAGCCGTTCTACACTACCATCCGCCACCGAAAACGATCTCCGCATTTACGTCCGGGCGAGATGACCACGCCTCGCACCAAATACGCAAGGTGCTCGATGCGATCACCGCTCGCTCGGCGCCTCGCGCCTTGTCCCTTAGCCGCATCTCCTGTATAGAAGCCGCCGACCTCACAGTCCGGGCCGCCGCGGTTTCCGCCGGCGGCTTTCGTCGTGGCTCTGCGATGGCGGTCTGTGAACAGGATTTGGGCTCGTGAAGCCCGGCACCATCTCCGGTGCACCATTTGAGAGGCGTGACGCGATGAAGGATGGCATCCACCCCGAATACCACACCATCAAGGTCGTCATGACCGATGGGACCGAGTTCATCACCCGGTCGTGCTACGGCTCCGAGGGCGACACGCTCAACCTCGATATCGACCCGAAGGTTCATCCGGCCTGGACCGGCGGCACCCAGCAGTTGATGGACCGTGGCGGCCGCGTTTCTCGCTTCAAGTCTAAGTTTGGCGGTCTGTTCAGCGCCTGATTATCGGGCTCCGCAAGAAATCAAAAAGCCCCGGTCCAACGGCCGGGGCTTTTTCTTTGGGCCTTCGCGAAGCGCGGCTGTCAGTCCCGCGAAGCCCCGCTATCAGTCCGTTGCCGTGCGCGCGCCGAATGCATCGGCCAGACGCCCGAGGTCGCGCGCGACCCTGTTGACGGGAATGTCGTCCAATTTCGGACCGTACATCGCTTGATCAAGGTGCTGAACACGCTCCTGCAGACGGATGGACCGTTCGATCAGAGCAATCAGATCCTCCGGCAGGTCCTCGAGCGCCGGGCCGCGCTGCGAACCCGCAGGCCCGTCAAGCTTCACCTTGTTCTTTTCATTGTTGGCCAGTTCGGGCGTGAGTTCGCCTTCGTTTACCGCCCGCTGGAGCAGCAGCCAGGACGCCACCTGCATCAGCCGCGTCGTCAACCGCATAGACTCCGTCGTATAGGACAGCGCCCCGCTACGCGAAAGTTCGCGGCTCGCGGCCCGTCCAGGACCATCGAGATAGGCGGCCGTCTGTTCCACCAAGGTCATCCCCTCGCGGAACAGGTCGCGGAACGTCTCGGACCCGGCGAAGCGATCACCAAACGCGATCGTTTCGACCTTGGCGGCGGGCTCAGCGGGAAACTCGTTCATCGAAAGTTGCCTCGTACCTCACAGGTGGATGGTTGTGGCCCCAAAACCCCGGAAACACCGGCAGCCCGTGCCACTTTAGGACCATCCACCCTCACCAACTGGCCACAGCAACTGCCGTGCCAATGATCGAGCTCATTGTTACGACCTAACACGCAAACCAACATGAAAAAAGGGCCGCGCAGATGCGCAGCCCTCAGAAGTTAGCAGAAAGTTGACAGAAAGAGCGACAGGAGCCACTCAAAATCCAGAACTCTGGACCGAAACTATGGTAAATTGAGACGGTTAATGGAGTGCTAATTGCCTGGATCTAAACGGCCAGTTTGAACGTATCAGCGTGAAGACTCTCTCTAATGCCTCAGAATTGCTCGGTTACTTTACTTTGAATAGAGATTCAGCCGCCAATCGCGTCGCGGATTTGGAGGCTTTTTCGCGTTCCAGCCGCTCGATTTCGGCTTGCAAGAGCCCGATGCGCTCGGACAGCTCGTCGACCGAGAGAATTCCAAGGTCTTGACCGATGTCATGAACGATCTTGCGGCGAAGCGGTTCGTCCTCGGCGGCCATGGCAGTCTCCTGATCTTCGGTTTGTTTGCGATCATACGGCTCTTCCCCGATCCGGCAAACAGGTCTATCTCCGCCAAAGTGTCCGTGAAGGAGGCTCCGCGTGCCCCAACTACCCGATAGCATGACGGTCATCGAAATCACCGCTCCCGGCGGGCCGAACGTTCTGCGTCCAGCGACGCGACCCGTGCCGATCCCTGGGGAACGAGACGTCCTGGTCAAGGTGGAGGCGATCGGCATCAACCGGCCGGATAGCTTGCAGCGCCAAGGCGGCTATGCACCGCCGCCCGGCGCATCCGACATTCCCGGTCTCGAATTCGCAGGCACCGTTGTCGCTTGCGGGGCAAATCCCGGACCGTGGGAAATCGGCGATCGGGTGACTGCGCTGGTGGCGGGGGGCGGCTACGCCGAATACGCCGTGGTAGACGGCTGCAACTGCATGCCCTTTCCCGCTGGCTTCGACGCCGTTCGGGCAGCAGCGCTGCCTGAGACCTTTTTCACTGTCTGGTCGAACGTCTTCGACCGCGCGGGCCTGAAGGCCGGCGAACGCTTCCTCGTTCATGGCGGAACCAGCGGCATCGGCACAACCGCTATTCAACTGGCAAAAGCCTTCGGCGCCTTTGTGATCGCGACAGCCGGAAGCGATGAGAAATGCGAAGTCTGCCGTGTGCTCGGCGCCGACGTCGCGATCAATTACCGCACGGAAGACTTCGTCGGCGTCGTAAAAGCCGCAACCGGCGGGCATGGCGCCGATGTCATTCTCGACATGGTCGGCGGCGATTACATCGACCGAAATTTCGAAGCCGCCGCCATGGACGGCCGGATTGCGCAGATCGCCTTCCTGCGCGGGGCCAAGGTGACGCTGAACGCCTCTCGCGTCATGATGAAGCGGCTGACCTACACCGGCTCCACCCTCCGCCCCCGCGACACAGCCTTCAAAGCCAAGATCGCAGCAGCACTGGAAGAAGCCGTTTGGCCTTTGCTCGCCGCCGGCAAGATTGCACCGGTGATCGACACCGTGTTCTCCCTCACCGATGCGGCCAAGGCCCATGAGCGCTTGGAGGGCGACCACATCGGCAAGATCATGCTCGTTACCGGCTGATCAGGCCTCGATCACCCCCCGTGCTACGCCGCATTGCAAGGGCGCCCGGCGCACTATATATACCGACCATTCCCAAAGTCATCGCGATGCGAGACCAAGGACCACCGGCGAGAAGCCGGCGGACCAATGAAAGGACTGTATCAAAATGTCGAACGCGCCCCTCATGCCGAAGGCAACCGCGGTCTGGCTGGTCGAGAACACGGCCCTTTCCTTCGATCAGATCGCCGCCTTCTGCAAGCTTCACCCGCTTGAGGTGAAGGCCGTCGCGGACGGTGAGGCCGCGCAAGGCATCAAGGGTCTTGACCCGGTTCTGACGGGTCAGTTGACCCGCGAGGAAATCCAGCGCGCCGAGAAGGAACCCGAGCGCCGCCTGAAGCTCGCCGACCCCAAGGTGCGCGTGCCCGAATCGAGCAAGCGCCGTGGCCCGCGCTACACTCCGGTTTCGCGCCGACAGGATCGTCCCAACGCCATTCTTTGGCTGGTCCGGAACCATCCCGAGCTTAAAGACGCGCAGATCATGCGCCTCGTCGGCACCACCAAGTCCACGATCGCGCAGATCCGTGACCGCACGCATTGGAACTCGAATAATCTGACCCCGATGGATCCGGTAACGCTTGGCCTCTGCAGCCAGTTGGAACTGGACATGGAAGTCGAGAAGGCCGGTAAGGCCAATCCGGAAAAGGTTCTGGAGCAAGCGCCGGGCCTCTTGCCCGTGGAAGAGACCACATCGGCCAATGCCCTCGCCGGCTTCCGCTCCGGCTCATCGCAGAAGGACGAAGACGAACTCGACGCCAACGCCGTGTTCGCCAAGCTGAAGTCGATGAACCGCAAGCCGGACGAGGCAGACGAGGATCTCTGATCCTCTCCGGAACATCGTTGTCCGCAGAAAAACAAAAAGCCGCCAGATCGGATCTGGCGGCTTTTTTCATGGTCATACGACCTGGAGAGATCAGCGCATAGCAAACTTGTTTTCGCCAACGGCGGCACTGGCCGAGATACGGCTGATCGTGCCGCTCGTGAACCCGGTCAACGTCAGTTCGCTGCTGGTCGCCACGGTGAAGCCGTCGGCGATTGGGCGTACCGGCGCAACAAGGAGCGAGTCCAAGAGACGCTGATTGGGATGTGTGAAGCGGGCAAACACCACGCCATACACCGACTGCTCGGCGTCCAGCAGCGGCAGATCGGCGACTGGCAGCGCGGTTGAAAGCGTAGCCAGCATGTTGCTCTTCAGCTCGGGGAAGGGCGGCAGGCTGGCGAACGGATCCGCCTGACCAGACCCATTGCCGCGCATACCAGCCAGTTGCACGGTCTGAGGCGTGCGCGCAAGCGCGGGTCGGCGAGCGGTTTCGCCGGGAAGCGAACTCGATGCCGAGGCGTAGCTCAAAATTGCGCCGGTAGAACGAGCAGACTGCGGATCGTTCGCCACTTCCGCAAGCGCCATGCGGGCGTCGATCGGTTCGCCGGAGCCCGGAGACCGCATGTCTGATGATGTATCCACAGTGGGCTGGGACGGCCGCATTTCCTGATCGAGCGAAGCGACCATACGGTTCGCCGGAACATCCGGACGGCTACGCGGGACAATCGCCGCAACAAGTACGGGATCGGGAGGCAAGGCGACCAGTTCGTCCGGCTTGGCACGCGGTGGCGGGGGAGGAGTGAGCGAAGCGACTTGCGTGGGAACAGCCTCTTTTGAACCGACACCCGGAAGCGTCGCATCCGCAAGGCTCGTGACGGTGCCGGACTCTGGAGCTGGCGGAGGCGCGGTCATCGCCAAGACAGGCTCGGCAGCCGGTGGTTCTTTCTTCGCCGGTTCAGGCGCCGCCGGCTGGGTTTCCGCCGCTTGGGCACGGGCTCCATCGGCCGCAGAGGCCGAAAGTTCCTCAGAAGCGTCTTCCTCGTCGCCCCCGAACCACATGGCGAGCAATCCGCCGCCCTTCCTTGTGGATCCGGCTTCGCTGCTACTTGCCATCGAAACGGCGCGAGCGCCGCCGTTGCGCTTGACCTCAGCCAAAGCTTCTTGGTAGCCGGCAAGCGGCTTTCCATCGGCGGGAAGGTGCACGGTCTTGCCGTCCGGGAACAGCTTGACGAGTTGTGTCCGCGTCATGCGCGGCCACGCACGAACGCTGCCGACGTCGATATGCACGAAGGGACTGTTGGCGCTTGGATACCAGCCGACGCCGCCGGACTGCATCTTGATGCCGATCTCACGCAACCGGTTGACGGACACGTCCGGAATGAAGAGGTCCATCGCCTTGCCGCGCGTATGCTGGCTTTCCTTGGCAACACCTCGGGACCTGGACCGCAGCATATTGTTGGTCGCGAGCGAGCGATATCCGCCGACCACATGAATCGGCTGACGGGAACCCGACTGACGATGCAACTCCCACACAGTATCGAACAGGCGAGGATCCATCTTGATGGCCTCGTTCCGCCGCCAATCTCGGAGATACTGGTTGAGCTGCGACAGCGCCGATGGAATGAAGCGACCATCCTTCTTGAAGGTGATCGTCAAACGTTCCTTCGTATGCGTGTTGTAAAGATCGAGCGTGCGCGTTTCGGCCGCTGCCGACGCGACGGTGACGGCGAACACAGAGACGGCTCCAACCACGGCCCACAGGAAGGTGCGAGCCAAACTCAGCGTTTGAGCGTGGTTCGGAAGACACCTGGATAGCACAGAATGAGCATAGCTTTTCTGAGCTAAACCGTCCTGCGGTTTGGTCGTTCGGTTCGATTCAATCGTCTTTTTCAAGCGTTCCTGCCTGGTGTCAGGGTTTCGCTCCAGCCCGGCGACGACCATGAACGGCAACCATTAAGCAACAGTTTACCGTAAGGATCGCGGACCAACCGAAAAGCCAGTGAAGCCCCTCGAACCACCCCCTCAGCTCTCATCGAGCCGGGCGCAGAGTAGCCGCGAAGCATGAAAACGCCAAGCGCCCATTGAGCAATCGCCCGAAATAGCTAGTCGAGGGGTGAACGAGGTGGGACTCTGAAATAAAAAAGCACGGCACAACAAGGTGCCGGGCTTAACCGGATGCCTGCTTTCGAACCGGCTTCAGCGCCCCAGCGCGACCTTGATTCGTTTGACGTGACCGTAGAGGTCTTCCCAGTTCCGCAGGGTTCCGTCGCTTTCCACCCAGGCGTTGAAATAGGCGATATGCACTTTCAGCTTGCGCGTGAGGTCCACACGCTGCTCCGCACCACCGAACATCGCTTCCAGTTTCGGAACCGTCCACGAGGGATCCCCCTGCAAGATCGCCTCGGCAAACGCCATGGGGTCGTCGACGCGGACACAGCCGTGGCTGAAGGCCCTGTAGTCGCGACCGAATAGCTTGCGCGACGGCGTATCGTGCAGATACACGGCGTGCTTGTTCGGGAACATGAACTTGATATTGCCAAGCGCATTGGCCTCGCCGGGCACCTGACGAATACCGACCGCCTTCACGGCGTTTTCGTCCCAGACCACGCTGGCAGGGTCGATGACCATGCCTTCCCAGGTGGCCTCGTAACCATGACGCTGGAAATAGCCCACGGGATCGGCCTGGATCTCGGGCAGCATCTCCTTGACCTTGATCGATTCCGGCACATGCCAGAACGGATTGACCACGAGATACTGCATCTCAGCGGAAAAGATCGGCGTTTGGTTCACGACCTTGCCGACAATGACCCGCGTCTCGTGCACCTCACGGCCGTTTCGGACCACATGAGCCATGAACTCGGGAACGTTCACGAACACATGGTCGGGGCCAAGGTCACGCGGCATCCACCGCCACATTTCCAGATTGGCAAGAAGAGTGCCTTCAACGTCGCTATCGCCGCCATTGAGGGCAGCGAGCGTACGAGCCCCGACGACGCCATCGGCGGTAAGCCCATTCCTGGCCTGGAACACCTTGACCGCTTCGACCGTGGCATTGTCATAGACATCGCCCAGCAACGGATCGGCCGGGGCCGCCACCATCAGGCGATCCCGGATCGCCGCAACGCGCGGATCGGCGCGGCCGGGCTTCAGGCTCACGCCGTCAGCGATCGGTTCGGGCCGCGGCTCGGCCACTTGGGCACGAACGGTCGCCAACTGCTGCTTCAGACGCTTGAACTGCTCGTGGGGCGGATTGAAACCGTCGAGAACGGAGCCGGTATCATCGGCCCCCGCCACAGCGATGAGCGAGGCGATCGGATCGACCGGTTCGGGCTTTCGCGTAATGTCCTTGTAGATCGAGGTCGGCACAACCCGCCCCGCAGACGCATAGCGCGCGAAAGTCGCGATCGCGGAGGTTAGTGCAACGTCGAAGGTGGCAATGTCGACCGCGTTCGGCTGCAACGACGCCGGATCGGGCAGCGCCAACTCAGCAAGATCCAAACCGTCTTCGGCGGCACGGGTGAGGCGCGTCAGCACGGCGGACGCCCGCGCGCTCGGCGCGCCATTTTCCACCCAAGCGGGAAGATCGCCACGTTCGAGATAGAATTCCTGAATAGCCGCCGCCTGCTTCTTCTCTTGGAAGGACAAGGTCGACTGATCGCGAGACACCAGCGCACCGATCGCAAGCGCAATGTCGGCCGCCGGAACGACCGGTAGGGGGGCAGCGGCGACGACAGCGGGCGTAGCAACGACGGCTGGAACCACGGCAGGCGGCACCACAGCCGCCACGGGGGCCTGGACACCCTCCGAGAAGGGCGCGGCCTCAGGCATGGCAACCGGCGCCGCGAGTTGCAGGGTCATGGGATCGGGCGCAGCGGGCGTAGCCTCTTGTCCCACCGCAGCGCTGCTGACGGCCGCCAGCGCGGTTCCAGCTAACATGGCAACGGTGAATCGGCGCATGCCCATGCCAAAAATCATCATATCCACCTGAAATTTCCGTATCATTTCAGCTAGTCGCGGAATCCGCGCAAGGGCTTGATCCACGTGGGTCCGAATTCTTGGCAGGCCGTCACTCTGCGGCCACACCTGTCTCCGGTTCGCCGTCCGATAGGCCGTATTCCTTAAGCTTGCGGTAGAGCGTGGAGCGACCGATGCCCAGCCTGCGAGCCACTTCAGCCATCCGGCCGTTGTAGTGGTCGATCGCAAGGCGAATCATTTCCTCCTCCACCTCCACCAGGGTGCGGACGTGGCCGTCGTCGGCGAGCGACCTGAGAAAGCCGAACGGCGCGGGATCACTGCGATGGGGCTGGAGAACCGCCACGCCGATGAACCCCGCGTCGGCCTCACGCTCCGGCACGGCGGAGGTGGAAACCGTGGGTGCGGGCTGATGGACGGGCGCAGCATCGCGGCGAAGCACGTCCTCGCCTTCCACACGCCGCACGGCCGAGACATGGCCCACTTGCGCCGCGATCTGGGGGAATTCATCGACGGTCAGATGGCTGCCGTCAGCCAGAACGACGGCGCGGAACACCACATTTTCGAGCTGACGGATGTTGCCCGGCCAATGATAGGCCTGGAGCATGTCCAGCGCGTCCGGGCGGATGCCGACAACGCGCCGCTTGCTCTCCTCTGCGGCAATCCGCGTGATGAAGTGGTCCACCAGGGCGGGAATGTCTTCCCGCCGGTCGCGCAGGGGCGGTACGAAGATCGGGAACACATTCAGACGGTAGTATAGATCCTCGCGGAACCGCCCCTCTTTGACCATGTCCAGGAGGCGCCGGTTTGTCGCGGAAACTAGCCGGAAATCGACCTTGATCGAACGCCGCGAACCGACCGGATCGATTTCACCTTCCTGGATCGCACGCAAAAGCTGAACCTGGGTGTCGAGCGGAAGCTCGCCGACCTCGTCGAGAAACAGCGTTCCGGTATGGGATTCCTGAAACTTGCCGACATGCCGGTCCACCGCGCCGGTAAACGCACCCTTCTCGTGCCCGAACAGCGTGCTCTGAACCAGCGTCTCGGGGATGGCACCGCAATTCACCGTCACGAAGGGCCGGTTTCGGCGATCGGAGGTGCCCTGGATAGCCCGCGCGACTAGCTCCTTGCCGACGCCAGATTCACCCTCGATCAGGATTGGAATATTGGACGCGGCAGCCCGCTCGCCGAGCCGGATCACGCGGGCCATCTCCGCGCTTTTCGTTACAATGTCGCGGAAGGTCAGCGCGCCCGAAGCCGAGCGCTTCATGCGCTGGATCTCGCCTTCGAGAGCGGTCACCTTGAGCGCGTTCTGGATTGCGACCTGAAGCCGTTCGTGACTGACCGGCTTGACGATGAAATCGAATGCGCCCGCGCGCATGGCGCCAACGACCGTGTCGATACCCCCCCGCGAGGTCTGCACGATCACAGGCTTGTCGATGCTGTTTCGCCCAAAGCGCTCCAGCACGCCCATGCCGTCAAGATCGGGCATGACGAGGTCGAGAATGACGAGATCGATGTCGGCTCCGGCCGGTCCCGCCAGTATCGCGAGCCCCGCCTCGCCGCCGTCGGCGAGAACAGGGTCGTAGCCGAATCGCTTCACCGCCTCCTCAAGCAGGCGGCGCTGGATTGGGTCGTCGTCAACGATGAGAATGCGACCTGCCATAACGCGATGACTTTCCCCGCCGAGCGCACGGTTCAAATGGCACTCGAGCGCGCGTGTCTCGATTTGGGTCAGCATCACTGGATCCGGTAAAGACTGCCTTAAGCGACGGTAAGATTCCTCACGAAGGCTTGCTTAATCCGCATATAAAAAGATCGATTGTCGAACGCCCGTTGATCGCGCTGCTCGGGACCCGATATGGATGGATCACTACCGATCATCCGTATCTCGGAGATATGCCCCCGATGACAGCAACCGCGTCCACAGCGTCCAACACTCTCGGCCCCCTGCCCGAATGGGATTTGACCGCGCTTTATTCCGCGCCGGACGCGCCGGAGGTCGCCGCGGACCTTGCGCGGGCGCTGTCTGACGCTGAAGCCTTTTCCGCTGCGCACAAGGGCAAGCTTGCGTCGATCCTGGCGGGCCCCGCCGACGGCGGTGCGCTTGCGGATATCGTCGCCGCGTATGAACGGATCCAAGAACGGCTCGGTCGGTTGATGTCCTACGCAGGGCTCCTCTATTCCGGCGACACCACGGATCCCAAGCGCGCGAAGTTCTACGGCGACGTTCAGGAGAAGGTGACGAACACCTCCTCGCATCTTCTTTTCTTCGAACTTGAGCTTAACCGCCTTGACGACGCGGCCCTTGATACGGCGATGGCAGCGTCGCCGCTCGGGCACTACCGTCCCTGGCTCACGGATATTCGCCTCGAAAAGCCCTATCAGCTCGACGACAAGCTGGAGGAACTGTTCCTGGAAAAGTCGATGACCGGCTATTCCGCCTGGAACCGGCTTTTTGACGAGACGATCGCCTCGCTCCGCTTCGATGTGGAGGGCGAGCAGGTCGCCATCGAATCCGCACTCCATCTGCTCCAGGATCCCGACGAGAAGAAGCGGAAGATCGCCTCCGACGCTCTGGGAAAAACCTTCGGCGAAAACCTGCGCATTTTCACGATGATTTCCAATGTGCTCGCTAAAGACAAGGAAATCTCAGACCGTTGGCGCGGCTTCAAGGACATCGCCGATGCCCGCCATCTCTCCAATCGCGTCGAGCGCGAGGTGGTGGACGCGCTAGTCGCCGCCGTCCACGACGCCCACCCCCGCCTGTCGCACCGCTATTACGCGCTCAAAGCCAAGTGGATGGACAAGGAGAAGCTTGCCACCTGGGATCGCAACGCCCCCCTCCCCGGCGCCGTCACCCGCGATGTGCCCTGGGCCGAGGCGCGCGACGTCGTGCTTGGCGCCTACGGCAGTTTCTCGCCCCGCATGGCCGACATTGCCCGCCGATTCTTCGACGAGCGCTGGATCGACGCCCCCGTTCGTCCCGGCAAGGCCCCCGGCGCCTTTGCGCATCCGACCGTGCCCTCCGCGCACCCTTACGTGCTTGTGAACTACCTCGGCCGCACGCGCGACGTGATGACGCTTGCCCATGAACTCGGCCACGGCGTTCATCAGGTTCTGGCCGCCGGCCAAGGACCGCTGATGTCGTCGACGCCGCTGACGCTGGCTGAAACCGCGTCGGTCTTCGGCGAGATGCTGACGTTTCAGGCGCTTCTGCGGGACGCGAAATCCCCGTCCGAACGCCGCACGCTGCTCGCCTCCAAGGTCGAGGACATGCTGAACACGGTCGTTCGGCAGATCGCCTTCTACACCTTCGAGCGGCGCCTCCACACCGCCCGCCGCGAGGGCGAACTCACCGCCGATCGCATCAACGAGATCTGGATGAGCGTGCAGGCCGAAAGCCTCGGCCCGGCCATCGAGTTCGGTCCGGGCTACGAGACGTTCTGGACCTATATCCCGCACTTCATCCATTCGCCCTTCTACGTCTACGCTTATGCCTTCGGCGATTGCCTCGTGAACTCGCTCTACGCCGTCTTCGAGCGCGCGGAGCCCGGTTTCCAGGAGAAGTATTTCGCCATGCTGGAAGCGGGCGGCACCAAGCACCACAAGGAACTCCTCGCCCCCTTCGGCCTCGACGCCACCGACCCCGGCTTCTGGCAGATGGGCCTCGGCGTCATCGCCCGCATGATCGACGAATTGGAAACGATGGAAGCGTAAGCGGGGCCCCACGGCGGGGCCCAAGCGGCCCCGTTGTACATTCCGTCTAACAAACCTCTTGCCTCACCATTCCTCCAGCGTTATACATTCCGTCTAACACACCAGAAGGCGGACCCATGAAGCTCGAACTCAAGAAGATCGGAAACTCCACCGGCGTCATCCTGCCGAAGGACCTCCTCGCGCGCCTCAGCCTCGATCAGGGCGACTGGCTTTATGTGACGGAGCTGCCGGACCGATCTCTTCGGATCGGCCCGTATGATCCCGAACATGAACAGGCGATGGAAGTCGCCCGCGAACTGTTCAAGGAATACCAGGACACCTTCAAGGCGCTCGCGAAATGAGCGAGCCCCGTTGGATTACGACAGCGCTTGCAATAGACGTTCACGCTGCGCAGCTGACCTTGTTCGGTGGACCTGACGGCATTCGGGACCTAGGTTTGCTTGAGTCCGCACTAGGACGTCCCCGCAACAAATGGGCCTATGGTGTTGAGGATCTGGCCGAACTAGCTGCTGCATATGCCTTCGGTTTGTCCCGAAATCATCCGTTCATCGACGGCAACAAGCGAGCGTCATTCGCCTGCATGATGCTTTTCCTGCGATTGAACGGCGTCGATTTTCGGCCATCTCCTGCAGAGGCGACAGCGGTCATGCTGTCACTCGCGGCCGGTGAGGCGGACGAGGATACGATCTCGAACTGGATCAGGCGCCGCGCCTGACAGCTCGCCAATTCCTTGAATGTCCAAACGCGTGTCGCGGGGGCCTCCCCCCGCGACAATCCACCTTCACCGCCCTACATACCACTTTCGCACCCCTGCCCTCTCCGGACACCATCCCCGCCCCATGGCTCTACCCCCCGATATCGAACGCAACCGCTTCGCTGCCCGCGCTACCCGCTACGGCCGCGTCGGCACCAATCTTGGCGGTGTCGCCGCCAGGCTCGTGACGCAGCGGCTGTTCGGCTCGAATGACGACCGTTCGGGCGCAGCGGCTCTGACCGCCGCCCTCGGCAATCTCAAGGGCCCGCTCATGAAGGTGGCGCAGTTGCTCGCCACAATCCCCGAAGCGCTGCCGCCCGAATATGCCGAGGAGCTATCGCAGCTCCAGTCCAACGCCCCACCCATGGGGGCCGCTTTCGTGAAGCGCCGCATGGTGGCCGAACTCGGTCCGGACTGGGAATCCCGCTTCGGCTCGTTCGATCGCCAGCCCGCTGCCGCCGCATCGCTCGGACAGGTTCACCGCGCCACCACGCGCGAAGGTGCGCCGCTTGCCGTCAAGCTGCAATACCCCGACATGGCCTCAGCGGTTGAGGCCGACCTTAGCCAGCTTGACCTTGCCTTCTCGCTCCACCGCCGGTTCAGCCCGGCCATCGACACGACCGAGATCTTCCACGAGATCGCCGCCCGGATCCGAGAGGAACTGGACTACTTCCGGGAGGCTCGCCATGCCCGGCTCTACGGCGCGATCTTTCAGAACGACCCGCTCGTCCGCGTTCCCGACGTTCACGAGCAGCTTTCCACCAAGCGCCTCCTCACGCTCGGCTGGCTGGAAGGCACCAAACTCCTCGAACACAAATCCGCGCCGCTTGCCCTGCGCAACCGGCTCGCGACCGCCATGTTCAAGGCTTGGTGGCATCCCTTCTCGCATTTCGGGGTTATTCACGGCGATCCGCATCTAGGCAATTACACCGCCGCCAACACATCCGATCCGGAAAATGCCGCTATCAACCTTCTCGACTACGGCTGCATCCGGATCTTTCCGCCAAGCTTCGTCGCAGGCGTCGTCGATCTTTATCGCGGCCTGCAAAACAACGACCGGGACCGCATCGTCCACGCTTATGAGACCTGGGGCTTCAAGGGCCTGAAGGTGGATCTCATCGACACGCTCAACATCTGGGCACGGTTCATCTACGGGCCGCTGCTTGAGAACCGCGTGCGCACCGTGGCCGATGGCATCAAGCCCGGCGAATATGGACGGCGGCAAGCCTTCGAGGTCCATAAGGCGCTGAAGGAAAAAGGCCCGGTCACCGTTCCCCGTGAATTCGTGTTCATGGACCGCGCCGCCATCGGCCTTGGCGGTGTTTTTCTCCACCTCGAAGCGGAACTGAATTTCCATCGGCTGTTCGAGGCGGAAATAGAAGCCTTCGAGCTTGATCGCCTCACCGAACGCCAAGACCAAGCCCTCGCCTTGGTCGGTCTATCCCGACATTGAACGCACAAAGCGCCATCTCGCGATGGAATCGAAGATAAGGCGCATTGCTGCGGTCCCACAACTGCGCTAAACGGCGTTGAACCAGGGGCGCTTATGCATCGAGGAGGACACAAGCGATGGCCGACAATCACGACAGCGCGATGGACTACGCCGAACATGAGCGGACTTATGCCATGTTCATGACCTTGACGAAGTGGGGCACCATCAGCGTCGTCGTCATTCTTGTCCTCATGGCGATTTTCCTCGTCTGATAATCAGCGATGCCGCCCTTTGCAGGCGGCGCGACGCAGCGGGGCGGATAGGCCGGCAAATCGGCGGTCCGCCAATCAAGTCATCACCCCCCCGCTTGCGAATAGTCCGGTTGCCGCCTTGGAGGACATAATGAAGATTGCCGTCCTGCGTGAGCTGGACCCTGAGGAGGGCCGCGTCGCCGCCACTCCCGATACAGTGAAGAGGTTCGTTGGCCTTGGCGCGAACGTCGCGGTCGAAGCCGGTGCCGGCCTTTCATCGCGCATTACCGATGCCGACTATACCGCCGCCGGCGCGACAATCGTGGCGACCCCGGTCGAAGCGGCCGGCGACGCCGACATCGTGCTCAAGGTGCGCCGCCCGGAGCCCTCCGAGCTGCCGCTCTTCAAGCGCGGCGCTCTCGTCATCGCCACCATGGACCCCTACGGCCAGACCGAGGCTGTGAAGGCGATGGCGGGTGCCGGCATCACCGCTGTCTCCATGGAATTCATGCCGCGCATCACCCGCGCGCAGGTGATGGACGTGCTGTCCAGCCAGGCAAACCTAGCCGGCTATCAGGCCGTGGTCGACGCAGCGTCCGCCTATGATCGCGCATTCCCAATGATGATGACCGCGGCCGGCACCGTTCCCGCCGCGCGCGTCTTTGTGATGGGCGCAGGCGTTGCCGGCCTACAGGCGATCGCGACCGCCCGCCGCCTCGGCGCCGTCGTGACCGCGACCGACGTTCGCCCCGCCGCCAAGGAACAGGTCGAATCGCTGGGCGCGAAATTCGTCGCCGTCGAGGACGACGAGTTCAAGCAAGCCGAGACGGCCGCAGGCTACGCCAAGCCCATGTCGGCCGAATATCAGGCCAAGCAGGCGGCCCTGGTTGCCGAGCACATCAAGAAGCAAGATATCGTAATCACGACGGCCCTTATCCCCGGCAGGCCCGCGCCGCGCCTCGTCTCGGCAGATATGGTCGCGTCGATGAAGCCCGGTTCCGTTCTGGTCGATCTCGCGGTCGAACGCGGCGGAAACGTCGAGGGTGCAAAGCTCGGCGAGGTCGCCGAGACCGCCAACGGCGTCAAGATCGTCGGCTACAAGAACGTACCCGGCCGCATCGCCGCGACCGCTTCCCAGCTTTACGCCAAGAACCTTTTCGCCTTCGTCGAGACCTTGATCGACAAGAAGGAAAAGAAGCTCGCCGTGAACTGGGACGACGATCTCGTGAAGGCGACCGTGCTGACCCGCGACGGCGCCGTCGTCCATCCCGCCTTCCAGAGCTGAGGGGCTGATCCATGGCTGATACAACTCCGGCCGACCTTGCGCTTGAGCAAGCCCGTCATGCCGCCGATGCGGCGCTGCGATCGGCCAACGAAGCAAAATCGCTCGTGGAAGCCGCCGCGCAGTCGCTTACCAGCGGCCAGAGCGATGCGACAGCCGACGGCCTCGCCGCCGCCGCGCATGCGCTTTCCGGCGGCGCGATCGATCCATTCGTCTTCCGCCTCTCGATCTTCGTACTGGCGATCTTCGTCGGCTACTACGTCGTATGGTCGGTCACACCGGCGCTTCACACACCTCTCATGGCGGTCACCAACGCGATTTCATCTGTGATCATCGTCGGTGCGCTTCTCGCCGTCGGCGTCGATCTGGCGGCGTCCGAGGGTGCTGGCATGGCGCGCGGTTTCGGCTTTGTCGGCGTCGTGCTCGCGGCTGTGAATATCTTCGGCGGGTTCCTCGTCACGAGCCGTATGCTCGCGATGTACAAGAAGAAATCCTGAGGGAGGACGGACCATGTCAGCGAACGTATCCGCCGTCCTTTACTTGGTATCGGCAGTTCTTTTCATAATGGCGCTGCGCGGGCTTTCCAGCCCCGTGACGTCGCGCCGGGGTAACTACCTCGGCATGGCCGGTATGGGCATCGCGATCGTGACGACGCTCGTCTCGATCACGCCCTCCTTCAGCGCCTATGCGCTGATCCTGGTCGGCCTCGCCATCGGCGGCGGCGCGGGTGCGATCATCGCCCGGCGCATCCCGATGACGGCAATGCCGCAGCTTGTTGCCGCGTTCCACTCTCTCGTCGGTCTTGCCGCCGTCATGGTGGCCGCTGCCGCGCTCTATGCGCCGACCGCATTCGGCATCGGCGATCCCGGCCAAATCCACGGCCAAGCCCTCGTCGAGATGAGCCTCGGCGTCGCGATCGGCGCGATCACCTTCACCGGCTCCATCATCGCCTTCCTGAAGCTCGACGGCCGCATGAGCGGCCGGCCGATCATGCTGCCCATGCGGCACCCGATCAACGCCGGCCTCGCGCTCCTGCTCGTCGTGCTGATCGTGGTGCTCGTCCAGACCGAGAGCCACGCCGTGTTTTGGGCGATCGTGCTGATCTCGCTGGTCTTCGGCGGCCTGATCATCATTCCGATCGGCGGCGCGGATATGCCGGTCGTCGTGTCAATGCTGAACAGCTACTCCGGCTGGGCCGCTGCCGGTATCGGCTTCACGCTGGGCAACACGGCGCTCATCATCACGGGCGCTCTGGTGGGTTCGTCCGGCGCGATCCTCAGCTACATCATGTGCAAGGGCATGAACCGGTCGTTCATCTCCGTCATCCTCGGCGGCTTCGGCGGGGAAACGGGAGCCGCTGCCGGCGGAGCGGTGGAACAGCGTCCGGTGAAGCAGGGCTCGGCGGAGGACGCCGCCTTCATCATGAAGAACGCCTCCAAGGTCATCATCGTGCCCGGTTACGGTATGGCGGTGGCGCAGGCCCAGCACACCCTTCGCGAAATGGCCGACAAGCTGAAGCATGAAGGTGTCGAGGTGAAATACGCCATTCACCCCGTCGCCGGCCGCATGCCCGGCCACATGAACGTGTTGCTCGCCGAAGCCAGCGTGCCTTACGACGAAGTTTTCGAGCTGGAAGATATCAACTCGGAATTCTCGCAAGCCGACGTGGCCTTCGTCATCGGCGCCAACGACGTCACCAACCCGGCCGCCAAGACCGACAAGTCTTCGCCGATCTTTGGCATGCCAATCCTCGACGTTGAAAAGGCCGGCACGGTTCTCTTCATCAAGCGCGGCATGGGCTCGGGCTATGCGGGCGTCGAGAATGAATTGTTCTTCCGCGATAACACGATGATGCTCTTCGGCGACGCCAAGAAAATGGTGGAAAGCATCGTCAAGAACCTGGAGTGAGCTGCGGTATCGCAGATCACAGCTTAAGACCACAAAGCAAAACCCCGGCCGCAAGGACCGGGGTTTTTTCATGCCATGGCAGCTTGGGTTTGGTCGGTGCTACTCCGCCGCGATCGGCATTGCCGTGGCGGGCACCTTCGGCAGCGCGATGATCTCCGCCGAAACCGGCTCGGCCGCAACAGGCGCCACAGGCCGCTTCACCCGGAAGGCCAGCGCATAAAGCGCAGGCACGAACAGCAGCGTCAACAGCGTTGCCACCACAAGCCCACCCATGATGGTGACCGCAAGCGGCCCCCAAAACACGTTGGACATCAGCGGGATCATGGCGAGCACCGATGCGGCAGCGGTGAGCACCACCGGCCGTGCGCGGCGCACCGTCGCCTCGATCACCGCATCCCACGGCGTTGCCCCGGCGTCCAGATCGATTGCGATCTGGTCAACGAGGATCACCGTGTTTCGCATGATCATGCCCGCGAGGGCGATCAGTCCGAGCAGCGCCACGAAGCCGAAGGGCTGGTTCGTGAGCAAAAGCGCATAGCTCGCCCCGATAATGCCCAGTGGCGCCGTCGAAAACACCAGCGCGAGCTTGGAGAAGCTCTGAAGCTGGAACATCAGCAGCGTGAGCATCACCATCAGCATGAGCGGGAAGATCTTGAACAGCGCGGTGTTCGCCTTCGTGCTTTCCTCGATCGCGCCGCCCATCTCCAGGCGGTAACCGACCGGCAGGGCCGCTTCGATGTCCTTCAACTGCGGCAGAATCTCATTCGAAACATCCGGCGCTTGCACGCCTTTCACCACGTCGGCCCGCACTGTGATCAGCATATCGCGGTTCTGCCGCCACAGGATCGGCTCCTCGTGCTCGTAGACAACCTTCGCCACCTGCGACAAGGGAATGGCAACGCCGTTGCGCACCGCCACCGTGAAGTCGGCAAGGCTCGCCAAATCCTCACGCTCTTCGGCAACAGCGCGCGCAACCACACCCACGCGCTCAATGCCGTCGCGAACGGTCGTCACCTCAAAGCCGGTTAGCAAGGTGGCCAGCGTTTGTGACAGATCCTGCGGTGTCAGCCCAAGCGCGCGGGCACGGTCCTGATCGACCTCCAGCCGGATGGCCTTGGCCTGATCGTTCCAATCGAGATGCGCGCCCACCGTTTTGGTGTTGGCCGCAACCGTGTCCCGCACGCGGTAGGCTATGTCGCGCACCACGATCGGGTCTGGCCCGATCACCCGGAACTGCACGGGGTAGCCGACCGGCGGCCCGAACACGAGTTCGGTCACCCGCAGCTTCGCCTCGGGCAGATTGCCCTCATCCGCCCAGTTGTTCAGTTCGAGCTTGATCCGATCGCGAGCCTCTTTGTCGGTCGTATACGTTACGATGATGCCGTAGTTGGCCTTCGGCAATTCCGGCGCGGAAGCCAGGAACCAGCGCGGCGCACCGGCGCCGGTGTAGCCCGTGAAGGTGGTGACATCCTTTTCCAGCGCGATACGCGCCTCGACCTTCTT
Source organism: Oharaeibacter sp. (assembly GCA_051861205.1). GTDB lineage: Bacteria > Pseudomonadota > Alphaproteobacteria > Rhizobiales > Pleomorphomonadaceae > JBHYDC01. The sequence goes on from JBHYDC010000007.1 coordinate 57,996, forward strand.
CATCGCGTCGCTGGTGGCCTGGAACGAGGCACCCTCCGGCAGCCGCACCTCGGCCATCAGCTCCACACGCGGCGAATTGGGAAAGAACTGCTGCTGGACGAAGCCGAAGGACACGATCGACGATGCAAACACGAAGACCGTCAGCACCACTACCGTCAGCCGGTGGCCGACGCACCACCGCACGACCGCGCGCAGCGCCCTATATGTCCGCCCTTGGCGAAGCTCATGATCGCCGCCGGTGTGCTTCTTCATGTCGGGCAGAAGCTTCACGCCGAGATAGGGCGTGAAGATTACCGCCACGAACCAGGACGCAACGAGCGCAATGCCAACCACCCAGAAAATTCCGCCCGCGTATTCACCGGCCGTTGATTTTGCAAGTCCAACGGGGAGGAAGCCTGCGGCCGTTACAAGCGTGCCTGTCAGCATCGGGAACGCCGTGGACGACCATGCGAAGGTGGCAGCTTCGATACGGTCCCACCCCTCCTCCATCTTCACGATCATCATTTCAACCGCGATTATGGCGTCGTCGACGAGAAGTCCGAGCGCGATGATCAGCGCGCCCAGCGTGATACGCTCCAGGCTCGCACCGAGAAGGTCGAGCGCGATCATCACAATGGCAAGCACCAGCGGCACCGCTAGCGCGACTACAATGCCGGTGCGCCAGCCCAGTGAGAGAAAGCTGACCGCAAGCACGATCACAAGCGCCTCGGCGAAGGTCTTGGTGAACTCACCAACCGATTCCGCCACGATTTCCGGCTGATCGGCAACCTGCACCAGATCATAGCCCGCCGGAAGATCCGCGCGAATCTCGCCCACGGCGCTCTTGAGCGCCTCACCAAGGGTGAGAATGTTGGCGCCTTCCGACATCACGATGCCGATCGCGATGGCCGGCTTACCCTCATGGGACACCGTGAAGGTGGCCGGATCCACCGTGCCGCGGGTGACCGTTGCGATATCGCCAAGCCGGATGAGCGTGCCGTTCACCGAAACCGGCACGGCTTCGATTGCCTCAACGCCGGTCAGCCGGCCGTCAACGCGAAGTTGGATGCGATCCGTCGGGGTATCGACCGAGCCGGCAGGGGTGACCGCGTTCTGCGCCGCAATGGAGTCAAACAGTGTCCGCGGACTGATCCCGAGCGTCGCAAGCTTGGCCCGGCTGAATTCGACGAATATCTTCTCGTCCTGGACGCCATAAAGTCGCACTTTATCGACGTCGGTCACGCGCACGAGCCGTTGCCGGATGATCTCGGCCTGATCCTTCAACTGGCGCATGGACGCACCATCGCCCATGACCATGTAGAGCGCGCTGTCCACGTCGCCGAATTCATCGTTGAAGAACGGCCCGATCAGCTCGCTGGGTAGGCTTCCTCTGATATCGCCGACGCGCTTGCGGACCTGATAGAAAAGGTCGGGCACGAGCGCAGGCGGCGTCGAATCCTCGAACTGAACCTGCATGTAGACCTGCCCGGCCTTCGAATAGGTGCGCACCTTGTCGAAATACGGCAGTTCTTGCAGCGCCTTTTCGATCGGATCGGCAACCTGCTCTTGCATGTCCGTGGCGGTCGCACCCGGCCAGACGGCCGAAACGACCATCAGCTTGACCGTGAAGTTCGGATCTTCAGCTCTGCCGAGCCGCGAATAGGACAGAATTCCGGCCAGTGAAATGACAATGATCAGAAAGAGCACCAGGGCTTGGTGCGTGACGGCCCATCGCGACAGATTGAGGCGCTGCAAGCCGGATGCGGCACGGGGCTCGCTCATGGAAGACAACTCCGAAGAGTAAACACGGGAAGGGGCGAAATCAATTGATCAAGGCGGGCCGAACCACGGCGCCGTCTTTCAGGCGCGTTGGCCCCATGGTCACGACCTGGGTGCCGGCCTCCAAGCCTGCAGTCAGCACCACGTCATTCGCTTCATAGCGACCAACCGAAACGGGAACCTTCGTGAGCTTGCGGGTATCCTTGGCCACGGTGAAGACGACCGGGCCCTTGCCCTCATCCATGATCGCGGTGGAAGGCAGGCGGATCACCGGGGTCGGATCACCCTTGGTCAGCGTCACCGTCGCGGTCATGCCGAACTGAACCGCAGCTTCACCTTCGACCAGCGCAAATCGCGCCGCATAGGTGCGCGTCGCGGGATCGGCCTCGGGCGCCACTTCGCGCAGTTTCGCCATGAAGGATTGGTCGCCCGCCCAAAGGGTGACGACAGCGGTTGACCCCTCAAGATCCGGCAGCTTGCTCTCCGGGATAGCGACAGCCACTTCGCGCTCGGATAGCCGGGCCACGGTGGCAATAGGCGTTCCCGCCGCGACCACCTGTCCCGCTTCTGCGGCAACGGCGGAGACAACACCGTCTTCGCTCGCCTTCAGATCGGCGTAGGAAAGCTGGTTACGCGCAAGTTCACGCTCTTTCTCAGCGTTCTTCAGCCGCGACTCGGCCTCGGCGACGGCAAGGTCCTGCCCTTCGAGATCAGCGGGGGTGGCATGCCCCTTGTCGAGCAGGGTTTGCGTACGGCGCCGTTCGGCGAGCGCGCGGGCGCGGTTGGTGGTGGCAGCTTCAACGCTGGCATCCGCCCGGTCGACGGTCAGCATCAGGTCGGTGGTCTCCAAGCGAGCGAGAATATCGCCTGCGCGGACCCGGTCGCCGACATCGACACGGCGCTCCACGATCTTACCCGCCACCCGGAAGGCCTGCTGCACCTCGACACGCGGCCGCACAACGCCCGTGTAGGTCGTGACACGCGCGAGCGATACCGGCTGCACGGTTGTAACCTGAACCACCGGCTCGGGAACGGCTGCCACGTCCTCGGCCTTCTCCTGGCAGGCACCAAGGGTGAGAATGAGCGCGATCGGCCCTGCGATTTGGAAGAGGCGCATACCAGCGAATGACATTTCTAACCCCCAGCTAAAACATGTGGTGTGTTAAAACTTAATAATCTTCACAAGTTTGACTTATGAAAACCCTGACTCAGCCGAGCTTTCGATCATCTATATTTCAGCGCGCCCGCGGCCTTAGCGCATCCACCAGAAAGCCCGCTTGAACACGCGCCTTCATTTCCAGGTCATCTTCAAGATTCTGTTCAATGAGCACAGGATGCAGGAAAGCGGCAAAGCCTGCCTTCACGCACTCGGCAGCCCACTGCGGATCGTTAACCTCGAACTCGCCCGCATCAATGCCCTCACGGATCAAGCTTTCGATGATCGTAGTCAGGCGGGCGAGATGCTCCTTGATGACCGGCCAGCGCTCTTCAAGTGCAGCCGATACCATGTCATGCACACGGCGCTCCTTGAACATCGTGTCGCGGTTATGCCGAAAGAGCGTCACGAGCATCGCCTGGATCCGTTCCGCCGCCGTTCCTTGCCGGCGCACGAATGACCAAGCGATATCAACGATCTCGTCGACGACGCGCTGACAAACGGCTTCGCTGATCGCCGACTTGGAGGGAAAGAACCGGTAGACATTGGCAGGTGACATGGAAAGCGCAGCCGCGATATCGGCCACTGCGGTTTTCTGGTAGCCGACCCGTCTGAACATCTCTTCGGCGACCGCGAGAATCCGTCCGCGAATCTCGTCGTGATCGACACGCACTTTCGCCGCTCTGGGCATCCCAAAACTCCTTCTGACGATTTTCGTAAATCATCAGTCGTTACCGATCAAGGCATAGCGAAGGCTCCAATTTCACATTGCTGTGAGGGTGCTGGGATCGTCCTTAACAAAAAGCCCCGGCGCAAGGCCGAGGCTTCAATAATCTACAAAGTCGTCACGATGAAATCAGACGCGCGTACCCTCGTTGCGAAGCGCGTCCTTCGCGGGCTGGTAGCTCGGATCGAGAACGGTGGCGCGGGTCAGCGAATTGCGACCGTTGGAAACATCGCCGGTTCGGATTTGCGCCACGCCGAGATTGGTCCAGAACACGGCCGAACGCTTGTTCCGGTTAACCGCCAGGATGAAGTCGGCCAGTGCTTTCTTGTTCTCGCTTTGAGCAAGGTGGCTGAGACCGCGCGCATTATAGGGTTCGGAGGCGTTCGGATCGAGCGCGATCGATACGTCGAGATCCGCCATGGCCCGCACGTGGTCGTTCTGCGCTTGATAGATCAGCGCGCGATTATAGTAGCCCCTGGCATCGGACGTGTTCAGCGTGATGGCGCGGTTGAAATCGGCAAGCGCATAGTCGAACTGGCCGGACTGCCGATAGAGCGTGCCCCGCCCGAGATAGGCCGAGGAATACGACGGGTTCAATTGAATGGCCGTGTTGTAGTCGGCAAGCGCCGCCTGATTCTGGCCTAGACGCCGATAAACGAGCGCGCGGTTGTTGTAGGCCTGATGGAACTGCGGATTCAATTGAACCGCCGCCGTAAAGTCCGTCAATGCTTCCTGGAGCCGACCGGCCTGTCCAAGCGCCGTACCGCGCACGTTATACGCGCTTGCGTCGCCAGGATTGGCTTGGATCACGGCCGTCAGTGAGGCGAGATTGGCCTCTGACCCGGCGTTCGGATCGATGACCGCCGTATCGAGGTCGGGACCGGATGGCGCGGAGATGCAGCCGGTCAAGGCGGCCGACAGACCGAGGGCGAGCAGAAAGCCGAGGCCCGATCGACGGTGAGAACGCGGCGGCATATCAAACACCTTCTGTTCAGGCGACCGGATCAACCCATTGTCGGCACGGTCCGGCGCATCTATCAAGCCCCGCCTATAGCCAGCCACTCGTCATTAGAGGGGCAAGCATTCGGTCCGAAAGCCAAATTGCGATCTCTTGAAACGACAAAAAAGACGACCGACAGATCGGCCGCCTTTCCTATCGAAACATATCGGCAGATCCAAGCATAGGGACCTGACTGGACGGCTCAGTGCGCGGTGCGCGGGCTGCCTGCCACCAAACCTTCACGCTGCGCGCGCTTGCGGGCCAGCTTGCGAGAACGGCGAACGGCCTCGGCCTTTTCGCGCGCCTTCTTCTCCGAAGGCTTCTCATAATGGCCGCGCAGCTTCATCTCGCGGAAAATACCCTCACGCTGCATCTTCTTCTTGAGCGCCTTGAGAGCCTGGTCGACGTTATTGTCGCGAACGAGTACCTGCACGTGATCTTCCCGTCTGACGGCCGCTCCAGGATAAGACAGCGCCGGACCCAGAGGCGCACACGTCAAATCGGCCGGAAACGGCGAGTTTTCATGTCTTGGAGAATGCCGAAGGCATCCGCCGCGGTGATTTCACCGCACGAGTGACGGGGTGTCTAGCAAATGCGAACCGGTCTGTCCACCGCAGAAATCATAGCGTTTTGGCCGGCTGACCGACCGTCAGACGCCCTGATCGGGCGGCCTGGAGACACGGTTTACATGGCCCATTTTGCGGCCGGGCCGGGCCTCCACCTTACCGTAAAGCGTCAGACGGGCATTCGGATCGGCCGCGATCGAAGGCCAGTCGTTGGCCTCGGTGCCGATCAGATTATCCATCACCGTATCGCCGATCCGTGTCACCGCGCCAAGCGGCCAGCCGGCGATCGCGCGAACATGGTTTTCGAACTGCGATGTCACGGCACCGTCCTCGGTCCAGTGTCCGGAGTTATGAACCCGAGGGGCGATCTCGTTCACGACCAGCCGCTCGCCGTCTTCAGTGCGCACCACGAACATCTCAACGCCGAGTACGCCGACATAGTCGAGCGCATCCGCGATCTGGCGCCCCAACTTTTCCGCTGCCACCCGCGTCTCGTCGCTTAAGGCGGCGGGAACGACGGTGCGCTTCAGGATGTGGTTTTCGTGACTATTCTCACCGATGTCGTAAACCGCGCATTCGCCCGTGCGCCCCCGAACGACAATAGCGCTGACTTCGAGGGCGAATGGAACCAGCGCCTCCAGCACAAGGTCCGTTCCGCCCAGCGCCGCAACGGCAGCGCTTAGCTCAGCCACTGTCGTGACCTTCGCCTGACCCTTGCCGTCATAGCCGAGCCGGCGGGTTTTGAGTATGGCCGGTAGGCCGGTCGTTTGGACCGCATCCAACACATCTCGCTCACGATCGATGGCATGGAAACGAGCGACGTCCACGCCGGCCCCGACTAGGAAGCGCTTCTCGGCCATCCGGTCCTGCGAAACTGCCAGCGCCCGTGCGTCCGGATAAAGCCGCACGCGGCCGGCCAGCAGATCGGCGGCGGCGACGGGCACATTTTCAAACTCATAGGTCACGACATCGACCGCCCCGGCGAAACGGACGAGCGCGGCCGCGTCGTCATAGCCCGCGATGGTGTGATGGGCAGCAACGTCGAAAGCGGGGCTGACAGGATCCGGACAATAGATATGCGCCTTGAACCCCAAGCGCGCGGCCGCCAGCGCGATCATGCGGCCGAGTTGGCCGCCACCCAGAATACCGATGGTGGAGCCCGGTGCGAGCCGCCCCTCACTCATCGACCGGTTCCTCGCGCACCGATGCCGTCTGTGCGGACCGGAAGGCGTCAAGCCGATCACTCAGCGCATCATCGGAAAGGGCGAGTACGGCAGCGGCAAGAAGCGCGGCATTGATGGCACCGGCCTTGCCGATCGCAAGCGTTCCAACCGGAATGCCGCCCGGCATCTGCACGATCGAGAGCAGGCTGTCCTCGCCTTTCAGCGTTCGGCTCTCCACCGGCACACCCAATACGGGAAGGATCGTCATCGCCGCCGTCATGCCCGGCAGATGGGCCGCACCGCCTGCCCCGGCGATGATCACCTTGAAGCCGGCCGCTTTGGCGCCTTTTGCGAAGTCGTAGAGGCGGTCCGGCGTGCGATGCGCGGAAATGATCTTGGCGACATGCGGCACATGCAGCGTCGCCAGCATTTCGGCGGCGTGTTTCATGGTCGCCCAGTCGGACTGGCTTCCCATGATGATCGCCACGGGCGTCGGAGTCGTCATGCCGCCGATATCCCTGCCTGGGAGGGAACCGAAGGCGCGCGCCTTCGGCAGGAAGCGCCGGGCAGTAGCTCAAATGCGGCGCTGCGGCAAGCTCGGCTTCGCATCAGGCGATGATGTCGGGCAGGATCTGATCTTCCAGGAATTGGATGCGATCCTTCAGGATGAGCTTTCGCTTCTTCAACCGCTGGATCTGGATGGTATCGCCCGTGCCAAGCGCCACCATGGCGCCGATCGCAGCGTCGAGATCCCGGTGTTCCTGCCTCAGTCTCGCCAATTCGATTCGAACTTCCTGCTCGTCGTGCTCGGTCATACGCCACACCTTTTACGAACACGGTCTATCCACGCGGCGCGAACCCGATCGGCGCGCTCAGTCCATCACCTATACCAGAAGCAGAAGTATGATTCATGGCCCTTCGCACGAGATGCGGCGGTGGGCGGGCATTGTTGCGGATGTTCTTTAGTCTTTTCGCGGCTAAGTGTTCGTGGCATTCTTTGCCGGCGATGCGATGCTTTAAAAAATGTCGGAGCGTCCACCGCAGCTACGAAGGTCCAGCGCTGTTTTCCGGAGCCGTCGAGGTCACCGGTAAAGATTTTTTTGTATCAAGGCGCGCAAGATAGTTACAATCTACTAGGTAAACGCATCATTTCCTTGCGTATGTAGCTGGATTTGGGTCGACGACGCCCCATTTCCGTGGCACATTGTGTTGGTGGACATGATCCACGGAAGGAGGCCCTGATGTCGATTCAGTCGCATATCGCTGAGCTTGAGCGCCGCCACGCCGCATTGGAGCGGCAGATCGAGGAAGCCAGCCAGCATCCGAGCGTCGATGGAACGACGATGAAGGATCTCAAGCGACGGAAGCTTCATCTTAAAGACGAAATCGTCCGGCTGAGTGGAAATGAACATATGGTGCACTGAAGGCAGGGCCGGGCGCGACTGGCTTGTGATTGAGCAAAGCCAACCTGTGCGAGGTTAGGCTTTCCGGCATGGTGGAGCAGCGAGGATTGCGGCTCCAATCTGTCATCTTCAAGCGTTTAAAGCGCCGCGGCCTGGAGTGGCACGCGGCGTTTTGCGTGGTGCGGGAGCAAGCCGTTTCAAGGCGTGGCCGCGATACCGGTGCAGCTTGAAGCTATGGGCGTTGCCGCCATTTCCGGCCTGGGCGGCTGGCTCTTCTTGCGCTTCTTCTCGGCCGCATTCACCCAATCGAGGCCGAAAGCAACGACGTACTGAACGGCAAAGCCGGCCGTGAGGTAAGTGAGTTGGGCCGCCAAGCCTATGCCGAAAACCATCATGAGCACTTGGCCCACCATTGAAAGCAGCGTTCCTACCCAAAACACCGGTAGCGCATGACGCCCCATGGTGGTCAGGGGATTACCGGCCGGAAGCCACGCGAGCACGCGCATGATGGGGCTGTGCCCAACCACATAGGCCAGCGACCAGATATGCAGCAGCCGCTGACCGGAAACCCAGGGCTTCTCGTTGATTTGAAAGTTATGCGGCAGGAAGGGAATCTCCGGCAGGATCGTTCCATAGAGATTGAAGCGGTGGAAAATGCCCGCCCAAATGATGTAGGCCAGCGCGGCCCACCACAGCGGCCGCACGAAAGGCACCGGCGTCTGACCTCGCAGGATGCGCACGCCGATCACAAAGCCGGTCACGAAAATGATCTGCCAAGCAAACGGATTGAAGAACCACCCGCCCTCGGTGGGATAGTTCGGCAAATTCCAGCCGAAAACCTGGGTCATGGCGTAAACGGTAAGCGAGGCCGCGATCAGGAAACCGAGGCCGGTGAGCGCCAAAGCCATGATCAGAGGGAGCACCAGCAGCAGGCAAACATACATCGGCAGAATGTTGTGATAGCCGATCTGGTGACCCATCGATGCGATGCCGAACAGGCCCTTGGCAGGTTCCGCGATCAGGGGCCCGATGTTGATTTCCTGCAAAAGTTCGGGATGCGCGAAGGTAATCGCGGCAAAGCAGAACACACCGATACCGGCCATGCTGGAAGCAACATGCGCAACATAGAGCGTTGCCGAACGCTTCACGACTTTCGCGGTCGCCAGCATGGCAGCACCCGACTGAAAGCGCGGGAAGTAAGCGAACGCGGCGGCAATGCCCGCCAGCAGCACGAACAACTCGGCCGAGTCCGTCAAACCGTAGTTCTTGTGCGTGAACGGTTCGAGGATGTTTCCGGGGATGTGATTGATGAAGATGGACAGGAGCGCCAGCCCCCGCAGGAAGTCGATCCGATGATCGCGGCTTCCCAGCCCCAAACTGGCCATGGTGTGTCTGATACCCGATTTCGCAGTGTCCAAGCGGACTAGTTAAAAGGATACGGCGGCGATTCTGAAGCGCGGATGAACAGGGAAATGTTGCCGCGGCCGCTTGGCTGAAACGCCGCCAAGGCGGTGTGCATGTATTGTGCTCAGACGCTTGCCAAATTGCTCAAGCCGTCGAAAATCAGCTTCACCGTAATCACGAGGATGGAGATCGTGAGGATGCGGTAGAACAGCCGCTCATCGAGACGCCGCACCAGTTTCACACCGTACCACGTGGACGCGATGGCGACCGGCGCGAGGACCGCAGCCGTTGTCAGAGTTTCAGCGTCGAATTGACCAAGAGCGGCATAGGGCACCACCTTCACGGCGTTGAGCACCGCGAAGAAGATCGCCGACGTCGCGGCATAGCTCACCGGATCAAGCCGTAGCGGCACCACATAAGTCTGAAACGGCGGTCCTCCGGCATGGGCGATGAAGCTGGTGTAGCCGGTCAATCCACCCCAGAAATGTGCGGCGGCTGTCGATGGCTTCGGCAGCGCCACCGGCTGGATGGTCTTCTGGTTAAGCCGCATCGTCCGGCTGTGCAGCCAGATCCTGGCCAAGAAGACGAGCGCGATCGCGCCCACGACAAGCCGGACCACATCGTCGGAGACATAATTCGCCGTCGCCCACCCCGCCGCGGTACCGACAAGCGCCGACGGCATGAGCCGGAGCACGAGACTACGATCGAAGTTCCGGCGGTAGGCGATCACGGCCACGGCATCCATCACGATCAGGATCGGCAGCATCAGCCCCGCAGCCTGCACAGGCGGAATCACGAGCGCGATCAGTGGGACCGCCGCAAACCCGAACGCGCCGCCGAAACCGCCCTTGGACAAGCCGGTCAGCATCACCGCCGGTAGCGCGGCGGCGTAGAACAAGGGGTCCACGATCATGGATGGGCAGCCTCGGCGCGGGTCGCGGACAACGTCACCGGGTGGGGATGAACAGGACCGGCGGCGATCTGCATAGGCCAGATCCTGCAAAGCGGAAAGAGCCCCGCGTCACGCGGCCGAGCGGGAGGCGAAAGCGGGCGACCGCCACCCTCCGTTGTCCCCGCACCGAACAGCAGCGGAAGGGGAGGCACTGAGAGCTTTGCCAGCGGACGGCAATCACCCGAAAGTCTCGATCCCAAAGTGTGAGCGGCAGCGGCTTGCAAATCGGGCGTTCCAAGCGGAAGACTCGGCCAAAATCAATGCGCGCAACGGGGGAGAGACCATGAGCCGTTATCACGAGGTCTACGCTGCCTGGAAACAGGATCCCGCAGCATTTTGGTCCGATGCCGCCAACGCCATCGACTGGACCGCTCCTTTTGAAACCGCCTTCGATCCGGCGGCCGGCGCCTATGGCCGCTGGTTCGTGGGCGGCATGTGCAACACGGCCTGGAACTGTCTGGACCGGCATGTCGCCGCCGGGCATGGCGATCGCACGGCGCTCATCTACGACAGCCCGATCACGGGCACGAAACGCAGCTACACCTATGCCGAACTAACCCAAGCGGTGGAAGCCATGGCCGCCGCTTTGCAAGCGCGCGGCGTGGACAAAGGCGACCGCGTCATCGTTTACATGCCGATGATCCCCGAGGCCGCCATGGCGATGCTCGCCTGTGCGCGGATTGGCGCAATCCACTCTGTGGTCTTCGGCGGCTTCGCCTCGCGCGAGCTGGCCACCCGCATCGAGGATGCCAAGCCAAAAGCCATCATTTCGGCCTCCTGCGGCATCGAGCCCAACCGGCTCATTGCCTATAAACCGCTCATCGACGAGGCGATTGCCTTTTCCGCGCATAAGCCGGACACCGTTTTCGTGCTCCAGCGCCCCCAGATCGCGGCAACCCTGATCGAGGGCCGCGACATCGATCTCGCTGCCGCCATGGCCGACGAAGCGGGAACCCGCGTGCCGTGCGTTCCCGTTGCTGCAACCGATCCGGCCTATATCCTCTACACCTCCGGGACCACCGGCCAGCCTAAGGGCGTGGTGCGCGATACCGGCGGGCACATGGTGGCGCTCGCCTGGTCGATGCGGGCGGTCTACGACATCGCCCCCGGCGAGGTGTTTTGGGCGGCCTCGGACGTCGGCTGGGTCGTTGGTCACAGCTACATCGTCTATGCGCCGCTTCTGATCGGGGCCACCACTGTTGTCTACGAGGGCAAACCGGTGGGTACGCCCGATGCCGGTGCCTTCTGGCGAATGGTGGAGGAATACCGCATCGCCGCGCTGTTCACGGCTCCAACGGCTTTCCGGGCGATCAAGAAGGAAGATCCGGAGGGCAAGCTGATCGGCCGCTACGATCTTTCCTCCCTGCGCACGCTGTTTCTCGCCGGCGAACGGGCTGACCCCGATACGGTAAAATGGGCGGAGGATAAGCTAAAGGTTCCTGTGGTGGATCATTGGTGGCAGACGGAAACCGGCTGGGCGATCGCGGCCAATCCCGTTGGTCTCGGGCTATTGCCGGTGAAACACGGCTCGCCCACGGTTCCGATGCCCGGCTACGCCATCGAGATCCTGGACGACGCCGGTCACCCGGTATCGGCGGGCAAGCTCGGCAACATCGTCGTCAAACTTCCGCTGCCGCCCGCTTGTCTGCCGACGCTTTGGAACGCCGACGACCGGTTCCGCGCCGCCTACCTCGCCGAATTCCCCGGCTACTACAAAACGGCCGACGCCGGTCTGATCGATGAAGACGGCTATATCTTTGTGATGGCGCGCACCGACGACATCATCAATGTCGCGGGGCACCGGCTTTCGACCGGCGGCATGGAGGAAGTACTCGCCGGACACCCAGACGTTGCCGAATGCGCGGTCGTGGGCATTGCGGATGCGCTCAAGGGTCAGGCCCCTTGCGGCTTTGTCGTGTTGAAATCTGGCGTCACCAAGCCGCGTGAGGCGATCGAGAAAGAACTCGTCGCCCTGGTGCGAGAGAAGATCGGCCCCGTTGCCGCCTTCAAGCTTGCCGTGGTGGTGGACCGCCTGCCGAAAACCCGCTCCGGCAAGATCCTGCGCGGCACCATGCGCCAGATCGCCGACCGGGAGGACTTCAAGATGCCCGCCACCATCGACGATCCAGCCATCCTGGACGAGATATCAGACGCCCTCAAGCGCAAGGGCGAAGGCGCCTGACCTAGCTCTGTTCATGGAGCGCACGCCATGGTTAGGCCGCGCGTACGGCGGCCCCATAGTCGCGAACCTTGTTGCTGAGTTCCGCCCTACCCGCGCCAAGCCGGCCGGCCGACGATCGGACGTCCTCGCCAGCCAGATTTGGAATTCTACGGATTTGGTATGACTAAACTTCAATAGCTCAGAAGCAAAACCACCAAGTTCTACTAACACGACACCGTTAAACTACCGGTGCGCCATACTCGGCATCACTGACCGGCTCGTACCAATCCACAGCCGAACCATCCAGAGCCTCCTGCATAGCGATGTGCTCGAGCGCGGTTTCGGGTCCAGCTCCGTGCCAGTGCATTTCGCCGGGCGCGAACCATACGACATCGCCGGCCCGGATCACACGCACGGGCTCCCCCCGCGTCTGCACCAGTCCACTCCCGGCCGTAACATAAAGTGTCTGTCCGAGCGGATGCGTGTGCCAAGCCGTGCGCGCACCGGCGGCGAACCGCACCAGCACAGCGATCAACCTGGCCGGTGCCTCAGCCTCGATGATCGGTTCCTGAATAACCTCGCCGGTAAACCAAGCCGGGTTACCTTTGCGTGCGGGCACGCTTCCATGGGCGATGATCTGCATGCTGCACCTCTTAAGAACGCCGATGGCATCAGAACGGAAAGGCGGGATGCCGGCGCGTTCACGCCAGACATCCCAAAGCCGCATCAGCGCTTAACGCGTCACTCTTCTTCCGACAGTTGATCGACCGGTAGCAGAAACATCACTTGCTGGCCGTCGTCATCGTCGTCGAACTCGTCGTCCTCGTCCGCCTCGTCGTCATTGTCGGCCGTGATCTCGATCGTTTCGATCTCTTCGTCGAATTCATCGTCGAACTCGTCGTCGTCCAGCATCGCCTCCTCGAAAAGATCGGCTTCATCCTCGGAAGCCGGTCGCACGAGCAGGGGAGATTTGCCATTCCAAATCGGCGCTCCACCGCTTGTGAACAGCCTGAGATCATCCTTAAAGCCGCTGCTTTCAAACAGCGCTTCCGCATCTTGCCTCTCGCCGTCGGTAATCGCGACGGCAACACCGTCGATAGTAAGGGTGAACATGATCGACGCCTCCGGTCTCGACACCCTGCGAACACCGTCAGGGCGGATTGGGTCCGTGTAGCATGGCCCGGCACCACACGAACCCGCATTCTGGAGGCTCATCTTACGCTGAGTTCCCAAATGCGGCCACCGCCAGAATGGTCCTTAAGAAGCAATGCCGCGCGGGATGAGCGCTTCTGCCACCATCGACGGATCCAAAGGATCACTGGAGCTTTGATGGTGGTCAATCAGTCGTACAAATCTCTGTCCCTCCTCATGGTTAAGCCGACGTAAACGACCCTGCGGAAAATGCGAACCAGCCTCGCTTCGGTTTATCCCTCATAGGTGAAAGCCGAAAACCCGGGTTTCACCGAATAGTTGCAAGTGGTACTACGGTTGAAACATGCATTTCGACACGGCCACGCCAAGAAACTGAAGCAAACCAAAAGTTGATCGCCATGAATAAAAAAAATTGCAAAAACAGAATTTTATCTATCGCCCCCAATATTTGCGATAGTCAGCATATGTTGTGCGTAGTCGAGGAAGCCATTTGCAAAGAATTTTATATCACATTGCGTGCATGCCGGCCTGCTCTGCGGAACCGGTAAATGAGGTAATCGGGAATGAAGAAGCTGCAGATCGGGCGCAAGCGCGCCGCGATAACGGACACGCATGCTCGAACGGTCGTCCTGGCGCAATCTTGCGACATGGCGGCTTCGATCGAACTCTATACGGCCTTTGTTACGAGCGACGACGACGAGGACATTATGTTGGACGGCCGTGAGGTCGCCGGGTGCAGCACGTCTTTTGCCCAGGTGCTTCTGGCTGCGGCCCGCGCTCAGCAGGCCCGCAATCGCACGTTCACAATCAGCAATGCGTCATCCGCTCTGACCGAAGTCTTCGAGGACCTCGGCCTATCCGATCGCCTCGTTTGGGAGACGACTTCTAATGGCTAAGCGTATCCTCACTGTCGACGACAGCAAGACCATGCGCGACATGGTCGCGTTTACCCTCAAGGGCGCAGGTTTCGAAGTCATCGAAGCCGAGGATGGCCTCAAGGCCCTATCGGTTTTGAGCAGTGCAAGCGTCGACCTCGTCATCACCGACATCAATATGCCGAACATGGACGGCGTCACGCTCGTCCGCGAATTGCGGGCCAAGGCGGCTTTCAAGTCGACGCCGATCCTGATCCTCACGACCGAGGGCGGCGACGACAAGAAGGCCGACGGGCGTGCCGCCGGCGCGACAGGCTGGATCGTCAAACCCTTCGCACCTGAAAAGCTTCTCGCCGTCGTCAACAAGGTCTGCCCGCTCAATTGAGTGGCGTCCAAAGGAATATTCGATGAGCGATGTTTCCGGTGTTAGTGGTGAGTACGCTCGTTTTCGGGCCACTTTCTTTGAAGAATGCACCGAGATCCTTGCCGATCTTGAAGCGCATCTGACGCGCGTTCAGACCGAGGCGCTCGACGCAGAGTCTCTCAATGCCGTGTTCAGGGCCGCCCACTCCATTAAGGCGGGCGCCGGTGTATTCGGCTTCGCCGAACTCGTGCGCTTCACCCATGCCTTCGAGGCGCTGCTGGACCGTATGCGCTCCGGCGCAATCCCCCAATCGGACCGCGTATCCCAAATCCTGATCAGGGGCGGCGACGTCCTATCCGCTCTCGTTTCGGCGGCGCAAGAAGACAGGCCCCCGCACCCAGACTTCGGTGCCGATGTGCTCGAAGACATCGAAGCCGTTCTCGGCACTGAAACGAGCGCGGGATCGGCAGCTCACGAAGTCGCATCTGCGAGCGCCAGCAATGACGCGGCCGCAGCGGCTGCTTGGTCGATCGCCTTCACGCCCAATCCGGACCTCTTCCGCAACGCCACCGAACCGGCGCTCCTGATCCGTGAGTTGAAGCGGCTAGGAAACCTGACGGTAACGTGCGACGTGACCCGCTTGCCGGATCTCGCCGTCATGGATCCCGAGCAAGCCTATCTTGCCTGGAACTTCCGCCTCGTCACCGATCGCCCCCGGTCGGACATTCTGGAAGTCTTCGAATTTGTCGACGACCGCGCGGTCGTCACGGTCGAGCGCGAGGACGGTACGGCGACCGATATGCAGCATAGCGGACCATCCGCAGCACAGGAGCAGGAGCCCGAACGTCTTCGCAGCACCGTGCCGTCGGCTCAAAGCGGCACGCAGCCCAAAGCCAATGCCGCATCGTCGATCCGGGTCGAACTGGCCAGAGTCGATCGTCTCGTCAACATGGTCGGCGAACTCGTGATCACCCAGGCGATGCTGGCACAAGAGATCGCCGATCGCGATCGCGGTCAGGGCCGCCATTCCATTCGCGGCCACGAAGACCTCGCCGCCCTCACCCGCGAGTTGCAGGAATGCGTGATGGCAATCCGCATGCAGCCGGTCAAATCCGTCTTCGCCCGTATGCCGCGCCTTGTCCGGGAGGTGTCGTCGAAGCTGTCGAAGAAAGTCCAGCTTATCACGTCGGGTGAGCAGACCGAGGTGGACAAGACAGTCATCGAGGAACTCGCAGACCCGCTGACCCATATGATCCGCAACTCGGTCGATCACGGCATCGAGTTGCCGGAGGTTCGCCGGGCTGCCGGCAAGCCGGAGGAAGGGACGATCGAACTTTCCGCCGCTCATGTCGGCGGCAACATCGTCATCCAGATCACCGACGACGGCGCCGGCATCAATCGCCCTCGTTTGCTGGAAAAAGCGATCGAGAAGGGCATTGTGCCGCCGAACGCCAGCCTCGCGGACGAAGAGATCGACGACCTCATCTTCGCGCCTGGCTTTTCCACCGCCGCCACCGTCACCGACATCTCCGGCCGGGGCGTCGGGATGGACGTCGTGCGCCGTAACATCGTCAACCTCGGCGGCCGCATCCAGGTTCAAACCACACCCGGCCGCGGCACCCGCTTCACCCTCGTCATCCCGCTCACCCTCGCCGTTCTCGACGGCATGGTCGTGGCGGTCGGTCAGGAACGCTACATCCTGCCGCTGACCAGCATCCTGGAAAGCTTTCGTCCCGCAAAAGCGGCTGTCCGCAGCTTGGCATCTGGAACCGAGGTCGTCTCGATCCGGGGTGAATTCGTGCGGCTGGTGCGCCTGGACCGCGTCTTCAACGTCGAGGGTGCCGTGGCCGAGCCCTGGAACGGTCTTATCGTCATGGTCGAAACCGCCAGTGGCCAGCGGGTCGGAATGACGGTCGACGAACTGCTTGGCCAGCAGCAAGTCGTGATCAAAAGCCTCGCCGACAACTTCGATCCGGTCCAGGGCATCTCCGGCGCCACGATCTTGGGCAACGGCCGGGTAGCCCTCATCCTGGATGTCGAACAACTCGCTCCGCTGAACGCGCCCTCATCGGGTCCGCGCACCCTATCCCTCCCCCAAACCGAACGCTTGGCAATATCCGCCTGACGTCCAAGGAGATTATCCATGTCCTCAATGACAAGCCTGTCCATCAAGGACTTCGTAGCCGCAAACACGATGCCAGGCGGCATCCAAGTGCCGCGTCAGTTTATCAGCTTCCGGATCGATGGCGAGGAATACGCTATCGACATCATGGCCGTTCGCGAGATCAAAGGCTGGACCGCTACGACCAAGCTGCCGAACCAGCAGCCTCACATGCTCGGCGTCCTTAATCTGCGCGGCGCCATTGTTCCGATTTTTGATCTGAGGCGCCGCTTCGGAAAGGACCTCACGGAAGCGACCCCCATGCATGTGGTGATCATCGCCAGCGTACAGGATCGGACCGTTGGTCTTCTCGTGGATGCGGTTTCGGACATCCTCACCGTCGATGCCGGCGAAATTCGGCCGGTCCCCGAGACGGAACGCGGTGACGGCGAAGATTTCCTTTCCGGCATCGTCGCGATCGGCGGCGGCATGGTCGTCCTCCTCGATCTCGACTGCCTCTTTGCCAGCACCCCGCTCGATCATCTCGGCCAGGCCGCCGCCTGAGCACCGCTCCCCGATTTCAGAACCGAAAGTAAACGTCCATGTCTCTCACCTCGATCTCCGTTCGCACGAAGCTCGCCGTCGTTTTTGTGATGCTGCTCGTGCCCCTCGCCGTGCTTGCAGTCCTCTTTGTCATGCAGGCTCGCGTCAGTGTGAATTTCGCCCAACAGGAGTTGAACGGCCTCGTTTATCAGCGCGAGGTTTGGAACACCCTCAATGCTTTGCAAGTCGCAAAAGCCGATCGGAGCGTGAAGCCTTCGGCCATACTTGAAGACGCCGCCGCTCTTGAGGCGGCTGGTGCCAAGTTTGATGCGGCTTTCGCAACGGGACCCGCAGCCCGTACGCTATCGACGGCCCTTGAGGCCATCGGCTGGCCGAACAAGACGCTCACCCCTGACGCCGCGACCGATGAAGCCATCGCCGCCGCGCAGGAGTTGATCATCAAGATCGCCGACGGATCGAACATGACGCTCGATCCCGATATCGACAGCTACTACGTCATGACGCTGAACACCCTGGAAGCTGCCGGGGTCCTGGAGCACTCCGGCAACCTGCTCGCGATGAGCCGCGATGTCCGCATGCGGTCGTCCCTCACCCCGGCAGAAAAAGCTGAATTCCTGATCCAACTCGGCCAGTTCAGCAATCACGCCGGCTCCGCCCAGTCCGCCCTCGAAACCGCATTTCGCGGCACAAGCGACGTGGGCCTGAAGCCTGCGCTGACAAAGCCGCTGGATAGCTTCAAGGTCGCCACGGATGGTTTCATTACTCTGATGACCAATGTCGGCGAAACGATCGCCGACGATGTCAAGCGCGCTTCGATTGACGTGGATGACGTTTTCGCGCTCACCGCAGAGACCCGCGAGGCCGCCCATGTGCTGTGGGGCGTGGCCGCCGAACAGGCGACCCATCTCGTCAGCGATCGCATTGCCAAGTTGATGACCAATCTCTGGACGCTGCTCGGCGGCGTCTCAATAGCGCTGGCGTTGGCGATCGTCTTCGCGGTTTACCTGATGCGCCAGATCACCGGCTCGCTCGCGAAGATCACAGCCGTGGTCGAGCGCATCGCCAAAGACGATCTCGACGTCACCGTTGAAGGCACCGCTCGCGGTGACGAGCTTGGTCAGGTTGCCCGCAGCGTTGAAGTCCTGCGGCAAAACGCCATCAACGCCGCCCGCGTTTTCCAGGAAAACGTGCGAATCCGAGTAGCATTGGACAATTGTTCGACCAGCGTGATGCTGGCCGACAACGACGGCCGGCTGATCTATCTCAACGATGCGGTTCGAGCGATGATGCGCAACGCCGAGAGCGATCTGCGCACGGAAATCGTCGGGTTCGAGGCGGCCAAGCTCGATGGTGCGAACTTTGACATCTTCCAGCAGAACCCCGCCCATCAGCGCACAGCTCTGTCCCAGCTGAAAACAACCCATAAGACGATTTCGGTGATCGGCGGGCGAACCTTCAACCTCGTGGCCAATCCCGTTCTGGACTCGAACGCCAACCGCCTTGGCTCCGTCATAGAATGGACCGAGCTCACCCAGGAACGCGCGGTGGAAGTCGAGATCGACGCCATCGTCAATGCTGCCGCCAACGGGAACTTCCGTGAGCGGGTCTCGGTAGAGGGCAAGCACGGCTTCATGCGCAACTTGGCTGAAGCGATCAATCGACTCAGCGAGACCACGGCCGATGCACTCGATGACGTCAGCGCAAACCTCGGTGCGCTCGCCGAAGGCGACCTTTCCGCGCGGATCGAACGCACTTATGCCGGCATGTTCGATGAGCTTAAGGATAAGCTGAACAACACTGCCGAAAGGCTCGCGACGATCGTTTCCGAGGTTATGCTCGGCACCAACGAGGTGAAGAACGCGGCCGCTGAAATCACCTCCGGCACCAGCGATTTGTCGGAGCGCACCGAGCAGCAGGCGTCCAGCTTGGAGGAAACCTCCTCCTCCATGGAAGAGATCGCGGCCACCATTCGCCTCAACGCCGAGAACGCGCAACAGGCCAACCAGCTTGTCGTCAACTCCCGCAATGTCGCAACCCAGGGCGGCGAGATTGTCGGCCGTGCCGTTGAGGCGATGAGCCGGATCGAAACTTCCTCGCAAAAGATTTCCGACATCATCGGCGTGATCGACGAGATCGCCTTCCAGACGAATCTCCTCGCCCTCAATGCGGCCGTGGAAGCGGCCCGCGCCGGCGATGCCGGCAAGGGCTTCGCGGTGGTGGCCTCCGAAGTGCGCTCGCTCGCCCAGCGCTCCTCGGAAGCAGCCAAGGATATCAAGGCCCTGATCGTGGAAAGCGGCGCGCAGGTGAAGGACGGCGTGCGCCTCGTCAACAACGCCGGCGAGTCGCTGTCCGAGATCGTCGGCTCGGTCAAAAAGGTCGCCGACATCGTGTCCGAAATCGCCGCCGCCAGCCGCGAGCAGGCAACCGGCGCCGAGGAGATCAACCGCGCCGTCAGCCAGATGGACGAGATGACCCAGCAGAACTCCGCCCTCGTCGAGGAAAATGCGGCCGCCTGCCGGATGCTTCAGAGCCAAGCCGAAAACATGAGCGAGCGGATGAGCTTCTTCCGGGTGGATGCAAGCCACGCCGTCGACGTTGCCGCTCCCAAGCGCGCCGCCCCCGCCCTGGTTCGGCCCGCTCCGGCCGCGCGCCCGCCCGTCAAAAGCGGTCAGCGCCGGCCCGCAGCTCGCGCAGGGGCCGCCAAGCTCCAATCGGAACTGGCAACCGCCTTCTCGGATGACGCGGACTGGAAAGACTTCTGACCACCGCGCCCCTTCGATGGAACGCGGCGTCCCGGCAGGGACGCCGCAAATGGCCAAGATGGACCGAGATGAATGACCGCACTTGCCTTCGTTGAAGACCGCCGCGAGTTCGCATTCACGACCGAGGATTTCAATTTTCTCGCCGGCCTCGTTCGCGCGTCAACGGGGATCGTGCTGGCCGATCACAAAGCCAACATGGTCTACTCGCGGCTGGCCAGACGGCTTCGCGAACTCGGTCTGACGGCGTTCGAGGACTATTGCGCGGTCCTCAAGGGTCCCGGCCGCGATGAGGAAATCGGCTTCCTCATCAATGCCATCACGACCAACCTGACCCGCTTCTTCCGCGAGCCGCACCACTTCGAACATCTCGCCACCAAGGTCCTGCCCGCCTTCGCCAAGGCCCGCTCAGGCACCCGTCTGAGACTTTGGTCGGCGGGGTGTTCGTCTGGCGAGGAACCCTATTCGATTGCCATGACGCTCGCCGACACGCTGCCGAATCTTCCCGCCCTCGATGCGCGAATTCTGGCAACCGACCTCGACACCAGCATGATCGCCCGGGCCCGCGAAGGGGTCTATCCCGCAAGCAGCGTAGCCGACCTCGACACCGGCCGCCGCGATCGCTGGATGGTACCGGCGAGCACCCGCGGCTCCTATTCGATCGACGCATCGCTCCGCGACCGGATCACGTTTAACAAACTGAACCTGCTCGGACCCTGGCCCATGAACGGCCGGTTCGACGCGATCTTCTGCCGCAACGTGATGATCTATTTCGACGGCCCGACGAAGGACGAACTGGTTGGACGCTTCGCCGACCTTCTTGCGCCCGGCGGCTGGCTTTACATCGGTCACTCCGAAACCATTCTCGACCAGCGCAGCGTGTTCGAGCCGGTTGGACGGACCATTTACCGGAAGGTGGGCCGATGAAATCGTCGCTCAGTCATTCCTCGCCCGTCGTTGACACCAAGAACCAGCGCGCCCGCCTCTGGGATGCCCGCTTCGAAGCCTTCGGCGTTCGCCTGCTGCCCGGCAACACCTATACCACGGACGCACGGGACGAGATGATCGTCACTGTGCTCGGCTCCTGCGTCGCGGCGTGCATCCGCAATCCGAGATCGGGCTTCGGCGGCATGAACCATTTCATGCTTCCCGAAAGCGAAACCGGTGAGTGGAACGGCGTCACTGCCGCCATGCGCTACGGCAACTACGCTATGGAAGCGCTGATCAACACGGTCCTGAAATCGGGGTGCAGCCGGAGCGAACTGGAAATCAAACTGTTTGGAGGATCGGACCTCACATCCGGACCAACCCGCGTCGGATCAAACAATTCCAAGTTCGTCATCCGCTATCTCGAAGAAGAAGGCCTGCGGGTCGCTGCTACCGACCTTGGCGGTCCTGTCGGCCGCCGGATTCATTACTTCCCCGCCACCGGCACAGTACGGCGCATACTCCTGAAGCCGACCAGCGTGGCCGGGATCGTGGAGGACGAGCGCCGCTACGCCATCGATCTCAAGCGTCACCCCGTCGAGGGCGACGTCGATCTGTTCGGCTGAGGGAGATCCGGATGCACAACCAGCCCATCAAGGTTCTCATCGTCGACGACAGCGCTCTCGTTCGTCAGATGCTCGGATCGATGCTGTCTTCCGACCCCGCGATCGAGGTGGTGGGAACGGCAGCGGACCCCATCATGGCCCGCGAACGCATCAAGACTCTCAATCCGGACGTTATCACCCTCGACATCGAGATGCCCCGGATGGACGGCCTCGATTTCCTAGAACGGATCATGGCCCTGCGGCCGATGCCGGTGATCATGGTCTCCTCGCTCTCCCAGCGCGGCGCCGAGGCTACCATCCGTGCCCTCGAACTTGGGGCCGTTGATATCGTCGCAAAACCCGTGAGCGACATCGCGAGCAGCTTTTCCGCGCTGCGTAACGAGATCGTCGCCAAGGTGAAAGCCGCCGCCACCGCCAAAGTGGGCCGGCCATCTCAAGCGCGTACGGATCTGCCCCGCGCCAAGGTCGCCGGACCGATCCGCTCTACAGAGTCTATTGTCGCCATCGGAGCATCGACCGGCGGCGTCGAGGCCATCGGGCTCGTCCTGAAATCGCTGCCCGCAGACGGCCCGGCAATCGCGATCACCCAGCACATGCCCCCGATGTTCACCTCCAAGTTCGCCGACCGGCTGGACGGGGTGTGTCCGATGCGGGTCCATCAAGCGACGGACGGAGAGCGAATGCTGCCAGGACACGCCTATATCGCACCTGGCGATACCCATCTCCAGGTTGGTCGATCCGGAGCCAATTACATCTGCCGTGTGCGCGACACAGGTGCGGTCAGCGGGCACTGCCCCTCGGTCGATGTGCTCTTTCGATCGGTCGCGACACACGTCGGCGTCAACGCCGTGGGCGTCATTCTGACCGGCATGGGGCGCGACGGAGCGGAGGGCATGGCAGCGTTGCGCGCTGCCGGAGGCCGGACCATCGGACAGGACGAAGCGACCTCGGTCGTCTATGGCATGCCCAAAGCAGCCTTCGAGGCAGGCGGCGTCGAACGTCAAGTGCCGCTAGGCCGCGTCGGAGATGCGATCATGGATGCCTGCCGCGTTGGAGGACTACATGCAATCCGCATCTGACGCGCTCACGGGCACTGGTCTTACGCCGGCAGGCGATGGCCCTGCCGGGTCCGTTTTCGCGGCACTGAAGCGCTGTATGGCGGGGCTCCCGATCGGACCGGCAACCGCAGCTGATGTGCCGCCCGCAGGCCTTGCCG
This sequence comes from Oharaeibacter sp., assembly GCA_051861205.1. Lineage (GTDB taxonomy): Bacteria > Pseudomonadota > Alphaproteobacteria > Rhizobiales > Pleomorphomonadaceae > JBHYDC01. Next base: position 80,870 of record JBHYDC010000007.1, read on the forward strand.
CCACCCTCTCGACCGACGCAGTGCCGAGGCCCGACACAAGCGCGCTCGACGCATCGACGGAGATGCTGGCTCAGTTTCTCGGTCTCGATGCCGCCCAGCGCGCGTCGCTGAATTTTCTTACCAAGGAGCTCGCTGCCGTTTCGGACTTTGTGGAGACGAATGTCCAGACGGTCTCTATGCGTTTCCAGGGCCTCGCGAAGGCCTCGCGCGAACAAACAGAAATCGTACGCGATCTCGCCGCACAGGTTCAGGCGATCGAAATCCAGGGTGAGCGAATTCCGCTTGAGGATGTTGTCGGCAGCTTGGCTTTGACCATGGAGGATTTCTTCCGCAAGGTCGTCTACCTGTCCTCGCGCGGTGTGACGATGGTCTACACCCTGGATGATGTGCTCGGTGTCCTCAAAGCCATGGAGGGCAGTATCGCCGAGATCGAGCGTATCAACAAACACACCCATATGCTCGCACTGAATGCAAAGATCGAGGCCGCACGCGCCGGAAGTATGGGTCGAGGCTTTGCGATTGTCGCGGACGAGGTTCGCCAGCTAGCCATTTCAGTCAATCACCTGTCCTCGGATCTCAGACGACAGACCGGCCAGGTTTCGGAAGGGCTGAGCGCCGGCTACGAACTCCTGAAAGAGATCGCCACGGTCGACATGTCCGACGATAATCTCGCGGCCAATTCGCGCATCCAAAACATGATGGACGGCATCATCGCACAGAACTGGGCCATCGGCGAAGCGCTGGAGACGACCGCTGCCACCAGCCGCCAGATTGGCGATGACATCTCCGCTTCCATCGTGGGCATGCAGTTTCAAGACCGCGCCAAGCAGCGCCTTGAAAACATCGCCGAAGCAATCGGCACGCTCGCCGCCACCTCAGCGGACCTTGCCGCGCGCACCGCATCGGCTGGGATCCAACCGGATGAAACAGCGAAAACCTCGGCCGAAGAAACCGTCTCAGCGGGGTTCAGACTTGGCGAGATGCGTGACGCCTACAGATCGAGCGTTGATCTACCTGCAATCGCCAGCACAGCCGAAGCCTCGTCATCAGATCACGACATCGAACTTTTCTAAGGAAGAATCATGGATATTCAGACGACGAGCAGCGACGACGAATTCATTGCCACCTTGAGCGGCCGCCTGATGTTTTCGGACAATCCGGCATTTCGCATTCTGCTCGACGGTGCACAGGCGTCCGGCGCCAAGCGCTGCATCTTCGACGTGAGTGCCCTGAATTCCGTCGATTCGGCCGGGCTTGGAATGTTCGTGATCGCCGCGGATACCGCCAAGAAACACGGTTGGTCGCTGGTGCTGCGCGGACCGGGCGGCCAAGTGAAACAGTTACTCACCCTTGCCCGGTTCGACAAACTTCTGACCATCCAGGACTGATCATGCCATATCGGCCGAAGGCCGTTCCTAACGATCCCGTAGCCTGGAATCTGGATCTCGACGATCCGGACCAGAACTTCAATGCGATGCTTGATGCGCGCATTCTGATCGTCGACGACAACCGGGTCGGTCGGTCGATTCTCGAAGCCAGTCTCCGTAAAGCCGGCTTCCGGAACATGCGATCGGCCGAGGACGGCACCCAGGGCCTCAAGGCCGCATTCGAATGGCATCCAGATCTGATCGTCACCGACCTTGTGATGCCCAAGGTCGACGGCTTCGATCTGTGCCGATGGCTGCGAGCAGAGCCCGACTTCAAAGACATCCCGATCATCGCGCAGACGGCCATCGAAGAGCCGGAACTGCGGGGCAGCGCCTTTGATGCCGGTGCGTCGGATCTGATCTTGAAGCCGATCAACGGACGCGAACTCGTCAGCCGCGTCCGGGTGCATCTCGACCGCCGGCGGCTCATCAGCCGCTTGACCGAGTATAAGGAACGGATGGCGCAAGAGCTTAGTCTGGCCAAGGCCATGCAGCTCTCATTGCTACCGACAGCGCCGGAAATCGAAGCGCTGAAGCGCTGCCTGCCCCTCGATCTTGCTGGCTATAGCGAACCGTCGTCAGGTCTCGGTGGCGATCTATGGGGCGTCGAAACCCTGAATGGAAATCGTCTGCGGCTTTGGAACGCGGATTTCACCGGTCACGGCGTCAACTCGGCGCTCAACACATTTAGGCTTCATACATTTCTCCGTACGAGCGCAGCCCCAGCCGACCGTCCGGCCGATTGGCTCCGCCTCGTCAACGGCTTCCTCTGCGATGTTCTGCCCATGGGTCAGTTCGCGACCATGCTCTGCGCGCTGATCGATTTTGACCATAACACGCTAACCCTGGCGTCAGCCGCAGCACCGCCGCCCATCGTGGGCAATGGGAGTGCATTTGGCGTCGTCGATATCGGGGGCCTTCCCCTCGGCATCAGCCGCGACGCACAGTTCGACCAACTCATGATGCCCTTCGGTCCTGGCAGCACGTTGTTCGCCTACAGCGACGCCCTCATTGAAACGCCCACGCCCGACATCCCCATTTATAAACCGGAATCGGTCGCGGAATACCTCCAAACGCATAGCGGGGAGCCGCTGAAAAAATGGCACGCCGGGCTTATCGATCAACTGCGCATGATTTCCCCCGCCGGATTAAGTGATGATCTCACTCTTATCAGCCTAGCGCATGAGGAGATCATGCCATGGTAGCGTCGGCGACAAGTTCAGTTCGTGCAGGCATAGCTGTTCCTATCGGTCATATTGATGATGGGCGGCCGGCGATAGGCGCTCTCGTCAGCGGGATCTTTGAAATCCGCACCCTTTTTGAAGCGGAAGCGCTTTCGACAATGCTGGCGTCACAATATCCTGATCCCGACCGGGTCTCGGCAGGTATTTGGGAGCTGTTGTCGAACGCGATCGAGCATGGAAATCTGGAGATCGACTTTCAGCAAAAGGGAGATCTGCTTGTGAAGGGTCGTTTTCAAGATGAAATTCAACGTCGCTTGACGCTGATGCCTTACGCCGGGCGCGCGGCCCGCGTCAGCTTCCGTCGTACTCGCAGATGCATCAGACTCACGGTCAAAGACGAAGGGCCAGGCTTTGATTTCAAACGCTACATGCAAACCGACGTAGCGCTGGATCTTCCAAACGGACGGGGCATCGCTATCGCATCGCGGGTCTGCTTCGACAATCTCACTTACCATGGGCCGGGTAACGAGGTGGAAGCGGTTTTACATGTGACCTCTGTTCAAAATATAACAAAGAAACTTTCATCGTCGAAAGCTCATTTCCAAACAAATTTTACGCAAAAATACTATATATTAACAGAATAGAAATCAAAAACAGAATTATTTTATCATAGTTTAATATCTTAAAATGATTTATATAGTATTCATTAAGCAACTTAAAATGTAAAACGAAAAAATGATGTGTAAGAATTTTTAAATCGTTTTTTATACCCCGATTAATTTATAACATGCAGAATAGATTACGAGTTACGCACAGTCATATTCTTTTTCGGCCGAGCGAGAGAGTCGAGGATGGCGTTACTCGCAGTATCAAATCGGGGTGCTAAACGTCCCCTGGCAGCCGATCGGAAGCGCCCACCAACAGCCGTGATCCAAGCTGGACGCGAAGGGGCGCGCGCCGCTGAATCGTTTTGAAATCGGAGTTGAAGCCATGAAACCACCCGTTATCGCCGCCGCGATCGCCGGCCTGATCCTCTCGGCGTCCGCAGCACTCGCTCTTGATGCGCCTAAAGGCACGGTCGTGCTCAAGGTCACGGGTGCGATCACGCAGACGAACGCTCCGGGCGCAGCCGAGTTTGACATGGAGATGCTGAGCGCCCTTCAAGATCACAGCACAACCGCCGAAACACCCTGGACCAAGGGTAAATCAACCTTCAAGGGCCCGCTTGCCCGCGCGATCCTTGCGGCGGTCGGCGCTCAGGGCACCATCATGAAGGTCACGGCGCTCAATGACTATAGCTCTGAAGTTCCGATCGAAGATGCCGAAAAATACGACGTGATCTTTGCCACGACGATGGACGGCAAGTTCATGTCCGTTCGCGACAAGGGGCCGCTCTTCGTCATCTATCCCTTCGATACCGAACCAAGCCTGTTTACAGAAGTCTACTTCAATCGTTCGGTCTGGCAGGTCGCCTCTATCGAAGTGAAGTAATCATGATGGTCGCGACAATCAGTCCGCGAAACTTCGCGCTTGCATCGCGCCGTCTCGCGGCGCTCGCCGCAGTCGCGACCATTTTCCTTGCGGCGGCAATTCTCGTATTCTGGCTTTTGGTGCGCGAACAGCAAACCGTTCGCAACGATATCCGGGAGGACGCTTTGTGGGCGTCCTACCAACTCGACCGTGAAACCGGCAAGATGCTCCGGGCGATCGACGAGGCGCGGCTAAGCGCGTCACCGAGCCAAACAGATCTGCTGTTACAGCGCTTCGACATTCTCTACAGCCGCGTGGAACTCATGAAAGCCGGGCATTTCCCGCTGTTTTTGATCTGAATGGCGACTTCCATGCGAAGCTCTCAGTAATCACTGGTCTTATCGAAAGCATCACACCTAAATTCGATGCGCTCGCGGCCAGCCACGCTCCCAAACCGCAGGATATCCAAGACATTCGTCATGTATTTATAGACGTCAGCAAGGCGACCGAGCAGATCGTCCTGGTGGCCAAGGCCACGACCGCATCGCTTCACAGCGACCAGCGCGAATACATCATTCAGCTTTACGCGAGCCTTGGTGCCCTTGTGCTGGCGCTCACCCTCACGGTGGCTGCGGTCCTCTTCGGTCTGGTTCAGCAGATCCGCGAGGCCACGCGGTCTCGCTTCAAGCTGGAGCGGATGGCGGCGGAACTTCGCATCACCGCCGATCAGGCCGAAGCCGCCAACCGCACGAAATCGGCGTTTCTTGCTACCATGAGTCATGAAATCCGAACGCCCATGAACGGTGTAATCGGCAGCGTTGAGATTATGCTCGACATGGATCTGGGGGCCGAAGCCCGCAAATTGGCCGGCACGATCCGTACGTGTGGAACGACGCTGATTGAATTCATCGACGACATCTTGAACTTCTCCAAGCTCGAAGCGGGCGGTATCGAGCTTGAGAATATTGCCTATGATCCGGTCGCGCTGATTGGCGCGGCCGTTCAGATGGTGGAACCTAGGGCAGCGGAAAAAGGGCTGGTGATCATTGTCGCCCCGGAACTGGCGTCATCACAACGGTTCCTCGGAGACCCAGTCCGGCTGCGCCAAGTCATCGTGAACCTAGTGACCAACGCCGTGAAATTCACCGAGGTCGGCAGTGTGATCGTGAGGTGTCGCCATGACGCTGAACGCGGGCGGCTGCAGATCGAGGTGCAGGACAGCGGCATCGGTATCGACGACGAGGGCAAAAAGCGGCTCTTTAAAGAATTCAGCCAAGTCGATGCCTCCATAACGCGCCGCTTCGGCGGCAGTGGGCTCGGTCTTGCGATCTCACAGCGCATTGTCGAACGCATGGGCGGGCTCATCGGCGTGGACAGCAAGATCGGCGTCGGCAGCACCTTCTGGTTCGAGGTTCCCGCGGAGTTGACCGAACCTGCCGAATTGGAAACGCCGGTTGGCCCCACCGTTTGCATCGATCAAGTGAGTTCCGGTGAAGCGAGCGACATTCGCACGATGCTTGCCTATGTCGGCGCGACAGTTACGTCGAGCATGGATGCAGATTACGTTGTATGCGTCACGACACTGGCCTCTCTCAAGCAATTCGAAGTCATCACCGCACGCGGAATTCGACGCCGCACCGCTGTATTGGCGCCGGAGTCCTTCACGGCCTTCGAATATGCGGCGACTGCCCGCGTCTCTACAAGCGACCTTGGCTCGCTGCATGTCCTGGTTGCAGAGGACAACCGGGTGAATCAGGAGGTCGCCACAGTGCTTCTCAGCCGTCTCGGTCACAATGTCACTATCGCGAACGATGGGGCGCAGGCTCTAGCACTGGCCACATCGCACGACTACGACGTCATCTTGATGGACATGATGATGCCGGTGATGGACGGTCTGGAAGCAACAAGCGCCATACGCCGATCAACCGGCAGTTCGAAGGACATCCCGATTCTGGCCGTGACAGCGAATGCCTTCGCATCAGACCGGGAAGCCTGCCTTGCGGCGGGTATGAATGGATTTGTGACCAAGCCGCTTGGCAAGGTGGACCTGGAAACGGCACTTCTGTCCCTTGTGAAGGGCGCAAACCGGCCAGTCCAAGAGGCTTTACCGACGCGCAAGGACAGGCTGGAACAACTCATCGACGAACTCGGCTCCGAAACCGTCGATTTCCTTCTCACCTGTTTCCTCGAAGACGCAGCCCATCTTGCAGCATCCATCAAAGCTGCTGTGGAGTTAGGCGACGCCAGGAGCCTTCGCGATGCCCTGCACACCTTGAAAGGTGCAGCGGCGAACGTCGGCTTCCGCGATATCGAGAAGATCGCAATCGAACTGATGGCGGCCTGTACGCCTAACGCAGCTATGCTGTCCAGGTTAATGCTCGCGATCGAAACGGCTGAAAACGGAGCCTTTGCCACCCGCCTGAAGATCGCAGCCGCAGCATGACGGTCGTGGCGTCAATTCACAGCTACGGGCTTTGAGCGCATTCGACGCACTGTTTCGCGCTCCGCCCGTTTGCAGCGCATCGGCGGAAGGCCCCGATCCATCAGGTCCATATCTTCCAGCACCATGTCGCCCATTTTCTTGAAGGCGCTGTCCAAGGCTCCAGCTCGGTGAGCGGACCGGATAAAACCAGCAAGACTGCGAATGGGATTGTCTTGCGCCAACGGCTCATGGGGAAAAACGTCGCTGGCAGCAAGGATATGCCCAGAGCGGACCGCCGCCATCAGCGCCTCAAAATCCACGACATCGGCCCGGCTTAGCAAAATGAAAGCGGCTCCCGGCCGCATGACAGCAAAGGCGTCCGCACCCAGGAATCCACGGTTCTCGGTCGTGACCGAGGCGACTACGAAAACAAAGTCGCTGTTGCGAAGCACCGCGTCTAAACTGGCGGGGATCACGCCGGCGTCGACCAGCATCGAGGGTGGCAGCCACGGATCGTAAACCCGCACGCGCGCACGAAATCCTGACAGAACCCGGTTCAGCGCTCGTCCCAGATCTCCAAAGCCGACGATACCCACATCGGACCCACTGAGCAGACGCGCACGCCCATTGCCCTCCCCGCCCCAAGCCTCGGTACCTTGCCGGAACGCCAGATCCGCATCGACAATGCCGCGCGCAAGATTGAGGGCCAGCGCCAAGCCCATCTCCGCGACTGGTTCAGCGAATACCGCTCCGGTCGTCACGACATGGATGCCGCGCTCAAACAGCGTTTCATAGGGCATGTTGTTGAGAAGATTGCTCTCGACATTGAGAACACACCGGAGCGAAGCCATTGCACTCAAGGTCTCAGCCGATATCGGCGGCTGTCCGATGATATAGCGCGCTCTCTCCAAGATCGCGGACGGCAATCCCGCAACCGCGCAGCCCGCAATCTCGACAAGCTCATAGCGTTCATGCAAAAGCCGGCGAGCATCCTCGGTGAAAATCAGGTCGAGCGATCTGGGCTCGGGAGAAGAAATCACCAGCGGCTTGTCTGATACATTCATCTCGCATACTCCCACCCTGATACTGGGCAAGCCTATTCCTGAAGTCCTGGAAAAAGCTCAAGAAATTCAAGGCGACTTCGAGCAGCCAGGGCTTGCGAATTATAGGCCAGATATCGCCGATCCAAGCACGAAAATGCGCAGAATAGAGAGGCAGGTCGAGCCCGAGCCGAAGCGCGCTCAAGCTTTTAAGATGCGTATCGCATACATCTTAAAAGCTTGAGCGGCCGCACTTAGATCATCCCGAGCGCGCTTTTATAAAGCTCAAGAATCGCTTCTTCTTCTTCCCGCTCATGCGGTTCCTTGGAACGCAGGCGCACGATCGAGCGAATCGCCTTGGTGTCGTAGCCTCGGCCCTTGGCTTCAGCGAAAACTTCCTTCACGTCGTCAGCGATTGCCTTCTTTTCTTCTTCGAGCCGTTCAATTCGCTCGATGAACTGCTTCAGCTCTTCGGCGGCAACGCCGGTTTCGGCAACCTCGGCAACCATGTTTCACCCGCTGTCCCTTTGAATCCGGCGGGCATCAACGCTCAAGCCACCTGCCTCGTCAACCCGATTCGGGGCAGGATCATGTTCCTCCCCACGGTTCCACAGGCCCGGTGCGCGATGGATACCACACCTGCCGATGCACCTCCGGCCGCGCGAGAATTGGCTGAAGGAGCGCCCAAAGTCTCTCGCCCCAGGCGTCGGCGTCCTTGTCGTGGCCGATCAGATCCTGACGAACCTCGATCAGAACATGAGCGAGCCCGCGCCGGACAGCGTGGCGATACAAGGTGTCGTTCTTCAGTGCGCCGTCATAGGGCTCATTGTCACCAACCGTGAGGTCGCCGGGCAGGTTAAGCGCCAGGATCAGGGGCTCGGCGATTCTGTCGTCTTTATCCCATAAGACGGCCACCTCCCAAGGGCGCGGCACACCACGCCAGAACGGGGTGAACGAATGCAGCGAAACGACAGCGGGTACGGTGCCGGCCGCGATCATCGCGTCGAGGGTCTGGGCGATCGCATCGTGATAAGGGCGGTGAAAGCCTGCAATCCGGCGCCCGCGCTCGTCGGCATCGACGACGGCATTGCCGGGCACGATCGCCCCGTCCGACAAGCGCATCACCAGCGTCGGGTCGTCCTCTCCCCGGTTCGGATCGATGAGAAGCCGCGAGTAGCACGTCGCCAGCATCGGGGCGCCCGAAAGGGCGGCGAGCCTGCGTGTCACGCGCGCCGCCCCGATGTCATAGGCGATGTGTCGCTGAAATTGCGCCGCCTCCAGCCCCAGGTTGCCATACTCGGGCGGAACCCGGTTGGTGGCGTGATCACAGAGGAAGAGAACGCCGACTGCGGGCGATCCGGGGACGAGTTCGTAGGGAGGGTGAGAAAGGCTCTGGTCAGACATGTCTTGGAAAGGATAAATGCACGGCTAGGGACTTGAAAGAGTGTTTCACCGCGCGCACCATCCTTTGGTCAATCGAGTGCATGCCGGCCCGCCCCGCCCATTCTCTCCATGGCCTTGGTCATGGACTTGAAGATGAAGATGTCTGTTTCGCAAAGCGTACCGGCCACCGCCGCTTCCACCCGTTCCGTCGCCGCCGTTGCCGCTCTCCTCGGCGGGGCGCTTGCCATGGGCGTATCGCCGATCTTCGTGCGGGTCGCCGATGTCGGCCCCTATGCCAGCGCCTTTTGGCGCGTCGGGCTGGCGATTCCCTTGCTGGCGATCTGGGCGCTTTCGGAGGGCGGTCCGTCCGTCATCATAAAAGCGTTCAAGAACCCCGTGGTCTGGGTCGCCGGCCTTATCTTTTCCTTCGATCTATTCTTTTGGCATCTCGCCATCATGAACACGACGGTGGCCAATGCCACCTTCCTGGCCACCATGGCCCCGCTCTGGGTCGTGCTTGGGTCGTGGGCGTTGATCGGCGAGCGTGTCGAACGGCAGGTGATCGTCGGCCTCGTTCTCTGCATCGCTGGCGGCGGCGTTCTTCTCGGCGGGTCCTACAGCCTCGCGCCGGAACGGCTCATCGGCGATTTATTCGGCGTTCTCACCTCGATCTTTTTTGGGCTTTATTTCCTGGCCATCCGGGTTGCACGCCGCACTGTCCCGTCGGGCACCATCACGTTTGCATCCACCATCATTACCGCTGCGTGCCTTTTGTGCGTCGCCCTTGTGATGGAGCCAACGATCCTGCCGTCCAGCCTCGGCGGCATCGCAGCGCTAGCAGGCCTCGCCTTTATCAGCCACGCCGGCGGCCAAGGGCTGCTTGCGTTCGCACTCGGGCACCTCTCGGCCGCCTTTTCGTCGCTCGTGATCTTCCTGGAGGCGATTGCGGCGGCCATCGTCGCTTGGGTCATTCTGGGAGAAGCACTTGGCATCGAGCAAGTCGTCGGTGGCCTGTTGATATTGGCGGGCATCTTTGTCGCGAGGCCTAGAACATGAGCGACCTTACGCGTAGCCGCACCCTGATCGCCGTGAGGTCTGATGGGCAGGTCAACGCCTCCATACGTGTGAGACCTGCGTTAATCGCATGTCGAAAACCTGATTTGGCAAACGCCATGCATTCTACGCCGTTGACTTGGCGCCGTCGCTCACGCAATAACGCGAGCGTTCGCCAATGAGACTGGGGTTGCTTTCGTTGGGGATGGCGCATCGGCCGGCACGGATCCTGCCGCGGCTTCATACTGTTGGGGAGTTTGCCGGGTCGGTTCTCGGCATGGGGTTACTGGGGCTTCTTCTATCGGCGACACCGGCGCTTGCCGACCTTCGCCTTTGTAACAAGACCGAGAGCACGGTCTCTGTGGCAATCGGCTACAAAGTCGGCAACGTATGGCAGAGCGAGGGCTGGTGGAATATCGGCGGTTCAAAGTGCGGCACACTGATCACCGGCGTGCTAAAGTCTCGTTACTACTATATCTATGCAGTAGATTCGGCTCGTGGCGGCGAATGGAGCGGCAAGTTCTTCTTGTGCACGAGACGTAAGATGTTCACGATCGCGGAAATTGGAGACTGCGTTTCGAGGGGATACGAGCGCACCGGTTTCTTCGAGGTCGATACGGCGGAACAGCGAAGCTGGACAATTCATCTCTACCAGCCGACGCAAAAGGGGAACGGGGCGAAATGAAACGTAACCGCAAGGTCAAGATCCTCGCGACACTTGGCCCCTCCTCCTCGGATCAGCCGACGATAGCCCGGCTGCATAAGGCCGGTGCGGACATATTCCGCATCAACATGAGCCACACATCTCACGATAAGCTGCGCGAGCTCGTCAGCAAGATCCGGGCGGTGGAGGTCGACCACGGCCGGCCGATCGGGATTCTGGCCGACCTTCAGGGCCCCAAGCTGCGCGTCGGCACCTTCGAGAACGGCCCGCAGGTTCTTGAGATCGGCCAGACCTTCAGTCTCTATCGCGAGAAGAAGCCCGGCAGCCTCGCGGGCGTTCACCTGCCCCATCCTGAAATCATGGATGCGCTGGAACCCGGTCACCGCCTCTTGATCGACGACGGTAAGCTGCGCCTTCGCGTGCTGACCAACGACAAGTCGGTCGCCGTGACCGAGGTGGAAGTTGGCGGCAAGGTGTCCGATCGCAAGGGCGTGAGCTTGCCCGATACGCTGCTCACCTCCGGCGCCATGACGGAAAAGGATCACGCCGACCTCTTGGCGGCCCTCGATGCCGACGTCGATTGGATCGCGCTCTCCTTCGTGCAGCGCCCCGAAGACGTCGCCGAAGCGCGCAAGATCGTGCGCGGCAAGTGCGGGATCATGTCGAAGATCGAAAAGCCTCAGGCCGTCGAACGGCTGGATGAGATCCTCGAACTCTCCGACGCGCTGATGGTCGCTCGTGGCGATCTCGGCGTGGAAATGCCGCTCGAACAGGTTCCCGGCATCCAGAAGCGCATTACCCGCATGGCCCGCCGCGCCGGCAAGCCCGTGGTGGTCGCAACCCAAATGCTGGAATCGATGATCCAGTCGCCCGTGCCGACCCGCGCCGAAGTGTCTGACGTCGCGACCGCCGTGTTCGAAGGTGCGGACGCTGTCATGCTGTCGGCCGAATCGGCGGCCGGCGCCTATCCCGTTGAATCGGTGGCGACCATGAACCGGGTCGCCGAAGAGGTCGAAGGTAACGAGTATTATCTTTCGATCATCAACGCCCAGCGCCCGGATCCGCAGCAGACCGGTGCCGACGTGATCTCCTCCGCCGCGCGCCAGATTGCCGAAACGCTCGGGCTCGCTGCCATCGTCTGCTTCACGTCATCGGGCGCCACCGGCATACGCGCATCGCGCGAGCGCCCGATCACCCCGATCATCGCACTGTCGCCGAACCGTGCCATGGCCCGCCGCCTTGCCGTTGTCTGGGGCCTTCATTGCGTCGTCAGCGAGGACGCCCACAGCCTGGAAGACCTCGTCGACCGCTCCTGCCGCATCGCCTACGAGGAGGGCTTCGGCCGCCCTGGCCAGCGCGTGATCATCACGGCCGGCGTTCCCTTCGGCACACCCGGCGCCACCAATCTCCTGCGCATCGCCTTCATCGGCGCGGACGGCCAGACGGGCGTCTGACAGGCGCTTGGCTGCGAAACTCGATCGGCGGCGGTCACCGGTAGCCCGGATTGGTCGTCAGCGATGGCTATGCCATAGCCCGCTCTGTAACCTGTTCGACCGCAGCAGCCACGATATCAGGGCGTACATGATGCGGCATATGGCCGATGCCGGGCAGAGCGATGAGTTCAGCTCCTTCGATATCGCGCTTCAGCCCCTCCGAATGAAGATGCGGCCACACCACGCTGTCCGCATCTCCCGTTACGATCACCGTTGGCGCGGTGATCTCACGGTAGCGGGGCTGCATCTGGATCACATTGTCCTTGAGGTTCGCCACGTCGCGCGCGTTGGCGAGAAAATTTCCCGGCCTCAGCACCAGCGGCACGCGGGCGGCTTGCCGATAATCAGGCGGCATCGGATCCGGCGCAAAGACGCCGCGCATCACCGGATCCAGGATCAGAGCGGCGACGGGAAAGACCAGCGTCCACGCGAACAGACGGCCGATCAGTGGCAGGGTCGAAACCGTGTAGTACCAAGTGATACCACCCGGCCAGGTGTGAGTGGCCGGCGCCACGAACACCAGCCCCGCAACACGGCTGGGATGGGTCACGGCCAGCGCCGCCGCCACCGATCCGCCGAGCGAATGAGCAACGATCACAGCCCGCTCAATCGCGAGTGCGTCCATCAGCCCTGCGATCAGCTTGGCCTGCACAGCGGGTGCGGATGTGTCCGCCCCGCCCCCTGCTCTGCCTGAATGGCCGTGACCCGGCCGATCCAGCCAAACGACCCGCCGTCCACCAAATGCGAACCGCAGAGCCGACCGCGCGCCTTCAAGGCTTGCGCTCGCTCCATGAATAAACACGATCGGCGGCAGCCCGGATGGCTCGCCTTCGTCGATGTAATGGAGGCGAAGGCCATCGATCACGGCGAACCGACCCGTAGGCGGATATCGGCGGGCGACCACGAATGAGCCGACGGCTGTCACGACAAAACACATGACAGCGATCGCCAGGACGACCGCGATCGCGGCACCGACGATCATCACGACGGAGCGCCCCTGCGGATCAAATCGGACTGCCTTGTTCGGTCTTCTCGATCTTTTCCAGCGCTTCGCGCGCCGAGTTGAGTTGCGGATTGATGGCAAGTGCTTTGCGGAAAATCTGCCCGGCACGCACGCTGTCGCCCATTTCCGTCAAGATAGCTCCAAGACCGGTCAGGGCACCGAAATGACGGGGCTCCAGCGCCAGCGTCGTCTGGATATCGGCAAGCGAGCGCTGATAATCGTCGGTGAGATAATACACCGTGGCGCGCCGGTTGTAGCCCTCGGCGAAATCCGGCTTCATTACGGTAACTTGGTCGAGGAGGTCGAGCGCCCGCGTGAAGTTCTTGGACCCGATCGCCTGCTCGGCCCAGCCCATGAAAAGGTCGACCGTCGCGCTTCCCGATTGATTCCAGCGCGCCAGAATTCTCTGCTCGGTCGGATGCGCCTCGGCGGGCGTTTTCGCTGATGCGAGCTTCAGGAACAGCGCGTCTATTTCAGACTTTTCCGCCGGTACCGCCGGCCGCACGGCTCGCTCACCGCCCTTTGGCGGCGAAGGCCTGCCCGGCGCAAGCAGATTTTCCTCGGCGAGCGCGGCGCCGGCAAGAATCGTGGAGGCCACGAGAAGGGTCATCAAATGGATCATGCCGGGAAGATAGTCCTCCCGGCATGTCACGTCGAGGTCATCGCAGAAAGAAGAACGGACAACCGCAACCAATCGTTCACCGGACGCTGAGTTCAGCGCCAAGGACAAACGATGGCAGGATCAGCCCTGCCGCGCCTTGTAGCGCGGGTTCTTCTTATTGATGATGTAAACGCGGCCCTTGCGGCGAACCAGACGGTTGTTCCGGTCGCGCCCGAGAAGCGAACGCAGGGAATTCTTGATCTTCATCTCTGTTCCTCGTGGACCCGGTCGTTCCGCCCGCTAGGCGCGCCGGAGGCTGCGCCATGGTGGACGTCGCGAGGATTCGCTTTAAGTCGCAAGCAATCCGGGCGGGGCCAAAAGACCCTACCGCGAAGTTGGCCGGACCATACGGATGGCCCCCGCCCGTGTCAATCACGAGAACACCCTTTTGGGGCCCTCAGCGGGTCCAGTCCGGTGCATAATCCGGCGGAGATGTGAGCCGCCCGGTCGGCGCACCGATGCGGTCGATGGAATGCACCTCCTCGGACGTCAATTCGAAGGAGAACACGTCCAAGTTCTCGCGCATGCGCGCTTCGCTGGCCGCCTTCGGGATCGCGATCACACCCGGCTGCTGGATCAGCCAGCGCAGCGTGATCTGGGCGGGCGTACGCTTTTTCGTCTGGGCAAGCCCGAAGATCGTCGGCTCGTCGATCACCCTGCCTTTGGCAAGCGGTGAGTAAGCCGTCAGAGCCATTCGCTCGCCGCGTAGGAGTTCCAGCATCGGCCGCTGATCGAGAAACGGATGATATTCGATCTGGTTGACCGCGAGACTGCCGCCCGCAACGGCCTGGGCTTGCCGAACCTGTTCGCGGTTGAAATTCGAGACCCCGATCGCGCGCGCAAAGCCTTTCTCGCGCGCCTCCATCAGAAGCGTGACCGCTTCGCGAAGATCGGCCGGAAATCGCGGCCAGTGCAGGAGGAGAAGGTCCGCCTGATCGAGCCCAAGCTTGCACACGCTTTCCTCCACCGACGGCAGAAAGCGGGCGCGAGCGAAATTCGACGGCCAAACTTTCGTTGTCACAAAAAGCGAGTCACGCGGGAGACACGACGCGGCGATGGCCGCTCCCACATCGGCTTCGTTTCCGTAGACTTGCGCTGTATCGATATGATGATATCCAACGGCCAGTGCCGTTTCGACAATCTTGCGGCTGCTTTCGCCTTCGATCCTGAATGTCCCGAAGCCAAGCGCCGGGATCTTCGTGCCGTTCGCATCCACCTCGAACATTGTCTGTCTCCTGAGCCGAACCCTTGAACCCTCGGGAACATGACGCCGAGCGGCCGGCATCAGTTCCCGCCTCTGGCCCGCCGCAGAACGCGGCGGATGAGCTGGAACGCGAAGGGTGACGCGCTCGTCACCGCCAGAAGACCGAGAATGCCAACCATGAGCGTGGAATTGGAGAACGCCACCGAACCCGCGTAATTCAGCGCAAGCGCGATCGGAACAACACCCACGATCGTCGCCGCGGCGAAGCGCCAAAACGCCAGCTGCGTCAATCCCGCTGCATAACTCACCGCGTCGAAAGAAAGGAACGGCAACAGCCGCGACGCGAAAACGATCCACATCAAAAACGCCTGACTGCGCGCCGCGCCGAGCTTGTCGAGATACGCCCCGGCGGGAAGCCAGGACCGTACGGCGTCATATCCCAATGTCCGCGCGATCAGAAACGCCGCAACAGAACCGAGTTCCGCACCAAGCACGATGTAGAGCGTACCCCACACCGGCCCGTAAGCCGCACCAGCCGCCACGGCGATCGGCGCGCTCGGCAGCGGCGACGCCACGATGGCCACGGCCTCCGTCACGATCACGACCACCGGCCCCCACGCGCCAAGATGCTCGATCCAGGCTTTCAGCTTGTCGCCATCCGAAATGTCGGCGAGAAGACCCGACGCATAGAGAGCCGAGAACCCCCCAGCGGCCGCACCCAAGAGGCCGACACCGGAGGCGATCTTCAGCCAGCGCGAAGTTCGCACGGTCGTTGAAACTCCCTCAATGCTCCTCGTTTGTTGTGAATGGCCAACCTGCGGAAGATGCGGCTTAACGCAGGCTCGCACGGCCGCGCGCATTCGGGCACAGATGGTTTGATGGACGCAACCAATCTTTGCGCCGATTGAGCCGGCGACGAGATAGGCGCCCGTGCATTACAGTGACCGAAAATCAGGACGAATCGATGCACTCGCCGCGCTCAAGGTTCCGTGCCGCGCTGAACGATCTGCGTAAGCCCGCCACCGGGTCGAGGCTGAGCCGCTTTGTCGACCAGATCCTGCCGCCGCGGGCCGCATCCGTCGTCTTTCCGGCCGCTGACGAGCGCCGGACCAAGCTTGTGGTGGCAACCTACAACGTCCATAAATGCGTCGGCGTCGACGGCAGGTTCGATCCTGACCGAATCGCAGCCGTGATCGCCGAACTTGATGCCGATATCGTCTGCCTCCAGGAAGCCGACCGGCGGATCGGGCTGCGAAACGGGCTACTCAATCTTGCGAGCCTGGAGCGCGACACCGGCCTCGGGCTCATTCCCGTCGCGGCACGTGCCGCAAGCCATGGCTGGCACGGCAACGCGATTCTCGCCCGCAACGGAATGCCGATTCGGGTTCGCAGAATAACGCTGCCCTATGCCGAACCGCGCGGCGCCGTGATGGCCGAACTGAAGGTGCCGGCCGGCCAAATCCGCGTGATCGGCGCCCATCTCGGATTGTTGAAACATTCACGGCGTCAGCAGGCGGCGGCACTCATTCAAGCGATCCATCGCGCCGAACCGATGCCGACCGTGCTGATGGGCGATTTCAACGAATGGCGATCCGGCCGCCCGGACTCTCCGCTTGGAGAACTCGAACCTTTCTTTGGGAGCGCGATACACAGCTTGCCGAGCTTCCCCTCACGGCGCCCGATTTTCGCGCTGGACCGTATCCTCGGCTGGCCGCTCGGCTCGGTCGAGGCGGTCGCGGTGCACGAGACGCCCTTGTCGCGCATTGCGTCCGATCACCTGCCTGTGAAAGCCCTCATCAATCTGGCGACGCCGTTTCTCGCGAACGCGGATGCGCACGAAGAAACGGCGTAAGGCCGGTCGAGCCAGCGGACTTGATCTTACCGCGTCACGCTTTGTTGAAAACGAGCAGGCCGCATGGCTCCAGTTGGGCGTCGCCGATCAGCGGCTCGCGCCCATCCAGAAGACTGGAAACATCCACCGCCTCCGGACCGTAGTTGAAGACATAGCGAACATTGCCGTTGTCGCGGATCCGAATGTCCGGATGGATCACCAACGCCGCCACGCCCGCAGCATCGAGCACGCGGCGCACCACGGCGTCGGCAAGCTGCGCGTTCGGCCGGCCCGCGAGATAGAAGGCGCCCGCGTTCCGCGCGAGCACGACCTCGCCATCAGCCGAGACCAGAGCCGCCTCGGTGCCGCTTCCCGGAACCACGAACTCGCGCCATCCCTCAAAGGCCGCGCCGCCGTTCGATCCTGCAACGGCCACGGGGTTACCCGGCCGCATGCTCTCGACGCGCCGGATTTTCAGATCGATCAGCCGCTTCAAATGTCCGGGCGGCAGATCGCGCGGAATCTGGAAGTCCTTGGTCTTCGAGCCGGAGCGTGGTCCGGCCAGTGTCACGGCCCCGCTCGCGGCAAGAGCGTCAACGAATTCGGCCGTCGGCGCGAAAAGACCAGGCAGCAGAACGGCGGCGCGGCCGGCCACCGCTTCCGGCCTCGGTGGGATGATGTCCACGGAAACGCCCGCGCGGCGCAGCGCCCGGTAAAAGCGCATGATCAAATCGAGATAGGAAAAGTCGCGCCCTTGCGGCTGAATGCGCCAGGCCCAGTCGCTCTCATAGTCGAACACAAGCGCAACCGCCGCCCGCTCCGGCCTCACCGTCGCACCCAACTTCGCCAGTTCGCCGGATACCTGAGCGGCGACGTGATAGGCCTCGTTCGGCTCGGAATTCGGCAAGAGCAGCGCCTCGTGCATCTGCTCCTGCGCGAAGGGCGCTTGCCGCCAGCGGAAATAGCTCACCACTTCCGCGCCCGCCGCGAAGGCCTCGTGGGTCCAAAGCCGCACCGCGCCCGGCGCTGGCGACGGGTTCCACGGCGCCCAGTTCACAGGGCCCGGCTGCTGCTCCATCACCCACCAGCGCCCGCGCCCGCAGGCCCGGTAGAGATCGTGATGAAACGCTTGGAAATCAGGATCGCCGACCCGCAAATAGCGCGCCTTGAACTCTTCGCTATTAGCGCTCTGATCCAAGAACCCGAGCGGATAGCTGTCCCAAGACGCCGCGTCGAGATCCTCCGACACCACGTAATGATCGAAGGCCGTGAACGTGCCCATATAGTTGTGCAGGATCGACCGCCCCGGCGAATAGCGCCGGATGATCTCGCATTGCCGCCGGTTGAACCGCACAACCTGATCGGACGAAAACCGCTGGAAATCCATCCGGTGCGACGGGTTTGCTTCCGTCACCGTCAGGTTAGGCAACTCCGCCTCGTCGAAGGAATTCAGCTCCATCGACCAGAACACGTTGCCCCATGCCTCGTTCAGCGCCTGAACGGTGCCATACTTCGCCGCGCACCAAGCCCGAAACGCCTGAAGCGCCGCCGGTGAATAGCTCTCTACCGTATCGTGGCAGCCGTATTCGTTATCGGTCTGCCACGCGACGATACCCGGATGCCCGCCGAACCGGCGCGCGAGCGCCTCCACGATCCGGTCGCACTCCAAGGCATAAGGCTCATGGCTGAAGTCATAATGCCGGCGCGAACCGAAGTGGCGCGGCCGGCCGTTGGCGTCCACCGCCACCATGTCCGGCATGGTATTCACGAGCCATTTCGGCGGCGTCGCGGTCGGCGTGCCGAGCACGACCTTCAGCCCGGCGGCGTGGAGCACATCGATCGACCGTTCCAGCCAGTCGAACTCGTAACGCCCGGCCACCGGCTCCAGCCGCGACCACGCGAACTCGCCGATGCGGACGAGGGCGATGCCGGCCGCCCGCATCTTTTCGGCGTCTTCCGCCCACCAATCTTCCGGCCAGTGTTCCGGATAATAGCAAACGCCGAGCGCCTGTCCCGTCATGCCCACACCTTGAAATGGATGCCCGTCAGCCCTTGGTCGCGCCCAGCGTCAACCCGGCGATGAAGTGTTTCTGCATCAGGAAGAACATCAGCACCGGCGGCAGCGCCGCCACGATGGAGCCGGCCGAAACCAGATGCCATTGCGCCACCCACTGCCCGTTCAGCGAGTAAAGCCCGGCCGTCACCGGCTGAACGGACGCGCTTTGTGACAGCACGGTTGCCCAGAAATAGTCGTTCCAGATGAAGGTGAATACCAGCACCGAGAGCGCCGCGATCGCCGGCCGCACCAGCGGCAGCACGATGCGCGTGAAGATCTGCCACTCGTTCACACCCTCCACCCGCGCCGCCTCGATCAGTTCGAAGGGCAGCGCCCGGATGAAGTTACGCATGAACAGTGTGCAGAACCCGGTCTGGAACGCGACGTGAAACAGCACCAACCCGAGCGAGGTATCGTAAAGCCCGAGATTCAGCGTGAGATCCCGCACTGGAACCATCAGGATTTGAAACGGGACGAAGTTACCAGCTACGAACAGAAAGAAGACGATCAGATTGCCCTTGAACTTATAAACGGCCAGCGCATAGCCTGTAAGGCAGGAGAGCGCCACGGCCCCGATCACCGTTGGGATCGTCACCTTGAACGAGTTCAGGATGTACTGAGCGATCGGCGAGTTGTTGAACACCGCCGTATAGTTCTCGACGAGGTTGAACTCCGTCGGCCATCCCCAGTAATTCCCGTTCGCCAGATCCGCCTGTCCCCGGATCGAGGTCAGCATCACCGCGATCAGCGGCAGCAGCCACAGCACCAGCGAAATCGGCAGCAGCACCTTGTACCCGGTGCGGACGGGCGCGGACGCCCGGGCGATGGGAGTTGGGAACATCAGCGTCCACCCCGCTCGTTACGGATCATGCGGGTAATGAAGAAGGTGATGTAGACCATCATGATCGCAAGCAGCACCACGGCGATGGCCGCCCCGTATCCCATTCGATAGCCGTATTCAGACAGGGCCTGCTCATACATGTAGAAGGCCAGCACGCGGGAGGAGCCGTAGGGTCCGCCGTCCGTCATGATGGAGACGAGATCGAACGACCGCAGTGCCCCGATCACTGTCACCACCACAGCGATAAACGTCGCAGGCGCAAGCTGCGGCAGCACCACATGCCACAGCATCCGCCAGCCCTTCGCCCCATCAAGCCGCCCCGCCTCGATTTGTTCGGGCGAAATGGCGTTGAGACCGGTGAGATAGAGGATCATGCAATAGGCGGTCTGCGGCCAAAGGCCTGCGGCGATGATGCCGTAGGTCACCCAGTCCTCGTCCGCCAGCACCGCGATCGGCTTCAGCCCGACCGACTTGAACAATAAGGCCAGCAACCCGAAGGACGGATCATAGAACCACGCGAACACCAAGCCGACGACGACTTGGCTGATCACGAAGGGAAAGAAGAACAGCGACTTGACGAGGCGGATACCGAACACCGTCTGATTCAGAAACAGCGCCACGAACAATCCGGCCGGCACAGCCAGCATATAGAGAACAAGCCACAGGATATTGTTCTTGAGCGAGGTGTAAAAAGCCTCGTCGTCGATCAGTTCGACGTAGTTGGCAATGCCGATGAACGTCTTGGGGCCCAGCCCGTCCCAGTCGTAGAGCGAAATCCAGATGCTCTCGAAGATCGGCGCGATGACATAGAGAACGAACATCGCCACGCCGGGCGCCAGAAACAGCACAGGCGCCAACCACTTCGGGCTGCGCCGTCGCGCGCGCTTGACGCTAGCGGTGGGAAGGGCTGCGGTGGTCATGGCTGCCTCGCGGGAGGATCCGCTGGTGTTCGACGATTGCGCCCTCCAAGAGCGCCCGAAGCAGGATACCGGCTATCGGATATCGCGCCGCATCAAGAAGGCTGGCGACCGGAGGGGTCTGACACGCTTGGCTATCAATAGTCCGGGGCGGACGACCTGTGCCGCCCGCCCCGAAACGCGTTAGATCAGTTGTAGGCCTTGGCCCGCGCCTTCTCCAGTCGCTCCAGGATCTTGTCCTGGTTTTCCGGCTTCACCATGAACTCCTGGAAGCCTTCCATACCAGCCTTTGCCATCTCGGCTGGGGCGTCGCGATCGTAGAACTGGGCGAGCGCATAAGCGTTCGACAGCATCTCGAAGCCCTGGGAGAGGAACTTGTCAGCCGGCTTTTCAGCCTTGGAGTTGACCGGAAGCTGACCAAGCGTCGCGTTCATCGCCGACTGGGCTTCAGCCGAGCCGAGGTAAGCGAGGAACTTCTTGGCATCTTCCTTGTTCTTCGCGCCCGACGGGATATGCAGCGTGTCGGTGGGCGCGTCTTCGGCCATCGGGATCCCCTCGGTGATCAGGGGGAACTGCATGAAGCCGATCTGGTCTTCGGTCAGGCCGCCGTCCTTGAACGTGGCAACCGCGAAGTTACCCATCAGGTACATGGCCGCCGTGCCCTGAACGAGGAAGGGAACCGCTTCCTGCCAGTCGTAAGCTGCATGGTTTTCGATGAAGTAGCCGGGCTTCACAAGCTCGCCCCACTTGTCGAACACGGCCTTCACGCGCGGGTCGGTGTAGGGCACCTTGCCGGCGGTCAGGTCCATGTGGAACTCATAACCGTTGACGCGCAGGTTCATATAGTCGAACCAGCCACCCGTCGGCCACAGCGCCTTGGTGCCGATGGTGAACGGCGTGATGCCGTTTTCCTTAAGCTTGGCGGAAGCTGCAATCAGCTCGGCCCAGGTCTTCGGCGGCTCGATGCCAAGCTTTGCGAAGATGTCGGCGCGGTAGTAGATGCCCCACTGATAGTAGGTGTAGGGCACGCCCCACTTCTTGCCGTCTTGGGTCATCGACGCGGCGGCCGACTTCAGATCCTCGTTGAAGCCGTTGGCCTCCCAAACGTCAGACACGTCCTCGAACAGACCGGCTTCGACGAAGGGCGCCATGCGGTTGCCCGCGTACCAAGCCGCGACATCCGGAGCGTCGGCGGTCAGGAAGTTTCGGATCGAGGTCTTGTAGCCCTCGTGGTCGAACACGTTCCACTTCACTTCGACGTCGGGGTGCTTGGCCTTGAACCCGTCGATCAGCTGCTGAAAGGCAGCCTTCGGAGCCGGATCCGAGGTGTCGGTGTTGATCACCAGCGTCCCGGCGAAGGCCGAGGTGGTGAAGGCAAGAGCGGCGGCGAACGATGCCAGCAGCCCGGCACGCTTCATGGTCATGCGGATATCTCCTCCCACGCTGCCGGTTGGGCAGCTTTTTATCTTCGGGCCGGCGCGGCTCCACCCCGCGCGACCGGTGCCATCGAAAGCGCTTCCCTGACCGTGCGAGCAACCCCGCGCTTGACAGGAGTTCCATCCAGTGGAACACTGTTTCGACAGTTGAAATCTTATGGATAGGTCGGTATCACTGTCAAGCGACGTCTGATCATTGCGGAGCAGGACCGTTGAGAAAGGACGTAATCGACATCGAACGCCCCAGCGCTGACGAAAATTCGGACCTTACGAGTCCGATCAGCCGCGCGCTCCATCTTCTGGACATCGTGGCGGCCGCCGGCGGACCGGTGCGTTTTGCCGAAGTTCAGCGGGCGTCGCCCTTGCCCAAGGCAACACTCTCGCGCCTGCTTCGCCAGTTGGAGGCCGAGGGAATGCTGGCCTTCGACGACACCTCGCAACGCTATAGTCTCGGCCTCCGTCTCGTCCGCTTGGCCCATGCCGCTTGGGAAAGCGCCACGCTGGTCGCTGTCGCCCGTCCGGTAATCGACCGGCTTGCCGACGAGCTTGGTACGATCATCCATCTCGCCTGCCTGGAAAACGGTCAGGTGCTCTACATGGAAAAGCGCGTGCCGCGCCCCACCATCCGCATGTTTTCCTCGCCGGGGCGCGTCGGCCCCGCCTATTGCACCGGGGTCGGCAAGGCGATGCTCGCGTTTCTGTCCGAGCCCGAACGCGCCGCAGCCATCGCGCGCCAAAGTTTCGTGGCCCACACGCCCCGCACGCTGACCACACCGGCCGCGCTTGAAAAGGTGCTCGCCGAAATCCGGTTGGCGGGTTATGCGGTCGATGACGAAGAACATGAGACCAGCGTCATCTGCGTCGCCGTTCCGATCATTGCCAGCGACGGCGTCGTGATCGGCGCGGTTTCGGCCACATCCACCACCCACGTCACCTCTCTGGACGCCCTGCGTGCCAAGCTGCCCGTGCTGAAGGCCGCTGTCGACCAGATCGCTAAAGCCGCCGAATTGCAAATGCTGAACCGGTGAAAAAAGCCGGGTGAAAAATTCGTTAGGAGGAAGAGATTCCATGGCCAGTGTGCAGTTGCAGGAGGTTCGCAAGGCCTTCGGGAATGTCGACGTTATCCACGGCGTCGATCTTGAAATCGAGCACGGCGAATTCACAGTATTCGTCGGCCCTTCCGGCTGCGGCAAGTCCACACTCTTGCGCATGATCGCGGGCCTTGAAGAGTGCACCGGCGGCGAGCTTAGGATCGGCGGCGAGCGGGTCAACGAGGTCGAGCCGTCCGAACGTGGCGTTGCCATGGTGTTCCAGTCCTATGCGCTCTATCCGCATATGACGGTGCGCGAAAACATGGGCTTTGGCCTGCGTATGACCGGCACGCCGAAGGGCGAGATCGACCAGCGCGTGAAGGCAGCGGCCGACATTCTACAGCTCGGTGCCCTCCTCCAGCGCAAACCCAGTCAACTCTCCGGCGGCCAGCGCCAGCGCGTCGCCATCGGCCGCGCCATCGTGCGCAACCCCAAGGTTTTCCTGTTCGACGAGCCGCTTTCGAATCTCGACGCGGAACTGCGCGTCGCCATGCGCGTAGAAATCGCCAAGCTGCACCAAGAGCTTGGAAACACCATGATCTACGTCACCCATGATCAGACGGAGGCGATGACGCTTGCCGACAAGATCGTGGTCCTGCGCTCCGGGAAGGTCGAGCAGGTCGGCTCGCCGATGAAGCTCTATGAGGATCCCGACAACGCCTTCGTCGCCGGCTTTATCGGCTCGCCCAAGATGAACTTCTTCACCGGCACGGTTGGTCCGGATGGCGCCATATCGCTTGTCGGCGGCGGCACCTTCAAGGCGAACCTCGCCAACAGCGGCCTAACTGCGGGTGAGACGGTCCAGGTCGGCGTCCGGCCGGAGCACTTCGATTGGTCGGAGGCTCCGGACGTAAAGATCAAGATCCTCGTTGAAGTGATCGAGAATCTCGGCGGCACCAGCTATCTCTACGGCCGCCTCACGACCGGCGAGAGCCTCGTCGTGGAAAAGCGCGGGGGCCAGCCGATCAAGCCGGGCGAAACCACAGAAGTTGGCTTTCGCCTCGCTGATGTCCGGCTGTTCACTAAGGATGGACAGCGGCTGCGCTAAACTGGCCTTCTGATTGTTAATTCCGGGGCGAATTCCTTTCGATCGCGCGGCCGCTCTTTGAGAAGCGCTTGAGGCTAATCGGCGGCGGCGAATTCAGATGAACGTATCGAGCAAGCGATCGGCCATCCGGTTCGCCGTCTTCATCACCGCGGCGTTGGCCTCATAGGCGATGCGGGCGCCGATCTGATCGGTGATTTCGGTTGCCATATTGACCGCAGGCGCTGCAACCATGCCGCGCTCATCCGCATCCGGCGAATCCGGATCGAGGCGCGGCTCGAACGCAGGTTGCCGTTCAACCGTGGTCGCTGTGGTCCCGCCCGATTCCGTCTCACTCTGACGCACCGTTACCGGCCGATAGGCCGTGGTGTTGCCGGCGGCATTGGGCGTCGGCCCAGTCGAGTCCATATTGGCCACATTGGATGCCGATGCTTCCAAACGCTTGGCCGCAGCCAGAAGCCCCGATTTTGCGATGCCGATAGCGGAGAGAGACATGGGATCACCATCCTTCTCCGCCATTCTGCGCCGCGACGTCTTGATGCCTTGTTTCCGGCCTTGCTGTAATTCTATCGAATTCTCAGATCACCGCTTCGATGAGGAACGGTCCCCGCCTTTTCATCGCGGCCTCGAAAGCGCTCGCGAAGCCTTCCGCCGTTGTGGCTCGAACCGCCTCGACGCCCATGCCTTCAGCGAGCTTCACCCAGTCCAGCGCCGGATCGTCGAGCCGCATCATGCGATTGGCGTTACGCCCGAATTCGGCGACGCCCACGTTGCGCATCTCGATTTGAAGGATCGCATAGGCGCGGTTGGAGAAAATCACCGTCACCACATCGAGGTTTTCGCGGGCCTGGGTCCATAACCCTTGCACGGTGTACATGCCGCTGCCGTCTGCTTGCAGCGTCACCACCTTGCGATCGGGGCAGGCAACGCCAGCCCCGACAGCCATCGGAATGCCCCCGCCGATCGCCCCGCCCGTGATCGTCATGAAATCATGCGGCGCGCCATTTTCCGACAGCGCCCCGAATCGCCGGGCCGAGGTCAACCCCTCGTCGACGACGATCGCGTTTTCGGCAAGCATCTGAGCCACGATGACGGCTACTGCATCCTCCGTCAGCGCGCCGCCTGGGCGTCCAGCCTCCGCCGGCTGAGGCGCGTTCGAAACGATTGGCGCGACACGCAGGGCGCCGAGTTCGTCCGCCAGCAGATTAAGCGCCGCCGGCAGATCTTCACCATGTTCGGCGAGCGTGATGACCCGGCACCCCTCTGGCACCAAACGGCTTGGTTTGCCGGGATATCCGAAGAAGGCCACAGGCTCCGGCGCACCGACCAACACGAGAAGGTCGATGTCCTTCAAGGCCTGGAGCGCCAGATCGATCGGATAAGGGATCGCCGTTATCGGCACCCGGCCGCGGCCCCGCTCGGTCCGCGCCTGGAACACCGGCGCGAAAAGCTTCACGGATGTTGCCGCAGCAATCCGCCCGGCCGACTCAAGCGCATCCGCCCGGCCGGCGCGTCCCGAAACGAGAAGCCCCACGCGGCCGCGCGCCGCCGTTCGGATCGCATCCGCCGCAGCCCGCACGCGCGAGGGATCGACAGGCCGTGGCCCAGGCACCGCCAGCGGTGTCAGATGTTTGGGAGCCACCTGCCCCCAAGCAGAGTCCGCCGGCAGGATCAGGGTCGCAATACCAGGGGGATCCAGCGACGCGAGATACGCCGCTTCCGCCGCCGGACCAACATCCTCCGGTCCCGTGACATGCCTGACCCAGTTGGACATGGGAGCGGCAAGGCTGTCGATGTCGCTCGTCAGCGGCGCGTCATACTTCAGGTGATGGGAGGCGTGATCGCCAACTACGTTGATCATCCGGCTGTGCGCCCGTCGTGCGTTGTGAAGATTGGCGAGCGCGTTCGCGAGCCCTGGCCCCGTGTGCAGCAACGTGGCGGCCGGACGGTCTGTCATCCGGGCATAGCCGTCCGCGGCACCGGTCACTACACCTTCGAACAGGCCGAGCACGCATCGCATCTCCGGCTTGGCATCGAGCGCCGCCACGAAATGCATCTCCGACGTTCCCGGATTGGCAAAACACACATTCACGTCATTCGCCAAAAGCACGTCGCACAGACGGTCGGCACCGTTCATCGTCGATCTCCCAAAGTCGCCTGCCGCTCCACTTGGCCCATCAGGCTACTTGTCGGCCGATAGTGCTATAGACCGTTCGAACACATCAAGCCTCAGGCGTGGGCAAAGCTGCCCCCAAGACCTACAAGCGAGTCTGGTCTTCCAGCGCAACGATCGCGGCGGCCGTCGTTTCGTCCGTGATCAGGGTGTCGACGAAGCCGCGCCGGAGGGCAGCCCTGATCGGCACCTCGCGTCCTGGCCCGCCGGCGGCCGCGATGACCTCGGGGATCGCGAATAGATGTTCAAGGGGTGGCGCCAGTACGCGCCGGTTCAGGCTGTGGTCGACGGCCTCGCCGTTTTCGCCGATCCAATGCCCGAGAACGTCACCCACGGCGCCCGCTGCCCTCAGGCTATCGACGTCCTCGGGTCCGATCATACCGAGCCGCGCCATAGTGCAGTTCATGTCGAGGCCACCGGCCGAGATGAAGGCTAGGTCGGCGCGCTGCGCCCCCTCGAACACATCCTGCATCATGGACTGCGCCTTGAGCAAGTTGCAGGTGGCCTCGCTTTCGGTGAACGCGGGACCGGCGATGTAGAAGCATTCAGCGTTATAGAGATCGGCGATCCTGAGAGCCGTTTCGTAGGAGTTCATAACCGAACCCCGCGTCAATCCACCCACCATGGAGACGACCTGCAAACCCTCGATCGGGCGGCGGGCCATGAAGCTGAGGCTGTTGCGAAGCGTCTTCCCCCAGCCCACTCCCACAGTCATGTTCTCGCGCAGACGCTCGGAAACATAGGCGCCGCTCGCGGCCGAAATCAGCCGCCCGACATTTTGCGGGTCGATCGAACTCGGCACAACCACGGCGTGCAAAATGCCGAATCGCTTTCGAAGGGCCGCCTCCAGTGCAACGCAGCTTGCCAGCGGGGTGTTGATTCGAACCTGGATGAGGCCGGTATCGCGAGCCATTCCGAGAATACGGTTCACCCGTATCCGATTGATCCCAAGGTGCTGGGCCACCTGTTCCTGGGTCTGGCCCTCCACATAATAGAGCCAAGCGGCTCGTGTCGCGAGTTGAGTGTCACGATCCAAGGGATCATGGCTCATATCGGTACGGGACGATGCGAGCTCATCCGACCAAGTCGGATCTACAGCTGTCATGACTGGCTCCAAACCGAAAAAGTCTATTGGGAATGACGACGCCGCTCCCGTAGCGCTGGCGCCCGAACGATCCCACACGACGATTTACGAGCGGACCCCACTCCGCGCGTTGGTAGAACAGTCCTGGCTTTCCATCTCGTAGCGGCTAACAAGCCACATCGGCGCACCGCGCCAAATCGAGAAAGGTTTATTCATCGCCGTGCTACGCAGCACCGGCGACCCAGCGGTCATTCGACCCGCAGGAAAACCCGATCGACCAGAAACAACAACCTGAAGCTGTCCATCTGTGCCTTAGACGGCGACGAGCAGCCCATCTCCCTAACCCCAACGAACGTCTTTTTTCCGACAAGCGTTCTTGTTTTGCAAATTGGAAGCACATCCGCGATATGTCAACGCGAATAAGCATTTCAACTTATAAATGTATATTTGAGCATGCGGAATTGGCACGCAAGCCCGCTCGTATCGTCCTCGGCTGCGACAGCCATCAACGGGCAAGGTGGCAACTTTCAAGAAAGCAGCCGTCGACTGCCTTTCATTTCAGCAGCGTGTCCAAGTCGTCGTAGAGCGCCTGCGAGTGATAGTAGAGCTTCTCGAATACCGGCTGCATCCGGCCGTAGGTCTCGGTCCAGGCCGGATCCGGCAAGACCTCCCGCTCGAAGGACACGAACGCCTCCGCCGCGTCCTCCACACGCGTGAAACGGCCGGACGCTGTCGCCGCCATCGCCGCACAGCCGACGACGCCGCATTCCGCTTCGCGTGGGACCAGGATCGGAATGCCGTAGGCGCTTGCCTTGATCTTCAGCCAAAGATCCGTCTTCGCCCCGCCGCCCGAAGCGATGACGCATTCAAGTTTACGCCCCGCGATCTGTTCCATGACCCTGATGTGACGGGTCACGGCAAAGGCGACGCCCTCAAGCACGGCCCTGTGCAGGTCTCCCAAACCATGCCCCGCGCCGATCCCGAAGAACTGCGCCCGCGCGTTCCGGTGTGCGCCGAACCGCTCGCCGGTCAAATACGGCATGAAGAACAGGCCGTTCGCACCTGCCCGCGCTTCCCCGGCCTTGGCGACGATGTCGGAGTAGGAAAGCTGGTTCTCGTGAAGCGCGCGCCGCGCCCAGCGCATCGCATCGCCGCCGGACTCAAGCAGCATGAACGCCCCGAAACCGCCCTCCACCGTCCCCACATTCGAGATTGCCGGGTCAAGCAGCGGTGTTTCGGCGATCACGGTAATGATGGAGGACGTGCCCGTCACATCGGAGCCAAGCCCAGGCCGGCAGACACCCGAGCCCAGCAAGGCCACGGGATAGTCTCCACCGCCGACCAAAACCGGCGTTCCGGCCCGCAATCCGGTTTCAACCGCGGCCGCCTCAGTCACCCGGCCGAGGATCTCGACGGGCCCCCGAATCGGCGCGAGCTTGCCGATATCCAGCCCCAGTCTGCCGGTCATCTCGCGCGACCACTCTCCCGTGGCCGGATCCATCAGGAAGCTGCATACCGCCTCTGTTCGGTCCATCGCGATCTCGCCGGTGAGGCGAAAGTTGACGTAGTCCTTCGGCATCATCACGGCGGCCGCGCGCTGGTAAGCGTCGGGATCGTGATCCCGGATCCATTGCAGCTTGAAGCCCGGCCATGCCGGGGTCGCGGGATTGCCGGTGTGCGCGAGATAGCTTTCAGGCGGGTTTGCGTGCTCGAAGGCCGCGACATGACCGAGCGTGCGCTTGTCGTTCCATAGCGGGGCCGTCTCACGGGTCAGCGCGCCCGCATCGTCCACCAGCACGGTGCCGTGCATCTGCCCGCAGGCCGCCACCATGCCGATTCGTGACCGCGCCCCCGCCAACCCGTCCAACACCGCGCGCACCGAGGCCACGACGCCCGTCCACCAGTCGTCGGGCCGCTGTTCCGACCAACCAAACACCGGCACGATCTGGTCATGCTCACGCGCCGAAAGGGCGAGGACTTTGCCCGCGCGATCGAGGAGCGCCGCGCGCACGCTTCCCGTACCGACATCAATGGCAAGCGTCAGATCGTCGCTCATGTCGAAGCCTTGAGGGGAGTTTACACGTCACGAATGCAGCTATTCAGGCCAGGGGCCGGCGCCTTGGACAACAACACAGTCCGTAACCTTACTACAGTCAAAGGGGCGGTCAATCCAAGGAACTCGCCGGAGGAGCCCAGTTGCGCCGCGCCTACCGGCATTGATCGGCATCCATTTCCCAGTTATGTAGTAAAACTACAAAACGCGCAGGAGCTTCGTTATGCAATTGGTCGATCCGGCCGAGTGTAGGGTCAACGTTGAAACCGGCGAGATGACCGGCCGAACCGGGCGTTATGAAAAGCGCCTAGCCGATCTCAGCGGTCTCTACGAGGACGCGGCGGCACTGAACGCACTGATATCCGCCACCGGTAATCCGGTCGTCTACGATGTCTGCGAATTCCGTCCCTCGGCAACCCCCGGCGATCTCATCTTCGGCGTCACCCGCATGAGCCCCGGCCGCGTTGGCCGTGAATTCTTCCTGACGCGCGGCCACATCCACGCCAGAGCCGACCGGCCGGAAGTCTACTACGGCCAGAAAGGCGCCGGTCTCATGCAACTGGAATCGCCGCAAGGCGAAACCCGCATCGTCGAGATCGGCCCGCAGACCATCTGCTACGTCCCGCCCTATTGGATCCACCGCTCGGTCAACGTGGGCGACGGCGACTTCGTGATGATGTTCAGCTACCCCGCCGACAGCGGCCAGGATTACGGCATCATCGAACGGGCAGGCGGCATGCGCCACCGTATCGTCACGGGCGAAAGCGGCGGATGGCGGTTGGTCGAGAACCCCGCATACAAGCCCCGCTCGGCCGAAGACATTGCCCGCCTGATCCCGGCCGCTTAACCAACGAGACCCGCCCGTGACCTATCAGCCGGCCACCCGCCCCACGCTCTACTTCATCGGCGTCACCACGGGCAAAAGCTCGATCATGTCCGTGTTCCCGGCCTGGGCGGCCTATCTTGGACGAGCGGATGCAACGATTACCGGCATCGATTTTCCACTGCACGCCGACCCTGCGGCCTATAGGGCGGCCGTCGAATTCATCCGTGACGATCCCCTTTCGCTCGGCGCGCTCGTCACCACCCACAAGATCGATCTCTTCCAGGCCTGCCGCGACCTTTTCGACGAGATAGACCCGCACGCCCGCCTGATGGGCGAAACAAGTTGCATCTCCAAACGCGGCGGCAAACTCATCTGCCACGCCAAGGATCCGATATCCTCCGGCCTTGCCATTGACGGCTTTTTGGGGGCGGACCATTTCGCGCGCACCGCAGGCGAGCTTTTTGTGATCGGTGCCGGCGGCTCGGCCATCGCCATCACCTGGCACCTGATGCGCAGCGCGCGCGGTGCCAATGTGCCGGCGCGCATCATGGTGGCTGACCGCGACCAGCACCGCCTCGACCACATCGCCGGAATTCATCGACAGATCGAATGTGCAGGTCCCGTAGAATATGTGCGGAGTGAAACAACGGCCGACAACGACCGCGTTCTTGCCGGGCTGAAACCGCATTCGCTCGTCATCAACGCAACCGGTCTCGGCAAGGATGCCCCCGGCTCGCCACTCTCAAACGCCGCAGTGTTTCCCGAATACGCCATCGCGTGGGACCTCAACTATCGCGGCGATCTCGTTTTTCTCGATCAAGCGCGCGGGCAGGACGCCGCCCGTCATCTCAACATCGTGGATGGCTGGACCTATTTCCTCCACGGTTGGACGCAGGTGATCGCAGAGGTATTCGACATCGAAATCCCAACCAGCGGACCGAGCTTCGATGCGATATCCGACATAGCGCTCCGCGCCGCGAAAGGCTGAACCCGCACCCATGAACGAGGAGCCACGGCGAGACACACGCGAGGCCGGCAACATTCTCGAAGTCGTCCGCACCTTGCGGCCAACCCTTCGCAAGTCCGACGCCAAGGTTGCGGGCGCCGTTCTCGCCGATCCTCATCGGGTTCTGAATGCAACCGTCAGCGACATCGCGGCCCTTGCCGGCGTCAGCGAACCCACCGTCATCCGCTTCGCGGCGGCTGTCGGATGCTCAGGCTTTAGGGACTTCAAGCTCCGGCTCGCCCAGAGCCTCGCCCTCGGCACGCCGGCTACACATTCGGTTCTTTTGCAAACCGATACGCCCGAAGCCGTGGCGGAAAAGATTTTCGCCTATACCCTCACCAGCCTCGACTGGGCCCGAAACCGCCTCGACGCTACCGCCCTTGCCCGCGCAACGGACTTGCTCGCCGCCGCCCGGTCCATCGAATTCTTCGGTTTTGGCGCCTCCGGGATCGTAGCGCGAGACGCCCAGCAGAAATTTCCGCTCTTCGGCGTCCCTTGCGGCGTCCAGCCCGATTCCCATCAGCAGTTGATGGTCGCCTCCATGATGACCCCGGACGACGTGGCTGTGGTAATCTCCAACACCGGTATGACTCGTTCGATCATCGAGGTCGCAGAGATCGCCCGGCAAAGCGGCGCCAAGGTCATCGGCCTCATCGGGCAGCACTCGCCGCTCGTCGCCGTTTGCGACGTGGCGATCCTGATCGAAACGCTGGACAACACAAACGTCTACACACCCACCACCTCGCGAATTGCGACGCTCGTCGTGGTGGACATCCTTTCGACCAGCGTCGCGCTGCGCCGGGACCCTTTGCACCAGCAGCGCATTTCGACGATGAAACAACGGTTGAAAGACTTCCGGACTACCAAACTGTTATGATGCATCGTTCATACGGTCATATCGAAGCCCAAATATCAATTGTGCCATGGCCTATGGGATGAAAGCCGATTGTATTCATTGTTGAGATAAGGATAATACGTGCTGGATTTCAAGGATTTATTGCTCATAAACTTGCTTGTGTGAATGACGCAATTAAGGACTAACCCTCTAAGGACGGTCCCCGGCTGGTTAGAAGCGGGCTAGTATCTGCATGCGATCTCGTCGGACGGCTCCGGGATGCGCATCCGTTGTTCTTTGACGGACCGGCGAGGGAATAGATGGCCACCCCTAGCGAACGCGTCATTCATATCGTCGAGCGGCTCGGCCCGGGGGGCATCGAAACCCTGGTCCTTGATGCTCTGAGTGCCGGTTCCGGCGACGACCGGGTGTTCAGCTTGCAAGGTACGGCGGGCGAACTCACCGCAGCATGGCCTCGCCTGAAGGGGATCCAGCCACAGGTCGAAGGCTTTGGCAAAGAGCCCGGCTTTCATCCCAGCCTCATTATATCATTGGCCCGGCGCCTGCGCGCACTCGCCCCCTCCGCCGTTTTCGTTCATCACATCGGCCCGCTTCTTTACGGCGGCGCGGCGGCCCGGCTTGCCGGAGTGCCCCGTCTCGTCCACGTCGAACACGACGCTTGGCATTACGACGAGCGCCGCCACCGCCAGCTCGCCCATGCGGCCGCCCGTTTTCTTCGCCCGCAAGTCGTCGCGGTGTCGGACACGGTCGCCGAGCGGGTCCGGTCTGTGATGGACGGCATCGCGGTGACCGTCATCCCTCCCGGCATCGACACCGCACGCTATACGCCCGCCGACCGGATCGACGCCCGCCGCCGTCTCGGCCTCGATCCGCTCGCGACGATCGTCGGGACCGCCGGCCGCCTCGTACCGGTGAAGGGCTTGGATACGCTCGTGAAAGCCCTCGGCCACCTGCCCCCGAGCGTGCACGCCGTCATCGTCGGCGACGGTCCGGAGCGCGACCGGCTGACGATGCTCGGATCCGCCGGCGGCCTATCCCGGCGCCTGCACTTCCTCGGCCAACGTGACGACCTCGCCGCGATCTACCCCGCGTTCGACGTGTTCTGCCTGCCTTCGCTGGCCGAAGGCTTGCCGCGCAGCGTGCTTGAGGCGCAGGCCTGCGGGGTGCCCGTGGTGGCAAGCGCTGTCGGCAGCCTTGCCGAAGCGGTGGAACCGGAGACCGGCAATCTCGTACCGCCGAATGATCCGGCCGCACTTGCCGCCGCGCTACTGCGCGCGATCGAACACCCCGGCAGCCCAAGCCGGATCCGGGGCTTCGTTGAGGCGCGCTTTGCCTTTACCGAGGTCGCTGCCCGCTATCGCACCTTGGCGGAGGCCGGCTGATGGCTCAGGTCGTCTTTTGGATCGCGCTTGCGATCCTGATCCACCACCACGTCGTTTATCCCGCCATTCTCCGACGCGCCGCGAACGCGCGAATGGTCGCCGCGCAGGGAAAACCCCCGCGTCCGCTTGTGCGCGATGAATTGCCCACGGTCACTGTTGTGGTACCCGTCCATAACGAAGCTGGTGTCATCGCCGCCAAGATCGAAAACCTTGCCGCGCTTGATTACCCCGAGGACAGGTTGGCCGTAGCCATTGTCCTCGACGGCTGCACCGACGGCACCGAAGCCGCAGCAGCCGCAGCGCTCCAGCGGATCGGCTCCCCCGGCACGATCCGGATCGAAGCGATCCGGCAGAACCGGGGCAAGGTTGCCGTGCTCAACGATCGAATCAGTGCGGCCCGAACCGACATCGTCATCCTCACCGACGCGTCCAATCTCGTCGAACCGAATGCGCTCCTGTGTATCGCCGCCCATTTCGCAAACCCCGCAATCGGCGTCGTCGCGGGCCGGTATGAGCCATGGCCGCAGGCCGGCAATGGTGAGCGAGCCTATTGGGCGCACCAGACTCGGGTCAAAGCCCGCGAAGCCGCGCTTGCGGCACCGATGGGTGTTCACGGCGCCTTCTATGCCATCCGGAAAAGCGCTTTTGAGCCTCTCCCGCTCGACACCATCAACGACGATTTCT
This sequence comes from Oharaeibacter sp., assembly GCA_051861205.1. Classification (GTDB taxonomy): domain Bacteria; phylum Pseudomonadota; class Alphaproteobacteria; order Rhizobiales; family Pleomorphomonadaceae; genus JBHYDC01. The sequence goes on from JBHYDC010000007.1 coordinate 115,155, forward strand.
TGCTGCCGATGGCGATCGTCGCGAAGGGCTACCGCGCGATTTACGATTGGAATCTCGTTGTCCGCGAACTCGAACCCAGCCGAACCGGCCACGAGTTCCGCCGCCGCGTCCGGATCGGGGCCGGCAATCTCCAGCAAGTCCTCAGGCTTTGGCCGCTGGCCGATCCGAGGCGCGGCTGGCTCGCTTTCATCTTCGTGTCCGGCAAAGGCCTGCGCGCCTTCCTTCCGGCCGTTCTCGCGCTTTTGTTCACGGCGACAGCGGTGCTGGCGCTGTCTAGCGCTGATCCAGTGTTTGCGGCGTTGTTTGGCGCTCAAATTTCGGCGCTCACGATTGCTGCGATCGGCTCGATCGGCGGGTCCACAATTCTACCACCGCCGCTTTCGTGGATCGCCTATGCGGTTAACGCTTATGTTGCCGGCGCGGTGGGATCCATCGCCCTAGTTACCGGTTTGGGCGGGGGCGTATGGCGCTTTTCGGCGGCGGGAAAGGCTGCAGGCCATCGGCCGCTTACGGTTCCCCGCGCCGCGCCGAACCGAAGGCAGCGGGATCCGCCAGACCCGCGACGCTGAGGGTCTTCGAAGGTTTTCCTTCGACCTGCCGGAATAAACACATCGAGCCCATCGATATCGACAGGCTCGATGCACCGCTCGACGCACCGAAGATGATGCAGGTTCGTGTTCCCTATCCAGTCGATTTCGATATGTGGAGTATTGCGATGCCGACTAAAGCGGATTCCTCCAGCGCGGCAAGTTCAGAGCTTGGCCATGTCCAGTGCCCTGCCGGCTCGGTGGCATCGTCCAGTCAGGCGCGCGCAGCCTATGTCTGGGTGAAGCGGATATTGGACTTAGTCATCGTGCTCATCACAGCGCCGGCAGTCCTTCTTGTGCTCGCTCTAGCGGCTATGACGATCCTCTTGGCGATGGGAAGGCCGATCCTTTTCATCCAGGAACGCGTCGGCTACGGCGGCCGCATTTTCCGCATGATGAAGCTGCGGACGATGGCCCCGCGCGACATAGCCCGGGCGACGGCGACGGAGAGCGCGGATCCTCGCATCACGCCGCTCGGCCGTTTCCTGCGCCATTCGCATATCGATGAGCTGCCGCAGCTCTGGAATGTCTTGCGGGGCGACATGACGCTGATCGGTCCGCGCCCCGAACAACCGCACCTCGTCGACTATTACCGCAGCCAGATCCCGCGCTACGATCTTCGCCATACGGTGCAGCCTGGTTTGTCCGGCTGGTCTCAGGTTTGCTACGGCTATGCCGCCAACCTCGCCGAGACGGAAAAGAAGTTCACCTACGACCTCCACTACGTCGAGAACTTCGGCCCCAAGATCGACCTCGTGATCCTCGCCCGCACCATAACGATCTTCATGGATCCGAACTACGTCCGCTAACTCCGGCCGTTGTCACCCGCCCGCGAGGTACCATGGCCGGCTTCATGCCACGAACCGCTATCGCCTTCATCCTGGCCACGCTGGCACTTACGCCGACTGCCCCCAACGCAGCGCCGAAGGCGGGCGCCGTGTCCGCTGTTTGGGCCAATGACGGCGGCGACAAGGTGACACGCGACGAGGTGCGGGCGCACCAAGGCCGGGACGTCAGGAACAGCATCTGGGATGGGGCCGGCATTCGCCTCTTTGGCGCCCGCAACGAGATTGTCAGCTTCAATCTCATCCTGGAAGCAGCCGACAGGCCGGCACCCGATGTGTCCGTCGTGATCTCGGACCTTACCGGGCCAAATGGTTCGACCATTCACTCAAGCCCATCACCAACACCGGATGGCGTTTTCACCTGGGTCGACCGGAACATCGAGCTTTTCCTCGTTCGCTATCTCCAGATTCGCGGGCTCAGCGCGGTGTCCTACGAGACCTATGACGAGCGGCATATTCCAATCCGCCTGCGCCGCCCAAGCCCCAACGGCAGCGCCGGCAAAGACGGTGAAGGCGGCTGGACCGACCGTCCGGACCACGACCGCTTCTATCCGGAGATCGCCGTTCCCCTGGAACTCAGCCCGGAATTCCAGATTGCGAGCGGCGAAAATCAGAGTATCTGGGCCGATATCGCCATTCCCAAATCCAGTCCGCCCGGCCTTTACAGCGGCACCCTCATCGTCCGGGAACGCGGCGTCACCGGCTATGAAATCCCCGTCGCACTCACCGTCAGGTCATTTGCCTTGCCGGATGTGCCGGCATCGAAAACCGCCGTCGCGACCAGCTACGCGGAAGTCGCCCGGCGCTACACCGGAAACGCGCAGCCATCGCCCGGATCGCCGGCCGACCGTCTCGCCCGCAAGGTGATGAACCGCCAGTTCATGCTCGCCCACCGCCACGGCATCGCCCTGATCGACGACAACGGCGGCGCGGTGGAGTGGCTTCAAACCCGCCCGCGTCCGGACTGGATACCGCGCCTCGACGGCACGCTCTTCACGGCCGCCAACGGCTATTCCGGCCCCGGTGAAGGCATCGGCAACGGCGTCTTTTCGGTCGGAACCTATGGCGCTTGGCAGAGCTGGTGGGGCGACCCGCCGTCCAGGGCTGCCGTGTGGCGCGCGACCGACGCGTGGGAACAGTGGTTCGCGGCAAACGCCCCCGAAGCCGAGCGCTTTCTCTACATTTCCGACGAGTCCGACGATTACGCACAGACCGAGGAATGGGCGAACTGGCTGAAATCAAACCCCGGCCCCGGCCATGCCCTGAAATCCTTCGCGACCGTACCGCTGGCCGTCGCCGCCCGCGAAATACCCTCCCTTGATATCGCCGCGAGCACGCTCTCTCTCGGTGATCCCAGGGCTTGGCAAAGTGCACTCGATGCATGGCGGGGTGCCGGCAAGTCGCTACACCTCTACAATGGTCAGCGCCCGGCCTCCGGCAGCTTCGCGACCGAGGATGACGGCGTTGCGCTACGGGAACTCGCCTGGGGGCAGGAGAAGAAAGGCATCGACCGCTGGTTTTATTGGAACGCCACCTATTACGACGACTACCAAGGCGGGCGCGGCGAGACCAACGTCTTCCAAACCGCGCAAACCTTCGGCGGCCAGACCGAGATGGATCCCGTCCTCGGCCTAACCGGCTGGAACGCCAGCAACGGCGACGGCGTGTTGTTCTATCCGGGTACCGACGCGGTTTTCCCCAGCGAATCCTACGGTCTTGCCGGGCCGATCGCATCGCTGCGCCTGAAGCACTGGCGGCGCGGGATCCATGATGTCGCCTATATCCATATTGCCCGGTCGGTGAACCCGGACGCCGTTGCTGCCATTATTGAGCGCATGGTGCCCAAAGTGCTCTGGGAAACCGGCGTCGGTGATCCCTCGGATCCGACCTGGGTCCACGCTCCGATCAGTTGGAGCACCGACCCGGACGATTGGGAAGCGGCGCGCGCGGAACTCGCCGATATCATCGAGCGATCCGGCGGAACCCAATGACGACAAGCCGCCTCCACCGCCTCGCCGCACCGCCCTCCGTGCTCGCCAAGCGCGACACCATCGAAGCAGCGGCAAGGCGGAACGGCCTGACCTTCGGCCGCGTGCTCAACGTCGGCTCGAAAAACATTCGGATCGGTGACACGTGTGTCAATCTCGACATTGCCCCCGGTCCGGGCGTCGACATCGTCGGTGATGCTCACGACCTCGCCGCCCGCTTCGGCCGAAACGCTTTCGACAGCGTGGTTCTCTCCGCCGTACTGCAATACTGCCGGGATCCCAGGCGCGTTATCACTGAGGCGGCCGGCGTGCTGACACCCGGCGGTTGGCTCGTGATCGACGCACCCTACCTCCAGCCCAATTGCTATGACGGCGCGGATCTCTGGCGCTTCACCGCCGACGGTCTCGCCTTTTTGTGCGAGCCGGATTTCGAAATCGTCGACCTCACCGTCTCGATCGCGACTGGCCCTGCTATCGCCTACATCGCGCAAACAGCAGCCCGCCGAACCAAACGCCGCAGCCTCGCCCTTATCCTCGGCTGGACCGTAAGCTTGGCACTTTGGCCGCTCCGCTTCTTGCCGATGACCGACCCCGGAACCGCCGGCGCTTTCCTCCTGGTCGCCCGCAAACGCACTGTCCCCATGCTGAACGCCATTGACCAGGAGCCGCCCTGATGGCCGCCGAACTGATCGTGTTCGGCGAGGACTGGGGCCGCTTGCCAAGCTCAACCCAGCACCTCGTCCGGCATCTTGCGAAGGACCGACCGGTGCTTTGGGTCAACTCTATCGGCCTGCGCCGTCCCCGCCTCGACCGCGCCGACCTCGCCCGTCTCTGGTCGAAGCTATGGCAGCGCCTTGCGCCACCGCCGCCCCGCATCTCGGCGCCGCCGAACATCAGGATCCTCGCTCCGCTCGCGCTGCCGTTTCCTGGAAGCGCGACGGCTCGAACCATCAATGGCTTTGGTCTTGGCACTCAAATCCGCCGCCGCCTTGAGGCGAGGGATCGGCAACCCATCCTTTGGACGTCGCTACCCTCGGCCATTCCGGTCATCGGTCATTGCGGCGAGGCGGCCGTGGTCTACTATTGCGGCGATGATTTCGGGGCCTTGTCCGGCGTGGATCATGCGCCCGTCCTCGCTCTCGAACGCGAACTCGTTGCCCGCGCCGATCTCATCATCGCCGCAAGCCCTGCACTCGCCGCCAAGTTTCCAGCGGATAAGACGCTGCTTGTCCAACACGGTGTTGATGTCGGGCTCTTTGCCGGCCCTGCGCCAAGGCCGGAGGATCTGCCGGCAGCACGGCCGGTGGCCGGCTTCTATGGCTCGATTTCCGATTGGCTGGATCTTCCGCTGCTTGCCGCCACCGCCAAAGCGCGCGCAGATTGGGACTTCGTCATGATTGGCCCGATCCGCACCGATATCAGGTCGCTCGAAGGCCTGGAGAATGTGACGCTGCTCGGTCCCCGCCCGCATGAGGCTCTGCCCGGCTACGTCCAGCATTGGACGGTTTCTCTGCTTCCCTTCCGCGACAACGCCCAGATCCGCGCCTGCAACCCCCTGAAGCTGCGCGAATATCTGGCGGCCGGCACGCCCATCGTCTCAACCGACTTTCCCGCCCTCGACGGTTACCGCGACCTCGTCGAAGTCGCATCCACCGCCAATTTTGCCGCAGCCCTCGACGATGCCGCCGCCGATACAGCGCGAAACGGCGATCGACAGGCCCGTATCGTCGGCGAAAGCTGGGAAGCCCGCGCCGCGATTATCGCATCCGCACTCGATAAATTAGCCGGCTAATTTTTGTTTGACGACTTGCCGGGAGCTGGCCCGCACACGCCGCCATTGGTCGCCAATCCCGCAAAGCTCCGCCTCGAAAGCAAGTTCCGACATGTGCTCTCCGTCTAAAAGCCGGGGCAGCATCATGGGGTCATATCCTGGAAACGCGATGCCTGGGCGAAGTGTTGTCGCACTGGCGATCCCAAGATGGGAAAGCGTCGCGCCCACCCCCGGTGCGGTCTCACCGCTCGGATAGCAAAAGTGCCGGAACGTCTCCGGGCGCCGGCCGAGCACCTTTGCGAGCACGCCCCGGTTCTGCGCAATCTCGTCCGCCACCGCCACCGGTTCGAACCCATGCAGGCTGTGATTGTGGGTATGTAGCTCCACCGCAAACCCATCCTGCGCAGCGGCAGCCAGTTCTGCCTGTGTCATCGGATCGAACACCCGGTTTTTCAAGTAAGGCCCTGGATCCACGCCGATGGCTTCGGCAAAGGCGAGAGCAGCCGACAGCCGCTCCTCCCGCCCGGTCGCAAGATCCGTTGCCGCTGCGTAGAGGCGCTCAGCGTCCGCAAGTAAGGGGCCAGGCCGATGGATCGCGCGAATGTAACGCGCCATCACATGCGGCACCGGCAATCCGGCAGCCAAATTTCCCGTATCGCAGTAGATCGTCGCCGGCATATCCAGCGCTTTGAGCGCCGGCAACATGTCCGCGAAGCTGCTGTACCACGCGTCATCCATCGTGATCACCACGGGGTCCTCCGGCAGCGGAGCATCTCCGGCCAGCCCCCGCACGGCATCGTCGAGCGATATCACCGTCCACTCCCACCGCTTCAGGAGAGCGAGCCGCGCGCGGAAGGTTTCGGCCAGCATGAACATGGAATCGCCGGAAAACCCGTCCTGGCCGCGCCAGATCCCGTGGTAGCAGAGGATCCGAACGCCGCGCCGTGCCAACCGGCGCGACAGCCCGAATCCACCCCCTACCCTCATCGCACCCAGCAGGGCCGCCCGCGCTTCGACCATTCCTTTGCCTCGTTCATACCAGCCCGGCAAACCAGTCCCTTACCGCCTGCCAACTCTGGGGCGCTGCCTCGCTGAGGCCAGGGCTGTTGGCCAGCGCCACGGCCACCCCAGCGATCAAGACAAGCAGAGTGACGGTGACAATCCATTGCAGCGAAGGGCGCCCGAGCGCGATGGGCTCTTCCACAACCGCGCCACCCAACTGGGGCAATTGCGCGATGACCGGCACGCGCGCCGCCGCCGCAAGGTCCTCCGCGCTGCGGATCCGGTCATCAAGCCGTTCCGCCACCCACGCCAGCCCCACCCCGACGAGGCCGCTCGCAACCAGCCCGAACAGCACGTAAAGGATGGGCGAGCGGGTTGGGAACAGCGGATCTTTCGGCGAATCGAGCACGCGGATCCGCTCCGGCGCGCTCAGCAACCCCACGGTCTGAGGCCGGGCGCTGTCGCTGCCCCCACGCGCGGACACCTCGACGTAGCGCGCCTTGGCTTCCGCCACCGCTGTTTCCGCCGCCGTGATCCGCGCGATCATGAGATCGGAGTCCCGGGCTGGATTATCCGAGCGGTCGGTTTTGGACTGCGCCACCAGTTTCGCCAGCCGCCGTTCCGCCTCGTCCGCCGCCGCCTTGTGGCTGGCAAGGATCAAAGCCCGCGCGCTTTCGCCCGGTTCACTGCTCGTTAGCGCTTCAAGGAGTTGCGACGTCACGGCCTGCAACGCGGCGCCAAGCCCTGCGGCCTCGCCGCCCTTCAAACGGATCTCTAGGAAATCGCTTCCGATCATGCGCACCTGAAGTGCGTCTCGAAGGTCACGGAGACGCATGAGCGCATCCGCACCACTGTAGCCTTGTTCTTCAACCACTTGGCCAAGCACTCGCTCGCTGCGAAGCAGAGCCTCAAGACCGGGAAAGCGCTCCTGCACCTGAATACCGGCCGGCACATCCCTGGCCAGCGGATTGGGCCGAACTCCCTCTTGGAGCATCAGCAACGTGGAGGCCTCATAGGTCTTCGGCAACAGGAGCGCCGCCGCGATCGAAATCGGCAACATTACCAGAAACGGCGTCAGAATCAGCGCGCGCCGGCGCCATGCCGCCTGCACGACACGGCGGATCAAAGCTGAAAGTGAGTGCGTCTTGGCCAGTGCATCGCCCCCATGAGGGGCAAACTCCGTCCACCCAGCCGGCCTCATCCAGTTAACAGGGTATCGCGAGCCCGCCGCTCCCTTGGTCTCCAGATACCCCGGCCAGCGGGAAAGCGCCCTCTTATCCGCCGAATCATCCATGCCTCAACTTTCCCAACCGGCCCGCCTCAGTGCTGTCCAAGGATCGAAGCTGACAATATATTCAGATGTTTGTAAACTTGATCGCCAGGGGTAGTCGGTGCACAAAGCCGCATGTTTCCCGATCTGAAACCGTTCATGAAGTTCAGTCAGCCGAAGGTGCCGATGAAACGACCAACCACCCGCATCGTCACCAACATCCCCGGTCTTCCCGGCGCCGCCGCCAATCGTTCAGACGTAACGGTGGAACTTGCGGCCAACCGAAGCGACACTTTCCTGAAGCAGTGCCGCCGTGCCGATGTGGTCATCATCGACGACGATTTCCGAAAACTGACGGAAGCGGCCCTCCTGCGCTGGACGGCACGGTTTACGCTCGTCTCCGTCGACCTCATTCTGCGCCCGCCGCGCAGCCTCGCCGCGCGCGCGCGGATCGCCTTCAAGCGGTTGATCCTTTCCAAGATCAGCCTTTTCATCCTCTATTTCCGCGACACGGCGGGCTACACCAAGCACTACGGCATCAATCCCGCCCGCATGGCCTATGTTCCCTTCAAGGCCAACGGTCTTCCGGACTTGAACGACTGGCCTCGCCCAAATCCGGACGGCGACGTGGTTCTTTGCGCCGGCCGTACCCTTCGCGACGTCGGCACCTTCGTCGTGGCAATCCGCGAGGCCGGTTGCCCCGGCGTGCTTCTCCAGCAGTCCGATCGCCACCTCTGCGAGCACGGCAGCCGCCCTTGGGAGGCGGATCTTCCGCCGAATTTGACCCGCGTAATCGACGAGGCCGACACGATCGAGAGCTTCGTCGCCCATCTCAATCGGGCGCGGATATTGGTCATCCCGCGCTTCAAAGGCGACATCGGGGCGACCGGGATCAGCACCTATCTGACGGCCATGGCGCTCGGCAAAGCCGTGATCATCAGCCGGGGACCGGGGGCGGACGACCTTCTGGTCGATGAGGCTGTCATGGTCGAAGCCGAAGATGCGTCCGAACTTGCCGCCGCCATCCGCCGGCTCTGGTCCGACGACACGCTGCGTCGAAGCATCGCTGAAAACGGGCGGCGCTATGCCGAGCGTCTTGCCGGCGAGGATCGCTTATGCCGGGACATTCTAGCCGCCGCCCTCTCTCACCACGTTCGCGCGCGCGGCCTGCGGTAACGCTGGATGATTGCTCGGATTGCTCGTGGTTTCCGGCAGTTCAAGCACACCGAGCTGCCGGTACACATCGATCAGCCGGGGCAATTGCACCGCCTCCGAATAGCCATGGCGAACCACGTCCCAGGCGGCGCCGCGCATCCTATCAGCTGCCGCGTCGTCCAGCGTGGCCCAGGCTTGCAGGCCCTTGCGCGCGCCCGCGATGTCTCCCGGTTCGAACAGCCACCCCGTCACACCCTCCTCGACGAGCCCGGGAAGTCCGCCGACCCGGCTTGCGAGCACCGGCACCCCCGCCGCCAGGGCTTCCAACGCCGCCAGCGGAACCCCCTCAAAGCGCGAGGGCATCACGAGCAACCCCAGCGACGTCCAAACGTCCGCTAGATCGTTGACCGCTCCGTGAAACCTTACCGAACCGCCGTATCGCGCCCGCAGATCCGGCAAGAGCGGTCCATCGCCCCAGACATGCCATTCGGCGGAAACGTCGGTCTCCACGGCCAGCCGGCAGAATAGCTCCGGGCCCTTTTCGGCGCTGAGCCGCCCCACGAACCCCACCCGGCGCGGCAAAGCCCCCACCGGCCGGTTTCCCAACGGCACGAAGCTCGACACCAGATCCGCTCGATAGGGAAGGCGCGCCTGGATCGCCTTGCTGACCGCGATCCGCCCGCCGAGCGCGGAGGTCCACTCGTCCAAGCGCTCATAGGCGCCGACCGGCCACCCGCTACGCTCGCCCGAATGAAAGGTTGAAACAACAGGCACACCTGCCGCACGCGCGGCCAAGCGTCCGATCACACCGGCCTTGTAGCCATGGGTGTGAACAAGAGCGGGTCGCTCGCGCCGTAGCGCGTTGTAAAGCCCGCGTGGTGATCCCGAAAGCACCTTATGGGGAACGCCCTCCGCCGCCAGTTGATCCAGCCACCGGTTCGGCCCGTGATCTTGATAGAGCACGGCTTGGGCGGGTACGCCGTAGCGCACCAACGCGCCGACGAAGCTGCCGATATGCCGCTCCGCCCCGCCAAATCCGCTGCTGTCGATCAGATGCCAGATCACGCTTGTTCTCGGTTAAACGCCCTATCGCAGAAGATCGGTCGTGAGCGCCCGCCGCTCGGCCCAGCGCGCCAAACGCGGGGACAGCCAGCGAATGCGGTGTGCCGCGCGGGCCACCTCCATGCCCGGCGACACATAATCGACGTCGTTCAGCACCGCGCCCACCACCCGCGCGCGCGCTGTGGCGAGTTGGTCCATTGCCCGGTCCACCTCTCCCCGGCCGACCCGGCCACGCGCGCACACCAGCACGACCGCGTCGCAGCACGAAGCAGCCGCCAGCGGGTTGATGAGATCGGCTCGCTCCGGCGTCAACGGCGGCAGATCGAGCACGATATGCGACACGTCGGCGCGTTCCTGGTCGATCACCGCATGAAACCAACCGACATTGTTGAACTGAAACCGCATCGTCGCCCTGGGTGCAGCGATCATCGTGTCCAAGCCGCTGTCACCAGGCATCGTGCGCTCCCATAGTTCTCCTTCATCATAGGGCATGGGGGCGTCGTCGCGCGGCGGCTGGCTGAGATCCATCAGAAGGACACGGCGGTTCGACAGCGCGAGACTGTCGGCCACCGCCCGCGCCATGGTCGTGACGCCCGATCCAGATGTGACACCGATAAAGCCGATCACAGCGGCGCCATGGATCCCGGCCGAGACGGCGATCTGCTCGATCGAAGGCAGCCAAGTGTCGGTCATCATGAGCGTATTCCGCTTCCCGCCCATCGCATTCGCGCTGCCAGCCAACCGCCGATCCGCGCGCGCACAGGCGGATCGATCAGCCATGGCGCGACAGCCGCCCAATACAAAACGCCGTAGATCGCGCCGGCGACCAACCACCCCAGCCACGTTTCCAAGGGCACCCAATCGGCATAGGCGGCCGCCACCACCATCGGCCCGAGGGCGGAAATCGTGATCGGCAGAAACACCGCGCCGGCATAGTCGAGCGGCCTGATGCCGATGAGCCGGCAGGCATAGAGCCATTGCAGCAGGCCGCGGAACGTGAACCCGGCCAGCGCCACCACCACCGCCGCGCCGATCAGCCCGTGAGCAAGCGCCATCACCGCACTGCCGGCAAGCACGACCGCAGCTTCCATCAGGCCGAAAGCCGCCAGCCGCTTATGCCGACCCATGCTGAGGATCGTGTTGTATGTTACCCATTGCGACATCGGCAGCAGTTCTCCGGCCATCAGAATGACAAGGATGCGATATTCCTCCGGCCGCTCCCCATGCTGCCACAGCGCCAGCAGCGGCTCGCCCAGCACTACCGCCCCGCCGAAGAAGAAAAGCGCAAGCGCGGCCGCATAACGCCCACCAAGCGTAAACAGGGCCCGTTGCCGCTCCGCATCGTCCGAAAAATGATAAACCGCCGCACGCGGTGCCGCCACCTGGGTCGCCGACACCAGAACCCAGGTGCTGTAGGCCGCCAGCATGCGCGGGATCGTATAGGTCGTCACCGCGACAGGCCCGAGGCCCCAGCCGATCACGAAGGGGGCGATGTTCGGCAGGATGGACCGCGCGAAGGTCATCACACTGAACCAGATCCCGTAGACGAACACCTCCGACACCACCGTCCGCCGGAATAAAGCCGGTCGCACCGTCAGCGCCGGCTCGACTCGCCACGCCATCGCAGCTCTGAGCGCGAGCCCGACCAGCGTCGTCGCCGAAACAATCGCCGCCAGCGTTGTGAGGCTGGATCCGGTCGTGATCACGAGAAAGATCAGCGTCGTGCGGATCACCAACATGGGAATCTCGACCGCGTTATGCAGGTCGAAGCGCTCATAGCCCCACAGCAGCCCGTAGAAGGCTAGTCCGGGAAATGTAGCCGCCGTCGTGAACCCCACGATCAAGAGCGCCACCGTCACATCGGCTTGCTGGGCGGCAGGCACATCGAAAAGGCGCACGAAGAGGCTAGGCGCGATCAGCGTTGCAATCGACACCATGACCGCGACGCCGGCCAGCATGATCAGCGTCGTCGTGATCACCGTATTGATTTCCGCCACATCGCCGAGCGCCCGCCGCCCGGCCACCAATCGGCCGACCGCGCCGGAAACGCCGAAGTCGAGCACCAGGAAATACCCGGTTGTGGCCACGATCAGCGTCCATAGCCCGTATCCCTCGGTACCGAGGCGGCTCACCAGAAACGGCAGCACCAGGAAGCCCGAAACCGCATTCACCAGCGTGCCGGCCGTGTTCAAGACCACGTTGAGCGTCAGGCGGCGCCGGCTGGTTGGGGCAATCGTCACCCCCTCGGCCAGCCCGTCTTGGCCAAGTTTACCGGTCTCCGCCATGCACGCTCCCTTGCAGTTCAGGCCGGCCAGCGGCACTGTCCGGCACCCGCGACAACGCGCGTCGACGCCGCTTCATTCCGTCGATACATGCAAGATCACCCAAACGGCCGGAGCGTCCAGAACCCCAAAAGCGTTACACTCCGGCTGTTCCTTCGGTTGCGGCCCCTCAAGGAAGGACGATCGTGAACGCATCCGGCATCGTCAGGCAACACGCGAACATCATCATCGCGGTCGCGGCGACGGTGCTCGCCGCGCTCCCTTGGTGGCTGATCGCCAACCCTGTCGCTGCGCTTGGCGTGCCCATCGGCGCCATAGCGCTGGTGCTCGCGATCCGCCATCCGTTTCCGGTGTGCCTGCTCTTCATCGCGCTCACGTTTTTCCGCCTGCACGAAGCCTATCCGGCCCTTGTGACGCTGCGGTTGCCGCTCGCTTTCGCCGGCCTGACGATCACGGCGTTGATCTGGCATATGGCCATCGCCGAAACGATCCAGCCGTTCTGGCCAACGGAGTTGAAGCTCTTCGCGCTGTTCTTCGTCGTCGTTACGGCGGGAATCGCGACCGCTGTGAACCGCCCGCTCGCCTTTGAGACCTGGACGGAGAGCTTCTGGAAAATCGGTCTCATGACCCTCGCGATCGCTTGGCTGCCGCGTAGCGCCAGAGATTTCCGTCTCGCCATGCGGGTGCTCGTCATAAGCGGCATGCTGGTCGCGGTGGTTGCCATTTCGAACCATTTCGCCGGGGTCGGTCTCGTGGAACTCACCCGCGTCACGATCGGCCGCGATATCGGGTCCATGCTCGGCGATCCCAACGACTTAGCTCTGGTTCTTCTTTTCCCGCTCAGCTTCGCAATCGCGCTTGCCCTTGAACGCGGCCGTCCGCTCGACCGGGCACTTGGAGCCTGCGGCGTCGTCCTCCTGCTCCTCGCCATCGTCTATACGCAGAGCCGCGGCGGGCTTCTTGGCGTCGTTGCCGTCTTCGGCGTCTTCGGTCTGCGCGTCATGCGCTCCAAGATCCTGCTCGCCGGTTTGGGCATCCTTGCCGCGCTGGCCCTCTTCCAGGCGATGGGCATCGTCGACCGCATCTCCGGGGGCGGCGGTACCGTGGAGATCGACGAGTCCGCTGCCGAACGCATCGAGGCCTGGTCGGCCGCGATCAACATGAGCCTAGCCCGCCCTCTAACCGGCGTCGGCCTCAACAATTTCGCTCCTAGTCTCTTTGATTATGCTGAGAATTTTCCGGGCCGCGATATGACGGCCCATAGCACTTGGTTCGGCATTCTCGGTGAAACCGGCGTGCCCGGGCTCGCGGTTTTCGTCGCGATGATCGTTGCGTGTTTCCGCTCGATCCGGCGCTCGGAGCAACGGCTCCGCACCGAGGGACCAACGACCGCAATGCCGGTCGCCCCCGCGCTGCTTGCCGGTCTCGTCGGCTTTTGCGCGGCAGGGTCTTTCCTCACGCAAGGCTTCACCTGGCCCATCTACATCATGGTCGGCCTCACCGCCGCGCTCTCGCGGTGCAAGGGCGATCAGGGCATGCCCCGGCGCCGGGATTAGATCCCACCCCGAAGGGGTAAGTATTCTCACTTATAGCCGAAACCAAGATCACGCCCTGGATCGGCGCGGTATTCAGCTACCGTCTCATCTATTTTTATTCATAATAATCATGCATTTCCGAAAGCATATGCAACGCTTCTGTTTAAGCTTCGAAGTTTTTTCCAAATACTACTTTCAATCAAAATTGAGTTCGTTCAGTATACGGCGAGTGCCAAACGGATTACGTTGATTTTAGTAATCACCATTGATCCCATTGGGCATCATAACCTTCGTTGCCGTTAGATAACATGGCAGCATTCAACGTTGATCGCCTGTTCGCAGGATACGAAGACGCCCGTCTTTCGCCTGCCGATCAAGCTTCATGACAGACGATTGGAGATCGATCCGAAGTAACTAAACCCTAAGCCTGAAGAAAAACTTGGCCACCGGCCGACCATAGCCGGCGTAAGCCAGCACAGGGTGATGTCGATCTGCACAGAGTGGATCAGTTGAGGAGTAGGCCGCGGGTCAACTCAGCCATCACACCAGGACTTCAATCGAAGCCGAATCGGCATGCGCAGGTCACGCCCAAGGTGTGCCCGAGAGGTGAGCCTTTGCGTCCAGGGCCATGGCCATGGTCCGCACGGCCACCGAACTGCGCCCGCTGCTCCGGCCGAGCGTAGGACTTGCGAAGATGCTAGGACACTTGAGCTTGAGCATGGGCCTCTTGGCGGGCCTTGTCGCCCAAGAGGGCGCCCACACCACTGCCCTCGATCCACCCATCCCTCACGCCCTATCCACCACCGCCCCGGGCGAGCCCCAAGGGCAGAAAGCCGTTCCCGCAGTTTGGACCGGCGGCCCGTTACCGCTCGTCCGCGCTGCAGCCACAGCCAACTATCTCCAGACAGCCGGCCCGATCACGGCCGTGTGGGCGAACGATGGCGGCGACAAGGTGACGCGCAACGAGTTGCGCGCCAAAGCCGGCCGCACTCTGACGAACAGCACATGGCAGAACAAAGCCGTAAAGCTCTTTGCCGCACGCAACGAAGTGGTCTCGTTCAATTTGGTCCTCGAAGCAGCGACCGCCACGGCCAGCAGCGTTTCCGTTCAATTCACCACGCTGACGGGCCCCGGCGGCTTCACCATCAAGTCGGATACCTCCGGCGGCAAGTCGGCGATCTTCAATTGGACCAAGCGGGATATCGAACTTTTCTACGTCCGCTATCTCCAGATCAAGGGCCTGAGCCAACTCTCCTACGGCACCGACGACGAACGCCACGTGCCTGAACGCTTCAGACTGCCGCTGTCGGCAAGCGGCGAATACACCGGCGGCTGGTCGAACCGCCCGGACCGCAATAAATTCTACCCCGATATTGCCGTCCCCATCGAGCTCACGCCGAGCTTCACAATCGCAGCCGGGTCCAATCAGAGCATTTGGTGCGACGTCTACGTGCCCAAGGAAGCGCCTGCCGGCCAATACACGGGCACCGCCACCGTCAAAGTCGGAACCACCGCAGCCTACAAGGTTCCGATCAGCCTTGAGGTGCGCGGCTTCACCCTCCCCGACACCCCCACGTCTAAAACGATGCTGGCAACCGGCTACAACGACGTCGCCAAGCGCTATGCCGGCACGGAATATCCATCAGCCGGCAGCGCGGCCGATACGCTCGTCAAGCAGGTGATGGATCGGCAAGCCATGCTCGCCCATCGCCATAAGATCTCGATCATCGACGACAACGACGGCGCGGCGGATTGGGCGCAGAACAGCCCCCGGCCGGAATGGCTTCCCCGCATCAGCGGCAGTCTCTTCACGGCAGCAAAGGGCTACCGGGGTCCGGGCACCGGCGTCGGCAACAATGTGTTTTCCATCGCCACCTACGGCCAATGGCAGGCATGGTGGGGCACACCGTCGAAGTCGGTGATGTGGACCCGCACCAATGCGTGGGAAAACTGGTTCAAGACCAACGCCCCAAGCACCGAGCGCTTTTTATACCTCATCGACGAGTCCGAGGATTACGCGCAGACGCAAACTTGGGCCAAATGGGTGAAGGACAATGCCGGCGCAGGCGGCAGCCTCAAGACCTTCGCCACCGCCAGCTTGCTTCACGCCCTTGAGGAAGTCCCTTCGCTGTCCATCGCGGCGTCCTGGTTCCTTGTCGGCGACACCGCCACCTGGAAAGCGGCCCTCCAGCAGAGCCGGGCCGAGAAGAAGCTCTTCTATCTCTACAACGGCTTCCGTCCGGGGTCGGGATCCTTCGCAACCGAAGACGACGGCATCGCCCTGCGCGAGCTTCCCTGGGGCCAATACAAAATGGGCGTCAACCGCTGGATGTTCTGGGAAGCGACCTATTACGACGACTATCAGGGTGGCCGTGGCCCGACCAACGTCTTCAAAACGGCCCAAACCTTTGGAGGACCCACAACGCTGGACGCCAAGTCCGGACAATCCGGCTGGAATTCATCGAACGGCGACGGCGTTCTCTTCTACCCCGGCACGGACAAGGTCTTTACGACCGAATCCTACGACCTTGCCGGGCCGATCGCCAGCCTTCGGCTCAAGCACTGGCGCCGTGGCATCCAGGATGTCGACTATATATCTCTCGCCAGCAAGGTCGACCCCGCTGCCACCGCCGCGATCGTAAAGCGCATGGTACCAAAAGCGCTCTGGGAAGTCGGCGTCACCGATCCAAGCGACCCGACCTGGGTTTCAGCTCCCGTCAGTTGGAGCAGCAACCCTGATCTGTGGGAAGCGGCCCGCAAGGACCTAGCGGACATCATCGAGCGCCGCTGACGTCAGCACCGTCCGGCATAGCGCCACCGACAAGCGCCATGCCGGCACCCATATTTCCTTAACTACGCATGTGCCCTCAGATAACGGCAAAGTCGATTTCACCGGTTGAGGAATATGACTAAAGTAATAAACCACTCTACACCCCTTAATCCAAATGATGTAACCTCATGAAGAGTTAGGGGAGGGGCTTTCCGTGCTCGCCTTGGTGATTGCCGGTTTTCTCGGAACTGCTATCGTTTTCGGCCTAACGGCGGGGAATGGTCTTCTTCAGGCGGTAGTCTGGGGGAGTGTAGGCGGTGCGATGTCCATCAGTCTGGTAGCGATCCTACTTGCCGCCAGACATGCCGCTCGGTCCAGATCCTCGTCTCCCCCGATTCAGGAGCGAAGCGGCGCACGCGATTAACAGCCCGCAAGCCCGCGCTCCGGATCGAAAGCCCGGAGGATCGGAATGCGGTTGTTCTCCTGTCTCGCCCTTGCCATGCTTGCCCTGGCCGCGCCGACGCTGGCCCAATTCACTCCCGGACAGGCGGCCGAGCCGGCCGTGCGGCTCGATGCTGTCGAAAACGCGCTGCGCCTCTCCATTCGCTTCGTGGATTATCCCCAGCTCAGCGGTGATTACCGGGTGAACGTCGACGGCACCGTCTCCATCCCGGTTGTCGGGCGTATTCCGATTTCCGGCCTTGGTATTGCCGATTTGGAGCGCACGCTTTCCCAAAAAGTCACGGAGATCGTTGGTCAGGAAAGCTCCGCCAGCGTCGAGGTCGCCGAATACCGCCCCATCTACGTCACCGGCTATGTCAACCGCGCCGGGCCGATGCCGTGGGATCCTGGAATGTCCGTGCTGCAAGCCATCGCCGTCGCCGGTGGTCCCTACCGCGCCGTGGCGGTGTCGGGCGGCGAGCGCGGTGCGATGACGCGGCTTCGCAGAGCCACCAACGATCAGAAACGGGCGCTTGCCCGGCGCGCGCGGCTCCAAGCCGAACAGGCCGGCGCCGACGATATTCAAATACCGGACGCCTTGATCACGCTCGTCGGTCCGCAGGAAGCCGCCGCGCTGATCGATGCCGAGCGCCCCATCATGGAAAATCGCCGCGCCTCGCTCCGCAATCAGCTCACGGCGCTGGAAAAGGCCCGTGCGCTCGCCAGCAACGAGCTTCAGGCCCTCGAAGATCAGAAAGTCCGCATCGCCGAGCAGCTGAACCTTCGTCAGACGAACCGCGAAAAAATCCGCACCTTGATCACCAAAGGCGTTGCCGTGGCAGAACGCGGCTTGGAAGAAGACGTCAAGGTTTCCGAATTGCAGGAGAAGAATGCCAATATAGCCGTGGCGCTCGCCCGCATTCGCGGAACCGCCGCCAACCTCGACCGCGATGCTGTGACGCTCGTCAGCAACGATAAGGCGGAAATCGGCACCAGCCTTCAAGCGGTCGAAAAGCAAATCGCCGATAACGCGCTCGATCTTCAGGACGCGCTCGCCGATAGCGATCCGCTCGGCCGAACCGCAGCGCCGGACGATGCGGCAGCCCTAGGGTACCAGATCACGCGCCGGGCGGCAGCCTCACCGACGTCCCTCGACGCTGTTGAAGACACCCTGCTCGCCCCGGGGGATGTGCTCGTGGTCTCCTTGAAACGACGCGACGTCACCCCCCCGGCCGTTCCCGTCCAAAGCGATTGACCGCACGGCTGGCAGGGAGCGTGATGCGGGAATTTCGGTGCAATTCAGGGAAACTGTGAATTAATGATATGGCGATAAACTTTATCGTCCGCAAAGCATCGCCTGATTAGTCTGTGGCGTGCCAAGCAAAGACTTAAGCGTGGAAGTTTAAATAAAATAAACACGATTTTTTAGAGTGTGTCGGGAGCCATTATGCGTTCAATTTTCGCCAATCGTCGTATCTCGACAAAGATCATACTGTCCTTCGTGGTCATTCTAGTCATAACAGCCGCTGTCGGAGCTGCGGGGATCGTGTTCTCATCGCTTTTGCGCGAGCGAATGGAGAGAACCGCCGATGCAACCGGAACCATGTCGTCGCTGCAGGCGGTCATATCTGACGTGCAGTCCTATGCATCGTCCGGCGATCCTTCGAACGCCCGCAAGATCAAGATCGCCATCGACGGTCTGGTTCAGTCCCTCACCGCGTCGGGCGCTTCGGCCCCAACTCCCGAAATCGCTTCGCTGAACCTCATGGCCATCGAATCGATGAAACGGATGGCCGAACATATCGATAAGGCCGCCGAGTTCCACGCGGTTCAGCAGGCGGGACAAGATCGGATCAATAAGACGATCAACGTGATCGATGCCAAGGGTATCGGTCTTGAGAACATCGCCACCAAGTCCGTGAAGGAAGTTACCAACGCTGAAGCGAGCGCCAAGCAGGCGGTCAAGGATGCCGCTCGTGGGCTTAGCCTGCTGCGCGATATCGAGGTCGCCGCTAAGGCAATCTCAGATCAGTTTTCACAATTGCCATCGAGCAAGGATGCCGAGGTTTTGGCTTCGATAAACCTCGCAAAATCCTTTCGCAAGGCAAACGGCGCGATCGCCAAAGACGCACCCTATTCGCTGAAAGACCTCAGCGGCGCTTTCGATCAATTGAAGGCGGCGGCCGAAGCTTCGGTCAACACCAACTTCGGCCGGGCGGCCGTCGCGGCAGAGGCCGTAAAGCTGCAGACGATCACGATGGCTCTGGCTACCTATTCGTCGCAGCGTCTCAGCGAAGCGGCGGTCTCCTTCACCGATATCGGAAGCAGGATGGTCGCTGCGTCGGGTGTCAGCAGCGGGGCCGTGAAATACACGGGGCTTTCGCGCGGCCTGGCCCTGGATCTGTCCCGCTTCTTCTCCAGCATCCGCCTTTCGACTGCCAACAGCGCCACCACTCAGATCGTGAGCCTCGTCAGGGCGTCTGAAGTGCTGTCCAGTGATGGCGCCGGATTTCCCGGTATCGCCGAGTTCCATAGCCAGATGCAGGCGCTTTACGACAACCTGGCGGCGGATGTGAAGGTTGTAAGGGACGCGAATGGCTGGTTTGTTGCCCATATCGCAGACGTCAAGTCGAATGTACAAAAAGCGACTTTCGCCCTCAACGCCCTCGTTGCGCTTGAACAACAAGGCGCGGCGAATGATCAGAACTTGGCCTTCTGGGGCATCACCGCGTCGCTTGGCGCTGCGGTCGTTCTTGCGATCGCGGTCGGCTTTATACTCGTTCTCCTTATCCGCACCCCCATCCGCCGCCTGACCGCCGTGATGAAGCGCGTCGCCGAAGGCGACACGGACGCCGACCTCGACGGCATCGATCGCGGCGACGAAATCGGCGACATGACCCGGGCCGTCGTCGTTTTCCGCGACAATGCCGTCGAGCGGGTTCGGCTTGAAAAATCCGCCCGGGCCGAACAGGCCGAGCGCGAGGCTCGCAACGCGCGCATCGAAGCGCTGATCGGAAACTTCGAGGGCCAAGCCGAATCGCTCCTGACAGCCGTATCCATGTCCGGAGACACGCTGCGCCACACCGCCGATTCGCTGGAAAGCATCGCCCAGACCACATCGACACGGGCAAACTCGGCGACTACGGCCACGCATGAGGCGAGCGACAATATTCAGACGGTGGCTTCGGCATCTGAGGAGCTGGCAGCCTCCATCGTGGAAATCTCGCGGCAGGTTTCCCAGACGAAGCATGTCGTCGACGACGCGGTCGAGCGGGCCCGCAATACCAACTCGGAGGTTCGCAGCCTGTCCGAAATGGCCACCCGCATCGGCGATGTCGTGAAGCTCATCAAGGCCGTTGCCGATCAGACCAACCTGCTAGCGCTGAACGCAACCATAGAAGCGGCTCGTGCCGGAGAAGCCGGCAAGGGCTTCGCGGTCGTCGCAAGCGAGGTGAAGGGACTGGCCAAGCAGACCGCCGACGCCACGGAAGAAATCTCCGGCCAGATTTCAGCCATTCAGGCGGCGACCAAGACCTCGGTTGACGCCATCGGCGCCATTGTGAAGACGATGGACGAAATCGGTTCGCACACCACCGGCATCGCTGCCGCCGTCGAGGTGCAGGGCGCGGCAACGGCGGAAATCTCGGCTAACATCCAAAGGGTCGCGTCCGGCGCCCGCACGGTTGTGGACGACATCGGCAATCTCACGACGTCGGTCGACGAGACGTCGAACATGTCTGGTGCGGTGATGGGTGCCAGCGGTGAAATGGCCAAGACCGCCGAAGACTTGAAGCGCACGATTCAGACGTTCTTGAAGCAGGTTTCAGCCGCCTGACGCATGAAGCTCCGTCTCAATAAACTCGAACCCGCCATCCCCGTTGGCGGGGTCGAAGTGTTAGAGCCGGTCAGCCTGAAATCCCCCGTTTCACTGCCAGCCTCACCTCGGCGTCCAAACCGTCGCCGGCTTGTCGCGCTCGACGATGTAGAAGCGGCCGCTCTCCACGTCCTGCCAGGGGCCGGTTGCACCGTCGGGCCAAATCAGGCGCGCCTCGGTCTTCGCGGATCCACCAATTCCGAAATGCCACCAGCCCATCTGTCCACCCGCATGGCCACCGCCGACCGTGATCTCGCGGCGCATGACGATGTCGCCGCGGCGAACCTCGATCCAAGAACCGATCGCATCCCGGTTCGGTCCGGACTGGCGCAGTTGCAGCGCGATCCAGCCGCCGGCGTTCGGCGTGACGTTGCGCCAGACTTGCGCGCTTTCCCAGCGGTTGACGACCACGAGATCCATCAAGCCGTCAAGATTGAAATCCGCCAAGATCGCCCCGCGTGCCGTCTTCAAGCTCGCGACACCAGCCGCGTCGCCGACTTCCTTGAACTTGCCCTCACCGACCTGAAGCAGCAGGTTGTTCGGGTCCTTCGCGGCAAAATCCGGCATTTCCGCGACGTTGCCTTTCGCCACGAAAAGATCGGCCAGACCATCATTGTTGACGTCTTCGAACTGAGCGTGCCAGGCGGTGCTGGGCTTGAGTTCGCCGCCTGTATAGGGGCGATGGGCCGTCACCCCTTTGGCGAAGGCCACATCGGCATAGGTCGGCTGCGGCTTTGTCCCTTCCGGAGCAGGGGCCAACTTCTGTAGCTTGTTGTCGGCCATGCTGGTCAGGAAATACTCGGGGTAATCGTCGAAATCCAGATCGTAACTGGCGATGCCCATGCCCCAGATCCGAAGAAATTTCCAGCCCTCGGTGTCTTTGTAAAGCGCAGGCGGTTGACCCGGATCGACGCGCCAGAGCTGCTCCTGCCCACCTTTGTAATACTCCCGGTCGTTCGAAACGCGCAGGCTCGGCACACCCGACCGGTTCCAGTCGGTGAAGAGGATCGAAAGCGCGCAATAGCTCGGCGTCAGCGCAATCGGCGGACCGAAACTTTTCGGATTCGCCACATCTGGCCGGTGCAGCCAGTTGTCGGTACATGAACCCCAGGGAAGCGCGCCCTTGCGCCGGTCGATATAGTTGCCGATCGCGATCGTGGGCCATGCCGCTCCATGTTCGAAGGTCGCGGACGCAGCCGTCGACCACGCGTCGCCACCGTCGAAGCTCCAGGCCTCGTTGGCGCGCTCGAAGCGGCATTCGCCCTGCCCGCGCATGACAATGTTTTCGCCGACGCGCAGCAGCAGGACGTCGATGTTGCCGTCGCCGTCGATATCGAAGGGATAGGCGCCGGACACGTTATCGAGTTCAAGCCCGCTCGCCTTCGCTTCGAACCGGAGCGCACCGGCGCGGGCGCTGACATTGCGATAGAAACTCGCCGGCCCACTGCCTCCGGCGAGAAGCAAATCGGGAAAGCCGTCGCTGTCGCAGTCGAAAGACGTCGCGCCGCCGCCCACCATGGACTCCCATTCCCCGGCATAGACGCTGGAGATCCCAGCCTCGGCGGTCTCCTCCACGAAGCGGGGCATAGCGGCGTCAGCCAAGGCCGCATGCGGCAACCCCAAGCAGCCAAGCGCGGCCGCGAGGCCAAGGGTCCAAAGACGCATCATCATCTCCGGGTTCGCAAAGCGTTGGTATAGGCCCCGATGCAGCGCCCTTGTTCGAGACCCTGTTCCACCGCCGATCGAAAATGAATGCCGCCATAGAGCCGTGAGAGGCCGGCCTCCTCGGCCGCGGCCCAGAAGCTCGGATAGTCGCGGGCCGGCAGGCCGTCATCTTCGTGCGTTCCGTCACGGAAAGCGTAATTTTCGCCAAAGAGCGCGGTCAGCACCGTGGCGGCGGCGCCCGATTGCGTGCTGTGGCCACTGGGGTATTCGGGGAACGGCGGCGTCGTCATGACCGATTCCCACTTGGGATCCATGAGGCGGCGAATGTAGGTCACGGGACGTAAGAGATCGTAGCGATACTTCGTGTGCCAGCATCCGATGAAGGCATCCGCGAGCGTCACCCCAAGACGCGCAAGCACGTCGACTCGCCGCTCCAGTCCGGCGCTCTCCTGCTCCAGGCTATGCATCGCGATTGAGATCCAATGGCCGGGCGGGGTTGGCGACAGCATGGGATCGTCCGACCAAAACCTGGCGATCGCACGCTGCTCGGGCGTGAGATTGCGCTTTGTGTTGTAGACTTCGCGGGCCTCCGCATAGAAGGCCGAATTGACGTCTTCGCTGTATTCCGGCGGCGGCGGCAGATCGCAGACAGCCCCGCTCGGCATCGCGAACGGACGGTTTCCACCCCATTTGGGGAGAAGCGGCGCTTGTTGCTGCGCGATCAGGCTAGTCGGCACCCACCGCTCCGGCCCCTCGCCGAGCGCGTATTCCAGGGGAAAGCCCATGTTTTCAACGACCGCGCCACCATCATCCTGCGACCACGCCAGGATATGCTCCGCGACCACCTTGCCATAGGCCTCACTGCGAGCGACGACGTCGGCGGGCAATCCGGCGGACGCCTCGGCGCGAAGCTGCGCCTCGACCATCGAGAGCGCACGTTGGCCGGTCGGTCCGGTATTGCTGAAGTAGCTTCGCGCGGCATCGGCCATAGCCGCCTGAACGACGAGGGTATCGTCATAGACGCGACCGGCCGCGCGCGCGGGGAGCGGAGATAGACCGTTGAGCTGCCCTGCGAGCGTTTGAAGATCGCCCGAGCCCGTAGCTACGGCCTCATAGGCGGTCACGCCGAGATAGGCAAAAGAGCGGCTGGCCACCGGAGGCGAATAGGTGGGCGTATGCCGGACAAGCTCAAGGACGAGGGTGTACCAGCTATCAAGCACCGCTTCGGAGCTTGGCCGGGCCGGCTCCGCTTGCTTTGCCTGCGGTGCGGCAGTCCAGATCAAGCAGGCCGCCACCGCAATCGCGGCCATCGAGCGAAGCCTCATCGTCATGAACCCTTGAAAAATTATCGGTGCCCTGCACGGCGCGCACTACTAAGCATGCTGGGTTGTCCGCTGCAAGGAAGGCGGCGTTGATGGATATCCGGCAAGTTAGTCAGTCGGCGCATCAGGCAAAAGCGTGCTCGCGGAATGGTCAAACACACTGAAAAACGGACTACATCAACGATGCGCCATAAACGAAAAAGGGCTCGTCGATTGCTCGCTAAGCCCTTGAAAGAATGGTGGGCGTGACAGGGATCGAACCTGTGACCCCTACGATGTCAACGTAGTGCTCTCCCGCTGAGCTACACGCCCTAGTCCATTCATGCGGGTCGCCTCGCGGCGATTGGGAGGGGGTATACCCACGTTGCCCCCCCATTGCAAGACTGTCGCGACGTCTTTGTCGGCCTTGAAGCGCGACCGTCAGGCTGCGGCCAGCATCTTCTCGACTTCGCGGACCAAGTCCTTCAGGTGGAAGGGCTTGGAAAGCACCTTGGCGTCTTTGGGGGCTTGGCTGTCCGGGTTCAGCGCAACAGCGGCAAAGCCGGTGATGAACATGATCTTGAGGTCGGGGTCGAGTTCGCTCGCCCGGCGCGCAAGCTCGATGCCATCCATCTCCGGCATCACGATGTCGGTCAGAAGCAGCGTGAACGGCTCCTCGCGCAGGCGCTCGTAAGCACTCTTGCCGTTGTCGAACGAAACCACGTCGTAGCCGGCATTATTCAACGCCTTGGCCAGGAAGCGGCGCATGTCGTTGTCGTCTTCGGCGAGGAGAATTCGGTTCATCGGGTGTTCCGGTCATAAGGCGTCAGGGGGAAGGGGGTCCGGTCGGCGCATCCATTCATGGATTCCATAAGCCGGCACGACGGTAAAGATGAGGTAAGCAGCCTTTCGTAACTCCCCCATCAATCGTGGATCATGCCTTCGTGGGGCGGCAAAGCGTCTGCCTTTCTGTGGACAGTGAGACGCGAACAGGGCACCATATCAAAAAGCGGCGAAGCATCGCGGCGTGAATGGACCGGAGAAGGCATGCGCGTCGTCGCGGATTTCGTCACCGATTCACCCTTCGAGGTGACCGCGCCAGCCGAACAGGCCCTTGCCTTCGTGTTCAATTCGCCACATTCCGGCGCTTGCTACCCCGCTTCCTTCCTCTCCACCTCCCGGCTTGATGCCCGCCGCATTCGGCAGTCGGAGGATGCCCACGTCGACCGGCTGTTTTCAAACGTCGTCGGCCTCGGCGCGCCGTTGCTGCGAGCGAATTTTCCGCGCGCCTTTCTCGACGTCAATCGTGAGCCCTACGAACTCGACCCTAAAATGTTCGCCGGGCGCCTGCCGTCCTACGCGAACATTCGCTCCATCCGTGTGGCCGGCGGTCTTGGCACCATAGCGCGGGTGGTTGCCGAACAGGAAGAAATCTACATCGGCCAGATCCCGGTCGAGGAAGCGCTCGACCGTATCGAGACCATATACAAACCCTACCACGCGACTCTCCGCCGGCTTCTCGCCCACACCCATGTGCGGTTCGGGGCAGCGGTACTGATTGACTGCCACTCCATGCCGTCGGTCGTACGCGGACAAGATCTCCGCGGCCGCTCGGATTTCGTTCTCGGCGACCGCTACGGCACCAGCGCGGCCCGCGCGCTCGTGGAGCACGCTGCGGACGCTATCGCGGATCTCGGCTATTCCGTCTCGATCAATAAACCCTACGCGGGCGGCTTCATCACCGAACATTATGGCCGTCCAGCCAAGGGGCTTCACGCCATTCAGATCGAGGTGAACCGAGGCCTCTATATGGACGAACGCACCTTCGAGCCGCTGGCCGGCTTTGATGCGCTGCGCGCCGATGTAACGCGTTTCGTCCGCGCGCTGGTCGATTATCCAGCATCAGCGCTTGCCGTGTCGCCAAACCGCTTCGCGGCGGAATGACTTGGCGGACCCCGGTTTAGCCCGCCTTGCAGCGCCCAAAGAAAAAGGGCCGTCGCGGGTGCGGCGGCCCAAGTCTTAGGGAGGAAACGCCCAAAGAGGGCATGCAATCCATCGCTGTATTGCACCGCAGCAATTTGGGTGCGCACCGCAGCAGAGTCAACAATCGGCTGAAACACAAAAATCTGAACAGGGCCAATCGCTCGCGCCACTTCTCCACGCAGGTCGCGGCAATGACTGCCAATTCGGTTGATTAAATCTTTGTTTCCAAATAATTAGCACAATCTGAGCAATTTGGCCTTTGCCCCTTCAGGATGGCCCGCCCTGCAAAAAGGACAATTCAGCTATGCGCAAAACGCAAATCTGGGCGCCCTTCATCGATACCCTGGCGGATGCTGCGGGCGCAGCGATCCTGCCGTATTTCCGTACGCGCATGGATATCGAGAATAAGCTGCACGGCACCTTCGACCCCGTGACTGCTGCCGACCGCGCGGCGGAATTGGCCATGCGCGCCCTGATCGGCGAGGCCTATCCTGACCACGGCATCCTCGGCGAAGAATTCGGCGACGTCGCGCTCGGCGCCGAGCATGTTTGGGTTCTCGATCCGATCGACGGCACCCGCGCGTTCATTTCCGGCCTGCCCGTTTGGGGCACCCTCATTGGCTTGAAGCAGAATGGGAGGCCGATTGCGGGCATGATGGCGCAGCCCTTCACCGGCGAGCGCTATTTCGGCGACGGCCAGTCCGCCACCTATCGCGGCCCCGGCGGCGACGCCCCGCTGACGACCCGCCCCTGCGCCTCCCTTGAGGAAGCTACTCTTTTCACGACATCTCCGAACATCTTCTCCGGAGAAGACCGCCCCGGCTACGACCGGGTAGAGCGCTCCGTCCGCCTCGCCCGCTACGGCTGTGATTGCTATGCCTACTGCATGGTCGCTGCCGGTCATGTCGATCTCGTCGTCGAGGCCGGCCTCAAACCCTTCGATATCGTGGCGCTCATACCCGTCATCGAGGGGGCCGGCGGCGTGGTGACGAGTTGGGACGGCGGCAATCCCTGCAACGGGGGCCGCATCATCGCCAGCGGCGACCCGCGTCTCCACGAGAAGGCCCTGAAGCTGCTGGCCACCCAATAAGCCCGGGCCGACCTCTGTCTCCAGGCGCTCAGTAGGGCGAGCTGCCCGGCACAAACGCGTCGAAGGCTGCCCAGAACTGCGCTTTGAAATAAGCTCGCTCCATTAGAATCTCGTGTTTTGCGCCTGGAATCAGCACATAGGCCGCGCCGCGCAGCCGCCGCGCCATCCGCTCCACGGCCACCTTCGACACGACCACGTCGCCGCCGCAGTTGACCAGCATCACAGGCATCGGCACCGATGCTGGAAAATCGACTCTGTCGATATCGTCGAACAGATGCAGCGCCTGGTTAACCCAGCGAATGCTTGGGGGCCCGGCTGCAAGGTCCGGCCGGCGCGTCGTGATCTCCATCATCATATCGAATGATGCACGATCGGAGGTGAGCGGGTTCGTCTCGAACGTGCGGATGCGTTTTCGCGCGTAGCGCGCAAGCGGAACCCGTCCTCGCCCAAGCCCAACCAATCCGGCTATTCCCGTCAAACGCCTGATCGTGGCGCGGCCGAACGGCACGTCTCCAAAATCAAGGAAGGGCGCCGTCAGAACCATGCGCGAGATCCAAGGCGTCAATCGACGGGCAGCCTTCAGCACGATAAGCCCGCCCATGGAATGGGCCAATGCGAAGTAAGGCGGCGGGCAATCCGGCAAGACGAGATCGCGGCGGAAGGCCTCGATGTCACGCTCAAAGTCGGAAAACAGCCGAATGTGATCGTTGGGTAGCCCTATGAACGGCCGATCGGACCCGCCCTGCCCCCTCCAGTCAAAGGTGGCGACCGCAAATCCGCGTCCCCTCAGCTCCTCCACCAACCGGAAATACTTCTCAATCTGCTCACCCCGTCCCTGGAACAGGCACACCGTTCCGCGCACCGGGCGAACCGTCGGCGGAAAGCGTACTGCGCGCAGGCGCACCCCGTCCTTCGTCGTCACGGGTACGACAAGCGCATCCGGCGGAATCGGATTACCAGGAGTGTTCAAGAGGTCCATCTCGGTCCCAATCACGGTGCCCGAAGCACGGTGAACATATGCAGCTAGATGACGATCCCGGATACTGGAAAAAGTGTTTTTGGCCAAACCAAGCCACCCAATACCCCTCTTGCGTCGCCTGGGCTCTACACCCACATCTCCAACGCGGATGCTCTTTATGGGGTCCGCCCGGTGCCAGCAAATCTAGATCGGCCTTCAAGTGGCGATCGAAAGTGCTGCGCCGGAGATCTTAAAGTCGCTCAAAAGTCGAGGACACAACCATGCGCAACGTGGACTTCACCCCGCTCTATCGCTCTACGATCGGCTTCGACCGTCTGTTCTCCATGCTCGACCAGATGGCAGCCAGCGAAAACGGGGCACAGACTTATCCGCCCTACAATATCGAGCGTACCGGCGAAAACGCTTATCGCATTACGATTGCGGTTGCCGGCTTCTCAGATAGCGACCTTGTCATCGAGGCACGCGAAAACACGCTGACCGTGAAGGGCGAAAAGAAGGCCGATGCCGGCGCGGACGGCTCCGAAGTGCTGTATCGCGGCATTGCGTCACGCGCCTTCGAGCGCCGCTTCCAGCTTGCCGACCATGTCGAGGTCAAGGCTGCGATATTGGAGCACGGCCTCCTTCACCTCGATCTCATTCGTGAGATCCCCGAGGAGAAGCGCACCCGCAAGATCGCGATCAATCGCACCGAACCCGCGCAGCAGATCGAAGCGGTTCAGGGCACCGTGAACTGATCTAACGTTCGGCATTTATTTCAAGAGGCGCTCCGGCATGGGTCGGGGCGCCTTTTTCACACGTGATCAAGTGCTGCGATGAAAGCGGATACGTCGTGCGGTGTTGTCGCAAAGCTGGTGACCAGCCTGATCAGGCTCTCGCCTTCAATCGGCCGCTCGCCGGGCGATAGCCCGTCCACCGGCCAGTCGTAAAACGCGGCTCCAGCCGCTCGCATACGCTTCGACGTCGCGTCGGACCACACGGCGAACACTTCGTTTGCTTCTGGTTCGAACAACAGACGTGCGTGAGGTGATTTCTTGATCCCGTCCGCAAGCCGCCGCGCCATCGCGTTGGCCGCAATCGCATTGTCCAGCCAATGACCTTGGTCGAAGTATCCTTGGAACTGAGCGGCGACGAACCGGCTCTTGGAAAAAAGCTGCCCGGCCCGCTTGCGCGCATAGGCGAAATCATCGGCCATGCGGGTATCGAATAGCACAACCGCCTCCGCGCACCAGCAGCCGTTCTTGGTGCCCCCGAACGACAGAAGATCCACGCCGGCGCGCCACGTCATGTCTGCGGCCGACACGTTCAGCGCGACGAGCGCATTTGCGAACCGTGCGCCGTCCATGTGCACCTTCAGCCCGGCGCCATGCGCCACCTTGGCAATCGCGCTTATCTCGTCCACGCTATAAAGAGTGCCCCATTCGCTCGCCTGGGTCAGGCTCACCGCAGTCGGCCGGCCATGATGCACCGCCGGAGGATGGAAGCGCTTGATCGCGGCCTCCAGACCCTCAGCCGTGATCTTCCCGCGCGGCCCCGGTATCGGCATCAGCTTCGAGCCGCCTGAAAAGAACTCCGGCGCACCCGCTTCATCCACGACCACATGGCTGGTTTCATGCACGAAGGTGAACCCGCCCGGCCGTGACACCGCAGCCAGCGACAAGGCGTTCGCTGCCGTTCCCGTCGCCACGAAAAACACGCCGACCTCGCGCTCGAAGACCTTCGCAAACCAGTTGGATGCGATGCTCGTAGCGTCATCGGCGCCGTAGGCCGGAACGAAGCCGTGGATGGCGTCTGCCAGAGCTGCTGCGACGGGAGCCGAGGCTCCCGCCCAATTGTCGCTTGAAAAGTTCATGGAGAAGATTCTAGCGCACCAAGGAAAAACAGCAAAGGCAGATATTGGCAATTCTCCCAAGCTAAGTCCACACTGCGGGGTGGACGCACCAAAAATGCGGCTGACGACAGGCCCATCCCGCATCGCAGCATCGAAATTTGGGTCAGCATGATTGACGCGCCGCCAGGTTATGCGTAAACCGCATCAACCATGCACGGCTGCGATAGTTTGGCAGTCGGGCGTTCCCGCTTTCGAATTGCCATCGAAGCCGGGATTGCTAGAACCGATGAGCTGCCCCTTTCCGCACATCTTCTTGGGATGCCGGAAGCGGGCGGCTGTCAGTGTCTCCGGCGGCTCGTTTTGCTTCTGGATCCTGGAATAACGTTAGCCGATCCCGCGCGGTCGGTAAGATATGGGGACGGGCGATGACGCTGAAGCCGATCCACTCGACGATCGCAGAAAACGGCCAAGTGGGCGTCGCCCCGAGCCGCGTCATGACGGCTGCCGCCCGCGACCACGCCGCAGCCAATGGTCTCTATGATCCCGCGCGAGAGCACGATGCCTGCGGTGTCGGCTTCATCGCCTCTCTCAAGGGCGAAAAGACCCACCGCATTGTTGCCGACGGTCTCCAGATCCTAGAAAACCTCACCCATCGCGGCGCGGTCGGCGCTGATCCGCTGATGGGCGACGGCGCCGGCATGCTGGCACAGATCCCGGACGCTCTTTTCCGCGCCGAAAGCGCCGCCCTCGGCTTCGCCTTGCCCGAACCCGGCGCTTACGCCGTCGGCTTCCTCTTCATGCCGCGCGATCCGGATTTCCGGGCTTGGTGCGAGAGCATCGTCGCGGACGTCGTCGCCGCCGAAGGCCAAATTTTGCTGGGCTGGCGCGACGTGCCCACCGACAACGCCTGCCTCTCCAAGGCCCCTGAGATCGCCGCTACCGAGCCCGTCCACCGGCAGGTCTTCATCGGTCGCGGGCCAACCGTTCGCGATGAAGCCGAGTTCGAGCGCCGCCTCTTCATCCTCCGGAAGGTCATCTCCAACACCGTCTACGCCCGCTCCGGCGTGGAGGATTCCGGTTTCTATGTCGTGTCGCTCTCCAGCCGCACCGTCGTCTACAAGGGCATGTTCCTCGCCTGGCAGCTCGGCGCCTATTACAAGGACTTAACCGACCCGCGCTTCGTCTCCGCGCTCGCCCTCGTCCATCAGCGCTTTTCCACCAATACCTTCCCCTCCTGGAAGCTCGCGCATCCCTACCGCATGGTCGCCCACAACGGCGAGATCAACACGCTGCGCGGCAACGTCAACTGGATGGCCGCCCGTCAGGCATCGGTAGAATCCGAGCTGTTCGGCGCAGACATCTCCAAGCTCTGGCCCATCTCCTACGAAGGCCAGTCTGACACCGCCTGCTTCGACAACGCCTTGGAATTCCTCGTCCAAGGCGGCTACGAGCTTGCCCACGCCGCCATGATGCTGATCCCCGAGGCGTGGGCTGGCAACCCGCTCATGACCGAGGATCGCCGCGCGTTCTACGAATACCACGCCGCCCTGATGGAGCCGTGGGACGGCCCGGCCGCCGTCGCCTTCACCGACGGCCGCCAGATCGGCGCCACCCTCGACCGCAACGGCCTGCGCCCCGCCCGCTATCTCGTCACCGACGACGGCCTCGTGATCATGGCGTCGGAGGCCGGCGTACTGCCGATCGCGGAGGAGCGCATCGTTAAGAAGTGGCGGCTCCAGCCCGGCCGCATGCTCCTCATCGATCTGGAAGCCGGCCGCATCGTCTCCGACGACGAGATCAAGCAGCGCCTCGCCGCCGCCCACCCCTATAAGGACTGGCTCGCCCGCACCCAGATCGTGCTGGAGGACATGCCCCCCGTCGCCGTCTCGTCCGTGGTGTCGAACGAGCCCCTGCTCGATCGCCAGCAGGCCTTCGGCTATAGCCAAGAAGACCTGAAGATCCTGATGGCCCCCATGGCCGTCACCGGTCAGGAAGCGATCGGCTCCATGGGCACAGACACGCCCATCGCCGCCCTGTCGAACAAGGCCAAGGGCCTCTACGACTATTTCAAGCAGAACTTCGCCCAGGTCACCAACCCTCCGATCGACCCGATCCGCGAGGAACTGGTGATGAGCCTCGTCTCCTTCATCGGCCCGCGCCCGAACCTCTTCGATCTCGCCGGCGTCTCGTCGAAAAAGCGCCTTGAAGTCCGCCAGCCGATCCTCACCAACCAGGATCTCGACAAGATCCGCATGATCGGCGACATCGCCGAGAACCAGTTCCAGGCGAAAACCCTCGACATTACCTTCGACGTGAAGCGCGGCCCCGAAGGCGTCCGCCTCGCGCTCGATCGCCTGTGCGAGCGTGCTGAAGAAGCGGTGCGCGCCAAGTACAACATCATCATTCTGTCGGACCGGCTGCTTTCGCGCAGCCGCGTCGCCATCCCCGCCCTGCTCGCCACCGCCGGCGTGCATAATCACCTGATCCGGAAAGGGCTTCGCACCTCCGTCGGCCTCGTCCTGGAGTCGGGCGAGCCGCGCGAAGTCCATCATTTCTGTGTGCTGGCCGGTTATGGTGCCGAGGCGATCAACCCCTATCTCGCCTTCGAGACGCTGGCCGCCATGAAGTCGACCTTCCCCGAGGAGGTCGACGACGAGGAGATCGTCTACCGCTACATCAAGTCGATCGACAAAGGCATTCTGAAGGTCATGTCCAAGATGGGCATCTCGACCTACCAGAGCTATTGCGGCGCGCAGATCTTCGACGCGGTCGGCCTGAACTCGGCCTTCGTCGATCAGTATTTCTTCGGCACCGCCACCACCATCGAAGGCATCGGCCTGAACGAGATCGCGGCCGAGACCTTCGACCGCCACGCCGCCGCCTTCGGCGACGACCCTGTGCTCGCCCGCTCGCTCGACATCGGCGGCGAATACGCTTACCGCCAGCGCGGCGAGGCCCACATCTGGACGCCCGACATCGTCGCCGAACTCCAGCACGCCGTCCGCCTCAACCTTCCGGAAAAATACCTCGCCTACGCCAAGTCCGTGAACGAGGAAACCAGCCGCTATTCCGTGCGCGGTCAGTTCCACATCAAGTCCGCAGAGGAGGCCGGACGCTTGGCCCTCCCCCTCGACGAGGTTGAGTCCGCCGAATCCATCGTCCGCCGCTTCTCCACCGGCGCGATGTCCTTCGGCTCCATCAGCCGCGAGGCGCACACCACGCTCGCCATCGCAATGAACCGCATCGGCGGACGCTCCAACACCGGCGAGGGCGGCGAGGAAGCCGAGCGCTTCCAGCCGCTCGCAAACGGCGACAGCCTGCGCTCCGCCATCAAGCAGGTCGCCTCCGGCCGCTTCGGCGTCACCGCCGAATACCTCGTCAACGCCGACATGATGCAGATCAAGGTCGCGCAAGGCGCCAAGCCCGGCGAAGGCGGCCAGCTCCCCGGCCACAAGGTGGACGCTGTCATCGCCAAGGTGCGCCACTCCACCCCCGGCGTCGGCCTCATATCGCCCCCGCCACACCACGACATCTATTCGATCGAGGATCTCGCCCAGCTCATCTTCGACCTTAAGAACGTCAACCCCGCCGCCGACGTGTCGGTGAAGCTCGTCTCCGAGGTCGGCGTCGGCACCGTCGCAGCCGGCGTCGCCAAGGCGCGCGCCGATCACATCACCATCGCCGGCTACGACGGCGGCACCGGCGCATCCCCGCTCACCTCCATCAAGCACGCCGGCTCGCCTTGGGAAATGGGCCTTGCCGAAACCCACCAGACCCTGGTGCTGAACGGCCTGCGCTCGCGCGTCTGCCTCCAGGTCGACGGCGGCATGCGCACTGGCCGCGACGTGATCGTCGGCGCGCTGCTCGGCGCCGACGAGTTCGGCTTCGCCACCGCGCCGCTCATTGCCGCCGGCTGCCTGATGATGAGGAAGTGCCACCTCAACACCTGCCCCGTGGGCATCGCCACCCAGGATCCCGTGCTGCGTAAGCGCTTCAAAGGCACGCCCGAACACGTCATCAACTTCTTCTTCTTCGTCGCCGAGGAAGTCCGCACCCTCCTCGCCGCCATGGGCTTCCGTTCGCTTGGTGAGCTGACGGGTGCAACGGAAATGCTCGCCCACGCTCCGAGCGAAGGCCAGGGCAAGGCCGCCGGCCTCGACTTCAAGCGCCTGTTCTACAAGCCGGACGCCGCCTCGGCCGATATCCGCTGGACGACGCGCCAGAAGCACCCGATCGACGAGGTTCTCGACCGCACCCTGATCGCCGAGGCCGCCCCGGCGCTACAATCGGGCCAGCCCGTGGTCATCGCCGCTACGATCAAATCCGTCGACCGCACCGCCGGCGCGATGCTGTCGGGTGCCGTCGCCAAGGCTTACGGCCACGAAGGCTTGGCCGACGACACCATCACCGTGAAGCTCACCGGCACTGCCGGCCAGTCCTTCGGCGCCTTCCTCGCACGCGGCATCACGCTCGACCTCACCGGCGAGGCCAACGACTATGTCGGCAAGGGCCTTTCCGGCGGCCGCATCATCGTGCGCCCGTCCGAAACCTCGCCGCTCATTGCCGAGCAGTCTATCATCGTCGGCAACACCGTTCTCTACGGTGCCACCGAGGGCGAAGCCTACTTCCGCGGCGTCGCCGGCGAGCGCTTTGCCGTGCGCAACTCCGGCGCGATCACCGTCGCCGAAGGCTGCGGCGACCACGGCTGCGAATACATGACCGGCGGCGTGGTCGTGATCCTCGGCCCGACCGGCCGCAACTTCGCCGCCGGCATGTCGGGCGGCGTCGCCTACGTTCTCGACGAGGACAACACCTTCCGCGCCCGCTGCAACATGGCCATGGTGGACTTGGAGCCCGTGCCGGAGGAGGACGAACTCCTCGAACGCCTCCACCACCACGGCGGCGACCTCGCCTTCAAGGGCCGCGTCGACCTCACCTCCGACATGTCCCGCCACGACGACGAGCGCCTCGCCGCCCTCATCGCCAGCCATTTCCATTACACCGGCTCCACCCGCGCCAAGGAAATCTTGGAAAACTGGGAAGCTTTCCGCCCGAAGTTCGTGAAAGTCATGCCCGTCGAATACCGCCGCGCGCTGCGCGACATGGAACGGATGCGCATGGGCGTGGCGGCGGAGTGAGCGACACCATGCAGACGGGCCGTCGGAGTGATATACTGATGGCTGGCAATGACCTCGGGCGAGGTGAGACATGCACCCCAGAATTACGGTAGATCCGAAAGTCATGTTCGGCAAACCTGTGATCCGCGGCACGCGGATTACAGTCGAATTCGTCCTTCGCATGCTTGGGTCCGGCTGGTCAGCTGAGGATATCCTGCGGGAGTACGATGACTTGACCACAGCAGACATCATGGCTGCGCAAGCCTTTGCGGCCGATTACATGTCGAATGGCGCAGAGGCAGCTGCAGAGTGATCGTGAAATTCATGGTGGACGAGCACATCAACACCGGACTGATCAAGCGGTTGGCTGACGCCGGATATGATGTACAGCGAGCCGCCATCGAACACCGCGGCATGACCGATGGTGAACTTCTCGCCGCATGTTTGGATGGTGAACGTGTACTGATTACGGAAGACTGGGGCTTCGGCTCGTTGATCTACGCCGGAGGCGCCAAATCACATGGCGTTGCAATTGTTGCCTTGGCCCGCTTCGACGGAAGTCCGGACGAGCGATCGGCGACGGTCGCAGAAATCATCCTGGGCCAGGCCAGGTCTCTCGTTGGGCACCTCACTATTATTGAGCCGCATAGAACTCGGCAA
Source organism: Oharaeibacter sp. (assembly GCA_051861205.1). Lineage (GTDB taxonomy): Bacteria > Pseudomonadota > Alphaproteobacteria > Rhizobiales > Pleomorphomonadaceae > JBHYDC01. The sequence goes on from JBHYDC010000007.1 coordinate 150,360, forward strand.
AAGTCACTGAACTGACCTCCCGCCGGCTGCGGGGCGAAACAATGTAACGACGGGCTGTAGAACACCATGGGCAAGGTCACAGGCTTCCTCGAAATCGATCGGCAGGACCAGAAGTACCAGCCGGCGTCTGATCGCATCCGCCATTTCCGCGAGTTCACCCTCCCCCTCCCCGAACCGGAGGTGAAGCGGCAGGCGGCGCGCTGCATGGATTGCGGCATCCCCTATTGCCACGGCCCCACCGGCTGCCCGGTCCACAACCAGATCCCCGATTGGAACGACCTCGTCTATTCCGGCGACTGGGAGGAGGCCGCCCGCAACCTCCATTCCACCAACAACTTCCCCGAGTTTACCGGCCGCATCTGCCCCGCGCCCTGCGAGGAAGCCTGCACGCTGAACCTTGAAGACAGTCCCGTCGCCATCAAAACCGTCGAGCAGGCGATCGCCGATAAGGCGTGGGCGGAAGGCTGGATCAAGCCGGAGATCGCCCCCGTCCGCACCGGCAAGCGCGTGGCAATCATCGGCGCCGGCCCGGCCGGTATGGCGGCTGCGCAGCAACTCGCCCGAACCGGCCACGACGTCCACGTCTATGAGCGCGAACCCAAGGCCGGCGGCCTGATGCGCTACGGCATCCCCGACTTCAAGATGGAAAAGCACACCATCGACCGCCGCGTCGACCAGATGACCGCCGAAGGCGTCACCTTCCATTACGGCGTCAACATCGGCGTCACCCACGCCCTGGACGACCTTGAGGCCGAGCACGACGCCGTCCTCATCGCCGCCGGAGCGGAACGCCCGCGCGACCCCGCGATGCCCGGCATGGACCTTGCCGGCTGCCACTACGCCATGCCCTTCCTCGTCCAGCAGAACCGCCGCATCGGCGGCGAGGATGTGTCGAACGAGGCCCCGCTCGTGGCGTCGGGCAAATACGTCGTCGTCATCGGCGGCGGCGACACCGCGTCCGACTGCGTCGGCACCTCCTTCCGCCAGGGCGCGGTTTCCGTCACACAGCTCGACATCCGCCCGATGCCGCCTGAAAAAGAAGACAAGCTCGCCGTCTGGCCCTATTGGCCGACCAAGATGCGGACATCGTCGAGCCAAGCCGAAGGCGCCGCGCGCGAGTTCGCGGCCGCCACGCTGGAGATCGTCGGCAACGCCAAGGGCAAGGTCACCGGCGTCAAATGCGCTCGCGTCGACGCCAAGCGCCAACCGATCCCCGGCACCGAATTCATCATCCGCGCCGACCTTGTGCTGATCGCGATCGGCTTCGCCGGTCCGGCCGAAGGCACCTACCTCGCCGGCCCCGGCACCGCACTTGGCCGCGATAGCCGCGCCAACGTCGCCGCCGATACCGAGAGCTATAAGACCACAATGGAGAAGGTGTTCGCCGCCGGCGACTGCCGCAAGGGTCAGTCCCTTGTCGTCTGGGCCATTCGCGAGGGCCGCCAAGCAGCCCGCGCCATCGACGAGTACCTGATGGGATCGTCGAAACTCCCGCGCTAACGCGCCGAAAAAGGCGTGGCGGGCCCACACAACGGCCCGCTACCGCCGCGATCATTTTCAGCGAAGGGTGAGGTCGTCCACGCGGCCCGTCTTCGGCTTTAGGGGCTTACCAAGCACGACCAGATCATAGAGCGGCGTGCCCTCCCGAGGAGCCTCCACAACAGCCGGCGTGACAAGATCATCGTCCGGCCCCGCCTGCGGATCGCTCAGTGACATCACAAGACCGCCCTCGGCCCCTCGAGTCGGCAGCGCAGGATCCGCCGAACCGGTCGCCAGCCACGACCGAATGTCTTGCTCCACGTAAAAGCCGAGCTTGCGATTGCCGGATTTGGTGAAGCCGATGCCGTCTTTCAGCCGGAGTTGCCGAACCTGCCCGGCAATGTCGGGGCCGGAGGCTGCATACCCACCAGTGTCGTCGGCGAATGCATTCCAGACGTCGACGTACCGGGCTTGCCTGTCCGTCACGACCTGCCGGTAGATCTCGTCGAGATAGGCCATGTCGGTGGTAAGGTCGAAATCGGACATGGGCACGAGCCCTATCCAGGTTATCGGCACACCCATGCCGCGCGCGGCTCCAATAACAGCGCTCACGCGGGCCCGGTAGACGATTTCCCAGCTTTTGGTTCGAAAATCAGTCAGGGCGCCGTCCACGGGCATCGGGCGCCGGTCGTCCGTTCCTATCATCACGACCACCGCATCCGGTGGGCTCGGGCCCGCAAGCCGCGCGGCGATAGCCGACGACCAGTTGACGGAGCTTTGCAGCGCGAGCCCAGACGGCGAGACCGCACCGTTTTCAATCCGCACTGTGGGTGTATCGGAAAGCGCAACGTTCAAACCGCGCGCCAACCCGTCGGCCAGCCTGTCGCCGATCACCCATACAACTTTGGCATCCGGGTTTTTCGGATTTGCGACGGCGGGCTTGGGTCCATTGGACGCTTTAGGCGCCGTGCCGGAGCCGGGTGACGTGCGCACGCCCGGAAGATTGTTAGGCGAAGGCGGTTCCGGCTCAGGATCGCCGAGACCGAAAAGTCGCTTGAAAAGGGGCTTTTCAAAGATCTGCGCGACCTCGATCGACCCGCCCGCCGCCCCAGTTTCAGGCCTTTCAGAAACCGCCAATGCGGCCCCCGAGCAAACCACGAGCGCGAGCAGGGATAGCCCCGCCGCCGCCATCCAGGGCAGGCGCGGGCCGCGGACGGGAAAACCAAGACGGCGGTTCGGCTTGGAAACCATGCCTTCCTTCACCCTTCGGACACCGCGTCACCCTAACACGGAAAGTCCTCATCGCCCGGACCGCAAAAGTGCGAGCACCTCTTGCGAGGGATTGCCGTCCACAGGCACGCCGATTGACGCCTGATAGGACCGGATCGCCGCAACCGTGGCCGATCCGAGCTTGCCATCAAGCCCGCCAACGTCATAGCCCCGGCCGATCAGCAGCGATTGCAATTCCCGCCTCTCGGCCTCTTGGAAAAGCGGCTGATAGGTACGCGGCCATTGCCCGAGGATCGGCCCACCGCCCGCAAGCCGATCTGCGAGGTGGCCGACACCGAAGGCGTAGGCGTTGGCGTTGTTGTAGCGCTTGATCGCGTTGAAGTTCGGCAGCGTCAGGAATGCCGGTCCTGTCACGCCCACCGGCAGCATCAGCGTTGCCTTGTCATCCCCGCGAGGGAAACCCTGGCCGTTCGCGCGCGTGATGCCGAGCGCTTGCCAATCGCGGATTTCCATCGCCGTGTCCGCGCGCCGCGCGTCGAAGCCGGCTGGAAGCACCACTTCATAGCCCCAGGCTTCGCCCGGCCGCCAGCCGGATTTGCGGAGATAGTTGGCGGTCGATGCAAGGGCATCCGGGATCGACGTCCAAATATCGCGCCGCCCGTCCCCGTCGAAGTCCACGGCATAGGCCTGATAGGTCGTTGGAATAAACTGGGTGTGCCCCATCGCGCCTGCCCACGACCCGGTCATATGCCTTGCGTCGATGTCGCCGTGCTCCAGGATAGCCAACACCGCGAGCAGTTGCTTTCGGCCAAAGTCGGCTCGCCGCCCGCCGTTCCAAGCCAGCGTGGCAAGGGCCCGCACCACGTTTTTCACAACCTTCGGGTTGCCGAGAATTTCGCCGTAGGTGCTCTCCATGCCCCAAATCGCGACGACCACTTGGCGCTGGACACCATAAGTCCGTTCGATCTGATCGAGCAGCGGCCGATATTGAACGAGCATCCGCTGGCCGGTGGCGATACGGGTGTCGCTCACCGCGCTGTCGAGATACTCCCAGAGCGGCTTGACGAATTCGGCCTGCCGCGCGGCCCGGTCCAGCACGTCCTGATCCGGACCAACGCCCGCGAATGCCTGATCGAAAGTCCGCCTTGAAACGCCGCGCGCCTCCGCAGCCGGCCAAAGATTTTCCACGTAGGCCGTGAACGACGCCGGGATCGGCCCGCTCGCCCGGGGCGGCTCGCCGGCAGTGCCCTGATCGAACGACGAAAAATCACCAAGCGATGCGCAGGCCGAAACGAGAAGCGTCAGCGCCATGGCAACCATGGCGCGGCGGATCCTGGAGTTCGCGGTCATTAACATCATCTCGGCCCAAGCTGTTCCAAACGGCTAAACGCACCCTGCGCGAGCAACCCCGCGCGATGGATCGCAGACCTCCAAGAACCCGCACCAGAGTTAACGCCCTATGAACAAGACGGGTCACCAGATGGCTTAGCAGCGGCTCAATCTAAGACATCGGCTACGCGCCGGCCGTCCCAAACGCGCCATGCGCCCTATCGCCGCACGGTTACCGACGCCTCGACCGTCGTTTCCGTGTCGTCGTCGCCCGCGACCGAAGAATCGGTGATTTCGTGGGTCGCCGTCAGCCCGACTTCAAGCTCCGGGTTGAGCCGCCACGCCGCACCGCCACGGAATGCAGTCGTCGTCACTTCACGTTCGATGCCCTCATAGGTCTGCACCGTGTAGCCCGCTTCGGCATTGACTGTGATGTTCGGTTGGAGTGCATAGGCGATGTTAGCCGTCCCCGCCCGCTTCAGCGACCCGCTTGCGCCAGCAATCTGGCTCGGCTCGAAGCTGGTCGTTCCAATAAGGGTGACCGTCGTCAGCGGTGTGGGGGTCCAAATCAGATTGGCTTCGGTGATCACGCCCTTAAGGTCGGGAAGGCGCCCGTCGTCGAAGCGCTCGACGGCATAACCGAGCGCAATCTCACCGACGATCAGTCCGGTATCAGCCGAGATGCCAAGCTTGGCATCGCCGCCGACGCTCCGGCGCCGGTAACCGTTCGCATCCACCTCTGCATCCGGGATGCGCGTGAAAACCGAAACCTCGGAGAAGGGCTCCACCGCCGCGCCGCTGTCGAGCGTGGCGCGCAGCGAGGTCGACAGCACCGTATTGGTCCTGTCATCACCCTCTTCATACATCGTCCGGTCAGCCGCGCCGATCAGCCCGAGCCCGATCAGCCCCGCCGTGCGCTCATATCCTAGCGAACCCGACAGGGTTTGAATATCCTGTCCTGTTGAAGAGGTGCCCGGTTCGGCGCTGTCGTCATCTTCGCGCCGCAAGGTCCAGAAGCCTGAAATACCGACACGGTCGACCTCGGAAAGATCGAGCCGCGTATTCAAGATCACATCGGCCTGCGGCAACAGATCGTCGCTGCCATCGATCGACCGGCGCATACCCCCCCGTATCGTAAGGTCGGCGCCATGCCGCTCCCAGTCGGACCTTAGAATGGCCTCGCCGTCGGTTCGAACATAGGTGCCAAGCGTGTCGTCGCTCGATTGCCCGAGTGTGGAGCGAAGCGCGACATCGGCGGTGAAGCTGCCGAACTGAAGGGCCTGTGGATCATACTCCGTGCGCTCCTCCACCTCACGGTTTTCGATGAGGGGGATTGGGCCGGTCTCCGGCAACTGCGGCAGGGACGACGGCAACACCGGCCGCGCCACCGATCGGAGCGGCGCTACCGCATTGGTAATCGGTTGAACCGCCGGCCTTGCGGGTGCGGGCGGCAGGCCGGTTCCAGCGAAATCGGCAGGGGCGGCCGTCGGCGCCGGCTCTTCCAGCGGATAGGGATCGGCGGCAATATCCTCCGCGTCCGTCGGCGCGGGAAGGCTGCGGTTCGATCCGGTGACGACGTCCTGCGACGGTCTGAGTGTTCCCGTCAGCAGCGGATCCGTACGCAATGCTTGCCCCGCCGCTCCGCCGGTGGCGAGCGCGTAAGCAACAAGAACGAGCGGCATCACGATGTAAGCGGGCAGGGCCACGTCCGGGTCTCATAAGGAGCGCTCCAGGCGGGCAAAGACACGCGCCAGCCAAGGAGCAATCCTACCAAGACGTAAACAAACAGTGTTAAAGCTTAGTAATCACACCGTCTCAGCTTCGACCTGAAGCCGCCCGTTCCGGTAGCCCGTGATCCGAACACGCGCGCCGGCCGGCAACTCCGGGCCCTCCACGCGCCACAACGTGTCGTCAAGTTTGATGTGCCCGGTGCCGCTCGAAATAGCGGTATCGAGAATCGCGGCCCGTCCGACGAGCCGGTTGATGCGGTCGTTTGGAATGCCGTCCTCGGGAGCGGTCTTGCCGTTTCCGTAAAACCGGCGCCCCACGATCGCAGCCGCGACGGCGAGCACCAGGAAGAGAAGCACCTCGGTCTGCCAACTCACGTCCTGCGTCAGTGCCACCGTGCCGACCACGAGCGCCGCAAGCGCGAACCAGATGAAAAAGGTGCCCGGCGCCACCACTTCCACGGCCGCGAGCAGGATCCCGAGCACCCACCACGACCAAGGACCGAGATTGGTGACGATCGTCTCGATGATGCTCATGACGGGTCGCTCCTCAGCTACCGGACCCTGTAACCGGAACCGTCGGCCGGCGGCGCGCAGGCGGCGTGCTTGCTTCATCGCCGAAGGTTGCCTTCGCCAGTTCAGCGATGCCCGCGAGCGAGCCGATCAGCGCCGTCGCCTCCATCGGCAGGATCAGCGTCTTCTGGTTGGGAGAGGTGGCGAATTGCGCGAGCGCCTGCGTGTATTTGTCGGCGATGAAGTAGTTCAGCGCCTGCACATCGCCCTTGGAAACAGCCTCCGAAATCAGCGTGGTCGCCTTGGCTTCCGCTTCCGCCAGCCGCTCGCGCGCTTCGGCGTCGCGGTAGGCTGCGTCGCGGCGGCCTTCCGCCTGCAACACTTGGCTCTGCTTTTCGCCCTCGGCTTTCAGGATCTGCGCCTGCCGCAGACCCTCCGCCTCCAGAATCGCGGCGCGCTTATCACGCTCGGCCTTCATCTGCCGCGCCATGGATTCCACGAGGTCGGCCGGCGGATTGATGTCCTTAATTTCCACGCGCGTGATCTTCACGCCCCACGCCTCGGTCGCCGCATCCACGACATGCAGGAGGCGCGTGTTGATCTCGTCGCGGTTGGACAGAAGGTTGTCGAGATCCATCGAGCCCATCACTGTGCGGATGTTGGTCATCGTGATGTTGAGGATCGCGTTCTGGAGGCCGGTGATCTCATAGGCCGCCCGCGCCGCGTCGAGAACCTGATAGAAGGCCACGCCGTCGACCGTGCAGGTTGCGTTATCGCGGGTGATGATTTCCTGGCTTGGAACATCCAGAACCTGTTCCATCATGTTCAGCTTCGCGCCGATCCGATCGATGAACGGCAGGATGATGTTGAGGCCGGGATAGAGCGAGCGGGTGTAGCGGCCAAACCGCTCCACCGTCCAGTTGGACCCCTGCGGCACTTGCTTCACGCCCGCGAACAGGACAAGCACGACGAACACGACCAGCGCAATCAGCACGTAATCCGCACCACCGAACGCCATGACATCCCCCATGAAATCTGATCCCCATAACATGTAGGCAATGCAGGGAAAGCGCGCAATCGAGCTGAGATATCTGCCGATCAACCGCGCGCTTCAAACCCGTCCCAGGTGCGGCCTTTCACGCGGCCAGCACGGCTGCGTCCACCGGCAACCGTTCGCCGGCGGGCCGGATCACGCCGGCGGCGCCTGTCAAGGCACCGGACTTCAACTCCAGCGCGAGTAACCGGTGGCGCTCGAACGGGCCGGGCATGGCAAGCCCGCCGGTCGAGGCGGCCGAAAATCCGAACCGCTCGTAATAGGCGGGGTCACCGACCAGCAGGATGGCACCATGGCCACGCTCCGCTGCCCGCGCGGTAGCAATCCGCATCAGCGCGGCACCGATGCCGGCCCCCCGCTGATCGTCCGCCACGGCGAGCGGTCCAAGGAGAAGCGCCTTAGCGCCAAGCCGCCAAGCCGTCACATGCCAAAGCCGGACGGTTCCAACGAGCAGCGACCCATCGACCGCAACCAGCGAGAGCCCGTCCGCAGGCATACGGCCGTCGCGGATACGCTGAGACGACTTCAAAAACCGCGCCGGGCCGAACGCCCGGTCGAGCAGCATTTCGCGCGCCGGCACATGGCCAGCCTCTTCATCAAGATAGGTGATCATAGCGAATGTCCCCCTCCCGGCGCGTGGCCAGGGCAAGGAAAACCAGAGGACCGGCCATTTAGCGGCCGGCGTTCGCTCGGAAAATCGGGATCGATCCGACGCTTAGATCACGTAAGACTGAAGCGGCGAAAACCCGTTGAACGCCACCGCCGAATAGGTGGTGGTATAGGCTCCCGTTCCCTCGATCAGCACTTCGTCGCCGATCTCCAGCGTCAGCGGCAGCGCATAGGGCGTCTTCTCGTAGAGCACATCGGCCGAATCGCAGGTCGGGCCCGCGAGCACGCAAGGGCTCGTCTCCGCCCCGTCGCGCGGCGTGCGGATCGGATAGCGGATCGCCTCGTCCATCGTCTCGGCGAGACCGCCGAACTTGCCGATGTCGAGATAGACCCAGCGCAGCGTATCGTCGGTGTTCTTCTTGGAGATGAGCACCACTTCCGCCTTGATCAGCCCCGCGCCGCCCACCATGCCGCGACCCGGCTCGATGATCGTCTCGGGGATATCATTGCCGAAATGCCGCCGCACCGCGTCGTCGATCGAGCGGCCATAGGCCTCGGTCGCCGGCACGTCCTTGAGGTAGCGCGTCGGGAACCCGCCGCCGAGGTTTACCATGCGAAGTTGAATGCCCTCTTCGGACAGCGTCCGGAAAATCCCAGCGGCCGAGGCAAGCGCCCCGTCCCAGGCTTCCGTATTGCCCTGCTGCGATCCCACATGGAACGAGATGCCATAGGCCGTCAGCCCCAGCGCATGGGCATGCTTCAGCACGCCCGCCGCCATCTCCGGCTCACAGCCGAACTTGCGCGACAGCGGCCATTCGGCCCCTGCCCCGTCGCACAGGATGCGGCAGAACACGCGGGCGCCCGGCGCCTGACGGGCGATCTTCTCCACCTCCGCCTCGCAGTCCACCGCGAAAAGGTGAATGCCGAGTGCAGCGGCGCGCGCCACGTCGCGCTCCTTCTTGATCGTGTTGCCGAAGGAAATCCGGTCCGGCGTCGCGCCTGCCGTCAGCGCCATCTCGATCTCGGGGATCGAAGCGCAGTCGAAGCACGAGCCGAGATCAGCCAGCAGCGACAGGATTTCCGGCGCCGGGTTCGCCTTCACGGCATAGAAGATCCGCGTGTCGGGCAGCACATGGCGGAAGGCGAGGAAGTTCTCGCGGACAACGTCCAGGTCCACCACGAGGCAGGGGCCTTCGGGACGTCGGGTCGCGAGGAAATCGAGGATGCGAGCGGTCATCGGGATCTGCCCTTCATGCGTCCAATCGGTTACGACAAGCGGATGAGTCGCCGCGCCAGAAAGCCGTTGTGGAGACGGCCGTCAGCGATAGAGACACCCGCGGCCGCGCCCTTAACGGGAACGGCGCGTTGGTTCAAAGCCATAAAAACAGACTGAAACGCCGAAGCGTCGTCCGGTTTCAGGGTCTAGAGCCTTTGATTGGATCGGGCATGCCGGTCCGCACGTCGGGCAAGGAAGTAGTCGCCTCTTTAGTGACCCCGGCGGTTGGAGCGCCGGAAGAGACCAAAAAAGCCCTCTACGTCGTTGCTTTAAGTCGCGTCCGCCGCTTGAGAAGCGGCTTAGACCCGGTTCTAACTCCGGTCACCGGCTTGCCCTCGACGGAACCGCTGTCAGCGGCCCTATCGATGCCGGCACGCAACCACAGGCACGTGCGAAATTGGGCGAGACGGCATGTACGCTTGCCGGCCCCTGTACGCAAGTGGAAATCCATATGTGCCGACATTATTTGCCCGGCCACATCCATGATGAAACCTTGAGCACGCGCGCCACCTGGACCAGCCCTGCTTCGCACACCGAAGCGTGAGTAGCGGGCCGATTGCCCTTGCTCCCCACTGTCAATAAAACCGGATGATCAGCGCAGCTTGCGATACGGCCCGACGCATCCTGGAGACCACGGCTTGGACACCCTCACCCGCATGCGGACCTTAGTCGAAGTCGTTGAGGTCGGCGGATTTTCCGCCGCCGCCCGCAAGCTCGGCCGGTCGAAGGCCCTAATCTCCAAATATGTCAAGGAACTTGAGGACGAGCTCGGTGCGCGCCTCATGAACCGCACCACGCGCCGCCTGTCGCTCACCGAACTCGGCCAAGCCTATTACCGCGACGCCGTCGAAATCCTCCAGCGCGTCGACGACTTGCAAGACCGGGTCCGCGATCGCCACGGCGAACCCAACGGCCTCCTCCGGATCACCGCACCCCGCACGGCGGGAGACACCACGGTCGGCCAAGCCATCATCGATTTTGCCGTCGCGCACCCCGCAATCAAGCTCGACCTGCGCCTGGACGACCGTTTTGTCGACCTCGTCGACGAAGGCTTCGACTGCGCTGTTCGTATCACCGAGATGCAGGATTCCAGCCTGATCGCGCGCAAGCTGTCCGACTATCGATTCGTGATCGCGGTCCGGCCCGATATTGCCGCCGTCCACGGCCGTCCCGTCCATCCGAACGACTTGGCGGATCTGCCCTGTGTCATCGATTCGAACCTCAAGAGCCGTTTCACATGGCGTTTCCGCGTCAATGGCGAGCGCCACTCGATCCAGGTTTCAGGCCGGGTCGAGGTGAATTCACCTACCACCGTGCGCCTCGCCGTTCTTGCCGGCCTTGGCTATGGCTCGGTGCCTTACGTCACCGTGGCCGACGATATCGCCGCCGGCCGCGTTGAAATCGTCCTGCCGGAATACGAACTCGGCCAAGCCGCCATCCACATCGTCTACCCTCACCGCCGGCATCTCTCGGCCAAGATCCGCGCCTTCGTCGACTTCATGGTCGAGTGGTTCGACAAGAACGGCGCCAACTGCCGCGCAGGACTATAGGGCCGCCCGCACATCGAGCATGGCTCGCGCGCCGCGCCATCCTTGCGCCCGAATCCCAACCCATGCACACTAGCGTGCTTTTCCGACATGAGACGAACCGTATGCTCGGCCACCTCGTCCGCACCTTGACCATCCTCGCCGTCCCGGTCCTTGCAACCCCAGCGTTCGCCCACCCTCACGTTTTTGTGGATGCCAAGGCCGACGTGGTGTTCGACACGGCCGGTAAGGTGACGGCGATTCGTCAGGTCTGGCGCTTCGACGACGGCTATTCCGCCTTCGCCAGCCAGGGCCTCGACGCCAACGGCGACGGCACATTCTCGGTCGAGGAATTGCAGCCGCTCGCGGACCTCAATGTCGAATCTCTCAAGGAATTCGGCTATTTCACCTTTTTGGCGGCAGGCGACCGGGACGTCGACTTCGCAGCCCCCACGGAATACTGGATCCAGTCCGATGGCGGCCTCCTCACCCTCTACTTCACCCTGCCGACCACCAGTCCCGTCGAAATCCGAAGCCTGCCGGCCCAATTGGAGGTCTACGACCCCACCTTCTTCGTCTCTTTCGTTTTCGTCGAGGACAACCCGGTCACTCTCGTCAACGCGCCTGCCGGTTGTGGCTCGGACGTGATTCGTCCCAAGGAGCTAGACCCTTCGATCGCGGCCACGCTGGCAGACATCCCTGCCGACCAGCGCGAGATCCCCGCCGAACTGCAACTCTTCACCGAAGAACTGAGCAACGGAGCCGATCTGAAGTGCCCGTAATCTCGCGACCCGTGATGCGTCTGACCCTTGCCGCGCTCATGCTGGCTTCAGCGGTTGCCGCCGCCCATGCAACGGCGAGCCCCTTCGGTGTCGGCCTGCCGGAACCGGCCCCCACGGGAGGTGGCTTACTGCCAAGCCTGTTCCAGACGATCGCAGCCTGGCAAAGCAGTTTCTACCGCGACCTCACCGCCACGATCCGCGCCATGAAGACCGACGGAACAGCAGGCTTTTGGTTGATCACCGCCTCATTCCTCTATGGCGTTTTGCACGCGGCCGGCCCCGGCCATGGCAAGGCAATCGTTTCGGCCTATGTTCTGGCAAACCGCGAAACGGCCCGCAACGGCGCGTTTCTCGCCCTCGTCTCGGCCCTGGCACAGGGCGTCACGGCCGTTGCTCTTGTCTCAGTCGCCGCCATCATACTCGGCGCCACATCCATGGCCATGACCCGCGCGGCGGAGCTTTTTGAGATCGGCTCGTTCGCTCTCGTAACCGGTCTCGGCATCTGGCTGGTTTGGCGCAAGATCGTCAGACCGCTCGCCGATGGCTACGCTGCACGTTTCGCGCCGATCGTCGTCGGAGGTCCATCGCTCCAGCGGGCCGGCAAGCCTCATAGCCACGCTGGGCACAGTCACGGCCACGAGCATCACGATCATCACGCCCACCACCACGCGCCCCATGCTCATGACCACACCCACGGGGCAATCATATGTGAGCACGGTCATGTCCATGCGGCCGGCCCGTCGCTCGCGGCCGGTCCGCTCAACTGGTCAAAGGCGTGGACCACGATTGCCGCCGTCGGACTAAGACCCTGTACGGGCGCACTGATCGTGCTGGTCTTCGCACTCTCGCAGGGTCTTTTCATCGCCGGCGTCGCCGCGACCTTCGCCATGGCGCTCGGCACGGGCCTGACGGTCGCAGCGCTGACGCTTGGAGCGGTGAGTGCGCGTAGCCTAGCCGTGAAGCTCTCGGGCGGCGGCGAAACCGCGCATGCGCACCGGGTTCACACGGGCGTCGAAGCGCTCGGCGCCGTCCTCGTTCTACTGTTCGGCATCGTTATGCTGGGCGCAAGCGTTTCCGGCTGACGGAGGCTTTAGCGCAGAACGGCGAGGCTTTCGTCCGCCAGCGCTTCCAGCATAACCTGTCCATCGGCCCCAACACGGAACACGCCAAACCGCGCAGGCTCGTATTTGGCCCCGGTACCTTCCTTGAAGAACCAAGCGTCGGTGCCCACGATCCAGGTGCCGCCCTTCCACGTCAATGTCATTGCCACCTGATTGGCGGGAAGTGTCTCGGGTCGCTTCTCGACCAGAGCGACGACGGTCGCAACGCCCCGGGCATCCACCTCGGCGATTCCCGTCATGCTGCGCGCCGTCCAAAACGCCTCCGCTTGGCTGCCGTCCGGCGGCAAGGCAAATCGAAGCGCCATATAGTCGCCCTGCATGATCGATCGCGGATCGACGGGCGCAAGCGCCACAAACACTGTCCGCCCAGAGCGCAGCAGCGCCTCCTTCTCCCACACGCCGGGTCCGACCACGGCTGCGGTCGCCGTGACGCTAAGCCCGATCAGCGTTGCCGCCAATGCGGACCGGGCAGGCGCGGCGCGACCCGCCGGAGCTGGCATAAGCGTGCCGCGAGAAGACGTCACCACGATCGCGCCAAGCGCCAAACCCAGCCCGATCAAGAGATAGGCCTTCTCCACCAGAGACCATCCGAGCCAGTAATAGAAGCTTCCCACGATCCACAGAAACGCCACCGCCGCGAACACGCCGAGCGCCCCGCGCCCTTTCGCAAGGGCTGCCGCCAGCACGAAGACAGCAGCTCCAAGACCCGTCACGAGCGCCGCTATAGCGGTAACCGCCGCGGCAATGCTTGCCCCGACCACACCGCGCACGGCAACGTAGCGCCGCCACATAAGCCCCAGCCCCGCAACAGCCGCGGTGATGGATATCAACTGACCGGTCCGGGTCAGGATAAGCGCGGGGAGGCCTGTCCCCGGCTCGCCACTCGGCGGGAGAGCGTCGACGCCGCCGATCCAAGACTCGAGAAGAAACGTCTGCCCTGCAGCCATGATGAGCGCGATCACACCCGCCACCGTCCAGCCCACGGCGAAGGGCGTCACCGCCGATGCGAGCTTGCCGGGCCCCGATTCGGAACGAAGCACCGGCAGCAACAGCAAGGCGCCAGCGCCGGCCACCGCCCCCAGCATCGCAGCGATTCCCCCAGCGACTGGCAAAACATCAAAACTTTGCCCACCAAGGTGGTTTGCGAGGGCGATCATGGCGTTCGCGGCCGACGCAACCCCCAGCAAACCCCGGATCCATCCATGGGGAATCGCGGCTGCAACCGTCATCGTCACCAGCATCATGACCGCGTTTGCGCTGGTAAACGTTCCGTCCCTGAACAGGCTTAAGCCCAGGAACGCGAGGCCAACCAGGAGCAGGATCACGTTGAACTGCTGCACAAAACCTCTGGATGGCGCCATCCGAAGAAAAATCACGGCAACAGCGGTCAGACCCACCCCGATTCCATAGGACAGGGAGCCCGCCAACAGATAGTCCTCAAGCATCATCCAGAGGAAGCCGAGAAAGCAGAAAGCCGCCAGAAGCGCCCCTATACCCGTCAGGACGGTGACAGGCCATGTTCCTATCGCAACGCCGCCCGTCGGTCCCAGGACCCCGTATCGTCTAGCGATCTTGAGGAGAAGAACGGCTGTAATCGAAATGACGGCCGCAATCAGAAGGCCCCAGATCAAGAACAAGCCTATGGCATCCTCGATGTTGCTTGAAACGGCGCGGCCAATGCCGACGATCACCAAAATGTCGGCCGCGAGCGCGGAAAAGCTCAACAGCACGAAATCCAGCGGCCGGAGAGCTAGAAACACAGCGATAGCGGTAGCGCACAGCGCCAAACCGATGGCGTAGACTGTAAGCTGCTCGTCTGTGAGGATCGCCGGTAGCGCCGCGCTGAGGATAAAGCCGAGCGTGAGGAAAACCGCCACGCGCTGCGACCAGTGAGTTGGTCCCAGAAGCCTTGCAGAGAAAGCGCCCGGCGCAAAGACGGCGGCCGTTACAACCGCGACAGCCCAGGCCGGACCGACAACCGCTACGGCCGGGTTCCAAAGGGTACCGCCCTGCGCAAAAACCCAAAGCGGCAGAGCCGTGAAAACTACTAGGATCCACGGGATCCAAACCGCCTCATGGCGAGCCGCCAGCGCAAGCGGCAGCGTCAAGGCCGCCCAGAAGGCAAACAACTGCCAAGGGTCGGCCCCTGTCTGATAGGTCTGCCCGACCACTGCGAGCAGCGCCCCGGTCGCAAGCAGCGCTACAAGCGACGACGGAGCCCGTGCGGGCCCCCATAGGACTGCGAGGAGGCTTGATCCCGCGATGACCGCACCGACGACCCCGAATTGACCAAACCGGCCAAAATGGCCCCAATTTGCCGCGATCCAAAAGATCAGGCCAAATCCAGCAAGTGCGGCCGCGCCCATCGCCGCGCCCCGCAGAACCGACCTTCGGTCATGCGCAAGATCGGATTCGGCCCTAGCCTTGGATCCAGCAGAAGCGAATAATGTGTTCATTCGATAACCTCGACCAGCCAGCGCTCACCGGCCAGCCGCATATTCATGCGCCGCTGCGCCAAAGGCGTCAAAAATTTGGGCTGACGGCCCGTCGGTCGCAACCCAATACTCCGGATGCCACTGCACCCCAAGCGTGAAACCCTTGGCGTCCTTGACCGACACAGCCTCGATGACGCCATCGCTCGCCACCGCCTCGATCTGCAAGCTCGGCGCGATGTGCCCAATGGCTTGACGGTGCAGCGAATTCACGTCGACCGTATCACCCCCGAGAATGCGCCCAAGGCATCCGCCGGCGGCGACATGCACAGGATGACGGATGGCAAAGCGGGCTTCCTGAAGGTCGGTCTCCGGCGCACGGTGGTCCATGCGCCCTTCCTTCTCCTGAACTTCGGACATCAAGCTGCCACCCAGCGCCACGTTAAGCTCTTGCAAGCCCCGGCATATGCACAGAAGTGGCACCCCGCGCTCCACCGCCAAGCGAATGAGCGGCAGCGTGGTAGCGTCGCGCTGATGATCATAGGGCTCCATCTCCGGCGACGGCGTTACGCCGTAGAGCGCGGGATAAACGTTGGAGCGCGACCCGGTGCACAGCACGCCGTCCACCCGGTCGAGAACCGCGCCAAGGTCCAGCCGATCCCCAAAAGCCGGCAAAATCAACGGCATTGCGCCCGCGCGCGAGATCGTGGCGTCGAGGTAGGAATGGGGCGCGGCATGCCAATCATAACCCTGAAAACTGCGGACATCGGGCGTCACGAGAATAACCGGCACGGTCATGGCAGGCGCAGATCCTGGTTCATTGTATTTCAACGGGATACTGCACCGCCCGCGCTCAGCGTCAAGCCGTCATGATCGCTCGTGAAATCCATTCTCAGTCGAGCCCCGCTGCAAAAGCTACGAACCTTAAAACCATCAGCCTTAACCGGGACTGACGAAGTTAACCAGATGCCTTGTCAGATCCTGACTCTTCGCTGCCTGAATTCCAAGATACGCAAAGGTATCGCTTGTTCTATCAATATCTTTCGTTTTATCTCGGTTCGGGAAGGTTGGTCCGTAAGACGAGCGCTGGACAGGTGGAGGGGCCTGTATGCGCTTCAGACGTCTCGCCGGATCGGCCGTGAATGCCCAAAAATATCAGGAGCCGGAGCAGAATCCGCCCCTACGAAAAAATAATCGGGAGGACTTTGATGGATCGCCGTTCATTCATAAAACAAGCCGGAATCGTAACCACCGGCGCCGCTGCGACCGCTGTTCCGCTTGCCGCGCCAGCCCTTGCGCAAGCCGCACCCGAAATCAAGTGGCGCCTCACTTCCAGCTTCCCCAAGTCGCTGGACACCATCTATGGCGCCGCCGAAGTCATGTCGAAGGCGCTCGCCGCCGCGACCGACGGTAAGTTCCAGATCCAGATCTTCCCCGCTGGCGAAATTGTGCCGGGTCCGCAGGCGCTCGACGCCGTGCAGAGCGACACGGTGGAAGCCACTCACACCGCGTCTTACTACTTCATCGGCAAAGATCCGACCTTCGCTTTCCCGACGGCGGTGCCTTTCGGACTCAATGCTCGCCAGCAGAATGCTTGGCTTTATGAAGGTGGCGGCCAGGATTTGGTCAATGCTTTCTTCGCCAATTACGGCGTCACCTCGCATCCCGGCGGCAACACGGGCGTGCAGATGGGTGGTTGGTTCCGCAAGGAAATCAATAGCGTCGCCGATCTCAATGGCGTGAAGATGCGTATCGGCGGCCTCGGCGGCAAGATCATCCAGGCGCTCGGCGTCGTCCCGCAGCAGATTCCGGGCGGCGATATCTATCCCGCGCTTGAAAAGGGCACCATCGACGCCACCGAGTGGGTCGGCCCTTACGATGACGAGAAGCTCGGTTTCTACCAGGTCGCCAAGTTCTACTACTACCCCGGCTTCTGGGAAGGCGGCCCGACGCTGCACTTCATGTTCAACAAAGCCAAGCACGACGCTCTGCCCGAGAGCTACAAGGCCGCGCTCGAAAGCGCCTGCGCCCTCGCCAACACCGTCATGATGTCCCGTTACGACGTGAAGAACACCGAGGCTATCCGCAGCCTCGTCGGCAAGGGCGTGCAGCTCCGTCCGTTCCCCCGCGACGTTCTCGACGCAGCCTATACCGCTGCCTTCAAGTTCTATGACGAGACCGCCGCAACGAACGCCGAGTGGAAGAAGATCTACGAACCCTGGAAGAAGTTCCGCACGGAAAGCTATCAGTGGTTCCGCGTGGCCGAATACACCTTTGACAGCTACGTCTACGCTCAGCAGGCCGCTGGCAAGTAAGCCATAGGTCAGTAAGCTGCGGGGCGATTTAAACGAAAGGGCCGGTGTCTATGCGACACCGGCCCTTTTTCATGACGTCACGTCTATGGCGACAGGTCCGTCAAGGTTTCGGTGCGGCCGGAGCCCCGAAATCCGGAGCAGGCAATCCGCCCGGTGCCGCCGGGGCAGCCGGCTGTCCTTCCGGCGCTCTGAAGCTTGGTGTAGCCGCAGATCCGAATGGATTCCCGGCATCGCCGAATGGATTGCCGCCTTCTCCGCCCGGCATCGGAACGTCGATGGTGACCGTTGAGGGATCGACCACGATCCGCCCCTCTTTGTAATGCGTCACGAGCTGCGGGAACGCGATCACGATGCCCACCATGATCACCTGGATGATCACGAATGGGATGGCGCCCAGGTAGATCTGACCGGAGGTTACAGGCTGGATCGTCTTGCCGGTCACCTTGTCGAGATAGGGCTTCGTCGGCGCAACCGACCTCAGATAGAACAAGGCGAATCCGAAGGGCGGGTGCATGAACGACGTCTGCATGTTCACGCCGAGGAGCACGCCGAACCAGATCAGATCGATCCCCAACTTTTCCGCCACAGGCGCGAGCAGCGGCACGATGATGAAGGCCAGCTCGAAGAAGTCGAGGAAGAAGGCCAACAGGAAGACGAGGATATTGACGACGATCAGGAACCCAAGCTCGCCGCCCGGAATGGCCGTGAGCAGGTGCTCGACCCAGATGTGCCCGTCGACGCCGTAGAACGTCAGCGAGAACACGCGCGCGCCGAGCAGGATGAACACCACGAAGGCCGACAGCCGCGCCGTGCTGTCGAGGGCCTGCACGATCATCCTGAACTTCAAACGTCGGTTCGCGGCAGCCAGGATCAACGCGCCGACGGCGCCCATCGCGCCACCTTCGGTCGGCGTCGCCAAACCGATCAAGATCGTGCCGAGCACGAGGAAGATCAGGACGAGGGGCGGAATCAGCGTCGTAATCACGCGCACCAACAGTTTTATGCCCCGAAGCGTACGGGCTTCCGGCGGCAACGCCGGCACGAAATCCGGCTTGAAGATCGACACCAGCAGAATGAAGCCGGCGTAGAAGGCGGTCAGCAGGAGACCCGGATAAAGGGCGCCTTCGTACATGTCGCCCACGGACCGGCCGAGCTGATCGGCCAGCACGATCAAGACAAGGCTGGGCGGAATGATCTGCGCCAGAGTGCCCGAAGCCGCGATCGTGCCCGCCGCCACCCGCCGATCGTAGCCATAGCGCAGCATGATCGGCAGCGAGATCAGTCCCATGGAGATCACCGACGCCGCGACGACACCGGTCGTGGCGGCGAGCAGCGCGCCCACGAAGATTACCGCATAGGCAAGCCCGCCCCGGATGGGACCGAATAACTGGCCGATCGTATCGAGAAGTTCTTCGGCCATTCCCGATCGTTCGAGAATGAGCCCCATGAAGGTGAAGAAGGGGATGGCCAGCAGCGTTTCGTTCGACATGGTGCCGAACACGCGATCGGGGATGGCCCCGAAAAGGTTGGGCGACAACAGCCCGAATTCGATGCCGATGAGCCCGAAAATGAACCCGTTCGCCGCGAGCGCGAAGGCCACGGGGTAGCCGAGCAAAAGCACGACCACCAGGGACAGGAACATAATAGGGGCGAGGTTTTCCGCGATGAAGGCGGCCATGGTCGTCTCTCCGTCGCGTTCAGTGAACAGGGGCTTCGTGCGCAAGCACAGGGTCGGGTCCCTCACCCCTCAGAAAGGCTACTCGCTTGATCAGCTCTGAAACGCCTTGCAGGGTCAGCAGGATGAAGCCTGCCGGAATCAGCGCCCAAACAGGCCAAAGCGGCAGACCGCCGGCATTCGCCGACGTCTCGCCGCTGCCGAACTTGTCCACCACGATCGGCCAGACAAGAAGGATCGTGACGATGCAGAAGGGAAAGAGGAAGAAGATCGTACCGAAGATCTCGATCCAGATCTGCGTGCGCCGCTGCAAGCGGCCGTAGATCAGATCAATCTTCACATGCTCGCTTTTGAGGTGCGTGTAGGCGGCCGCCAGCAGGAAAACGGCTGAAAACAAGTACCACTGCGCTTCAAGGAACGCGTTTGAGCTCAAGTTGAACAGCTTGCGCGTAACGGCGTTGCCCGCGCTCACAAGGATCGCGACAAGCACGAGCCACATCACCGATCGGTGTACGATCGTGCTAAGCCCGTCAAGGACGCGGCTTAGCCTCAACATTATAGCCATGAGCGATTTCCCCCTACGTTCACACGGCGGCACGGATAGTCCGCCGCCTGATCCGGCTCGTCCGCACGATGGCGGCTCTTTTTGCCGGGTTCGAATTACCCGATGAACGAGAAATCGGCCCCTGGCGCAGATCCTATACAGACGATCGCTGCCTATGCTTCCCCGTCCGGTCCACGCGAACTATCCCATACCTAAACGTGCTTCGGTCCACCTTCGCAGCCGACCACACCGGCAGAATGGCTCCGTCCATCAGAGGAGAAATATATTTGATCAACTGCATACAATGCATTTCTTCGCTAAAATACAGTGCAAAGCATTCCAGGGGCACTCGTAGTATTGCGCATGTCGTCTCGAAACGTATATGAATTGCAATAATAATATGCATACTGCGCACGCATAAGGCGCTATAAACTGATATAAGCGGCAATGGTCGTGGTCAGAGTAGGAGGCGCGCCCATGGTTGTGGCGACGACGTCAGAGCGGATCACAAGATCTCCCGTCGAGGCTGATGCGCGCATTCTGTTGATTGAAGATGATCCAGACGATGTGATGTTGATCACACGCTTGCTCGACCAAGCTCCCATATCGATTCACATCGAAGCCGTGGAGAATGGCCGGCAAGCCATGGAACATTTGGAATCGCTTGGCCGCCTTGACGATCCGAATACGCCGGACTTAATTATTCTCGACATCAACATGCCGGTGATGGACGGGACGTTGTTTCTTGCTGCGCTGCGCCGCCACCCTATATTCCGCTCGCTTCCCGTCGTGGCCCTAACCACCGCCAACGACGTGGATACGATCCGGCGGGCCTATGATTTTGGTGCGAACGCCGTCATCACCAAGGTCGATAGTCTCGAAGGCATGAGCCGGATCGTCAACACGATCGTCGACTTCTGGTTCAAAGTCGCAAGGCGCTACTATGTCGACTGAAGCAGAGCTTCGAATAGGGTAATTGAAGCGAAACTTCGGATAACTCGATTCAAGCGAAGCTTCGGATGTGTTGTTCGTTCAAGCTCGCATAAGGCATAAGGGCGGCGCCGTCCGGCACCGCCCCTCGCGTTTTCCAGTGACCCGGTGTTCACTTGGCGACTAACCGTCCCTCGACCTTTGCGTCCACGCTTCCAGCGGTCCTGAGATAGGCCATCACGTCATTCGCCAGCAGCTTGGCGACACGGTCTCCAACCAGCACGTTGGCGGCCTTGAACATCTTATAGCCGTCGCCGCCCTGGGCCATGTAGTCGTTGACTGCGAGCTTGTAGGTTTTCTCCAGATCGATCGGCACCCCGCCAACGTCGACGGACAGAACCCGGCTGCCGGCGGGCTTTGTCAGGTCGTATGTCACCGTCATGCCCGAGACCTGCGGGAAGCGGCCGGCCGCGTTTTCCACCTGGGAGAGGCCATTTTCCAGACCTTCCCAAACCATGCGCCCCGTCGCTTCGATCAAAAGGGTGCGGTTGCCGAAGGGCAGTTCGGTCAGGATATCGCGGCGCGTGATCACCGATCCAGCAGCGTAGACCTTGTTGCCCCGGATACCGCCGCCATTGGCGATCGCAAGATCGGCGCCGACGGCCGCCTTCATGGCGTCCGCGATCAGATTGCCGATCGCCGCTTCGCTGCCGCGCACCGTTGCCTTGCGGCTATCGAGTTCCCCCGACGTCGTGCCGAGGGCCACGTCGAGTTCCTTGGATAGCTCGCCCTCGTAACGATCGACCACGACTTGGGTTTCCGGGTCGGGCGTCACCGTGGCGGTATCGATGATCCGGAAATTCGGGTGCCAAGCCACCGTGCGCTTGCCGTCGGCCTCTTCCACATCGACCGCAAGATCGATCGCGGTCACGAAGTTGGCCTCCTCGCTGCTTTCCACCATCACCTTCTTGCCGTCGTAGAACAGCATGAGGTCATGATCGTCGCCCGATAGGATCACGTCGAAGGCGCCGCTGTCGTAGAGCGTGCGGTCCTGGCTCCGGTCTGCGTGTACGACCGCCACGATGATGTCGGCGCCCTGTTCGCGCAGAGCCGCGGCCACGACCGGTCCGGTTTCCGTTGTCGAGGGGAACTTCAAGTCGCCCGTCGTTCCGTCTTGCGGGCTATCGTCGGCCGCCAGCGGCACGATCCCGACTTTTACGCCGCCAAGGTCGCGAATCTCTGCGCCCTTAAGCTCGGGCAACGGCTTGCCGTCGGCGCTGGTGATATTGGCAGCATACCAGCCGAACTTGGACTCCTTCAGCCGCTGTAGGAAGACCTCGGGCCCAAAATCGAACTCGTGATTGCCCGGCACGAACACGTCCGGCGGGACCACGTTGATGAGTTCGATCACATGAGCGCCCTGATCGAAGCCCGACATCAGAGAGGGCGAGATCATGTCGCCGGCGTGCACGTAGAGAACGTTGCCGCCCTTCGCGCGCTCCGCCCGCGCCACGGCTGCGAGCCGCGCGAATCCGCCGCGCTCTTTGTCACCAGACATTTTGTAGATGTCGTTGACCAGCAAAAGCGTGATGTTCACAGTCTCAGCCGCAGCGGGGAGAGCAAGAGCACCGCTCAAAAACGCGGCGAGCCCCATAGCTCGAAATGATCCAATGCGCATCAGCAGGCTCCGTTGTTTTTGCAATGGTTAAGGCTTGCATGACGCCGACCATCCGGGCAAGCCGATTTGGTAATCACCAGCCCTTTGCCGATGCTTATACACGAGGCTCTTCACACACTGGAATTCTTCCAAATCCACTCTATGTTGGCGAGAATCTTCGAGGAGCCGTTTTTCTGATGAACCAGCACAGCCATCCGGCCCTAAGGGTGCCCGCGCCAATGCTTCTGCCGGAGGCCCATCCGCCCGTAAAAAGCGGCAAGGTCGGCGTTTTGCTGGTTAACCTGGGAACGCCCGACGGCACCGACTACCGGTCGATGCGGCGCTATCTCCGCGAGTTCCTGTCCGACAAGCGGGTCATCGAATGGCCGCGCGCGCTCTGGTTCCCCATTCTCTACGGCATCGTTCTCAACACCCGCCCCGGCCGTAAGGGCAAGGACTATGAGACGATCTGGAACAAGGGACGCAACGAGAGCCCGCTGCGCACCTTCACCCGCTCCCAGGGCGAGAAGCTAGCCGAGCGCTTGTCAACGCTTCCCAACGTCGTCGTCGACTGGGCGATGCGCTATGGCAACCCCTCGATCGCGGAGCGCATGGCGGCCCTGAAAGCCGCCGGCTGCGACCGGATACTCGCCTTCCCGCTCTATCCGCAATATGCCGCGTCGACCACCGCAACCGTCAACGACATGGTGTACCGCTTTCTGCTGGAAGAGCGTTGGCAGGCGGCGCTGCGCACAGTGCCGCCCTATCACGACGATCCCGTGTATATCGACGCGCTGGCCCGCTCGATCGAGGCGCATCTCGCCACCCTCGACTTCGAGCCGGAGGTGGTGCTCACCTCCTTCCACGGCATCCCGCAGAGCTATTTCCGCAAGGGCGACCCCTATCATTGCCATTGCATGAAGACGGCAAGGCTCCTGCGCGAGCGTTTGGGATGGTCGAAAGAAAAGCTGCAGATCACCTTCCAATCCCGCTTCGGGCCGGAGGAATGGCTCCAGCCCTATACCGACAAAACCGTTGAGGAACTTGCCAAATCCGGCGTCAAGCGCCTCGCCATCGCAGCCCCCGGCTTCGTCTCCGACTGCCTGGAAACGCTGGAGGAATTGGCCGTGGAGAATGGCGAGATCTTCCTTCACAACGGCGGCGAGAAGTTCAGCCACATCCCCTGCCTCAACGACAGCGAGTGGGGCATGGATGTCATAGAAGCCGTTACCCGGCGCGAGCTGGGCGGCTGGATCTGACAGCCTTCTCCGGCGTTAGGAGGACTTTACCTTGACTCTCTATGCCCCTTTCCGATCAATGACGCACCGCATCATTGGCATCACGGCTATCAGCGGAGAGACCTTAACAAGGAGAGTTTGAATGAATTCATGGCCCGTGCACGGCACGATCACCGGTCCCATCGTCATGATCGGTTTTGGTTCCATAGGCCGCGGCACATTGCCGCTCATCGAGCGGCACCTTGAATTCGACCGATCCCGAATGGTGGTCATAGACCCCACCGACGAAGGGCGCGCACTCCTGGACGAGCATGGCATAGCCTTTAGCCAAGTCGCCCTCACCCCCAAGAATTTCCGGGAGGTGCTGACGCCGCTGCTCACCAACGGCGAGGGCCAGGGCTTTTGCGTCAACCTCTCCGTCGACACGTCCTCGCTTGAGATCATGAAGCTCTGCCGCGAGCTTGGCGCGCTCTACATCGACACCGTCGTCGAGCCCTGGCTCGGCTTCTATTTCGACCGGTCCGCCGACCCGGCCGAACGCTCCAACTATATGTTGCGCGAATCGATCCGCACCGAGCGCCGCGCCAATCCGGGCGGGACCACCGCCGTTTCCTGCTGCGGGGCCAACCCCGGCATGGTGTCCTGGCTCGTCAAGGCCGCTCTGTTCGATCTCGCCCGGGACCTTGGCATTGACGCCGATGAACCAACGACCCGCTCCGAATGGGCAGCCCTGATGCAAAGCGTCGGCGTCAAGGGTATTCATATCGCCGAGCGCGACACCCAGCGCGCCAGCCACCCCAAGCCGACCAACACCTTCTGGAACACTTGGTCGGTGGATGGCTTTGTGTCGGAAGGGCTCCAGCCCGCCGAACTCGGCTGGGGCACGCATGAAACCTGGATGCCGGATACCGGCCGCGAGCACGAGGTCGGCTACAAGGCCGCGATCTATTTGATGCAGCCGGGCGCCAACACGCGGGTGCGCACCTGGTGCCCGACCCTCGGCGCGCAATACGGCTTCCTCGTCACCCATAACGAGGCCATCTCGATCTCCGACTATTACACCGTCGGCGACCGGCTGAACCCGGACTACCGCCCCACCTGCCACTACGCCTACCACCCCTGCAACGACGCGGTGCTCTCGTTGCACGAGATGTTCGGCCGCGCCGGGCGCGTGCAGCCGGTCCGCCATGTCCTTGCCGAATCGGAGATCGAAGAGGGCTTCGACGAACTGGGCGTGCTCCTCTTCGGCCACGCCCGCAACGCTTATTGGTACGGCTCGCACCTCACCATCCACGAGGCCCGCAAGCTGGCCCCGCTTCAGAATGCCACCGGCCTCCAGGTCTCATCGGCGGTGCTGGCCGGCATGGTCTGGGCGCTTGAAAACCCGAATGCGGGCATCGTCGAGACCGACGAGATGGACTTCCATCGCTGCCTCCAGATCCAGCGCCCCTATCTCGGCACAGTCGGCGGCACCTACACCAACTGGACCCCGCTCGAAGGCCGGCCGGGCTTTTTCCCCGAGGACATCGATGCGACCGAGCCCTGGAGCTTCCGCAACATCCTGGTGCATTGATCAGCGTTGTTTAGTGTATTCGTGAGCGCAATAAACCGACTCTTGCGTCCGCTTGGGTCGGCTTTTTTCATTTGATTGTGCAGATAAGACAGAGATGACGAAGCCGAAACGTCGGCGTATGTTGGATGCACGGATCAAAAGTCCGGAGAAAGACAATGCATCCGACAGCTCAGCTCTACTTCAAGGTCGCGATCCTACTTCTACTTGTCGGCATGGCGGCCGGTATTGGTATGGCAGCAAGCCAGAACTTCACCATCGCGCCGGCCCATGCCCACCTCAACCTCCTGGGCTTCGTCGTCACGTCCGTCTACGGCGCCTATTTCGCTTTGTTTCCAGCGAAAGCCGAGGGACGCCTGCCGAAGGTCATCCTCGGCCTGCACGCAGCGGGGGTGCTCGTGATGTTTCCGTTCCTCTCCTATATGCTGCTCGGCAATGCAGAGTTGGAACCGGTCGTCGCGCTGGCGTCCATTGTCACCTTCATCGCGGCTGCCATGTTCGCCTACGTAGTCTGGCGGCCGGTACGGGCGCCGGTCTCCGCGCCCTTCAACCCCGCCAGAGCATGACGGCAGGGTCGCCGGCCAGGTCCAGAGCGGCGGGAAAGTCGGGATAATCGAACCGCTTTCCCTCGCGCTCGAAGGTCACGCGGCCGTCGGCCTCTTCCCATGCCGTGATGTGCTCGCGCCGCACCTTGCCGAGCGGGCTATCCAGCGTGAACCGCACCGCATTGACCCAGGACGGGCTGGTTGCCACCAATTCGTCCTGAAGCGCCATGATGCGCCTCAGCGGCACCCGGTAGGGCGCGGAATGATGGATCGGTTCGGGCACATACACGGACAGCGTCCGCACCCTCAGATCGTCCAGACCTTCGATCAGACGCCTCAGCACGCCGACGTGGTCGTTGACCCCCCGCAGGAGGGGGAAGTGATTGTAAAGCCTGACATCCCGCCGCCGCAGCGCATGGATGACCGCCGCCACCTCGTCGCAGATCTCATAGGGGTGCACGAAGTGGAACACCACGCGGGCATCCGCCTCGGCCAGCATGTCGAGCTTGGCCTCGTCCGCGAAAGCCTTGGGCGCGAAGGCCAGCGTTCGCGTATGGATCCGGATCGACCGGATCTGCTCAAGGCCTCGAAGGGTCGTCAGAATCAGGCTGAGATCGCGGGCCGGCAGCGACATCGGATCGCCCCCCGACAGGATCACCTCGCTCACCTCCGGCCGCGTCCGGAGATAACCGACCAGCCGGCTTAACTCGTCAGACACCGCCGTGCGGCCTGCCTCATGCGCATCGGTCAGCACGTCCTGCCGGAAACAATACTGGCAATGCGATGCGCAGACCGACGTCGGCATGAACAGCACGCGGTCTGGATATTTGTGGATTATGGCGCCCGAGCCGGGCACCGGCATGTTCGACCGGTCGTCCACCCAGTCCGCCACCTCGCCGCCCGCCGGTGGATCGAACCGCTCGCGCGAGGGAAACACCGTCCGGTGCAGCGGCCCCTCGGTATGCCCCAGCGCCGCCACTTCAGCGGCCACCTTCGCCCGGTAGAAGGCCGTTACCTTCACCGGCAACAACCGCTCGCGCGAAGCGAGCATGCCATAGCGCTCATCCAGCAGCGCCTGCTCGGCAACCGACGTTTTCTGAAATTCCCGAACAGCCAATCCCAAAGAAACCCGCCCTGTCTTTTTCCTTCTCCCCTTTAGGAAGAAGATGTCGCGGCACCGAGAGATGCGGGATCGTCCCGCATGCCACGTCAGCCCGCCAGATTCACCACCCCAGCCGTTCCGCTCTCAGCGCCGAAGGCCAGTTCGAGCCCGCTCTTATCCCACCCAAGCGCGGAGATCGGCGCGCCGTCCGGCCGGCGCAGCAGCACCTCTTCGCCATCGGAAATGCGCACCAAGAGCACCATGCCGTCCTCGTAGCCGATCGCCACGATTTCCTCGGAGGGATGGCAGGCGACCTTTGTCACCAGTTCCTGCCGGGCGCCGAGTTCAGCCGGCCGCTTGCCCATCGGCCCGTCTTTGAAATGAAACGGCCAGCAAATCGACGCCGCAGCGCCCGATGTTGCGAGGAATCGCCCTTTCACCGACCAGCTCACGCTTTTCACCTTACCAGGATAACCCGACATGCGCATGTGCTGACCATCACGCAGCCGCCAACCGTGCAGGGCGTTTTCCTGCATCATGGTCACCACGTTGGCCCCATCGAGCGACACCGTGACGCCGATATGCGAGCCCTTCCATTCAAGCTGCTGCGGGGCGGCCGCCGTTCCTGGAAACCACAGCGAAACGCCGTTGTAGCTGGCAATCGCAAGCCGCAGCCCCTTGGGAAAGAACGCAAGACCGCCCACCGCCCGCGCCACCGAAAGCGCGTGCTCCTTGCCCGACCCCTCGCGCACCCAAACATTACGTCCCGATGCGTATGCGACGGCTCCGTTCGGGCCGGTGGCGAGCTGGTCGATCCACTTGCGCCCGTGCTCGCCCAGCACGGCCGGCTCGCCGGCAGCGGACGTCGCGATCACCTTGCCGTCGTCGCCGCCGGTGATGAGCGTCCGTCCGTCATCGCTTCGCTCGGCGGCAAGAATACCGCCCGCATGCGCACGAATCGTCCTGGGCTCGGTGCCCAACGTCACAGAGCCGTCACCGCAGGCGAAGACCGGGACCGGACCGAGGAATCCGGCCCACACAACGAACCCGGAAAGCTGAAGAGGCGTAATGGACGGCAACGCTCAAAATCCCGAAACGATAGACAAGCAGCCGCGCGCGGCGCCAAGCTTACGAGGTCACGCCATACACGCAGCGAAGGCCTCTTCCAGCGCATCCCGCTTCAGATGACGCCCGATGAACACCAGCCGGCTTTCGCGCGCCTCGCCCTCGCGCCAATCGCGCTGCAAGTCGCCCTCTACGATCATGTGGACGCCCTGCACCACATAGCGCTTCGGCTCGTCTTTGAAGGCCAAAATACCCTTCATCCGCAGTATGTTCGCCCCTTCCGCCTGGGTCACGTCACCGATCCATGCCAGCACCTTGTTCGGGTCGAGTTCTCCGCCCTTCAGCGATACAGAGATCACCTCGGTGTCGTGCCGGCCATGCGCGGGATCGTGGTCATGGTGATGGTCGTGGTCATGGTCGCAATCCGGACCGCAGACGTGATCGTCCTCGGCCTTCAGAAAATGCGGGTCCAGCGTCAGGATACGGTCGAGATCGAACGCGCCTTTATCGAGTATCGCATCCAGCGGCACCGCCGAGCGGGTGGTCTTGTGAATGCGGGCGTAGGGGTTGAGCTGCCGCAGCGTCGCTTCCACCTCGGCCAGTTCGTCCGCGGAAACGAGATCCACCTTGTTGAGCAGGATCACGTCGGCGAAGGCCACCTGATCCTCGGCCTCGGGCGCATCGGCGAGACGAACCATGAGATGCTTGGCGTCGACCACGGTCACCACCGCATCGAGCCGCGACATCTTGCGCACCTCCTCGTCCATGAAGAACGTCTGCGCCACCGGCGCCGGATCGGCCAGCCCGGTCGTCTCCACGATGATCGCGTCGAAGGCGCCCTTGCGTTTGGCAAGGTTTTCCACCACCCGGATCAGGTCTCCGCGCACGGTGCAGCAGATGCACCCGTTGTTCATCTCGTAGACCTCTTCGTCCGTATCGACGATGAGATCGTTATCGATGCCGATCTCGCCAAACTCATTGACGATGACCACGTATCGCTTGCCGTGATCTTCGGTCAGAATCCGGTTGAGCAGCGTTGTCTTGCCCGCGCCGAGATAACCCGTCAGCACGGTCACGGGCACAGGCGCAAAGGCTTTGGCGGCGGCAAGATCGGGAGACGGGGCGGACTGTGTTGCGGTCATGAGCTACCTCGGCCGTCGGCGGCAGGATGATGTGACATTGGGGCCTCTCCTATCACGCCTCGCGGCCCTGTGCACGATACCGGCGAGAGAGCGGACGCGACCGGGGTGGCCCTTGCGATAAGCACTATAGTTAAGGAGCCGCGCCTCGACATTGGACGGGTTCACCACCTAAATAAGTGACACAATCCCGTGCGATAAGGTGCCGACGATCAATACCCAAGTGTGCGAGTACCGGAGGGTTCGATGACTTTCAACCATCGCAAGAGCGTGACGTTCCGTCTGGTTCAGGCCGCGCGCGCGCACCGAACGCGCTCAGGGGTCCATCTCGGCCGGATCGGGCTGCACCCCGGTCAAGAGTCGGTCTTGAAGGCGCTGGGCGATCAGGACGGCCAATCTATGTCCGAACTCGCCGCCGCCCTCGCCGTGCAGCCGCCCACGGTGACCAAGATGATTGCCCGCCTCGGCGCACAGGGGCTCGTCGCTCGCCAGGTTTCCGCCTCCGACGGCCGGCTCGCCCGCGTCTATCTCACCGACACCGGGCGCGAGCGGGTCGCTGCGGTGGATGCCGCCTGGAAACGGGTGGAAAAGGAAGCGCTCGCCGGCCTCGACGACAAAGATCGCAAGCGTCTGCGCAAGCTTCTGCGCCTCGTCGAGAAGAACCTTGCGCCCGGCACGCCCGACGACGAAGCCACCATCGAGGATGAGGAGATCGTGGAGCCCGCCGCCGCGGCCGGCCCGTCCGGATCGATCGATGGGCGGCCGCACCCGGCGTCCGAGCCCGAACGGATCGCCGACGCCGAGGCCTGAGAGCCGACGTCCGCCTCACCGCATCCCATATCCGATTTTCTTGGCCCCTCGCGCTCGCGGATCGGCTAACGTCGCCTCGCGTAAACTGGAAAGGGCTGATCTTTGGACGTCGCAGGGCCGATCGCAGGCGAAGGGGCCGCCGTTCCCAGTCATCATCAAGCCGAACTGGATCGCCGTGCGCGTCTCAAAAGCATCGGGCTCATGATCGCCGGGGTCACGCTGTTTTCGGTGCTCGATACGTCGGCCAAATACGCCAGCGCCTCGGTCCCGATCATCGAGATCGTCTGGTTCCGCTACGTCATCCATTTCATTGCCGCGGCCGCAGTGCTCAATCCCTGGTCGTCGCCGACGGCATGGCGGATGTCGCGCCCCTATCTCCAGATCCTGCGGGCCGTGTTCCTGGTCGGCACCACGATCTTGAATTTCCTCGCGCTGCGCCATCTCCAGCTTGCCGAAACGGTCAGCATCAACTTTTTGAGCCCGTTGCTGATATCGGTCCTCTCGGTCATCTTCTTGGCCGAGCAGATCGGCCCGCGCCGGATCGCGGCCATCCTTGTCGGCTTCGGCGGCATCTTGCTGGTGACGCGCCCCGGCCTCGGCGGGTTCGACACTGCCATGCTTTATTCGATTGGCGCGATGACATGCGGCTCGCTCTACGCGCTGATGACGCGCCAACTCGCACGCACCGAAACGGCGGGCAGCATGATCCTCGTGCTCGCGGCGGTGCCGTCGATCCTATTGCTTCCCGTCTTGCCCCTGGTCTGGGTCACACCCGCCTCGCTCCAAACCTGGGCGCTGCTCGTGCTGTGCGGCCTTACGGGCGGATTTGGCCATTTCCTTCTCATTCTGGCCCACCGGCACGCGCCGGCATCCGTGCTCGCCCCCTTCGGCTATGCTCAGATCGTCTCGATGGTCGGGCTCGGCTATCTCGTTTTCGGCGATGTCCCGAACCACTGGACGCTGCTGGGCGCCGGCGTGGTCATCGCGTCCGGGCTTTATCTTTTTCACCGGGAGCGCACGATCGGCGGATCGGGCCACCGCTGACATTTAAGCGCCGGAGAAAGCTAGGCAGTTGACCTTTGGTCAGCGGTCCTGTCATTTGCGGCAAGTATCGCGTTCCCAAGGAGATCGAGACAGCCATGGTCTCCCCCAGTCCGGACGACCTGCGGCGCTCACGCCGCCGCCGCGTGACGCTTAGCCAGCTCGCCGCGCAGCTTGACGTTTCCACGGCCACCGTGTCGCTGGCGCTGCGCGACAACCCTGCCGTGTCGGTCGAAACCCGCAAGCGCGTACGGGCGCTGGCCACCGAGATGGGCTACATCTACAACCGCCAAGCCGCATCGCTGCGAACATCGCGCACCGATATCGTCGGCGTCGTCGTTCACGACGTGATGAACCCCTATTTCGCCGAGGTTTTCCGGGCCGTCGAGACGGAGCTTGAAGCCCGCGGCTACACCATCCTGATCTGCAACCACCGCGACGATATCCTGCGCCAGCGCACCTTCGTTCAGGTGCTGCAACAGCAGAACGCCGACGGCCTCGTGATCTGCCCCTCGCTCGGCACGACCGCCGAAGATATCGACGCCATCGTGCACTCCGGCACGCCCGTCACCATCATCTGCCGCGATGTCGACGGCGCCACCGTTCCCTCCGTGCGGGGCGACGATATCAGCGGCATGGCCGAGATTACGCGCCACCTCATCGCCAAGGGCCACAGCCGCATCGCTTTTGTCGGCGGCCGCCGCCACACCTCCTCCGGCCGCGACCGTCACGCCGGATTCCTCGCCGCAATGAGCGATGCCGGTCTCAGCCCCATCGACGACATCCCGGAACTGATGACGCAGGGCGACGGCCGGCTTGCGACCGAGCGCCTGCTCGCCCTCGACCCGCGCCCCACGGCCGTCGTCTGCTTCAACGATATTCTCGCCTTCGGCCTGATGGCCGGGCTGACCAAGGCCGGCATCCGGCCGGGCATCGATATGGCCGTCACCGGCTACGACGACGTGGACGGATCGGAAAGCTGGGCGCCCTCGCTCACCACCGTCCAGAACGGCTCCAACGAAATCGGGAGCGCCGCAGCCCGCGCCATCCGCGCGCTGATCGAGGGCGAGGAATCACCCTTCCAGCGCCTCTTGATCCCGCCGAAGATCGAACTGCGCGATTCCAGCGCCGGCTGACTGCCAAAACGCCAAGACGCCGCTTTCTGCAAGGCTATCCAATGTCCCCAACCATCGCCATCACCGGCAACCCGACGCCCCATCTGCTTGAGCGCCTGCGCCGTCACTTCGTCTTGCACGAACTCCCGACCAAGGAGAGCATCGCCGCGCTCCCCGCCGATATCGCCGCCAAAGTCCGAGGCGTTGCGTCGGTCGGTCATGCCGGCGTCGACGCCGCCTTGATCGACCGCCTTCCCGCGCTTGAGATCATCGCCCATTTCGGAGTCGGCTATGATCCCGTCGATATTGGCGCTGCGGCACGGCGCTCCATCGTGGTCACCAATACGCCCGACGTTCTCACCGACGAGGTCGCCGACGCCACGATCGGCCTTCTGATCATGACGGTGCGCGAACTTTCCGCCGCCGAAGCGTGGCTCCGAGCCGGCAATTGGGAATCGCGCGGTCCCTATCCGCTCACGCCCGGCTCGCTGCGGGGCCGCAGCGTCGGCATTGTCGGGCTGGGGCGTATCGGGCAGGCGATCGTCAAGCGCGTAGAGGCTTTCGGGCTTCCCATCGCCTACCATAGCCGGAGCGCCGTTCCAGGCGCGCCCTACCCCCATCACACCACCGCCAAATCGCTCGCCGCAGCCGTGGACACGCTGATCGTCGTCGCACCTGGGACCGCCGCCACCCACCATATGATCGACGCCGACGTTCTCGCAGCGCTCGGGCCGGACGGCATCCTCGTCAATATCGGTCGCGGCAGTGTCGTCGATGAAGCCGCCCTCGTCGAAGCGCTTCGCGCCGGCACCATCCTCGGCGCCGGTCTCGATGTCTTCGAAGACGAACCCCGCGTCCACCCCGGCCTCCTCGATCTGCCGCGCGTGGTTCTCCTTCCCCATGTCGGCTCGGCCTCCGAGCATACGCGCAAGGCGATGGGCGACCTTCAGGCCGACAACCTCATCGCTTGGTTCGACGGCCGCGCACCCCTGACCCCTGTGCCTGAAACGCCGGTTCGGGAGCGCTAAGCCACCGTTTAGCGCGCGCTGAACGGCGCGTGACACTTGGCCGGGGAACCATCCCCCGCGCCGGGCGTTTTGCCCACGATGACACTGGACCTAGAGCCTGACCATATCGCCCTGTTCCTCGATTTCGATGGAACGCTGGTGGAGATCGCTCCTCGGCCGGATGCGATCGTGGTGCCTGACGGCTTGGTCTCGCTCCTTGCCGCCCTCGCTGCCCGCGTCGGCGGTGCGCTCGCCGTCATCAGCGGACGCTCCGTCGGCACCCTCGACGGCTATCTGAGGCCCGCCCGCTTTCCCGCCGCCGGCATCCATGGCCTCGAGTGGCGCGCCGACCCGCGCGCGGCGGTCGTCCGGGCTCCCCCGCCCGCCTCGCTTACCGAAGTGCGCGACGCGCTCGCCCGCAGCCATCTCCATGCCCCCGGCATCCAAATCGAGGACAAGGGCGCGTCCTTCGCCGTTCATTATCGCCAAGCGCCGGATCAGGGACCGGCCGTCGAAGCTACGCTTCGCGCGCTGATCGCACCCCATCCGGACCTCGATATCCTCAACGGCAAAATGGTCTACGAGGTGAAACCGCTGGGCGCGTCGAAGGCGATCGCGATCACGCGATTCCTGAAGCTGCCGCCTTTTGAGGGCCGCATGCCCGTCTTCATCGGCGACGACGTCACGGACGAGGACGGCATCGCCGCCGCCGAGCGGCTTGGCGGTGTCGGCATCAAAGTCGGCGAAGGGGTCACTGCCGCCAGCCGCCGTCTGCCCACGGTTTCCGCCGTCCACCACTGGCTCGGCACGATGCTGTGAATACGGGATCGCGATGCCCCGCCTGATCGTCGTCTCCAACCGGGTCGGCCCGCTGAAAGACACCGGCAAGGCCGGCGGGCTTGCCGTGGCCCTCGTCGACGTGCTCCGCGCCCGCGGCGGCACCTGGTTCGGCTGGACGGGCGAGGTATCCGAAGCCGGCACCTTCTGCGAAATGCGTCGTGAGAAAAGCCGCAACGTCGATCTCGCCATGATCGACATGACCGCCTTCGACAGCGCCGAATTCTACGCCGGCTACGCCAACCGCACGCTCTGGCCGATCATGCATTACCGGCTCGACGTCGCGGAATTCTCGCCCGCCTTCGAGGCCGGCTATCACCGGGTCAACGAGCGCTTCGCCGCCCGCCTCCATCCCCTCATCGGCGGCGAGGATCAGATCTGGGTCCACGACTATCATTTCATGCCCTTCGGCGCCGCACTCCGGGCGCTGGGCACCGAAAACCGCATGGGCTACTTCCACCACATCCCCTGGCCGCCGACCGAGATTCTGAGCGCCCTGCCCCGTCACCGCGACCTTGTCCGGGCGATGCTCGCCTACGATCTCATAGGCCTCCAAACCGAGCGCGACCGCCGCCATTTCGTCGATTATCTCCGCGAGGAGGCCGGCGGCCACGACCATGGCGACGGCCGCGTCGAAGCCTGGGGGCGGACCGTGCGCGTCGAGGCCTTTCCCATCGGCATCGACACAGAGGGGTTCCGCGATTTCGCCGATACCCCAGAAGCCCGGCGCGAGATGGCCCGCCTTGATCGCCATCTGCGCGGCCGCGCCCAGATTATCGGCGTCGACCGGCTCGACTATTCCAAGGGCATCCCCCACCGCTTCCGCGCCTTCGAGCGCCTCCTAGACGACTACCCGGAAAATCTCGGCCACGTCTCCCTGCTCCAGGTCTCGCCGCCGTCCCGCGGCGAGGTGGACGCCTATGCGGACATCCGCCGCGAACTCGAACACCTCGCCGGCCACGTCAACGGCCGCTTTTCCGATATCGACTGGACCCCCATCCGTTTCATCACCCGCGGCTTTCCTCGCCGCGCGCTCG
Organism: Oharaeibacter sp.; assembly: GCA_051861205.1. GTDB lineage: Bacteria > Pseudomonadota > Alphaproteobacteria > Rhizobiales > Pleomorphomonadaceae > JBHYDC01. Next base: position 185,065 of record JBHYDC010000007.1, read on the forward strand.
CCGGGCTCTACCGCTTGAGCCGCGCCGGACTCGTCACGCCGCTGCGCGACGGCATGAACCTCGTCGCGAAGGAATATGTCGCCGCGCAAGACCCCGAAGATCCCGGCATCCTCGTTCTCTCTCGCTTTGCCGGCGCCGCCGAAACCATGACCGAAGCCCTCATCGTCAACCCCTACGCCGCCGACGAAGTGGCGAGCGCACTGCAACACGCCCTCGCCATGCCCCCCGACGAACGCCGCGCCCGCCATGCCGCCCTCTGGGGGAAGCTCATCCAAGGCGACGCCCGCCACTGGGCCGAAACCTTTCTCAATCGACTGGGACAGAATTGAACACGGGAAGACACGCGCTTCCCGCCGTCCGCCCCTTGCACCCCGCGCCGCCTCCCTGTACCCCACAGGCTACCGCACCCGTTTCCGGACTGGCCGCCATGATCGATACCCAAGCTCTCCTCGCCGTTCTCCGCCGCGCGCCTGTCGTGCCGGTCCTCATCATCGATCGGCTGGAGGATGCCGTGCCGCTCGGCCGCGCGCTCGTTGCCGGTGGCCTGCCCGCTCTGGAAGTGACGCTACGCACCCCCGTCGCGCTCGACGCGATCCGCGCCATGAGTGCGATCGAAGGCGGCGTGGTCGGCGCCGGAACGGTGCTGGATGCGGCGCAGGCCCGCGAGGCGGTTGCGGCGGGCGCGAAATTCCTGGTCAGCCCCGGCACCACGCCCGCACTGATCGACGCCGCTATCGAGCTTGGCGTGCCGCTTCTCCCTGGCGTCGCCACGGCGTCCGAGGCGATCATGGCGCGCGAAAAGGGTCTTCGGATCCTGAAGTTCTTCCCCGCTGGCCCGGCGGGCGGCCCCACCTACCTGAAAGCGCTGGCATCGCCGCTCGGCGACATTCTCTTCTGCCCCACCGGCGGCGTCACGCTGGAAAACGCCCGCGACTACCTGAAACTCCCGAACGTCGTCTGCGTCGGGGGCTCCTGGGTTGCGCCCGCCGACGCCGTCAAGGCCGGCGACTGGGCCCGCATCGAAACCCTCGCTCGCGACGCATCGGCAATCCGGCCGTGAACCAGACCCGTATGCATGGGTAGGCTCGCTGGAATGGCGCCTCTGCCCTGCGGGATCTCGGACACGCCTTCGCAGTTGGCCTAGAGCGCTTTCCGACCGGGCGAGATCGTCCGGTCGATCAATATATCGCTCTGGAATCAACGAGCTGGAGCTTTCTGCATGAAGCAGCGATACGCACCCGTCCTCGTCGCCATGGCCGTTCTGGCGCTGGTGGTCAGCGCACCGGCGCACGCCGACATTCCGGATTCCGCGCTCGCTTCAGCGGATGTCGTGATCCTCGGCGAAATCCACGATGATCCCGCCCATCACCGCATTCAGGCCGAAACCATCGCCCGCATGGTCGCTCTCGGGCGCGCACCGACCGTCGTCTTCGAAATGATCCCCGCCGACCTGCAAGCGCCGCTCGGCGCAGCGCTCGCGGACCCGTCGATATCAGCGGATCGCCTTGGCGAGGTCCTCGCTTGGGAAGAGCGGGGCTGGGGCGATTTCGCGCTCTATCGCCCGATCTTCACGGTCGCCCTCGAAAGCCGCCTCCAGCTTCGGGCCGGCGATCTCACCGATGACGATAAGCGCCAGATTTCGCGAGGGGGCGCTGCGGCACTCAGTGCAGAAGAGCAAACCCGCCTCGGCCTCGACGTGCCACTTGGCGAGGATGCGCGCGCAGCCTTGAGGGAAACCCTCGTCACCTCTCATTGCGGCATGCTGCCGGAAAAAAGTCTGCCGGCCATGATCGACGTGCAGCGCGCCCGCGACGGCGCCATGGCGGACGCGGTCAAATCCGGCTCGGAGCAGGGTCCTGTCGTCCTCATCACCGGCCAGGGTCACGCCCGGCGCGACTGGGGCGTCCCGGCCGTTCTCGCCCGCACGGCGCCCGATCTGAAGGTTTTCAGCATCGCGCTTGTGGCCGATGGCGCGGGCGCGAGCGGGCCCTTCGACGCGATCATCGCCACAGGTCCCCCGCCGAAGCGGGACGAAGACCCTTGCGCGGCCTTCAAATAGGCGCGCTCACGGCGCTCTCCACGGCATAATCGGCGGCGAGGCGAAGTTCGCGGATCGGCCTGACAAGGCGCACGGCTTCTTCATACGCCGGGTGCACTTTGTAGGCGGCCAGCGCGGCTTCGTCGTCGAACTCGCCGTAGACCACCACGTCGATGGCGTTGCCAAGCTGGTCGGTTTTTGCGTTGCGGGCAACCTCCAGGCGGCGCGCATGGGGAATCGTCGTCAGGATCGAGAGGCCCGTCACGATGCGTTCCACGTCCTCGGGGTCTCGGGCGCTGAAAAGCACGATATGGCGGATCATGAGGCGTCTCTCTCGGTCGCGGCGTCGGCAGCGTCTATAGCTTTGGCTGTAGCGACCCGTGCCCACCCCTTCAAGGCGCCATCGTGCCACGGGGTCCGCCCGCAGCAGCTACTTCTCCACAAAGGCCTTTTCGATGACATAGGTCGCCGGCTTCGAGCTGGAACCTTCCTCAAAGCCCATGTCCTTCATCAAGCCCACCATATCGGACAGCATCGCTTCGCTGCCGCAAATCATCACCCGGTCGTCTTCGGGGCCGAGCGGGGGCAAACCGAGATCGGCTGAAATCTTGCCACCTCGAAGAAGGTCGGTCACCCGGCCTTCATGGGCGAAGGCTTCGCGCGTGACCGTGGGGTAATAGAGAAGCTTGTCGCCGACGAACTCGGACAGAACCTCGTCCGACCGCACCATGTCCACCGTGTCGCGGCCATAGCCAAGCTCGGCGATGAAGCGGCAGCCGTGGATAAGAACAATCTGGTCGAAGCGATCGTAGACCTGCGGGTCCTTGATGATCGACACGAAGGGCGCAAGGCCGGTTCCGGTCGAAACCAGGTAAAGCCGCTTTCCCGGCAGGAGGCTGTCTTGAACGAGCGTACCGGTCGGCTTCTTGCCAACCAGGATCTCGTCGCCTTCCCGGATCGATTGCAGGCGAGACGTCAAAGGCCCATTCGGCACCTTGATCGAGAAGAACTCCAATTCGTCCTCGTGATTGGCGCTCGCGATCGAATAGGCGCGCACCAAAGGCCGCCCATCGACCGGCAAGCCGATCATGACGAATTGTCCGTTTTCGAAACGAAACCCGCGATCCCGCGTGGTTCGGAAGCTGAACAGGCGATCGGTCCAATGTTTGACCGCAAGAACCCGCTGAACATCGAAGGCCGCCATGCCAGCCGCTCACCCACCATTTGTCACGCCGTGTTTAGAAGTCGAACGGTGGCCGATGTCAACCAATCCGGCGCTCTTTTGCTACCGACCGCGCCAGCGCAGGGTCATCCCCTCAAAATGGCGTCGAGCTTGCTCTCGAAACCCTGGAACCAAGTCTGTTGCTTCAAGGAAGCCGCATCGGTGACGGATCCGGTCGTCCACCCTCTACTGAAGTCTTGCTGCATGGTTCTCATGGCTGAAGCAATCAACTGAACCAACGGATCCTTGCTCGTCAGATCTTCGCGCTCGCGGCCCTCGGTCACCCATTCATAAGAGATTTGCGCGCTGGCCCGCGAATAGGCCCAGGTCAGCGTCTTCTTCTCGTCGTTGCCGACCCGGTCCAGCCACTTCACCGCCGCGTTGAAGCGTTTGGCATGATCGCCCGCGAAGGGATCGCGGAAGGTCCCCGCCAAGCTTGTCGGGCCGTTGTAGAGGCCCATCGCCAGCCCTTGCTGTTGGTCCATGATCGTGCGTGCGATTTCCTGTTCCTGCTGCGTGAACTGGCCACCCTCATTCGTGCTAACGGCGCTCAGGGCGCGTCGATCGAGCCCGCCCATCAGGGTGTACCAATCGCGGCCCTCGAAGCTGTTGTAATCGAAGGGTTTGCCCGATTGCGCCATTGCCGCATAGCGCTCATCCATGCTCGCACGTGCGGCGACCCCAACCTGGGCGAGGGTCTTGCCCTTCGAAAGATACTCCGCATCCGGGCTCGTGACGGCGGCCGAGAGCGCGTTGGCATCGAAGCCCGGCCTCGTCGGCATATACTGCGTGTAGGCGTTAGGCGGGATGGCCTTTGCAGCCTTTGCAGCGGCCGAAAGCTCGATCACCACCGCATCGGAGCGCGCGCCCATGACGGGCTCGGAAGCCTGCCGGCCGGAAGATCTTGCCCAATCCGATCGCCCGGCATCGGAATTTATTGCCGTGTTGGGCGGATAACCGGTTAGATTTACAAGCATTTTTGTACTTTCTGACGCCAGCGTTCCTTTGTCAAAGCAATCCTTGGGCCAAGTCCTGGCTCAGGGCATCCGCGTCATCCTGTGGAAGCGCCAACCTAGCATAACGGCTGCGACCGCAAGGCCGATGCCAAAGCCTGCCCACACGCCCGGCGCGCCAAATCCTAGTTCCAACCCGATCAGCCAAGCCAGCGGCAAGGCCAGCAGCCAGTATGCGATCAACGACACCTGGGTCGGCCACCGGTTGTCGAGCATGCCGCGCAGGGCGCCGAGACTGACGGACTGGATGCCGTCCATCAGTTGGGTGATCCCGAACACGAAGAAGATCGACGCTGCGGCGGCGATCACCGCCGGATCGCTCACGAAGAGCGCCGCGATCTGCCCACCCATCAAGAGGAAGAGCACGCTGAAAAGTCCCATCCACAGCGTTACGACGCCGAGCCCTGCATAGCCGATCGGCGCCAAGCGGCTACGCTCCTTAGCGCCGATCGCTTGCGAGACGCGAATTGAGACGGAAGCGGCCATGCCAAGCGGCAGCATATAGAGCGTGGAACCAACCGAGAGCGCAACTTGGTTGCCGGCAAGCGGAAGCACACCGAGAAAGCCGATGAAAAGACCGGCAAGGGCCACCGCCCCGCCCTCCATGAAATACTGGGCCGACATCGGTAGCGCTTCACGCAATTGTCGGCGGAAGTCGGCGCGGGAAAGCCGGGGCGCTGTCCACCAAGCCCGCAGGCCGGGCGCAAAGCGCACGTAGATCCAGAGCGCGGCGGTGCCGAGGGTCTGCGCCAGAAAGCTTGCCAAGCCCGCTCCCGTGAGTCCGAGCGCAGGCATACCAAGGTGACCGTAGATGAACACCCAGTTGAACAGGATGTTGAGCGCGACCGGAACCAACGTCAGCAGAACGCCGGTCCACGGCCTGTCGGTGGCATCGAGCAGGTTCTTGCCCGCAATCCCGAGCGTCCAAGGGATCAGCATAAGCGCGATGAGCAGCCAGTAGGGCCCGATCACCGCGATCACCTCCGGCGGTTGGCCGACGGGCGCGAGAAGCAACAAGATGCCGGCCATGAGCAAGGCGCCACCTGTGCCTGCACCCAAGGCAAGGACGAAGCCGTGGCGGGCGACCCGTCCGATCTCGGCAGGCTCCCCCGCGCCGAAGCGCTGCCCGGCGAGAAGGCCCACGGGGCCAACGAAGCCGTAAAGACCGGCATAGAAGAGGATGATGACGCTGGAAGCGACGGCAACCGCCGCTAAGGGGACGGCGCCAAGGGGCCCCAGCATGGCGGTATCGACAAGGACGATTCCCGTCGAAGCGACGAGCCCGGCAACCAGCGGCGCAGCCAGGCTGACGAGCGAGCCGACCTCGCCAAGCGCGGCCCGCAGCGGGGTTTGGCCGGAGGCGACAGACGGATCCGGAGAAGTCGGGAAAGCGGTCATAGTGGTTCACGCGTAGCGGTTGGAAACTTCTGCGCCAGATTGATTTCAGCAGCTACGCAGGCCGGTGAAGCCGATAGCACGAAATCGAGAGCGGCCATAACATCGGCGAGGGGAATCGGCGTCTGCGTTCCGAACCGTCCGGCGGCGATGTCGTCCTCCACTTCCGCAGTCGCAATGTTGTCCGGATTGATGACCGTGACGCCGATGCCTTCCGGTCTCAAGGCGATCGCCAAGGACTGCGCGGCGCCGCACAGGCCAAACTTCGACGCGGTATTGGCGACCTCGACGCTGGCCGCGTTATCTTTGCCCGATGCCGAGCCTAGAAGCACGATGCGAGGGTTGGCGGCCTTCGCCAAATTGCCGGCGAGTGCCTGCGACAGCAGGATCGGGGCCACAAGATTCACGTCGATCACGAAACGCGTTTCACGGGCCGGGCTGGCTTGAAAACGATAGGTATCGGTGAAGGCACCGGCCTCCCAGACGCCGCCGAGATAAAGGCGAGCTTGAAGCGGCTCATCACCGACGGCCGACTTAACGGCGGCGATGCCCTCGTCGCTCGCCATGTCGGCCTGGATCCATTCTCCATGGGGCGCCGGCGTGCGAGAAACCGCGATAAAACGGCGCGTGCGAGGGCTGAGATGTGCAGCGGCAGCGGCGCCGATGCCTCGGCTCGCGCCAACAAGTACGATTGTGTCCAGCATCAGATGCCCCCAAGCTGCTTGCGATACGTCGTCTCGCGGGGGAATGCGCCATGGAACGTGGCAGCTTGGTACGAGAGCAAAGGCTCGAAACCTTGCGCCGTACCGCTCAGCGCCACGATCGGCGTCCACAGAGAGGCGGGAAACAGCGGCGTAACGGCAAACTCCTCGATTTGGGCCTTGCGGGGGATGTCTCCCCCGGTGGCGGCCCGGACGGATAACGTCGCCTGGGTAGCATTCATGTTGATGCCGCCTCGCCTTTCACATACATTACGTATGTCGATACGTAGAGACATACGTTTCGTATGTCAATGGGGCTGTGATGATGGAATCCGTCCGCCGAAGCCGTGCAGACATGATTGCCGAGACGCGGACGAAGCTGATCACGCACGCGCGCCAGTCCTTTGCGACCTTGGGCTACGCGGACACGTCGATGGATGTTCTGTGCGCCGAGGCCGGCCTGACGCGCGGTGCGCTCTACCATCACTTCGGCGGCAAGGAAGGTCTACTGGAAGCCGTCGTGGTTCAGATCGATCGCGAGATTGAAGATCGGTTGGTTGCGGAATTCCAAGCGATCACCGATCCATGGGAGGCCTTCACGACCTGCTGCCGCACTTATCTCGATTTGGCGCTCGATCCTGAAATTCAGCGCATCCTTTTGAAAGATGCCCCGGCGGTTTTGGGGCAACGATTCCGCGAATTGGATTCGCACTCCTCCATACAACCCATGATCGAAAGCCTGCACGATCTCATGGCATCAAGCCGGCTGCGGCCCGCCGATCCCGAAGCCATCGCCCGTCTTTTGAACGGCGCGATGGTGGACGCGGCACTCTGGGTGGCGTCCAGCCATAATCCAGCCGAAACGCTGGCGAAGGCGCAGCAAGGGCTAGCCCTCTTGCTGGCCGGCCTCGAAGCCCGGCCATGACGGGGAAACTCATGCCGGTCCATCGAGAATTCGAAAGACCATCAGAAAGGGGTTGCGTTTGCGCCACGCGGCGCTTACAAGCCGGACACACCTTGACGCGGGGTGGAGCAGCCCGGTAGCTCGTCAGGCTCATAACCTGAAGGTCATCAGTTCAAATCTGGTCCCCGCAACCAAATTACATGAAATAATTCAACAGCTTATGCAAAGCCTCGCTTGGCTCTCGCCAGCGGGGCTTTTGCTTGTGTCCGCACTGTGTCCGTTTTTGCGGCCATTCGGAAGCACGGCGGCTCTCAAATCACTGGTTAAACATTGCAGTCCTTTGGATTTCTATGGGCGGTCTAACTGAAGTGCCTTGGCAATTTTGTCATCCAGTGACCTGCCACTGAGATTTTCCTCCACATGGAGTTAGAGTCCGGCCCTGACGAAGGACGGACTGATGAAGCGAGCAAGATTCACGGAAGAGCAGATCATTGCTGTGCTGAAGGAGCACGAGGCCGGCGCGAAGACCGCCGATCTGGCGCGCAAGCACGGGATCTCGGAGGCGACCCTTTACAATTGGAAGGCCAAGTACGGCGGTATGGATGTCTCTGAGGCCAAGCGGTTGAAGGCGCTTGAGGACGAGAACATGAAGCTGAAGAAGCTGCTGGCCGAGCAGATGCTGGATGTGGCCGCGATGCGGGAGCTTCTGTCAAAAAAATGGTAGGGCCCGCCGTGCAGCGCGACGCCGTCGCGCATCTGCAGGCCGTCATGGGCCTGTCGGAACGTCGGGCCTGTAGCATCGTCGGGGCGGATCGGAAGATGATCCGTTACCGCTCCTGTCGCCCTCCGGACGCAGAGCTTCGCGCGAGGCTGCGCGATCTTGCCAACGAGCGGCGGCGGTTTGGCTA
>JBHYDC010000008.1:0-169256 GCA_051861205.1 Oharaeibacter sp.
ACCGCTTCGTCAAAATGAATGAAAATGCCTTCTCCGAATTGCTCGATTGCAGGCAACCAGTCAGCATCACGCGAGATTGGCGCGCCACGGACGCTCAACTGAACGTCTTCAATGTCTCCGTCAGCTCCGGTCGGCGCGGCCTCAAAACGTGTGAATCCGTAAAGGCAGGAAACTTCTCGCAGTCGATGCACCGCCACTAGGTTTTTGATGCCAGAAAGCTCAATTTCGGCGGAAGAGTCGGCCCATTCTGCGCGTTGGAGCGTTTGCGCGTACAGCTTCGCTGTTGGATGATTTGTTCCGATTTCCGCATTTCCATTTGCGAAGGTGTCAAACTCAGCAAGCTTTGGCGATCGGCTTGCGTCGGACTTGGCGCCATCGCGAATGCGCTGCAGTCTCTCGAATATCTCGGTGTCGACGTAGGGGCCAAGTGAAGCTGCAACTTTCGGATTGAATCGCTTTGCTTGTCCAACATCTTGGGCTGTTTGGACGCCAGCGAGATCCCCAGACAACTCCTCCACGAGTTGGCTCAGTTCGTCTTCCTCGGACGGAAGCGAAATGACGGTATGCACCTGGGGGAAATATGTGTTTGTTGCAGTTCGTGTAAGGAGCTTGAGATTGTCGCCGCACCCTGCTGGGTCTCTATCGAGGAGCCATGGGCGCTCCCCGCGACATTTTCCAAGCCGCCCCGGCTGAAACGTATCCTGAAGCGAAAGGTGTCGCCCACAGCCGCATACGACATTGGTATCGGCAGGGTCGGCGCTAGTTCCCTTCTCTTCGACCCACATTGCCTCTTGGCAAGGAATGGAGCCGTGGACCACCCATCGCCAGTCGATGTCTTGGAGATGGCCATTATCGCATGCACAAACAAACCGGATTGGTGTCACATCGCTTTTCCGCCCGTCATCGAACTGGAAGCGTCTACGGCCTTTGCTGTCCAGGTCCTGCCAACGCACAAGCCGGCGTCGTCGCGTCGTTATCGCTCCGGAGGTATTCGCCTCGACCTGCTCGCAGACAAACCACGTTGGAAACACTGGTGCCGCAACCCCATTCGGAATTCCGTCTCGTGCGTTTGCTGAAATCGGTGGAGTGCGGAGCGACAAGTTGGCTGCCGCGTCGAGGCGGCCTTGCTCTTTCAGTATCTGCTCAAGGCGCATCGTCAAGCGTGGCTCGGCGAGGGTAGTGAAGGCATTGCCCTTCATGTCCCATTGTTCCAACCCACCAACGACAACGGATCGGGTTGGCAAGTCGATCATCGCGCCGGGGCCGAAGGTAGATATCAGTTGGCTGAGCCGCTGGGCGTTCTTTGTCATGACAAGTCATCCGCATTCGCGATTGTGTTCCCATGAGGGTCCTTGACCTTCAAAGCGACGTTCGCTTCCACGTCCCGCATTGAACGCCCTGCGATAAACTGGCGATGCGGAGCGGCCAGGTTTCCGATCTCCGGCTCAAGAGGCATGTGAAGAAGCCGATGCGGGCTTTTCTTCTTCGCATACGCAAATGAATTCCCGCCGGCGGCTTGCTCATCCGCAGTATCGATCCAGGCGTCGAGAATGTCATCGATCAACTTCTCTAATGCTGCTCGCCCGCCAGCAATCATCTTCTCTGGTGCTCGGCTTACGATCGTGTCGCGAACAAGGCCGCGAATCCCGAGATTGTTCTTGAGCTCATTGACCGCGGCGTCGGGTGTCAGCGTTGCGTCGATATGGCGTGCGGCAGCGACGACAACCGCTGCTAATGCACGATCAAGTGCCCGCGCTGCCCAAGGCGTTACGCTCGTTGCTTCGACAGCCCGATAGAAAGTACGGTGGAATTGCCCGAATTGTTCGAAATGCAAGCGGTCGCGTGGCTTATGCAGGTTCAGCACCGCGAGCACGATCCCGGGCCGGGTGTGGTCTCGACCGACGCGGCTGGTCGCCTGAATATACTCCGCAGCGGTCTTCGGCTGGCCTTGCACGACCATTAGTCCGAGACGGGTGATATCGAGGCCAACCGATATCATGTTGGTCGCGAGGGCGATGTCGACCGTCTCTGCGTCTCGACCGAAGACAGCCTCGAGGCGCTGCTTCGCCTTTGCAACCTCGTCAGTTGAAACGCGAGAGGTAAGCTCCATCGGTTCCTTGATGCGGCGGTCAGCAAAAGGGCTATCGGATGGGTCCACCCTTCGGCGTTGGGAGCCGTAGCGAGCTGCGCGATCACGCACTTCATCCTCAACAATTCGGCGCGCGCCGCCCAGTTCACGCAAAGCGTTGAAATAGCAGAGCGCCGTCATGTACGGATCGGCCGGGTTCATGCTCTTCGCATCAGCCGGCACATTCGCGTCATTTGCCGCCTGAGACGCCGCTACGAGCGTTGTCAAGGAACGAAGGAAGACCAGTTTCGGGCCGCGCCCTTGGGCGGCAATACCGAGATAGAGCCTCGCTGCATTGGTGCTGGGCGGAACCGTGTGCGCAAAGAAGCTGTCGATGCGATCAATTCCAGGTGGTGGGAAGATGCTTGTATTGTTGCGATCGAACAACGCCGAGATTTGATCGGCCGCGCGCCTGACCGTTGCGGTCGAAGCCACAATCTTGGGGCGAATACGCGTTTCGCCAGAACCGCGGGAGGCAAGCTGATCGATTGCCGCCTCATAAAGACCGGCGACTGTGCCAAGCGGGCCTGCGATAAGATGCAATTCGTCCTGAATGATGAGATCAGGCGGATCGAGCGACCAACCGTTGCCCAGTGGGCTTCCAAGGCCAGGCTCCGCGGCTCCATAAAAGCCCACATCAGTCTGAAACCTGTCGACGTGCCCGAAGAAAGCGCCGGTTTCCCCGACCCACGGCAGTGCCGCGAATTTATCGACTGTAGCGATCAGAAAGGCTGGCAGGCGGCGATAGATCGGCTCGTCGACGGTCAGAACGGGCAACGGCCTGTTACGGCTAAAGTCGCAACTTGTGTTTACGCAACGGATTTCGAGATTGGTCGGCGCGTGCATGTTCGGGGTGCATGAAAACGAAGACGATTCGAATTCCGTCCCGCACCACGGGCAAGCCTTCAATGGTGCGGGCGCACGCTTGTCACGGCCACTCTGGTAACGTCGCACGCGCCCGACTGCGGTCGTTTCATCTGAATTGCCTTTGCCGCCGAGTTTGTTGGGCGAGGCGTCCGAGCCGACCCACAAGCCGATTTCGATCGGCCAGTCGCCAAGCAACCGCCGGCCTTTGTCATCGACGTTCTTGGCGGCGGTGCGCATAAGTTCGAGCGCGCAAACAACGCCGGCCGCGCGGGCAAGCTGATCCAGGGTGAGAAGGCGAAGAGTGTAGCGCATGATCACCGCGACACCGGCGCCAAGCACGCCGGACCCACCAAGCCGCCGATGGGCGATGACGAGCGCCGCGAGGCCAAGATAGGCTTCTGTCTTGCCGCCGCCGGTGGGGAAGAACAGGAGGTCCGCAGTTTCGCGGTCAGCGTGGCGACGATCCACCAAACCCGCCAAGTTTAGCAGCACGAAGGCCAGCTGGAATGGTCGCCACTGGGGTTCGGGAAGTGCCGCAGGGTCGCCCGTCGCGCCCGCAACCCGGCGTCGTGCCGCCATCGCCACGGCGAGATTCATGAAGCAGAAGGCGGTGCGGGCTTTGGTGTCAGTAGCAAGCAACTCGATGCCGGTGGCGATCCGGACTTGCGCCTTTTCCATATCGGCAATCAGGCGCTCGCCGGTCTCTTTGCGCCGTTGTGGTAGCCCGCCTAGCTTTACGCGCTCAGAATCGATCCATGACCCGTAGAGACCCGGCAGATCGGCAAGTGCCGATCTCAGGCCTACCCCATCGCCTTCAGCCAATTGCGCCAGCGCTTCCATCCCGAACGAGACACGCGCCTTCAAATCGGCATCTTCATTGGGCGCGACACGTTCGACCTCGGCCGATGGCAGAGGGTCCGTCCAAACCCGTTTAACAAGTTGCCCGATGCCTTCCGCCGCATCCCAGCCCGCAGCGGCGTTGCGACCTACAGCCCATTCATTGAGATCGCGATAGTGCAGATCGGCGATCCGTAAATCCCAATCCTGGGCACGATAGCCGGACAGATCGCGACGAGGCCGAAATCCGCCTTCCGAAACGAGTTCCAGCCGCGCCTGAAAGGCGTAACTGATGTCGGTATAGAAGCGGTGCACCGTCGCGCGACGATTGACGAGAAACACCGTTAGCGCGCGTACGCGCTCGGTCTGCCCATCCGGCGTCTCGTAGCTGAACAGGCGCGAATGCGTTTCGAGGACGAGGCCACCGCCGCGCCTTTGCTCGGCAGCACTTTCTGGCACGACGATCCGGGTGCCGCGACCGTCCTTCACCGGCAGCGTAACGAGACGTTCCTTTGCGCTGCGCACCCAATCGACAATCGGCCGCTCGACGCGCTTTTTCTTGCCGTCTCCATCGACCTCTTCGGCCTTTGGTTCGGGCAGAAGCACGTCCTCTGGCAAACGCGGTTCGGTACGATAGTCGCCCCATGACACCCGCGCCTCGATCTCGGTAACATCGGGATCAAGCAACACCGTCAAACCGATCGACGATGGCAGAAAGCGCCTTCGCGTTACGGACGCTTCCGGTTCTTCATTGTCGGCAGCGGCGCCGTTCGAGCCGCCTGCATCGGGCTCCTCGACATCAAGTTCCATTTCCTCCTGCGCGGAGGGATCGACGTCATCGTCGTCACCATCCAGGCCGAGCGGGTCTTCGGCAGGAGCGATGAAGCCGGCGAGATACCAGCGTGACGGATTTTCGTTCAGACGCTCGGCCGCGAGATCGGCATCCTGCGGGCCGGGACCGATCAGGTCGCGGCGGAAGACATTGACGATCTGGGCGCGCACTTCTTCTGACGTTTTCATGACCGCCCAAATCCTTCCGACATAAAAAGTTCGCCCAGCAGCTTATCAAGCCATTTGGCGGTGTAGGCGGGCTTGAGCGCCTCCTTCGGACGATGGCCGGCATCCGACAGCAAGGTTTCCAACGCTATCAGCCGGTCCTTCAATCCCAGGCGCACACCGAAGCGCATGCTGGCCTTGTCCGGGCCGCACAAAATCCAAGCATCGCTGCGGGTGAGCGCATGCGCCCATAGGGATCGCTCGCCCACGTCCAGCGCGATATCAGGCGCACGCACCGCGACGACGGCACGCTGCGCGTCAATAACCGGATGGATGGCCTGAAACGTCGCCCGAAGCTCCGCCTCATCGATCTGCATCTCCGGGCTGCGTCGCTGGAAGCCGGTCTGAGTTTCGATGATGCAATCCTCAACGGTCTCCACGGCATAGCCTCCGTTGAGCGCGCGCCACGAACCCACCCGGAAGCTTTCCAGAATGGCGTTGGTATCGACCAGAACAGGGCCGCGATGGCGCGCCATATCCCCTCACAATTCGAGCGGGGAAGGAACCCCGTGCGTTGCGAAGAGGTCGCCAAGGTCATCCACCGTGAGATCAACCAGACCCGCCGCTCGCCGCGCTGAAACACGGCCCTGATCGACGGCAAGCGCGATCACTTCCATGAACGGCTTAGAGAACAGCGGCGGCGTCACCGCTTGCGCCGCATCGCGCCCATTGTTTCGCAATGCCGCGTCGGGCACCGCGCGCGCCGCTGCCGGCTTCAGGCGGTCGAGTGCCACGAGACGCCACTTCAATGCGGAAGCTGTCACTAGCAGCGCAGCGGCTGCCGCGTTCAGCCGGGCCGGAAGCTCTCTCTCAGGGATCGCGGCCCAATCGCCGAAGCCATCGAGGACAGCAGCAGGCATCAGCACCGCCGAGGCAAAGTTGTTGGCCAGCTGCTCGACGCGGTTCTTCGAGGTCTCGCTCGCATCCTCCGAATGTTCGGGCGGCATCGCGTCCCAGGTGAGGATGTGGAACAGCTCATGCGCCAGGTCAAAGTGTCGGCGACCGACAACCTCATGGCGATTGATCAGCACCACATCGAGTTCCGGCAGTCGGCAGGCAGCACCCGAAATCCCGTCGAAGGCATCGACATGCAAGACGAGGATGCCCAGCTCACGCTCCATCACTTCGGCGAGGCGCGCTGCGGGCACATCGCCAAGCTTGAATTCGGCAACAAAGCGCTCTCCCGCTTCCATGGCGTCCTCGAAGCGCGAATTCTTATGCAGCCCGAGCGCGCGGCGCAGCAGGGGCGAGGCGCGGCCCACTTGTGGGGCGATGGCACGAAACGCCGCGATCCAGCGCCCGGCGCTGCGCTCATAGGCGTTGAGCCTTTGAGGCCCGACATTGGTCTGCCGCCACGAAAACCGGCCCTCGCCGACCAGCAGGAACGGATCGGTGAAATAGTCGAGCGACGCGCCCAGCTTCTCGACCGCGATCACCAGCTCCTCGGCGGTGACGCGGCGCTCGCCGGTCTCGATGGCCGAAACCGTCTGGCGGTCCTTGAAGCCGAACAGGCGCGCGAGATCGTCTTGGCTGAGCTTTCGCTCCTCGCGCAGCGCCTTGATCCGCGGTCCGATGAAATTGGCCGACATGGGGAACCTCCGGAGGCCGATATAATCTTGCAAATAGACGATTGCAAGAAAATCTTGCGATCCGGTTACGCGTCATCCCCGTCCTCGATCTCCTCCTCATCCCCTTCATCCGCCGCTACCAGCCCGGCAGCGCGTTCTTCGGCGGCGCGGGTGGCGTTGAGGGCGAGAAGGCGGGCGAGGACTTCGTCCTTGAAGTCGGACGGCCAGTCGAGGCGGGTCTTGGCCGTCTTGCCCTCGTCCGCTTCCTGCTCGATGAACTCGGGCGCGGCGCGATCGGCCAAGTCGCCCCAGCCATAGGCGCGCAGCACGGCGACATCCATCTCGTGATGGAGCGCTCGTAGGCGGGCGATGTCCGCGCCGTTTTCGCCGCGCGCGTGAAAGCGGTTGTAGGTTTTGGTTAGCCCCTCGTTGCGGGCGACCATCACTTTAGCGCGAAAGTCGTGATAGGCCGAACCTGCGGCTTCGAGGGCGGGGCCAGTTTCGAAACTGGCGGGGAACGGGAAGTTTCCGAAGCAATCTGATGGTGCGTAATTCAGATCGTCCTTCAATGTCGACGTGAACGCCCGCAGCCAGACTTCATGTGTCCGTGCCTGCAAGCAGGCGAAGGAACCCAGTGCGGAAAACGAAAAGACGATAGTCTTTTCGTTGAAGACGAAACCGTTTGGAACCGTCGCAAAATTGGGAGAGGACGAGACGCGTGGTGTTAGCATGACCCGTTCAAGAGGAGCGATGGCAGCGTAGAGCGCATCTCGACGACGGAGGAAACGCCACCATTCCTGTTGCCCAATTTTATCCTTTTGTTTTAGTCGCTGAGGCTTGGCTCGCTGCTCGACTATTTGGAGCAAATCCGGCCAATCCGCGGCGACCGGTTCAGGATAGTCCGCTGGTACGATGCCAATGCGAAGGCATTCCTCACGCTCGCGAACGGACAGCTCCATCCAAGTTTTTGCTAATACTTCGCGGCGAAGCGGAAAATCGGCAAAATCAATGACATGCCTTTTATGCTGGTGAGTTGGCGAGGAATTGACGTCTTCGCCACCCAAGTACGGGAAAATCCGTTCCCCATTCCTGGGGTCTTTGGCGATCAGCGCCCACATGGTCTCGATGCTCTCGGCTTCGCCCTTTGCGGCAGCGGCATCATCGAACGTGAAACCCATGCCGAGCACAATGGAACCTTGAAACGCCTTGCCTGAATTCGCCGCCAGCGCGACCGGCGAGGAGTCGAGATCGCCCTCGACCAGATAGGCCGAGATGCGACGCGCCGGCCGCGCATCGAGCACCGGTGAGGCCGCATCGCCCTTCACAATATGGACGACTGAGACGATGACCGCCGCTTCGCCCGGCCACTTCAGCCTTCGCGTGGCGCGCGAGATCGCGCCGCCATCGGCGATGATCCTGGTCAGGCCCGAAGCACGGGTATCGCCCTGGCCGATGGTGTTGGTTGCGATCAGTCCGAATACACCGCCTTGCCGCAACAGGCCGAACGCGCGGCGGAAGAAATGCGCTACCAGATCGGCATTGCCATGCGCACCTTCATGCAGGGTTTGCAGCCACGGGAGGTAGTTTTTCACGCTCCCGGCGATGATCGTGTTCTTGCCCGCGAACGGCGGATTGCCAACAATGGCGTCGAACCCGCCATTTTCCCGCGCGAACACCTCAGGGAACTCGACTTGCCAATGAAATGGCGTGACGCCGTGCTCGCCCGCGCGTAGCCGGGCCGCCGCGGCCCCCAACAAGTCCCAGCGCGGTGGCATGCCAGAGATGTGGCTCTCGACATCGGCCCGCGCCTTCTCCCGTGCCTTCGCCTTGTCGGCAGCGAAGAAGGCCGAAACCACCGCATCGCCCATCATGCGGATCGGCGAAACTTCCGATTCCAGGTTCCGGTGCCGCGCCTCCTGAATGGCGCGCATCGTGTCGTCCGGCGCGTTCTGAATTTCGGCGCGGCCCTGCATGGCCTTCGCCACCTTATCGCGCACCAGTTGTCGGAACAGCGGCAGGCCGGGTTTGCCTTCATCCCAGTTCGCTGCCGCGATCTGCGCCGTCGTCAGCCCCACCAAGCTGTCGCCGCACTTCAGTGCATGATCGAGGAAGGTGAATTCATGGTCGCGCGCCAGCGTCGCCAGCCATAGAGACAGCCGCGCCAGATCGACCGCGCGCGGGTTTTTGTCCACGCCGTAGAGGCAACGCTGAGCCACCAGCCTGCGGGCATGCAGTTCCTCATCCTCATCCGCCGGGATCTTGGGTCGCTTTTCCGGCCACCGGGCCCAGGCAGCGACGAGCCGTTCGCCGAGCGCACGGCAGGCCTCGACCAGAAACGCGCCCGAGCCCATGGCCGGATCGCAGACCTTCAGTTCCAGCACCTGCTCCGGTGTCGCATCGGGGCCGAGCCGCGCGAACGCCGGTTCGAGCGCATGCTTGACGATCGGAGCCGTCAAGGAGCGGGGCGTGTAGTGGCTGCCCGTGCGCCGCCGCTCGCCGGTCGGCTGGAGGATCGGCGTGCCCGCCGGTGCAATGCGCTTCTTGGGCGAGCCGCGTTCGTCGACGATGTTGTCGAGCGCGACGCTGAGATCCTCGACGGTTTTCGCCTCTTCGACCGGCTTCGCCTGCGCCGCCGTGAGCGCGCGGCCCGATTCCTCCTTCAGCGACTTGATCCGGTCCTTGCCCTTTTTCGCCAACAGATCATCGAGCGCCACGAAGACCGGTGTCTTGTTGTTCTTGCCTGCCTTGATGGCCAGCACGCGGGACGTGGCGGCTTCGACCGTGAAGCCCATCACGGTTTCATAGACCGAGCCTATCTGCTCGACATCGAGCGTACGGTAGCTCAGCCGCTCGCGGCTGCTCCCTCGCAGCTTGACGGTCATCAGCCCTTCGAGAATGCGCAGGAGGCAACCATCGGAGACGTGCAGGATGCGCGGCGCGTCGTCCTTCGCGGCGCGGCCCTCAAGAAAGGGGAATTCGTCGGGATCGAACAGCTTGCCGCCGCGCGCCTGAACGAAGCCGGTGCGGTGGCCCTTGTGGATCATGCGGAACAGGGCGAGCAGCCCGCCCCAGCCCCCGCGCCGCTCGTCCATCGTATCGGGGTTGAGCGTCGCATCCTCGGTGAGCTTCGCGTAGAGTCCGCGGACGGAATAGCTGGTCTCATAAACCTCCCGCGCCCGCGCGCCCGGCAGAGAGGGCAAGAGATCGCGATCCTCGGCGTAGAGCACGAAAACCAGGCGCATCAGGACCGTGAGAAGGCCCTCGTAGAGATGTTCCGGCCGGGTGGTGCTGAGCTCGCGGACCAGCGACGGTTCGGCGGCATCGAGGCCACGGAGCAGTTCATGCAGCGCGCCAAGCACCTGCTCGGCCAGCGCCGTCGAGACAAGCGCTTGAGCATCCCGGCTTCGCTTCAACAAGGCCGGCAAGCGCCGGTCATCGCCATCGGAGAACAGACGGAAGCGGTCGAGCAGCAGCTTCAACCCGCCGAGCATCGGCCGACCGGAAACCAGAGCCATCGGCCGGATCGGGAAACTCTGATGGCCCGACGTTTCGCCGCGCGGGGCATAGATCAGGCGGAATTCGGGATAGGTGCGGACCTGGCCGTCCTTGCGCTCCTCGCGCTCGGAAATCAGCAGCCCGGCAAAGATGCCGGTATCGCGCAGCAGCCGTTCGAAACGCTGATGAGGCGTGGCCTCCCAGCCATCGAGCGCATTGCGGCCATCGGGATCGACGCCGCGTGCTTCAATGCGCACCAGAAGCTGCCACCGGCGCTCGCCTACGCCAAGCTCGGCGACCGCCCAGGTCGGCGCGAGCGTGGTGCCGTGTTCAGGCAAGGCCACAAGCAGTTCATCTGGGATCGCCGGACCGCCGGGGCTACCCGCAACATGGCGCGCTTCCCAGCCGAGCACCTTTTCGACAAAAGCCCAGGGATCGGACAAGGCTGGCGTCGCAAGATCATCGCCGATGATCTCCGCAACCTCGCCCGTCTCGATCGCCGACTGCCGGGATGGGATAAGGCCGAGTTCCTTGAGCAGCGTGGGCGCCACGACAAGCCCGACAGGCGGGACATGGTCGAGCCATTCGAGGTCCGGGTCGCGATTGATATCGATTGCCATCGCGCTCACCCCGAAACCGGCCATAGATAGACCATACCGACCGGTTCCAGGCGATGTGCCCGAACCTCGTAGGACCTTTGCAAGCGTTCCGGTTCGTCGCGCAACTCTCGTTCTAGACGTGTCAACCGGCCTTCCCAGTGACGCCGGTCGGCTTCGCGTTCGCGCCGCTCTTCGGGAACGAGATCGAGCGTGAACTGATTGGGGTCGAAGTCCTTGGCCGCCTTGCCGATGCGGGAGCGCTGTTGATCGAGCAAGTCGGACAGCGAGCGCGCTTCCTCCTCGCCGCGCCTCTTCAATTGAGCCGTCACAGCGGTCAATCGCTCGGCCGCGATCTTTTCGAGGGTCGGGACCAAGTCCTCAATGTCCTTTTCGATCAGCGCCTGAATGCGAGCGACTGCCGTGCCCGATGCTTCGCGGGCATCGCGCAAGGCCTCCTCGAGCTGATTGAGCGTCTTCTCCTCGCCGCTTTCACCCAACGGCCGAAGCGGCTTGCGGTCACGCTCTGATTCCGACCAGATCGCCGTGATCGGGATGATTTCCTCGTGCAGACGGGCCGCGCCAGCGCCGAACACTGCAAGGCGCCCCATCAACACGACGCGCGGCTGGGCTACCGGACCGTAGATGACAGACAGGCGTGATAGCTTGGACTGGAAACCCTGGCTGATGAACCGCGAGAGGAGCCGCCGCACCAACCGGTGCTCGAGGTGCACCTGCACCACGTCGGACGCGTCGCGACCGTCGCTCAGGATAGGCGGCTGAAAGGCGATCGAGCGAATAGGTGCATTGCGCCGCCAATCGGCAAGTCGCTCGCCCCGCTTGCGCGGTCGAACACGCAGGTCATCGAAGGCGTCGTCCCATCCGGCATCCTTGGTGAAAGCGGGAGCCCCCGGATCGAGCTTGAAGGTTTCCACCTTACCCGCCAATGGGCCGCGCGCGTCATCGAGGACATATCCGCCACGCGACAGCGCTGCGGCTGCAACACGTTGCAGGTCCTCGGGGTCTACACCGACTCGTTCTCGCGACCGTTCAAGCGCGCTTTGCAGATCGGTCTGCTCCTTGAGCAAACGCTCGTGCCGGATACGCTCGTCGTCATCCATTTCAGCGCGAGCGCGCCGCAGGCGCTCGGCGTCATTCTCCTCCTGGATCGCACGCGCAATGATGGCCCCTTGACCGCGCGCGATGCCGCCTTCGGCAAGTCGCTTGGCAATCCGATCCTCGATGACCTGACCAACAGAGCCAAGCTGTTCGCGGATTGTCTCAGTCTTTCGAACCAGCGCCTCGAGGACGATATCGGCCTCTCGCTGCTCGTAACGAAAATATCGGCAAAAGACCTGCGGCGCTGGCTGGAGTTTTCGATCGATCCGGCCGTTCCGCTGTTCAAGCCGCGATGGGTTCCAGGGGAGATCAAAGTGGATCAGTTCAGAGCAATAAGCCTGAAGGTTGATGCCTTCACGTGCGGCATCGGTGCAAATCAGAATGCGCAAGGGTTCGGCATCGGGGTCGGTGTTGAAGGCGCGCTTGACCTCTTCACGGCGATCCGACCCTGTCGCGCCGGTGAAAATCCCAATGCGGTCATCGGCGCTCTCTGTGGCCTCGATGTCCTCACGGAGCCGTCTCTCAAGCCAGCGCCGCGTATCTTCATATTCCGTGAAGATGATAAGACGCCGGCGGTTCCAGCTCTGGCCCGTCAGGAGATTGGCCTTGATCCAGGCAGTCAGCCAACGCACGCGGGCATCTGGCCGGGCTGCGGCTCGTTCCGCAATCGCCAGCATAGCGTCTACGGTCGCAAGTTCGGCGCGCAAATCGCCTTGGACGGCGTCCGCGGCACCCAAGGCCGAGGCAGCTTCAGCGGTGGCATCATCTTCAGCGTCGATGGATTTCTCGGCGCGATCATCATCCAGGCCCAGTTCGTTGTTGTCCTCGTTTACGGGCCGCGCGACGAATGCCAGCGCCGCCGCCGCAACCGAGCCCGCTGCTTCCCCGTCCACCATGCGCTGCAGGGTCGCTCGGTGGACTTTCAAGGTTCGCGCGAAGGCTGCGATCGACGACAGAAGGCGCTGTTGAAGCCCGACAAAGGCGAGCTTGGCGAGTGCTGCCTTCTGCGTCGGCAAGCTGGCAATGCGCTTCATTCTTAGCTCGCCATAGGCCGCCAGCTGGCGCGCCAAGTCCAGTTCGGGTGTGTCTTCGGCCAAACCTCCGATACGGATGGCTTCGATGATGCGTTCGGGGAACGCTTCACCCAAGCGTCTCAGGTCTGCCTTCAGGCGTCGAACCATGACCGGCTCGAGGTCCCTTGGCCGCACTTCAACGCCACGGGTGAAGCGTTGTGGATCAAGCATCTCGAGCAATGCAGAGAAGCTATTGGAATGCCCGTTGTGCGGAGTAGCGGTCAGGAAGAGCCGATGCTCAAAACGTTCGCCAAGCTCTCGAACGGCCTTCGTCAACTGGCTTGATATGGCGTAACGCATCCCGGCCGCAGGAGCAGCATGATGAGCCTCATCGAGGATGAAGAGCGCTCGGGCGCGGAATTCGCCAAGGGCATCGCGAAGACCGGCGGCATAAACCTCGTCGGTAAGCAAACGATGGGAAACAATGAAACGGGACCCGGTCGACCAAGGATTGACAGAATAGCCACGCAGCCGGCGCATTTCCCCAATTCGCTCCCGATCGATGATTTCGAACGACAGGCCAAACTTGGCTTCAAGTTCGTCCTTCCACTGGATCGTCATCGCAGGTGGGGCAGCAATAACGATGAAATCGATCCGGCGGCGCAGCAGCAGTTCTCGTGCGACCAAACCTGCTTCAACGGTCTTGCCGAGACCCACATCATCCGCGATCAGCAAATTCACGCGTGGGAGCCGCAACGCCTTGCGCAAGGGTAGAAGCTGATAGGCATCAAGTCGAATGCCGGCGCGAAAGGGCGCTTGCAATAGATCGCGGTCGGCTGCCGTTGCTGACCGCCATCTTATTGCGCGAAGATATGCCGCCAGCACTTCCGCTCGGTCAGGAAGGCCAGCGCCGATATTGCGCCAGCCGTCCGCATCGAGTTCTATGGCGCCAATTTCAGCGTCCCACAGAATTTCAAGCCGCTCTCCCTGGGCATCGTCCGCAATACAGGAGAGATTGAGCGTCTGAAGGCCGGTTGGCTCACCACGAATGTCTTCAACCAGCCAAGGGCGGCCACGGAGTTCTACAAAACTACCCGGATTGATAATTGGACCAAATGCAGCGCTCATGACTTCGCCCCCTTATTGGGCGCGCCGTTTCGCTCGACTTGCCGATCAACTTCTTTAAGGCGTTCATATTCTTCAACCGCCAGCACCACAACGACGGGACGTCCATGCTTTTCAACTGTCACCGCGTTGACGCGGGCCAAATCGATCAGTCTTCCAAAATTGTACTTTGCATCTTTCGCCGACAGCCGTTGCATTTTTTGCTCGCGATTCCACATATGGCTAGTTATGGCCAAAATGGCCGAATTCACAAGACTTGCGATCCGAGTGTGTTTAGATTACACTAAACGGCATGAAGAAGTCATCGAAACCATCGCCTTCCGCCACTCCTTCGCGCCGCGAGGCGGTGATCTATGCCCGCGTCTCTTCCAAGGAGCAGGAGAAGGAGGGCTATTCGATCCCGGCGCAATTGAAGCTCCTCAAGGACTACGCCGTCGCCAACGGCTTGTCGGTCGCACAGGAGTATGTGGACGTTGAAACCGCCAAGCAGACCGGTCGAACCGCCTTCGGCGAGATGGTGGCCTTCCTGCGCAAGTCGCCTTCGGTGCGGGTGCTGCTGGTCGAGAAGACCGACCGGCTCTATCGCAACCTCAAGGACTGGGTGACGGTCGACGAACTCGATGTGGAAATGCACTTCCCGAAGGAAGGGGTGGTGCTGTCGCGCGAGTCACGATCCTCGGAAAAGTTCATGCACGGCATCAAGGTGCTGATGGCGAAGAACTACATCGACAACCTCTCCGAGGAATCCCGCAAGGGCATGAACGAGAAGGCAGAGCAAGGCATCTGGCCGACTAAGACGCCGCTCGGCTACAAGAACGTCACTGCGCCCGACGGCAAGAAGATCATCGCCGTCAATCCCGCGCTGGCGCCTGCCGTCAAGCACCTGTTCGAATGGTACGCGCGCGGCGATGTCTCCCTGCATGAGGTGACGAAGCGCGCCCATGCCGAGGGCCTGCTCTATGCCAAGAGCGGCGCGAAGGTCACGACCAGCACGGTGCACACCATGCTGCGCACGCGCCTCTATACCGGCTGGTTCGAATGGAACGGCAAGCTGATCCAGGGCAAGCACGAGGCGCTGGTGTCGACCGAGCTATGGGAGCGTGTCCAAGCTGTCATGGACGGGCGCTTCGCCAAGAAGCTGCGGCAAGGGCATCGCGAATTCGCCTTCTCGGGTCTCATCACCTGCGGCGCTTGCGGCTGCGCGATCGTGGCCGAGATCAAGAAGGAAAAGTACGTCTACTATCACTGCACGGGCTGGGCCGATAAGTGCCAGGGCACGCCTTCGGTTTGCCGTCGGAAGCATATGCGGGAAGAGGCGCTTGAGGCCCAATTCACCGAATTACTCGGGCGGCTTCGCTTCGATGACGACGTACTGGAATGGGTGCGCGACGCGCTTCATGCCAGCCACGTCGATGAGCGCCGGGAACACGAAGAGGCGATCAAGCGCCAGCAGGCCGAACACAAGCGGCTTCAGGAGCGCATCAACGCCATGTATGTCGACAAGCTTGATGGCTTGGTCGACACGGCTTTCTTCAACAAGATGTCGAACCAGTGGCGCGCTGAACAGCTTGTGTGCCTTGAGGCTATCGAACGGCACCAGAATGCCGAGAAATCCTACATGGAAGAGGGCATTCAGCTTCTGGAGCTTGCGTGCAACGCCCAAAGGCTGTTCGCAAAGCAGGAACCGCGCGAAAAACGCCGCCTGCTGAGTTTTCTAGTATCGAACTGCCGGTGGAACGATGGCGAACTCACCGCCACCTTCCGGCAACCCTTTGATATGCTTGCGGAAGCCGTTGCCACACCCATCCCGGTGAGAACGCCTGAAGGCGTCATTCCGGCTGAAAGTGAGATTTGGCTGGGGCGCCAGGATTCGAACCTGGGAATGGCGGAATCAAAATCCGCTGCCTTACCACTTGGCGACGCCCCAACGGCCGACGGTCGACTCGCCGTCAGGCACGGTGCGGTATAGCTTTCGGCGCCGCAACCCGCAACCAAAACCCGCATCAAACGGGGCTGTGGTTTTCCGGAAAACCGATCCGCAGGGCTTGCGGGGAGGGAAATCGGAGGCTATACACCCGCCTACGGTAACGGAGTGTAGCGCAGCCTGGTAGCGCACCTCGTTCGGGACGAGGGGGCCGCAGGTTCAAATCCTGCCACTCCGACCAACATTCCCTTGAAAACAAGGGGATTTCCCGACTTAGAAGAATTCACAAACGTCATGTCAGCGGTTCGGCCAGCACACGCTGCGCTATGAAGCGGGCGGCTCTCGTCCAGGCTTCATCGTTGTCGCCGCGGAACGTCATATCGCGGGAAAAAACACGCTTGCCGGTCTGGGTGTCGAAGACCGCGATCGAAAGCTGGGTGATGAGAGTGCTGACCTTCTGAAGGCCGCCGATCAGGATCAGATCCGCACCGGAGGTCTTCGCCCACATCCGCATGCACTCCGTATCGTTTTGGCCGCAGGTGGGGTCAGGGGCGATGATGGCGGCGTATCGCGGGTCCTCATCGAGAAAGCGGCGCACGGTACGCGCCATTTCAGTAAGCCGCTTGGCGTGTTCGGCACTCAGATCGGTGGGCTCGCCGGACGTATCGACATAGCTGAAGGTGCTGACCGCGATCGATGTCTCGGCATGGGCGGTGCCGGCGGAAGGCACAAGCGCGAGGAGCCCGAGGACGAGCAGCGTTCCAATCCGGTTCAGCATCGCCGGCTCCCTTTCGTGACAGCCCAAGAGTGCCTGACATCGAAAGGGGTCGCGAGCGTAAGCTTGCCGTCGCGGATGGGGCATTTTGCCCGGCCCTCTCCGCGATATCCCTCGGGAACAAAACGGCCGGGCTTAGCCCAGCTCAAACGTCGTGATCCCGAAAATCCGCTCCAGCGGAAGGGCCGGCGCCGGTCCTGCGTACATGCGAGCCGTCTCGAACACCGGCGTGAGGCCAAGCCGCTTTGCGAGCGCTTCGGCGGCAAGGTTCGGCTCGGGGATATCGAGGATAACCGTCTGACCCGCAATCGGCGCCAGCAAGGCCAGGGCAAGCGCCTCCGCGATCGCCGGACTATCCGCGAAAAGCGGGCCGACCTTGAAACTGGACAGGCAGGGCCTCAAAACGCCATAGCCCTTCAGGCTCCCGTCGGCTGCGACGACCGCGAGCGCCCGGTGCGAGGGGATCGCCGTCCAGGCCCGCAGAAAATCAGGCCGCGCCGCGCCGAACAGCGGTGCGTCATAAGAGGTAAGCACGTCCAACATCGCCGCCGTGATCGGCACCGGCTCTGGCGGCACAACGGATACCGCTGGCGCCGGCCCGGCATAGCGCACGTTGCGATGCGCATAGATGAAGCCGAATTTGCGGTAGTTCGCCTGCTGCGCCAAGACCCCGTCGAGGCCTAGGGTTCGAGACCCCGCATGCGCCATCGCCGCCGTCCAGAGCCGGAAACCGAGGCCCGTGCCCCACAGGTCCGGGCGGCAGATGTAAAGACCGAGGAAGGCGAAATCGTCGCTATATCGCACCTGGGAAACTGCGGCGCCAAGCGTGCCATCGTCGCAGATGGCGCCCAGAAAGCCGCCGGGATCGGCCGCCCAAAACGCCTCGGCATCGGCAAGGCCGGGGTTCCAACCTTCCGCCGCCGCCCATCCCAGCGTCACCGCCAAATCTTCGGGGCGCATGGGTTGGATAGTCGCGGCCATCAGGATGTTCCAAAAGCCGCAAGAGCGCCCGTGAAGAGCTTCGGCGAAAGGGGCGCGTAGGTGCCGCGCTTGCTGGTCCGGCGGCGCAGGCGAACGAGCCCTTCGGCGACCATCACGGCCGCCGATACGCCATCGATCACCGGCCGTTCGAATTTGAGCTGCAAAGCGTCCGCCAGATCGGCCATCCCCGCGCATCCCAGCACGATCGCCTCCGCGCCCTCCTCCACCGCTCGCGCGACTTCCCCTTCAAGACGTGCGCGGGCGTTTGAGGCGGGATCCTCCAGCGACAGCACCGGAATGTCGGCCGCATAGACCTTCACGCGGCCCGCAAACCCGTAGCGCTGCACGAGGTCTTCGATCGGCACGATCGAGCGCGCGAGCGTGGTGACAACCGCGATTCGCTTGGCGAGCGGCGAGGCCATCAACAGCGCGGCCTCGCAGATGCCGATCACCGGCATATCCACCCGGCAGCGGGCAGCGTCCACGCCCGTGTCGTCGAAACAGGCGATGATGGCGGCATCGGCCCCCTCGCCTTCCGCGTCGACGACGGCGGAAATCACGCCTGGAACCGCGAAGGTCTCGTCATAGTATCCCTCGATCGAGACCGGCCCCATGGAAGAGGTACGCGCATCGATCTCGGTTCCCGGCGCCGTCGCCGCGAGCGCCGCGACGGATATGGTTTGCGTCATGGACTGGGTCGTATTCGGGTTCAGAACCAGGATCTTCATAGCCATACCCTAGCACGCCGCATGTTTATGACCGTGATCGCGATCAGCGCCGTCAAGATCACCGCGAAGGAAAAACCTGTTGTGACCGTGCCGAGTGCATAAAGAACCGGCGTCGTGACATTCGTCGTCATGCCGTAGATCTCAAGCGGCAAGGTGTTGAAGCTGCCTGACGTCATCAGCGTCCGTGCGAATTCGTCGTAGGACAGCGAGAAGCCGAATAGCCCGACGCCCACCAGCGGCGGCGTTATCATCGGCAACACGACATGGCGAAACGTCTGCCAGGGCGAGGCGCCAAGATCACGCGCGGCTTCCTCATAGGCGGGGGAGAAGCGGTTGAACACGGCGAACATGATGAGAAGGCCGAACGGCAGCGTCCACGTCAGATGCGCGCCGAAGGCCGAGGAATACCAAGCAGGGCGAAAGCCGGTGACCTGGAAGGCAAGGCCGATACCAAGCGAAACCAGGATGGACGGCACCACCAGACTGGAAACCGTGAGATAAAACAAGGCGGTGGCGCCAAAGAACCGGCGGCGGAACGCGAGCCCGCCAAGCAGCGCAACGACCACCGTCGTCACCATCACCATCAGCCCGAGAATAAACGACCGGGTGAAGGACCCGCCGAAATCGCCGACGGCCTGCTGCTCGAAGAGGTTCACGAACCAGCGCCCCGACACCCCGTTCATCGGGAATGTAAGCCCGCCGTCCGGCCCCTGAAACGACAGGATCAGGATCGTCGAGAGCGGGCCATAAAGAAACAGCACGAACAGAGCAAAGAAAGCCGCGAGGATATAGAAAGCTGCGCCGCGTTGTTCATGAGCCATGCTCAAAGCTCCTTGCGTATATCGACGACGCGCAAGATCGCCGCGACGATCATCAGCACCACTGCCAGCAACACCACGGCATTGGCTGCGGCGGCCGGGTATTGCAGCAGCGAAATCTGGTTCGACATCATGAGACCTACCGATGCCGACTGCCCGCCAGACATGAAGCGCACGGTGATGAAGTCGCCCATCACCAGCGTCACCACGAAAATCGAGCCGATCGCGATGCCGGGCTTTGCCAGCGGCAGAATGACGTTGGTGAGCATCTGAAACCCGCTGGCACCCCCATCCCGAGCCGCTTCGATCAGCGACCGGTCGATGCGCATCAGCGTGTTGAAAATCGGCGTCACCATGAAGAGCGTGTAGAGATGCACCATCGCAAGTACGACCGCGAACTCTGAAAACAGCAGGAATTCAAGCGGTTCCGGCGCGATGCCGGCGCTGATCAGCGCACTGTTCAAAAGCCCGTTTCGGCCGAGAAACGGGATCCAGGAAATCATTCGAATGATGTTGGAGGTCAAAAACGGCACGGTGCAAACGAGAAACAGCACCAACTGCATCGACGTCGTTCGCACATGAAACGCCAGGAAATAGGCGACCCAAAAGCCGACGAACAGGGTTATGGCCCATACAATGACGGTAAACTTCAACGTATTGAAATAAATCTTCCACGTAACCAAGGAAAAAAGGGTCTCTTCATAGTTGAACGTCACGAAATCCGGGTAGATCCGAATGGAATCATAATCCCAAAAACTCACCATGACGATGGTAAGGATGGGAACGACCAAGAAGACGCCGAGAATGATCGTCAGCGGCAAAGCCTGAAGATAGGGCGTGAGGCGGGCGATGCGGGTCATGGCGGGCTTTCGGCCGGTAGATCCAAACGGACCCTCCTCCCCGCCTCCGTCAGCGGAAGCGGGAAGAAAGGCGGTGCGGCCGGGAGGTTGCCCCCGGCCGCAGTCATCACGCCGAGATGAATTCGTTCCAGCGCTTCACCATGTAGCGGTCTTCGTCCATGACCGAGTTCCAGCAAGCGACCTTGCCCATGCGGTCGTAGAAGGAACCGCCGTCGCGCACGGAGCCGGCCTTTTCCATGATCTTGCCTTCGGGGGACATGATGTCCTTTTCCGCCGGCTTGCCTTCCATCCAGAACGCCCACTCGTAGGGCTCCATGAAGGCCTTGGCGGTGTCGAGACAGGCCGAGTAATAGCCCTGGCGGTTGAGGTAAGCGCCGACCCAGCCCGACATGTACCAGTTGATGTATTCGTAGGCCGCATCCAAATTGAAGCCGGAAAGGTGCTTGGCGACGCCAAGGCCGCCGCCCCACGACCGGTAACCTTCCTTCAGCGGCTGGAACACGCAGGGGATGCCCTTCGAGCGGACGGCGGCGACGGCCGGCGACCACATCGACTGGATCACCACTTCGCCCGACGCCATCAAGTTGACGGACTCGTCGAAGGACTTCCAGAAAGCGCGGAACTGACCGGCCTTCTTGGTTTCGATCAGGAAGTCGATCGTCGCGTCGATCTCTTCCTTGGTCATGTTGCCCTTGTCGGCATACTTCATCACGCCGGCGCTCTCGGCGATCATTGCCGCATCCATGATGCCGATCGACGGGATGTTCAGGATCGAGGTCTTGCCCTTGAAGGCCGGATCGAGAATATCCGCCCAGCTCGTGATCTCACGGCCGACGAGGTCCGGGCGGATGCCCAGCGTGTCGGCGTTGTAGATGGTCGGGATCATCGTGAGCCAGTTGGTCGGCTCCTTGGCGAATTCGACGGAGTCGGCGGCCGTCACGAAACCAACCGTATGCGGCGCGGTGCCCTGCGCGATCACGCTGTCCGGCGTCAGCTTGCCGGTCACGAACAGCGGCACGAGCTTGTCGAAATACGTCATCTTCGAAACATCGAGCGGCTGCATCACGCCGGCCGGGAAGACCTTCTTGCAGATCCAGTATTCGATATCGGCGATATCAAAGCTGTCCGGCTGCGTCACGGCGCGCTGAGCAACCGCGTCGCTGTCGAGCGCCGTCATCTGCAAGGTGAAGCCAAGGTCTTCCTTGCACTTGTCGGCGATGGCATTGATGTTCGAAACGCCGGTGCCGAACTGGCGCAGCGTCACGTCCTTGATGTTCTGGGCCCAGATGGTCGGGAAGCCGGTGATGGCGCCGGAACCGGCGGCGAGGCCGACGGCGGCAGCGCCCGTCTTCAGGAGGCTGCGGCGGGAAAGGCCCTTGGTTTCCGTGGCTTTGGTCGTATCAGTCATGTAGTCCCCCTTCTTGCCGAACCGGCGGTCCGCGCTTTTTGATGTCAGCCGAGCACGTGAACGCCCCCGGCCGACCACGACAAAGGCACCGCATCGCCAACCGCGAGCGGGGTTTGGAAGAACTTCGCCTCGTCGATCGAGACGGCGAATTCGTCGAGGCCCGGCGCCGAGACCGACACGTGGACGGTGGCGCCCCGGTATTCGACGGCGGAAACAAGAGCGGTGAAGCCGCGCCCGGCATCGCCTTCGCCGAGCACGATCTTGTCGGCGCGAACGGCAATCGCGATCGAGGCGCCGACCTCGGGCCGCTTGGCAGGGCTTGCCAAAAGCGATGCGCCGCCGGGCACATCGAAGCGCACGGCGTCCCCATCGACGGAAACGACCCGACCGGCGATCACATTGTGCTCGCCCATGAAGCGGGCGACGAAGGGCGTTGCGGGCCGGCGCCATTCGCGATGCTTTGCATGACGCGATCGTCGACCGCAGGCTCGCGCCCGGCACAAAGCCGGTGGAAGACGACGTCGGCGCCACCTTCGGCGCCAGCCGCACCGTGGTTCGCGCCGCGCTTCAGGCGCTGGCTTTCGACGGGATCGTCACGATCGAGCGCAATCGCGGAGCTTTCGTGTCCCGGCCCTCGCCTGAGGAGGCGCGGCAGGTTTTCGCGGCGCGCCTGATGATCGAACCCGGACTGGCTGCAATCGCCGCTGCGCGCGTGACGCGCGCTGACCTTGAGATGCTGGAGCAACATCTTGCGGCCGAAGCCGAAGCGATCGCCTCGCGTGGACCGAGCGCACGGCGGGCCGAAATTCATGCATCGGGCGAATTGCATCTGCGGATTGCCACGATCGCGGGCAATGATCTGCTCTCGCGATTCCTGCGCGAACTCGTTGCGCGGTCTTCCCTGGTGATCGCGCTTTATGGGCGAAGCGCGGCTTCAAGCTGCGCGCGGGACGAGCATGGGTTGATCGTAAAGGCCCTAGCGGCAGGGGATGGCGTGCAAGCCGCTGAATTGATGCGGCATCATATCCACCACATTGAAACCGATCTCGACTACCGCGCCGACGAGGAAGGCAGCATTAAGAGCATGTTGATGGGCTAGGATCGACTGAGGTATCTATCCAAAATCAAACTCAGTCGATGAAATGACTGTGGTCTCGCGCTTCGGCCAAAGCATCGAACAAGACGTCGATCGGTAGAACGCTTGGATCGAAGTTGTCCTTGTTTTGCGGATCCGCGCTATGCGGAAGGAAACCCAGCCACGGATGACCAAAGCGACGCGTGTCGACAACTTCGCAGGTCAACATGGTAATATCGGAATGCCGTTCATCGGCGGAAATACGAGAAAGAAGCGCCATGACGTCGGACTCGGCCCCCTCTAAGACTTGAACGAAATATCCGTTGCGAGCCATCAATATACCCGTGATATGAAATTTCTGGTTAGAAATAGCTGCATTGTTTACAAGTTCTCGAAGCTGAGTCTCGGTCAAGGCAGGCGAGATTTTGCTGTGATACACGGCACGAAGGAGTGGGCTGGACGCCGCGACGGTTGAAGCCGCATCGTCCGTGGTTTCGGACGAAGTTGCCGATTCGATCGAAGCTTTTTGGCTTTCGGCGGGACTCTCGACAAGCTTTTGCTTGGCATCCACGAACACAACATCTGTGTCCAGGACTGAAGCGCGCTCATTAATCCGATGGTTCAGGCCAGGGCCGGGGTTAAAAGTCATAGTGGTGCCGTTTCTTGATCTTGTTGATAATCGAGAGATCGGCCGAACCTGAAACGATCTCAAGAAGGCCTCGGTTTGAAACAAGTCTTAGCTTGCATTCTATATTCATCGCTAATTGTTGAGTAACCGTTATCGATGCGCGCCCGATGCTAGGCGCATAGAACCTGTCCGAAACTCTTGAAGTGGAAATCGAGATCGTTTTCAGAAAGCCCGAAACCGCCAGCAACAGTACGAACCGCCTCGCCCGCCCGCATCAAAGCGAGGCCGATTTTCTCCTCGTCTTCCGGCGAAAGACTGCCCGATTCCATACGTTGAAGAGCCTGCGTTTCCAACAAACGCCGCGTGAACTCTACAAGCCCCAGGACTATTCGCGCCAAGTCCGGGCCGGCGCGATCGGCTTCGATGTTGAAAGCGCCGAGCGGCAGGGTGCGCTCCGCAACCGCGTGCAACAGGTCGCCAAGGCCCTCGCCATCGGTCGTAAAATTGGCATAAGGCATCATGAGCGCACCTCCGGGATGTTGGCCAGCGTAATGGCGGCCTGGGGAACCGCCGACGCGAGTGCAGCCAAAAACAGCTCTGTTTTAGAAGGGGCTACGAGAAAGCTGATCATGAGAGTGCCGGCCGAGTCTCGGCTCGCCATACGCGACACTGTCGCATCGAACCGCGCTCCGATGGCCTCCAGCGCTGTCAGCAACGCGGCATCCATATCGCGCTCGACCAGCCGGCCGGTCAGATAGCCGCGCCCCGTCATGGCGGCCGGCCGGTCGGACTTGAGGGACACCCGAACTTCCACCCCAGCCGTATCGATGGTGCCGGGCGAGGTCCATTCGGCAGGTGGGGTAACCGAGGCGAGGAAAACTTTGAGGCCGACATCGATGAGATCCACGCCGGCAACCGACAGCACGATATCGCCCTGAAGCGTGACACCGTGTTGGAGTAGGCTACCGACGAGGCCCACTGAAGATGGGTCTGCGCCGGCATGATGAATATCCTGAAATGTCGTCATGATGGCTCCCCTGATCGCGGGATTAGACTTATGTATGGGTGTAGGACATTGTTTTTAAATTCGATTTCAGCCGCTCATGCCGCGAGCGCGAGCGGCTGCCCGCCGCGGCGAATATCAAGGAGCACCGACGGTTCATGACCGAGGCGCGCGCCAAGCTGGGCATGACGGGCGAGCAGCCAGTAGGCCATGGCGGCCTCACCGGCGGCAGGCGCGATTTCCCCTTCGACGAGGTCGGGCAGGCGCGCCTGAGCGAAGGCCAGATAGGCATTGCGGATCTCCGACACCCCGCAGTGCGGGCCGACGCCAAGCAACGCGCGGGCAGCGACAAGGCGCTCGGGCTCAATGCGGTCGACGGCGATCGCGGCGAAGGAAAAGGCGGGAAGCGGGCCGATACTGCGGGTTACGCTGCGGCCGGGCATCTCGTCGTCGATGAGTTGGAGGGCCATATCGAACCCCGCTTCCGCGCCGGCATCGACCAGAACAAGATGATTGGCGATACAGCTTTCTCCGTCCGGCGGCAGATCGATCATGTCGCGAGAGACCGACCGAAGCAGTTCGGCGGCGCACCCGGCGAGGCGGTGGCGTTCGATGCCTACGAGGTCTTGGGTCGCCTTTTCCAGGGAAATCCGCCCATTTGCGGCAATTGCGGCGGCGGCGCGAAGGGCTGGGCGGGACTTGAGGCGAGAGAGAACGGCATCCCGGTCCCAGAACAGGGTGACGTGAAACTGCCGAGCAAGCCCCATCTCGCCGAGGGCGGAGGCAAGCGGGCCGGCGTTTCCGACGATGAGCGCCAGCGCCTCGGCATCAGTCTCGATGATGGTGCCGGGATGGGCCGGGAGAAGCGGTCCAACCGCTGCGACCGTTACCATAACCCTTTGAACAGATTTAGGAAATTCGCCTTTTTTTCGACGCGAGAAAAGCGAGCGAGACTTCTGCGGAACAGGCACGACAAGAACCGCAAGGCCGTTTGCCTCGATGGAACGCACGGCCATTCCGGCGATCGTTCCGTCCTTGGCGACAACTTGGGCAGCCGTTCCGGGCCTAGTCAAACCGATCAGCATCAAGCTCATGTCTCGCACCCCCTACCCTGCTCCACGCCGTTTTTTGTTGCAACCCTGTAGGGCTGACGTGCCTGGTTCACACAGAGCGTCGAGAGGGTCCAGGCAAAAGCATGCTCATATTAAGTTTCTTGAGCGCATCCTTGGTGGGACGCGACCAAACCGGCAGGAAATGCGGATCTTGTTAGGATTTTTTATACGATTGTGGCAAATCCCATAAAAAAATAGACAAATGCTCGAATTCCGCCGCCTGCAAAGAGGCCCCGCACGCCATCGAAAATCGCGGGATCGAGCGCCGCGGCGGACTTTCTGAATAGCCAACGCTAAAATCTGAAGTTGTATATTCACGGCCGATTAAGAAATTCGACCGGACAATCCGCAAAAAACGGAACAGCATTTTAGAGAGCGACGGCGTGTAGTCGTCTAACCGACGGAATCGAATACGGTGTAGTCGTCATGATCGCTTTTCGAGACTTAGACCGAATGCCGCCACCGCTTGCCGCCTTCGGCTCTTGGGCGGACACGTCTTCGACGGACGCAAAGGAGCGGTTTTCGGGATCAGGTGAGATCGAGGATAGCCTTGGCCGTCAGCTCATCGGTGATGAGACCGTTGGCGATGCCCGCCTTCAACACGGCCGCGATGGGGCCCACTTTATCCACGCCGCAAGCGACGAGAATTGTCGTGCGCTGGGCTGGCACATCGAGCGGGATGGCAGTGAGGCGATCGTGCAGGCCGGTGCGGACCCAGGCGCCTGCCGCGTCGAAACTCCACCCGGCCACCTCTCCGATGGCGCCGGCATCGAGAAGCTCGCCAAGCTCCCGGTCGTCGATGAAGCCGTCGGTATGAATGGGACAGTCCCAGGCGATGGCGCCGACGCCGACAAAGATCGTATCGGCGGCTGCGGCGAGCGCTTTGACAGACCGGTAGCCGGCGAGTGCCTGATACATCTCCCGCTCTTGCGGCGTAGCGGTGATAATAGGCATGGGCAGGGTATAGGCCTCGGCGCCGGTACGGTCGGCCAAGAGATTGACGACATCGAACCGGCTGGAGCGGCCATCGCGGGTCACATTGCCGACAAGCGACACGAGCTTGTGCTGCGGGCAGGACAGCGACGGTACTTGCCGGACGGCATCGCGCAGGGTTCGGCCGATGCCAAGGCAGATGACGGCCGGGGCCTTGCGGGACAAGAGGTTTTCAACATGCGTGGCAGCAGCAATGGCAACGGTGTCGCGGTTATCCTCGTCGGACATACCGGGGGCGACGGTGGCAAGCCGCAACCCCAAACGCTCGGTCAAGTGTTCTCCAACTTCGATGCAGGCGCGTAGCGGATGGTCGAGGCGGAACTTGATCAGGGATTCCGTGCTCGCAAGCAAAAGCAGGCGCTGAACAACTTGCCGCGACAAAGCAAGCGTGCGCGCAATCTCATCCTGCGTACGGCCCTTCACATAATAGGACCAAGCAACGCGGGCGGCGAGATCGAGGCGCTTTTGCGGAGTAGAGTCGGCCGTATCGGACATGACTACACGGTATGCGGAAATGAGCAAGTGTGCAAGCGCAGGAGACAGGGCGAACGATCGAAGGGTGAATAAATGCCATGAAGGCAGTCTGCCATAGAACTACTCATTTCACATGACATTCAGCATCGCTTGAAAAAGTATGATAAGGAGCAAAAGTCTATTTATGTTAGAAAAAAAACCTAAACTAAGACATGTCGTTTCATTCGCAAGCGTCGCAACGCTGATTTCACAGCCGTGAGACAAGCGCCAAGACCGGTTGAGCGCTTGACGGGGCGGGAAGGATATGCGAGCAAATGATCGGATATCGATCAAATGTAGCCAACGTGAGAGGCCAGTCATGCCGAAACAGCTAACTGTGGATCCGCAGAAGACGCGGGTCTCGGGCGTGTTGGAGCTTGGGTCGATACCGGTGCATGCCTATGCCGAGCCGTTCGAGGCGGAACGGGCGCGCTATGGCGACGACCGGCTGCGGGCAGTTTTCCGCGACATGCTGATCGTGCGCGAGTTCGAGACGGTGCTCGCATCCCTGAAAAGCCAGGGCGCCTATGCCGGCATCAAATATGCCTATGCCGGGCCGGCCCATCTTTCGATCGGCCAGGAAGGCGCGGCGGTTGGGTCCGCACTCGCGCTGGAGGCGGACGATCATATCTTCGGCAGCCACCGCAGCCATGGCGAGTTCATTGCCAAGGGCCTTTCGGCGATCGCAAGGCTTTCACCCGCCGGGCTGACGGCGATCATGGAAGCGGAAGGCGGCGGCGGGTTGCTGCGCAGCCTTGAGGCGAAGCTGCAAGCGGGCAGCGCCGGCGAGCGTGCCGAACAGTTTTTGCTGCTGGGATTGCTCGCCGAAATCTTCATGAAATCCAACGGGTTCAACCGGGGCATGGGCGGCAGCATGCACGCCTTTTTCCCGCCGTTCGGGATGTATCCCAACAACGCGATCGTGGGCGGATCGTCCGGCATCGCCACGGGAGCGGCGCTCTATAAGAAGTTGCAGCGCGACGGCGGAATTACCGTTGCCAACATCGGCGACGGATCGACCGGATGCGGGCTGGTTTGGGAATCGATGAATTTCGCGTCGATGGCGCAGTATAGCCAGTTGTGGGACGAGAGCCGGCGCGGCGGCCTGCCGGTGCTGTTCCTCTTCCACAATAACTTCTACGCCATGGGCGGCCAGACCAAGGGCGAGACGGCAAGCTGGGAACGGCTGTCGCGCATTGGCGCCGCCTTCAACGCGGATAACCTCAACGCCGAGACCGTGGACGGCACCAACCCGCTGGCGGTGGCAGACGCGGTGCGGCGCAAGCGTGATTTGCTGGCGGCGGGGCAAGGCCCGGCGCTCTTGGACGTGGAATGCTACCGCCAGAGCGGCCATTCGCCGACCGACGCCAATGTTTATCGCACCCGCGAGGAGATGGAAGCGTGGCGCTCGGTGGACCCGATCGCCAGCCATGGCGCGGCGCTGAAAGCCCATGGACTGATGGACGACGCGGCGGAAGCGGCCATCGTGGCCGACGTGAAGGCGCTGATGGCGGCCATCGTGGGGCTGGCGGTGGACCAGGAGGTTTCGCCGGGGATCGACGTGAAGGCCGACCCGCTGGTGGTGGGCCGGCTGATGTTTTCCAACACCACGCGGCCGAGCGAGGCGGCGGTAGGGGAACTGACGGCGCCGGCCGAAACATCGCCGCGCGTGGCGCAGCTTGCCAAACGCAGCCGGGCGGGCATCGGACCCGAAGGCAAGAAGCTTTCCGCACTATCGGCGATCACCGTGCGCGACGCACTGTTCGAAGCGGCACTGCACCACTTCGTCCATGACGACAAACTGGTGGCTTACGGCGAGGAAAACCGCGAATGGGGCGGCGCTTTCGGGGTGTACCGGGGGCTTGCCGAGATTTTGCCCTATCACCGGCTGTTCAACTCGCCCATCTCGGAAGCCGCGATCGTTTCGACCGCCGTGGGCTATGCGGTGGAAGGCGGCCGGGCACTGGTGGAGCTGATGTATACCGACTTCATCGGCCGGGCCGGCGACGAGATTTTCAACCAGATGGCCAAATGGCAAGCCATGAGCGGCGGCACCTTGAAGATGCCGGTGGTGCTGCGCTGCTCGATCGGGAGCAAATATGGCGCCCAGCATTCACAGGATTGGTCGGCGTTGGTGGGACATATTCCGGGACTGAAGGTGGTGTATCCGGCAACGCCGACCGACGCCA
The DNA here is from genome assembly GCA_051861205.1 of Oharaeibacter sp. GTDB lineage: Bacteria > Pseudomonadota > Alphaproteobacteria > Rhizobiales > Pleomorphomonadaceae > JBHYDC01. The sequence continues at coordinate 28,812 of JBHYDC010000008.1, forward strand.
AGGGGCTGCTGGCGGCGGCGCTTTCGGGCGACGATCCCGTGGTGTTTTTCGAAAGCCAGCGCCTTTACGACACGGTGGAGCTGTTCAACGCCGGCGGCGTTCCCACCGAGTATTACCACACGCCGATCGGCGTGCCCGACGTGAAGCGGGCGGGCGAGGACGTGACGGTGCTGACCATCGGCCCCTCGCTCTACAAGGCGATCGAGGCGGCGGACGTGCTTCAGTCCGAACACGGCATTTCGCTTGAGGTGATCGACGCGCGCACGCTGGTGCCCTTCGATTACGAGCCGGTGCTGGCGTCCGTGCGCAAGACCGGCCGGGTGATACTGGTTTCCGAAGCCAACGAGCGCGGCAGCTTCCTGATGACGCTGGCCACCAACATTCAACGCTTCGCCTTCGACGCTCTGAAGGCGCCCGTGCGGGTACTAGGCGCGCCGAACTGGATCGTGCCGGGGGCCGACCTGGAAGCCAGCTATTTCCCGCAGGCCTCCAACATTATCGATGTGGTGACGGGCGAGTTCTTTAATCAGGCGTCTGGGCAAGCTTCTGGGCAGTCGATGGGGCGGACCGGCACGGACGCATTGGATTTGGCGCGGCGCGGGCTTTGAGGAGACGACGATGGACCAGGATTTCGTGATGCCCTCACTTGGCGTGGAAATCGAGGAAGGCGTGGTGCGCCAATGGCTGAAAGCCGAGGGCGAGAGCGTGGCGGCGGGCGAGTTGATCGTGGTGATCGGCACGACAAAGCTGGATATGGAAGTGGAAGCGCCCTTCGCCGGCGTGATCAAGAAAATCCTGGTCGACGTGGACGATGTTGCGAGCGTGGGCACACCGCTCGCCGTGCTGACGACCGGGTGAGCGGCATGGCGGGAGGAACGGCGCGCGGCACGGTGGGCGTGGACGGGCGGGACATCGCCTATCTCAAGGCCGGCGACGGAGCTCGCACCATCGTGCTGGTTCACGGCTTTGGCGCGGATCATCAGACCTGGGCCTTCAACCAGCCGCAACTGGCGCGCGGAGCGACGACCTATGCGATCGATCTGCCGGGGCATGGCCGGTCGGGCAAGGACGTGGGCAACGGCGACATGGCCGTGCTGGCAGGCGCCGTGGCGGGGTTTTTGGAGGCGATGGAGCTGACGGGGGTTCACCTTGTCGGCCATTCGCTGGGCGGCGCGGCGAGCGTGCTGGCGGCCGCGCGGACACCGGAGCGCGTGAGCGCGCTGACGCTGATCGCACCGGCCGGGTTTGGTGGCGCGGTGAACGGGGCCTTCGTGCAGGCGTTTCTGGCGATGACCGACGAGGCGAGCGCGATGCACGCGCTGCGGTATCTGGTGGCCCGGCCGGAGCTGGTGAGCCCGGCAATGGCGGCAGGCGTGCTGGCGGCGGTGAGCGCATCGCGCGGGGCGATGGCGCGGATTGCCGAGGCGGTGTTCGACGGCGACCGGCAACGCGTGGAGGTGCGGGACGTGGCGGCCGGGCTGGCGGGCCCGGTGCAGGTGGTGTGGGGCGAGAAGGACGCGGTGCTGGCGATCCCCGAGGGCGTGCACGCGGAGATCGTGCCGGGCGCCGGACACATGCCGCAGATGGAGGCGGCGCGGGTGGTGAGCGGGATGATAGAACGGGTGTGACGGGGGGCGGAGTGGGCGCCGCTTCGATGATGGTGGGGAGATTGTCTCAGAAGTAAGAGACCCCTCAACCGGCCCTCTCGGGCCACCTAGCCCCTGGGCCGAGACCCCGCAAGGGGAGAAGGATTAACCAGCGCTACCCCTACCCTCCCCGTTCATCCTCCGGCGTTGCGACGAGGTTGGCGGCTGCCGCGTTGGCGCGGGATACGGCGTCTTTGATCGCCACGCCTTTTGCCAGTTCTGCGGCGAGCGTGCCGACGAAGCAGTCGCCGGCACCGTGGGTGCTTTGGGGGGTGATGGGGAGGGCGGGGAGCGTGAAGGCAGTGCCTGGGACTTTGGTTCGGGCATGGACGGCGACGCCGGAGGCACCGGCGGTGACGATGACGGTGGGGGCTTGCCGGGAGAGGGTTTCGGCGGCGCGGGCGGCATCTTCGAGGGTAACGACGGGGGCGGCGCCGAGCATTTCGGCCTCGATGGCGTTGACGATAAGGATGTCGACAAGCGCGAGCAGCGCGGTGGCAAGCGGGCGGGCGGGGGCGGCGTTGAGGAGGACGCGGGCGCCGGCGGCTCGAGCAAGGCGGGCGGCGGCAAGGTTGGCGGGCTCGGGGATTTCGTTCTGGAGGATGAGGATTCCGGCGCCGGTGAAGGCGTCGGCCGGGAGCGTGTCCGGGCCGAGCGTCAGGTTCGAGCCCGAAACGATGACGGCGCCGTAGTCGCCGCTGTCGTCGATGATGGCGACGCTCATGCCCGACGCAGCGCCGGCGACGACGCGGACGGGGCGGTGGTCCACCTTGGCGCGGGCGAGGTTTTCGAGAAGCGCAGTGCCGAAATTGTCGGGTCCGACGGCGCCGACCATGACGACCTCTGCGCCCGCGCGGGCGGCTTCCACGGCCTGATTGCCGCCCTTGCCGCCGCATTTGGGCCACCAGCGGCGACCGACCATGGTTTCGCCTTTGCGGGGACGGTCCGGCGCTTCGACCATGACGTCGTAGTGCAAGCTGCCAACGACGACGACGCGGGGGCTGGTCATCGGCCGCCCTCCCCTTTTCGCTTGAGACGGACGGCGGACATGGTGCGGGCAAGGTTGGCGTCGGTGGCGGTGCCTTGGCGCTGGGCGACGGCGACGAACAGCGCATCCAACACGTTGAGCTGGGCAATGCGGGCGGCGGCGTTTTCGCCCATCAGCGGCGAGCCGCGCGCGGTCGAAAGGAGCACGACGTCGGCAAGGTCGACGAGCGGGGACGCCGGATAGTTGGTGACGGCGATGGTGCGGGCGCCGGCGCGGCGGGCGGTTTCGATGGCTTCGAGCACGGTGGTGGAGCGGCCGGAATGGGAGAAGCCGACGGCCACATCGCCGGGGCCGAGAAGGGCGGCGGACATCAACATCATATGCGCGTCGTCGAAGAGATTGGTGCGGATGCCGATGCGCAGGAATTTATGGGCGACGTCGCGCGCGATCTGGGCGGACCCGCCAACGCCGTAGAAATCGCGCTGGCCGGAGGTGTGGATGAGTTCGGCGGCGCGCTCGAAGGCGGCGATGTCGAGAATGGCGAGGGTTTCCTCCAGCGCCTGAATGGAGGTGCGAAACACCTTCTCGACGATTTCGCGGCCGGTATCTTCCGGCGTGAGCTCGCGGAACATTTCGGCGGTGGGCAGGCGGTTGTAATCGGCGACGGCTGCGCGGAAATCGCGGTAGCCGGAATAGCCGAGCTTCTTGGCAAGCTTGACCACCAAGGCCTCGGACACGCCGGCGGCGCTGGAGACCTCTTTCAACGCGGTGGCTTCGCCGAAATCCTCCTGGCCGAAAACGGTTTCGACGACGCGCACCTCAAGCGGCGTGAGGCTGGGCATCATCATACGGATGCGGGGACCGACGGCGCGCGGATCGGAACTGGCGGGATCGAGCGCCTGGGCGGTCATGACCCGCCGCCGAGAAGCGCCGCTTGAACGAGGCTTTGCGCGGTGACGGCATCCTGGCGGGCGATGGCGTCGCCGAGGCTGTTACCCGATTCCAGGCGGTCCGCGATGGCCAGAAGCCGGCGGACGGTGGCGATATTGACGGTGCATTCGTGCACGGGATCAAGGCCGGTGAGATCGGGGAAAGTGTCGAAATAGACGGCGCCGTCATAGCCGTCGCGGCGGATCTGGATGAGGAGTTCCAGCGTCTGCTGGGGGTGAACGGCGGCGACCATCAGGCCGTCGTCGCGCTTGCCGTAACCGTCGTTGAGGTGGAGGCCGAGGACGCGGGAATGGCGGGCGACGAGGGCGGCGGCGGCGGCCGGCTGCTCGCCGGCGTAGAGGGCGTGGGCGAAATCCAGCGTGACGCCGAGGTTGGGGCTGCCGGCTTCCTTGATGGCGAGCAAGGTGGTGGCGCAGTCGGGCAAAAGGGAGAAGGCGCGCGGCTCGTCGGGCTTATACTCGATGGATATGTCGCAGTCCGGATCATGGGCGGCAATCTCGCGGATGCCGTCGACTTCGAGCGCCCAGAGGGCGGCGTAATCGGCCTGGAAGGGATAATCGAACCCGTCTTGGCCGAGCCAGACGGTCATCAGGCGCGACCCCATTTGGCGGGCGGCGTCGATACCGCGCTTGGTGAGGTCGATCGCCTCGCGGCGCACGGCCGGATCGGGGTTGGTGAAGGCGCCGAGGCGGAAGGCGGGGTTGGTGTAGTAGCGCATCGCCAAACCATTGACGGCAAGGCCGAGATCGCCGATGCGGCGGGCAAGATCGGCCGGCGGGCCGGAAACGTGATCGGGGTAGTTGAGGTCGACGTCGGTGAGGCCCGGAACGGTGGCGGCGCGCTCCACGATCTGAAGAACGCTCGGTTTACCGGACTGCCCGGGCCAGTAAAGATCCGGACGGCTTGCGAAGGAATTGAGCCGGGTCGCGAAGCGCGGGCTTGTCAAATTCACGGAGGTGACCTCAAGGCAAGTTCGGAGGCGACTTTACGCAGGATGCGTTAATTGTAAAGTGTCGGCCTTCGCGACAGAAGGTCGGGGCTACCCATCGACGGGCGGCTTAAAGGCGCGCGGGAGAGCGGGCACGCCGTTCACCGTAAAAACGGCCCTGAACGGCTCTACGGGGCCTATGAGGATGTCGCTCCCGGCGCTGACTGGAAAATGAGCAAACATTGCAATTTGTCGGAGTCTACAAGAGCTTGCGTGCTCAATTAGGGAGCCTCGACGAGCTTCGGCTTGCCGTCAGGGGAAGGAGACGGGCGTTTATCCCCACAACTTCACCACCCGCGAGCGCAACGTGAATAGAGGCTTGATTTGAAGCGCCGCTTTCGCCATGAAGATTTACCGTATTTGTGTATTTCTTATGGCTTTAGGGCTGGACATTGCAAACGCCGCGTGTCCAGAATTCACCCGCAAAACAAGAAGCCGTGAAGTGCGAGGCGCAAGGTGGAGACCTTGGGTCTGGGATCGGGAGGAACGACCGGATGTTGAAGGGGCTGGACCCGCTGCTGAACGCGCAGGTGCTGCATGTTCTGCGCGCCATGGGCCATGGCGACGATCTGGTGATCTGCGATACGAATTTCCCGGCCGACTCCGTGGCGCGCGAAACCATTTGGGGCGAGCCTATCCGCATGGACGGCGTGAGTGCGGCGCGGGCGGTGGAAGCCGTGCTTTCGGTGATGCCGCTCGATAGCTTCGTGCCGAACCCGGCCGAGCGGATGGAGATCGTCGGCGAGCCGAACACGATTGCTCCCGTGCAGGCCGAAGTTCAGGCTGCGATCGATGCGGCGGAGGGCAAACCCTCGCCGATGGGGTCGGTCGAGCGCTTCGCCTTTTATGAGCGGGCCAAGAACGCCTATGCGGTGCTGGTAACCGGCGAGCGGCGGTTCTATGGATGCTTCCTCCTGAAGAAAGGCGTGATTCCGCCGGACGCGTGAGCGACGGGCGGGATACGGTTGGAGGCGCCAAATGGCTCAGTCCAAAGTTGTGGTACTCGGGATCTTCGTGGCGGACCTTGCGTTCCGCGCGCCGCGTTTGCCTGTCATGGGCGAGACGATCCTGGGCCGTGGCTTTGCGATGGGACCGGGCGGCAAGGGATCGAACCAAGTGGTGGCCGCGGCCAAGGCCGGCGCCAAAGCGCAGTTCATCACCCGCGTCGGCGCCGATTCCTTCGGCGAAATCGCGCGGGCAGCCTGGAGCGCGGTGGGCGTGGACACCTCGCTGGTGGTGACCGACGCGGACACACCGACGGGCGCGGCCTTCATTTTCGTGTCAACCGAGACCGGCAACAACGCCATTATCGTGGAGAGCGGTGCGGCGGGTAAGATTTCGGCGGACGATGTGCGGGCCGCCGAACACGCGATCGCAGGCGCGGACGTGTTCATGACGCAGTTCGAACAACCGATCGAAGCGGCGCGGGAAGGTCTGGCCATCGCGCGCCGGCACGGCGTGACGACGGTGCTGAACCCGGCGCCGGCGGCAACCGTAGACGACGCGCTGCTGGCGCTGTGCGATTATGTAACGCCGAACGAAACCGAAGCCGCTGCCTTGACGGGCATCGACGTGGTGACGGTGGACGACGCCAAGCGCGCGGCCGAGGTGCTGCTTGCACGGGGCGCGCGCAACGCCTTGATCACGCTTGGCGAACGCGGCGCCCTGTTGCACGGTGCGGCCGGCTCCGGCTTGATCGCATCCTTCCCCGCCCCCAAGGTGGTGGACACGACGGGCGCGGGCGACGCCTTCAACGGCGGGTTTGCAACCGCGCTCGGCGAGGGCATGAGCCCGATGGACGCGGCGCGATTCGGCTGCGCGCTGGCGAGCCTTTCGGTTCGCAAGCCCGGAACGGCGCCTTCCATGCCGGTTCGGTCGGAGATAGAGGACCTTCTTCAAGGGCGCATTTCATGAGTGACATGGTGAGCGAGGACTCGATCCGCGCGCGCGATCCGATCAAGCATTTCTTCGTGTGGCCGGCGGTGATGATCGTTCTGGCGATCTCGATCTTTCCGCTCGTCTACTCGCTGACCACCAGCTTCATGAGCTTCCGTCTGGTGCCTCCGACGCCGATCCGCTTCGTGGGCCTCGACAATTATACGACGCTGTTGCAGCAGCCCCGGTTCTGGCGCGTGATCGGAACGACGTCGCTGATCGCAGTCATCTCGGTGGCGGTGCAATTCGTGATCGGTTTCGCGGTGGCGCTGGCGCTGAACGCGCGGGTGCCGGGCGAGCGGCTGTTCCGGCTTGCCTTCCTGCTGCCGATGCTGGTGGCCCCGGTGGCGGTGGCGCTGATCGCGCGCCAGATGTTCAACCCGACGATGGGGCCGCTCAACCAGTTCATGACCTGGGTGGGCTTTCCCAACATTCCCTTCCTCACCACCACGGAATGGGCGCTGGGCGCCATCATCGCCGTGGAGGTTTGGCAGTGGACGCCCTTCGTGATCCTGATGCTGCTGGCCGGTTTGCAGACGTTGCCGGACGACGTGTATGAGGCGGCGGCGCTGGAAAACGCGAGCCCCTGGCAACAGTTCTGGGGCATCACATTCCCCATGATGCTGCCGATTTCCGTGGCCGTTGTGTTCATCCGGCTGATCGAAAGCTACAAGATCATCGACACCGTATTCGTGATGACCGGCGGCGGGCCGGGTATCTCAACGGAAACGCTGACGTTGTTTGCCTATCAGGAAGGGTTCAAGAAGTTCAATCTCGGCTATACATCGGCCTTGAGCTTCCTGTTCCTGGCCGTGATAACAATAATCGGTACGGTGTATCTGGCCATTCTGAAGCCGACGCTGGAGAAGTATAGATGAGCGTGCGCAATCTTGCTGGATCGCGCCGCTGGCTGGCCCTTGCCGGCTGCACGGTGTGGTTCGCCCTCACGATCTTCCCGCTCTACTGGATCGGGATCACCTCGTTCAAACCGCCGACCTCGGTTGTCGGCGGGCCGACCTATATGCCCTTCGTGGATTTCTGGCCGACGCTGGATGCGTGGAAGGATCTTTTCTCCGGCAACCGGGGCGAATTCTTCAACACCTTCATCGCCTCCACCATCGTTGGGCTTTCGGCTGCGGTGCTGGCGACGACGGTGGGCGCGATGGCGGCCTACGCGCTGGTGCGCTATCCCTTCCGGGTGCGGCTGGCGACGGGGTTGATCTTCGTGGCGGTGGCGCTTGGCGGTTATCTCGTCGGCCATGAGCTGTTCGGGCTTGGCCGCGCGCAGGCACTCATCTGGTCGTTCGTGGCGGCGCTGGTGCTGTCGATCACCGCGAATCAGGTGAAGCTGCCGGGGCCTGTGCTGGGCAATCAGGACATCGTGTTCTGGTTCGTGAGCCAGCGCATGTTCCCGCCGATCGTGACCGCCTTCGCGCTGTTCTTGATGTATACCGAAGTCGGCAAGATGGGCTTCAAGCTCGTCGACACCTATGTCGGGCTGACGCTGGCTTATACCGCGTTTTCGCTTCCGATCGTGGTGTGGCTGATGCGCGATTTCTTCGCGGCGCTTCCGGTGGAAGTGGAAGAGGCCGCGATGGTGGACAACGTTCCGTCGTGGCGGATCTTCTTCGGGATCGTGGTGCCGATGTCGGCGCCCGGCCTTGCCGCCACCTTCATGATTACCCTTGCTTTCGTCTGGAACGAGTTCCTGTTCGCACTCTTCCTGACGAACTCGAAATGGCAGACACTACCCATCCTCGTCGCCGGGCAGAACAGCCAGCGCGGCGACGAGTGGTGGGCGGTCGCTGCTGCCGCGATGATCGCCATCGTCCCGATGATGATCATGGCGGCCGCGCTGAGCCGGCTCATGCGGTCCGGCCTGCTGCTTGGCGCCATCAAGTAACGTGGACCAAAGACAAACAAGTGCAATTGGGGAGCGAGATAATGAAACAGTTTTTGCTGGGAACGGCAGCCGCGGTCGTGATGACGGCTGCCGGCATGTCGGCGGCGAACGCCGCTTGCGAGCCCGACTACACGGGCGTGACCTTGACGGCTGCTTCGCAGACCGGCCCCTACATCGCCTCGGCGCTGAAGCTGGCCGCTGACGAGTGGACCAAGAAGACCTGCGGCACCGTCAACGTCGTGGAATTCCCGTGGTCGGAACTCTACCCGAAGATCGTGACGTCGCTGACGTCGGGTGAAGACGCGTTCGACGTCGTCACCTTCGCTCCGGCTTGGTCGCCCGACTTCACGGACTTCCTGACGGAAGTTCCCGAAGCCATGCGCACCGGCCCGACCTGGGACGACATCGCGCCCGTCTACCGCGACGCGCTGATGGTGTGGAACGGCAAGACCCTGTCGCAGACCATCGACGGCGACGTGCACACCTATTACTACCGCACGGACCTGTTTGAAGATCAGGCCGAAAAGGACGCCTTCAAGGCGAAATACGGCAAGGATCTGGCTCCGCCGGAGACCTGGGACGACTATCTCCAGATCTCCGAGTTCTTCCAGCGCCCGGACAAGAGCCTGTGGGGCAACGCGGCGGCCTACCGTCGTGGCGGCCAGCAGTTCTGGTTCCTGTTCTCGATCGCTGCGTCCTATGCGGCCCATCCCGATGCGCCCGGCTCGTTCTTCTTCGATCCGGACACGATGGACGCCCAGGTCAACAACCCGGGCTGGGTGAAGGGTCTTGAGGTCTATATCGCGACCTCTAAGCTCGCTCCCCCGAACGCGCTTCAGTTCTCGTTCGGCGAAGTGATCGCCGCCCATGCGGGCGGTCAGGTCGCGCAGTCGTTCGGCTGGGGCGACACCGGCACCGTTGTGGCCGATCCCAAGCAGTCGAAGGTTCCGGGCACGATCGGCTCGACCCTGCTGCCGGGCTCCAAGACCATCTGGAACTACAAGACCAAGGCCTGGGACGAGTTCCCGGAAGTCGTCCGCTCGCCCTTCATGGCGTTCGGCGGCTGGCAGGCTGCGGTTCCGCAGAGCTCGACCAAGCAGGAAGCGGCTTGGAACTTCGTCGAGCTGATGTCGAGCCCGGCGGTTTCGGGCAAGGCGGCTGTGACGGGCGGAACGGGTGTGAACCCCTACCGCACCTCGCACTTCAAGGACCTGTCGCTGTGGACCAGCCTGATGTCGGAAAAGGAAGCCAAGAGCTACCTCGACGCTCAGGAAGGCTCGCTCGCGGCTAAGAACGTCGTCCTCGACATGCGCCTCCCCGGCTACTTCTCCTATTCGGAAGTGCTGGAGATCGAGCTTTCGAAGGCGCTGGCCGGCGAAGTCACCCCGCAGCAGGCGCTTGATACCGTCGCTGCCGAGTGGAACAAGCTGACCGACGAGTTCGGCCGCGACAAGCAGCTTGCCGCCTACCGCGCTTCGATGGGCCTGCCCCCGAAGAGCTAAGACCTGACGAGGGGCGGCCTCAACGCCGCCTCTCGTTCATAACGACGATCCAGACTTGAAGGAGGCGAACGCTCGCCAAAGCCGCGCGATATGTAGCCGGCGGGTGTTCGTCTCCCCTTTATAGATAGCCCGAGAGACAAGTCCCGATGTCCCGTGTCAGCCTCAGCGGTATCCATAAGAACTACGGCTCCGTTTCGGTCATCAAGGACCTGAACCTTGCGATCGAGGATAAGGAATTCGTGGTGTTGGTCGGCCCGTCCGGCTGCGGCAAGACCACCACGCTGCGCATGATCGCGGGGCTGGAAACGGTGTCGGACGGCCGGGTGACGATCGGCGAGCGGGACGTGACGGCGCTTCGGCCGGGCCTGCGCAATATCGCCATGGTGTTCCAGAACTACGCGCTTTATCCGCATATGACCGTGGGCGAAAACATCGGCTACGGCATGAAAGTGCGCGGTGTGCCGGAAGCGGAACGCAAGGCGCAGATCGAAAAGGCCGCGAAGGTCTTGGGGCTGGAGCCCTATCTCACGCGCAAGCCACGCAATCTTTCTGGCGGACAGCGCCAGCGCGTGGCGATCGGCCGCGCGATCGTGCGCGATCCGCAGGTGTTCCTGTTCGACGAGCCGCTCTCAAACCTGGACGCCAAGCTGCGCATCGAAATGCGCGCTGAAATCAAGAGCCTGCATCGCCGGCTTCAGACGACGATCGTCTACGTCACGCATGATCAGGTGGAGGCCATGACGCTGGCCGACCGCGTGGTGGTGATGAATGGTGGCCGGATCGAACAGGCCGCCGACCCGATCACGCTGTATGAGCGCCCGGCGAATCGCTTCGTGGCGGGCTTCATCGGCGCGCCGAGCATGAATTTCATTCCCGCAACGCTGGTGGCCGACGCCGACGGCGCGGTGCTGCGCCTCGACGACGGATCCGTGCACCGGGTGCCGGCGGAGCGGCTGGGTGCGCTCGGCGCTTGGATGGGCAAGGCCGTGGTGCTGGGCATCCGGCCGGAGAACACCGCGATGGCCAAGGGCGCCGGCGCTGCGCTGACCGTGGCGACGAACGAGCCGCTGGGGCCGCATACGCTGGCGCTCGGCAAGATCGCGGGCGCGCCAGTGACGGCGCAGCTTGAGGCGCATGCGCGGCCGGGCGTGGGCGAAGTGGTGCAAATCGCGTTCGATATGGCGAAGATGCACCTGTTCGACGTGGATACGGGCAACGCGATCCGCTGAGGTGAGGCGTGCTGAAGGGCATTGATCCGGCGATCAGCGCTGAGCTGCTGCACGCGCTGATGCTGATGGGGCATGGCGACGACATTCTAGTCTGCGATGTGAACCATCCGGCGGCGAACATCGCTAGGCATACGACCTACGGCAAGCTGATCGATCTGGCGGGATGCGGAATTCCGCGGGCGGCGGAGGCGATTTTGAGCCTGATGCCGCTGGATACCTTCGTGGAAGCGCCGGTTGCGCGGATGGAGGTGGTGGGGAACCCTGCCGCCGACATGCCGATTTTCAGCGCGATGCAGCGCGTGCTGGATGCCTCGCAAGGGCGAGCGGTTACGATGCGGGCGCTGGAACGCTTTGCGTTTTATGCGGCGGCGCGGCAGGCGTTCGCGGTGGTGCGGACGTCTGATCCGGGGCCCTATGGCTGCTTTTTGCTGCGCAAAGGCGTGATTTGACCGGTGGATTGTCGGGCGCGTGGAGCTTGATGCTGCGGTAATGGCAGCGGGCGGCGGATGGGTTTCCGATGGGGACGGCGCGACCGCTCTTCCTTGAACCGATAGAGACCGGCTGATTTTCGACGGAGATAGCGGCGATGACCACCCTGCCCTTTCAAGCGCAGACAGGTGAGCAGCCGCCGGAAGCCGGGGCGGATTTTTCCGATGTTCCGGTGGGGCCGCTTGGGCGGAGCGGGGTGATGTTGCCCCGGTTCGGGCTGGGGTGCGCGGGGCTGGGCGAACTTTTCACTGAGGTAAACGAGAGAGAAGCCGAGGCGCTGCTGGCGGCGGCTTGGGGCGCCGGGATCCGGTATTTTGATACGGCACCCTGGTATGGGCGTGGCAAATCCGAGCACCGGGTGGGGCGGTTTTTGTGGGAGAAGCCGCGCGCGGCGGTGACGCTATCGACCAAGGTGGGGCGAGTGTTTCAGCGGCGGGCGGACCCGCGTCGCCCGATCGCGGATCAGTGGATCGGCGGACTGCCGTTCGAGCATCGCTTCGACTACGGCTATGATGGGATCATGCGGTCCTTCGAGGATTCCCTGCAAAGGCTGGGGATCGATACGGTTGATCTCTTGGTAATCCATGATCTCGACCCCTGGCATCATGACGATGCGGCGCTGGAGCGGCACCTCCTGGAGCTGGCGGGAAGTGGCTGGCGGGCGCTCGATGAATTGAAGCGCTTCGGCCATGTGAAGGCGGTGGGTGCGGGGATAAACCTTTGCGGCTTCACGGGGCGGTTTTTGGACGCGATGCCGCTGGATTTCTTTCTCATAGCCCTGCGCTACACGCTGCTTGAACATGCCGAATTTCTGGATCGCGAGATGCCGCGGCTGGCGCGGGACGGGGTGGGCGTTGTCGTGGGCGGCGTGTTTTCCTCCGGCCTTGGCGCAACGGGGCCTGTGGCCGGGGCGCGGTTCAATTATGGACCGGCCGGAGACGACATCCTGACGCGGTGCCGGACGATCGAGGCGGTGTGCCGTGACCATGACGTGCCGCTTGCGGCCGCCGCCCTGCAATTTCCGCTGCGGCATGGGGTCGTGGCGTCGGTGATACCGGGCGCGGTGCGCGAAGGAGAGGTGCGGGACTTGGGTGAGTGGTTCCGGCAGGAGATTCCCGGCGCATTCTGGGCTGATTTGCAGGCGCGGGGTTTGATGGCCGAGAGCGCCTGAGGCCCATGAACTTGCGTCGACATGGGCGGGGAACAAAGGTTGGGGGCGTCGGTTGGACTTTGGCCGGGCGGATAAGGCTTGCCGGGCGACACATGGGTCCAGCCTGACGGGGTTTTGCCTTGGGTTCCAAATCGCTGCGCATCGGGATCGTCGGCGTTGGGAACTGCGCGTCGTCGCTGGTTCAGGGGCTGACGTATTACCGGGACGTGCAGGCCAATACGGCGGTGCCGGGGCTGATGAATGTGTCGCTCGGGGGGTATCACGTCGGGGATGTCCAGGTGGCGAGCGCGTTTGATGTGGATGCGCGGAAGGTGGGGCGGGACGTTTCAGAGGCGATTTTCGCCGCGCCGAACAACACGGCCGTGTTTGCCGAGCCGCGCGAGACGGGCGTGCGGGTGATCAGGGGGAAGACGCTGGACGGCCTTGGCCGCTATGTGCGTGACGAGATCGTGGAGGCGGACGGGCCGGTGGCGGATGTGACCGGCGTGCTCCGGGAGAGCCGCACGGAAGTGCTGGTTTCCTATCTGCCGGTGGGGTCCGAACAGGCGGCGGCGTTTTACGCGGAGCGGGCGCTGGAGGCGGGCTGCGCCTTTGTGAATTGCATGCCGGTATTCATTGCGAGCCGGCCGGAGTGGGCGGAGCGGTTTCGCGCCAAGGGCCTGCCGATCATCGGTGACGACATCAAAAGCCAAGTGGGCGCGACGATCGTGCACCGGGTGCTGACGACCCTTTTCAAAGAACGGGGCGTGCGGCTGGACCGGACGTATCAGCTCAACTTCGGCGGCAATACGGATTTCAAGAATATGCTGGAGCGCGAGCGGCTGGAATCAAAGAAGATTTCAAAGACGCGGGCCGTGAATAGCCAACTCGACGTGGCGCTGGATGCGGAGAACATCCACATTGGGCCATCGGACTATGTGCCGTGGCTGAGCGACCGGAAGTGGGCCTACATTCGGATGGAGGGGACGACGTTCGGCGGGCTGCCGCTGAATGCGGAGCTGAAGTTGGAGGTGTGGGATTCGCCCAATTCCGCCGGGATCGTGATCGACGCGGTGCGCTGCGCGAAGCTCGCGATGGACCGGGGGATTGCCGGGCCGCTGATAGGGCCTTCGAGCTATTTCATGAAATCACCGCCGGTGCAGTTCTCCGACGGGGAAGCCAGGCTGCGGACGCAGGCGTTTATCGCCGGCAAGGATGATGAGCCGATCGAGGCGGCGCTATGAAGCTGGTGGTGTTCGGGCTGGCGGTTTCGTCGTCTTGGGGGAACGGGCACGCGACGCTCTGGCGCGGGCTGATCCGGGCGCTTGTGGCGCGCGGGGTGCGGGTGATCTTCTTTGAGAAAGATCAGCCGTTTTATGCGGGAAGCCGCGACCTCTTGGAGACATCGGGGTGGGACCTGAGGCTTTACCGCAGCTTCGACGACGTGCGAGCGGAGGCCGAGCGGGCGCTGCGGGACGCGGATGTCGGGATGGTGACGTCCTATTGTCCCGATGGGATAAAGGCGTGCGAGCTGATCTTGGCGTCGCGGGCGCGGCCGGTGTTTTACGATCTCGATACGCCGGTGACGCTGGCGGCGGTGGGGGCGGTGGGAGACGGGGGCCTCTCGCCGACGATCGGGGCGCGGGGGCTGGCCGATTATGATCTGGTGCTGAGCTATACGGGCGGGCGGGCGCTGGATGACTTGCGCGCGCGGCTGGGCGCACGGCGGGTGGCGCCGCTTTATGGGCATGTGGACCCGGCGGTGCACCGGCCGGCGGCTGCCGATGCGGCGTTTGCGGCGGATCTTTCCTATCTCGGCACCTATGCCGAAGACCGGCAGGCGGGGCTGGAAGCGCTGCTGGTGGAGCCGGCGCGGCGGGCGGCGGAGCGGCGCTTCGTGATTGGTGGGGCGCAATATCCTGAGGATTTTCCCTGGACTGAGAACATCTTTTTCGTGCGGCATCTGCCGCCACAGCAGCACGCGGCGTTTTACGCCTCGTCGCGGCTGACGCTGAATGTGACGCGGGCGGCGATGGCGGCGAGCGGGTGGTGCCCGTCCGGCCGGTTGTTCGAAGCGGCGGCCTGCGGAACGGCCGTGCTTTCGGATGATTGGGAGGGGCTGGATGCGTTTTTTGCGCCTGGCGAAGAGATCCTGATCGGGCGCGGACCGGAGGATACGCTGGCGGCACTGGATCTGCCGGAGGCCGAGGTGCGGCGCATCGGGGCGGCGGCGCGGGCGCGGGTACTGGCGGACCATACGTCCGAGCGGCGGGCGGGCGAGCTGATCCATCTGCTTGAAGGACTGGGCGGGGCGGTTTCGAGCGGAGCGAGCGAGGAGGCGTGAGCCATGTGGGGCATCGTTCCGGCGGCGGGGCGCGGCAGCCGCATTCAGCCGCTGGCGTTTTCCAAGGAATTGCTGCCAGTGGGAAGCCGGATGACGGCGGGTGTGGAGCGGCCCTCCGCCGTGAGCGAGTACCTTGTGGAACGCATGATCGCGGGCGGGGCGGACAAGATCTGCTTCGTGATCGCGCCGGGGAAATCCGACATTCTGGAGTATTACGGCGGCGCTTACGGCGATGCCTCGACCGTTTATGTGGTGCAGCCGCGCCCGGCGGGGCTGTGCGACGCGATCTTTCAGGCGGCGCCCCTGATCGGCGACGACGAGCCGGTGCTGGTGGGCCTGCCCGACACGGTGTGGATGCCGCTGACGGGGTTCAGCGCCCTGCCGCCGGATGCGCTGTCGTTCCTGCTGTTTCCCGTGGAGCACCCGGAGGTGTTCGACGCTGTGGTGACGGACGGCGCGGGCCGCGTGCTTGAAATTCAGGTGAAGACGGAGCGGCCGGCGACCCCTTGGATATGGGGCGGGTTCAAAATGCCCGGCCGTGTGCTGCACGACCTTCGCCAGCTTTGGCTGGAGCGGGGGCGGAGCGACGAATACATCGGCACGCTGGTGAACGCCTATCTGGCGGCGGGCGGCGAAGCGTGGGGGGTGAAAGCAGGCACGGCCTATGTGGATGTGGGGACGCTGAACGGATACCGCGCGGCGATGACGCTGCTGGGCGGCGCGCAAGAGGACGGCGCGGGGGCGCGGCTGGGGTGGCCGGGGGGCCGGGGCGCGGCAGGACTGCACCCACCAAACGGAGCGAGGCCTTGATGACGGCGATCCCGGCACGATCGATGGACGAAATTCGCCAAGAGGCCGCGGCCCTGGGGCCGTGGTTTCACAACATCGACCTTGGCGGGTTTACAACCGCGCCCGACCATTTCCTGGGGGATTACCCCTCGGTGAAATGGCGGACGTTCGAGGCGGCGATCCCAAGGGACCTTGAAGGAAAGACCGTGCTCGATATCGGCTGCAACGGCGGGTTTTACTCGATCGAGATGAAAAAGCGCGGCGCAGCGCGGGTGCTGGGGATCGACTTCGACGAGGATTATCTGGCGCAGGCGCGGTTCGCGGCCGAGGTGTCGGGGCAGGACATCGAGTTTGCCAAGCTGTCGGTCTATGACGTGAGCGCGCTGCAGGAGCGCTTCGACATCGTGCTGTTCATGGGCGTGCTTTACCACCTGCGGCACCCGCTTTTGGCCCTGGACCTGATTGCCGCGCATGTGGCGGGCGATCTGCTCTTGTTCCAGACGATGCAGCGCGGGGCGGGCGAGCTGGAGGAGGTGGCGGAGGATTATCCGTTCACCGCGACCTGGCCCTTCGAGCGGCCGGGATATCCGAGGCTCCATTTCGTGGAAAAGAGCTATTCGAACGACCCGACCAATTGGTGGGTGCCGAATAGGGCGTGCTCGGAGGCGATGCTGCGGAGCGCGGGGTTCGAGATCGTCGGCCATCCGGAAGAGGAGGTCTATGTGGCGCGGCTGGCGGGGGCGGTGGACCCGGATGCAGCGGTGTATCCGGCAAAAGGGACGGCGCGATGATTGAAGCGGCGATGATCTGGAACGAGCCGAACAACAAGTCGCATTGGGATCCGGAGATCGATCCGGACTGGTCGCTGTTCGCCGATATGGCGCGGCGGGCCGGCCGGGCGATCGGCGAGGCGCGGCCGGGGCTGACGCGGGTGCTGGGCGGGATATCGCCGATCGATCCGACCTTCGTCGACAACCTGGCCGGACAGGGCGTGCTGGATCAGGTGGACGCGGTGGCGGTGCATGGGTTTCCGCTGGATTGGAACCTGTGGCAGATCCACGAATGGCCGGCGAAGATCGATGAGATCAGGCCGGCAGCGGCGGGCAAGCCGGTTTGGGTGAGCGAGGTGGGCGTTTCGACTTTCGGGGCGGACGAGGTGCAGGTGTTCGGGCTGAACCGCACGGCGGCGCTTCTGAAAGGTAAGGCGCCGCGCATTCACTGGTATTCGCTCTATGATCTGCCGAAAGCCTGGGGCGCGACGACGCGGCACCGGGAGGCGGAGGGGTCTTCCTACTACCGGCATTTCGCGATGGGGCTGATCCGCGAGGACGGGAGCGCGAAGCCCGCGCTGGAGCATTTCGGCGACCATACGCCCGAGGTGGGGCTGTGCCAGTGGTTCCATTATCAGGACCCGAGGCTGGATGACGCCGTGGCTTGGATGAAGCGGCTGGGGGTGACGTATCTGCGCACCGGACTTTCCTGGGCGGACAGCTATCGGCCGAATGCGCTTTCCTGGTTCGACCGGCAAATGGATGCGCTGGGCGATTTCGACGTGACGGTGACGTTCTGCTTCACGCCGGAGCATCGCGGGATTGCGCCGCATCACACGTCGGCGCCGCTGGATCCGCGCGAGTTCGCCGATTTTTGCGGGGCGATGGTGGAGCGGTATGCCGGGCGCGTGGGAGTGAGCCGGGCGGCGGAGGTGGCATGACATGGAGGGGTGCGGATTTCTGGACGCACTGGCGGACCCAGCGCGCGGGATGATAACCGGGCCCGTGGCCGTGGTGGTGGCGCATCCCGATGATGAGACGATCGGGGTTGGCGGGCAGCTTGCCCGCTTTTCGGATGTGACGATCGTGCATGTGACGGACGGTGCGCCGGCCGATATGCTGGACGCGCGGACGCTGGGTTTCATGACACGGGCGGCCTACGCGCGGGCGCGGCGCGAGGAACTGATGGCTGCGATGGCGGTGCTGGGCATCGGCGCAGAGCGGCTGGTGGCGCTAGATTTGGTCGACAAAACGGCCATGAACCATTTGGCGGATGTGGCGCGGCGGCTTGGCGCGGTGTTCAGGGAACGGGGTATCCGGACCGTACTGACCCACGTTTACGAGGGTGGCCACCCCGACCACGACGCAACCGCCTTTGCCGTGCAGGCTGCGGCCTCGCGAATGGATCCGCCGGTGGCGGTGATCGAGATGCCCTACTACCGCCTGGGGTTTGCGACGATGAGGACGCAGTGTTTAGGCGTCACGCGAGGCCGGCACACGCGCACCGTGCGGCTGAAGGACGAAGCGCTGGCGGTGAAGCTGCAAAGTTTGGCCGCCCATCGCAGCCAGAGGCGCTTCCTGAGCGCATTCGACCCGCAGCTTGAGATCTTTCGGCTAGCAGGAGCGACCGATTTCACGAGGCCGCCAAACAAAGGGCGGATTCTCTACGAGCGATGGGGCTGGGGCATAACGGCAAAGGATTTCGCCAAGCGGGTGGCCGCGGCCGGCGTGGAGTTGAGGACATGGCCCTGACCGTGTTGCAGGTTGCCTACCCGCTGGCCCCCGTGGGGCCGGACGTGGTGGGCGGCGCCGAACAGGTGCTGAGCACGCTGGACCGGGCGTTGACGGCGGCGGGGCATACCTCGATCGTGGTGGCGCAGGAAGGCTCCGACGTGGCGGGAACGCTTGTGCCGGTGCCGGCGGAGCGCGGTCCTTTCACCCAGGAAACCAGGGTGCGAGCCTGGGGCGCACACCGGCTGGCGATCGCGCGGGCGTTGGAGCGCTACCCGGTTGATGTGGTGCATTTGCACGGGCACGACTTCACGGATTATTGGCCCGAAGACGTGCCGACGCTGGTGACGCTGCATCTGCCGCCCGAGTGGTATCCGCCCGGGGCCTGGGTGGAGCGGCGCACGGTGTTTCTCCATCCGGTTTCAAAAACGCAGGCAAAGGCGTGTCCGCCGGGGGTGAAGCTGCTCGACCCCGTGCCGAACGGCGTGCCTGTGGCGGAGCTGACGGCCCGGCACGCCAAGCGCACATTCGCGCTGAACATGGGGCGGATCTGCCCGGAAAAGGGCGTGCATCTGGCGATCGCCGCCGCCAAAGAGGCCCGCTCGCCGCTTCTGGTGGCGGGCAAGACATACCCTTATGCGGCGCACCAAAGCTATTTTGCAAGGGAAGTGCGACCCGCACTGGACGGGATGCGGCGCTTCATCGGGCCCCTGGATTTCAGGCGGAAGCGGCGCTTCATGACGGCGGCGCGCTGCCTGCTGGTGCCGAGCCTTGCGGCCGAGACGAGTTCCCTGGTGGCGATGGAAGCGATGGCCTGCGGAACGCCCGTGATCGCGTTCCGGGCGGGCGCGCTGGCGGAAATTGTGGAGCATGGCCGGACGGGGTTTCTGGTGAGCGATGCCAAGGAGATGGCGGCGGCGATTGATGTGATCGACGTGATCGACCCTGAGGACTGCCGGGCGGTGGCGCGGCAGCGCTTTTCCATGGCGGCGATGGTGGCGGGAATGATGGACCATTACCGCATGGTGATGATGATGGCCGCGCTGGTGGACCTGTGACCGATGGTCTGAAAACGCGCGTGATCGAGGACGATGCCGGTCTTAGGGCGATCGAACCGGAGTGGCGGGCGTTGTGGGAGAGATGCCCAGCGGCGACGGCGTTTCAAAGCCCGGATTGGCTGATGCCGTGGTGGCACGCCTTCAGACCTGGCCGGCTGCGCACACTGGCCGTTTTTGTCGGCGACCGCTTGGCGGGGCTGGCGCCGATCTATCTGGAAACGGGCGCGCTGGGGCGGCGGCTGTTGCCCCTTGGCATATCGATCAGCGATCGGACGGACGTGTTGGTGGATCCGGCGATGCCGGATGCCGGGGCGGCGCTGGTGCGCGCGGCGGAGGCATGGGACGACTGGGACGAGTGGGTGTTCGAAGAACTTACCGACGAGGCGATGGCGCGCACCCTGCCCTGCCCGGCTTCCTGCCGCGTGATCGACGAGACGCAGTCGGCGCAGCCGGGGTTGTCGCTTGAAGGGGAGCGGGACGATATCGGGCTGCCGAAAACCATACCGGCGAAACGGCGAAGGACCGTGCGGCGGGGAATTCGGACGGCGGAGCAGATGGGCGGATGGCGGGTGGAGCAGGTGTACGGCAACGCGGACGCGTTTCTGGATATTCTGCACCGGGTGCATGCCGCGCGCTGGCAAGCGCGAGGCGAGCCGGGCGTATTGGCCGACGACCGCGTGAACGCCTTCCACGGCGAGAGCTTGCCGAAGCTGCTGGCGAGGCGGCAGGCCATGGCCATGCATATGGCGATCGGCGGCCAGCCGGCTTGCGCCTTCTACGGACTGCGCTGGGGAGACGTGCTGGCCGCCTATGTCGTGGGCTTCGACCCGCGCTTTGCGGCGGCAAGCCCGGGCGTGATTTTGATGGGGCGGACGATGGCCGAAGGGATCGAAGAGGGCGCCGCGCGGTTTGAGTTTCTGCGGGGCCGGGAGGCGCATAAGTATCTCTGGGGCGCGAGCGACCGCTGGACGATCCGCCGGTCGTTCCGGAGGAAACGGTGACGATGACAAGAGAGGCGGGGGAGATCCTGGCGCGCTATCTCGCCGGGTCAGGATCGCCGGCGATGACCTTGACGGCGCTGCTGATCGAGGCCGAGCGGCCGCACGAGGTGGCGGAACTGCTTGATCTGGCGATGGACGGCGTTCCGGGCGATAGCCCGGAACAAATGCGGCTTGACCGGCTGGCGGCGCTGCATGCCGCGCATCCCCAAGCGTATGGCCGAATCCGGGGCGTGCTGGCGGCCGTGCGCCATGATGCGGGCGGCTTGGATCCAGGGGCCGCGGTGGCGCGCATCGCAGCCATGTTCGATGCGGCGGCGGCGGTGTCGCCCGAGGCGAGCGTGGCGCTCTATTCGCTGGGGGATGCGGAGCAACTGGCCGCCGCGACAGCCGAGGTGGTGGCGCGGATGCGGGCGTGGGGGCCGGTGATGCCGGGGCACAGCCTGCTCGACATCGGCTGCGGCATCGGCCGCTTCGAGGAGGCGATCGCGGGGGAAGTGAAGGCTGCGGTGGGGATCGACGTGTCCGAGCGGATGATCGCGGAGGCGCGGGCGCGCTGCGCGGGGCGGGCAAATGTGAGCTTTCACTTGGGATCGGGGCACGCGCTGGTCATGTTCGCGGACGCGAGCTTCGAGGGGGTGTTCGCGGTGGATAGCTTTCCTTATCTCGTTCAAGCGGGCGGAGATTTGGCTGAACGCGCAATCAGCGAAGCGGCGCGGGTGCTGCGGCCGGGCGGCGAACTCTTGATCCTCAACTATTCCTACCGGGACGATCTGGACGCCGATCGGCAGGACGTAGCCCGGCACGGCGCGGCGGCGGGGCTGACGGTGGAGCGCGCGGGCGGCGGCGGTTTTGCGATCTGGAACGGATCGGCCTTTTTGCTCAGAAAGGACTGAAGTCCTAGGGCGCATCCGCCGCGCGGCCGAAGACAAGCTTGGCGAAGGGACCGACCGACGCAGCTTCGATGAGGCGAAGGGTTTGCGGCACGCTGGTGCCGGGAAAGAGCGGAATGCCGTCGCCGAGGATTTCCGGGACGATGTAGATCTCCAACCGCTCGATGGCGCCGGCGTCGAGAAACGCCTGCTGAAGACGGCCGCCGCCGAGGATCCAGATATCGCCGGGGCCCGGATGCGCGGCGAGATGCGCGACGAGGGCCGGAACGCCCGCCGTCCAGGCTTCGGTATCCGGCGGCGGGCTCGCCGGGGGATGCGAGGTGACGACGATCGACCGCTTGCCGGCATAGGGCCATTCGGAATGGCCAAGCACGGCCTCATAGGTGAGGCGGCCCATGACGACGGTGCCGATCTCCCGAACGAACGCGTCATAGCCTGCATCGTCCGGAGGATAACGCTCAAGAAAAGCGAAACTCCCGTCCGGCGCGGCGATGAAACCGTCGAGCGATGAGGCGATGTAGCCGCGGATCATGGGCGGGTCTCCCTCTCTAAACTCACCGATCATGCCCCAGGATTGTGACGGGACATGTCAGGATCAGCCGCTTTTCTCCTCGTGGCGGCGGAGGCGTTTTTCGAGGCCTCGGACGGCGAGGGAGAGGGAGATGGTCATCAGGAGGTAGATGTAGGCGACGATGCTGTAGGTCTCAAAAAAGAGGAAGGTGCCGGAGGAATAGACCTTGCCGAGCTGGGTTACGTCTTGCACGCCGAGGACGGAGACGAGGGAGGAGTCTTTGATCATCGAGATGAAGTCGTTGCCGAGCGGGGGCAGGACGGTGCGCAGGGCCTGGGGGAAGGTAACGAGGCGGAAAACCTGGAGGCGGGTGAGGCCGAGGGATTTGGCGGCTTCGATCTGGCCTCGGTCCACGGCTTGAATGCCCGCGCGAAAGATTTCCGACAGGAAAGCCGAGTAGGCGATGATGAGCGCGACGACGGCGCGCCAGAGGAGGTCGAAATCGCGGACGGTGGCGGGGGCGATGAGACCGAGGGATTGGAGCGGCGCGGTCAGGCCGTTCCAGAGCCAGATGACGCCGGGGGCGGCGACGAAGGCCATGTAGAACAAGAGCACGAGCATGGGAATGCCGCGCACGATCTCGACGTAGAAAGTGACGGTTTCGCGTAGCCAGCGGCGGCGCGAGAGCGTGGCGGAGGCGAGTGCGAGGCCGAGGATGCAGGCGATCGAATAGGCGATCGCGGTCACGTAGAGCGTGACGAGGACGCCTTTGGAGACGGCGTTGAAGATGGCGCCGTATTGCTCGCTGGAAAAAATGGCAAGCGCGAAGGCGACGGCGAGCAAGGCCGCCGCGACGAGCCAATAGGGAACGTCGCGGCCGGCGGGTGCGGTTGATTTCACCGTTAGTGCTGGCTCTTGTAGTCGTAGAACCACTTCTGGTTCAGCTTGTCCAAGGTGCCGTCGGCCTTCATGGAGGCGAGCGCGGCGTTGACCGGGGCGACGAGATCCGAGCCCGTCTTGAAGATGAAGCCGAACTGTTCGGTGCCGAGCGGGCCGCCGATGACCTTGAAGGTGCCGGGCGAGGCGCCGATGTAGCCGTTGGCCGAGGTTTGATCCATCAGCACGGTGTCGACGTCGCCGCCTTTGAGCGCCTGCACGGAGGCGCCGAAGGTTTCGAACAGCTTGATGCGGGGGTTCTGCTCGTTGCCGTCGAGGACGTTGTAGACGGCGACGTAGAAGTTGGTGGTGCCGGCCTGGGCGCCGACGAGACCGTCGGTCATGGCGGCGAAGGTGGCGGCGTCGGTGAAGCGGGCTTCATCGGCACGGACCAGCATGAACTGCTCGGAGGTCATGTAGGGATCGGAGAAATCAACCTGAGCCTTGCGCTCGTCGTTGATGGTGATGCCGTCCATGCCGATGTCGAACTGACCGTCGCGCACGGCCTGGATCATGGCGTCCCACGAGGTGAGCTTCCAATCGACCTTGGCGTTGAGGCGCTTGGCGATCTCATTCATCGCGTCATATTCCCAGCCAATGCCCTCGCCGGTGACCGGATCCGCGAAGTTGAGCGGGACGTAGGCGTTTTCGGTGACGGCAACGATGGTGCGGCCCTTCAGGTCCGGCAGTTCGGCGGCGAGCGCGGGAACGGCAAGTGACGCGGCAAGGGCGGCAGCGGCGAAGGCGACCTTCTTCAGAAAATGCATGAAAACCTCTGTTTATGACACCACGGAGTATCGGCGGGCTGCGATCTTTGACGAGGCGAGCGCGGCCGCGCAAGGGGTGAGGGTGGCTGAATTGCGCGATTTTTACAGGCGCTTGCGACCGCGTGTTCTAAAAGGCGCAGGATGGAGGTTTTTTAGGCTCCGGCGATCAGGTCGCGGGCAGAAGCACGCCGACGTTATGGTCGCCGAGGGCGGCGGCGATATCGGGCGGCGGCAAGGCGTCGGTGACGAGGGTGTCGAAGCCCTCGAAGCCGCAGATGGAGACGAGCGCCTGACGATCGAACTTGCTGTGGTCGGTGGCGATCAGGCGGTTTTCGCCGCGCAAGAGAACCTCGCGGGCAAGCTCGGCCTCGTGGAAATCATAGTCCATCAGACCGGTGGCGGCGCCGACGGCGGCCGCAGTGACGATGGAGTGGCGAACCCTGAAACGGCGCAGGAATTCGATTGCGGCCCAGCCGAAGGCCGCACCGTTGTCACCCCGGAGCTGGCCGCCGGCCATGAATACGGTGTTGCCGTTGACGGTGGAGAGCGTGCGCGCGATGTCGGACGAATTGGTGACGACGGTGAGGTCGCGCTTATCGAGGAGCGCGCGGGCGACGTAGCTGGTGGTGGTGCCGGTATCGAGCATCACGCTGTCGCCGTCGGCGACGAGCCCGGCGATGGTTTCGGCGATGGCCCGTTTGGCCGGTGCGTTTTCGCGCATCCGGCGCTCGAACGGCGCCTCACCGATGCGGTGGGGAAGCGTGACGGCGCCGTGCATTTTGATGACCGTACCCTCGACCGCTAGCGGCTGAACGTCGCGGCGAATCGATTCCAAACTCACGCCCAGACGAACGGCGAGATCAGCGATGCTGACCGTTCCTTCCTCTCGAACGATGCGGATGATGTCCGCATGACGCTTGGAATGACGCATAATTGGCATACCTCCGGCTCAACAGGTCTATAGTATTACCACGTATCGTAATTTTAGCGACACCACGCGCAAATTTCCTTGCAGATGCAGCAAATCGCCAGAAATTACCACAAAATAGTGATTGTATTATTTGACAAAGACACTGATTCGGCCAAGAAATTGGGGTTCTCGCAGCTTGGGGTTGCCGATGGCGGTCGAAAAAGCGATGAACCACCATGAAGACGTGATACGCGGGCTTCGGATCTGGTCGGGACCCGTTACGATCGAGCCGCTGAACGGCGGGCTCTCCAACGCCAATTACAAGGTTTCCGACGCCGCCCGCACGGTGATGGTGCGTGTGGGCGCGGATTTGCCGTTTCACCATGTGTTTCGAGAGCGCGAGGCGGCGGTTTCCCGCGCGGCGGAGGCGGCGGGGCTTTCGCCGCCTTTGATCCATGCCGAACCGGGCGTGATGGTGTTTGCCTTTCTGACCGCGCAGACCTTTGGCGCGGCGGATGTGCGGGCTCGGGCCATGGACATTCTGCCGCTTCTGAAAACCTGCCACGAAAAGCTGGCCGAACATCTGACGGGGCCCGCGCCGCTGTTCTGGGTGTTTCATGTGATCCGCGACTATGTGGCGACGCTGCGCGCCAGCGGCGCGGCGGGCGGCGAAGACCTGAACCGGCTTTTAGAGATCACGCGGCGGCTTGAAGCGGCGCAGGTGCCGATGCCCATGGTGTTCGGTCACAACGATCTGTTGCCGGCCAATTTGATGGACGACGGCAACCGGCTTTGGCTGGTGGACTGGGAATATGGCGGGTTCGGCTCGCCGCTGTTCGACCTTGCCAATCTGGCGGGCAATGCCGGGTTCGACGAGGAAAGCGAATTGGCTTTGCTGGCCGGATACTTCGGCCGCGACGCCGACGCCGCACTGAAGCGGGCTTTCGAAGCGATGAAAGTTGCGTCGTTGCTCCGCGAAATGCTGTGGAGCCTCGTCTCCGGCCTGACCATGAACGCGCCGGGGGCCGATTATGCGGCTTACGCGGCGGAGAACCGAGCGCGCTTCGAGGCGGCGCTCGCAGCTTTTGAGGACGTGACGTCATGACCCCTGCCCTGCCCAGCCATGTGGACGTGCTTGTGATCGGCGGCGGGATCGTCGGCTGCTCGGTGGCCTATCATCTCGCGCGCGACCATAAGACCGACGTCTTGTTGATCGAACAGGGCCGGCTGACCAACGGCTCGACATGGCATGCGGCGGGGCTGGTGGGGCAGCTTCGGACATCGGCTTCGATCACGCGGCTGCTGAAATACTCCGTGGAGCTTTATTCCAAGCTGGAGGCGGAGACCGGGCTTGCGACCGGGTGGAAGCAGAACGGCGGCTTGAGACTGGCCACCAACGAGGCGCGGTGGACGGAAATCAAGCGGCAGGCCACGACGGCCAAGAGTTTCGGGCTGGAAATGCACCTTCTGAACCCGGCCGAGGCGCAGGATCTTTGGCCGGCGATGGATATCGGCGACCTCGTGGGGGCGGCGTTCTTGCCGACGGATGGTCAGGCGAGCCCGTCGGACATCACGGCGTCGCTGGCGAAGGGCGCGCGGATGCAGGGGGCGCGGATTGCCGAGGGTGTGGCGGTGACCGGGTTTGAGATTGCGAACGGGCGCGTGGTGGCGGCGATCACCGATCACGGGCGGATCGGGTGCGAGAAGGTCGTGCTGTGCGGGGGGATGTGGTCGAAGGCGGTGGGGCGGCTGGCGGGTGTGTCGGTGCCGTTGCAGCCGGTGCAGCACCAGTATGTGCTGACGGAACCGATCGCGGGCGTGACCGGCACGCTGCCGACGCTGCGGGATCCCGATAGGTTGATCTATTTCAAGGAAGAGGTGGGTGGGCTTTCCTTCGGGGGCTATGAGCCGAACCCGATCGCGTGGGCTGATGAGGGCATTCCGCCCCATTTCGAGTTTTCGCTGCTGGATGAGAACTGGGACCATTTCGAGCAGCACATGATCCAGGCGATCGAGCGGGTTCCGGCGCTGGAGACGGCCGGGATCAAGCAGATGATCAACGGGCCGGAGAGCTTCACGCCCGACGGGAACTTCATTTTGGGCGAGGCGCCGGAGGTGAAGGGCTTCTTCGTGGGCGCCGGGTTCAACGCCTTCGGCATCGCGGCCGGCGGGGGCGCGGGGTGGGCGCTGGCGAACTGGGTGGTGACGGGCGAACAGCCGATGGACCTGTGGGTGGTGGATATCCGCCGGTTCGCTGGCGTTCACAAGGACGATGCGTTCACGCGGGAGCGCACGCTGGAAGCCTATGGCAAGCATTATTCAATCGCTTGGCCGCATGACGAATATGCGAGCGCGCGGCCGGCGCTGGTGTCGCCGCTGTATGGACGATTGAAAGCGGCGGGGGCGGTGTTCGGCTCAAAGCTTGGTTGGGAGCGGCCGAACTGGTTCGCGCCGCCGGGTGTAGCGGCGGTGGATGTGCCGGCTCAAGGCCGGGCGAACTGGTTCGACGCGGTGGGGGACGAGCACCGGGCGTGCCGCGAGGCGGCGGTGGTGTTCGACCAGACGTCGTTCGCCAAGTTCGAGGTGCGCGGCAAGGACGCGGGCGCCCGGCTGGAGTGGATCGCGGCGAACCGGGTGGCGCGCGGGCCGGGGCGGCTGACCTATACGCAGATGCTGAATTCGCGCGGCGGGATCGAGTGCGATCTGACGGTGGCTGAGGTTGCCGAGGATCACTTCTATGTCGTGACCGGTACGGGGTTCCGCACCCATGATGGGGCGTGGATCCGCGATCACCTGGGTGCGGGCGACGTGACGATCGAGGATGTGACGGAGGCCTGGGGCACGCTATCGCTGATGGGGCCGCGAGCGCGCGATGTGCTGGGCGCGGTGACGGCGGCGGATGTGTCCGGCGCGGCCTTTCCGTTTGGGGCGGTGCGGGAGATTGCGATCGCCGGGCAGGCCGTGCGGGCGTTACGGGTGACCTATGTAGGCGAGCTTGGGTGGGAATTGCATGTTCCGATCCCAGGGCTGGCGGCGGTGTATGACGCGCTGATGGCGGCGGGTGCGGGGCATGGGATACGGCCGGCGGGGTACCGGGCGATTGAAACGCTGCGGCTGGAGAAGATGTACCGGGCGTGGGGCGCGGACATCACGCCGAACGACAGCCCGTTCGAGGCGGGGCTGGGCTGGGCGGTGAAGATGAAGTCCGGCATCGATTTTATGGGGCGCGAAGCCTCAGTGCAGATTGCGGGGGCGCCGCTGGTGAAACGGCTCTGCGGGTTTGTGGTGCGGGATCCGGCGGCGGTGCTGGTGGGGCGCGAGACGATTTTGCGCGACGGCGAGCCGGTGGGATATCTGGCAAGCGGCGGCTGGGGGTTTACGGTGGGCGCCAACATCGGCATGGGATATGTGCGGCGCGAGGGTGGCGTAGACGAGGCGTGGCTGAAGGCCGGGCGCTATGAACTGGTGGTGGCGAGCGAAACCTTCGGTGCCGACCTGACTCTGACGCCGCCGTATGATCCGGAAGGCGTCCGCGTGAAGGCTTGATGTGGCGGGTTAACGGCGCGCAATATGTTTCTGATTTTCGGCCTCTGTTTGAAACAAGCGAAGACTTCGGCGTCAGATTTGCATTTCAGTTAAGGCATGTCTGTCAGGCGCTTACGGCCGGCAGCGCTAAAGCCTTGGCCGCGCATTTCTTTTCTCCGTTAAAGGCCGTTTGCGCGGTGACTAGGAACTCGCGCTTCTCCGGACGGTTGACACTGTGGACCGCAAAAGTGACGCGGCACCGCACACCGGAAGGAATACTCAGATGGCCGAAGACAAGAACCAGCAGCAGGGCGACAAAGACGACCTGAAGAGCCGCGAGTATCGCGACGAGAATGGCGAAATCCGTCATCACACCCGTGCCTATATGGAGCAGCACGCCGGCGATAGCGGCAAGCAGCAGGGCGGCGGCGAAGACAGCCGGTCGGGCGGGAAATCCGACCGCCAGCAGACGCAAGGCAGCGCCGGTGGCGCCGGCAAGCAGCAGGGCGGCGAGGGACAGCGCTCGGGCGGCTCGGGCGGCAAGGAAGAGGGCGGCAAATCCGGCAGCAAGCAGCAAGACCAGGGTGGCGGATCCGGCCGGCAGCAAGGCGGCCAACAGGGCCAGCAAGGCGGCGGCAAGTCCGGATCAGGCTCCGGCGCCAAACATCAGGGCGATGGAAAGTCGCGCGACCGGTGAGCCGCGGCGTGATGCATGATCGAAGGGCGGGGCTTAAGGCTCCGCCCTTTTTCATGGGCGGATCGTCAGGCGCCGGGCGTGGGCGCATCGGCGCGCAGGAGGCCTTCGGTCTTGAGGTCGGACCAGAGGGCGGCCGGGACCGTTTCGGAGAGCAAGGACAGGTTCGCGGCGAGTTCCTCGATGCGGACCATGCCGGGGATGACGCAGGCGACGGCCGGGTGCGTGAGCGGGAAGGCGAGCGCGGCGGCCGGCAGGCGCACGCCATGGACGCGGCAGACGGCTTCGATGCGGGCGGCTTTGGCGAGGATTTCGGGCGGTGCGGGGGCGTAGTTGTAGCGCGCGCCTTCGATGGGGCCGGTGGCGAGAATGCCGGAGTTGAACGCGCCGCCGACGATGATGGAGGCGCCTTCCCTCTGGCAGCGGGGCAGGAAACTCGTCAGCGATTCCTGTTCGAGAAGGGTGTAGCGGCCCGCAAGCAGGAAACAATCCCAGGCCATATGGTCCATGGCCTCTTCGCAGACCTGCCACTCGTTGACGCCAAGGCCGATGGCGCGCACGGCGCCGGAGGCGCGCAGCTCGCTCATGGCGCGGGCGCCGCCGTCCATCGCGATCTTGAAGAGTTCGGGATGGCGCTCGCCGTGGGTGAGACGGCCGATATCATGCATCAAGAGCACATCGATCCGGTCGAGGCCGAGGCGCTGGAGCGAGTGCTCGAAGGAGCGCATCACGCCGTCGTAGGAATAGTCGTAGACCGGCTCGAAGGGCATGGGGGAGAGGTATTCCACCCGGTCCTTATGGTCGCCGGGGTTGGGCTTCAGCAGCCGCCCGACCTTGGTGCAAAGCACGTATTCGTCGCGCGGACGCTGGCGGAGCGCATCGCCGAAGCGGCGTTCGGAGAGGCCGAAGCCGTAGAAGGGCGCGGTGTCGAAGAAGCGGAAGCCGGCATCCCAGACGCCGGAAAGCAGCGCCTGGGCTTCCGCTTCTGGAATGGCACGGAACATGTTGCCGAGCGGAGCACCGCCGAACCCGTAAGCCGTGACATCGAGACCCGTGCGGCCGAGGGGGCGGCGGGGAAAGTTCATGGCGTGTCCTCCCAGAAATGCATTCTCGTTTTGGCGGACCTTAAGGGGGGCGAACGAGGGACTCAAGCGCCCTCGGCCGGGGATCCAAAAACGGTATTGCCCGCAGGCGCGGGGCGGCCTGCGGAACTGACGACAACCCTTTTCAGGTGCGATCGGAAACGATGACAGGTGGTGGATTAGCCTCCCCTGCCCGTTACCCCTTGAGCAATAACCTTTTGGCTTCAACGGACGGGCTTGAGGGAGACGCCGGGGGGCGGGGGGCTGTCGCCCGGAACGAAGAAGTCTGGGGCGAGGGGTTTGGTGGGGTCGGCGCGGTAGCGATCAAAGTCGGTCATGCCGTTTTCGGCAAGGAAGGTGTCGTCGATCAGGAAATTGCCGGTGAAGGCGCGGGCGGGTTTGGTGAGGATGAGGTGGGCGGCGTCGGCGAGGATATCCGGCGTGCGGCTCATGGCCATCAGCTCTTCGCCGACGACATATTGGATGGCGCTGGTGGCGATGGTCGTGCGGGGCCACAGGGCGTTTACGGCGATGCCGTCTGCGCGCAGTTCGCCGGCAAGGCCGAGCGCGACCATGCTCATGCCCATCTTGGCCATGGTGTAGGCAAGGTGCGGCGCGAACCACTTTTCCTTCATGTCGAGTGGGGGCGAGAGCATGAGGATGTGGGGGTTTTCGGCCTTCTTGAGATAGGGCAGCGCGGATTTGGAGACGAGGAAGGTGCCGCGCACGTTGACGCCTTGCATCAGGTCGAACCGCTTCATGGCGGTGTCGGGCGTGGTGGTGAGCTGGATGGCGGAGGCGTTGTTCACCACGATGTCGATGCCGCCGAAATGGGAAGCGGCGGTTTCCATGGCGCGGAGAACGGTGTCTTCCTCGCGGATATCGACGGGGATCGGGAGCGCGTGGCCGCCGGCGGCTTCGATCGCCTCGGCGGCGGTGTGGATGGTGCCGGGGAGTTTGGCGTGCGGCTGAGTGGTTTTGGCGGCGACGACGATGTTGGCGCCGTCGCGGGCGGCGCGGAGCGCGATGGCAAGGCCGATGCCGCGCGAGGCGCCGGTGATGAAGAGCGTTTTACCCCTAAGGGA
Organism: Oharaeibacter sp.; assembly: GCA_051861205.1. GTDB lineage: Bacteria > Pseudomonadota > Alphaproteobacteria > Rhizobiales > Pleomorphomonadaceae > JBHYDC01. Next base: position 59,686 of record JBHYDC010000008.1, read on the forward strand.
CATCGGCAGGCTCCGAGTTTAGCTGCTGCGAGCCAAGAGGGATTGGAACGCGGCCTGGGCTTCCGACGAGCGGAGGCGCTCGCCGAACAGGACCGCCTCCTCGTCGATGCGGGCGAGAATTTCGGCGGGGTCGCCCTTCAAAAGGCGCTTGCCGATGGCGACGGCGCGCCGGGGTTTGGCGGCAAGGGCCTGCGCGGCGGCGAAGCCTTCGGCTTCGATGGCATCCGGCGGGGTCACGCGGTTCACGAAGCCGGCCTCTCGGGCGCGGTGGGCATGGAACGTGGCGCCGCCGACGAGAAGCTCGAAGGCGTGGTGATGGCCCATGAGGCGGGGCGCGATGAGCGAAGACGCCGCCTCCGGCACAAGGCCGAGGTCGGCGAAGGGGGCGCGGAAGGTGGCGCGCTCGGAGGCCAAAACCATGTCGCAGTGAAAGAGAAGCGTGGTGCCGATGCCAACGGCGAGGCCATCGACGGCGGCGACGAGGGGAAGCTCGGCCGTGGCGATGGTGCGCAGGAACTCGATGACGGGCGCGCCGAGGGTGCCGGTTTTGGCGGCGGTGACGAATTCGGAGAGGTCGTTCCCGGCCGTGAAGGCGCCGGGCGAGCCGGCGAACAGGATGGCGCCCACCGACAGGTCGGCGGCAGCGCTTCGGATGGCGGCCGTCATGGCGGAATACATCGGGCCGGTGATGGCGTTCTTTTTCTCCGGGCGATTGAAGCGGATGGTGCGCACGCCGCCAGTGGTTTCGATGCGGATGAAATCGGTCATGGCAGGTCCGGTCAGGCGGTGAGGATGGCGGAGGTGGCGGCGTCGAGGACGGAGGCGCCGGCGGTGGCGGCGAGGCGGAGCGCGGCGGTTTCGGGCAGGTGGACGGCGGCGTAGTGGCGCGCGACGAGGGCGCGGCGGGTGGCGGCGGTGGTGGTGGTGCCTGCGGCGCGGTCGGCTTCGACGGCCATCAGGTGGTAGGCACCACCGGCGGCGAGCGCGAACAGGCGCAGATAGGCCATTGCGCCGGCCAGCGCGTCGGCTTGGCGGTTTTCGGCAAGCGCCCGTTGGAGCCAAGCGGTGGCGGCGGCGAGATCGTCGAGGGCGGCGGTGGCGGGCGCCACATCGGGAGCGGAGGCGATGGCGGCGCGGAGTTCGGCGAGGTAGGCAGCGACGGTAGCGCCGCCTTGGAGCGTGAGCTTGCGGGTGACGAGGTCGATGGCCTGGATGCCGTTGGTGCCCTCGTAGATCGGGAAAATCCGGGCGTCGCGCAGGTGCTGAGCCGCGCCGGTTTCCTCGATATAGCCCATGCCGCCGTGAACCTGGATGCCGAGGGAGGCAACATCGACGCCGGTGTCGGTGGAAAACGCCTTGGCGACGGGGGTGAGAAGGGCGGCGCGGTCCGCGAAGGCGGCGCGGGTGGCCTCTGGGCCGTGGCGCGAGAGGTCGATGGCGTGGGCAAGCGCGAAGCAGACGGCGCGCGAGACATCCGTGAGCGCGCGCATGGTGAGGAGCATGCGCTTGACGTCTGGGTGGTGGATGATGGGGCTCATGTCGGGGCCGGTGTGGCCGGGCGCCCTGCCCTGCTTGCGTTCGAGCGCGAAGTTCAGCGCGCGCTGGGTGGCGCGTTCGGCGACGCCGACGCCCTGAACGCCGACGGCAAGGCGCGCGTTGTTCATCATCGTGAACATGGCGGCAAGGCCCCGGTGTGGCGCGCCGACCAGCCAGCCGACCGCCCCCTCCCCCTCGCCGAACTGCATTTCGCAGGTGGGGGAGGCGTGGAGGCCGAGCTTGTGTTCGAGGCGGGCGGCGCGCAGATCGTTGCGGTGGCCGGGGTTGCCGGCGGCGTCGGGGATGAATTTCGGGACGAGGAAGAGCGAGATGCCGCGCGATCCGGCGGGTGCGTCGGGCAGGCGGGCAAGGACGAGGTGGATGATGTTTTCGGCAAGATCGTGCTCGCCGTAGGTGATGTAGATCTTCGAGCCGAAGATACGGAAGCTGCCGTCATCAGCCGGTTCGGCGCGGGTGCGGAGCGCGCCGAGATCTGAGCCGGCTTGCGGCTCGGTGAGGTTCATGGTGCCGGTCCAGGTGCCGGCGATGAGCTTGGGGAGATAGAGCCGCTTCTGCTCGTCCGAGCCATGGGCTTCGAGCGCCTCAATGGCGCCGGCGGTGAGAAGCGGGCCGATGGCGAAGGCGGGGTTGGCGGCGTTCCAGATTTCCTGCGTGGCGGTCTGGAGGAGGAGTGGCAGGCCCTGGCCGTCGTATGCGGGCGAAGCGGCAAGCGACGTCCAGCCGCCATTCACCCAGCGGGCGAAGACGTCGTGCCAGCCGGGCGGCAGGATGACGGCGCCGTTTTCGAGGCGCGCGCCGTGGACGTCGCCGGGCTGGTTAAGGGGGGCGATTTCGTCGGCGGCAAAGCGCCCGGCCTCCAGGAGGATAGCGTCGATGAGGTCGCTTGTGAGGTCCGGGAAGACGCCGGCGGCGATATCGGCTTCGACCGATGTGACGGCGCGCAGCCAGAAGGCGATGTCGGCGACGGGGGCGGTGAAGGTCATGTCCGGATCTCCTCCGCGGCGCGCGCGGCTTGACGTAACGGCCGGTTGGGCGCAGATCGTCGGCGCGCCTAAGCTTGCCTGACAAGATTGGTAGCTGCAGCTTACGTAAACGTCAACTCTGGTTCGAACCGGTGAAACGCCGGGCACCATCATACTCTGTTTAGGGCCGGCTTTTCGTCATGACCGAGATGTTTGACTTAACGGCGGCGTCGATCGAACGCGCGGCTGAGATCTTGCGGCGGGGCGGCGTGGTGGCGTTCCCGACGGAGACGGTTTACGGGCTCGGCGCGGATGCGACGAACGGCGAAGCCGTGGCGCGGATCTATGAGGCGAAGGGGCGGCCGCTGTTCAATCCGCTGATTGCGCATGTCCCGGATGTGGGCGCGGCGGAGCGGCTGGTGGCGATGGATGCGGTGTCACGGCGGCTGGCCCAGCGCTTCTGGCCGGGGCCGCTGACGCTGGTATTGCCACGGCGGGCGGATTGCCCGGTGAGCGAACTTGCGACGGCGGGGTTGCCGACGCTGGCGGTGCGGGTGCCGGACCATGCCGTAGCGCGGGCGCTTTTGACCGCCGTGGGCCGCTCGCTGGCAGCGCCGAGCGCGAACCGATCCGGTCATGTGAGCCCCACGACGGCGGCGCATGTGATGAGCGATCTCAAGGGCCGGATCGCGGGGGTGATCGACGGCGGGGCGACGGCGGTGGGCGTGGAGTCGACCATCGTCCAGGTGATGGACGGCGTGGTGCGGATGCTTCGGCCGGGCGGGATTTCGCGCGAGGACATCGCGGCGGTAAGCGAGCTGCCGGTGGTGGACGCGGCGGGCGATGAGAGCGCGCCGGTGGCACCGGGCATGTTGGCCTCGCACTACGCGCCGAACGCGCGGGTGCGGCTGGATGCGGTGAACGTAGAACCCGGCGAGGCGCTGCTGGCGTTCGGGCCGGCGGCGGTGGCCGGGGCAGAGCGCGCGGCGGCGGTGATGAACCTCAGCCGGACGGGCGATTTGCGCGAGGCAGCGGCGAATTTATTCGGGATGCTGCGGGCGCTGGACCGGCCGGGGGTGACGGGCATCGCGGTTGCGCCGGTGCCGGAGACGGGGCTGGGCGAGGCGATCGCGGACCGGCTGAAGCGGGCGGCGGCGACGCGTTGAACAGGGGTCCGGGCACCCTGGAAACTACCGAGGCTGCGCAAGATCAATTGACTTTAGGCGCGCACGGGGCGTCATCTTGAGAGCCATGGGGATAAGGCTGCGGAATGGCCGACCCTGGGGAGGTGGCCTGCCGTGCGTACGCTTTATCTCAGTCATCCCGCCTTCCTGGATCACCAGACACCGCTGGGACACCCCGAACGGCCGGACCGCCTTCGTGTGGTGGAACAAGCGCTTGAAGATGAGGCGTTTCAGGATCTGATCCGCGATCTCTCGTCGATGGCGAGCGTGGACGAGGTGGCGCGGGCGCATCCGCGCGCCTTTGTGGAGCATATAAGGGCGCAGATCCCGGCCGAGGGACTGCTCAGGCTCGACAGCGATACGACGGTGTCGCCCGGCTCGTTCGAGGCGGCGATGCGGGCGTCGGGGGCGGCGGTCCAGGCGGTGAATGAAGTGATGACGGGCAAGGTGGACAACGCCTTCGCAGCGCACCGGCCGCCGGGGCACCACGCCGAGACCATGACCGCGATGGGGTTCTGCCTGTTCAACCACGCGGCGGTGGCGGCGCGGCACGCGCAGGCCGCGCATGGGGCGAGCCGGGTGGCGATCGTGGATTTCGACGTGCACCACGGCAACGGCACGCAGGATATCTTCTGGTCGGATCCAAGCGTGTTCTATGCCTCGACGCATCAGATGCCGCTTTACCCCGGCACCGGCGCGGTGAGCGAGACGGGGGCGGGCAACATCTGCAACGCGCCGCTGTTCGCGGGGGCTGACGGCGTGCAGTTCCGCGAGGCGATGGACGACAAGGTGCTGCCGGCGCTGAAAGCATTTCAGCCGGACCTGGTGATTATCTCAGCCGGCTTCGACGCCCACTTCCGCGATCCGCTGGCGGAAATCAACCTGACCGAAGCCGATTTCGCCTGGGTGACGAAGCGGCTGATGGAGGTGGCGGACGAAACCTGCGGCGGGCGGGTGGTGTCGCTGATGGAAGGCGGATACGACCTGATCGGGCTATCCCGCAGCGTGGCGGCGCATGTGGGGGCGTTGATGGGGCACTAGTGGCCCTGCCCTTTCATTTGTTCAGGCGCGCTTCTTCAGCCGCATCAGCTTGAAGAAGCCGGCGGGGAAAAATGGCGTGACTTCAAGGACTTCAAAGTCGCCCCGCTGCTCGGCCCACGCCTTGATACGGTCGAGCTTGAAGGAAGAACTGAGGCCGATCCTGGCGGCAAGGGGCGCAGCGAATTCTTCGACGCGCGCCCAAGCACCCCGGCTATCGCTGAGCTTGCTGGAGATGATGATCTCGCCGGAAGGCTCGAGAACGCGGGCGCATTCGTCCAGGGCGCGTTCGGGATCCGGCACCAACGTAATCACGAAGGGTACGGTAACTGCGGCGAAGGTGGCGGCGGCGAAGTCGAGGTGGCAGGCGTCCATCACCGCAACATGCTTCACATGACCGAGATGGCCGGCGCGGAGCTTTGCTTGCGCCTTCGCGATCATGTGCGGTGAGGCGTCAATGCCGGTGACGCGGGCGGATGCGGGGTAGTGCGGCAGAACGAGGCCGGTTCCGACGCCGATTTCGAGGATGTCGAGGCCGGCACGGGCCGCGGCGGATGCGGTCTTGCGATGGGCGTCGAGAAGAATGCGGCGGTAGACACGGTCGTAGACGGGGGCCCAGCGCTGATAGGCGCGCAGCTGTGTATCGATGTTGTTATGGACATTCATGGCGGCGCGTCTTGAAGACTTGCAGGCGAGACAGGGACGTTTGGTTTCCCTGCTCGCGATTGCGCAGATTACTTCTTGGTATGGACGATATCGCTGATGGTCGTCGGGCGATCGATACAGCGATTGACGTTGCTGGCACCCAATCTCAACTTGGTGCCGTTTTCCTCGACAGAAATCAGCTCTTGATCAACGCATTCGACGACGAGGAAGGGAGCACCGCCGGAGCATTGGGAGATGTCGACAGCTTCGCCGATCTTGAGGTTGCAGGCGCCCAAGTTGATCGCCTTCCAAAGATCCGGCGCATCCACGAAGATCTCCACGGTCGATTTATCGTTCTGGAGATTGGCCTCAAAGACGCCGGGCAGTGTCTTCGAAGGACCGACGATGGTGTAGGGCCCTTGCGAACGGTAGACGAACAGCGGTTGCTTCAGATCCTGGTCGGCAAACGCCTCCACATCAAGAGTTTCGCGTTCGGACGTGAAACTGAGGGTTCGCCGGACGAAAGCCTTGGCGCCGCCGGGGGCTTCCTGCTCGACAACGGGGGTCACTCAATCGCCGATTATCTCGGGGACCAGTTCGTTGGAAGCTGTCGCGGGCACTGCGGCAAGGAAGGACATACCGGCGGCGAAGGCTGCGCCGGCGATGAAATTCAATCGGCTGGATTTCACGAGAATAGGCTTTCTTTAGAGGGGGTTGCCGACTTTGTTGAGTTTGACGGGGGTCGAACTTGTCAGTAGCAAGATGCGAGAATTGGGTTATCTTGTCAATGACAGGATTGCGGCATGTACGAACGATTCGATAACGGTTTCGTTATGCCGAAGAGGGCGCTCACGGGCCAAGCGGCGAGCTACTCTCGTGTAAGGGCGGGGCGTCAGCGGGCGGCGACGGTGATCACGGGGGCGCTGAACTGTTCGAGGGCGACGGCATAGCCGGCATCGAACAGGCGGCGCATCTCCGGCGGATCGAAGGCGAATGGCTCTTTGGCTTCTGGGACCGCGCGCGGGATTGAAATGACCGTAAACTTCGCGCCGGACGCCTTGGACAGAGCGGCCGCCTCATTGACGGACGTATACAACAACTGCCGCATAACCTGGGAAATGCCGCGCCTTGCCAGCGCCAATGTTGAATTGGCATCGCTTTCAACGAAGGCGTCCCGGCTGACCTGACCGTTGGCGATGACCCAAACCGATTGGCGGGTTGATCGCCCCTGCGTCAGCATGAAGGTTTCGAGCGGAACGGGCGCTTTGATGCCGCCATCGCTGTGAACCGAGGTGCCGCTGCCGCCTTTGACTGTTACCTAGACGGGTTCGATCAAGCCGGGAACGGCGATCGAGGCAATGAGGATGTCGACATATTGAGAGCGGCGGTCGGGCGAGCCACTGGCCGCGATGGCGCCCATGTCCCACATCACGGTTTTTCCGGCGGTCATGTCCGTCGTGGCAACGTAGAGGCGACGCCCTTTGCGGTGTTCCCACGCAATGGCGTCGAGCATGTCGTCGTTGACCGTGGTAAGGAGAAGGGATCGCAGCGGCGCTCGACTATCGTAGCCGGTACCGACTAGAGACCGGATGCCGTTTGTCTTGAAAATGGCCTTGGTCGTGGTTTCCGTGAATACCCTTTCGAGTATTCCATGCTTGCCGGGACCCAGGAAGGCCATGCTGGCCTGAAGCGCGCCTGTGGATGTTCCGGAAACGACGTCGAAGCTCGGCCATGAGCCTGTGTCGGACCACGCCTTGAGAACGTCCGCACCGAACGCGCCATCGGCGCCGCCGCCGGTGAGAACCAGAATGTGGCGCTCGCGGCTGGAAGAGGGCGTGGAGGATCGAGGCGCCGAGGGACGGGATCCGCCATAGTATCGCCAAACGCGATCGGGGTCGTATAATTGAAGAGAACCTGCGCCGTGTTCGGCAAACAGGCGGAAACCAGGGCCGCCATCAGCAGCGCTAGCCCATGGCGCCGAACCATGCTTGATATTTGAATGGGAAGCAGACGCATTCCGACTCTCGTGGTCCTTTTTCAGCGCTGGTTTCGGCACGGAAAAACCGCGATACGAACGCTTTGGTGAAAAGATCGCTCGGTTGGATGCCCTATTCCCGGTGTGCAAAAATAAGGGATCAACCTATCTTGTCTGCGACAAGTTAGCGGAATCAACTCGCATCTTGTCAATGACAGGACGGCGATAACTCGATAACGGATCCGTGAGGGCAAGCGGTACGTGGTGACGTTGGAGACGTGCGGAAGGAGGATTGCAGCCATGGCAAAGACCCAGCCCCAAAAGCCGCACGCGCCCGACCGCTATCACCATGGAGCGCTGAAATCCGCGCTGGTTCGGGCTGGACGCGAGATTCTTGAAGAGGGCGGCCCGCGCGCTCTGACGATGCGGGAGGCGGCGAAACGGGCTGGTGTTTCCTATGGGGCGCCCGGTTATCACTTTTCCTCGATCCGTGTGTTCCTGGCCGAATGCGCAGCCGAGGGGTTTTGGGATTTCACCGCAGCCCTAAAGGCGGCCGAAGATGCGGTGCCGGCCGCAGATGCGGCGGAGATGCTGTGCGAAATGGGCAAAGCCTATGTGCGCTTCGCCTTCGCGAACCGCGCCATTTTTCGTCTGATGTTCGACGGCGACAGTTTCACCAAACCAACGAAGGCCCTCGAAGAGGCCAAGGTTGAGGCTTATCGGAGGCTTGTGGAGGGCGTGAAGCGGCTGGATCCTGGTGTATCAGCCGCTGAACTTGAGTTTCGAATCGCCAGTAGTTGGTCGATCGTGCATGGCTACGCGATCCTCTCGCTTGAGGATCAAATCTGCCGGTCGGAGGATACGGTCGAGACCTCGGCGGAGATGTCCGCAAGGACGCTGCGGACGTTTTTGAAAGGGCTCGACCTGACTTAGAGAGAGGCGCTTACGTTCCGGGCAGGCGGTAGTCTTTGAACTGCTCGCGAAGGGTGAGCTTTTTGATCTTGCCGGTGGCGGTGTGGGGGATTTCGTCGATGAGGACGACGTCGTCCGGGAGCCACCATTTCGCGATCTTATCCTGGAGATAGGCAAGGAGGCTGTCGCGCGTGGGTTCGCGGCCCTCTTTCGGCACGATTATCAGGAGGGGGCGCTCGTCCCACTTGGGGTGGCGGATGCCGATGACGGCGGCTTCGGCGACGTCGGGGTGGCCGACCGCGATGTTCTCGATCTCGATCGAGGAGATCCACTCGCCGCCGGATTTGATGACGTCCTTGGAACGGTCGGTGATCTGCATGTAGCCGAATTCGTCAATGGTGGCGACGTCGCCGGTGTCGAACCAGCCGTCTTTGTCGACGACGTCGCCGAGTTTGTAATAGGCGCGAGCGATGGCAAGGCCACGGACCTTGAGGCGGCCGAAGGTTCGACCGTCATGCGGGCGGGGATTGCCATCGTCGTCGGTCACTTCGATCTCGACGCCGAAGGGCACAAAGCCCTGCTTCTCGCGGACATCAAGCCAAGCCTCGCCCTCCACGCCGGCGACCTCCGGCTTCAGCGTGTTGAGGGTGCCGAGCGGGCTTGTCTCGGTCATGCCCCAGGCGTGGATGACTTCGACGCCATATTTGTCGCGGAAGGCTTTGATCATGGCACGCGGTGCGGCGGAGCCGCCGATGATGACGCGCTTCACATGGGTGAGCGTGCCGCCGGTCTTTTCGAGATGCTGGAGCAGCATGAGCCAGACCGTGGGAACGGCGGCGGTGTGGGTGACTTTTTCGGTTTCGAGCAATTCGTGGATCGACGCACCGTCCATTTTCGGGCCGGGCAGGACGAGGCGGGTGCCGGTCATCGGGGCCAAGTGCGGAATGCCCCAGCCATTGGCGTGGAACATAGGCACGATCGCCAGCATGGTATCGCTGGACGACGTTGCGAAGGCGGCCGGTTGCGAGGCGAGGAAGGCGTGGAGCGTGTTGGAGCGGTGGGAGTAGACCACGCCCTTGGGATCGCCCGTGGTGCCGGACGTGTAGCAGAGGCCGGCGGCGGTGTTTTCGTCGAACGCGGCCCAGCGGAAATCGGCGTCGGCCTCGGCGATCCAGCTTTCGTAGGGGACCGCGCCAATCGTGTTTTCCGGCAGATGCGCGGCGTCGGTGAGGACGATGACCTGCTCGATATGGGGCAGCGCGGGCTTCAGCTTTTCAACGAGCGGCAGGAAGGTGAGATCCGTGAACAGAAGGCGGGATTCGGCGTGGTTGAGGATCCAGGAAATCTGATCGGGGAACAGGCGCGGGTTCACCGTGTGGACAATCGCGCCGATGCCGTTGATGCCGTACCAGAGTTCGAGGTGACGCCATGTGTTCCAGGCGAGCGTGGCGACACGGTCGCCGAGGCGGATGCCGTGACGGTCCAGGCGCTTGGCAATCATCAAAGAGCGGGTGCGGATTTCGGCGTAAGTGGTGCGGTGGATGGGGCCTTCGACCGAGCGGGAAACAACCTCGCGGAGGGGATGAACGGCCGCCGCGTGATCGATGAGCCGATGGGCGAGAAGCGGCCAGTCTTGCATCGATCCGAGCATCAGGCGTCTCCCAAAATGGCGATGTTATCTGCTTAATGCGCCTTGAAATCGAGAATACGTTTAGCAGCAGAATTAGCAACATGCCTATCGGGACGAGGGCGTGCGATGGCTACTGGTGAGGTTCGCGCAAGGCCGGTAGTGTCGCGGCGGGAGATTGCCGGAGGAGACCCGCGATGCCGCTGACCAATGTGCAGACCCGCGATGTGGACGCGCTGTTGCACCCCTATACGCCGCTGCACATGATCCGGCAGGTGGGGCCACTGGTGCTGGACCATGGCAAGGGCATCTACGTCTACGATACGCAAGGGCGCGAATACATCGAGGGGATGTCTGGCCTGTGGTGCGCGGGGCTGGGGTTCGGCGACGAGGAACTCGTGGATGCCGCGACCGAACAGATGCGCAAGCTGCCCTATTATCATCTGTTCGGCGGCAAGGGCACGGAACCGGCGATCGAACTGGCGGAAAAGCTGAAGGCGATCGCGCCGGTGCCGATCGACAAGGTGTTCTTCACGTCGTCCGGCTCGGAGGCGAACGACACGCAGATCAAGCTGATCTGGTACTATAACAACGCACTCGGTCGGCCACTAAAGAAGAAGATCATCAGCCGGGTAAAAGCCTATCACGGCGTGACGGTGATGACGGCGTCGCTGACGGGATTGCCGAATAATCACCGCGATTTCGACTTGCCGGTGGCCGGCGTGCTGCACGCGGACTGCCCGCAGCATTATCGCTTCGCGCTGGAGGGCGAGGACGAGGACGCTTTCGTGACGCGGCTGGCGAGCAACCTGCGTGCGATGATCGAGCAGGAGGGGCCCGATACGATCGCCGCGATGATCGCCGAGCCGATCATGGGCGCGGGTGGCGTGGTGGTGCCGCCGGAGGCCTATTTCGCCGCGATCCAGCCGATCCTGGACGAGCACGACATTCTGCTGATCGACGACGAGGTGATCTGCGGGTTCGGGCGCACCGGCAACTGGTTCGGCGCAACCACGATGGGAATGCGGCCGACGACGATTTCCGTCGCCAAGCAAATGACGTCGGCTTACTGCCCGCTGGGTGCGGTGCTGCTGCCCAAGGAAATCACCGAAGTGATTGAGGCGCAGTCGGCGAAGATCGGCACCTTCGCGCATGGCTACACCTATGGCGGGCATCCGCTGGGGTGCGCGCTGGGCGTGAAGGCGATCGAGATTTATGAGCGGCGCGGGATCGTGGAGCGCGTGCGGGGGCTGGCGCCGCAGTTCGCGGCCCGGCTGGAACGGCTGCGCGACCATCCGCTGGTGGGCGATGTACGGTCCAAGGGGCTGGTGGGCGGTATCGAGCTGGTCGCGGACAAGGCGACCAAGCGGGCGTTCCTGCCGGCGCAGGGCGTGGGGCCGCGGACGGTGCGGTTCGGGGAGGCGAACCGGGTGATCGTGCGGGCGATCGGCGACGTGGTGGCTGTGTGCCCGCCGATGATCATCACGGCGGAGGAGATCGACGAGATGTTCGATCGAATCGAACGGTCGCTGGACGATTCGCACGCATGGGTTTCGGCTGAAGGGTTGCGAGCGGCCTGACAAAGATTTTTGTGAGGACGGGAAACGCTCTTCATGGCCGCAGAAATCGAGCGGCATGTTTATGAAAATTTTACCATTGCCCTAACTTGCGGCTTTGCAGCAACACCAACTGAGACATTTCGCCTTTTCATAAATGTAGGAGTTATGGCGCCCTTGTAACGCCAAAATTGGATAGATATTTCTTCAAATAAGAAGCACGGAATGGATGGCGGGATCCGTGCTTCGAGCTTTGCGCAATGTTTGATTGCGTCCGGCACCCGCCAAGCCTGGACGTCTGGGGGCTGCAATGAAGACCGAGTTCGGCGACCGTTCCAACGATCAGCCGCAGCAAGGCGACGCGACCGATCTGACCACCCGTTATCGGGCGATCGGTATTCCGGCCCTTACCGCCGCAACGCTTTGCAAGCCCAAAAAGCCCGCGCAGGACGCCCGGCAGCAGCAGGGCATGATCTTCGATTTCGAGGACTGAGCGGGCCTGAACGGATGGGGTGACCGGGGCGCGGGGGCTTCTTGCGAGGCATCCGGGTTCGCCCTTTCTATGAAAGAATTGGCTGCCGGTGGCGCGGGCGTTGCTGGCCCGGCCGGCTGAAGCGTGACAGGGTGGCAGCGTAGCCTTTCAAGTCCGCGACTGCCTTCATGAGCGCACGGCCCGATGTTCGATGCCTTCCACCCTGTTGACGACCGCCTTGAGCAAGTTCGCGCTTGCCTGACGAACGGCGGCATTGCCCCGTCGGCGGTGTGGCTGGACCTCCTGCGCCCAACAAAGGACGAGGAGAAAGCGGCCGAAAACTTCATCGGCGCCGAACTTCCCACACGCGAGGAAATGGAGGAGATCGAGCCTTCAAGCCGGCTTTCGCAGGAAAACGGCGTGCTCTATCTCACAGCTGCCCTGCTCTGCCGCTCGGAAAGCTCCGACCCCGGCACAACGGCGGTGACCTTCGTGCTGACCGACCGGCGTTTAGCCACCGTGCGCTACGACGAGCCGGGCACCATGCCGCTGGCCTTGCAGCGGGTGACGAAGCCGGGATCCGGCGTGACGACCGCGACGACGACCATGATCGCGCTTCTGGAGGCGGCGATCGACCGGTTGGCCGATATCATCGAGCGCACCGGAGCGCGGGTGGAGACGATCGCGCGGCATATTTTCGAAAGCGGGCAGATGGGGCGTGTTGAGGGGCGGGACTATAATGTTTCGCTGCGCAACATCGGACGAGAAGGCATGCGGCTTGGCCATATCGAGGAAAGCCTGATTAGCCTGAGCCGGCTGCTGCTCTACATGATCGAAAAGGCCGATGCGCCCCGGTTCGGCAAGGACGATAAGGCCCGCATGAAGACGATGCTGCGGGACGTGCAAGGGCTGGCCGACCACGCGCGGGGTCTGGAAGACCGAGTGACATTCCTCCTCGACGCGACGCTGGGCCTGATCTCGATCGAGCAGAACGGCATCATCAAGATCTTCTCGGTGCTCGCGGTGATCTTCATGCCGCCGACGCTGGTGGCGAGCCTTTACGGCATGAATTTCGACATCATGCCGGAGCTGCACTGGACCTTCGGTTATCCGATGGCGCTGATCTTCATGGTGCTTTCGGCCGTGGTGACCTTCGCGGTGTTTCGCTGGAAACGCTGGCTATAACCCGGCCCGGATCTCGGCAAGCCCCCGGCGCTGGCGGCCGGACCCATCGAAATTGTCCGGCGACAACCATGCCTCGAACGCGGCTTTGGCACGCGGCCATTCGCTATCGAGGATGGAGAACCACGCGGTATCGCGGTTGCGGCCCTTGACGATGGTTGCCTGCCGGAACACGCCCTCGAAGGTGAAGCCAAGCCGTTCCGCCGCACGCATGGACGGCGCGTTGAGGGCGTTGCACTTCCACTCGTAGCGGCGGTAGCCAAGCTCGTCGAAAACGCGGGCCATCATCAGACACATCGCCTCGGTGGAGGCTGGCGAGCGCTGGAGGAGCGGCGACCACGCGATCCAGCCGACCTCGATGACGCCGACCGCCGGCTCGATGCGCAGATAGCTGGCCGTGCCGACGGGTTTGCCTGTGGCGTGGTCGATGACCGTGTGAAAGAGCGGATCCTCCGACGCGGCGGCTTGTTCGGCCCAGGCGAGATAGCTGGGGAAATCAGGATAGGGGCCGCCGGGCATGTAGGTCCACATGCGGCCAGCCGTATCGAGGGCCTGGGCCTCGAAGAGGCCCGGCGCGTGGGCAGGGTCGAGCGGGACGAGCGAGCAAAAGCGGCCGGTCATAGGCTCGCGCGGCGGGCGGGGACGCGCGGTCCAGCCAGGAACGAGAGGGCCGATGGGGTCGCCGAGGGGGGTGAGGTCGGGCATGCCGGATCTTTGGCCAAACGGCGGGCGACCGCAAGAATGTTCCGCTCGCGTTGAAGGCGGTTTGCGCGGGCGATCGGGCCACAGGACGGGGACAAGCCGGTGGCCGCGATGTTCGGGGCCAAAGCCTTGAAGGGTGCGGGAGAATGGCCCGTCCGATCGATTTTGCACGTTGCACCGGACAGCGATTGTGAGCTTGATAAGCCGATAGCCGCCATCGAAATTGTGAAGGACGCCCATGACCCGCTTTGTCGCTGTGCTCGATATTGGCAAAACCAATGTGAAGCTGGTTCTTCATGACCATGCCACGGGCGCGGATCTGTTCGTTCGCACCACGCCGAACCGGGTGCTGGCCGCCCCGCCCTACCCTCACTTCGACACAGAGGCGATCTGGAATTTCGCGCTCGCCGCGCTGAAGGACTGCGCGCGCGACCATGCGGTGGACGCGATTTCGGTGACGACCCATGGCGGGTCCATCGTGGTGCTGGGCAAAGACGGCGTGGCGCTGCCCGTGATGGATTACGAGTGGGGCGGCGTGGAGGCGGTGGGCGCGGAGTATGACCGCATCCGCCCCGGCTATTCCGAAACCTTCTCGCCGCGCCTGCCCGGCGGGCTGAACGCGGGCATGCAGTTGCTCTATCTGGAAACGCGGCACGCCGAAGCCTTCGCGAACGCGGCGGCGATTATGCCCTATCCGCAGTATTGGGCGTTTCGGCTGACGGGGGTGGCGGCGTGCGAGGCGACGTCGCTCGGCTCGCATACCGACCTTTGGGCACCGCGCGAGGGCGGCTTTTCCTCCCTCGTGACCGCGCGCGGCTGGGACCGGCTGATGCCGGAGCTTCGCTCAGCCTTCGACGCGCTGGGGCCGGTTCGGCCGGAAATCGCAGCCGCGACGGGGCTGGATCCGGCGACGCCGGTTCACTGCGGTATTCACGATTCCAACGCCTCGCTGCTGCCGCATCTCATGCGCCGCGATCCGCCTTTCGCGGTGATCTCGACGGGAACATGGGTGATCGTATTCGCGCCGGGCGGGAGCCTAGACGGGCTGAACGCGGAGCGCGACGGCCTCGCCAATGTGGATGCGTTCGCACGGCCGGTGCCCTCGGCCCGGTATATGGGCGGCCGGGAGTTCGATCTGATGACGGGCGGCAAGCCCGAAACGCCGGACCCGGAGACGGTGCGCCGGGTGATCGAGCACGGCCCAATGGTGCGGCCGGGCTGGGTTCCAGGCTGCGGACCGTTCCCGCATGCCGTGGCGGGATGGAGCGCGGAACCGGCCGATGCGCAGGAGCGGACGGCGGCGGCGGGGCTTTACGCGGCGCTGATGACGGCAGAATCGCTGGGGGTTGCGGGCGCGAGCGGACCCATCATCGTGGAGGGGCCATTCGCCAGGAACGAGCTTTACTGCGAGGCGCTGGAGCAAATCACCGGACGAGCCGTGCTGCGCGCGGCAGGCGCAACGGGCACCAGCGCCGGAGCGGCGTTGCTCGCGCTGGGACGCGAGGCGACGGGGAGCCTGGGAGAGGAAAAGGGGACGGTGGGAGTTTATGATTTGACGGGGGTGGAGGGGTATGCAGAGCGGTGGCGGGCGATGGTGCGGGGGGTGATGTGAGTTCGAGCAAGCTGGAGCTTGCACTTCTCCTTTTCCCCTTGCGGGGTCGCGAAGCGACGGGTCGAGACCCGTGTCTCGGCCAAGGGACCAGGTGTCGCGGCAGCGACGGATGAGGGGTCGGCCGGGGGGGAGGACCTAGGGCATCAGTATTCGTTCTGTCGGAGCCGGACCCCTCACCCGGTCGCGCTCCGCGCGCCCACCCTCTCCCGCAAGGGGCGAGGGTTATTGAGGTCGAGCAAGACGAACCTGCACTCCTGATTCTCCCCTTGTGGAGTCGCGAAGCGACGGGTTGAGGTGGAGCTAGTCAAAGGCCTTTCACCCCAACCGAACGCCATCCTCTCCAAACCGGTGTACCGGGCCGGATGGCGTCAGCCCCACTTCGTCTCCTGGCAGCACTTGCGTGTCGCCGATGACGCGGCTTGTCATGAGGCCTTGGGCGGGGATTTCGATGTAGACGAAGGTGTCGGCGCCGAGGCGTTCGGTGTGTTGGACGGTGCCGCGCCAGTCGCCGCCGTCGTTCTTCAGGGCGAGGTGTTCGGGGCGGATGCCGATGGTGTGGGCCGCGAGGCGGGCGGCGGGGGCGCCGGTGAGGAAATTCATCTTGGGCGAGCCGATGAAGCCGGCGACGAAGAGGTTGGCGGGCGCGTTGTAAAGCTCCATTGGGGCGCCGACCTGCTCGATGCGGCCGGCTGACAGGACGACGATCTTGTCGGCCAGCGTCATCGCCTCCACCTGATCGTGGGTGACGTAGATGATGGTGGCTTTGAGGAGCCGGTGGAGCTTGGCGATTTCGAGCCGGGTGTTGACGCGCAGTGCCGCGTCGAGGTTGGACAGCGGTTCGTCGAAAAGGAAGAGTTTAGGTTCGCGCACAATGGCGCGGCCGATCGCGACGCGCTGGCGCTGGCCGCCGGACAGCTCGGCAGGCTTGCGGGCGAGATAGGGTTCGAGGTGCAAGATGCCGGCGGCCTTGGCGACGCGGGCCTTGATGAGATCGGCGGGCGCACCGGCCTGCTTGAGGCCAAGCGTCATGTTGCCCTCGACGGTGAGGTGCGGATAGAGGGCGTAGGTCTGGAACACCATGGCGATTTCGCGCTTGGCGGGCGGCACGGTGTCGACGCGCTTACCGTCGATCAGGACATGGCCGGAGGTCTGGTCCTCAAGGCCCGCGATGATGCGCAGCAGCGTGGACTTGCCGCAGCCGGAGGGGCCGACAAAGACCACGAATTCGCCCTCGGCAACGGTGAGATCGACACCCTTGATGACGTCGACCGGGCCGAAGGACTTGCGGATCTGGTTGAGGCTGAGCGAACCCAAGGCTGTGTTTCCCGGACGGAGGACGACGAGATCAGAGACGCACGACCTCGCCCGTGCGCACGCTTTCGTCCGCCGCGAGCACGACCTTGAGGCTTGCGACCGCGTCGCGCATGTGGCGGGTGAGGTCGACGTTATCGCGGATCGCGGCCAGCATGAACGCCTGCTCGCGGTCGCAGAGTTCCTGGTGGCCGGGCTCGTCGGCCATCGAGAGAAGCGTGTCGGGCGCGGCGAAGCGGGCGCTCGGGCCGAGCGCGGCGGAATGGATGCGGATGCGGGCGGTTTTAGTATGGGTGTCCATATCGTCGGACTTGGCACTCTCGTCCATGGCGATGGAGACGCAGCCCTTCGGCGTGATCACGTCCTTCACGAAGAAGGCGGTTTCGGAAATCATCGGCCCCCACGCCGCCTCGTACCAGCCGACCGAGCCGTCGGCGAAGAGGACCTGGAGGTGGCCGTAGTTGTACATGTCCGGCGCGATCTCATCCGACAGGCGCACGCCCATGCCGCGCACCTCGACGGGGGCGGCGTCGGTGATCTGGCACATGATGTCGATATAGTGCACGCCGCAATCGACAATGGGGCTGGTGGTTTCCATCAGGCGCTTGTGCACATCCCAAGTCGGGCCGGAGGACTGCTGGTTGAGGTTCATGCGCATGACATAGGGACCGCCGAGCGCCCGGGCTTCAGCGATAAAGCGGGTCCAAGACGGGTGATGGCGCAGGATGTAGCCGACGACGAGTTTGCGATTGAGGCGCGTTGCGGCTTCGACGACGCGCTCGGCGTCGGCCACCGTCATGGCGAGCGGCTTTTCGACGAAGACGTGCGCGCCCGCTTCCATGGCCTTGATGGCGTAGTTGACGTGGCTGTCGGTGTAGGTGGCGACGCAGACGAGATCCGGCGTGGTGGCTGCGAGCGCTTCCTCGAAGGTTTCGAAGAAGGGGTAACGCTCGAAGCCATCGGGCAGAACGGGCTTGGTGCGGTTGGCAAGGCCGACGATCTCAAAACCCGGATCGGCGTGATAGGCCTTGGCATGGGACAGCCCCATGTTGCCGAGGCCAACGACGAGGGTGCGCACAGCAGTCATTTGACGGCTCCGGAGGTAAGGCCCCGGATGAGGCTCTTGGAGAATACGAGATAGAGGGCGAGAACCGGCAGGATCGCGAGCGACAGCGCGGCGAGCACTGCGTTCCAATTGGTGACGAACTGGCCGATGAACACCTGCGCGCCGAGCGTGACGGTCTTCGTGGCCTCGGCGGGCGCGAGGATGAGCGGGAACCAGAGGTCGTTCCAGATCGGGATCATCGTGAAGACGGCGACGGTGGCCATGGCGGGGCGAACCAGCGGCAGCACGAGGGTTAGAAAGATGCGGTATTCCGAGAGGCCGTCGATCCGGCCGGCGTTCTTCAGGTCGTCCGAAACCGAGCGCATGAATTCGGACAGGATGAAGATCGCGAGCGGCAATCCTTGCGCGGTGTAGACGAGGATCAGCGCAAGGCGCGTGTTCACGAGGCCGGTCGCCACCATGAACTGGAGGATGCCGATGGTGCCGAGCCGGATCGGGATCATGATGCCGAGCGCGAGATAAAGGCCCGTCAGCGTGTTCAGGCGGAACCGGTATTCCGACAGCGCGAAGGCGGCCATGGCGCCGAACATGAGGACGCCGGCGAGCGAGCCGCAGGTGACGATCAGGCTGTTCATGAAATAGCGGGTGAAATCGCCTTGGGCGAGGACGGTGATGTAGCCGATCGGATCGTATGTTTCCGCGGTCGGCGGCGCGAGCGGCGCGGCGAAGATGGCTTTGCGCGACTTGAACGAATTCATCACGATGAGGATGACGGGGAATAGCGCGATGATCGTGTAGGCAATCAGCGCGGCGTGAGCGGCGGCGGTGCGGCGGAGCGATGTGCGGGCGCGGCTCATGTCATCTCCCTCGCGTTCAGAACTGATACCGCGTGATGCGGCGCTGGATCACGAAGAGATAGAGCGAAACACCGGCGAGGATGATCAGGAACATGATGGCGGCGATGGCCGAGCCCATGTTCTGATCGCCAAGCTGAAGCTGGAAGCCGAAGAAGGTGCGGTAGAGCAGCGTTCCCAATAGGTCGGTGGCGTAATTCGGCCCGGCGAGCGCGCCTTGCGCGACGTAGACAAGATCGAAGGCGTTGAAATTGCCCACGAAGGTCAGGATCGAGATGATGCCGATGGTGGGCCAGAGGAGTGGCAGCTTGATTTTGAAAAACTGCCGGATGCCGGTGATGCCGTCCATCTCGGCCGCCTCGATGATCTCCTCGGGGATGGAAAGAAGGGCGGCGTAGATCAGCATCATCGGGATGCCGACATATTGCCAGACGGAGATGAGCGCGAGCGTGAACAGCGCCGTGCTCTCCTGGCCGAGCCACGGCTTGAACAGGAATTTCAGGCCGACGACGTCGAGCAGCGACGGGGCGACACCCCAGATCGGCGACAGGATCAGCTTCCAGCCGAACCCCACGATGACGAAGGACAGCATGGTGGGGACGAAAATGGCGGTGCGATAGAACGTGCGGCCGCGAAGCCGCGGGATCGACAAGATGGCGGCGAGCGCGATGCCGATCGGGTTCTGCACGACCATGTGGATCAGAAAGAAGATGAAGTTGTTGGTGAGCGCCTTCCAAAACGTGGCGGCCCAGCGCGGGTCGAAGAACAGCGTGGCGAAATTGGTGAAGCCGGCGAAGAGGGGCTGGTTGTCGACGGTGCGATAGAAGGCGAGACGGAGGGTTTCAAACAGCGGCACGATCATGATCGCGGTGTAGACGAGGATCGCCGGCGCGAGGAACACGGCGATGTGCCAGCGGATGGGCCGGCGGATCGGAGCATCGTCGAGGGCGGGGGCGGTCATGAGGGGTGCCGGGGTGGAGGTGTGGGACTGGCGATACGGCCTGCTTCTCCTTCTCCCCTTGTGGGAGAAGGTGCCGCGGCAGCGGCGGATGAGGGGTCTGCCGCCGACTTCGGACGGTAGGCAGAGACATCTCAAATGCTGGAGCCGGACCCCTCATCCGGCCCTCGCAGGCCACCTGGCCCCTGGGTCGAGCCACTGGTCTCGACCCGTCGCTTCGCGACCCCACAAGGGGAGAAGGAAATTCGAGGCGAGCCCTCTCCCGCCACCAAGTGGGAGAGGGCGGCACTGTTCAGCCCGTTATTGCGCCGGCTTGTACCAGCTATCCAGCCCCTTCTGGAGCCGCTCGGCGGCGGCTTCCGGGGTTTCGGCGCCGGTGATCACATTGGCGGAGGCGACCCAGGTTTCGTTTTCGAGGTTGGGCGTGCCGCGCGACAGGATCTGGTAGGTGGAGCGGATGGTGGACTGGCACTTGCCGCGCCAAGACACGAACTCCTGCGCGAGCGGATCCTTCAGCTCGACCGGGGCGTTGGAGAGCGAGAAGAAGCCCGGCAGCGCGTTGGCGTAGAGGCCCGCGAATTCCGGCGAGGCGACCCAGGCGAGGAAGGTCTTCGCTGCGTCGGCGTTGGGGCTCTTCGGGTTCATGCCGATCGCAAGATCAACGTGATCGGAGATGTAGCAGGTGTCGCCGGCGGCCTTAACCGGCGGCGGGAATGCGCCCATCTTGAAGGTGGCTTGCGTGTTGAAGCCGGAGATTTCCCACGAACCGGCGGGATAGATCGCGGCGCGGCCGAGCGTGAAGAGGTTCTGGCTGTCGGGATAAGTTTGCGCCTGGAAGCCGTCGCCGAGGTAATCCTTCCAGCGGGCGAGCGTCTTGTAGGGTTCGACCCACTGCGGATCGGTGAGCTTCTGCTCGCCCTTGATGAGCGCGAGACGGCCCTCTTCGCCCTTCCAATAGGTCGGCCCGATGTTCTGGTAGGCCATCGTGGCGGCTTCCCACTGGTCGTTGGTGCCCATCGCCAGCGGGATATAGGTGCCGTCCGCCTTGATCTTGTCGAGGGCGGCGAAGAACTCGTCTTCGGTGGTGGGTACGGTGAGGCCGAGTTGGTCGAAGGCGTCTTTGTTGTAGATGAAGCCGTGGAGAACGGACGCGACCGGCACGCAGAAGGTGGTGGCGCCGTCATCGGTGGACCAGCCGGATTTGGCGACGGGGCCGAAGTTTTCCATGCCCGGAATGTCGTTGACGGAGGCGAGCTGGCCCTTCTGGAAGAGCTGGAGCGAGGCGTCAAACGGGCGGCAGGTGATGATGTCGCCAGCGGTGCCCGCGTCGAGCTTGGAGTTGAGCGCCGCGTTATACTCGGTGGGCGCCATCGGGGCGAAATTCAGCTTGATATCCGGGTTCTTCGCTTCGAAGGCCGGGATGATCGTCTGCTGCCAGATCGCCAGATCGTCGTTGCGCCAGCTTTCGATGGTCAGCGTGACGGGTTCGGCGACGGCCTGACCGGCGAACGCAACCAGCGCGGTGCCGGCGAGAAGGCCGAGAATGGTGTTCCCCTTCATCTCTTTTCTTGCTCCCTGATGCGCCGTGGAGGGTGCCACGGCAAGAAACCGGTGGGCGGAACCGCTGGTTAAACGGGCTCCGACCCCCTCGGAATGGCGGAAAGACGAGCGAGTGCGGCGCCAAGATCGCCGGCGGTATCAGCAAGAAGCACATCGGCATGGGCCGGATCGGCGCCGGCGGCGATGAGGATGGCGGGCTTGACCTCACCAGTGGACGCATCGAGCGCGGCGCGGGCGGCGGCTTCGTCCACATGTGCGGCGCGGGCGACGATGCGCGCAGCGCGGTCTTTGAGCTTGGCGTTCTCGGCCCGGACGTTGACCATCATGCCGTCGTGGACGTGATGCAGCTTCATGGCGGTGAGGGTGGAGAGCATGTTGAGAGCGCATTTCTGCGCCGTGCCCGCGTTCATGCGCGTGGAGCCCGACACGAGTTCGGCGCCCGTGGGAATCGCGATGGGAATATCGGCAAGGTCGAGCAGCGGGGCGGAGGCGTTGCAGGCGATCGAAACGACGGCGGCGCCCCGCTCGCGAGCGGCTTTGACGGCAGCGACAGTGTAGGGCGTGGAGCCGCTGGCGGAGACCGCGATGACGGCATCGCCAGGGCCGATCCCGGTGTCGGCGACAGCGGCGCGGGCGGCTTCGACATCATCCTCGGAAAGGGCGTCGAGATGGGTGAGCGAAGCGGCGCCGCCGGCGAGGATCACGGGGAGGCGGTGTCCGGCAAGGCCGTAGGTGCCGGGTAGCTCAAGCGCGTCGAGAAGCGCGATCAGACCGGACGAGCCGGCGCCGATATAAGCGATGCGACCGCCTGCGGTCCAGGTTGCGGCGAGAAGCGTGGCGGCCTCGGCAAGCGACGGAATGGCCCCGCGCACCGCAGCGACGGCAGCAGCCTGAGCCTCGACGATGGCGCCGAGAATGGCCGCGTCACCCCAGGTTTCGATGGCCCGGTAGCGCTCTGCCTTGGCTTCGGTGGCGGGTGACAGCATCGGCATCGCCCTCGGTTACGCCGGGCCGCGCCGCTTGGCGCGATTTAATAACACTACCAAACTAATACCAACTGTCTAGATCAATTTTTAACCTCCTGCACCAAGAAGAAACGAACAAGGCTTGCTGGCGGCTTTCCGCAAGGGGCGCTTTCCAATTGGATTGGTTTTGGTATTATGTAGGGGTCGCTGATACGGCGAGAGGATACGGCCTTGGCATCCAGCACGCTCTATCTCGGCATCGACGGCGGCGGCACCAACTGCCGGGCGCGTTTGGCCGGACCCGATGGCCGCGTGCTCGGCGAAGGGGCCGGCGGGGCGGCCAACATCACCACCGATCTGGAAGCCGCTGCCGCGTCGATCATGGCCGCCACGCGGGCGGCTTTGTCGGCGGCCGGGCTCGACGAAACGGCAACGGGGCGGATCCGCGCCGGGTTTGGCATGGCGGGTGGAAACGCACCGGATGCGGCGCGGGCGCTTGGGGCGTGGCCGTTCGGATTTGCGGCGCAGACGGTGGCCTCCGACGCGGAAATCGCGTGCCTTGGCGCGCATCGGGGCGGCGATGGGGCGATCCTGATTTTGGGAACGGGCAGCCAAGGCATCGTGCGGGTGAACGGCCGGACGACCACCGTGGGCGGATGGGGATTTGCGATTTCCGATACCGGGTCCGGCGCGATTTTGGGGCGGGCTGCGGCGCGGCGGGCGCTGCTGGCGCTTGACGGCGTGGAGCCGCCCTCCCCCTTCACCGAGGCGGTGATGGCGCGGTTCGAGAACCGGCCGGAGACGATGCTGGCGTGGGCGCTGAAGGCGATCCCGCGCGATTTCGGCGGCTTGGCGCCGCTCGTGTTCGAGTTTGCCGCGCGGGGCGATGCGGTCGCGAGCGCGCTGCTCGGCGAGGCGGTGCGGGACGTGGAGCGATTGCTCGATCGGCTGCATGCGCTGGGTGCGACGCGGATCGCGCTGATGGGCGGGATGGCGGCGCCCTATCGGCCGCATCTCTCGGCCCGCTTCGACGCACTGTTGGTGGCGCCGGCGGGCGATGCGCTGGACGGGGCGTTGGCGCTGGCGGGGTTGCGGCAATGACGGCGCTGGCGGCGATCCTCAAGACCGAACGATTTTCAGCGGAGGGCGCAGCACCGCTCTATCTGCGCCTCCAGGCGGCGATCCGTGAGGCGGTGGCGGCGGGAACGCTGAGCCTTGGCGATGCGCTGCCGCCGGAGCGAGAACTTGCCGCCGAGCTTGGCATTTCGCGTGTGACGGTGCGAAAAGCGCTGGCGGGGCTCGTGGGCGACGGACTGCTGACGCAGCGGCGCGGGTCAGGCACCTATGTGACGAGCCCGCCGCGCCGGGTGGAGCAGCCGCTGTCGCGCCTCACATCCTTCTCCGACGATATGCGCACGCGCGGCTTCGTGCCGACGGTGCGGATCCTGGAACGGACGGTGTCGCTACCGACGCCGGAGGAGGCGATGACCTTCGGGCTGAAAACCGGCGAACAGGTGTCGCGGCTGAACCGGTTGCGGCTAGCGGACGGCGTGCCGATGGCGATCGAGCTTGCGAGCGTGCCGGCAATCTATCTGCCGGACCCTGCCCTGGTGGACGGATCGCTCTATCTGACGTTGGAAGCGAAAGGCATCCGCCCGGTGCGCGCGCTGCAACGGCTGTCGGCAGCCAATCTCGGCGCGGCTGACGCGGCGCTGCTGGACGTGTCGCCGGGGTCGGCGGCGCTGCGCATCGAGCGGATATCCTATCTTGGCGACGGCCGGGTGGTGGAATTCACCCGAAGTTTCTATCGCGGCGACGCCTATGACTTCGTTGCCGAACTCAACCTTGGAGCCGGCCCATGAGCGATATGATGACCGCGATGGCGAGGGAAACCGCCGAAGCGCCGGACGCGGTGGCGCGGCTGCTCGCCCGCGAGGCCGGAACGCTGGCGGCGCTGGGGCAGCGCCTGCGCGACCTCGATCCGCGGGTGATCGCGACCTGCGCGCGCGGATCGTCGGATCATGCGGCGGGGTTTTTGAAGTATGCGGTGGAACTGACGCTGGGCGTGCCGGTGGCATCCTTGGGACCGTCGATCGCGTCGGTCTATGACGCGCCGCTGAAGCTTGACGGCGGGGTTCTGGTGACGATCTCGCAGTCTGGCCAAAGCCCGGACCTCGTGGCGCTGCAGCGGCGAGCCAAGCGCGCGGGGGCGCTGACTGTGGCGCTGGTGAATGTGGCGGAGAGCCCGGTGGCGAATGACGCCGATGTGGTGATCCCGCTACATGCCGGGCCGGAACTCAGCGTGGCCGCGACGAAGTCGTTTGTGGCCTCGGTCGCGGCGGCGGCGGCGATGGTGGCGGCTTGGTCAAAGGATCGGGCGCTGGCCGATGCGCTGGACCGGCTGCCGGCGGCGCTGCAGGCGGCGCTTGGCGCCGACTGGTCGGCAGCGGCGGAGACGTTCCGCAAAGCCTCATCGCTCTATGTGATCGGGCGGGGTCCGGGGTATCCGATCGCGCAGGAAGCAGCATTGAAGGCGAAGGAAACCGCCGCGATCCACGCCGAGGCGTTTTCGGCGGCGGAGGTGATGCATGGCCCGTTGCGGCTGGTGGAAAAGCGCTTCCCCGTGCTGGCCCTGGTGCCCGACGACGCCGCCTTGGAGACGAACCGCGCCGGCATCGAGCGCTTGCTGGCCGCCGGCGGCGAGGTGTTTACCGCATCCTCCCTGCCCCTGCCCGGCACGCAGCTTCGAGCCGCGCCGACGGGGCACGGGATCACCGATCCGATCGCGATCGTGCTGTCCTACTACCGCTTCATCGAGGCGGTGACGCGGGCGCGCGGGCATGATCCGGATCGGCCGGCCAATCTGGCAAAAGTGACGGAGACATATTGATGGCGATGACCGCGCTTGTGGGCGCCGACGTGTTCGACGGCGAACGCCGCCAGTCCGGCGTGGCGGTGCTGATCGAGGATCGCCAGATCGTGGGCCTGACGACGGAGGCGGAGATTGCCGCCGACGTGCCGATCCTGCGCCTCGACGGCGGATTGCTGGCGCCGGGGTTTGTGGACGCGCAGGTGAACGGCGGCGGCGGGGTGATGCTGAACGACGGGCCGACGCCGGACGCGATGGGCGTGATCGCCCGCGCGCATCGGCGGTTCGGCACGACGGCGCTTCTGCCGACGCTGATTACCGATACGCCCGGCGCGACCGCCGCCGCAATCGTAGCAGCGGAGCTGGCGGTTTCGACCGAGCCGGGCGTGATCGGGCTGCATTTGGAGGGGCCGCATCTTGCGCCCGCGCGAAAGGGCGCGCATGTGGCGAAGCTGATGCGGCCGCTGACCGAAGCGGACGTGGATCAACTGATCGCCGCCGGAGACGCCATCGGCGTTTTGATGGTGACGGTGGCGGTGGAACAAGCCCCGCCCGCGCTGATCCGCAAACTGGCCGATGCCGGCGTGATCGTGAGCCTTGGCCATACCGACGCAAGCTATGACGACACGATGCGCGCGATCGCGGCGGGGGCGCGGGCGATCACCCATCTCTTCAACGCGATGAGCCCGCTGTCGCACCGCGCGCCGGGCGTGGTGGGCGCGGCGCTGGACGCCGGTTCGGTGTGGTGCGGAATGATCACGGACGGACACCACGTGCACCCGGCCGCCCTTTCCGCGGCAATCCGGGCCAAGCGCGCGCCGGGGCGGTGCTTCATCGTGACGGATGCCATGTCCACGGTGGGCGCGGAGGGCGACAGTTTCACGCTGAACGGGCGCGTGGCGCGCCGCGAAGGCGGGCGGCTGACGCTGGAGGACGGGACGCTCGCCGGCTCCGACATCGACATGTCGTCGTCGGTGCGGTTCGCGGTGGAGCGGATGGGCGTGGCCCTGGACGAGGCGCTTCGGATGACCTCGCTTTACCCCGCGATGATGCTGCGGGTGGACGACACGCGCGGACGGATCGCGCCGAGAATGGCGGCGGATCTGGTGTGGCTGGACGACCGGCTGGAGGTGCAGGCGACGTGGGTGGCGGGAGAGATTTCCGTGCCGCCACATGAGCACGGACATTAGATTGCCAGCGCCGTAAGTCGCCGGAGAGTTGGATCACCCCTCCCCGTCCCAATAATCCACACCGGCATCGCGCTTCACGATCAGCTCGGCCGTGCGCTTGGACTTGTCGCCGCCGGGTGGGCTGCCGGCGACCACGAAGAGCTTGTTGCTGTCGGGGTACTCCATCACGTCGGGCTGGTTCATGCTGGAGATGGCGAGATAGCGCAGCGGTTCGGAACCGGTGTTGATGATCTGGTGCGCGGTGTCGACGCCTCCGGCCGGGCAAATTGCGACATCGCCGGCGGTGATGGCATGCGTTTCCTCGCCGAAGCGGAGCGTTCCGCTGCCCGATAAGATGACAAACATCTCGGCGTTGGCGTGATGGCAGTGGTGCGGCCATGCACGTTTTCCGGGCGGGACTTCTGTCAGGCGCGCGCCGATGTGCGGGCTACCGGTGCGCGGTGTGACGGGCGCGAAGCGGGCGGCGAAGGTGTCGCCGTGGGTCTGTTCGGTGAGGGTTAGGTCGGCGAGGTGGATGACGGGAGATGGGGGCATGGGACGCCTCGGCGTTGCGGTGTCGCGGAGGGTTCAGTTTGACCATGGAAAGCTAGGATTGGGAACTCTTCGACGGGCTAGGCCGTTGGATTTCTTGAAGCTCTAGCGTTGCCGGAATGGCTGGCGACCGAGATTTTAAGGAGACGATCCATGATGCGTGGCGCACTGCTTTGGCTGGTCGGCATTCCCGTTCCGATTATCCTGGTGCTTTGGCTGATCGGTTTTCTGTCGTGAGCAGAGTGAGCAACGGTCCTAACTTGATTCGATTCATCGATCTGATTGCCTTCCGCGTTGCACCTCGCCAATATGCCGGCCAAATCGAGAACCGGGAGGACGGCCGTGAGGTATCAGCCGAAGGCGACGCGCTATGACGCGATGATCTACAACCGCTGTGGGCGCAGCGGATTGAAGCTGCCGGCGATCTCGCTGGGGCTGTGGCAGAACTTCGGCGAGGACAAATCGCGCGCGAATGCCCGTGCCATGTGCCACACCGCCTTCGATCTTGGCATCACGCATTTCGATCTGGCCAACAATTACGGCCCGCCGCCGGGCAGTGCCGAGGAAGCCTTCGGCGATATCTTGCGAACCGATTTCGGCGGCTACCGCGACGAACTCGTGATCTCGACCAAGGCGGGCTATGGCATGTGGCCGGGGCCTTATGGCGAGTTTGGCAGCCGCAAGTATCTGACGGCCAGCCTCGACCAGAGCTTGAAGCGGATGGGGCTCGACTACGTCGACATCTTCTACTCCCACCGTTTCGACCCGGAGACGCCGCTGGAAGAGACCATGATGGCGCTTGATCGGGCGGTGCAGGCGGGCAAGGCGCTCTATGTCGGGATATCGAGCTACAACGCGCAGCGCACTCGGGAAGCCGCCGCGATCCTGCGGCAGCTCGGCACGCCCTGCCTCATTCATCAGCCGAGCTATTCCATGGTGAATCGCTGGGTGGAAGACGACGGCCTGCTCGATACGCTGGAAGGCGAAGGCATCGGCTGCATCGCCTTCTCGCCGCTCGCGCAGGGCATGCTGACGACGAAGTATCTCGGCGGCGTACCGGACGATAGCCGGGCCGCGAAGAAGGGATCGCTGAAGCCGAATTTCATCAACGAGACCAGCATCGGCCATATCCGCACGCTGAACGAGATGGCCGAGGCGCGGGGCCAGACGCTGGCGCAGATGGCCCTTGCCTGGGTGCTGCGCGACAAGCGGATGACCTCGGCGCTGATCGGCGCAAGCCGCCCCGAACAGGTGATCGACTGCGTGGGCGCGCTGAAAAACCTGTCGTTCACGGCCGACGAACTGGCGACGATCGACGGCCATGCGGTGGATCTCAACATCAACTTGTGGGCCGAAAGCGCTGAACGCAAAGGCCCTCCGCGCAAGTGAGCGGCGGGATCGTTTAGCCCAGTCGATGACGTTGTGAAGGCCTCCGGGACAACGCTCCGGAGGCCTTTTTCATGGCGACATCGGCGCGGATCAGGCGGCGGGATCGACCTCGATGATCACGGCTTCATTGCCGCCAAGGTCGAAGCTGCCGTTGAAGCGGGCGCCTTCCTGGAAGGGGTTGGTGGAGATGCTGATCGTGCCGGAGAAGGCGCCGCCCTCGAAGGCGACGCGGATGGCCTCGGCGCCGAGATTGAGGCCGATCAGAAAGCGCTGGGCCGTGGTTTCCCGGAGATAAAGGAGCAGGTTGCCCTCCGCCGTCAGCGGGCGGTAGCCGCCTTGGTTGAGCGCGGGGTTGTCGCGCCTGAGGCGGATGAGCCGTTGGTAGAGGCGGAAGATCGAGGCTGGATCATCGCGCTGGCCGGCAACGGTGTGCAGGTGGTCCACCTCGGTGACGGGAAGCCAGGGCTGGCCAGTGGTGAAGCCGGCGTTGGGGCCGGGCTCCCACTGCATCGGCGTGCGCGCGCCGTCCCGCCCAAAGCCGAAGCCGGGGACTTGGCGGGGAAAGGGGTCGAGCGCGTTTTCGTCGGCGAAGACAGCGTGTTCCATGCCGATCTCCTCACCATAGTAGAGCGTCGGCGTGCCGCGCAGCGTGAGGAGCAGGACTGCGGCGACGGGCGCTTGCGCGCGGCCGACGCGGGTGGCGACACGGGGCTTGTCGTGATTGCCGGTGACCCAGTTCGGCCAGCCGCCGGACGGGAGGCTCGCCTCATAATCCGAAATCATACGGTCGATGTGCCGGGCCTCCCAAGGGGCATCGATCAGGGCGAAATTGAACGGCAGATGGATGCCTTCGGCGTTGACGCCGTAGTAGCGCACGAGGCGTTCGGTGGGCAGGTACAGCTCGCCGATGAGCACGCGGTCGTCGTAATCGGCGAGGATACGGCGCAGCTCGCGGACGATCTCGTCCATCTCCGGCAGGTCGGAGGTGTAGAGCGGGATCAGCCGGTCGGTCGGCGCGTCGCCCTCTTTCCAATGAGGGTTGACGGGATTGTCCCGGAACTGCTCGTCTTTGAGGAGGTGCCAGAGCACGTCGATGCGGAACCCGTCAACGCCGCGGTCGAGCCAGAAGCGCATGACGTCGGCCATCGCCTCGCGCACGAAGGGGTTGCGCCAGTTGAGGTCCGGCTGGCTGTCGAGAAAGGCGTGGAAGTAAAATTGTTCGGTGGCATCGTCATAGGTCCAGCCGCTGCCGCCGAAGGAGGACATCCAATTGGTGGGCGGCCCGCCGTCTGGACCCGGATCGCGCCAGATGTACCAATCGCGCATCGGCGAATCGCGCGAGGAGCGGCTGTCCTCGAACCAGGGGTGCTGGTCGGAGGTGTGGTTCGGTACGAGATCGAGCACGACCTTGAGACCCAGCGAATGCGCTTCGGCCAGAAGCTGATCGAAGTCTTCGAGGGTTCCGAAGCTCGGGTCGACATCGAAATAGTCGGCAATGTCGTAGCCGAAATCCTTCATGGGTGAGACGAAGATCGGGGAGAGCCAGACGGCATCCACCCCAAGCTCGACAAGATGATCGAGGCGGGCTCGGATGCCGTTGAGATCGCCGACACCGTCGCCGTCCGTGTCTTGGAACGAACGGGGATAGATCTGGTAGATGATGCCGGTTTTCCACCACTCGTTCACGTCGGTTCTCCCTTTGCATTGACACGCCCGAGGCTTGAGCCGGACGGTTCATTTTTGCAGTAGCGCCGCGTTGTCGCCGGTCTCGGCATAGGCGGTGAAGAGGCGGATCGCCTCGTCATGCGTATCGGCCTGCTGCTTCAGGAAGACGTTCGAGGCGATGACCTTGGTGACGAAGGTCGGCGCGTCGACTTGGGTGGTCGCGGCAGGAGCTTCGGTTTGATCGGCCGGCACGGATTCGCCTTGGGCGAAAACAGGTGCCCCCGCAAGCATGGCAACCGCGAACAGGATGTTAGATTTCATGGTCGTAGCCCTTGAGTTCGCGGGCAAGGTTTGTTCAAGAACGTGCAGAGCGCACCACCTGTTCCCCGATATGCGAAAGGGAGCCCTGCGGCTCCCTTCCCTGACAAGGCGATCTGCCGGACCTTCACATCGGACGGCGGGCTTCGGCGGTGCCCGCCGAGCCGGTTTCCATCACCTGCTTGAAGCGGCGCAAGTCATCGCGAAGCTGAACGCCCGGCTCTTCCATGAAGAGCTTGGCGACCAAGCGGCCGATCTGCCCGCCCGGCGGCTCGTAGACGATGAGGGCCTTGACCTCGGTACCGCGATCGCCGGGGGCGGGGCGAAACTCGACCCAGCCGTAGTTGCGCACATCGGCACCGGGCGTGGATTCCCAGGCGATCCGGCGATTGGGCTGATCGTCCTTCACCACGGCTTCCCAGGAGACGCTGTTGCCGGCGGGCGCCTTCACGGTCCAGCGCGAGCGGTTCTCATCGATCTTCTCAATGCTCTCGATGTGGTCCATGACGCGGGTGAGATTGGAGAAATCGCGCCAGAAGCGATATAGCTCCTCGGGCGACTTGTTGATCGTGACGCTCGATTCCGCGGCCGCCGCGCTGGACCAGCCGCGACGGTTGGCGATGCGGCCTTCCTCGCTGGTCTGCGTCAGGTTTCTGGCGGCCGAGGGCAGACGGCCGTTGGCGCCGGCCCAGGCCATGGCGCCGCCGATCGCAAGGCTGGCCGCACCGGCAAGGCCGCCGTGACGAAGGCCCCAGCGCACAAGAAGTCCGCCGCCGAGCAGGGTCGCCCAGCGCTCCCAGCCTTCCAATTCGCCGGAGTGGCGGGCCGATGTGCCGGCGCGTTCCATGAGGCTACGGCCGCCGCGCTGGCCCATCTGGCTGCCGGAAGACCGGCGCCCTTGCCGCCACCGCCCGAAGCGCTCGTCGGCTTCGCCTGAGCGGTCGAACGGATCTTCGCGGCGATAGCTCTCGCGCTGACGGTTCTCCTCACGCCAGTTGCTGCCCTTGGCGGTGGGGTCGTCGCGCTGAGCGGCGCGCTCGGCTGCGGCCTGATTGCGTCCAAGCTCTTCCTGACCATTGGGTGGGTTGGCCATTCGTGTGCCTCCGATCATGTGCGAGCAGCCTTAGAGACGCCGGCCGCACGGGGTTGTGTCCGCAGGTCAACACGCCGGAAGGCCCGATGTTCCGATCAGGGGGTGAAGGCGGTTTGCTCTTCGGCGCTCAGCGAACGGCGGAGGCGGATTTCGATCCGGCGGCGCTCTTGCACATCGCCGCCGCCGCCGGTGCTGAGGTGGCCGTCGGTATCGATAAGCTGAGCAGCCGAAAGCGGCAGGATGTCGATGCCGGCAAGGCGCGGATCGGAGGCGAGCACCTGCGAGACCGCGACGGCGCGGGCAAGACCGAGCCCCGCATTGTCGGCCGGCACCAGAGCGTCGATCGGGCCGCCGCGCACGGCATCGAGCAGGCTTTCGTCCAGGTTCGAGGCCTTCTTGGCGATCGGGCGCTCGTCGGTGTGGCCGATCACCTCAATGACGTCGACGTCGTAGTCGTCGATCAGCTTGGCAAGGTCGGGTCCGGTTTCGGTGGTGAGGCGGGCGGTGAAGGCGGCGGAGAGAACGGCGCGCCCGGTCTGGAAATAGAAACCCCTGTCCTCCCGCAGCGTGATGATCGGCGGAAGATCGACCCGCTTGCCGGGCCGGGCGGACCTTGCCGCGGCAAGCTCGGCCTCGGCCGATTGGAGCGCGGCGGTTTGGCGGGCGACGGATTGAGCGGAGGCGACGCTGCCGAGTACATCTTGCGCGCTGTGGCTTTCGGCGAGCGGAAGCACGTCCGCGACGAAGTCCGCGCTTTGGGCGAGCGCCGTCCGGTCGGCGCCGGCTTGCTCCAGGCGGCTGACGAGGCCGGAATCGGCAACGAGGCGCTCCCAGGTGTCGTCGATCGCCTTTTGTGAACTGACGCCGGACCCTGCCCGCGCAAGATCCTGAAGCCGGCGGATGGACTGAAGATCGGCGGATAGGGTCTCGTTGCCTTCGGCCTTCAAGGTGAGTTCGGCGATTTGAGCTTTGGCCAGATCGAGCTGCTTGCGGCCCTGCGCCAAAAGGGCGGCCAGCACGATGATGAGACAAAAGACCAGGAGCAGCATGATCTCGGCCATGGTGAAGCCAAGCACCAAGCCCTTGCGATAGGACGTGCCGTCCTCTGCGATGCGGTTCATGGCAAGGCGTCCTGTTTGACGGGCCGCGGGTGAGGCGGACGGCCGGGCTTTGGCTCGATCAGCGCCAGAACCGCGTCGAGCTTGGCATCTAGGGCGGCGATGTCAGAGGTTTGAACGGCGGGAGCGGTGGGGATGTCGGAAAGGCGGCGGGTGAGAGCGCCGATGGCATCCGAAAGCTCGGCAGTACGGGTGCTGAGATGCTGCGTTTCGCGCGAAAGCCGGGCGGCGGCGGCCTCCATGGAGGCGGACATGCGGCGGCTCGCCTCCTCCACGCTGCCTTGCGACGACGTGGCGAGCGCGGCTGTTTCGCGCGTGAGAGTGTCGGCGCTTTGCCGGAACGAGGTGATCAGGGCCTTTGACTGGGCGTTGATCTGATCTTGCACGCCGGTCCAGCTTTCGGTGGCCGATTGCTGGGCGGAACGGCGGAAATGGTTGAGGTCGAGCACCGTGGCATCAAGCTCGCGGCGCACCCGGCGGGCGGCGTCGGCGAGTTCGAGGCGGGAGACGCGCTCCACTTCCACCGGATCGCGGCGCATCTGGTTGATGAAGATGCGCAGCGCGATGCCGGCGATGGTGGACGCGATGGCAACGCCGAAATTGCGCACGATGTCCTCGGCCGCGCCCGACGCATCGAACTGCCAGAGCGAAACGCCGAGGCTGGTGAGGGTGAAGAGGAAGCCCATGTAATAGAGATTGTCGCCGCTTTGATCTTCACGCAGGCGCAAGCTGCGAATGAAGATCACGGCGGCGGCGTAAGTGAGCATGATCGAAACCGGGATCATGGTGACGGCCCCGGCCGGCAGCCCCGAAAGCTTGGACCAGAGAATGTAGCCGCAGCCGGCCGCGACGAAGACGAGGAACACGAGCGCATCGCCTAGGCCGGCGAGCTGGGATTCGCCCTTGGGGCGCTGGCGAGCCATCATCCCGCCCCCTGCAATTTCACCGCTTCGGCAAGCGTGCCATGATTGCCGGCCACCCAGTCCTGCCAGAAGCGGATATGGGCGCCGCTGTCGATCCGCGCGGCGCCAAGCCGCTGGACATAATAGACGGTGACGGCGGCGCCGTGGAGATCGGTGCGCAGCTTCTTGGCCGCCGTGCTGCCCTGATAATGGGCGAAGGACACATCGCCGCCATACTGGGAATAGTCGGGCGTGTTCTCGATCATGTCGGACACGATGACGAGTTGCTTTTCGATGTTGGCGACCGCGCGGCCCTCGAAATGATCGACCGCGATGCGCTGGATCGCGGCCATGATGGGCGAGGTGTCGGCCGGACGGTTGGTGAGCCCGCTGCCCAGAACGCCGCCGAGCGGCTCTCGAAAATCGGCGAGCCAGCGTTTGCGCGCGGCGGCGGGGTTGGCGGTCCATTCGGTGAGGCCGGCGCCG
Source organism: Oharaeibacter sp. (assembly GCA_051861205.1). GTDB lineage: Bacteria > Pseudomonadota > Alphaproteobacteria > Rhizobiales > Pleomorphomonadaceae > JBHYDC01. The sequence goes on from JBHYDC010000008.1 coordinate 93,385, forward strand.
GTGCCCGGATTGCAGCGCGAGAACAGAACGCGGCCTGCAGGATCGGCCGGATCGAGCACGCGCAGCTCCAAAAGGCCGTAGATGGGCAGCGCGTCGGCCAGATCGAAGAGCGCGGTGGTGACCTGACGGCGGCCGGCATCGGGCAGATCGTCGGAGCTGTCGAGAAGGACGACCGTGACGGCGCGCGGCCCGTCCACCGGGCAGAGCGTTTTGGCGTTGAGGACGGGCGGGCGTTCGGTGGTGGCGTTCAGCCAGAAGATACCGCCGAGCGCGGCCAGCGCGGCCAGCGCAAGGACTGCGCCGAGCGCGAACTTCCAGCCCTCGCCGGAGGACGACCGGCGCCTATGCCGCCTGGACATGAAGCTCCTCCCGCACGAGATCGTCGATCTGGTGGTAGCGGGCGACGGCGGTGTCGAACTCGCGGTGGATGGCGGTGATTTCCTCGACGAGCAGGCGCTGTGCATCGCCGACCTTGGCGCGAACCTCGGCGGCCTCAGTGGTGAGGTCCGGAACCTCGGCTTCGACGGGGATGCGGGGCAAATCGTAACATCCGGCGAAACGGGCGGGCGGCTTGGCCTTGCGGGCGCGCCGGTTTGCGTCGCGGTAGATCACGAGGAGCGCATTGAGGACTTGGGCCAGGTGGGTCTGGTGCTGGTCGAACAAGCGCACGAGGCGGCCGCGCGCGGTGAGGATCTGATCATATTCGGCGCGGCGGGCGGAGAGGTCGCGGTTGGTTTCCTCCAGGATCTCGATGTACTGGTCGCGCACGTCCAAAAGGCCGTCGATCAGGGTTTGCTTGCGGTCGATATAGGTGGTGTGGGCGGTGTCGAGGCGGCGTTGCACGCTGCCGAAGCCGGGATAGGGATCGACCGTGATGGTGCCGTCGATCAGCGCGGCGACCGAGAAGAAAAAGCCGATGCCGAAGAAGAGCCACGACTTGATGTCGGTCAGCGACAGCGGCGCCTCCGTGAGCCGCGCTATCACGGCGCTGCCCCCCGATTCCAGAAGCTGGCCGGAAACCTCGCGGTAGTGGGCAAGCGCCAGATTGAGCGCGAGCGCGAAGACAAACCAGGCGAGGAGGGCGAAAAGGCCGATCAGCTTGTGCAGCAACCCCCGATGGACAAGCTGCGGCAGGCCGATACGGCCGAAGAGAAAACTGCCGAGAACATTGAGAAGCGCGAAGGCGAAGGCCTCCGTCGTGCCGCCGACAAGTCCAAGTTCGCTGCCCTTGGCCAGAAACGTGCCGTTGAGCACCGTTTCCACCAGGAGCAAAATGGCGATGAAGCCGAATTTGAGCGTTTGCGCGCCGGCCGAGGGCGGATGGGGCGCACGGGTGAGGCGGTGCTCGCGCTTGAAGGCCTCTTTTTCTTCCTCATGCTCTTTGAGCGCGCGGCGAAGGCGGTTCAGTTCGTCCCGGCCGGTAGCCGCTTCCGCCTTGAATTCGCTGACGGCAGCGGGGGCGGCTTGGCGGATTTCGGAGAACCGGCCCTCGAAGTCGAGATTGGCGAGGCGTTCGTCATAGGTATGCAACTGGTCGAGCAGGATGGCGTGAGCGGATTTGCGCTCCGCCTCGACCCGGTCGACGATGCGCATCTCAATCTCATCGAGGGTGGCGGAAGCGGACGGCGGCTCGCCGATAGACCCCCTACCCCGACCTAGCTTTTCCAGCCCGAGATCGCGCGCGACGACTTGCGGGTCCAGCGCCGGGAAGACGTCCAGACTTGCGCGAAAGTCATGCGGCTCACGGCGCAGGCCCTTCATCAATCTGGCGAGCGCGCCCTCTCGTACCACGGCAATCCCTTTCATATTTTATTCAGCATATATTCTATGTCCGAAGCCTCCACGGCAAAAATGAGACGGGCAGCGCTCGGATGATGGAGCGGCGCCGTATTTTGATCTGGCAAACGGACACAAACGGCCGGCGCGGTTGCTTATGAAGGCTGGCAGCGGGTGAGGGGCACCGCATAAGGATGCGACGTCATGCCCAAACAATCGAAACCGGCGCTGAAAGGCGGATAGCTTCAGCGTGGGCGCAGCCGCGTTTAACCCGGACGCAGCCCGGCAGCGGTTTCGGCGGCGATCAGGACTTCCAAGGCGCGCCAGGGTTTGGGCATGAACTGAGCGTCGCGCGGCAGACCCGGCGTGAGTTTGCGGGTGCCGGTGAGCACGAGCCGGATGCGGGGCCAGAGCGCGCGCATCAATTCGGCCATTTGCGGCGCGCTTTCGCTGGCATCAATGTCGGCGAAAATCATGGCGACCGTGTCGGCGTGATCTTCGAGGAACCGCAGCGCCTCGCGCCAACTGCTGCATTCAACGACGTCGAGCTCAGTTTCCTCAAAGAGCGCGGCCGTCAGGTCGCGGGCATCCTTCTCGTGCTCGATCACGACGATCCGCATCGGCATTACCGCGCGCGCCATGGCACCCTCCCCTTGAGTCTCTGAAGGGGAACACGCCGATCACGGATTCGTTCACGCTGGGCGGGACCGGTTTGTGAATAAATGCGCCAGACGGGGAACAAATTGGCGCCCGCAGCGGAGAACGAGAATGGGTCTTCTGATCGACGGCGTTTGGACCGACCAATGGTATGACACGGCGAAGACCGGCGGGCGGTTCGTGCGCACCGAAGCGGCCTTCCGGCGCTGGATCACGCCCGGCGGCGAGCCGGGCCCGGACGGCAAGGATGCCGTGAAGGCCGAGCCTGGGCGCTACCACCTCTATGTTTCCTACGCCTGCCCATGGGCGCACCGCACCTTGATCGTGCGGGCGCTGAAGGGGCTGGAGGATCTGATCGGGCTTTCCGTGGTGCATTGGCGGATGCTGGAGAACGGCTGGACCTTCGAGGACGGGCCGGGCGTGATCCCCGATCCGGTAATCGGAGCGCGGGCAATGCACGAGCTTTATACGCTGGCGAACCCCTCATTCACCGGGCGGGTGACGGTGCCGGTGCTTTGGGACTTGAAGGAGCGGACGATCGTGAACAACGAGTCGTCCGAGGTCATCCGGATCATGAACACCGCTTTCGACGGACTAGGTGCGCGGCCGGGCGACTATTACCCGCCCGAACTTCGCAGCGAGATCGACGACGTTAACCAGCGGGTCTACGACACCGTGAACAACGGTGTTTACAAAGCCGGCTTTGCAACAACCCAATCCGCCTATGAGGAGGCGGTAGGTCCGCTCTTCGACAGCTTGGACTGGCTGGAGGAGCGGCTGTCGCGCCAGCGCTATCTTGTCGGCGACCGGCTGACGGAGGCTGACATTCGGCTGCTGACCACACTGCTGCGCTTCGACATTGTTTATGTCGGTCATTTCAAGTGCAACCGGCGGCGGATCGTGGATTATCCGAACCTTTGGGCCTACACGCGCGAACTCTACCAGCGGCCAGAAATCGGACCGACCATGCATTTCGACCATGCCAAGCGGCATTACTATGAAAGCCACCGGACCTTGAACCCGCATGGCATCGTGCCGGTTGGTCCCGACATAGAATGGAATGAGCCTCATGGCCGCTGAACCACGCTAAAGCGCGGTTTAGCTGACGCTTAGCCCTGCGATCGATAGGTTTGACCTCGGAACTCTCCGCCCCCAGGACGGGTTAGTCCGGGACGATGCGACGCCGCGCCCGGCTTCTCGGGAGGCGCGACGCACCGGCCCCGATCAACCCGAATGGAGGAATAGTCATGGCCCAGGAATGGCGTGACGACGGACATCGCAACGATCAACGCGGGCAGCGCCGCGAAGGCGGCGGGCGGGAGTTCGGCCCCGAAGAAGGACGCGGATATGGCGCAGACCGCGAGCGCGGCCAAATGGGCGGCGGCTACGGCGGCGGCTCTCAAGGCTCCGGCGGCTATGGCCGGCAGGGCTCGCAGGAAGAGCGCTTCTATGGGAGCGGCAGCGACTTCTCGGACGATTTCGGCACCGGCGGCGGCCGCTATGGCCGTGAAGGAGAGTATGGCGGCCAGTCTGGACGGGAAGGCCAATATGGCGGCCGTCAGGGCAGCCAGCAGGGATTTATGGACCGCGGATACTCCGGCGGATCGGGCTATGGCGGCGGCGAACGCGGCTATGGGTCGGGCGGATACGGCTCGATGTCTGGCGGCGGCTATGGTGGCCAGGGCGACTATCGCAGCCGGCAGGGCGGCTTCTCCGAAGACCAGGGCGGACGCTCGACCGGCGGCTTAGGCCGCGAGGAAACGCCGAACTGGCGGCAGGTGAACCAAGGTTCGGGCCAATCGGGCTTCGGCGGAAGCGGCCAGGGCGGATATGGCGGTAGCCAGGGTGGTTATGGCCAGGGTGGTTACGGTCAAGGCGGCTTTGGTGGCGGATACGGCCAGCAAGGCGGCGGGTATGGCCAGGGCGGAAGTTACGGTCAGGGTGGCTACGGTCAGGGCGGCTTCGGGGGCGGCTATGGCCAGCAAGGCGGAAGCTATGGTCAACAGGGTGGCGGCTTCGGCGGGCGCTATGGCCAGCAAAGCGGCGGCTTTGGGCAGGAATCGCAGGGCGGCTCCATGTTCGGCGAAACGCAAGGGCACCGCGGGCGTGGACCGCGCGGTTGGCAGCGCTCGGAAGACCGGATCCGCGAAGACGTGCACGACCGCCTCGCTGACGACCCCTTCATCGATGCCTCGGAAATCGAGATCGAGGTGCGGGGAAGCGATGTGATCCTGAGCGGCACCGTGCAGGACCGCCAGTCCCGCCGCCGGGCCGAGGATCTGCTCGAAATGGTTTCCGGCGTGAAGCATGTTCAGAATAATCTGAGGGTGCGGGAAGCCGGTTCCAGCCAGAGCCAGCAAGGCCAGACCGGTCAGAGCGGCCAAAGCGGCTCGCAGTCGGGCTCTATGCAGGGCTCGGCAGGCCAGTCGGCAGGCGGCCAGAGCGCGAGTGGACAGGGCTCAAGCGGACAATCCGGCCAGTCTGGGCAGTCGGGCAGCACATCGCGGGCCGGCAAGTCCAGCTCCGAAGGCAGCAGCCACTGACCACGCGATGGGCTTTGGACGAATAAGCAGGGGGCCGGTTCGCCGGCCTCCCGTGTTTGCGAACCGGCCGGGAGAAATTCTAATGGATACGCCGCTGCAGATCGCCTTCAAGGACATGCAATCATCTGAGTTTCTGGAGGGTTTGATCAGGGAGCGAGTGGCGCGGCTGGAGCATTTTCATGGGCATATCGTGAGTTGCCGGGTGGTGGTGGAAACGCCGCATCGCTCGGCAAAAGGGGTCAAACCGGCGCTCGGCATCGCGGTGGAGGTATCGGTGCCCGGCGCCAACACGCTGGTGGCGAAAGAGGTGGATCAGCGCAGGGATTCCAAAATGGATCTCGCGGGCTTTGTGAACCGCGCCTTCGAGCACATCGAACGGCAGCTTGCAGACCGGCAGAAAATCCAGCGCGGGGCGGTGAAGGCGCATGAGGCGAATGGAGAAACCGGGCGCGTGATCCGCCTTTTTCCAGAACAAAATTACGGTTTCATCGAAGTGGCGGGCGCGCCGTACCTTTACTTCACCCGCAATGCCGTGCTGGGCACGAGCTTTGACGACCTGACGGTGGGCGCGATGGTGCGGGTGACCCTGGCGACGATAGAAGGCCCGATGGGCCCCCAGGCAAGCTCTGTCCGGCCGGTGGGTGATATGAGCGATGTGGTCTGAGACGGAGTCGTGCAGAAGGGGCCACTGCTGAAGCGCCGTTTCGCCTTGGCTAAACCGATGCCATAAATCGGATATGAAAGCCGTATCCACCGCGAGGGAACCGAACAGCCAAAGTGCGCCGTGGCATGCCATGACCGCGCGAGAAGCGGCGGAGGCGCTTGGCTCCGATAAGGCGGGATTGAGTGCAAAGGCGGCAGCGGACCGGCTGGCGGCGGTGGGGCCGAACGAGATACCGGCCGAGCCTGACCGCCCGCTTTGGCGGCTGGCATTGGATCAGCTTAAAAGCCCGCTCATTTTCCTGCTTTTGGCGGCGGCGGCCATTTCGGTTGCGATCGGGGAACGCGACGATTTTCTGTTCATTCTGGCGGTTCTGGCGATCAACACCGCCATCGGCGCGGCGCAAGAGTGGCGGGCGCAGGCCAACACTGCTGCCCTGCGATCTCACATCACCATGAGCGCACGGGTGCGACGGGACGGCACGGTGCGGCGGGTGGAGGGTGCCGCGCTGGTGCCCGGCGACGTTGTGCTGCTCGAAGCGGGCGACCGCGTGCCGGCGGATCTGCGACTGCTGTTCGCGGTGGAGACGAGCGTGGACGAATCCGCGCTCACGGGCGAATCCACCGCCGTCGACAAGGCGGCGGGCGCCGCGCTTCAGCCGGAGACGCCGCTCGCCGACCGGATGACCATGCTTTACGCCGGAACCACGCTTCAGCGCGGGGCGGCTGAAGGCGTCGTGGTGGCAACCGGGGCGGGAACGGAGATCGGCCGGATTGCCGGGGCGCTCGCCGCGCCCTCACTGCCACCCCCTTTGACGCGCCGTCTTGCCCGGTTTTCGTGGATCCTGGGGCTTGTCGCGATCGTGCTTGTCGCCGGAGCGATGGGGCTGGAGGTGGCGCGCGGGACGGCCCTGCGCGAAACGCTGCTGATCGCGATCGCGCTGGCGGTTTCGGTGATCCCCGAGGGCCTGCCGGTGGCGGTGACGGTGGCGCTTTCGATCGCGACGCGGCGCATGGCCCAGCGAAATGTGATCATACGCCACCTGCCGGCCGTGGAGGGGCTGGGCGCCTGCACCGTGATCGCGACCGACAAGACCGGCACGCTGACCGTGAACAGCCTGACCGCCCGCCGGCTGTGGCTGCCAGGTCACGGCATTGTGGAGGTGAGCGGCGAAGGGCTGATGGTGGACGGCGGGTTTCATGTGGAGGGGCGCCCGGTGAGTGACGAAGCGGGCGTGTCGGTTCGCCTGCTCGGCCATTCCGGGGCGCTCTGCAACGAGGCGACGCTGGTGCTAGAACTGGGCACGGTGGGTGCGACGGGGGACACGGTGGACCTTGCCTTGCTGGTGCTTGCAGCCAAGGCGGCGCTCGACGTGACGGACTTGCGCGAGCGAGCGCCGCGCATAGGCGGCATTCCTTTTGCGGCGGAGCGGCGGTTTTCCGCCAGTTTGCACCGGCATGAGGATGGTCACCGGTTGCATGTGAAGGGCGCGGCGGAGGTGCTGCTGCCGTTTTGCACGAGCATCGACCGGCAAGCCGTATTGGACGTGGCCGAGGCGATGGCGAGCAAAGGTTACCGCGTGCTGGCGGTGGCTTCGCGGGAGATAAGCGGCGACGTGCGGGCCGTGGCCGCCGATGGCGATCTCGGCCGGCATCTGGACGGACTGACGCTGCTGGGGCTGGTGGGCTTCATCGATCCGCTGCGGCCCGAAGCAAAGGACGCGGTTGCGGCGTGCCGGCGCGCAGGCGTGAGCGTGAAGATGATCACGGGCGACCACGCCGCGACGGCACTTTCGATCGCGCGCGAGCTTGGCATCGCCCAAACGCGGGCGGATGTGGTGACGGGCGCCGAGCTTGCGACGGCGAGCCCGGAGCGGATCGCGGCGGCTTCGGTGTTCGCACGGGTCGAGCCCGCGCAGAAAGTGGCGGTGGTGGACGCGCTGCAACGGGCGGGACATGTGGTGGCCATGACCGGCGACGGCGTGAACGACGCCCCCGCGCTGAAGCGAGCCGACCTTGGCGTCGCCATGGGCCTATCTGGAACAGACGTGGCGCGTGACGCGGCGGATCTGGTGCTGGCGGACGACAATTTCGCGTCGGTGGTGGCGGGCATCGAGGAAGGCCGCGCGGCCTATGCCAATATCCGCAAGGTGATCTATCTCTTGGTGTCGACGGGGGCGGCGGAAATCGTGCTGTTCTTCGCCGCGATTCTGACAGGCCTGCCGGCGCCGCTGACGGCCGTTCAGCTTCTCTGGCTGAACCTTGTGACCAACGGCGGGCAGGATGCGGCGCTGGCGTTCGAGCGGCGCGAGCCGGACCTGATGAACCGTCCGCCACGACCGCCGAATGAGCCGATCTTCGACCGGCTGATGGTGCTGGAGACCGCCCTCTCCGGTCTCGTTATCGGGCTGACGGCTTGGGTCGTCTATGGGGCGGCGCTGGCGTGGGGCGCCGATACCTTTGAGGCGCGGACGGTGGTGCTGTTCCTGCTGGTGGCTTTCGAGAACGCGCATGTGTTCAATTGCCGGTCGGAAACGCGGTCGGCGTTCAAGATACCGCTTCGCCACAATTGGCCGCTGATGGTGGCGGTGGTGGCCGCGCAGGGCGTTCACATCGCAGCCGCTTACGTGCCGGGGCTGCGGGACGTGCTGGAGATCGAGCCGATCCGGTGGGATGTTTGGCTGGCGCTCGTGTTCATCGCAGCGTCGGTAATCCCCGTCATGGAAGGGTTCAAGGCGCTGCGGCGTCGCTGGAGATAACGGCGGATATGGCGGCCGGCGGGCGATCGTGCTTCGATGGTTGGCATGAATCGCTTGATCCTCGCCTTGCTGGCCGTCCTTTTCGCCCTGCCCGCCCTTGCCGCCGACCGGGCGGCGGTGGAGCGGGAATTCCAAGGCTGGCTTGTGGAAACGGTATGGCCGGCGGCGGCGAAGGCGGGCGTGTCACGCACAACATTCGACGGCGCGACCAAGGGCCTGACGCTGAATTGGAAGTTGCCCGATCTGGTGCCGCCGGGAAGCCCGCCGAAGACTACGAATGGCGCGTTTCAGGCAGAATTCACCGGCCCGGCCGCTTATCTCGCGGAGAACAAGCTTGCGAAACTGGCGTCCGTGGGTGCCAAGCGGGCTGAGGCGAATGCCAAGACGCTGGCGGCCGTGGAGCGGGCAACGGGGGTGCCGGCGGGCATCATCGTGGCGATCTGGGGGAAGGAGTCTGCCTATGGAGCCGCCGAAATTCCGCATGCCGCCGTGCGCACGCTGGCGACGCAGGCGTTCATAGGCGGCCGCAAGGAGATCTTTCTGCCTGAACTGATCGCCGCTCTGGTGATGATCGAGAATGACCATGTGACGCCCAACCAGATGAAGAGTTCCTGGGCGGGCGCCATGGGCCAACCGCAATTCATGCCGACGAAATACCTAGAACATGCGGTGGATTTCGACCGTGACGGGCGGCGCGACATCTGGAAAAGCGTGCCGGATACGCTGGCCTCGATCGGTTATTTCCTAAGGGATCACGGCTGGCAGGCGGGTGTGCCCTGGGGGCTGGAGGTGATGGTGCCGGCCAGCGTGTCCTGCACCTTCGAGGGGCCGGATTCCGGCCATCCCGTGGAAGACTGGGCAGCGGCGGGCGTGACGGACATGGACGGGCGGCCGGTATCGCGCGCGTCGGTCGGTCCGACCGGGCACTTGCTGATGCCGGCGGGGCGGCTTGGGCCGGCGTTTTTGGTGTCGAAGAACTTTTATGTGCTGAAGGATTACAACGAGTCCGATCTCTATGCGCTGCTTGTGGCGCATGTCTCGGACCGGCTGACACGGCCGGAGCGCATCCAAGGATCGTGGGCGAAAATTGCCGGGCATACGCGCGGCGACGTGCGGCGCATGCAGATCGCGCTGGAGCGGATGGGGCATGACGTAGGCGGAACGGACGGGCTGGTGGGCTGGCGCACGCGCGTGGCGATCGGCCGCTGGCAAGAGGCGAGCGGGCTGGCGGCGACGTGTTTTCCCGATCAGGCGGCGTTTGCGGGCTTGAAGTAGCGCGGTGCGGACGGCACGTAAAAACCGTTTCGAGGGCTTGTCAGATCTGAAAACGCCATCCACACTGAGCCAACTTCAACGAACTGAAAGGAGGTGATCCGGTGTCTCATTGTCATACGTCGCGGGGTTCCGTGAGTGCCAGCTGGATCGTTGCTCTTCTCGGGGTGACCGCCGTCTGACGACGGCCTCCAGCGGGCCGGCGCGAGAGTTATCCGACGAAGTCGAAAGACTTCTTCGAATGCGCTTAAGGTCCCTTGGACAGGCAATGGAAGGGCTGCCCTCCTTGTGAGCGGCGGCCCTTCGTGCGTTTTGGGCGTGGTTTTGGAGTTTCAAATGCCGATCGGGACGATCTACGTGGACGCGGACGCCTGCCCGGTGAAGGCCGAGGTCTACACGGTGGCCGAGCGGCACCGCTGGCCGGTGATCGTGGTGGCGAACAGCCCCATGGCCGTGCCACGCGACGCGGACGTGCGCCTGGAAGTGGTGCCGAGCGGACCCGATGTGGCCGATGACTGGATCGCCGAGCGGGCAAAACCGGGCGACGTGGTGGTGACGGCGGACGTGCCGCTGGCGAGCCGCTGCGTGAAGGCGGGGGCGGCCGTGATCGGCCCCACCGGCAAGCCGTTCAACGATGCCTCGATCGGTATGGCGCTGGCGGTGCGGGACCTGATGACGGACCTGCGCTCGGCCGGCGCGATCACCGGCGGCCCGAGGCCCTTCAGCCGGGAAGACCGCTCGCGCTTTCTGCAAGCGCTGCATCAGGCCGTGGTTCGGGCGATGCGATGAGCGGATCCCGGGCTCGCGGGGGTATCACGAGCCCGGACATTGGAGGTTCAAGCTCTTACTTGGATGTTTCCGATTGCCCAAGATTTTCCTGCGACTTGGTTGATCCCGTCTCTGCGGCGGCAGCGCCCGGCAACCTCTCCGCGAGGGCCAAATGCTGCTTGAGTGTGGGCAACCGTTCCGCAGCGAGCATCTTCAAGGTCTCATTTTGGCCTACCTCCGAATAGGCCGTAAAGAGCTTAACGGCGGCACGGTGCGCTTGGATCTGCATCCGCACGTAGATAGGATCGAAGTCGACCTTCTGAGCATTCAATTGATCGACCATTTTCTGTTCGCGAGCATCGAGAACCTCTTTGATCTCTATTGCTCGCTCGTTACCTTTGGCGACCGCCTCCTTGAACCGGTCGATGGCCTTTTGATGGTCATCGATCATCATCTGGGCGAACTCCTTGACCTGCGGATCCTGAGCCATCTTCAGAGCGATCCGGCTCGACTGAATCTCAAAAAGGCTTCCAGCGACGGCCAATTTCACGAAAGTCGGGGTTTCGATTTTCCTCAATTCAGTGGCGCTGAGCTCGTCCAGGTTGGTTTCCTGTGCGAGCGTGGGAAGGGGAGCAAGAGCCAGAGCGGCGACGAGTGCATAGGCCAAACTGGATTTCATGATGTAGGCTCCTTTCCTGCATTAGCCGCCGCGGGAGAGCGACGGCCGCTGACCGGGAACAGGAGCGGCTCCGGTTCGTTCCGGCGCCGGGCGCGGTTGCCAAATCACGCTCGATGACCACGGCGCGCAGAACGCGGCTTGGATCAACGCGCTAGCCACGACCGTGGCGTCATGGCACGAATCAGCATCCTCCCAATGCGCTTCAGGCGCGACCTTAGCCAAATGAGTCCTCGTGTTGGCCTCAGCGCCTGCACGAAGGTGGAAGCGCTGCTACCTCGCCGGATGTCACGCCATTCTCGCGCCGCCGTCGGCCGTGAAGCGATCAGTGATGAGCGGGTTGGGTCTGCGGCTGGAACAGGCGCCCGCGCTCGGTCCAGATGACGATGCCGAGGGCGAGCACGGAATAGACGAAGAACCCGGCGCCGAGCGGCGTCACCGTGCCGTCGAACGATTGGCCGATGTAAAGGCCGAGCAATGCGCCCATCAACGTGGTGTAAAAGCCGATCAGCGACGAGGCCGTGCCCGCGACCGAGCCGAGCGGCTCCATGGACATGGCATTGAAGTTGGGCAGACTGAGCGAGAACAGGAAATTGGTAGCCGCGACGAGAAGCCCGAACACAACAAGCGGCGGATGCCCGCCCGTGAACATGGCCACGGCGTAGAGCAGCCCGGAAATCAGGACGTAGCCGATCAAGGCGCCATGAGCGAGCCGGCGCATGCCGAAGCGCAGCACGAACTTGGAATTCAGCCACGAGCCAAAGCCCATGGCGATGGCAACGGCGGCAAAGGCGAGCGGGAACCAAGCTCCAAGTTGATAGACGTCGGTCTCGAAAATCTGCTGGGCAGAGCCGATGTAGCCCATGAGGCCGCCCATCAGCAGGCCTTGGGCGGTGGAGTAGCCAAAGGCCATGCGGTTCGTGGCGCAAAAGGCGGCACCCTTTGCGATGCGGCTGACGGAGAACGTCATCCGATATTCCGGATGCAGCGTTTCGGGCATGCGGATGAGGAACCACGCGAGAACGGCAAGGACGAGCAGAAGGATGACCACGAACTGCATGTGCCAGCCGCCGAGAAACAGCACGAGGCTGCCGAAGGCCGGCGCGAAAACCGGAACGGTGATGAACACCATGATGGCAAACGACATCACGCGCGCCATATCCCGCCCGCCGAACCGATCGCGGACGATGGCGATGGCGAGAACCCGTGCGGACGCAGCGCCGATGCCCTGAATGATGCGGGCAATGATGAGGGTTTCGAAGCTCTGGGCGAAGATGGCGATCACCACGCCGAAAGCGAAGATCGCAAGCCCGAGCGTCAAGGCCGGACGGCGGCCCACCACGTCTGACAACGGACCGTAGAACAACTGCGAAACGGAAAAGCCGATCATGTAGGCGTAGACGAGATATTGCACGTCATTCGGGTCGGCCAGGGCATAATCGGCGCTGATGGCGGGGAAAGCCGGCAGAATGGAATCGATCGCCAGTGCGGTGAGCCCCATCAGGAACGCGATCAGGACCACGAACTCGGCAAAGGCAGGAGCGGTTCGCACGGACGCCCGTTCGATTTCAGTGGTCATTATGCAATCTGCTTGTGTTCTGGAGACCGGCCGGACTGCGGCAACAGAGATGCGCTACACGAAGTTCCGCCCGAAGGCCAACCCGAACCCGCTACACGACCACGTGATCGGCCGGGCCGGAGGTGGCTAGGTATAAAATTGGCCGTACATGGATACTGATCACAGCGCGGAGACAATGCGATGACACAGCACCCTGCCCTGGAACCCGGACGCGTGGCGGTGGTGACCGGCGCCGCAAGCGGAATTGGCCGGGCGGCAGCCGAACGCTTCGCCGCGCTTGGGATGAAGCTATGCCTTGCGGATGTGAACGCGGCGGAACTGGAAACGGCGGCCGCCGCCGTTGCGGCAATAACGGGCGACGACGGCGTGCTGGCGCTGGCCGTCGACGTATCGCGCCGCGACGAGGTGGAGCGGCTGCGCGACACAGTTTATGCCCGCTGGGGCGACGTGGCGGTGTTGATGAACAACGCGGGGCGCGAGGGCGGCGGGGGCCTTTTCGCCGATCCGGCGCGCTGGCAGGCGATCCTCGCCACCAATCTCTGGGGCGTGTTGAACGGCGTGCAGCTCTTCGCGCCCGCCATGATTGCGGCGGGGCGCGATGGCGCGATCATCAACACCGGATCGAAGCAAGGCATCACGACACCGCCGGGCGACACGGCCTACAACGTGTCGAAGGCCGCCGTGAAGGTGGTGACGGAAGCGCTGGCGCATGAGCTTCGCAATGCGCCAGGCGCGAAGGTGAGCGCGCATCTCTTGATACCCGGCTTCACCTTCACAGGCTTCACGCGCGTACACACCGCCGAAAAGCCCGATGCGGCCTGGACGCCCGAACAGGTGATCGACTTCATGCTGCCCGCCATGGCCGCCGGCGACTTCTACATTCTCTGCCCCGACAACGACGTGACCCGCGCGCTCGACGAAAAGCGCATCCTCTGGGCGGCCGGCGATATTGTGGAGAACCGCCCTCCCCTGTCGCGCTGGCATGCGGATTGGAAAGACAAATTCGCGGCTTTTGCGAAGGGGGGCTGAGCGGACGCGCCTAGCGTTCCGGAACAATCCTACCCGCCAAGGGTTCTACCGGCCATAGACCCTCGGATACCGAGGGGCGCTTGCCGGCGGTGATTTCACGATATCGTCCTGAGCTTGAGCCTCCGGCCTGGGGGTCCCGATGGGACCCTTGCTTGCGGATGGCCAATGACGGACAGGACGGCTCCGGCTCCGCGCCTCTATTACGTTCACCCGCTCTGGATGGGACCGATCGAAGACTGGGGTGCGGGGCTCGACCATGCCGCAGCCATGGGTTTCGACAGCATTTTAAGTGCGCCGCCCTTCGACCCGGGCCCGGAAGGCAACATCTTCCTCACCTTTGATCCGAACCGCCTGCATCCGGCGCTGGGATTTGATGGAGACGCAGCCGACGGCATCGCGCGGCTAGCGGAAGCTGCGCAGCTACGCGGACTGGCGCTGATGCTGGACCTCGAAGCGGGGCGGGCGGCGGCGGGCGACGGCAATGGCGCTCTGGCGGACGCGGCGCTCGATCCGCGCATCGACCCGGCCGAGCGCGGCGCGGTGGACGTGGCGCTGGAGGGCGAGGCCTTCAGCGCCTTGGGGAACCGGCTGAAAGCGCTTGCCGCACGCGGGGTGGCGGGCTTTCGCTGCCTCTCGATCGACCGGGTGCCGGTGGAGCGCTGGCGCGCGCTGATCGAAGCCGTGCGAGCGGCTGCGCCGGACGTGCGCTTCATGGCTTGGACGCCCGGCTTGAGCTTCGAGCGCCGGAGTGCGCTGGTAGGCGCGGGCTTCGATGCGGTGTTCTCCTCGCTGCGCTGGTGGGATTGCCGGGCGACGTGGCTGATCGACGAGCATGAAACGCAGCGCCGGATCGGGCCGGAAATCGCCTTCCCCGAAGCGCCCTTCGCTGCGCGGCTGGCCCGCGAGGTGGATAACGACGAGGACACCCGCCGCGCGCTTGGCCGCGCGCTTTGGCTTTCGGCGACGTTGGGAGACGGGCTTCTGGTGCCCATGGGGTTCGAGTTCGGCGCCCGCGAGCCCCTGGACCGAACACGCGGAACGCCCGCCGATTTCGCCGATGTGCGCAGGCGTGCGCAGATCGATCTGACGGAAGCCATCGCCGGCGCGAATGCTTTCCTGCGCGGTGAGGGAGCGCCCTTCGCAGGCGACGACATGCGCACGCTGGCGGGCCCCTCGGCGCCCGTGACCGCCGTGCTGCGCGCCGATGCGCCCAACGCGCGGGAGGCCGAACACTCGCGCTTGGTGCTGGTGAACCCGGATCTGCGACGGCCGGGTGCGGTAGAGGCCGATCATTTCCTGAGCGAAACCGGCGGGCGCTTCACCCATTTCGTCGATATTGCAGGCACGCTGGAGGTGACTTCCGGCAGCACCGTGCGGCTTGCACCCGGCGAGGTGCGCGTTCTGACAGGGACGGCCGGACAGCCTATCGTTGGAATGGGCGACCAACCTGAGGTGGACGAAGCCGAGCGGATGCCTCGTATCGCCATGGAGGCGATGACCCCTTGCGTGGACGGCGGGCGGCACCCGGCCAAACGCATCGTAGGGACGGCAGTGCGCGTGGAGGTGGACGTGATCACCGACGGCCACGACACGCTGGCTGCGAACTTGCTGTGGCGCACTGCAGACGAGGATTCATGGCGCGAGATGCGCATGGACCCGATCGGCAACGACCGCTGGGCGGCCGATATGCCGCTGGAACGGATCGGCCGGCATCTGTTCACCGTGGAAGCTTGGCGCGACGTGTTCGAGACCTTTCGCGCCGACCTGACGAAGAAACACACGGCTGGATTGAAGCTTTCTCTAGACCTTGAGGAAGGTCGCCTGCTGGTCGCCGATACGCTGGATCAGCATAACGGCGACGCGGACGTGACGGCGCGGGTTGCCGCGCTGCTGGCGGAATTGGAACCGCAGAACGACGCGGCACGGCTGGAAATCCTTCTGTCGGACCGAGCCGCAACCATCATGCGGGACGCCGATCCGAAACGATTTCGATACCGCATGGACCCGCCGCTTCAGGTGGATGCCGAACGCACGGCAGCAGGTTTTGCAAACTGGTACGAGATGTTTCCGCGCTCGGCGAGCGGCGATCCGGAGCGGCACGGCACCTTCCGCGATGTGATCCGGCAGTTGCCGCGCGTGCGGGCGATGGGTTTCGACGTGCTCTACTTCCCGCCGATCCACCCGATCGGCACGACCAACCGCAAAGGCCGCAACAACGCGCTGACGGCGGGACCAGGCGATCCCGGCAGCCCCTACGCGATCGGATCGGCCGAGGGCGGCCACGACACGGTGCACCCGCAGCTTGGCACGCTGGCGGATTTTCGAGAGCTGGTGGCGGCAGCCCATAATCAGGGCATCGAAATCGCGCTGGATTTCGCGATCCAATGCTCGCCGGACCACCCTTGGTTGAAAGAGCATCCCGAGTGGTTCGACTGGCGGCCGGACGGGACGATCCGCTATGCCGAAAACCCGCCGAAGACATACGAGGACATCGTCAACGTCGATTTCTATGCAGAGGGCGCGATCCCCTCGCTCTGGCTGGCGCTGCGCGACGTCGTGCTGTTCTGGGTGCGCGAGGGTGTGAAGCTTTACCGGGTGGATAATCCGCACACCAAGTCTTTTCCATTCTGGGAATGGATGATCGCGGACGTTCGCAGCCAATACCCTGATGTGGTGTTCTTAGCTGAAGCTTTCACCCGGCCAAAGGTGATGTACCGGCTGGCGAAGATCGGCTTTTCGCAAAGCTACACATATTTCACATGGCGCAATACGAAATGGGAGCTTGAGAGTTATCTGACAGAGCTGAACACTACGGATCCGCGCGACTTCTTCCGACCGCATTTCTTTGTGAATACACCCGACATAAACCCGCCCTTCCTGCATAACGCGCCGCGCCAAGCCTTTCTGATCCGGGCGGCGCTGGCGACGACATTGTCGGGGTTATGGGGCCTCTATAACGGGTTCGAGCTTTGCGAAGGCCGGCCGGTTCCAGGCAAGGAGGAGTATCTCGATAGCGAGAAATACGAAATCCGGGCCTGGGACTGGGACCGCCCCGGCAACATCGTGGCCGAGATCACCCGGCTGAACCAGATCCGCCGGGACAACCCCGCGCTGCATTCGCACCTTGGCGTGACGTTTCTGAAGGCGGCGAACGATAAGGTTCTATGGTTCCAAAAGGCGACAGCGGGGCGCGAGAATGTGCTGCTGATCGCCATCAGCCTGGATCCGCTCGCGGTACAGACCACCGATGCGGAACTGCCGCTTTGGGAATGGGGCGTTTCCAACCACGGGCGCTTCGACCTGGACGACCTGATGCGCGGGGGTCGCTTTTCGCTGGCCGGCAAGAACCAGCGGCTGACGCTAGACCCCGCCGACCTGCCCTTTTCGATCTGGCGCATCGCCGCTGCTTGGGACCACTGAAATGGCTGACGATATGCGCAGTTCCAGCAGCGATAAGCTCTGGTACAAGGACGCGATTATCTACCAAATCCATTTGAAATCATTCTACGATTCCAACAATGATGGAATCGGTGATTTCGGCGGGTTGATCGAAAAGCTTGATTACATCGCAAGCCTTGGCGTGAATACAATCTGGATATTGCCGTTTTACCCCTCGCCCCGGCGGGACGACGGGTATGATATCGGCGAGTACAAGGCGGTATCGCCAGATTATGGCACGTTGCAGGACGCGCGCCGCTTTGTTCGGGAGGCGCATGCGCGGGGAATGCGGGTGATCACCGAACTGGTGATCAACCACACATCGGATCAGCATCCATGGTTTCAGCGGGCCCGGCGAGCAAAACCGGGGTCGAACCATAGGAATTTCTATGTCTGGTCGGACACCGATCAGAAGTATTTGGGCACACGGATCATCTTCATCGATACGGAAAAATCGAATTGGACGTGGGATCCGGTGGCAGGAGCTTATTTTTGGCACCGTTTCTATTCGCACCAGCCGGACTTGAACTTCGACAACCCGCAGGTCCTGCGGGCGGTGCTCAATGTCATGCACTTCTGGCTGGATCTTGGCGTAGACGGCCTCCGGCTCGACGCTATTCCGTATTTGGTGGAGCGCGATGGTACGATCAATGAAAATCTACCGGAAACCCACGGTGTTCTGAAGAAGATCCGAGCCGAACTCGATGCGCATTATCCCGGCCGGATGCTCCTGGCCGAAGCCAACCAGTGGCCGGAGGATACCCAGGAGTATTTCGGCGCCGGAGACGAGTGCCACATGGCATTTCAATTCCCGCTGATGCCGCGCATGTACATGGGCATAGCCAAGGAAGACCGATTTCCGATCACCGACATCATGCGCCAGACGCCCGCGATCCCCGATAACTGCCAGTGGGCGATATTCCTGCGCAACCATGACGAACTGACGCTTGAAATGGTGACGGACCAGGAACGGGATTATCTGTGGAATTTCTACGCCGCCGACCGGCGCGCGCGCATCAACCTCGGCATTCGCCGCCGCCTCGCCCCGCTGCTGGAGCGGGACCGCAGACGCATCGAACTCATGAACGGGCTGTTGCTCTCCATGCCCGGAACGCCCGTGATCTACTACGGCGACGAGATCGGGATGGGCGACAACATCCACCTTGGCGACCGCGACGGCGTGCGCACACCGATGCAATGGTCGCCCGACCGGAACGGCGGCTTCTCGCGCGCCGATCCTGCCAAGCTGGTGCTGCCGCCGGTGATGGACCCGCTTTACGGATTTGGCGCGGTGAATGTGGAGGCGCAGGCGCACGACCCGCATTCGCTTTTGAACTGGATGCGGCGCATGCTGACGCTGCGCCGGGACCGGCGGGCATTCGGGCGGGGCACGCAGCGGTTTCTCTACCCCGGCAATCGCAAGATCCTTGCCTATGTGCGCGAATATCAGGACGAGGCGATCCTCTGCGTTTTCAACCTGGCGCGAACGCCGCAGGCGGTTGAACTGGACCTTTCCATCTTCGAGGGCCGCGTGCCCGTGGAGATGACGGGCCGATCGCCCTTTCCTCCGATCGGCAGGCTGA
Source organism: Oharaeibacter sp. (assembly GCA_051861205.1). Lineage (GTDB taxonomy): Bacteria > Pseudomonadota > Alphaproteobacteria > Rhizobiales > Pleomorphomonadaceae > JBHYDC01. The sequence goes on from JBHYDC010000008.1 coordinate 112,125, forward strand.
TCTATCTGCTGACGCTGCCGCCTTACGGCTTTTACTGGTTCGAGCTTTTGACGGAAGCCGCATCGCCGGCTTGGCATGCCGAACCGCCGGCGATGATGCCGGAATTCACGACGCTGGTGCTGCGGCGGGGCCTTTCGGAACTGAGCGAAGCGAGGCACACGAGCACACTGGAACACGAAGTTTTGCCGGCTTACCTGTCGATGCGGCGCTGGTTCGGCGCCAAGAATGAGGCGCTGGAGGGCGTTCGCATCGCGCTTGGAACGCCGATGCCGGGCGCGCCGGAGGTGCTGATCACCGAGGTGGAGGCGAAACTGCCCGGCCATACCGAGCGCTACACCCTGCCCCTGACCGTGGCCTGGGAGGACGAAAACCCGCCGGTGCTGGCGATGCAACTGGCGCTTGCCCGTGTGCGGCAGGGGCGGCGTGTGGGGGTGTTGACCGACGCCTTCTCGACCGAGGCGTTGGCGCGTGCGGCCCTGCACGCCTTATCCCGGCACGCCGTGGTGCCGACGGCGGAAGGCGAATTGCGCTTCATGCCGACCCGCCGTTTCGAGACGGTGGAGATTGCTCCGGACGCGCCGATCCGTTGGCTGGCGGCCGAACAGACCAACTCGTCGCTGATCGTGGGTGACGAGGCGGTGATCAAGGTGGTGCGCCACATCTCAGCCGGCATTCACCCCGAGGCGGAGATGACGCGGCATTTGACGGAGCTGGATTTCCCCAACATCGCACCGCTTCTGGGCACCGTCGGCCGCGTGACGGATGACGGGACGTGCCACGTTCTGATGCTCGTGCAGGGCTATATCCGCAACCAGGGCGATGCGTGGCGCTGGTCGCTGGAGAGCCTGAAGCGGGTGCTCGACGAGGTGCTCGTGATGGACAATCACATCATGCGGGAAGAGGACGTTTTCGCCGACTATCGAACCTTCGCGGCGATCATCGGCCGGCGCCTCGGCGAACTTCACGCGGCGCTTGCAAGACCCAGCGACGATCCGGCTTTCGCGCCGAAACCGGCGGGAGAGGCAGAGGTTGCGGCGTGGGTCACGAGCGCCCGCGCACAGCTTGCCGGCGCCTTCGAGGTGCTGGAGGGAAGCGCGAGCGAGGGCCTGGACGAGGCCGGACGCGCGCTCGCGGCCACGGTGCTCGCACATCAGGATGCGCTGATCGATCTGGTGGAAAAGCTGGGCGAAGCAGGGCGCGGCGCCCTTGCGACCCGTATTCACGGCGACTTTCACCTTGGGCAGGTGCTGGTGGCGCAAGGCGACGTGTTCATCATCGATTTTGAGGGCGAGCCAGCGCGAAGCCTGGACGAACGCCGGATGAAGACGAGCCCGCTGCGCGATGCCGCCGGGCTGATCCGCTCGTTCGATTACACGGCCGCCGCGGTGCTGATGCAGGAGGATGAGGGCAGCCAGCGCGAGATGCGCGAGCGGCGGCGGACTTTCCTCACCCGGTTCCGCGAGGAAGCCGAAGCGGCGTTCCTGGACGGGTATCACGGCGCGGCGCGGGCGGCCCAAACGCCGTGGATGACGCCGGACCAGGAAAAACCGCTGCTCGATCTCTTCACGCTGGAAAAGGTGGCCTACGAGGTGCGCTACGAGGCGGCGAACCGCCCGAAATGGCTGGCGATCCCCCTCGCCGGGCTCACGCGATTTGCTGACCAGGCGATGGAGGCGGTGCGATGATGCGCATGGACTTCGGTACGGGATGGGGTCTCGATCCCGACGCCGTGCAAGCGCTGGTGGAGGGGCGGCACGGCGATCCGTTTTCGGTGCTGGGGCCGCATTGGCAAGGCGACCAGCGCATGGTGAGGACGTTTCAGCCGGGCGCCGACGCGGTGGAGGTGCGGGCGCGCGAGGACGATGCGCCGATCGGCCGGCTCAGCCTCGTGCACCCCGCCGGGCTGTTCGCCGGGCCGGTGGCGACGACGGGACCCTATGTGCTGGTGATCCGCTGGGGAGACCAGGAGCAGCGCACCGAGGACCCCTATGCCTTCGGCCTGCTTTTGGGCGAGTTGGACCTCCACCTGATCGCGGAGGGCACGCACTATCGCCTCGGCCAAGTGCTGGGCGCGCAGGCCATGAGCGTGGAGGGCGTTTACGGCGTGCGCTTCGCGGTGTGGGCGCCGAACGCGCGGCGGGTTTCGGTGGTGGGCGATTTCAACATTTGGGACGGCCGCCGGCATCCGATGCGCAAACGCGCGGAGGCGGGGGTGTGGGAACTGTTCGTGCCCCGGATCGGTCCAGGCACCCGCTACAAATACGAATTGGTGGATGCGAACGGTCTTGTCCTGCCGGAAAAGGCCGACCCGGTGGCGCGTGCAAGCGAGGCCGCCCCCGCGACGGCCTCGATCGTGGCAAGGCCCGACCCTTATGTTTGGACCGACGAGACCTGGATGCGCGAACGCGGCACCCGGCAAGCGGACACGGCCGCGATCAGCGTTTACGAGGTGCACAGCGCATCGTGGCTGCGGGCACCGGATGGCACGATCTTGCCGTGGACGGAGCTGGCCGAACGGCTGATCCCCTATGTCGCCGCGCTCGGCTTCACGCATATCGAACTATTGCCGATCATGGAGCACCCGTTCGGCGGCTCGTGGGGATATCAGCCGCTGGGCTTGTTCGCCCCGACCGGGCGGCACGGCGCACAGGAGGATTTCGCCCGCTTCGTGGACCGCTGCCATGCCGCCGGAATTGGGGTGATTTTGGACTGGGTGCCCGCGCATTTCCCGGCCGACGTGTTCGGGCTCGCCCGTTTTGACGGCACGGCGCTTTATGAGCACGAGGACCCGCGCGAAGGCTTCCACCAGGATTGGAACACGCTGATCTACAACCTTGGCCGCAACGAGGTGAGGGGTTTCCTGATCGCCTCGGCGTTTGAGTGGCTGGAGCGCTATCACGTGGACGGGCTGCGGGTGGATGCGGTGGCGTCCATGCTCTACCGCGATTACAGCCGCCGGCCGGGCGAATGGATCCCGAACCGATTTGGCGGGCGGGAAAACCTGGAGGCGGTGGCGTTCTTGCAATGCTTGAACACGGTGGTGCCGGAGCGGGTGCCGGGCGCGATCATGATCGCGGAGGAATCAACCGCTTGGCCCGGCGTAACGAAACCGGCGTCCGACGGCGGGCTCGGATTTCACTACAAGTGGAACATGGGCTGGATGCACGACACGCTGCATTACCTGCATGAAGATCCGCTCTACCGGCGCTGGCACCACGACGAGATGACCTTCGCAATGGTCTACGCGTGGTCGGAGCGGTTCATTCTGCCGCTCAGCCATGACGAGGTGGTGCATGGAAAAGGGTCACTCTGGGGGCGGATGCCGGGCGACGACTGGCGGAAGGCCGCGACGCTTCGGGCCTATTTCGGCTTCATGTGGGCCCATCCCGGCAAGAAGCTGATGTTTATGGGCGGCGAAATCGGGCAAAGCGCCGAGTGGAACCACGACGCGGCGGTGTCGTGGTGGCAGCTCGACGAGCCGCTGCACAAGGGCTTGCAGCGGGTCGTCAGGGACATCAACGGGATCTACCGGGCCGAACCGGCGCTGCATGCGAGCGATGCGGATCCGGGCGGGTTCGCCTGGGCGGTGGCGGACGACCGCGAAAATTCGGTGTTCGCCTTCCTGCGCATGGGGCCGGAAGGATCGCGGCCCGTGCTAGCGGTGTCGAACTTCACGCCGGTGCCGCGCGAGGGATACCGGATCGGGGTGCCCGCGCCAGGCGCTTGGGACGAGATTCTGAACACCGACGCTGACGTCTACGGCGGCGGCAACATCGGCAATGGCGGAACGGTTTGGGCGGAAGGCGCGGCAGCGCACGGCCGGGACTGGTCGGTGTTGCTCACCCTGCCGCCGCTCGCGACGCTGCTCTTGCGCTTTCGGGGCGCTTGACGATGGCAAGACCGGCAAGGCCGACGGCGCTTGACCGCTTGGCGGAGCGCTATGGGATTGAAGCGACCTACGGCAACGCCATGGGTGAGACCGTAGTGATTGCGCCGGCCGTGAAGCGGCGGCTGCTGAGCGCCATGGGCGTGGCGGCCGATAGCGACATCGACGGACTTCTGGACGCGCTTGACGAGGCCGAATGGAGCCGGGGGCTGCCACCGGTGATCGTGGACCGCACGGGCGGCGCCGATGTAATCGCCGAAGTTACGGTTCCGCGCGGCGCCGACCGGATCGCGTGGAAGCTGACGCTGGAGGATGACCGCGAGCGCTGCGGCGAGGCCGTGGTGGGCGATCTGGCGGTAACGGGACAGCGGCGCACCGACGACGGCCCGTTCGAGCGGCGGCGGCTTGCACTCGGCGCGCTGCCGCTTGGCTATCACCGGCTGGCGCTGAACGAACCCGGCGTGGAGACGAGCCTGATCGTGGCGCCGGACGCGTGCTGGCTGCCGGGCGCCATGACGGACGGGCACCGGACATGGGGCCTTGCAGTGCAGCTTTACCTGATCCGGTCGGCGGGAAACTGGGGCATCGGCGATTTCGCGGACTTGCGCAAGCTCATCGAGATCGCGGGTGGCAAGGGCGCGAATGTGGTGGGTGTGAACCCGCTGCATGCGCTGTTTCCCGATGATCCGGAAAGAGCCAGCCCCTATTCGCCCGCAAGCCGGCTGCTGCTCAATCCACTGAATATCGCGGTGCCGGAGGTGGCGGGGTTTAACGCCGGAACAGCCGATGATTTGGCGCCGCTGATCATGGAGGCGCGGGCGGCGGCGCTGGTGGATTACACGGCGGTGATGGCGGCGAAGATGACCGCGCTTCGCCGGCTTTATCCGCTTTTCCGGAGCGATGGCGGCGGCCGCGCGGCTTTTGAGCGGTTCGTGGAGGGCCGGAGCGAGGGGTTTCGCCGGGCCTGCCTGTTCATGGCGCTGCGGGAGCATTTCGCCGCCGCCACACCGCCCCAGCCGGACTGGCGGCATTGGCCGGATGCGTTTCAGGGGCCGGGCGCGGACGGCGCCATCGCCTTCGCGACCGAAAATGCCGAGGCGGTTGAATTTCAGATGTGGCTGCAATGGGTGGCGGACGAGCAACTCGCGCAAGCGGCGGTCGCGGCGGCCGATCAGGGCATGGCGGTCGGGCTCTATCGTGATCTGGCGGTTGGCGCTGACCCGGCAGGTGCGGAGACCTGGGCGAGCGCATCCGCCGTGATCAGGGGCGCAGCGGTGGGCGCGCCGCCCGATATCTTCATGCCCGGCGTACAGAACTGGGGCTTGCCGCCCTTTCATCCTCGGGCCCTTCGGGAGGAAGCCTATGCGAGCTTCATCGACCTTGTCAGGGCGAACATGCGCCATGCGGGCGGGCTTCGCATCGACCACGTGATGGGGCTCCAGCACCTGTGGTGCGTGCCTGAGGGGAGCCCGGCGACGGAGGGCGCCTATCTCGCCTATCCCATGGACGACCTTGTCGGCATTCTGGCGCTGGAGAGCCACCGGAACCGATGCCTCGTGGTCGGCGAGGATCTGGGAACCGTGCCGGTGGGATTTCGCGAGCGGATGGAAAGCGCTGACATTCTCTCCTACCGGGTTTTGTTTTTCGAGCAAGACTTTGACGAAAATGAATATGTTCCGCCCGAGGACTACCCGGAAAAGGCGATTTCGGTATCGGGCAGCCATGATCTTCCAACGCTCAGAGGCTGGTGGCGCGGGCGCGACAATGAATTGAAGGAGGCACTTGGCCTGTTTCCCTCGCCCGCCGAAGTCATGGCCCAGCGCGAGCGCCGCGAGCGCGACCGGGCGAGCTTGGTCCGGATGCTTCAGGGCGAAGGGCTGCTGACCGACGAGCCGGACGAGGACAGCTTCGTGGTGGCCGCAACCACCTTTCTGGCGCGTAGCCGGGCCGCTCTGGCGATGGCGCAGCTTGACGACGTGACGGGCGAAACCGAGCAGGTGAACGTTCCCGCCACCGACGCCGAGCATTCGAACTGGCGGCGGAGATACGCGTTGACCCTGGAAGACCTCGATGGCGACGACGCGCCGTGGCGTCTGGTGGAGCCGCTGCGGCATAGGGGACAAGGCGGGCATCATGTCGAACCAGATCAGCGGCCGCGCGAGGCCGGATAGGGCCGCTCCAACCGTGGAGCGGGAGGGCGATGCGTTTACCGAGGTGTTCGAGCTGCTGTTCGAACTTCTCGCCGACGTGATCAAGGTGCGCGAGCCGGAATTGACCGGGCTTCTTCCCGGCGGCATGGGCGACGACACCATACCCCCGCATCTGCGGGTACCGGCCTTGCAGATGACCGGCATCTGGTTTCAGCTTCTCTCGATCGCCGAAGAGAATGTGGCGATGCGGGCGCGACGGCATCTGGAGGTCGCCAACGGCCCGGACAGCGTGGCGGGGACGTTTTCAAACGTGATCGCCTCGGTGGCAGCGCTGGGGGTGACGGCGGACGAGGTGGGCCGGGCGCTTGGCGACGAGGAGGTGTGCCCGACGATCACCGCGCACCCGACCGAGGCCAAACGGGTGACGGTGCTGGAAATCCACCGGCGGATCTACCGGTTGCTGGTGGAACTTGAATCGATCCGTTGGACCCCGCGCGAGCGGGAGGCGCTGAAGCGGCGGCTGCGCTCGGAAATCGATCTTCTCTGGATGACCGGCGAACTCAGGCTGGAAAAACCCAGCGTGGAGCAGGAGGTGGCCTGGGGGCTTCACTTCTTCCATGAGACACTGTTCGGGCGCACGCCGGAGGTGTTGCAGGCGCTGAGCGCGGCGCTCCGCCGCCATTACCCGGGCGAGCCGATCGATGTGCCGCCCATCCTGCGCTTCGCGACCTGGATCGGTGGCGACCGCGACGGAAATCCCTTTGTGACCGCGGAGGTGACGCGCGCGGCGCTTGGCGCGTATCGCAGGGCGGGACTGGCGCGGATCAGCGGGCGGATCGCCGATCTCATCCGCCATCTGTCGATCTCGTTCACGGTGGTGGGCATGCCGGACGGCTTTGCCCCGGCGCTGGCCGACGTGCTGGACCAATCGGGCATGGCCCGTGAGATTTCCGCGCGCAACCCCGGCGAAATTTTCCGCCAATACTTCGTGGCGGTTCTGGAGCGGGTGAAGGCGACGGCGGGCGATCCGGCGTCGAAGGCAAAGCCCTATAAGACGCCGGCCGACCTAGCCCGCCAGATCCAGGTTGCCGAAAACGCGCTGATCGCGATCGAGGCCGCCGATCTGGCGGTGGCCGAGGTGCGGATGGTGCGCTGGGAGGTCGAGATTTTCGGCTTCCGGTCCGCAGCCCTCGATATCCGCCAGAACTCGGCCGTGGTGAACCGCACCCTCGCCGACATCTGGGCGCGGCGGGATCCGGCCACTCCGGTTCCGGAGGCGAACACGCCGGCGTGGCGGGAGTGGATCGACCGCGATCTCGCGGCTTCGGGGCCGCTGGCCTTGCCCGGCGATCTCGCGCCGGAAGCGGCCGAATTCATGGCGACGCTGGCGGTGGTGCGGGCAAGCCGCGAGGGCGCGGACCCTGGCGCGATCGGCGCGCTGATCCTTTCCATGACGACGACGGCGGCGGATATCCTGACCTTTTACCTGCTCGCCCGCTACGCCGGCTTGATCCAGGATGATGAAGGCCGGGGCGAGCCGATGCCGGCCGTCGTGCCGCTGTTCGAGACGATCGACGATCTCGCGCGGGCCGAAACGATCATGCTCGACCTCTTCGAGCAGCCGATCGTGCGGCGCGCGATGCGCGAACGCGGCGCAGTGCAGGAAATCATGCTCGGCTACTCCGACAGCAACAAGGATGGCGGGTTCTTATGCTCGAACTGGGAACTGGCGAAGGCGCAAAAGCGGCTGACGGCGGTGGGGGCAGCGAAAAAGATCCGGATCGCGTTTTTCCACGGCCGCGGCGGATCGGTGAGCCGGGGCGGCGCACCGACGGGGCGCGCGATCGCGGCGCAGCCGGTGGGCACCGTGAACGGGCGGCTTCGGATCACCGAACAAGGCGAGGTCGTTTCCTCCAAATTCGCCAACAAGGGCACAGCGCTCTATCAATTGGAACTGCTGGCCTCCAGCGTGCTGGCGCACACGCTGAAGGCGGGGCGCGAGCCGGCGCCCAAGGCCGAGCATGAAGACGTGCTGGAAGCTCTCGCCGGCCTGTCTCTGGCGTCCTATGTGAAGCTGATCGAGCAACCCGGCCTGATCGACTATTTCAACGCGGCAAGCCCGGTCGAGGAACTTGCCCTCCTGAAGCTCGGTTCCCGGCCGGCGCGCCGGTTCGGGGCCCGTGCGCTCGAAGATCTCCGGGCGATCCCTTGGGTTTTCGCCTGGAGCCAGAGCCGCCATCTGATCACCGGCTGGTACGGCATGGGAACGGCGCTGCGCTCGTTTCTCAGCGTACGCGGTGCTGCGGGCGAGGCCCTGCTCGGCGAAATGTTCGAGGAGAACCGGTTCTTCCGCCTGATGATCGACGAGGTGGAGAAAACGCTCACCATCGCCGATATGGACATCGCCGGTCGTTACGCCTCGCTGGTTCCGGACGAGGAGATCCGGGCGCGGATCCTCAATCTCATCCGCGCCGAATACACCGCGACGGCCGAAGAGGTGCTGAAGATCACGGGCGGCGGCGTGCTTTCGGAGCGCTTCCCCGCCTTCCGCCGCAGGACCGAGCATGTGCGCCCGCTGATCGACCGCACGAACCGCTGGCAGGTGGATCTCCTCGGCGAATTCCGGGCGGCGCCGGACGGGGTGCGCAGGGATGCGATCCTGGTTCCGTTGCTCCTCTCCATGAATTGCATTGCCGGAGGGCTGGGCTGGACGGGCTGAGCGGGCGCTATTGATTGCGAAGGGAACACAAGGTGCCCCTTCGAACTTCGCCCTGCAGACGGAACGGCGAAAGGAGGGGCACCCATGCGCGCACTGTGTTGGCACGGAAAAGGCGACATCCGCTGTGAAACAGTGCCGGATCCTGAAATCGAAGATCCGCGGGATGCCATCATCAAGGTCACGAGTTGCGCGATCTGCGGGTCTGACTTGCACCTCTACGACAACTTCATGCCGGGCATGATGGCCGGCGACATCATGGGCCACGAGTTCATGGGCGAGGTTGTCGATGTCGGCTCCGCGAACAAGAAATTGAAGCCGGGTGACCGCGTGGTGGTGCCCTTCACGATCTGCTGCGGCGCCTGCGAGCAATGTCTGCGCGGCAACTGGTCGGTCTGCGAGAATTCGAACCGCAATGGCAAGCTCGCCGAAGCCGCCTTCGGCCACACCACGGCCGGCCTGTTCGGCTACACCCACATGACCGGCGGTTACCCCGGCGGGCAGGCCGAATATGTTCGGGTTCCCTTCGCCGACGTCGCGCCTGTGAAAGTCCCGGACGGCCTGAGCGACGAGCAGGTTCTGTTCCTCGGCGACATTCTGCCGACCGGCTGGCAGGCCGCCGCCCAATGCGACATCGAGCCGACCGATACCGTAGCGGTGTGGGGCGCCGGCCCTGTGGGTCAATTCGCGATTCTCGCGGCAAAGCAGCTCGGCGCTTATCAGGTGATCGCGATCGACAACGTGCCCGAACGGCTGGCAATGGCGGAAAAGCAGGGCGCGATCCCGATCAATTTCGACGAGGAAAGCGTGGTGCTGCGCCTCAACGACCTGACGGCTGGACGCGGCCCGGAAAAATGCATCGACGCGGTGGGCATGGAAGCCCATGTGGCGCGCTCGGTCGACAGCATGCTCGACCGCGCCAAGCAAATGGTGATGGCCGAAACCGACCGGCCGCATGTGCTGCGCGAGATGATGTACGTGTGCCGGCCGGGCGGAACGCTGTCGATCCCCGGCGTCTACGGCGGGCTGATCGACAAGATCCCCTTTGGCGCGGCCATGAACAAGGGGCTGACCTTCCGGATGGGGCAAACTCACGTGAACCGCTGGACCGACGATCTGCTGCGCCGGATCGAGGCGGGTGAGGTCGACCCGACCTTCGTGATCACCCACACCGTGAGCCTGGAAGAAGGGCCGCAAATGTATCGGACGTTCCGCGACAAAGAGGACGGCTGCGTCAAGGTCGTCCTGAAACCTTAACGAGGGAAACGGCTATGTTCTGGAACCGCACGCAAACCCGCAATGTCCGGGGTATCGACGAAGAGACCATGGTTGAACTGGCTCGCGCGCTCGGCTGGTTCTCGATCGCGGTGGGGGTCGCCCAACTGGCAGCGCCGCGGACGCTGACCCGCGCGATGGGCATGGAGGAAGAGACGGAAATCGTGCGCGCCTATGGCCTGCGCGAAATCGCGGCGGGCATCGGCATCCTCTCTCAGAAAGACCCGACGCCGTGGCTGTGGGGCCGCGTTGTCGGCGACGTGCTGGACCTTGCCACACTGGCGATCGGGCTTGACGACCGCAACCCGCAGCGGCGGCGCGTGGGCGTGGCGATCGGCGCGGTTGCCGTTGTCACGCTGGTGGATGTGGCGGCCGCGCGGCTGATGGGATCGCGCCGCACACGCGAGTGGTTGGCGGACACCATCGAGCGGTTCGGCGGATACGAGGCGCCGGGCCGATTGGCCGACATGGCGGATTACCACCGCACCCGTGATCGCGCGCGGCACGCCGCCGACTATGCCGCCGACCGGACGCGCCATGCAGCGGAAGCCGTCGCGATGGGCTCGCGCCGGGCGATGGAGCGGGCGCGGTCCTACCTGGATCCGCGTCATTAGGCGGGAGAAGCCAGAGCCCGCATCCAGGTGAGCCCCGCGTCGGTGCCGGCGCGGGGTTTGTATTCGCAAGCCACGAAGCCGGAATAACCGAGCCGATCGAGGGCGGCGAAGATCGCGCCATAGGCGATTTCGCCTTCGTCGGGTTCCGCGCGGCTCGGAACGGCGGCAATCTGAACATGGCCGATGTGCGGGAAGGCGCTGTTAAGGCGGGTGATCACGTCGCCCTCGCCGCGCGCGACATGATAGGCGTCGAACATCAGCTTGAGATTGGGCGCGCCCACGGCCTCGATGATCGAAAGCGCGTCGTCGATGCAGTGGTAGAAATAGCCGGGCCGGTCGTTCGGATTGATCGGCTCGATGAGGAAGGTGATCTCCGGCGCCTTGGCCGTGGCGCGCTGGAGATTGCGGATCAGGACATCGCGCGCTCGGTCGCGGTCCTGCGCCGCTACGACGCCCGCCATGGCGTGGATCGCGCCGATATGGGCGGCACGAGCGTAGGCGATGGCCTGATCGACCGCCACCTGAAAATCATTTTCGCGGCCCGGAACCGCACCAAGCCCGAATTCGCCGGGATTGCCGAAGGGCGTATTGAGGCTGGTGGCGACAAGGCCGCGCCGTTCGCAGGCCGCGCGCACGGCGTCCGCCGATACATCGAACGGCCAGTGAAACTCGACGGCCGGAAACCCGGCGTCGGCCGCCGCCTCGATCCGGTCGAGGAGGGGGCGGTCCGGCCAGAGGAAGCCGAGGTTCGCGGAAAATCGGGGCATGACGGCAAAGCTCCGGCGCAGGACGCAAGCAAGCCATAGCGCCGGGCGCGCCGAAGTTCCAGGCCGGGGACGGTTCGGGCGGGTGTGACCGCCCTACCCCGTGGGGGCGTCGACATCCCCGTTCGGCGTGTCGTCGGTGTCCGGCAAGGTCCCGGCTCCGGGCGTCTTGGAGGCGTTCTGGAGCGCGGGGTCGGCGTGTGGCCCGGCGGGAGGCTGATCGTGTTTGGCGGGCGGTTTGTGCGGGGCGTGCGGGTCTTCGTTGGAGAGCGGCTCGTCATCGGTGGGCTGGGTAGACATGGGGAAACCCTCGCGAAATAGCGGTTACCCTTTGAACCGGCGAGCGCCCATGGCGTTCCCGCGCCTCAACCGCCGTAACGCCGCCCTGCTTCGATGGTGAGGCCCATGCCGACCGAGCCGAAGGTATCGCCCTCCACCACACGGGCCGAGGGGACCGTGGCGACGATGGCGGTGCGGACGTGGGAGAGGCGCGTCGAGCCACCGGTCAGGAACACCGCATCGATATCGGCAGCGCTAACGCTCGCTTGCACCAGGCAGGTGCCGACGCGTTCGGCGATGCGGGTTGCGAGCGTTTCGGTGTGGCCGACGAGGCCGTCGTGGTCGGCGGCGGCAGAGAGGCCGCGCTCGATCGCGGCGAGATCGATGAGCGCGCTCCCGGCTTCGGCAACGCCGATCTTGGCGGCTTCCACATCGATCGCCAGCGCATGACCGCGCTCGTCCTCAACAGCGCGGGCAAGGCGGGCGACGAGGTGTGGCGAGACGGCGTCGCGCTCGACGTCGCGAATGGACCGCATCACCTTGGGGTCGTAGAGCCGGTTGATGCTTGACCAGGTGGCAAGGTCGTGAAACCAGGTGGAGGGCACATCGAGCCCGGCGCGCTTCATGGCGGAGCGATAGCCAAGCAGCGGCATGACGACGCCAAGGCTGAGCTGGCGATCGAAATCGGTGCCGCCGATCCGTATGCCGTCGTTCGCGAGGATGTCGGCGGAGCGATCGTCCAGGCGGCGGCGATCGGGACCGAGACGAACGATTGAGAAGTCCGAGGTGCCGCCTCCGATGTCGGCGATCAGCGCGAGTTCCTCCCCCGCGATCTGGCGCTCATAGTCGAGGCTGGCGGCGATCGGCTCGAACTGGAACGACACCTCGGTGAAGCCGATTTCGCGGGCGATGGCGGCCAGCGTGTCCTCGGCGCGGCGGTCGCCGTCCGGGTCGCCGTCGACGAAATGGACGGGACGGCCGTGAACGACGCGGTCGATCGAGCCGCCGGCATGAACCTCGGCGCGGCGCTTTACCTCGGCAAGGTAGTGCGCGATCACCTCACGGAACCGCACACGGCGGCGGCCGACCTGAGTGGTTTCGTCGATGAGGCTACTGCCGAGCACGGACTTGAGGCTGCGCATGAGGCGGCCCGGCAGACCGCCGACATAGCTGCCCATCGCCGCGCGCCCGATCGTCTCGCTGCCGTCGCGGCCGTAGAAGATCGCGCTGGGGACGGTGACGTGATCGCCCTCAAGGGGCGCGAGCACGGGAGCGCCGCTCCGGATCAGGCCGAGCGTGGTGTTGGACGTCCCGAAATCGAGGCCGGCGGCGATCATGGCAATACTCCGAAGGGCGCCTTCGATACAGCGGACGCCGCGAAGGATCCAGAGCGCGGGATGAAATAGGGAGCGCGGTCAGTGATCGGAGTAGTCGCCGACCGAACCGGTGATATCCGAATATCCGCCCTGGATGGGCTGCGGGCCGACGTTCCAGCCGACCGGCGGCGGTTCTGAAAGACCGGCGGCGGGGGTGCAGATGTAACCGGGCGGACAGCCCGGCGGCTGCGGCGCGCTGTAAACCTCTTGAGGAACAGCGGCCTGACCATAGGCAGGATCGCCGGGAACGGTTTCAATCGTTCCGGGCGGCAGCATGGATCCGTCGGCCGCTTCGATCGACTGGGGCAGGACGCGCGGCCAGCCCTGCATCTGCGGATCGGCGGATGCGACCGGCATATCCTCGGGATAGGGCTGATACACGGGCGGGAATTGACCCGGCGCCGGCATAACCGGGTTGGGCTTGCAATAGCGGCGCGTGCCGGCGTTGTCGTGCCGGGCCAGATCAAGATGGAGATGATCCTCGTGGAGCCCGTCGGAACCGGGTCCGAGCACCGTGGTGAAGGGTCCACAGGCGCCGGCATGGACCTGGCGCAGGAAAGCCCGGTCGGCTTCATCGCCGCGCCAGCCCTTGCGCACGGTCACGGTATAGCCGTTGGCGAGAACGACCCCGGCAAAATCAAAAGCGTTTGCGAAGGCGTGCTCGGACAGGCGCGCGCCGGGAATGTTGTTGCGAGTACGGCAGTTATAGGTGCCCATCGATTTGATCTCGACGACCGGAACGCCGTAGCGCTCGTAGGCGGCGGGCATGACGCTATCGCGAACCCAGCTTTCAAGCGCTGCCGTCATAGGGCAGGACATGATGACGGGCCGGGTGCCAAGCTGGATCGATCCATCGGCGAGAGCGGCCACTTTGAGCGGACGATCAAGGCCGCAGATGCCTTTGCCTTCGATCGCATTAGCCTTCTGGATCAGCGGCGTGAGCGTGACGAGACCACGCGCGAAACAAGCCGCCTCCGCCTGCGCCCGCCACGGTTCACGCTCCTCGAAGTCGAAGAGCCCGCATCCTGAGACGATGGCGGGAAAAATCAGCACGAGCAGGCGAAACGCACATCTTGACCACATGGATCGAGATTTGCGCTCGGTCGGTTAACCGGCGGTTGATGGTTGGGACAGGGTGCACCGCTTAGAGCGGCCAAGCGCATTCAGCATCTTCATCCCAAGCCCTTGTAACAACTTGAAGTGGACTTGCTTCTATCAGTTTACAAAGTTAATTTTTACTGACCCAGCAGTACATTTTTTTGTTTTTTCTCGACTTTGTCAGGTTGGAAATATTTACAATTAGGTCGCTAAAATAGGCAATCTGAAGCTTCGAAGTCCAACTGTGAAGTTGGAACGAGCGCGAATTCACAGAAGGCCGGTTCTATAACCGATATATGCCCATGGCTGTAATCCTCCGAGTTGTTCAACTTAACTTTCAGAACATGCTCCCCCGATGAACGCAATGGCCTTCGATGTAGCCGTGCTCGGCGATACCCCCACGCGCATCAATGAGGTGCTGCAGGCGATGGGTTCGGCGGTGAGCTATAAGATCATCAACGTAACGGATCCGCCTCAGCAGTTGAATTTCGAAGCGGCTGTGGAGGTCGTGAACGTCGACTTACGCTCGGTTGCGTCGGTTGCGGGCTTGAAGCGCGTGCTTCAAAACATGCCAAATCGCAGCAAGTCGCGGATTTTCGCCTTGAACGCCGGGTCTCATTTGGAGGTGACCCAAGGCAACGCCCTTGGCGCGACTGAAATCATGGGACGCCCGATCGAGGGCCATCAGCTGATTTCCCGGGTTGGTCACAACCTGGACGCGAACTTATCCCGGCCTCCCTTGAATGCCAGCACCAAAGAAGTCGCGCTTTATACCGGCGCAGTTCTAAAAGACTTGATGCTGTCGGCGGTTTCGGAGGCCCCGCTCAACCTCAAGAATCTGGATTCTGTCGGCGATCAGCTTGTTAAATCGGTTACGGACAGCTTGCTCTCCGACTGGATCACGACGGTTCGCCAAACCCACTCGCAGACCTACGAGCACAGCCTGTCGGTGACGGCGGTTGCCATTTCATTTGGCTTCACGCTGGGATTTTCGGACGCAGACCTCATCAGAGTCGCGACCAGTTCGTTGCTTCACGATACTGGCAAGGCGTTTTTGCCACTTTCAATCTTGGAAAAGCCGGGCGCTTTGGACCAGGACGAGGTTGCTTTGATCCAGGCCCATCCAGCGCTTGGACACGACGCCTTGCTCCGTTCGCAGGCTAGTAGCGAAATCTTGGACGTCGCGCTCAATCACCACGAATATCTCGACGGCTCGGGCTATCCCAAGGGCCTTAAGGCCTCACAGATTTCGGATCTGGTTCGCGTGGTAACAATTTCGGACATCTTCGGGGCCCTCATCGAGCAGCGGTCCTACAAGAGGCCGATGCACCCGAAGCAAGCCTATGATGTTCTCCTGGGGCTCGGGCCCAAGCTCGACATGCCCTTGGTGAAGGCGTTCAAGCCCGTGGCGGAGAAGCTGAGCCGCCTTTAATCCCGCCTGTCATTTGGAGGCGCCACGGCGAGGCGCGTCCGATCAGATCGACGCCACCGTCTTCAGCCTGACGCGCGGATGGACCTCGGCTTGGCTCATGACCGCCGTGTGTGCCCTGAACCGTTCGACGATGGAGCGGACATAAGGACGGACGACCGGGCTCGTCATCAAGACGGGTAACTCGCCTTTCTTGGCGGCCTCCTCGAAGGTGTCGCGCACCAGGACGACGAAGTCCTGGAGCTTGGACGGGGCCATCGCGAGCCGCTTGTCGTCCCCCTCCCCCACGATGCTTTCCAGAAATGCCTGCTCCCATGAGGGCGAGAGCGTGATGAGGGGAAGATAGTCGCCGGGGGCAAGATGCGAGGCGCAGATCTGGCGGGCAAGGCGCGCGCGCACATGCTCGGCGATGGTCTGGGTGGAGCGGCTGTGGCCGACGGCTTCGGCCACGCCTTCGAGGATGGTGCCGAGATCGCGGATCGAGATGCGCTCGTTGAGCAGCGTCTGAAGCACGCGCTGGATGCCGGACACGGAAATCTGGGCCGGTACGATATCGTCGACCAGCTTGGCCTGATCCGACGGCAGATCGGATAGCAGCTTCTTCACGTCGGCGTAGGACAGAATTTCGGCGACGTTGGCCTTCAACGTTTCCGAAAGATGCGTGGAGAGAACCGTGGCCGGATCGACGACCGTGTAGCCGCGGATCGCCGCCTCTTCGCGCAAGCGGCCCTCGATCCAAGTGGCGGGCAGGCCGAAGGTCGGTTCGGTGGTCTGGGTACCGGGAATAGCGACCTTGCCGCCCATCGGGTCCATCACCATGAACTGGCCGGGATAAAGCGAGCCCCGTCCGGCATCCACTTCCTTGATCTTGATGACATAGTCGTTGGCGGGAAGCTGAACGTTGTCGAGCAGGCGCACGGGCGGCATGACGAAGCCCATCTCCGAGGCGATCTGCCGGCGCAGCGCCTTGATCTGCTCGGAGAGCTTATCGCCGCCCTGCGGATCGTTGATGAGCGGCAGGAGACCGTAGCCGAGTTCGACCCTGAGATCGTCCATCTTGAGGGCGGTCTGGATCGGCTCCTCGGACGGCGTGTCCGGCTGCTCCGCGACCGCTTTCGCCATGGCCGTGGAAACCGCCAACTGGCGATGCTGACGGGCGGCGATATAGGCAAGGCCGCCGGCGATGATGGCGAGCGTGATGAAGGGAAAGAACGGCATGCCGGGCAGCAACGCCATGACCGCCATCACGGCCGCCGACATGGCGAGCGCGGTGGGATAGCCGGAGAGCTGCCCGACCAGCGCCTTATCGGCCGCGCCGGTGACACCCGCCTTGGAGACGAGCAGGCCGGCGGCGGTGGAGACGATGAGAGCGGGGATTTGGCTGACGAGGCCGTCGCCGACCGTGAGGATCGTATAACTGTGCGCGGCTTCGGCAAGCGTGATGCCCATTTGCATCGTGCCGATGATAATGCCGGCTATGAGATTGATGAAGGTGATCAAGAGCCCGGCGATCGCATCGCCGCGCACGAATTTGGAGGCGCCGTCCATGGCGCCGAAAAAGGAGCTTTCGGCTTCGAGATTCTTGCGGCGCAGGCGGGCTTCGTCGTCCTTGATGAGGCCGGATGAAAGATCGGCGTCGATCGCCATCTGCTTGCCGGGCATGGCGTCGAGCGTGAAGCGCGCGGCCACTTCCGCGATGCGGCCGGAGCCCTTGGTGATGACAACGAAGTTCACGATCACCAGGATCGCGAAGACGATGATGCCGATCACGAAATTGCCGCCCATCACGAAGTTGCCGAAGGCTTCGATGACATGACCGGCCGCGTCCGTACCCTCGTGGCCGTTGCTGAGGATGAGGCGGGTGGAGGCAAGATTGAGCGCGAGCCGCAACATGGTCGCGATCAAGAGCACGGTGGGAAAGGACGAGAATTCCAGCGGCGTCTGGATGAAGAGCGCCGTCATCAAGATCAGAATGGAAAAGATGATCGAAACGGCGAGAAAAAGATCGAGCAAAACCGAAGGCAACGGCAGAATAAGCACGACCAGGATCGCCATGATCCCGATCGCGAAGCCGACGTCGCTTCGGATGACGTTGGTGCGAAGCTCCCGTAGCGTCGGAAGACGCAGGCCAAGCGGCAGACCATTCGGGCGAGGCGAACCGGTCGGAACGTCTGTCACGGTGATCGATATCCGGGTGAAATGAGGGGCGGCGATCCGAAGTGGTAGGCAGAACTTGCCGGGTGCATGGTTAACGCGGAGTTAACAAAGCTAGACCTTGGACACGGGGCACCCCGTGTCGATTAGCCAGGCAACCGATGCGGAACACATATCGAGCGGCTGCGTTTTTGACGGAGGGAACCACCAGAAGGACGCATGGGATGAAACGGCTTACAGCAGTTTTGGCGAGCACCGCCCTCCTGACGCTGACAAGCGGCGCAATGGCGGAGAACTGCCCGGACCGGTCGGCCTCCAACACGGCGACACAGACCACCGGGTCGGTTTCGGGACAGGCCGGATCCGGACAGATCTCAAAGGACGGGACGCATGCCCCGCTTGAGACCCAGAAGAACGCAGCCGGGGTGACGGAATCGCAAACCGGCACCACGCAAACAATGGCAAAGACCGGTCAGGCCGCAGGCGGTGTTTCGAAGGATGGCAAGACGATGCCGCTGGCGAACTCACAAGGCGGCGGTGATACCAATCTGGCCATGTCGCAGCAGGACGTCACCGCTCAGCAAAAGGGCGGCGGAACAGCGGCAGCGACGATGGGCGAATGCCAGTAAGCACGCCGAGCGGACATCAAAGCGGCCCGCGACAAGGCGGGCCGCCTTTTTGGAAATGCCCTAATGTTCAGGCGTAAGCGGTGCGCGCGGTGCCCGGTTCAGGCACGTCTACCCCTTCGCCCATATACTCGTTGAGCTTGTTGCGAAGCGTGCGGATGGAGATGCCGAGGATTTTGGCCGCATGCGTACGGTTGCCGAGGCAATGGTCCAGCGTATCGAGGATGAGATCGCGCTCGACATCCGCCACGGTGCGGCCGACAAGCGCGCGGGTGACGGCTTCGGCGGTCTGCGCCGCGCGGGTTGCCGAATCCAAGGGCCGGATATCGAGACGCGCATCGAAGCGAGCACCGTCGGGCGAGCGGATGGCGTCCACACCGATTTCCGGACCGACGGCGAGCAGAACGGCGCGATGCAGCGTGTTTTCAAGCTCGCGGACGTTACCCGGCCAGCGCGCGGCAAGAAGTTCGCGCTTGGCATCGGCCGCGATCGGGCGCGCGGGCACGCCGTTGACGTCGGCATACTTGCGGGCGAAATGCTCGGCCAGCACGACGATATCGGCCGGGCGGTCGCGCAGCGGCGGGATTTTCAGGTTCACCACATTGAGGCGGTAGAGAAGATCTTCGCGGAACGTGCCTTCCTTCACCGCGTCTGCCAGATTTCGGTTGGACGTAGCGATGATCCGGATATCGACCGGAACGGCCTTGCCGCCGCCGACCCTGTCGATGACCCGCTCCTGGATCGCGCGCAGCAATTTGGCTTGCAGGCGGACGTCCATCTCGGAAATCTCGTCGAGCAGCAAGGTGCCGCCGGAGGCTTCCTCGAACTTGCCGACCCGGCGCGCGATGGCGCCGGTGAAGGCGCCCTTCTCATGGCCGAAAAGCTCGGACTCCAAGAGATGCTCTGGGATGGCCGCGCAGTTCACAGAGACGAAGGCCTTACCGGCCCGGTGCGACTTGCGGTGGACATGGCGGGCGATCACCTCTTTGCCGGTGCCGCTCTCGCCGGTGATCAGGATCGACGCCTCGGAGGGCGCGACCTGATCGGCAAGACGGAGCACGGCGAGCATCGCCTCGTCGCGCACGACGAGATCACGCGCATCCGCAGCAACGGCGGCAAGCACCGCAGCGATCAATTCGGCGTCGGGGGGAAGCGGAATATACTCCTTGGCACCCGCCCGGATGGCTGAAACAGCAGCCCGCGCATCGGTTGCGGTGCCGCAGGCGACGACCGGAATGTGGATGCGCTCGGCTTCAAGCGCGGAAATGAAGGCGGCGATCGCGAGCGCGACGTCGATCATCACGAGATCGGCGCCCCGGCCGGAGCGCAGGGTCTTCAAAGCGGTGTCGACGGTATCGGCGTGGACGACGGAGGCGCCCTTGTCCATGGCGATGCGGGTGGCTGCCGTGAGCTGTCCGCCGAGCGTTCCAACGATCAGGAGGCGCATGGGATGGATCCTCTCAGCGTTCGGACTTGATGATTTCGGTCATGGTTACGCCGAGCTTATCCTCGACGAGCACCACTTCACCGCGCGCGACCAAGCGGTCGTTCACGAAGATGTCGATTGCTTCACCCACCTTACGGTCAAGCTCAAGCACCGACCCGGGGGAGAGTTTGAGGAGATCGTGCACAGGCAGCCTAACACGTCCGAGAATTGCGGAAACACGGACAGGAACGTCGAACACGGCCTCCAACTCGCCGGCACCATGCGCGACCGCGTTATCGTCATCACGCGGGGTAGAACCGCCGGCTTCGTGTTCCTCAAGGGGAATGTCGGTGCTCATGAGGAGCCTCCGGTGTCCGATCCGTCGACCGGCGGGGTGATGTGAAGGTTGAGCGCGCGCTCGATCGCGGCCTCGGTCACGGCCCGGTCGATCACGATACCGCCGTCCGCCCATTCGATACGGCAGTCGCCGCGCGGGATCGACGGCTCGCCAAGAACGACGATGCGGCCTTCGAACCCACGGTCGTGGGCAATCGTGACGAGGGCCTCGCGGATCGGCTCGACATCTTGCACGGCAAGCCGCACCACGAGATGGGGGGCGCGGCGCAGCGGCGCGAGGGCGTCGGAGACGACGGTGAGAATGACATCGCGCGGGTAGAGGTCGACCAGATGGCCGGCAAGCTTACGGCCGACGATTTCGGCAAGCCGCATCGCTTCCCGCTCGACCCGCTCGCGTTCGACATCGAGAACCGCCAGCATGGACTGCGCGGCGGAGGCAAGCCGGCTTGCCTCGTCGACGAGACGCCGGGCGGCATGCGCCTCGGCGGCGTTGCGCCCGTCGTTCATCCCGCGCTCATAGGCCTCCCGCTCGGCATCGCGGACCAGCGCTTCGTGGACGGGCATCTCGATCACAGGCACGGGCGGCTCGACCACGGCTGGAGGCGGCGGCGGGGCAGCGAAGTCGGTATCGAAGAGGAAGCGGGCGGGTGACGCCATGTCTGATCCTTTGCGCGGGGGAGCCGGTTACACGACCAACTCGTCCTCGCCCTTGTTCTTGGTGATCATGATCTCGCCCTTGGCAGCGAGATCCTTGGCGATGTTGATCATCATGGCCTGCGCCTCGTCGACGTCGCGCAGGCGCACCGGCCCAAGGGCTTCCATGTCTTCCTTCAGCATGGTGGACGCGCGCGCGGACATGTTGCCGAAGAAGAGATCGCGCACCGATTCCTTCGCGCCCTTGAGGGCAAGGCCGAGCTTGTCCTTCTCGACGTTGCGCAGCAGCGTCTGAATGGCGCCGGAATCGAGCTTGCCCAGGTCGTCGAAGGTGAACATGAGCGCCTTGATGCGGTCGGCCGCATCGCGGTTGTCTTCTTCGAGCGCGGTGATGAAGCGGGTTTCCGTGGTGCGGTCGAAATTGTTGAAGATTTCGGCCATGATCTCGTGGGAATCGCGGCGCTGCGTGTTCGTCAGGTTCGACATGAACTCGACGCGCAGCGTCTGCTCGACCTTGTCGAGAATTTCCTTCTGCACGCTTTCCATCTTCAGCATGCGATTGACCACTTCGAGCGCGAACTCGTCCGGCAGGCGAGTGAGGACGCGCGCGGCGTGGTCGGGATTGATCTTGGACAGAACCACCGCGACGGTTTGCGGGTATTCGTTCTTGAGATAGTTCGCGAGCACGTTCTCCTGAACGTTCGAGAGTTTTTCCCACATGTTGCGGCCGGCCGGGCCCCGGATTTCCTCCATGATCGTGTTGACCTTGTCGGCCGGGAGCACGGAGAGGAGGAGGCGTTCGGTCGTATCGAAATTGCCCATCAGGGCGCCCGACGAGGACACCTTGGTGACGAATTCCACCATCAGATCGTCGAGCATGCCGGGCGTGATGGGGCCGAGCTTCGACATGGCGATCGAGAGTTGCTTGATCTCGATTTCGTCGAGTTCTTTCCAGATCGGGCCGCCGAAGCGATCGCCGAGCGCAAGCATCATCACGGCCGCCTTTTCGGTGCCGCTGAGTTCGCGGGCATCGCCGGTCGACGAGATCGTGAGGCTGTTGCCGTTGGCGACGATCGCCGTCGGGGAAATGAGCGACGACATGGATCAGGCCGCCTCCGAGAGCCAAGTCCGGATGATGATCGCGGCCTCGTTGGGATTGTCCTGGACGAGTTCGCCGACGCGTCGGATCTGGTCCAATTGCAGCGCGCCCTGGGCTTTGGCTTCGTCGATCCGGCTTGGCGGACCGCTGGGTCCTTCGAGGGCCGGCACCAGGACCGGCCGGCCGTCGGGGCCGAACTCCGCTTGGATCTGTTGACCGTTGGGGCCGACGATGGTGGTGGTGGTGCCCGGCGTTCCGGACGGTGCGGCGGCAATGGCGGCCTCCGTTGCGTCGAGCAGGGCTTTGTTTTCGAGCGCTGCATCCGGCGCGATGATACGGCGAACCAGCGGCCGGACGGCGAAGATGAGCACGAGAAGCGCGAGAACGAGCATGACGCCCATCTCGGCAAAGCGCATCAGATCCTCTTTGGTGAAGTCGAACAGCCCGGCCTCGGCCGTTTCCAGCGGTACAGCCGGTCCTTCGGCGAATTGGAGGTTCACGACCTCGACCTGATCGCCCCGGGTCTGATCGTAACCCATCGCGGTGCGCACGAGGGAGGATATCTGGTCGAGTTCGGCCTGGGGCCGGGGCGTATAGCTTTGAACGCCGTTCGCGTCGGTGGCATAGCGACCGTCCACCAGCACGGCGACCGAGAGGCGCTTCAAGCCGCCCATTTCGGTCACCCGGGTGCGCGTGGTCTTGGAGATCTCGTAGTTGACGACCTCCTCGGTGGTGGCGGCGTTTTCCTGAGCGTTGGTGCCGCTGGCGCCGGGCTGGTTGGCGCTTGCGGTCGGAACCTGATTGCCGGCGGTGACCTGATCGTTCTCGGCGTTCTGGGACGCCGACTTTTCTTCGCGCGTCTGCGTGGAGCGTACGACCTGGCTGGTCGGATCGAAGGTGTCGCTGGTTTCGGAGACCCGGTTCATATCAAGTTCGGCGGCGACCTGGACCCTGACGCGTCCGGGGCCGACCACGCCCTCGAGGATGTCGCGGACGCGCTGCTCGACTTGCCGCTGATATCCAAGCGCGCGCTCGTCGGCGCTGGCGGCGAGGAAAGCCGCGTCGTCGTCGCCGCTGCCTTCGGCGAGGAGGCGTCCGGTTTCATCCACGATCGAAATCCGCGAAGGATCGAGGCCCGGCACGGCGGAGGCGGCAAGGTGCTGGATGGCGCGGATCTGGCTCGGCTCCAAACTTCCGCGTGTCTTAAGCACGATGGAGGCGGTGGGTTTCTGCTCGTCTTTGCGGAAGAGTTGCTTTTCGGGAAGCACAAGATGAACGCGCGCCTGCTCGACACTGCGAATCGTGCGGATGGTACGGGCGAGTTCGCCCTCCAGCGCCCGGAGCGCGTTAACCGACTGAACGAAACTCGTGGTGCCGAGCGCGTCGGTTTTATCAAATATTTCGTAGCCGACGCCCCCGCCGGCCGGCAGACCCTGTTCGGCAAGCTGCATGCGCATCCTCAGCACATCGACATCGCTCACCATGATGACGGTGCCGTTTTCGCGCAGCGTGTAGGGAATGTTGGTGCTTTCCAGTTCCTGAACGATGGCGGCGGAATCCTCCATCGTCAGGCCGGTGTAGAGCGGCACCTGGGATACTTCGTTGAACCGAAGCATCAGGTAGGCGAAAAAGCCGATCAGACCCAGAGCGACCGCGCCCATGGCGGCGATCCGTCCCGGTCCAAGCGTCTTGAGGAATGCCCCCAGTTCGTTCACGCCGCGTATGCCCCGAAATCTCTTGCCTCATCGAAGCGGCGCAACCTTCGCCCCCCGACCCGGCAGGAATTTCCGCACGGCTATGGTAAACAAGTTGTTAACGAGTTCGAACATTCCGGCTCAAGTCGCTGAAAACCGGGGTTCTTTCTCAAGAGATCCTTGCCGTGAGGCGGCAATTTTTGCCGAGTTGCCCCATTTCGGTGCACGAAGCAGCGATGAGCGAGAGAATCTTCCAATGCAAAAGGCCGGCGCAAAGGCCGGCCTCTTTTCGATGTTGCATCAGATGCGGCAAAACGCGTCCCGGATCAGGGGCGGTATTGCTGAACCCGGGTCGCCCGCAAACCGGCAAGCCCGTGCTTGTCGATGGACTGCTGCCACGACAAGAATTCCTCTACGGTCAATGTGTAGCGATTGCAGGCTTCCTCCAAGGAGAGAAGTCCGCCCCTGACCGCAGCCACGACCTCCGCCTTTCGGCGGATCACCCAACGTTTCGTATCTTCCGGCGGGAGGTCTGCGATCGTCAGCGGACTCCCGTCCGGGCCGATCACATATTTTACGCGCGGACGCATTTGCTCGGTCATTGTACTCTCACACTCGCCTGACCTTCGAGGGAGAGAATACACGCCGCCTTTTAAAATTCGGCTAATCCGCTAGCAAGCTTTCGGTAAGACTTTGAAGAGGTTGAGTTACCATATGACGACGTTCAAAAGCCGCATATGAGGGCCGCGACCATGCCTCGGCAGCACCGGTCATTCACCCACGGAAAGTAGATTTGACAGGGGTACAAGGGTTCCATTCACCTTGATGAAGGGCTGGCTCGTCGAACTGTCGATACCGGTCACGAGACCGGCGACCTTGGTCGAGATTGCGACGGCTTTGTTGCTTGAGTCTTTCGCCGAGACGCTGATCGAATAGGATCCGGACGGCGCGATGCCGCCGGCGCCTGTGGCGCCGTTCCAGTTGTAGGTGTTCGATCCGCTGGTCAGGTCAACCTTGCCCTGATAGACGGTAGCGCCCTGCTCATTGCGAATGGTGACGTCGGCGTCCTCGGCGGCCGCCCCGGCATTGAGAACCCACTTGGCGTTCCCATCCTTGAGCATCGTCACGTCGGAGTTCGCCGTGACCTGCTTGCCGATGTAATTGACAAGGCCAAGCGCTGCATTGGAAACGCTTGTCGCGAGGATGGCCTCAAGGTTTTGGTTCGTCTTGATCTGCTGCTCGACGGCGGAATACTGAACCAACTGATCGGTGAATTTTTCCGCGTCCATCGGCTCCAGCGGATTCTGGGTGCGCAATTGGGTCGTCAGCAATTGCAGGAACGTATTGTAGCTGGTCGAAAGAGTTTGGGATGCGGCGCTGCTTGCCGTGCCCGTGCTCGTCGACGTGGTGCTGGTTGAGGATATGGGCGCGACGGCCATGGGTCAGCTCCTTCTCAGATCCGCATGTCGACGAGAGCATCGCGGCGGGGTCGATAGAAATCGACCGGGATCGGGGTTGGATCGGCATCCATGGACGCCGATCCGAATGAATTGGAACCGGTCTCGGGCTGCTGCTGCCGCTGCGAACTTGCACCGCCGCCGTCGGACCCGTTTTGGCGCAGCGAGAGCGAAATCGAACCGTCGCGCGCGTCATAGCCGGCGTCTCGCAGCGTACGCTCCAGACCCTTCTGATCGCGGGCGAGAAGATCATAGGTCTCGCGGCGTTCGACCGTGATATGCGCCTTCGCCTCACCCTTGTCGGACAGTTCCAGCCGGACGTCGAGGCGGCCGAGTTCGGCCGGGTCCAGGCGAATTTCAAAGCGCGTTTCGCCGACGCCGGCATGACGAACAATCTCGGCACCGACCTTCGCCAGCGGTACCGCCAGCGTGGGAACCGGCGCGCCTGCCGCCGCCTCGCGCGCGGCGACGGTCAGGGTCGATGCCTGCGCGGCCGAGCCGGTGGCGCCGACGCCGGTGACATCAACGCCGATCTGAGCCGCGCTATCCTTGTCGCCTTGAAGCCGCGCGACAAAGGCATGCGCCGCCGGTCCGACGCCGGTAACGGGGCGCAGCAGCGACGGCATATCGGGCTTGGCGGCGGCGACCGTGGGGGCGGGATCGTCCGTATCGCGGGCGCTTTCCTTGACAGCCTTAGGCTTGTGGGGGCCGTGGGCTAGAGGCTTTGCGGCGGCAGCGGCTTCGGAGCCGACCGCGAGGGCCTGGAGAATCGTCAGCGCCGGGTCGGTGGCCTGCGTTGTGGATTGAACGGCGGTGGGTGCGGCGGCGACGGGGAGAGTGTTCGGATCCGGTTCAGCCTGAACCACCGGGGCGGCGACACCAGGCTGCGGATCGCCATCCGCCGGGGCGGCGTCAACGGATTGAGCAGCGATGGTCGCCATGGCGGCAAGCTCTGCAATCGCCGGTGAGATGGCGGCGCCAACAGTGGAAGCCGTTGCGGGTTGCAGTGAAGCGGATGGTGAAGCAGGCGGCGTGGCGGCTAGGGCGTCGGGGCCCGCCACCTCGGTGGCGGGGGCAAGAGCGTTGACGATGGGCGATGCCGGTGCGGGCACGGCCGGGCTGATCGTGGAGGGACTGGCCGGAACGGCGCTTGTTACGGGGGCGCTTGTTACGGGGGCGCTTGTTACGGGGGCGCTTGTTACGGGGGCGCTTGTTACGGGGGCGCTGGACATTGGCGAGGAAACAGACGGCGCCGCCCCTGTCGGAGATGAGGTCGGTGCGCTACCTAGCAAGGCTGAGGGTGTGGCCGGAGCGGTGGGAGCCGTCGGGATCTGCGCGACAGCGGTTCGCTCGGCGGCTGCGCCCGGCGCGGCAAGCGTTGGCGCGGATACAATAGAGGCCGGGATTTCAGCGTTGGTCGCCGGCGTCAGAAGAGCGGAGGCGATGCTTTGGAATCCTGACGTTACCGCCGGCTGCCGGGTCGCGGCGGCTGCGGCCGGCGCGGCAAGCGTTGGTGCGGATACAATAGAGGCCGGGATTTCAGCGTTGGTCGCCGGCGTCAGAAGAGCGGAGGCGATGCTTTGGAATCCTGACGTTACCGCCGGCTGCCTGGTCGCGGCGGCTGCGGCTTCAGCCTGCGGTGCGGGAACGGCGAGGGGTGAATTCATCGCCGGGGCAATAGCAACAATCGCATCCCCTTCCACTGCCGCGTTCGGCTGCTGGCTGCCCGTAGCGGGCAGGAGGCTGATCGCGGCATTCGCTATCTCGGTGGATGCGCCGGCAAGGGTGTCGCCAGGCTGATCGACCGCCTGAAAGACGCCCGGCGCAGGCGGGACAACAACTGGCATGAAGCCGATGGCGACGGCTGGAACGCCTGAGGCCTCGGTTTCGGCGGCAGGTTCCTCGGTTTCAGCGTCGAGATCAAAAGCACCGATCGCGGCCCCGAAGGTCGACGCCATCGACGACGCGGCAGCATCGGGGATGGCATCGAGCCTGCTTGCGGCGGTGGTGGCTGATGCGGCCTGAATGCTTGCGACAAGCCCGGCGAACAAGCCGCCCCCCTCCGGCGCCTCGGAAGACGCGCCTTGAGGACCGGCGCCGCCGCCGTTCGGCACGAACGCAGGAAACTGGGTTACGGCAGGCACGGACATCGACATGGCGATCCCTTGTGGTCGCCAAATCCTTAGCAATCGCCGGGCCATGCCGATCCGGGCTTGATTTTACGCCGAATTTTCACCAGTTGAAGGAGATGGCTGCGTTGCCGAACCGGCAGCGGATGCCTAGAACCGGCAAGAACTGCCGGGAAGGGCGTTGGTTTTCGCCGAATCCGAACGTGAGCGCTTGCCGCCCGCGCGCGAAACGATCAAAGTCGCACCGCGACGAAACCATGATGATCGCGCCCAAACGAGGGCGCGAAAAGCGCCGAAAACATGGGCCAAGCATGATGCTGAACAGTCTCGATCTGCCGGGTCGCCCAGAGGATACGCGCGTCGTGGTCGCGATGTCCGGGGGTGTCGATTCCTCCGTGGTCGCGGGTATCTTGAAGCGCGAAGGCTATGACGTCGTCGGCGTTACGCTGCAACTCTACGATCACGGCGAGGCCACCCATCGCAAAGGCGCCTGCTGCGCCGGTCAGGACATTCACGACGCACGCGAAGTCGCCGCGAACCTTGGCATTCCCCATTACGTGCTCGACTATGAGGACCGGTTTCGCCACGCGGTGATCGACAGCTTCGCGGAAAGCTACATTGCCGGCGAGACGCCGATCCCCTGCGTTTCATGCAACCAGACCGTGAAATTTTCCGACCTACTGGAAACCGCAAAGACCCTTGGTGCCGCAGCGCTGGCGACAGGGCATTATGTGCGCTCAAAGCCGGTGGACGGCCACCAGGCGCTGTTCCGCCCGGTCGATGCCGACCGCGACCAGAGCTATTTCCTGTTTGCGACCACGCAGGAGCAGCTCGATTTCGTGCGCTTCCCGCTGGGCACGCTAACGAAGCCCGAGACGCGCGACATCGCGCGGGAACTGGGGCTTGTGGTGGCCGAAAAGCACGACAGCCAAGACATTTGCTTCGTGCCGCAGGGCAAATACGCCGACGTGATCGAGCGCCTGAAGCCGGATGCGGCCGAAGCGGGCGATATCGTTCATCTCGATGGCCGGGTGCTCGGTCGGCATGACGGCATCATCCACTACACGGTCGGGCAGCGTCGCGGCCTTGGGGTTGCGGCCGGCGAAGCGCTTTTCGTCGTGAAGCTCGATGCAGCAACCCGGCGGGTCATCGTGGGGCCGCGCGACGCGTTGATGACGCGCAGCTTGGCGTTGCGCTCTTTCAACTGGATCGGCGGCGGCGACATTTCAGGGCTTCCGGCCGAAGGAATCGACGTCTTTGCCAAGGTTCGATCCGCTCGCGCGCCTCAGCCGGCTGTGCTGCGGGTGAGCGCGGGCAAGGTGTTCGTGGATCTCGTGGAGGGCGAACACGGCGTCGCACCGGGGCAGGCCTGCGTGCTCTACACGTCGGCCGGAGACGACGCACGCGTTCTTGGCGGCGGCTTCATAGAGGCGACGCAGGACGGGTTCAAGATGACTGCGGCGGCGCGTATCAAGGAACATGAAGCACTGACCGCCGGCTGAAAATCACATCATTGCTGAAGGGGATCGGTCGAATGGCACCCAAGGAACGGACCCGAACAGTAGACGCCGGCGAAAACGCGGCGATCCGCACGGTCATGCGCGCCAAAGACGTGGTGGACGCCTATGCGCGCTGGGCCCCGGTCTACGATCTGGTGTTCGGCCCGATCATGGAAGCCTCCCGCAAGGCTGCCGTCTCGGCGCTTCGTCCGGATGCGGCGCGTGTGCTGGAAGTGGGCGTCGGCACCGGCATTTCGCTGCCGGACTATCCCGCAACGACGCGCGTTGTGGGAATTGATCTATCGCCCGACATGCTTGAGCGCGCCCGTCGCCGAGTGGCGCAGCAGCGGCTGGCTCATGTGGAAGCCATCTTGGAAATGGATGCGGGGCGCCTGACCTTCCCCGATAGCTCCTTCGATAGCGCCATGGCGATGTATGTAATGACCGTGGTGCCGGACCCCGCCCGCGTGATGGCGGAAATGCGCCGTGTGGTGAAGCCGGGCGGCCGGATCTTGGCCGTCAGCCATTTCGCGCCCGACGGTGGGATGCGCCGCCATGTCGGCGCGCTGCTCTCCCCTATCGGGCGGCTCTTGGGGTGGAACACGACAATCTCGGCGGCAACGCTGGCCGCCCTTCCCGGAACGCGGCTGATTTCGAACACGGCGGCGGGGCTTGGCGGATTCTACCGGCTGTTGGAGTTCGAGGTCTTGAAGGACGAAGCGGCTGGTGCTTGACAGGCGGATGGGCCAGTCCTTATATCGGCGCGCTTTCGACGGGTGCGCCCTGAGAGGCATAGCAGAGTAGCTCAGGTGGTTAGAGCGACGGACTCATAACCCGTAGGTCGGCGGTTCGAATCCGCCCTCTGCTACCAACCTTCTCAATCAAACAAATCGCCCTACCCCGCCGCAAGCTCGCGCCGCGCGGATAGCATGATCTCGCGTGCCGCCCAGAGATTGACGGCGGCGATGATGAGACCGGCGATAATGTCCGGCCAAGCCGACATCTGCGTGGCGACGAGAACGGCGGCGATGATGGTGAGGCCGTTCAGGATAGCGTCGTTGCGGGTGGAGAGCCAGATCGAGCGCATCGAGCTATCGCCCGTGCGAAACGCCATCAGCCGCGTGGCAACCACCATGTTGACGGCGAGCGCCGCCGCGGCCGTGACCGCCATGCCGAGCGAGGACGGTGTGCCGCCGTAGTAAAGCCGCACAAACACCTGCGCAAGCGCGACGATGCCGACGGCGAACATCATCAGGCCCATCACGAAGCCGGCGCGTGCCCGGTTGCGGATCGTCCAGCCGATCGCGACGATGCCGAGCGTATAGATGCCGGTATCTTCGAGGAAATCCACCGCATCCGCGATCAGCGCCGCCGACCCGATCCAGAGCCCGGCACCGCCCTCCACGAAGAACATCGCCGCGTTGAGGAAAGCCGCTTGAACGAGGATGTGGCGATAGCGCGGGTCGTGATGGAGCGGCGTATCGAGGTGCAGGAAGTCGTGTTCGGCGGCAGCCATGGGATGCTCCCAAAATCGGGTAGGACGGCGGACGGATTACGCTGCCGCCACCTTATCCGCTTCCGCCGGCTCGTAGTTGAGGATCGGCGAGAGCCAGCGTTCGGCCTCGGCAAGGCTCATGCCCTTGCGGCGGGCGTAGTCGACGACTTGGTCGCGCTCGATCTTGCCGACGCCGAAGTAATGACTTTGCGGGTGGGAGAAGTAGAGCCCGGATACCGCCGCGCCCGGCCACATGGCGAAGCTTTCGGTGAGCTTTATGCCCGCGTTGGTTTCCGCCTGGAGGAGATCGAACAGCGTGCGCTTTTCCGTGTGGTCGGGCTGCGCGGGATAGCCGGGCGCCGGGCGGATGCCCTGGTAGCGCTCGCCGAGCAGCTCTTGGCGGTCGAGCGCTTCGTCAGATGCGTAGCCCCAGAATTCCTTGCGCACGCGCTCGTGCAGGCGTTCGGCGAAGGCTTCGGCGAGGCGGTCGGCGAGGGCTTGGGAGAGGATTTTCGAGTAGTCGTCGTTGGCGCGGGCGAAGCGCTCGGCGACGACATCCTCACCGATGCCGGCGGTGACGGCGAAGGCGCCGATGTAGTCGGCGAGGCCGGAGTCCTTCGGCGCGACGAAGTCGGAGATGGAGAGGTTGGCGCGCGAGGTGTCGCGGGCGATCTGTTGGCGCAGGCCGTGGAAGGTGGCGAGCCGCGTGGTGCGGGTATCGTCGGTGTAAAGCTCGATGTCGTCGCCGACCGCATTCGCGGGCCAAAAACCGATGACGCCGCGCGCGGTGAGCCAGCGTTCCTCGCACATCTGGGTGAGCATCGCTTGCGCGTCCGCGAACAGCGAACGGGCGGCGGGGCCGTAGCGTTCGTCATCGAGGATCATGGGATAACTGCCCTTCATCTCCCAGGTGGCGAAAAACGGCGTCCAGTCGATATAGCGGGCAAGCTCGGTGAGGTCGTAGGCGTCGAAGGCCTGGATGCCGAGGAAGCTCGGGCGCGGAGGGGTGTAATCGGCCCAGTCGATATCGAAGCGGTTAGCGCGGGCGTCGGCTAGGGTGAGGCGCTTCTTGTCGTCGCGGCCGCGCGCGTGGGCTTCGGCGATGCGGGCGTATTCTCGGCGCACTTCGTCGACATAGGGCTCGCGCTTGTCACCGAGGAGCGCGGAGGCGACGCCGACGGCGCGGCTGGCGTCGGTGACGTAGACGGCCTGATTGCGCTTATACTGCGGGTGGATCTTGACGGCGGTGTGGATGCGGCTGGTGGTGGCCCCGCCGATCAGAAGCGGAATGTCGAAGCCCTGCCGCTCCATTTCGGAGGCGACGAGCACCATTTCGTCGAGCGAAGGCGTGATCAGGCCGGAAAGGCCGATGATGTCGACTTTCTCGGCGATCGCCGTATCCAAGATTTTCTGCATCGGCACCATGACGCCGAGGTCGATCACCTCGAAGTTGTTGCAGGCGAGCACGACGCCGACGATGTTCTTGCCGATATCGTGGACGTCGCCCTTCACGGTCGCCATCAGGATCTTGCCGGCGGACGAGGTTTCGGTGGAGCCGCTGGCGAGCTTTTCCGCCTCCATGAACGGCATGAGATGAGCCACGGCCTGCTTCATGACGCGAGCGGATTTGACAACCTGCGGCAGGAACATCTTGCCCGCGCCGAAGAGATCGCCGACCACGTTCATGCCGGCCATCAACGGCCCCTCGATGACATGCAGCGGCCGGGCGACGGTCAGGCGGGCTTCCTCGGTGTCGGCGACGATGAACTCGGTGATGCCGTGCACGAGCGAATGTTCAAGTCGCTTTTCGACGGAATAGGAGCGCCAAGCCTGATCGGCGACCTTGATTTCCTTGCCGTCGCCCTTGAAGCGGGGGGCGGCGTCGACGAGGCGCTCGGTGGCGTCCGCGCGGCGGTTGAGGACGACGTCTTCACAGAGGTCGCGCAGTTCAGGATCGATGTCGTCATAGACGGCGAGCTGGCCGGCATTGACGATGCCGAAATCCATGCCGGCTTGAATGGCGTGGTAGAGGAACACCGAGTGCATGGCCTCGCGCACCGGCTCGTTGCCGCGAAACGCGAAGGAAAGGTTGGAAACGCCGCCGGAGACATGGGCGCCGGGGAGCTTCTGGCGAATCCAGCGGGTGGCCTCGATATAGGCGACGCCGTAGTCGTTGTGCTCCTCGATACCGGTGGCGACCGCGAAGATGTTGGGATCGAAGATGATGTCTTCCGGGGCGATGCCAACCTCGTCGACGAGGATGCGATAGGAGCGCTCGCAGATTTCGATCTTGCGCTCAAAGCTGTCGGCTTGGCCCTTTTCGTCGAAGGCCATGACCACAACGGCCGCGCCATAGCGTTTCACGAGCTTGGCTTGCTGGAGGAAGGGCTCCCTACCCTCTTTCATCGAGATGGAATTGACGATGCCCTTGCCTTGCAGGCATTTCAGGCCGGCTTCGATCACGGTCCACTTGGAGCTGTCGACCATCACCGGCACGCGGGCGATATCGGGCTCGGCGGCCATCAGGTTGAGGAACGTCACCATGGCGGCTTCAGAATCCAGAAGCCCCTCGTCCATGTTGACGTCGAGAACGACCGCGCCGCCTTCCACCTGATTGCGCGCGACGGCGAGCGCGGCGGGATAGTCGCCGTCTTTGATCAGCTTGCGGAACTTGGCCGAGCCGGTGACGTTGGTGCGCTCGCCCACGATCACGAAATTGGCGAAAGCGCCGGTTGTGTCAGTCATCGGGGAATCAGCCTTTGAGTTCATGGATCTGGGCACGCACGATCACGCGGCGAAGAGCTTCGCTCACGCAGCGATGACGGCGGGCTCCAGGCCCGACAGCCGCATGCGGGGTTCGATCGCGGGGAGCACGCGCGGGGAAACGCCGCGAACCGCCTCGGCAATCGCCGCGATATGGTCCGGCGTGGTGCCGCAGCAACCGCCGACGATATTGACGAGGCCGGAGCGGGCGAACTCGCCGACCAGGGCCGCCATTGCGGCGGGACTTTCGTCATACTCGCCGAATTCATTGGGAAGCCCGGCATTCGGGTATGCACAAACCAGCGTGTCGGATACGCGGGCGAGATCTGCGACGTGGGCGCGCATTTCCTTGGCGCCGAGCGCGCAGTTGAGCCCGATCGAAAAGAGATCGGCGTGGCGGACCGAATACCAGAACGCTTCCGCCGTCTGGCCGGAGAGCGTGCGGCCGGAGAGGTCCGTGATGGTGCCGGAGACGGAGATGGGCAGCCGGATGCCCTTTTCCTCGAACACCTCCTCAGTGGCAAAAAGGGCCGCCTTGGCGTTCAGCGTATCGAACACGGTTTCGATCAGGATGATGTCTGCGCCCCCGTCGATCAGCCCGCGCGCGGCCTCGGCATAGGCGATGCGCAAGTCGTCGAAGGTGACGGCGCGGTAGCCGGGATCGTTGACGTTGGGCGAAATCGACGCGGTGCGGTTGGTCGGCCCGATGGCACCGGCGACGAAGCGCGGACGCGACGGATCGAGCGCTTCCACCTCATCGGCGGCTTGCCTGGCGACGCGGGCGCTTTCGAAGTTGAGTTCATAGGCGAGCGCTTCCATGCCGTAATCGGCCTGGGCGACGGTGGTGGACGAGAAGGTATTCGTCTCCACGATATCCGCGCCGGCTTTGAAATACTGGCGGTGAATATCCCTGATGATGTCGGGGCGGGTGATCGACAGGAGGTCGTTGTTGCCCTTGAGATCGCGTGGCCAATCCTTGAAGCGCTCCCCCCGGAAATCCGCCTCGCTGAGCCGGTGGCGCTGGATCATGGTGCCCATCGCCCCGTCGATCACAAGGATACGGTCCAACGCGATGGCGCGAAGCTTGGCCTCGGTGGGAGAGAGCGGGCGGGTCATGGTGAGCCTCTTCGATGGGGTCGGAACGGCGCGCGGCAAGGTGCGTTACGCGGCTTTCACATCCTCAGTGGGGATAGCGGGTTTCGGCCGCAAACCCAACATGTGGCAGATGGCGTAAACGAGATCGGCGCGGTTCATCGTGTAGAAATGGAAGTCGCGGTAGCCGCGATCAACGAGATCCATGACCTGCTCGGCGGCAACGGCGGCGGCCACCAGTTGGCGCGTCGCGGGGTCTTCTTCTAGGCCCTCGAAGCGCTGGGCGAACCAAGGCGGAACGCTGGCGCCGGTCTTTTTGGCGAAGCTGGCGGTCTGCGTGAAGTTAGAGACGGGCACGATGCCGGGCACGATGGGAATGTCGATGCCCGCTGCCCGGACGCGGTTCACGTAGCGCTCGAAAACATCGTTGTCGAAAAAGAACTGGGTGATGGCGCGGGTTGCGCCCGCTTCCACCTTGCGCTTCAGGATCTGGATGTCGGCCGGCACATCCGGGCTTTCCGGATGCCGCTCGGGATAGGCCGAAACCGACACCTCGAAATCGCCGATCGCCTTGATGCCGGCAACGAGATCGGCCGTGGAGGCATAGCCGCCTGGATGCGGCTGATAGCGCGCGCCGATGCCGCCAGCCGGATCACCACGCAGCGCCACGATATGGCGCACGCCGGCATCCCAATAGCCGCGCACGACCGCATCCACTTCATCGCGCGTCGCGTCCACGCAGGTGAGATGCGCGGCGGGCTTCAGGATCGTCTCGCGGATGATACGGGCAACGGTGTTGTGGGTACGCTCGCGCGTGGTGCCGCCCGCGCCATAAGTGACGGACACGAAGCGGGGGCCAAGCGGCGCCAGACGCTCCACCGATGCCCATAGGGTCTCTTCCATCTTCTCCGTCTTCGGGGGAAAGAACTCGAAGGAAACGCCGAGGTCGAGCGTATCGACGGACCTGGAGAAGCGCATGGGGTCGTCCTGTTCGCGAAAAGGAGGTCTCAGGCGGATTTCAAAATCGGATCGGATGCGATCTGGATGCGGCGATCGCTCGCCATCCAGAGCGTCACGGTGAGGCCGTCGTCGCCGCGGCCTTCCGGCGTGAGGTCACGGACGAGATCAAGATCGAGACCGGCTGCCTCGATCCATCCGCGCATCTGGTCGTGGCCGAAGCCGAGGCGGCGGTGGGCGTGGTCGGCGCGCAGGAACTCGTGGCCATGCGGGGCAAAATCGACGATCAGCAGCCGGCCGCCGGGCGCAACGGCGCGGCTTGCCTCGCGGATGGCGCGCGCGGGATCGTCGAGGTAATGCAGCACTTGATGGATGATCACCACGTCGAACCCGCCGGTTCCGACCGAAAGCGCCGTGACGTCGCCCTGCCGCACATGCGCATGTTCGATACCTGCGGCAGCGAGATTGGCGCGGGCGACTTTGAGCATGTCGTGGCTCATGTCGATACCGACGGCGCGCACATAGCGATCGGCGAGCAGCGTGAGAATGCGGCCGGTGCCGGTGCCGATGTCGAGAAGGGCCTGCACAGTGCGGGAGCCGACAGCCTCGCGGATGGCAGTTTCGACAGCGGCTTCGGCGACGTGCATGGAGCGCAGACGGTCCCAATGGGCGGCGTTTTCCGCGAAGTAAGACTGCGCGGCGGCGGCATGGGCCGACTTGATGGCTTCGAGCCGCTGGCGATCGCGCACCAACACCGGGTCGGCGCTGTCAACGCGGGTGAGGATGGCCCGGGCGGTTGCAGCACCCGCGCCCTCTTCGGCGAGGCGGTAATAGGCCCAGGCGCCTTCTGGCAAACGCTCGATGAGCCCCGCGTCCGTCATCAGCTTGAGATGACGGGAGACGCGCGGCTGGCTCTGCGCGAGAACCTCCGTCAAATCCTTCACCGTTGCCTCGCCGGCCGAAAGCAGCGCGAGCAAGCGCAGCCGCGTGGGTTCGCCGGCGCTCTTGAGAACGGCGACGGTGTCGGCGAAGGAAGATGGCTCTGACGCCATCGCGCCGAGCCCAGCGGAGTAGAAGGCGGACATAAAGATATCTTTATGCCTATCGCAGCTCTTCCGCAAGCGCAAACCGTGCCGGCACACCCAAACGAAAGCCCGCGCGGTTGGCGCGGGCTGCGGTTTTCACAGGCGATCGGCGGCAAGTTTCAGCCGGTCAAGCGCGTCTGGCGCCATGCGGCGATACGTGACCGGGCAGCGCGCTGATCGATGGTTTGGAACTGATTGAGCGCGTCGCGGCGCTGGTCGTTGGTCAGGCGGTGCTTCCACGGGCCGGTTTTCAAAAGCATCTGCACCGTCGAGAACCGCAGGCCGAGGGATTTGGTGATGACGGAGAAGGGCTCGGTATCGGTGCGCACCAGCCAGTACTTGGTTTCCTCAAGGTCGAGGTCGGCCAGAAGCGCGAAGACAGCCACGACGTCGGCAAAGCGATCGTCCATGGCGTATTGGCAGAGCAGCGATTCCGAAACGATCCGGCGACCGCCCTGGTGCGCGATTTTTTCCCAGGCGGTTTCGAAGTCATAAAGGCCGAGCCAATAGGCGTTGCTCATGCGCTCGGCTGCGCGGCGGGAGGCCTCGGTGAGACCCTTCTCGGCGGTTTTCATCCCTCGCCCGGAAATGGCCTTGCGAACGGCTTCCGCCGCCCCCGCCACCATCTGAGCGATCACGGAATCGGGGGTGTCTGGATGCTGGCCAAGCGCCTCGGCGGTCGGAACGTCGGACATCGCCTGCTGAACAAGAAGAAAGAGCGCGGCGTCGCCGAGCTTCGCGCCATGATTACCGGCGACTGCAAGCTTGACCTCACGATCGCCGCGACGCACCACGACGTCGGTGACCTGCTCGGAGAGGACGGAACGCTGGGCGATGGCAATGAGATGACTGTTGCCCTTGCTTTCGGCCACGGCCAAAAGGTCGCGCTCGTTAAGCACGGGCGAAGCCACCAGAATGGGACCGGCCACGGAGATGGCTTCGTCGTGGGCGAAACGGCGGACGACGCCTTCGGGGGCACGCCGCAGCGGGGCGATCTTTTCGGCGGCGAAAGACCGCGCCTCGGTCTCAACCATGTCGGCGAGCCGGGTCAAGACCTCGTCATAGATCTCGATCTGTTCGAGCGTGCAACGTTCGGACGCAAAGGCGAACAAGGACGCGACGCTTTTCATCAACTCGTTGCGACGCGGCGAGGACGGATCGAGTTCCAAGTTGCTGAAGTCGACGAGGTTGGTTTCGATCATGATACGTCCGGCTTGTCCGAGTTGAACAAGACGAACGATACCATCACCACCTTACTGAAAGTCTTCCAAAGCTAGGATAAATTTGACCGAGTTTACGAGCCAGCCAACACGC
This sequence comes from Oharaeibacter sp., assembly GCA_051861205.1. GTDB lineage: Bacteria > Pseudomonadota > Alphaproteobacteria > Rhizobiales > Pleomorphomonadaceae > JBHYDC01. The sequence goes on from JBHYDC010000008.1 coordinate 149,513, forward strand.
GGAAGCCGTTTAGCCGTAGATCCATTGTTCGGGGATCTTGACCGACAGTTTCGTTCCTCCGGAAAGTGTGCCCGGACGCTCCACGCTGGCAACGACGCCGCGGCGGCGGCGGGCTGCGGCGACGAAGCCGAGTTCGATATCCTCGCGGCCGGGCACCGCGTCGGCAAGAGCCTTTCCGGCAAAGCGGCACGGTGCGTTCTGTCCTTCCACGACGACCACGGCGCCGCCATCGAAAAACAAACGGGTTCCCGGCGGGAGGAATGAAAACCGGGTTATGCCCTCGACGACGATATTGGCCCCGATCAAGCCGGGGTCGATAGCGGCAAGATCGAGGGCGCCCGCAACGGCGGCAAGATCCTCCACGGAGACTATGGAAAGCTGCCGACCGGACCGGATCGTCGTACCGCGCGGATACCAGGGCTCGCGACCGCCGGACTCACGCGTGAATCCGGCGTGGCCGTCCCCCTCCGCGCCCTCGAACGTAAGCGCCAGAGAAGGCACGAGCCGGGTTGCAAAACCGGGCCGATCGCCGACGCGAAGCTCAATGATCGTACATTCGAGCTTGCGGCCGGCAACGATCTTGGGTTCGGGAAGCACGCCGTCCAGAAGATCCATGGGGCATCCAGGGGTTGCAAGGGCGCAATCAGGAACAGCCGGCCCCGCAAACCCCGCGCGCCCTCAGCTCCTTGGAACGAATATACGTGTGAGAACGCCGTCGCGCACGATGAATTGGTGGTAGAGCGCACCAGCGACATGCAATCCGATCAACACCAGGAAGGCGGGTTTGGCGAGCGCATGAAAATCGCCAACCTCCGGCTCGATGTACCACGTGACCAGACCGCTGATGGGGACCGCGAACAGAAGAATATAGAAGGCGATATGGACGAGCGCTGCAAGGCGAACCTGCAACACGCTGGTGCCAGCCGGCGACAACGGCGCCCCGGTGCCGAGACGAACGGCAAGTCGAACGACTGCAAGCACCAGAACGGCTATGCCGAAATAGATATGGAGATTAGAAAGAAAAACATCTGTATTAGATAATGTACCACCTTCTTCGAAGGCGTCAAGCGCTGCTTCCATCGATTCTCCGAAGACAATCTGAAAGGCGATCAACCCAACGATGACCCAATGCAAGATAATCTGCGTAACCGAATAGCCGGATGGTGAGCGCGGATTGTAGTCCATGATGATCTTACCTTTGATTATTAAGCTTCGGCTGAAATGCAAGGAATCAAATACACCAACGCTACAGATCATTAGATCAGAGGTCTAACGCGATTCTCAAGATTGGGATTGATGCATATGCGCGCCAAAAACTGGCTGCAATCTGGTGATTTGATAAAGTGAAACGCGTATGAAAAACGACGACCGGCCGGATGGCTCCGCGCCGGTCGTGCTTAACAAGGTGGTTGGACCGCTCGCTCAGCGCGTCAGCGGCTTGTACTTGATCCGCCGCGGATTGACCGAATCGGCACCGAGACGGCGCTTCTTGTCTTCCTCGTACATCTCGAAGTTACCCTCGAACCATTCGACATGGCTATCGCCCTCGAAGGCGAGGATGTGGGTCGCGAGCCGGTCGAGGAACATGCGATCGTGGCTGATGACCACGGCGCAGCCGGCGAAATCTTCGAGCGCTTCTTCAAGGGCCGAGAGGGTTTCGGTATCAAGATCGTTGGTGGGTTCGTCGAGGAGCAGAAGATTCGCGCCCGATTTCAGCATCTTGGCCAGATGCACCCGGTTGCGCTGACCGCCGGAGAGCGAGCCGACTTTCTGCTGCTGATCGCCGCCCTTGAAGTTGAACGACGAGCAATAGGCCCGCGAGTTCACGTCCTTCTTGCCGAGCGTGATGACGTCGAAACCACCTGAGATTTCCTCCCACACCGATTTGTTCGGGTTGAGAGCATCGCGCGACTGGTCGACGTAACCAAGATGCACGGTCTCGCCGACGCGGATCGAGCCGGATTCAGGCGTTTCCTGACCGGTGATCATGCGGAACAGCGTTGTTTTGCCCGCGCCGTTCGGCCCGATCACGCCGACGATACCGCCGGGCGGCAGGCTGAACGAAAGATTGTCGATGAGAAGGCGGTCGCCATAGCCCTTCGACAGGCCCTCGACCTCGATCACCACGTCGCCGAGGCGCGGACCGGGCGGAATGATGATCTGAGCGGTGCCGGAGGTCTGGCGCTCTTCGCTGCGGCGGAGCAATTCGTCATAGGCCTTGACGCGCGCCTTGGACTTGGCCTGACGGGCCTTCGGGCTTGCCCCGATCCACTCGCGCTCACGCTCCAGCGAGCGCTGGCGGGCGACGTCCTCGCGGTTTTCCTGGAACAGGCGCTTGGCCTTCTTGTCGAGATAGGCCGAGTAGTTGCCCTCATAGGGAATGCCCTTGCCCCGGTCGAGTTCAAGGATCCAGCCGGTGACGTTGTCGAGGAAATAGCGATCGTGGGTGATGATCAGCACGGCGCCGGGAAACTCGCGCAGGTGCTTTTCAAGCCACGCGACGGATTCAGCGTCGAGATGGTTGGTGGGCTCGTCGAGCAGCAACAGGTCGGGCGCATCGAGCAAGAGCTTGCAGAGGGCGACGCGGCGCTTTTCGCCGCCCGACAGATTGGCGACGGCCGCATCGCCGGGCGGGCAGCGCAGCGCGTCCATGGCCATCTCGACCTTGGAATCGAGATCCCACAGGTTCTTTGCGTCGATGATGTCCTGAAGCTTGGCGGCTTTCTCGGCGTTCTCGTCCGAGTAATCCATCATCAGTTCATTGTATTGGTCGATCAGCGCCTTGTCCTTGGCGACGCCCTCCATGACGTTGCCGAGCACGTCCTTGGTCTCGTCAAGCTGAGGCTCCTGCGCGAGGTAGCCGACGCGGGCGCCCTTGGCGAGCCAAGCCTCGCCGGTGAACTCCTTGTCCATGCCGGCCATGATGCGCAAAAGCGTGGACTTGCCCGACCCGTTCGGCCCGAGCACGCCGATCTTGGCATCCGGGTAGAACTGGAGGTGGATTGTGTCGAGGACCTTCTTGCCACCACCATAGGACTTGGTGAGGCCGTGCATGTAGTAGATGAATTCGCGAGCCATGACGGGGTCCGAAACCTGCGATAAGGAGTGGAATTGCGTGGCGCCGTTCTAGCCCGCTGGTCTCGCCAGGGGAAGAAAAAACGCGCGCCCGGTGGCGGATTGCCCGCAGGCCTCAGCTTTTGCAGCGCTCGGCATCCTCCCAACGCGGTGGTTCCCCCTCGCCTCCCCCGTCGAGCCAGGCACGCTTGGCGAGGAGATAGCGCCGCACGCCCTCAAGCGCCGACATCTTGTTTTCGATTTCGGTCAGTTTCTCGTCGAGGAACGCGCGCTTGTTCTCCTCAGACAGGGTGCCGCCATCCCACCGATCGATGAGGGCTTTGATTTCCTTGAGGGAAAAGCCATAGGCCTGGGCCATTCGGATGGCTTGCGCCCGCTCGACGTGTTCGCGGCTGTAGACGCGGTAGCCGTTGCCGACCGCGCTTTCGCCGGGCTCAAGCAAGCCGCTGCGCTCGTAAAAGCGGATCGTGCTGCGCTTCAGTCCGGATGCTTTCTCGAATTTCCCGATGTGTATGCATTCAAGCCTTGACCGTGTCCTTAGGTGCAGGGTCTATCCAAAAGGTCTTTCTGGCAATGCTGACGAGAGACAGATGAAACAAACCTCTGAATTGAACGACAAAGCGGTGCTCGTGACGGGTGCAGCTAAGGGCATCGGCAACGCACTGGCCCGCCATCTCGACGCGCTGGGATACCGCGTCTTCGCCGGTGTGCGGCGGCAGGAAGACGCCGATGCCCTGCGCGCGGCGACATCGGACCGCCTGATGCCGATCACGCTTGATGTCACGATCGGCGATCACATCGAAAACGCACGCCGCATGATCGCCGCCGAAATGGGCGAGCGGGGCCTTTATGCGCTGATCAACAACGCCAGCCACAACTATGTATCCGCCTTCGAATACACCGACGACGCCAAGGCAAGGGCTTTGATGGAAACCAAATTCTTCGGTCCCTACCGTCTGAGCCATGCCTTGATTCCGGCCTTGTGGTCGGCTGCGGATTACTCCGGCGGCACGTCGAAGCTGGTGAACATAGGCTCGATCGGCAGCGCGATCGGCATTCCCTGGGAGGCCTTTTATCACGCCTCGAAATTCGCGCTTCTCGGTCTGTCCGAGAGCATTTCCAGCGAGCTTCACGCGCAAGGCATCCGGGTGATTCTGGTCATGCCGGGCGGAACGAAGACGGATCTCCTTACCCGAAGCGCGGCCGGCGCACATGAGGCGATAAGCGGCCTGCCGCCGGAGGGTGATCACTATCGCAAGAGTTTGAAGCGGCTGGCAGAGATGACCGGACATGTCGATCGGCTGGGAGTCGAGCCGGACCATGTGGCAAGGCGCATTGCGCGCCTTCTCCGGTCGAAGAACCCGCCGCTGCGTGTGTTGGTGGGCACGGACGCCCGATTGATTAACGCCGTCCGGGCCACACTGCCTGAACGGCTGTTCCATCGCCTCCTAAGGCGCGTGTTCAGCGGTTGAAAAGAACGCCCGCGTCAGATCCGGGCGTCCGCGTCAACGGGCCAGAACGCGCTTCATGAAGTCCTGAACGCTGCTTTCCAGCATTCGGGCCTGACCGCCGAGATCGCCGGCGAGAACCGAGACGTTCTTGGCGGCGGTCGCGGTATCGCCGGCGCCGCGCCGGACGTCCTGGAGGGAGGTGTCGATCCCTTCCGAGGACCGGGCCGCGCTCTGCGCGTTCTCGGCAATCTCCCGCGTTGCCGCACCCTGCTCTTCGACGGCGGCGGCGATGGCTGAACCGATACGCGCGATCTCGTCGATGGTCTGCGTGATGGATTGGATGTCAGACACGGAGCGCCGCGTCATATCCTGGATCGATGAGATTTGCTCGGTGATGTCGGAGGTTGCCTTGGTCGTCTGGGACGCCAGCGACTTCACCTCGGACGCAACGACGGCAAAGCCCTTGCCGGCCTCGCCCGCGCGCGCTGCTTCAATGGTAGCGTTGAGGGCCAGGAGGTTCGTCTGATCGGCGATGGCGGAGATGAGTTGGATGACCGAGCCGATCTTCTCGGCGGCATTCGCCAGTCCGGAAATGGTCGACTGCGTGCGGCGGGCGCCTTCGACGGCCCGGTCTGCGACCGTTTGGGAGGCTTCCGCCTGCCGGCCGATTTCCCCGATCGAGGCGTAAAGCTCCTCCGTCGCTGCGGCCGAGGCGGTGATGCCCTGGGCGGTCTTGCGCTGGGTCTGCGATATCGTTTCGGTCTGGCTCGATTGCGACGCGACTTGATCGTTCAGACCCCGCGCGGTGCCTTCAAGGCTGCCCGACGCATCGTTGAGCTTGGAGAGCATGCCCTTCATCACGCCATCGAAGGAACGCACGGCGTCTTCGATCCGCGTCTGCCGCTCTGCCATGTTCTTGACCATGGTGTCGTGGTAGACGGAAATAGCAAGGTCGAGATCAAGCATCACCGTGCGCGTAACCGCACCGATGAGGCGGGAGGATTTCGCTCCGGAAAAGCGGTGGTGCTTGCCGATTATCTCTACCATCCGGGCAAGAACCATGTTGTAGCCGGCGATATACCAGTGCGGCTCCAGCCCCATCTTGACGTGGGCGAGCCCGATCCGGGTCACGCTGTCGATATAGGACTGATCGAACCGAGCCGAAAACAGGTTCGCCCAATGCGCGCCCTGCACCTTGACGAGGTGATCCTGGCGGCCGGCGATCATGTCCTTCAGTTTGGGGACCGTCGTCCAGTAAAGATAGAAATCCTTGAGGATATCCTGGATTTTCGGCTCCAGAATGATCCATGCGGCGCGAACGTCAGCGCGTACGGCGTCGGATAGCCCGTGGGCTGAAGGAACATCCTCATGAGATGAGCTGGTCATGCATTCCCCCAAAGGATGACGTCATGCCGATCCAAATCTTAGCGGCAGATGAAGAGTATGCGGATAATGGTTTCGAATTTCATAATATGTTGCCAACACGACCAAGGGATATGTGGGACGGGTCGAGAGATCCGATCAATTGGCGCTGCGTTCATGGGTGCTGGCGGCTTGGTGCGAGGCATGAATTTTTTGAGCTGCTTCTCAGCCGCCCTGTTTCCACACCGACCACGGCGTAGAGATAGGGCCTCGTGGCAAGGCAGATGGGAACTTTATAGCCTGTAACTCGGACATTCCTTACGAAGCGTTCACGGTAAAGCCGTCCATGATCACGAGTGTGCGATTGTGCAGCGCACTCAGTTGACTTAGCAAGGCGATTAAGCGATGAGAACGAACGTTCGTTCTTTGCGAGCTATCGCTGGTTTTCGCTCCATGCTCCAAGTCGCATCGTTATCACAGCCTAGCGAAACGGATCTCTCTCCACAGGATCTGCGACGTGCGCAGATTTTGGACGCAGCCCGGCATTGTTTTGCAAAATCCGGCTTCCACGGCGCTTCGATGCAGCAGATTTGCGCGGAAGCGAAAATGAGCCCCGGTGCGCTTTATCGATACTTCCCGTCCAAGGACGCGATCATCGACGCGATCGCGGAAGACGAACGGGCGATCGCGGCTACGGTGATGCAGGATTTCCGCGGCTCGGGGTGCTTGGTCGACCGCTTGATAACCTCTGGCATGCGATACCTCCGGCAGATGCAGCGCCCGGATTCGGCGCGCCTGATGGCGGAAATCATGGCTGAAACCATGCGCAGTACCGGCTTGAGCGACCGGTTCAACACCATTGAAATGGATGTCCGGGAAGAATTCCTGCGGGCGTTTAAAGAGGCGCAAGACACTGGCGAAATCGCCACCGATGTCGACATTGAGGCCGCAATCATGGTGATGATGGCCATTGGTGACGGGCTTGTCCTGCGAATGGGGATCGAGAACGAAGCATCCCCTGAGATTTTTGAACCCTTCCTACGGCGCATCGTGCCGGCCCTGCTGAAATCCACCGCGTAAACGGCGACGTACCATCAACGCCATCTACTTTGGTTATGGCGCCGACGGGACCGAGCCGATCCGTATCCTTGACTAACGACCAATCGAGGTCGCAGCCACTCGGCTGGACCGACCAGGAGCCCTCAGTATGACCAGATATTTGGTCGCCGCTCTCGCCTTAACCGTTGCGGCCGGCGCCCTTCCGGTGACCTCCATCGCATTCGCTGAAGACGTGAAGCCTGCCGTTTCGACCGCGAAGGCCCCGTCGGTGACCGTGGTCACGACGGGCCGTCATGACGTGGTCGAGCAGGCCATAGTTACCGGAACTTTGGTTGCGCGCGAAGAAGTCCAAGTCTCAGCCGACGTAGACGGACTGAAAATCGAGAAGATCTTCGTCGATGAAGGCGACCTCGTTACGGCTGGCCAGATCCTGGCGAAGCTATCGACCGATGCGATCGACATCGCGCTTGCGCAGAATACGTCGCAGCTCGCGCGCGCCGATGCCGACATCGCCCAGCAGAAGGCGCAGATCGCCGAAGCCGAGGCCAACCAGGTGCAGGCAGCCGCAGCGCTGGTGAGAACGCAGGCGCTGAAGGACAAGGGCGTTGTGGCCCAGGACGTGCTGGACCAGCGGCTTGCTACCTCCTTTGCGGCGAACGCTCGTTTGAACCTTGCCCAGCAGTCCCTTCTGGCATCCGAAGCCGACAAGACGTTGACGCAGGCGCAGCGCGCGGAACTGGAACTGCGCAAGTCGAAGACCGACATCACGGCGCCGACCGCCGGCCTTGTGCTTTCCCGCACCGCCCGCCTTGGCGCCATCGTATCGTCGGGATCGGGTTCGCTGTTCCGCATTGCCGAAAACGCCGAGATCGAACTGGAAGCTGAAGCGACCGACACCATTCTCGCCCGCCTCGCCGCCGGCCAGATCGTGAAGGTAACGCCGGCCGGATCCAGCATTCCGATTGAAGGCAAGGTGCGTCTTGTCGCGCCGGAAGTCACGGCATCCACCCGGCTTGGCAAGATCCGCATATCGCTTCCCCTCGACACCAACTTGCGGGTCGGTTCTTTCGCGCGCGGCTTGGTCGAGATCGCGTCCAGCTCGGGCATCGCGCTTCCGGTCGCCGCCGTCCTGAAAGGCGACGCAGAGCCCACGGTTCAGGTTGTGAACAACGGGCGGATTGAAACCCGCGTCGTCTCGACCGGTCTGTCCGGCGGCGGCTGGGTCGAAATCAAATCGGGCCTTGCAGAAGGCGAAACGGTGGTCGCGCGCGCTGGAACCTTCCTGCGCGACGGTGATGCGGTCGAGGCCGTGAAGGTTGCCAACGAAGGGGTGAACGGATGAACTGGAACTTCTCCGCTTGGGCGATCCGCAATCCGGTTCCGCCCATCCTTCTCTTCGTGTGTCTGATCGCGCTCGGCATCTATTCCTTCGCGAACCTACCGATCACGAAATTCCCCAACATCGACGTTCCGGTCGTCGCCGTTACGGTGACGGACGCCGGTTCGGCACCGTCCGAACTTGAAACGCAGATCAGCAAACCGATCGAAGACGCCGTTGCCGGCATCGCGGGTGTCAAACACGTAACGTCGACGATCACCGACGGATCGTCGACCACGGCCGTCGAGTTCCGGCTGGAGATCGATACCGACCGGGCCGTGAACGACGTCAAGGACGCCATCGCTACGATTCGCGGCGATCTACCCGATTCGATCGACGAACCGGTGATCCAGCGCATCGACGTCGAAGGCCAAGCAATCATCACCTATGCGGCGGGCTCGCCGGCCAAGACCCCGGAAGAGCTGTCTTGGTTCGTCGACGACATCGTCATTCGCGAATTGCAGGCCGTTAAGGGCGTTGGCAGGGTTGAACGCATCGGCGGCGTGAAGCGCGAAATTCATGTTCGGCTCGACCCCGATCGCCTGATGGCGCTCCAGATCACGGCCGCGCAGGTCAACGAGCAGCTTAAGGCCACGAACGTCGATCTTTCCGGTGGCAAGGCCGAAATCGGCGGGCAGACGCAAGCGATTCGGACCCTCGCGGGCGCAAAGACCGTCGAAGAGCTGGGAGACACCCGCATTACTCTGGGGAACGGCCGTGAAGTGCGGCTGTCCGAACTCGGCACGGTTTCCGACTCTTGGGAGGAGCCGCGCTCCTTCGCCCGTCTTGACGGCCGCCCGGTCGTGTCCTTCGCGATCTACCGCGCCAAGGGCGCCAGCGACGCGGAGGTGTCCGATCTTGTCCGCGCCCGCGTGGATCAACTCGGCCTCGAATATCCCGAAGTTTCCATGGAGCGGATCGACGACAGCGTCGTCTACACCTATGGAAACTACGAAAGCGCCATGGACACCCTGGTCGAGGGCGCGCTCCTGGCCGTCCTCGTCGTGCTTCTCTTCCTGCGCGACATGAGGGCGACGCTGGTGGCGGCGGTAGCGCTGCCGCTTTCGGCGATCCCGACCTTCTTCGCGCTTGATGCGCTCGGCTTCTCGCTGAACCTCATCAGCTTGCTCGGCATCACTCTGGTGACCGGCATTCTGGTGGACGACGCGATCGTGGAGATCGAGAACATCGTCCGGCATATCCGGATGGGCAAGAAACCCTATAGGGCCGCACTGGAAGCGGCGGACGAAATCGGTCTCGCCGTTATCGCGATCTCGGCAACCATCATCGCGATCTTCGTTCCCGTGAGCTTCATGGGCGGCATCGCGGGGCAGTATTTCAAGCAGTTCGGCCTGACAGTCGCCGTCGCGGTGTTCTTCTCGCTGCTTGTGGCGCGCTTCATAACGCCCATGATGGCGGCCTTCTTCATGCGGTCGCCTTATCTCGGCGACGGATCGGACGGCCGGCCGGTCTATAAGGGCCTGATGTCGAACGTCGCCCGGCGCATCATCTACCTCATTCCGTTCGGGGTGCTGGTGCTGGGTGGTGCCGTTTATGCGGCGAATGCGGCGACCCCGCTGGCTGCAACATGGGGCCCGCTCGGCTATCTCGATATGGCGGCCGCATGGCTGGAATCGATCGGCTGGCTCTACGCGACCGCAGTGATCTTCGGCTTGGCGATCTTCTTCGGTGCGTTCAGTGCATGGCTTGCCCAGCCGCACCCTGAAGAGCAGCACGACGGCCTGATCATGCGAAGCTACACGGGGCTGCTCCGGGTGACGCTTTGGCGCATGCCGATCCGCCTTCGCGGCGGACGCACACTCAACTTCCCGCTGATGCCGCTCGCGACCATCGCGGCCGGCCTGTTGGTATTCTTCGTCGCCATGGATGCGACGAAGTATCTGCCGACCGGCTTCATCCCGGCCGTGGACGAGGGCCGCATCGTGACGTCGGTAGAGCTGCCGCCGGGGGCAACCCTGGAAGACACCGCCGCCACGACCGACCTGATCTCGGCCGAGGTGGGCAAGGTTGATGGCGTGCAGAGCGTGTTCGTGATGGGCGGCACCTCGCCAACCGGAACGCTGGAAACACGCCGCGCAGCCGTCATCATCAACCTCACTCCAAAGACCGAACGGCCGCTTTCGCAGAACCAGATGCAGCCGGTGATCCAGAACGTGTTGGCGGGGATTCCCGACATCCGCACCTACTTCGTGAACGAGCGCGGTGAACGTGAGGCGGCGGTAGGCATTCTAGGACGCGACGGCGACTTGGTTGCCAAGGCTGCGGGCGATCTGGAAGCCGCAATGCGCAAAGAACCGATGTTCGCTAATCCGGCGGCACTCGCATCCTTCGCCCGTCCGGAAATCCGCGTCATTCCTAGGCTCGACCAAGCTGCGGATTTGGGGATTGCCACCAACGCAATCTCCAACACCGTGCGCGTGGCGACGATCGGCGACAACGGCGGCAACCTTGCCAAGTTCACCGTCGGCGATCGCCAGATCCCGATCCGGGTGGAGCTTGAAGAGGGCGCGCGCGGTGATCTGGCAACGATCGCCGCCTTGCGGGTTCCAACCGACTCCGGTGGCTCCGTGCCGCTGTCGGCGGTTGCCGACGTGGTGTTCGGACAAGGCCCCTCGTCGATCGATCGCTACGACCGCGAGCGTGTGGTGAGAGTCGGCACGGACATGATGCCGGGCTACACCTCTGGTCAGGCCATCGAATGGATCATGGCCTCGGACGTGGTGAAGTCGTTCCCGGCGGGCGTGCGGATCCAGGAAACCGGCGATGCCGAAATCCAGGGCGAGGTGTTCGCTGGCTTTGCCGTCGCCATGGTGTCGGGCATCATGCTGGTGTTCGTCGTGCTGATCCTGCTGTTCAACAGCGTGTTCCAGCCGATCACCATCCTCGCCTCTCTGCCGCTTTCGGTCGGCGGTGTGGTGGCCGCGCTACTGATCACCAACAACGCGATCTCCATGCCCGTGATCATCGGCATTCTCATGCTGATGGGCATTGTGACCAAGAATGCGATCATGCTCGTCGATTTCGCGGTCGAGGAGGAAAAGCACGGCGTTCCGCAGAAGGAAGCCATCATCGACGCCGGGCGCAAGCGCGCGCGTCCTATCATAATGACCACCATCGCCATGGCGGCGGGCATGTTGCCGGCAGCCTATGGCGTGGGTCAGGGCGGCGAATTCCGTGCGCCGATGGCGATCGCGGTGATCGGTGGTTTGCTGGTGTCGACCGTGTTGTCGCTGGTGTTCATCCCGTCGTTCTATTGCCTGATGGACGACCTCAGCCGCGGCATCGCCAAGCTTTTCAAAGTTATCGCACGCCCCAACGTGAGGGACGAGGAAGGTGTGGTCGAATATGGCACCGCGCGGGTTCCCCGTCCGGCGGCCGTGGCACACCCCGGGGAGCCGGCTTTCGAACCGCCCGTGGTGGTTCCGGTCGGGCCGCGTCTGGTAGCCGAGAACAAGCCGGTGGCGCCTCCCATGCCGATGGCGGCGGAGTAGCCTTAAAGCCGGTTGAAATGGCAAGGGGCGGGACGAAGGTCTCGCCCCTTTTGCTATGGCGGGAAGCGGCAGACGGCCATTCCGCCTCAAGTCCATCTGGACATCACGCCCCCTGCCCTGTCAAACCATGCCAAACGATCCGGACGCCGCGCGCGGGAGGACTTGGTATGAAAACCAGCATCTATGACGTCGATCTCGACAAGAACGCCGCCAATTTCTGCGCTTTGACGCCGCTGACCTTCCTAGAACGCGCCGCCGACGTTTTCCCCGATCGCGTGGCCATCGTGCATGGCAAGGCGCGCAAAACCTACCGGGACTTGCGCATCCGGTCCCACCGGCTTGCCTCCGCGCTGGCCGCACGCGGGGTCGGGCGGGGCGACACGGTGGCGGTGATGCTGGCGAACACGCCGGCCATGATCGAATGCCACTATGGCGTGCCAATGTGCGGCGCCGTGCTGAACACCCTGAACACCCGCCTCGACGCCGCAACGCTGGCCTTCATCCTCGACCACGGCGAGGCCAAGGTACTGATCACCGACCGCGAATTCGCCGGGCCGATGGCTGACGCGCTGGCGAAGGCCAAGGTGACGCCGCTGGTGATCGATTACGACGACCCGGAATTCCCCCAAACCGGGGCGCGTCTCGGCAGCCTGGACTACGAAGCCTTGATCGCGGAAGGCTCGGCGGATTACACCAGCCGATATCCGCTCGACGAGTGGGACGCCATCAGCCTGAACTATACTTCGGGCACCACGTCGAACCCGAAGGGCGTGGTCTATCACCACCGGGGCGCGCATCTCCTTGCCGCCGGCAACGTGCTGACCTGCGGCATGCAATCGGGTGCGGTCTATCTGTGGACCTTGCCGATGTTCCACTGCAACGGCTGGTGCTTCCCCTGGTCGATCTCGGTGGTGGCGGGCACGCATGTGTGCTTGCGCGCGGTCCGTGCGGCGCAGATCTTCGAGGCGATCGCCGAACATGGCGTCACGCACATGTGCGGCGCGCCGATCGTGATGTCGATCATCTTGAACGCCACCGAGGCCGAGAGGCGCCCGATCGAGCGCACCATCACCTTCATGACCGCCGCCGCCCCACCGCCCGAAGCCGTGCTTGGCGCGATGAAGGCCGCCGGCTTTGCCGTGACCCATCTCTACGGACTGACGGAGACCTATGGTCCGGCGGTCGTCAATGAATGGAACAGCGACTGGGACACCCTTGCCCCAGCCGATTGGGCGCAGCGCAAGGCCCGCCAGGGCGTGCGCTACACCATGCTTGATGGCCTGGATGTGATGGACCCCGAAACCATGGAGCCGGTGCCGCGCGATGGCGCGACGATCGGCGAGGTCATGGTGCGCGGCAATATCGTGATGAAGGGCTATCTGAAGAACCCCAAAGCGTCCGACGAAGCCTTTGCAGGGGGATGGTTCCACACCGGCGACCTCGGCGTGATGCATCCGGACGGCTACATCCAGCTCAAGGACCGGTCGAAGGACATCATCATCTCCGGCGGCGAAAACATCTCGTCGATCGAGGTGGAGGACGTGCTCTACAAGCACCCTGCGGTGGCCAATGCCGCCGTGGTGGCCAAGCCGGACGATAAATGGGGCGAGACGCCCTGCGCCTTCGTGGAACTGCGCCCCGGCCAAAACGCGACCGCCGAGGAGCTGATCGCGTGGTGCCGGCAGAACATGGCGCACTACAAAGTGCCGCGCCATATCGTGTTCGCGGACCTGCCCCGCACGTCGACGGGCAAAATCCAAAAGTTCAAGCTGCGCGACCAGATCAAAGGCTGACGTCAATGTCCGATCGCTCCAACGACTGGGTTTTGAACGACGTTGCCGGCCCTGTCGCGACGTTGACGCTGAACCGTCCCGATAAGGGCAACGCGCTGTCCGAGGCCATGATGGACGCGCTGGAAGACCGGCTGCACGAGGCGAATGCCAACCCGGCCGTGCGCGTGATCGTGCTTGCCGCACGCGGGCGGATCTTCTGCGCCGGGCATGATCTTTCCGAGATGCGGGCGCACGAAAACAAGGATTACCACGAGGCATTGTTCGCCAGATGCTCGCGTCTGATGGGCGCGGTTCGTGGCAGCCCCAAGCCCGTGATCGCCAAGGTGCAAGGCGCGGCGGTGGCGGCGGGGTGCCAACTCGTTGCAACGGCGGACCTCGCCTATGCCGTGGAAACCGCGAAGTTCGGCGTGAACGGCATCAACCTCGGCTTGTTCTGCTCAACGCCGTCGGTGGCCCTGTCGCGCTCGGTTGCGCCGAAACAAGCGCTCGACCTTTTGCTGACCGGCCGGCTGATCCTGGCGCCCAGAGCGGCTGAAATCGGCCTCATCAATGCGGCGGTGCCAGCCGATGCACTGGACGGGGCGGTGAATGAGGCGGCGGCCGCAATCGCTGCGAAACTCGCCGATGCGATCGGGCTCGGCAAAGAAACTTTCTACCGCCAGTTGGCGCTCGACATCGACGAAGCCTATGCGGTGGCGGGCGAGCGCATGGCGGAAAACCTGAGTTTTCCCGAAACCCATGCTTTGATCGACGCATTCATCACCAAGCACTGACCCACGCTTCAGGCAATGGTAGGCGTGCGGCACACGCTGCGCGCCCAGGTGGCGACCGCTCCGGCATTCGCCGAGAGTTCCACGGCCATGCCGCCGTGGAACGCGCTCCACGCCGGCAGAAAATCCTCCCGCACGGCAAGAACGACGGGGATATCGCGCTCCACGGCGCGCTCGATCACCGCGCGCAGCCCGCCGCCGTCCGCCTCGGATTTGCCGAAACGGTTGATCACGAGCACGTCCACGCCCGCATCAACAACGGCGAGCAGATGCGCCGCAGCAGCCGCCAGCGCCTGGGTGTCGAGGCGGCAACCCTTGGCGCCGAGGCCGAGCGACTGGCTGATCAGACGCGCGGCACCGCCCTGCAGATCGCCCAGCATCATCGGCCCGCAGCAGCCGTCGGCCTGCCGTTCCTCGTCCTGAACTGCGCCGCCGACAAGGATGCCGGCGGACTTAAGATCGGCTGCGGCATCGCCGAGCAACCGGTCGATACCGGCGCCGCGGATGAACCTGACAAATGCGATTTTCGATAGGGTGTCACCCGGCATAACTTGCGTCCTCGCTCCCTCCCGAACATAGAGGCTTGGAGGCGCACGCGACACCTATTCCATCGGTCGAAAGATGGATTTTGCGCAGGGCAAAAAAAAGGCCGCTTGCGCGGCCTGAAGTCTGGGAGGAAACGCCCAAAAAGGACAAGATCAAACTACACTTGTTCAGAGTGTTTGCAACGCACCATTTTTGCAGGCCAGCTATGCTGCAAGTGCGAAGCAGATGGCATATCTCACTGCATTTTGCTCGCTGAAGTGCGGAAAAATGGCGCTGGCCCATTAATTGCGCAGTGCGAAGCGATGCGATTTTCGGAGGGGCGATGCGCGCCCAACCCGAGCGCATTGCAGCAAAGGGCTTTAACCACATGAGCATTGGAGGAATTGGCGGCTTTTCCGCTTCGTCCTTGGCTACCCGCATCTTCGAGCGGGCCGACAAGGATAAATCCGGCGGCGTCAACTTCGACGAGTTGAGCGCCTTCACGGCAAACAGTCCGGCAAAAAGCTCCCGTATGGATGGGATCGACAAGGAGCTTTTTACCGCCTTCGATACCGACCAGGACGGCTCGCTCACCGAAAGCGAACTGCGCACGGGGCTCGATTCTTTCTCGCGAGAGATTCAGCTGTCTCTTCTTGCACTGCAAGAAACGGGCTCGAATGCGACCACCCGGAATGACGACGCTGCGATCGGCGATCGGTTGTCAGCCCAGCTTGATGCGCTGAAGGAGCTGTTTGCCGCCATCGACAAAGACGGGGACGGCAATGCCACCGCCGACGAACTGAGCGCGTTCCAATCGGCTCTGGAGGAGGAGCGCACCGGTCCTCGTGACCGGGACGAAGAGAACCGGCGCATGGACATGGCTAATCTGCTGATCGGCGCACTGAACTACTCGTCCAGCACGAGCAGCGCGAGCGAGACGTCAACCCTCGTCGATTCCCTTGCCTGACAAGGGCGATGTACCCACGAATACGTCCGCCTGACCCTTGATAGAACATCAAGGTTTGTCCCGATCGATTGCAGAAGCGATACGGTCGGGTGCTAACCCTTCTTGGCGATGCGAGCGACCGTTTTCCAATCGACTTTCGTTTTCGGTTCACCTAGCGTCCGCAGTTAAAATGCGGCCTTGGGCAGTGCTCAGGCGCGGGAGGAGCTTCAAAAATGACCGACTTTGTCCTCGCCATCGACCAGGGGACCACGTCCACCCGCGCCATCGTGTTCGATAGCCAATACCGGGTGCGCGGCGTCGGCCAGCAGGAATTCCCGCAGCATTTCCCCAAATCCGGCTGGGTGGAGCATGATCCAGAGGATTTGTGGCGCACGACCGTGGACACGATCCGCTTCGCGCTGGCCGATGCGAACATCGCCGCGTCGGACCTCGCCACGATCGGCATAACCAATCAGCGCGAAACCACCGTCGTGTGGGACCGCCAGACCGGAAAGGCGATCCACAACGCGATCGTCTGGCAGGACCGGCGGACGGCCGACATCTGCGCCCAGTTGAAGGCGACGGGCGCCGAGCCGATGGTTTCCGCCAAGACCGGCCTTTTGCTCGACCCCTATTTCTCCGGCACCAAGATCGCCTGGATCCTCGACAATGTGCCGGGCGCCCGCGCCTGCGCCGAAGGCGGCATCCTGGCGTTTGGAACCGTGGACACGTTTTTGCTGTGGCGCCTGACCGGCGGCAAGGTGCATGCGACCGACGCGACCAACGCCTCCCGTACGCTGCTCTACGATATCGTGCGCGGCGACTGGGACGATGAACTCCTGGACCTCATCCGCGTGCCCCGCGCCATTTTGCCGGAGGTGAAGGATTCCTCCGCCGACTTTGGAACCACGGATCCAGCCCTCTTCGGCGCCGCCGTGAGCATCGGCGGCATCGCCGGCGACCAGCAGGCGGCAACGGTGGGCCAAGCCTGCTTTTCGCCGGGCATGATGAAATCCACCTATGGAACAGGCTGCTTTGCCGTGCTGAACACTGGCGACAAGTTCGTCGCCTCCAAGAACCGCCTGCTCACCACGATCGCCTACCAGCTCGACGGTCGCCCAACCTACGCCCTGGAAGGGTCGATCTTCGTCGCAGGCGCCAGCGTGCAATGGCTGCGCGACGGACTGAAGATCCTGGACCGCGCCGATCAATCCGGCCCGATGGCGGAAAGCGCGGACCCGCACCAGTCCGTCTATCTCGTACCGGCCTTCACCGGCCTCGGCGCGCCGTGGTGGGACGCACAGGCGCGCGGCGCCATCTTCGGCCTGACCCGCGCAACCGGCCCTAACGAATTGGCCCGCGCCGCCCTGGAATCGGTCTGTTATCAAACCTGCGACCTGCTCGACGCCATGCGGGGCGACTGGGGCGCAAACTTCGACACCGTACTGCGGGTCGACGGCGGCATGGTGGCCAGCAACTGGACCATGCAGCGGCTGGCGGACCTCTTGAACGCCTGCGTCGACCGACCGATGGTGCTTGAAACCACGGCGTTGGGAGCCGCGTGGCTGGCGGGCCGGCAGGCCGGCATATGGCCGCGCGAGGAAGGCTTCGCCTCAAGCTGGCGGCTTGAGCGCCGTTTCGAGCCCGCGCTGGACGAAGCAAACCGGGCGGGCAAGCTGGCCGGCTGGCGGGACGCAGTGCGCCGGACGCTCGCTTGAACCTCATATCGGCCCGTATATCGAGGTCCAGCAAGGCTGCTGCGGCTTAAGCCGTATCTTTTGCGCGCCTTTCACTTTGAGCTCATGGCGGCCCTGAAAATCATCATTTATGCCTATGCATGAATGATAATTGTTATATAGTGGCGACGACCCTGTTACTTTGGGAAGTACAAAGGTGTTGAGAAACTAAACAAAGCCACATGCGCCGACATAGGTTGGCAGAGTTTTATGCGATGAAACATACGCTCATTCTAAAGCTAGAGCAGCATGATAGTCTTTCAGATACGGAAAAGAACGCTCTCGAATCCGCAGTGAGTCATATCCGCGATGTCGCGGCCGATGTCGACATTGTGAGTGAGGGCGATCAGCCGCATGAAAGCTCTGTGCTGTTGGAAGGTTGGGCGGCAAGGTACAAGATATTGGCCGAAGGTAAGCGCCAGATCACGTCGTTTCACATTGCTGGAGACTTCGTGGATCTTTCGTCGTTTCTGAGCAGCCGTTCCGATCAATCCATCGTGGCTCTGACACCCTGCCGGCTTGCGGTTATTCCCCACGACCGGCTACGCGCGATCACAGAGATGCACCCGCATCTCACGCGCCTTTTGTGGATGAGCACGCTGATTGATGGTGCCAACCACCGCGAATGGCTAGTGGCCATGGGGCGGCGTTCCGCACTCGGGCATCTCGCGCATCTCCTCTGCGAATTGTTCATGCGGCTTCAGGCGATCGGACGAGTCAACGCCTTCCGCTTCAATTTGCCTTTGACACAGGTCGAACTAGCCGACGCGCTTGGCCTTTCCCCAGTTCACATGAACCGCACGATCCAGGAACTGCGCGGCAGCAGCGTGGTGGCATGGCGCGGCGAGGATATTTCAATCTTGGACTGGGATCGGCTGTGTTCCATCGGGGAGTTCGATCCGTCCTATCTGGAGTTGGAACGTATTCCTCGATAGGTGGCCCCTGCCCTACAGACCTTGCCAATTCTGGCATCAAAGCGCCCGCGCGACGGCCTCGAGCTGATCGGTGGCAATGCCCCATCCCTCATAGAATCCCATGTCCAGATGGGCATCCAGGTCGGCCTTGGTCCAATGACGAACGCGCGCGGTATAGCGGGTCTTCCCGCCTTCGTCCTCCAAGGTCAGGATAACCGTTATGAACGGCTTTTCCGACGGTTCCCACGCCTTGATGTAGGCGTCTGTGAACACCAGCCGCTCGTTCTTCACGACCTCAAGATAGACGCCTGGGTTGGGCAACTCATTGCCATCGGGGTCCGCCATCACGACCATGCTGGCGCCGCCCGGCCGCACATCAAGCTCCGCATGCAGCGTCTTATAAGGCGGGGGCGTGAACCACTGGATCAACAGCGCCGGCTCCGTCCAGGCCCGGTAAACCGCTTCGCGCGGCGCATCGATGACACGGCAAATCACCAACTCGCGGTCCGACATGGGCTCGGCTTCAACGATGGTCGTCATGTCTCGTCTCCTCAGGCTCTCTGGGGTCCAAGGACGACGATACGACACAGGTTCCAGCGCGGTGACAAAAACTTGGAGCGCGTGACGACTGCCAAGGTGCCCGTCAGCCGCCGCGACCGCCATTAAGTCTTCGTGCCGCCCGCTTGGCTTAAGGGAGAATGGGTTTGGCGCAGGAACGCCCGGATCGTTTCATCCGGCGTAAGCGTAATGGCGCGGTCGAGGGCGTCCGCCGCTTCGTCCGGCCGGCCGAGCACCGCCAAGATGCGGGCGAGCGTAACCCAATAGGGCTGATATCCGGCCATGCGCTCAGCCGGGAGCGCTTCGAGCGCGTCCAAAGCGGTGGTGGCGTCACCGGATTCCAAGATCACCGCGGCGCGCGCAATGACGACGCCGATGCTGGGAAAATGTCCAAACAATGCGTCGTAGAGCGTGCGCAGAGCCGCATAATTCGTGCGGCCCGTGATCGGACGCTGCGCATGGACGGACTGAATGGCCGCCTCGCACTGGAAGCGTCCGAAGCGCGCCATCTGGGCGGCCGAAGTGAGAAGCCCCTCAGCCTCGATGATCATTTCCCGCGACCACAGGCGGGCATCCTGCCTGTCCAAGGGAATGAAACGGCCGGTTGCGTCCCGCCTGGCAGCGCCGCTCGTCCGGGAACAACGGATCGCCCCCCTGCGCGCTCT
>JBHYDC010000009.1:0-169181 GCA_051861205.1 Oharaeibacter sp.
TATCAGTAGCGGCTCGGCTTAGCTCAGCTTGCCGCTGGCGTGGGCGAGCATGGTGTAGACCTTGCCGGTATCGGAGTTCAGATAGGTCTGCGCGAGGCCGCCTTCGGGGTCTTTTCGAACGGCGTCGTCGTAGAGCGAGCGGAAGTGGTCGATGTAGCGATCGACCGCGCCGCGGAACTCCGCATCGCGCTGATACTTGCGGCGGATTTCGTCGAAGGTCTGCTGGCCCTGCAAGGTGTAGAGCCGGCGGGTGAAGACGTTGGTCTCGCCCCGGCGATAGCGGTTCCACAGATCGAGGAAGGCGTCGTTGTCGATCGCGCGGGCGATATCCACCGACAGGGAGTTCAGGCTTTCGATGGTGTGACCGGCGGACCGGCCAGAGTCTTGCGAGCGGTTCGCGTCGCCGCGCGGGGGCTGATTGGGGCTGCCGTCTTCGTCGGAAACACGGCGCAGGAGGTCTGTGATCCAGCCGCGCTCGCGGTTCTCGTTACCCTTGCTGTCGCCCCGGCGCGGATCGGTTCCGAAGGAGAAGGGCTCCATCGGGCCGCGCTCGGAGGCGGGCGGGGTGGGGGCGGAGGGCTGCGAGCGGGGAGCGGGACGTTCGGCCAGAGCCGTGCCGCCGCCGTTTCCGCTGGGCGGAGTGGATGACCGGCTGGAACCGCCGCCGGAGGAGACGCTACGCGAGCCGTCCTGCACGGCGGACTGGCGGGCCACGATGTCGCCAAGCTCGTTCAGCGCCTTGATCTGCTCGCTGACGACGCGGCGCATGGCGGCGGCCTGCTGAGTCGTTTCCTGCGGCAAGTCGAGCACGCCGCGCGTCAGGTCGGCGCGGATTTCCTCAAGCTCACGGCCGACGGCGCGGGTGGCTTTACGCATTTCCTCGGTTGCGTCGGCGAAGCGGTCCACGGCCTCGCCGATGGAGGAATTCACTTCCTCGATGAGCTTGTCGCGCAGCTTGTCGATCGCTTCCTTGGTGCGGTCACCTTCGATTTCGGCGGCGGTGCCGAGCGACTGGATCTGCTCGGTGACGGTGTTCGCCGCCGTTTCCGCGCTGCGGGCGAGCATGAGGCCGACATCGCGGGCGCGCCGTTCGGCGGTGCCGAGCGTGTCCTGGATGAGGGCGGAGAAACCGCGCATCGACTGATCGATGGTGGCACTCTTGTCGGCCAGCGTGCGGGCGAGCTGCTCCAGGGCGTGCTGCCGCTCGTCTACGCTGCCGTCGAAGGACTGGCTGGCGTGCGACAGTTCGGCGGTGGCCGCCTGCATGGCGACGGTCTGCTCGGAGAAGCGGGCGGCGATGCGGCCGATCTCACGCAGCACGTCGGACGAGACGGATTGGAGCGCCGACACGTTGTCGGCGATGACGCGGGTGGATTCGCCGGTGTCTTCGACCACGCGGTCGATGGCGGTCCGGAAATCGCCGGTCTGCTGGGCAAGGCTGCGCTCGATGCGGGCAAGGTTGCCGCTGGCCTGATCGAGGATGGTCTGGAGCGACCGGTTGGAGCGATCGAGCTGTTCGAGGATGCCCGTGACGTCGGTCTTGACGCGCTCGTTGGTGGTGTCGAGCGCGGTGACCACGTCGCGGCCTTGCTCGTCGAGGGTGGTGAGCAGCGAGCGGGTGACCTGGGTGAGCGAGCGGGAGGCCTCCGTGCCGCGTTCGGTGATGGCGCGGGAGATATCTTCGGCGCCATCGGCGATCGATGCGAGCACATCCGTGCCGGCGTTGCGAACCTTGGCGGCGATCTCGTCGGAACGGCCTTCGATCATCTCGCTGAGGGCGTGAGTGCCGGTGAGGAACGAGCGGGCGAGCTCGCCGCCGCGGCCGTCGATGAGGTTGGCGAATTCGGCCATGCGGGCCTGGAGCAGCGAGGCCAGACGCTCGGCGCGGATGTCGAGTTCGCCGGCAGCGGCATCGGTGCGGTCGAGCAGCATGTTCTCCAGCGCGCGGGCGGCTTCCGCCAAACGCTCGGTGGAGGCGGCTATGGCACCGGCGAGCGCGATGTTGGAGCGCTCGGCCTCGCCGGCGATACGGCCGGTGATCTCCTCGGCAGACCCGATGAGGTTGGAGCGGACGCGGGCACTTTCGCCGGACAGGCGATCGGTGACCTCGTCGATCGAGGCCATGAGAACGGCGCGGACCTTCTCGCTTTCGGCGGTGAGGCGGCCGGAGACCTGCTCGACGGAACCGATGACGGCGGCGCGGACACGCTCGCTTTCGCCGGTGAGACGGCCTTCGACTTCGGAAAGGGCGGCGTTGACGGTGTCACGGGCACGCTGGCTTTCACCGGCAAGCGCCTCGGTGATGGTGGCGGCGAGGTCCATAAGCACGGCGTGGGTACGGTCGCGCTCGTCGGCGAGGCGGCCGCTGGCTTCGTCGATGGACGAGACGAGCGCCTCGTGGGTGCGTTCACGCTCGTAGACGAGGCGCGACGTTGCATCGTCGACGGAGGTGACGAAGGAGGCCTGGAGCTTCTCGCGTTCGTCGGAAAGACGCTCGGCGGCGCCGTCGACGGAGTCCAGAAGCTGTGCGCTGGTGGTATTGCCCGCGTGGGCGAGACGGGACACGGCGGTTTCCACCGCATCCAGCACCATGTCGCGGACGCGGCCGCTCTCATTATCGAGCGAACCGGCGACACCGGCAAGCGCCGAGGCGAGGATGTCGCGGGCGCGGGTGGCTTCCTCTTCCAGGCGGTGGGACACTTCGTCGGCCGACGCGATGATGACGTCGCGCGAGCGGGCGCTCTGCTCGATCATCTGCTGAGACGCAAGGTCGAGCGAGCCGGTGAGAAGGTCGCGGGCGCGGGTCGATTCCTCGCCGATGCGGACGGTGGCCGTTTCGAGCGAGCCAACCAGTTCGGTGCGGGCGCGGGTGCTCTCCCGTTCGAGAATTTCGGCGGCGTCGAGGATGGCGCGGGCGAGGGATTCGCGCGCGATCTCGGTTTCGCTGGTGAGCGTGTGGGTGATCGACGACAGACGTTCGGCGAGCGCGCTCTGGAGCGCGGCGGACCGGGTGTCCAGCGTTTCGGCGACTTCGAACACCTTGGAGCCGAGCGAGACGTTGATCTCGGTGACCTTGTCGGCCAGCGTTTCGGTGAATTCCTCGGTCTTGCGCTGGAGCGACTTGGCTACGACTTCGAGGCGCCCTTCGATGGCTTCCACCATCTCGGACTGACCGGAGGAGAAGGTCTGCGCGAGGTCGCGGGTGCGGGCGACGAGGGTTTCGGTGATCTGACGGGCGCGGGTATCAAGCGCCTGATCAATCATCATGGTGCGCTTGTCGAGGGTGTCGGTGAGCGCGTCGGCCTTCTCCGAAATGGTGGAGGTGGTGGCGTCGAGGCGGTTGCCGACGGTGGTGTCGAAGGCGGCAAGCTGGCCGGCGAGGTCGGCGGAGAAGCTGACGGCGCGGGTATCCAGAGCGCCGATGATGCCGGTTGTGCGCTCGTCGAGCGCGCCGAGGATCGCGCCGGAGCGGCCGTCCAAGGTCTCTTCGAGGCGCACGAGGCGTTCGTCGAAGAGCGAGGCGATGCCGTCGGTGCGGCCGGTGATGGCCTGTTCGAGCGACGAGGTGCCGGCGGAAATGGCGGTCTGGATCGCGTTGGTGCGGGCCGCAAGCGCTTCTTCAAAGCCCCGGACGCGCTGTTCGAGCGAGCCGTCGAGTTCGGTGGTGCGCGAGAGCAGGGTATCGATGAGCGACGCGGCGCGGCCGTTGACGATCTCGTCCAGGGCGTTGATGCGGGCCTCGAAGGAGGTGCTGAGGTGGTCCGACCGATCGTCGAGGAGGCCGGCGATCTGGTTGCCGGCAGTGGCGATCGTTTC
This sequence comes from Oharaeibacter sp., assembly GCA_051861205.1. Taxonomy (GTDB): domain Bacteria; phylum Pseudomonadota; class Alphaproteobacteria; order Rhizobiales; family Pleomorphomonadaceae; genus JBHYDC01. The sequence goes on from JBHYDC010000009.1 coordinate 3,817, forward strand.
GGCGACGCGCTCGCCGCGCGCATTGATGGAGCGGGCGATTTCGGCGCCGATGGTGGACAGGCGGTCGGTGAAGTCGCCGCCGGAGGATTGCAGCATGGATTCGACAGAGCCGGTGGCGCCGTCGATCAGATTGCGGATCGCGGCGGCGCGGTCGTCGAACACGCGGGCGATTTCGCTGCCGGTGTCGGCGAGGCGGTCGGCCAAGTCGGCGCCGTTGACGGTGATCGCGTGGTGGACGGTTTCGCCGGTTGTGGCGAGGCGATTGACGAGTTCAGTGCCGCGCTCGGCGATGGCCGAGGTGATGCGGGTGCCGGTTTCGTCGAGACGCTCGGTGATCTCACCGCCGCGGATCGACAGATCCAGGAGAACGGTCTCGCCGGTGTCGCGCAGGGCGCCGGTGATTTCGTCGACGCGGCTGGCCAGCGTAGAGGCGATCTCGGTGCCGGAGCGCGACACGGCGTCGGTGACTTCGGATGCGCGGACCGACAGTTCCTCGGCGAAGTTGCGCCCGGTTTCGGCAAGGCTTTCGCCGGCTTCGCGGGAGCGGGCGGCCATAGACTCGGCGATCGAGTCGGCGGTGCGCGCGAGGCTCTCGTCGATTTCAAGCGTGCGGGCCGAAAGGTTTTCCTCAAGGGCGGCGGCGCGGGTGTCGAAGGAAACGACGATGGCGTTGGACTGGTCGAGCAGCAGACGTTCGAGCGCGGAGGTGCGGCCTCCGATGACGTCGCCGAGTTCGGCGGAGCGGGTGGCGAGCGTGCGATCGAGATCGGCGGCGTGGGTGGCCAAAGCCGTGTTGATGTCCTGCGAGCAGGCGGTGATCGTGGTGGTCAGTTCCTGAGCGCGGCCGGCCAGGGAGTCGTCGATCTCGCGCGTGCGATCGCTGAGCGTGGAGGACAACTCGGCGGTGCGCGCGGAAAGCGCGCCGGTCAGATCGTCGGTGCGGGCGTTCAGCGTGGAAACGAGTTCCTCGGTGCGCGCGGCGATGCTGAAGGCGAGGTCGCCTGTATGGCCGGCCAAAACGCTGGTCAGTTCTTCAGAACGGGTGGAGAGGGCCGACGACAGCTCGTCGGCGCGCAGGGCCAGTGTGGAGCCGAGTTCGGCGGTCTGAGCCTGGATGATGGCGGAGAGACGGCCGCCCTCGTCGGACATGGTGCGGCTGAGTTCGAGCGCGCGGGTGGCGAGCGTGTCGGAGACGCTGGAGCCGGTTTCCGCAAGACGGGCCGTAATCGCCTCGCTCTGGGTGGCGAGCGCGCCGAGCACTTCGGCACCCTTGCCGGAGAGGGCGTTGGCGGCGGCGGTGCCGGCGGCCGCGAAGCGGTCGGTGAAGCCTTCCGTCTGCGCCATGATCTGGACCGAAACGTCGCGGCCTGTGCTTTCAAGACGGCTTACGAGTTCGGTGCCGCGCTCGGACACGAGGGCTTCGAGGTTGCGGCCGGCGCTATCGAAGGACGTGGTGATTTCGTGGGCGGTGTCGCCGAGGGCGCGGGTCACCTCGCGGCCGGTTTCGCCGATACGGGACGTGAGGATATCGCCGGTGGTGCGCAGTTCTTCCGCAAGGCCCTGATGGGCGCCGGCGATGGAGAAGCGGACGCGTTCAGCGTTGGTGACGACGGCCTCGCGCTGGGTGACGAGTTCCTCGATCAGGCTGCGGATGCGGATTTCGTTTTCGGTGTAGGAGCGTTCCAGCGAGGCGACTTCGTTGTGCACGAGCACTTCAAGTTCGCTGGCGCGGGCAAGCGCCCGCTCGATGCCGTCGCCCATGGCGGCGACTTCGCGGCGGATGGCCTGACCGACGGTGACGACGCTTTCCTTGGCCTGAACTTCGGGTTCTGCAAGGCGGACGGCGACCTCGGTGAGCGAGCGGGCGGCGATGCGCAGGTCCTGGGCGCGCCAGGTCATGAAGGCCATGGCGAAGAAGAATAGAATGGGGACAAGCACGCCGCCGGCGAGCATCAACCCATCGGGGCGGCTGGCGAGACCGGCAACGGCTTCCGTGCTGACCGGGCCGGACCCGACCACGAGCGTGCCGATGTAAATGCCGAGGCCGAGCCAACCCACCGACGCAATCAGGGCGATGAGGAAGGGTGCTTTGGAGGGGCGGCGCTGAAGCTGATAAAGGACGTTGGCGACGGAGCGGCGGTCGTCGTTGGCGGGCGTGCGCGGGCGCGGCATGGTGGAGCGGATGGGCTCGGGGTCGAAGCCCATGTCGGCCGGGCGCGAACGGTCGGAGCCGATACCGGTGCCGAGCGGTCGTTCGGGCTCGCCGAACAGATCCCGGTCCGTGGTCACCGCATCGCCGTCGTCGGCTCCGAAGTCGAGCTTCAGTGCCTCCTCGACAGCGGACAGCGCCGCTTCGGCAGGATCTGTTACCTTGGTGCTCTTCGCCATGGTCCCCTCGCGTCCGTACTCTGTTTACGAACCGGCCGCGTCTCCCAAAGTCGGGCTGACGCTGAGTAACGATTCGGATGGCATTCCGATCGGCGGCCACTGCCGATCCGAATGCCACGGTGACTGCCAGGGGAGGGAAACTACACTTCCCATCCCGGCACTCGCCTTGTCGCCCCCCTTAGGTAATGGCACATTGGACCCTCTCGAACAAGAAAGCGGGGCCGTCCAGCGCCTCTTGTTAACAGGGCCTTAACCATTGCCGTGAATGAGGAGCGGCGGTGTTCGAGCCCTGTTTGGGAGATTTGACAGCGGTGGCGAGGGACGCGGGCTGAGGCGAGCGCCGGGCGCTTGATGAGCGGCCGGTGGGCTGCGCAAGGCGGCGGGCGGGCGTTGCCGGGACGCAGGCGGCGGGGCTGAAATCTCGGATATTCCTTATAAATCAGACACAACGCCAGCGAGTGTCAGTGGCAAGCGAGGCCTTGCCGCCTGAGCTTGAGCACGGACGTGCGTCGCCTTCGAAGGCGCCATAGTGGCAACGCGGCAGAGTGATATACGGACAGCATGCTTCGCGTTGCGAAGGGTTAACGGGCATTAACCATATTTCCAAGATCTTGCCTAAACGGAGGATGAGGGGCGCCTCGCGGGCCGGTCTTAAGTGGGTTTCAACCGAATTGTTGCACGCTTCCGAACAAGGGCAGCAATGTCCGGAGTTCGCCAGACCGGAGAAGGTTGGGGCATGCAACGACCACGTCGAGGCGCTCTCCGGGGCGTTAACAAAGCCGTCGAAGCCGTTGATCGCGTATGGACTCGCCCGGTCGACCTCTCGTTTCTGGCGCGCCAGACGATGGGCAACCGCGATCTTGAACGCGAGGTGCTGCACCTCTTCATCCGGCAGTCCGAACGGTGCATCGCCAAGCTCGCGGAGCCCGGCGCGCCGGTGGTGGAACTGGCGCATGCGATTCTAGGATCGGCGCGCGGCATCGGCGCGAATGGGGTGGCGGCGGCGGCCGAGGATATCGAAACGAAGGCGCGGAGCGGCGCCCTGCTTGGCGAGGGGGAATTCTCGCGGCTCGCCGTCGAGGTGGAAACCGCCAACCGTTTCATCCGCGCGATCCTGGTGGAAAGCTGAGCGGGGGCCGCACGGAGCTTGACGCGCTGCGCAATCCCATTATGTCGTGGGCGCCGGTTTCACCCGGATTTCAAGCAGAAAGCGTCCGATGCCCAAGATCACTTACATTGCGTTCGACGGAACCCATTATGACGTCGAGGCGCCGGTCGGCTCCACGGTGATGGAGAATGCGGTCAAGCATCTCGTTCCCGGCATCGAGGCGGAATGCGGGGGCGCGTGCGCCTGCGCGACGTGCCATGTCTATGTGGACGATGCGTGGACCGAAAAGACGGGTACGCCCGAGCCGATGGAAGAGGATATGCTGGACTTTGCCTTCGACGTGCGGCCGACGTCGCGCCTGTCCTGCCAGATCAAGGTGAAGCCGGAGCTGGACGGCCTGATCGTGCGGGTGCCGGAACGGCAGGCCTGACCCAACCGACGCACTCCCTGAGGCCGCCCCATGAGTACGGCGACGACGACGACCATCGAAACCGACGTCGTGATCGTGGGGGCTGGTCCGGTGGGGCTGTTCGCGGTGTTCGAGCTTGGGCTGCTCGACATCCGCTGCCACCTGATCGACATTCTCGATCGGCCGGGCGGGCAGTGCGCGGAGCTTTATCCGGAAAAGCCGATCTACGATATCCCTGGTTTTCCAGTGGTTTCGGCGCAAGAGCTCATCGATAATCTGATGGAGCAGATCAAGCCGTTCCATCCGCAATTTCATTTTTCGCAGATGGTGGAAACGATCTCCCGGCGCGATGACGGGCGCTTCGATGTGGGCACCGACGGGGGCGAAAATTTCGTCGCCAAGGTGATCGTGATCGCGGCGGGCGGGGGATCGTTTCAGCCCAAACGGCCGCCGGTGCCGGGTATCGAGGGCTATGAGGGCACGTCGGTGTTCTACGCCGTGCGCCAAATGGAGGCGTTCACGGGGGAGGACGTGCTGATCGTGGGGGGCGGGGATAGCGCACTGGATTGGACGCTGAACCTTGCGCCCGTGGCCCGCCGCGTGACGCTGCTGCACCGCCGGGATGAGTTCCGCGCCGCACCGCATTCGGTGAACGAGATGCGGCGGCTGGTGGGCGAGGGCAAGGTCGATCTTGTGATCGGGCAGGTGACGGGGCTGACGGGCGAGGCCGGCCGGATGGCGGCCGCGGCGGTGAAGCGGGCGGACGGGACCGTATTCGACCTGCCGGCGACGCGGATGCTGCCGTTCTTCGGACTGACGATGAAGCTGGGGCCGATCGCCGACTGGGGGATCGGCCTCCATGAGAACCTCATCCCGGTGAACACCGAAACCTTCGAGACCTCGGAACCCGGGATCTTCGCGATCGGGGACATCAACACCTATCCCGGCAAGCTGAAGCTGATCCTCTGCGGCTTCCACGAAGCGGCGCTGATGACGCAGGCGGCCAAACACGTGGTGGCGCCCGGCGAGCGGATCACGTTCCAATACACGACGAGTTCGACCAATTTGCAGAAGAAGCTTGGGGTGACGTGATGGTGGACATTCCCGAAAACGCCGTGCTGTTGCCGATCGACATGCAGCGCGGGTTTGACGAAGCGTCTTGGCCGCCGCGCTGGAACGGCAATGCGGACCGCAACGGGCTCGCGCTGCTGGCGGCTTGGCGGATGGCGGGGCGACCGATCATTCACGTGCGTCACGACAGCGTGGAAGAGGGCTCCACGCTGCGGCCGGAGCATCCGGGCAATGCGCATCGGCCGGGATTCGAGCCGGGTGCGGGCGAGACGCTGGTGACGAAAAGCGTCAACGCCGCCTTCATCGGCACGGATCTCGATCTGCGGCTGCGGCGGCTGGGCGCGGAGACGATCGTGGTGTTCGGGATTTCAACCGACATGTGCGTTTCGACCACGGTGCGCGTGGGCGCCAACATGGGCTACCGGGTGATCCTGGTCGAAGACGCCTGCGACTGCTTTGCGCTGCCGGACGGAAAGGGCGGGACAGTGCCCGCCGCCGAGATCCACCGGGCGCATGTGGCGACGCTTGGCGTGGAGTTCGCCGTGGTGACGACAACCGCCGAGGCGGTGGCCGCCGTCACACGTTGAGGAGCAAATACTCCCGCTCCCAGCTTGAAATCACGCGGTTGTAGAGGCGCCATTCCAGGCGTTTGACGTCGATGTAGGCTTCGACGAAGCGGGGGCCGAGGATGCGTTTCAGGGGGTCGCAGTCGGCAAGTTCAGCCAGCGCGTCGGAGAGGTGCGAGGGCAGCGAGACGCCGAGGGTGTGGGCGTTGACTTCAACCACGGGCTCGGGCTCGCGGGCTTCTTCGAGGCCGAGGAGGCCGCAGGCGAGCGTGGCGGCCATTGCGATATAGGGATTGGAATCGGCGCCGATGACGCGATTTTCGACGCGGCGGGATTCGGGCTCGGAGTCCGGTACGCGCAGGCCGCAGGTGCGGTTGTCGCGGCCCCAGTGAACGTTGATCGGCGCGTCGGATTCCAGGCGAATGCGGCGGTAGCTGTTCACATTGGGACAAAACAGGCTCATCGCGGACGGCACATAGCGCTGGAGGCCGGCGATGTAGTGGAGGAGCGCTGGCGTATCGGCGCCGGCCTCGTCGGCGAAGATGTTCGCGCCGTCCGACATGCGCACGATCGACTGGTGGATGTGGGTGGCCGAGCCCGGCATGTCCTGGTGCGGCATCGCCATGAAGGTGGCGACCATGTCGTATTTGCGGGCGGCGAGGCGGGCGGTGCGCTTGAAGAGGAAGGTCTGGTCGGCGCGCTCGATGGGGTCGCCGTGGCGGAAGTTCATCTCAAGCTGAGCGGGACCGGCCTCGTGGGCCATAGTCGCGATTTCGATGCGAGAGTCCTCGCAGTAGTCGTACATCAGGTTGACGACGTGGTCGAAGTCGTTGGCGTGCTCGATGCCATAGGCCTGACGCCCGCTTTCGCGGCGGCCGGAGAGGCCGATGGGGACGGAGAGCGGCAGGTCCGGGTCGTCGTTGTTGGCGGTGAGGTAGAATTCCAGCTCGGGCGCGACGACGGGCTTCAGGCCGCGATCGGCGTAGAGCTGGATGACGCGGCGGAGCACGGAGCGGGGCGCGAAGTCGACGAGCGTGCCGTCGGCGAAATGACAGTCGCAGATGACCTGGGCGGTTGGGCCTTCGTACCAGGGCACGACGCGCAGCGTGGTGAGGTCGGGAATGCAGCGGACGTCGCGGTCGAGCGGGTTCACGATGGCGCTGTCGTCGGCGCTGTCGCCGGTCACGGCCTGGAAGAACACGAATTCCGGCAAGCGAATGCCGCTGTCGATGATGCGGACGAAATCCTCACGGGGCACGATCTTGCCGCGCATGATGCCGTTCATGTCCGGGACGATGCACTCCACCTCGTCGATGCGGCGGTCGCGCAGCCAAGCGATGGCGTCTGCCGAGGAGGTGAAGCGGGGCGGTGGTTCGCGAGCGGGCATGAAAGGCTGAGACTCCGAGGTCGGTTGGGCTGGGCAGGCCAGAATGGCTAGGGGTAGCCTATATCGGTGGCAATCGAAACGGAACCGCCGGGCGCTTTAGCGGCCGGGTTTCCATGCATCCAGGTTGAGGTGCCAGGGCTCGCTATCGATGCCGGAGATGCGGCGGGCGACGTCGGTAAAGCCGTGGCGAGTGAGGAGATCGCGCAGGGTGATGGCTGTGTAGCCCCAGCGGTGCGCGTCCTCGCGGTTGCCGCCCCGGCTTTCGTCGCGCCAGCCGTAGAAGCCAGCCATGGCATGGGCCTGCTGCTCGCCGATCGTGCTTTTTACCTCGCCGAGAAGCTGGCGGCAGTGGAATTCCAAGTCGGGGATGATGACGTTGAGGCGGCCGCCGGGCTTCAGAATCTCGAACCAGCGGGCAATGGAGCGACGGGCATCGTTCGGGTCAAGGTGTTCCAACATATGCCGGGTGTAGATTTCGTCGACGCTGTCATTGGGGAAGACCGTGAGATCCCAGGCATCGCTGACGATATCGGGCTCGGCATCCTCGCGCACGTCGACGTTGATGTAGAGCGGCTTCTTCTTGTTGCCGCAGCCGAGGTTGAGCTTGAGCATGGACGGCTCTTTAGCTGGAGCTTGGGGCTGGCGCTGGACCGCGAATCGGGCGCGTGACTTTGGATATGGTAGCATCTGGGTGAGGTGTTGGTTTCTCCTTCGCGGACGGTGCGAAGGATGGGCGCGGCGGGGCGATCCGTTCCGCCGGGAATCGGAGTATGATCGCGCTTCAAGTGGATGCGTGAGCGGTGGTTTTCCGATGGCTCGACTGTTTCTCCTTCGTCATGCCAAGTCGTCGTGGGACGTGCCGGGGGTTTCGGATTTTGATCGGCCTCTGAACCTGAGGGGCCGGGCGGCGGCGCCGTTGATGGGGCGGCATATGGCGGATCATGCGCTGATGCCGAACCGAATCCTGTGTTCGGGATCGCGGCGGACGCGGGAAACGCTGGCGGGCATCGTGCCGTCGATCAAAGGCGATTTCGACGTGAAGGTGCTGCGCTCGATCTATATGACCGGGGAGGGCGACTATCTGTCGGTCTTGCGGCGCCATGGCGGGGAAGCGCGCACGCTGATGCTGATCGGGCACAATCCGGCGATCCAGGCGACGGCGGTGTCGCTGATCGGGCGGGGGAACCCGGAGCTGACGGCGCAGATCCGCGAGAAGTTTCCGACCGCCGGGCTGGCCGTGATCGATTTCGACGGCGACGATTGGAGCACGCTGGCGCCGGCCACCGGGCGGATTGTCGCGTTTTTCCGGCCGCGCGAGTTGGAAATCGTGGGCGGGCCGGAAATGGCGGACGCGGACGACTAGAGAATTTCTCTCCGATCAGATGGAATCATCTGATCGGAGAGAAATTCTCTAGATTCAATAAGTTAAAGCGTTTCCTCGTCCGTCAACCGGCTTCCACTTGACGGGGAAACGCTCTGACGGGCCCGGGGCTACCAGGCCCAGACGGGCGAGGCGGATTCCAGGCGGGCTTGCTCTTCAGGCGAAAGGGCGGCGAGGAAGTTAAAGCCGGTTTCGGCTTCGATGGCGTCGATCGTTACCACGAAGTCGTCCGGGGACTTGCCGCAGTGCTTTTCGTTCGAGATGAGCCAGCCGGAGGCTTCGCGGCGGTCCGGATTGTAGACGATCTTGAAGAAGGCGCCGGGGACGGCGACCGTTGAGCCGCGCTTTTTGGGCACGAGATCGCCGATGGTGCGGATCTCGTTGCGATATGCCGGGCCGGTGAAGATGACGAGGCGGCCGCTGGCGCGGACTGCATCGCGGATATCGGACTCAAGGTCTTTCCACACGCCTCGATTGAAGCAGGGCCCAACCTGGGGCGCGATGTTGGTGAGGACGAAGGTCTGATCCTGCGCGCGCTGATCGCCGCTGAAATCGCCGGCGGGGGCCTGATGGCCGCGATCGTAACCGCTGCCGGCATAGTCGGAGAGTTCGGCGCGGAAGTTTTCGGGGATCGAACGATCGGGGAAGAAACGGTCGCTGCGCTCGGCGCCCCCGCTGAGGCCCTCTGGCGAGACGGTTTCGACGACCCAGTCCGGGACTTTGGTGGCGCTGTTGAGGCGCACGGCAAAGCCGCCGTAGCAACGGTAGAGAATGCTGCCGGCCGGATCCGGCGTCGCGGGGGCGGGGAGGCCGGTATGCTCGAAATGAAGGGCGCAGGCCTTGAGATCGCCGGGGAAAACCGTGGCGGATTCGCCGGTGGCGGGTGTCGAGGCGGTGAACGCGACGGCGAGAACCGCGAAGACGGCGAGCGATTTCATGGCAACTCGGAAGCAACGCGGGGTGCGGACGGGCCGGTCGGAAGCGAACGGCGGGTTGGATGCGAGTTTGCCGGGGAGGCATTTCCGCCGGGTTAGGAGACGGGGTTAACGTGGCGCTAATGGTTGTAATTGAAGCATGATGCAATCTTGAGGCGCCGACTGATGCGCGTCAAGGCTGCAAAACATCAAGATTTACAATCTGAAGTTAATCCAGTGTGGGGCCGCTTTGAAATTGACCGTGCGGATCGCTACATGCGCAGAACGATTGCCTCGCCGTGGAGACACCCTTGGTACTGACTTCGCTGACCGACGAGGCGCGGATCGCATTCGACAACGCGGTGGATTTCGCGGCGAGCTTTGGATCGCCCTCGCTGCGGCTGGGGGTGACGGGGCTGGCGCGCGCGGGCAAGACGGTGTTCATCACCGCGCTGGTTCACAATCTCATCCATGGCGGACGGCTGCCGCTGTTCGAGCCGTCGCGGCAGCACCGGCTGACGGGGGCGGAACTGGCACCGCAGCTTCACGACGACGTCCCGACCTTCGATTATCGCGGGCATGTGCGCAAATTGCTGGACGATCGGATCTGGCCGGACAGCACGCGGATGATTTCCGAGATGCGGCTGACGATCGCCTATGAGAGCGCGACGTTCTTGGGGCGGCGGCTGGGGCGGGGCAGGCTTGATCTCGACATCGTGGATTATCCCGGCGAGTGGCTCTTGGACCTGACGCTGCTGGGCAAGGACTTTCGCGCCTGGAGCGCGGAGACGGTGACGCGCGGGCGGGTGCCGGGGCGCCAAGCCATCGCGGCGGATTGGCTGGGGCATCTTTCAGCGCTCGTGCCCGAAGCGCCGGCGGACGAGGCGGCGGCGGGGACCGCGCACGCCTTGTTCGCGCGCTATCTGGCGGCGGCGCGGGCGGATGGGCACGCGCTTTCCATGGTGCCGCCTGGGCGCTTCCTGATGCCAGGGGATTTGGCGGGATCGCCGGCGATCACCTTCGCGCCGCTCGATCTGCCGGTGGGCGGGTCAGCGCCGAGGGGCAGCTTGTGGGAGCTGATGGAGCGGCGGTTCGAGGCTTATAAGGACGTGGTGGTGCGGCCGTTCTTCCGCACCCATTTCGCCCGGCTGGACCGGCAGGTGGTGCTGGTGGACGTGCTGGCGGCGCTGAACGGCGGACCGGCGGCGGTGGCGGATCTGGAAACGGCGCTTGCCGATATTCTGGCGTGCTTCCGGCCGGGGCGGGCGTCTTGGCTGTCGTCGGTGCTGACGCGGCGGATCGACCGGATCCTCTTCGCGGCGACCAAGGCGGACCACCTGCATCACACCAGTCACGACCGGCTGGAGGCCATCTTGCGGCGGCTGACGGACAAGGCGATCGCGCGGGCGTCTTTTGCCGGAGCGAAGGTGGATGTGCGGGCGATCGCGGCCGTCAGGGCGACACGGGAGGCGACCGTGCGGCGGGACGGGGAAAGCCTCGCGTGTATTCTCGGCGTGCCGCAAAAAGGCGAGACGCTGGATGGGCAGGTGTATCAGGGCAACGAGGAAATCGCTTTATTTCCTGGGGACTTGCCGGCTAATCCGGAGGTGATGTTCGAGGAGCTTCATGCAGTGAATCCAGAGCTGGATTTGCTTTCGACGCGGCCGCTTGTGCCGGATCTGAAGTTCCTGCGGTTCCGGCCGCCCCGGATCGAAACCACGGCCGAGGGCGTGACCCTGTCGCTGCCGCATATACGGCTGGATAGGGCGCTGGACTTCCTGATTGGAGACCGACTGAAATGACCGGCCCACAGCGCAAGCCGACGGCGTTTCGCATTGATGATGACGGCGTTGCCGTGGTGGAGGGCGGCGCGGCGCCCCCGGCCGGAGCGCGCATCGTGGTCGAACCGGAGCGGGAGACGTTCGACGCGCCGGTGTTGGTGCCGCCGCCAAGACGGAAGGGTTTGCGGTGGGGACGGGTGTTCTGGGGTGCGCTGGCGGGGCTGATTTCGCTGGCGGTGGGTATCGAAATCGACGCGCTGATATCGAGCCTTACGGCGCGGGCGGACTGGCTGGGATGGCTGGGGTTGGGACTGGCGGGGCTGGCGCTGACGGCGGCGGTGGCGATCACGGTGCGGGAGGTGGCGGGCGTACTGCGGCTCTCGCGCATGGACGATTTGCGGCGGGCGGCGGACCTGGCGGCCGCCAAGGACGATGCGACTGATGCGGCGGTGGTGGTGCGCGATCTCGTGGCCTTCTATCGCAACCGGCCGGAGACAGCGGCGGGGCGGGCAGCGATCGCGGGCCATTTGCGCGAGGTGATCGACGGGCGGGACCTGCTGGCGCTGGCGGAGGCGGATATTCTATCGCCTCTGGATGCGGCGGCGCGGCGGCTGGTTTCGGATGCGGCCAAGCGAGTGTCGGTGGTGACGGCGGTGTCGCCGCGCGCGATCATCGATATCGGCTTCGTGCTGGTGGCGGTGCTGGGGCTGATCCGCAAGCTTGCCGATCTTTATGGCGGACGGCCGGGCCTGATCGGATTTCTGTCGCTGACGCGGCATGTGCTTTCACATCTCGCGGTGACCGGCGGCATGGCGATCGGTGATGGACTGGTGCAACAGATTGTGGGGCACGGGGTGGCGGCGCGGCTTTCCGCGCGGCTTGGCGAGGGGGTGGTGAACGGGATGCTGACCGCCCGGGTGGGGCTGGCCGCCATCGACGTTTGCCGGCCGATGCCGTTCATCGGGCAAACGCGGCCGGGGATATCCGACGTGATGAGCGGGATCGTCAGCCGGGGCGACAAGGGCGAGGCATGAGGGCGTGGTTGGCGTCGGCAGGATTTGCCGGGCGGGCCATAGCTTGCCGGGATGTTAACTTTCAAGAAAGGATTAGGTATCGATTAAGCCTTTGATTAATTGAGATTTTGCAAGAACGACCCCCTGGCACGGCGCTTGCGGATGATCGCTCGATGGGCTCCAACGCGAGCCGAGTGATTAGGACCAGGGGGAAATGGGTCATGGGCATCCTATCTGCCATGAACAAATCCGTTGGTGGCCTCAATGCGCAGTCCTTGGCGCTTGAGAACATCTCCGGCAATATCGCCAACGCGCAGACGACGGCATTCAAGCGGACCGACACCAGCTTTGCCGATCTCGTGCAGTCCGGCGCCAGCTCCGTGGCCTTGATGACATCGGGCAACGTGCGGGCGACGGCACGCTCGACGATCGCGCTGCCAGGTGCCGTTGAGAACAGTTCCATCGATACCTTCATGGGGATCAAGGGCGACGGCTTCTTCATAGTGAAGCAGCGCATCGGCGAGGTGGACGGCTCCACCGTGTTCGGCTCGGGGCAGGTCTACACCAGGCGCGGCGACTTCCAGATCAACAAGGAAGGCTATCTCGTCAACGGCGCCGGTTATTTTCTGACGGCTCTGGAAATCGATCCGACTACGGACAATCCGGTCGGCGATACGTCGACCACGATCGAGATTACCAAAAACCCGATCCCGGCGGAGGTGACGAGCAAGATCGACTATCGACTGAACTTGCCAACGACCCCGTTCACGACCTTTTCGCAGGCCAATCCGTCGATCGCGAATGGCAACATCTGGGCGGCCAATTCGAGCCGCGTTGGGCCGCCATCCGATGGCATCATAACGGGTGACTTGAAGGCGGAATTCATCGCGAACTCCATCTCGGGTGAAGCGGTGACGGTTTACGACACGACCGGCAATCCCATCAACGTGCAGCTTCGCTGGGCGAAGACGGCAGCCAACCAGTGGCAGCTCTTTCACCTGAACGACGCCAATGCGACGGGTACGGCGACCGCATGGACGCGTATCGATATCGGCAGCGGCAACTCGACCTTCGACTTCACGGACGGGCTGATCACCGATTCAGTGGATACGATCAGCATTCCGACGCTGACCGTGGGTACGACGACGTTGTCGGACCTGACGCTATCGTTCGGTGCGACCGGCGTGACGCAGTTCGCCGATACGAGCGGTTCGGCCACGGTTCGCCAGTTGACCCAGGACGGCTTGCCGGCGGGTGATTTCAAGGCTGTTGCGATCAGCGACGGCGGGCGCGTCGTCGTGAGCTACACCAACGGCAAGACGCAGGACCTCTATCAGATCCCGCTCGCGAGCTTCAGCGGGCAATCCTGGCTGCGGCCGCTTGACGGCGGCGCCTATGCCGAGACGAAGGAAAGCGGGCCTCCGACCAATGGTTCGGGAACCATCGTGGGCAATGCCTTGGAGTCGTCCAACGTGGATATCGGCGAGGAGTTCACCAAGCTGATCGTTACACAGCAGGCCTTCTCGGCGAATTCCAAGGTGATCACCACGGCCGACCAGATGATGAACGACGTGCTCAACATCATCCGCTGATGGATGGAGGCGGTGCTGTCGCGCCGCTCTTCTGACGGGAACGCACCGGTATGGGCATCTCGACATCGCTGAACATCGCGCTGACTGGGCTGAAGTCCAGTCAACTGCAACTCGACCTCACGGCGAACAACGTCGCGAACTCGTCGTCGCCCGATTACAGCCGGCGGCGCGTTCAGACGAGCGCGCTGGTGGCGGGCGACCGCACGTTCGGCGTGATGAACGGGACGGTGCAGCGCGAGATCGATCTTCAGGTGCAGCGCCAGTGGCGGACGGCTACGGCAAATTCCGCTTATGCGACGACGCGCTCGGATTATCTGACCCGGCTGGATTCCTCGTTCGGCGGGCCAAAAAATCCCAATTCTCTGGACGCGCTGTTCAACGGGTTCAAGAAGTCGTTCGAAAAGCTCGCTGCATCGCCCGACAACGGCGCCGCGCGGATCGAGGCGGCAGCTTCTGCGGAGACATTGGCGCAGAGTTTACGGTCGCTGTCGGAAACGATCCAGACAGCCCGCCAGGACGCGGAAACGTCGATCGGGTCGGCTGTAACGGAAGTGAATACGCTGCTGATGCGGATCAGCAAGCTGGACAAGGAAATCATCTCCGTCAGCGCCGGTGACAACAGCACGGCGGCGCTACAGGATGAGCGCGATGCCGCCATCGACGATCTGGCCAAGCTGATCGACATCAAGGTTGAAGATCAGTCCTATGGCGCTATCGCTATTCGAACAACGGCCGGAACACTGCTCTACGACGACACGCCCGTTCAGCTTCGCTTCGACGAACGGGCGACACTGTCCCCCGGCTCGCTTTATTCGGTGGTGGATAGCGAGCGGTCGGTCGGTGCGATCGTCATCGAGAGTGGACCTGGAGCGGGCTACGACCTGTTCCGCGACAATTCAATCCGGTCCGGCAAGATCGCCGCGCTTCGGGAACTGCGGGACGACACGCTCGTCTCCGCCCAGTCGCAGCTCGATGCGCTGGCAGCGCAGATGGCCGAGGCGATCTCGAACAAGACGGTGACCGGAACGGCGGTCACCAGCGGGACCGCGCAAGGGTTCTCGGTCGACCTCTCCGGGTTGAAGCCGGGCAATCGTTTCACGCTGGAGTATACGGACGCGTCCGGAACGCGGACGGTGAGTTTCGTGGCGAGGGCGACGGCGGGCGATGTGGGCGACGATTACACGCCCGACCCGAACGATACCGTTGTGACGCTGGATCTCTCCGGCGCGTCGGGCACTCTGGCGAACCAGGTGGCGGCGGCGCTTGGGGCTAGTTTCCAGGTGAGCGATCTTGGCGGCAACGTGCTGCAAGTGCTGGATGATGGCACGAGCGCGATGGCGATCAATTCGCTGTCCGCGTCGATTTCGGTCGATACGCTTCAATCGGGCAGCAAATCCTTCGCGCTTTTCATCGACTCGGCGACCGGCCAGGGGTTCACCGGCCTCACCGGGGCGAATAATCAGAAGCCGGGCTTTGCCTCGCGCATCTACGTCAACCCCACGGTCAAGGCGGATCCCGCCTATCTGGTGAAATACACCGCGACGACGGCGCCTAACGATACAGGCCGCCCGCGCGCCGTTATCGATGCGCTGAGCGAGGCCAAGTATCTGTTCGACCCGGATGTCGGCATCGGAACGCAGCTTGCGCCCTTCAGCGGCACGGTGGAGCAGTTTTTGAAGCAGGTGCTGTCCTCGCAGGGATCTCGCACCCAGGCCGCCCAGCAGCTTGCCGAGGGGCAGGGTATCGTCACCGCGAATATCGAGGAGCGATACAACGGAAGCCGCAAGGTGGACCTCGATGCCGAATTGTCCAGGCTCATTGAATTGCAGACGGCCTATCAAGCCAACGCGCGCGTGCTGACGGCCGCGCGCGAAATGCTTGATATGCTGATGCAGGCGATCTGACCGGGAAGAACCAGGACTTAAGCCATGGCGATCAGTAACGTCACTCGCAATCCGATCACCAACCAGCTCGTTTCGATGCGCGGGCAGCTTGAAGAGTTGCAGCGCCAGCTTGGCACCGGCGCGCGGGCGGAGACCTATGGCGGGCTTGGATCCGAACGCACGCTTTCGATCTCGTTTCGCTCGCGGCTTGCCAATCTGGAGAGCTACAGCGCGACAAGCGATCAGCTCAATCTGCGCATCAAGTTGCTCAACTCTTCGCTGACCCGCCTATCGGCGGTGCCGACCGACATTCGCGCCGCGCTAGACCCGAACGCTTATCAGGTGCGGCTGGACGGGCGCACGGATGCGCAGAAGACGGCACGCATCGCGCTCGACGAAGTGGTCGGGCTGCTCAACTCGGAGGCGGACGGGCGCTATCTCTTCTCGGGCCGTGAGACCGACACCAAGCCGGTCATCGACGTGCAGCGCATGCTTCAAGGCGACGGGGCGAAGGACGGCTTGATGCAGGTGACGGCGGAGCGGCTGACGGCCGATCTTGGCGTCGGCGGTAAGGGACGTTTGGAAATCGCGACAACCGCCGCCACAGTTTCGCTGTCACGTCAAACGCCGCTGTCGGCTGAATTCGGCTTTAAGATTTCGGATGCCGAAACCACGAGCGGCGGCATTACCATAACGCAGAGCGGCAGCCCGGTTACGTCCGTCGATTTCGCCGTGTCCGGCACCGTGAACGCAGGCGATACCGTGACGCTGGAATTGCAGAACCCGGACGGGACGACGTCCGCGATCAAGCTGAAGGCGACGTTGTCGGCGACGCCGGCAGCGGGGGAATTCACGATCGGCGCGACGGTGAATGATACGGCGGCAAACATGGGAGCGGCGTTGACGGTCGCGGTGGACCGGGCTGTCGCGACCGATTTGAAGGCCGCGTCGGCCATGCGGGCAGGGCAGAACTTCTTCGATACCTTGGGCGGCAAGGCGCCGCAGCGGGTCGATGCAACCTCGGGCGGGGGAAGCCTTGCCTCGGCGGTCAGCCTGCGGGACGGCACCCAGAGCGATACGGTTTTCTGGTACCGGGGATACAACGGGGCGATCGATCCGTCCGACCCCTCCACGTTGCCGCGCAGCGACAGCGTGGCGCGGGTGGATACGTCGATCGACGTTTCCTATGGCGCGCGGGCGAATGAGGAAGGTTTGCGGCGGCTCGTACAGTCGCTTGCGGTGACGGCCGTTGCGCAGTTCAGCGGCAGCGTGGCGACGGACGAGGACCGTTATCGCGCCCTGATCGAGCGCACCCGCGACGGGCTGGCGGCTAAGGAAGGTGTGCAGCGGCCGCAGGATATTCATGCGGAAATTGCGGTGGCCGGTAAGATCGCGATCGACACGGCGGCCCGCAACAAGATCAATAAAAGCTCCATCCTGGAAATGCTGGATGGCACCGAGGGCGTGAAGCTCGAAGAAATAGCAGCGCAAATCCGGACTCTGCAAACACGCATGCAGGCGAGCTATCAGACGACATCGCTGCTGAGCGAGTTGTCGCTCGTCAACTATATGTAAGACTTGGCTGATTGAGGCGCGGAGGGCGCGGCGGCGAGCCGTGCCTTTTTGCGTTTTCGCAAGGCCGTCCGCGTGCGATCAGCCGGCCGAACCGCGAAGGCCGGCAGCGATGTTCGCGTTGATGCTGATGAGCGTTGTCAGCTTTTCCGGCGTCGGTTCCGAAAGGGTCCGCATCGAATGGGAAAAGATGAACACCGCGAGATTTGCCACGTTCGTCTTGATCTCGGCGGGAAGCGGGCTGTCCGAACGGGTGGCGGACGTCGCAAGTATCGTCCACAGCTTTCGATTGAAAGTTATGGCCTCATCGAGGCCTTTGCGAGCGGTTTCCCAATCATCACGAATGGACTGAAGTCTTGCTGCCGCCTTGATCAGCAGCGAAGCTTCGAGTTCACGAGGACCCGCTGTCGTCTGTTGGGTGCGCAGGTATGCGTTCGAGCCCTGATTGTACATGTTGGATAAGCTTCTGCTCGTGCTCGATGAGACTACGTGCTTCTTTCAACGCTTTGTATAGCGAGTTACTTAAGATATTGTTACTTATGCGGGTTACAAAGGGAATGGCGCTCGGCGCCGCTTCCATTATATCCTTGACAAGGTTGAAGTATTCGTCCTGGAACTTGTTAACTTCGCGTGAGAGGTACATAAGCTGGACCGCCAAATAGATCCGTTTGGCAGGACTATCGGCCGTTTTCAGCGTGAGGATATCCTTCTCGCGTAGGATCGGCGCGCTACCCTCGATGAAGAGGCGCGTGCGCTGGTTGTCGTTGGTGATGACGGATTCACCGATGATGATCCTTTCGCCCGGCTTCAACTCAACCTTCAAGGCCATGATCGGCGATCCCTCTTACAAGCGGCGGCGCTATCCGCCGAGTAGACGCAAGACGCCCTGATCGGCTTCACGCGCGAAGGAGAGCGCGCTCGTGGCCAACTGCTGGCGCGTTTGCAGGGCCAAGAGCTTGGCACCCTCTTCATTCTTATCGGCGGCGATGATTTGTTCGGCTCCGGCAACCAGTGTACCGGAGAATTCCTTCATGAACCGCTCGCGATTTTGCAGCATCGTGAGATTGGTGCCGAAGGTCACGGATTGAAGGCGCAAGATTTCGAGCGCCTCCTTCAACTCTTCCAGACTTGCGTCGGGCGCCGCCGGCGACATCCAGCCGGCCTCCTCGGCGTCGATCGCAGTTGTGCGGGTGCCGCCGGTTCCGGTGACCGTGATGGTCATGTCGGTCGTGGTTTCGACGGTCAGCGTTCCAGATGTGCCGAGCGAAGCCCGAATACCGTCGTTGGCGACGTTGAAGGCTTTCAGAAGGTCGGAGACCTTGGTGGTCGGTGAAACCGTGAGGGTGGACACGGTCTTGCCGGCGCCGTTGGTGACGGTCACGACGTCGCCGACTTCGTAGGCGGGCGCGGCGCTGCTCAGGAGATCGTCTTTGGTAAGCGGCGTTGTGCCGTTCATAAGCTGGGATTCAAACCGACCGAGCTTGCCTTCGGGCACGCGCTCCAAACCAAGCGTAGCGGAGATGTTGGTGTAGTCCACCGCTTCGATCAGAACGGCATCCGTACGCTCGTCACCGAAATAGAGCTTCAGATCGTGGCCCTGGCCGAGAAGAATGTTCTTGCCGCGATACTCGCTATCCCCAGCAATATCCTCCATTTGCTGAAGGACGCCGTTGTAGGTCTTTGCGAAGTCGGCGCGATCGAATGCGTCCAGGCTGCGCGAGGCCTGGTTTGCCATGGTCTTGGCGGCGTCCATAAGCTTGGTGATGGCGTTGAGGCCATCATAGGCGGCACGGAGCGTTTGGACGCCCTGCATGACCTGTTCGAGCGTGCGGTCGAGTTCGGCGGCGCGGTCCGTCAGGGCGAGGGAGGTGAAATAGGTGCTCGGATCCTCAAGGGCGGAGTTGACCCTCTTGCCGGATCCAAGCCGATCGCCTGCGATCTTCGCCTCGTCAATGGCGCTTCTCAGGCTGAAAATCGTATCTCGGGTCGCGCGTGTCAGGGGGACACTGGTCATCGTTGTTTCCAGAATCGGGCGTTAACCCCTACTTAACCACGATTGCGCCGGTCATGGTTAATGCTACGTTAAAGCAGCGATTTCCTGCGGTAGCCCAACCAAAAAGGGGCGGAGCGCGAACGCTCCACCCCTCTTAACTTTTGGCCGCGCCGACCGTTGCCGGCGCGAGGCCGTCTTACTGGAGAAGCCGCAGAACGTTCTGATCGGCCTGGCTGGCGAAGGAGAGCGCCGTGGATGAGAGCTGCTGACGGGTGTTGAGGGAGAGCAGCTTTGCGCCTTCCTCGTTCTGATCGGCCAGCGTCAACCTGTCGGCACCCGTGACCAAGGTATTCACGAAGGCTTTCGTGTAGTCCTGACGGATTTGCACGCTCGACAGGTTCGTACCGAAGGTGGATGCCTGGGTACGCAGCGTCGTCAGAGCCGCGTTCACGGCGTCGATGGCGGTTCCGATGTTGTTATCGCCCGTTGAGCCGACGTCCCACGATGCGGCGGTGATCAGATCCAGGTTCAGCCCGGTGTCATCGGCAGGCGAGGTGTAATCGATGCCTTCGATGGTCAAGAAGTTCTGCGCGGTGCTGGTGCGCTCGTTGAAGATAACCTTCAAGTCGTCGCCCTTGAGCAGGTTCTTGCCCTTGTAGCCGGAGTCCTCGGCGATGTCGCCGATCTGGTTCAGGAGCTTGTTGAACTCGCTGGCAAAGGTCGCGCGGTCGGTGGAGGACGCGCTGGCGAGAGCTTGGTTGGCTTTCGCTTTCGCCGAGTCAACGAGCTTCTGAATGGCCTTGATGCCTTCGTCGGCCGCTTTCAGCGTCTGGACGGCCTGGCCCATGTCGTCGAGCAAATTCGACAGATCTTGGGAACGGTCCGCGAGCGCGGCAGCCGTGAAATATGAATTCGGATTGTCCAGCGCAGAGTTGACCTTCTTACCCGTGGCAAGACGGCCCTGAACCACCTCCTGCATACTGGAGGTCTGCTGCAGAGCCAGAAGGTTCGTTCGAACGCCAGCGGCGAGTGTTACTGAGGACATTTGGCTACTTCCCGTTCTAGGGCATTCGGCCGCCTCATTCTGGGCGGGTCGAGAAGGAGCATGCCGTGTTAACCTTAATGCACGGTAAACGCATCACTTGTTGCCTGAAGACAAAAAGAAAGCGGCGGGGGAGGCCCCCCCGCCGCGATGGTCGTCAGTGATATCTGAGTGCGGCTTAGAAGAGACGCAGGACGTTCTGTTCGGCCTGCGAGGCCAGGGAGAGCGACGTGCTGGCAAGGCTCTGCCGGGTCTGAAGCGCAAGCAGTTTCGCGCCTTCTTCGTTCGAGTCCGCGTTCGTCAGCTTGTCAGCACCTTCCTGCAGGGTGTTGATCATGCTCTTGGTGAAGTTCTGACGGTTTTCGACGATGGTGAGGTTCGTACCGAAGGTCGAGGCCTGATTGCGCAACTTGGTCTGAGCGGCGGTCAGGTTGGTGATCTGGGTCTCGATCGCGGCATCGCCGGTGGAATCGGCGGTCCAGGCATTGGATGCGACGTCGGTGACGCCGAGGTTGCCAGAGGTGTCCGAATAGTCCACGCTGCTAATGGTCAGCGAGTTCTGATCGGAGCCGGTCTTTTCGTTGAAGATAACCTTCAGGTCGTTGCCGTCGTTCAGAAGGTTCTTGCCCTTGTAACCGCTGTCGTCGGCGATGTCTTCGATCTGCGAAAGCAAGGTGTTGAATTCGCTGGCGAATTTCGCGCGGTCATCGGCGTTCGAGCTCTGCATCGCCTGGTTCGCCTTGGCTTTGGCGGCGTCGACGAGCTTGGAGATCGACGAAATACCTTGACTGGCTGCCTTCAGCGTCTGGATCGCCTGGCCCTGATCGTCGAGCAGGGTGGAAAGATCGCTGGCGCGGTTGTTCAAGGACGCCGAGGTGAAGAAAGAATTCGGGTTGTCGAGAGCGGAGTTGACCTTCTTGCCCGTCGCGAGACGGTTTTGGCTCTGACTCATCATTTCAGCGGTTTGCTGAAGAGTGACAAGATTCTGGCGAACGCCAGAGCCGAGAGTGATGCCGGTCATGTTGGTAGTCCTTCTGGCTAAACTTGACGCCTCTCTTCCTGAGAGGTGAAGCCAGTAGGACGTCGTGACCTAGAATCATAAGTAAAAGAACGTGGTAAACGTGGATCAACCTTAACGTTCAGTGTAACTTGCAAAACGAAATCAGTAATTCTCGTTTTAACAGAACAGAAACCATGTCTGTTAGGAATTGACGTCGAGAGCGATCAGGATCGCTCAGAAAGCCGGTAGGCCCGACGGATCGCGGCCTTGCCGGTGGTGCGGCGGTCGCCGACGTGGAAGATCACTTCGTCGAACACGAGATGGATGTCGTGGCCGAGTGTTTTGATCCAGCGGCTGGCGAAGGCGAGATCCTCGCCGAGCGTGGTGCCATCGTCGCCCGATACGGCATCGAAGCAGCGGAGGTAGCCGCCGGTGAGGCCGTAGGCCGCCGCGGCTTGTGGGGAAACGGCGTCATAGTCGCCGGGCAGGGCGTCGCGCAATTCCTCGAACACGGCGCGGCGAATCAAAAGAATGCCGGTGCCGCAGCGCGAGACGGGCATCAGCGAGCCTTCGTGGGCGACGTGAACCGGCGTTACGCCGTCCTCGGCGTAGCCGATGCGAAAGGCCGATCGTTCGGGGATGTAGACGTTGGCGACGATTTCGGCGGCCCGAGCATCCTTCACCCGGCGGGCGGCCAAGGCGAAGGCCTTCGGATCGATCGCGCGGGCGGGGCTAACGACGCCGACGACCGGCTTTTGGGCGGCAAGCATCTTTTCCAAAAGCGTGGGCATGAAGCCCATGTCGCTATCGAAGAACAAGAGATGGGTGATGTTTGGGTCGGCGAGCACAAGGCTGGCGTAGACGTTGCGCACGAGCCGCAGGTCGTGGGTTTCGATACAGCGCAGATCGAAGGCGATTCCGCCGGCGAAATGGGTGACGAGACTGGTGATCGTCTCGCAGAACTCGGCGCAGACGTCGCCATGGGCCGTGGGTGTCGCGATCAGGATGCGCGGGACGGCCATCAGATCATGCCGAGTTTGAGCTTGCTCGCGAAATGGCCGACGAAGCGGTGCTCGGAAAAGCGCGTCACCACAGCTTCCATGTGGGCCCAGACCTCGCCGCCGAGGCCGGTCCACAGCTTGGCGAAGGCGCGGCCCTCGACGGCTTCGTCCGAACGGGTGTTCGAGGCGTGCTCGAAGCATTCCAGGATACGGGCGCCGGTGTAGCCGAGCTTGGCATAGTCGGCGCGCGGTTCGTTCAACAGCATATCCGGACGCTTTTGCGCGATGGTCTGGAGGGCGGCGCGCTTGATGAGGAGAAGGCCGGCGCCGCAGCCGGTGACGCGGGCGAAGGGGCCGCGCGTGACGAGTTTTCCGTCCTCGCCGAAGAGGAGATCGTCGTCGCCCCCGACGTAGGTGATGGCGCAGGCTTCCGCGACGGCCGGATCCTCGACGCGGCGGGCGGCGTCGGCAAAGGCCTGGCGGTCCCAGTCGCGGGCGGGGTAGGGGCAAGCGACGACGGACTGGTCGAAGTCGAGCATCGCGAGGACGGTTTCGGGCGAGACGGAGATATCGGGGTCGACGAGCAGGAGATGCGACAGGTTCGGGTCTGACAGGACCGTGCTGGCGAGGGCGTTGCGGGCAAAGCCTGGGAGCGCGCAGCTTGAAATCTTATGCTGAACGACGAGTTTGGGGCGCTTCACCCGGACATGTTCGAGCAAGGCGACGACCATGTTGAGATGGACGGTGGAAATCAGGCCGCGGCTGTTCGCGGTGCCGAGGAGTATCGCCATGGCCGTTTTCCTCAGACCTCGCCGATCAGCATCATCTTGCGCTGGTAATTGCCGGTGACGACGCGCGAACCGGTATGGGTGATCAGACCGTCGGGCACGACCCAAAGCTCGCCGCCGCAACGCTCCACCCAGCGCGTGGTGAAGGAGAGATCCTCGCCGAGAAGAACGCCTTCATGGCCACGCCGATAGGCGAAGAAGCGGGTGAGCGGTTCGGCAAGGCCGATAGCGGCCATTTCAGGGCGGACGCGGGCTTCGATCAGCTCCGGGCAGTAGAGCCGGAGGGTTTCGAGCGCGTCGCGGCGGATGAGCAGGATGCCGGCGCCGGTCTGGTTTGCGCGGATCATGCCGGCAAGGGCGGCGGGGTCGGTCTCTTCCTGGATGTCGAAGGCGAGTTCGGAGAGGCCGGGCGTGTAGGTCGCCGAGCAGATTTCGGCAAGCAGCGGGGTGGGAAAAGCGGCGATCTTCTCGCGCAAGTCGTCGAGATCGCGGTGGCGTTGGGGCGCAATCGTGCCGACGACGGGCTTGCCGATATCGAGCATGCGGCCGATCAGTTCGGCCTGGAAGCCCATGTCGGTGTCGATGAAGAGGAGATGCGTGAAGCGCTCGTCCTGCAACACGCGATTGGCCAGGATGTCACGGCCATGGGCGACGCTGCGGCCGATGGGGGTTTCGATTTCGAAGGTAGTGCCCGGCCGCGAGTGGGCGAAACCACCCACCAGCGCCATGACGGACTGTGCGAAAGAGACCTCGACCTCGCCGTCGGCGGAGGGAGAGCCGATCAGGATGTGCATGGCTCAGCCCTTCAGACGTGACCGTTCTGGAGCTTGGTCAGGAAGTGACCGGCTACGGTATCCTCGACGCGGCGCTGCACGGGCTCCACAAAACAGGCCCACAATTCGCCGCCGCAGCCCTCGGTCCAGCGGCGGGAGAAGCCATCGCTGTCGGAATAGAGCCCTTCGGCGCTGGCGGGCATGGGATCGAAGGCTTGGATCACGTAGGATTGCAGGCCGAACTGGCGGTAAGGCTCGGCGCTATCGGGCAACATGATGGAAGGCAAGGTCATGGCCATCCGCTCCAGGGCGTCGCGGCGGATGAGCAGGAGATCGTTGCCAAGCTCGGTCACTTTCATGAAGCCGTCACGCAGGACCATCTCCTTGGCACCGGCTTGCAAGGGGTCGTCCACCAGGATGACGGAGCTGCCGCCGCCGGCGTAGTCAAGGGCGCAAACCTCGGCGTCGGCGCCGGTTTCGACGGTTTTGGCGAAGGTGGCGAAGGCGGTCCTGTCCAGCGCGCCGGTTGGATAGGTGGCGCCCGCGACGGCTTCGTCGAAGGCGATCAGCCGTTCCAGGAGGCTGGGGCGAAAGCCGACGTCGGGATCGACGAGAAGAAGGTGGGTGTAGGCGGGATCAGCGAGCACGAAGCTGGCGAAGGCGTTGCGGGCACGGTGCACCACGGTGGCCTGAGCGATCTTCAGATCCAAGGAAATGTGGTCGTAGTTCGAGCTGAAATTGGAGAAGAGTTTCACGAGCGTCTGAAGGCAGGTCGTGCTGACCGACTGCCGGTAAGCGGGCACGCCGACGAGTATCTTCATGGCTTCAAGCGCTCCAATTTGTTTAACGAACCCTGAATGTTCATGGTTAACACAGCGTTAATGCATTGCTCCGGTCCGTAACAATTCAGGGTCCCCGTGAAGGTCGATCGTCAAAGTCTGAGGTATGGCGCTTACACGAATTGCGCGACATAGTCTTTGATGTCGAAGATGGCGTCGTTGCGCCCGATTTCGGCGGGAAAGGCGGGATCTACGCGCAAAAACGCGCGGGGTTTGCCTGGAAGGCCGGGAGCGGCATTGCGGACGAGGCGGGCGCGGATGTCCGGTTTCAGGGCGTCGAGAAGGCGCTCGTCTAGGGCGGGATCGAGGATGGCGGGCTCGCTGGAATAGGAAATCGCCTCGGCGGCGGCGGTGGCGATACCGGCGGACTGGCGGACCTGATTGAAGGTGGCCTGATCCAGCGGGGACCGGCCATAGGCGGCCATGCGGTGATGGAGGATATAGGCCTCCGCCCAGTTTTTGGCGCCGATGTTGAGGCGAAGCGCGACGGTCTGCCGGATTTCCATGAAGCGATTTATGAGGGCGGATAGCTTGTCCTGGCCCGTCATGGCGCTGCCGGCGACGGTGCGGGCGAGGGATACGAGATATTCGATCCCGCCGCGATAGCGATCCCACTGGAACATGGTCTCGTTGTTGCCCTGCTGCTGGCGCGGATCGTTCGAAATAGCGGTGACGCGGGCGAAGGGTTCGGGGATGAACAGCACATCGGCCTGCGCCAGCGCGCGGCCGGTGTAGAGGAAGGCCCAGAAAATGAAGGGGCAGGGGCTGGAGATGGAGCGGGCCAGAACCTCGCGCCGGATGATCATGAATTCCGGGAAGATGTGCTGATTGAGCACGAAACCGGCCAATGCAGGAAGATCGCCCTCGGTGAAACGATGCTCGCGGTCGATCTTGTAGAAGGGACCCATGGGGCCGCCGCCGGGCCGCTCGTCCATCATTAGCCAGGGCGCCTGGATCATGCCGAGCTTGGGGTCTGCTTCGAGGCGGGCGATGTATTCGGCAACCTTTTCGGGGATGAGAAGATCGTCATCGCCAAGAAAGATGGCGTAGCGGCCGCGCGCGCGGCGCATGACGAAAGCGTAATTGTCGAGAAAGCCGGAATTGCGGGCGCGGCGGTGGGCCTGGACGTTCGGATTGCGGGCAAGCGTTTCGAGGTATTCGCCCGTGCCGTCGGTCGAGCAATCATCCGCGATGACGATCTCGAAGGGGATCTTGAGCGCTGTGAAACGCCGAAGGTGGAAGTTGACGTTGCGTTCAAGGAGCACCCGCCGGTTGAAGGTGGGAACGCAGATCGACAGAAGCGGCTCGGTCATTCCAGCCTCGCGATCTGATAGCGCTCGCCGGCGGCATTGGTGATCTCGATCCGGGTGCCGGTGTCGTCGATGCGGGCGAAGTCGAGCTTTTCCGCGCCGCGCCAGCGGATGGCGATGGTTGCCTCGTCGACGCCGACCCAATCGGCAACGGGGCGGCCGGCGGCAAGGCACACGGCATCGGGGTGGATCACGATGGGTTTGCCGGGCCAGCCCCATGCGCCGACGTGACGGGCGGCGCGGGGGCGGCCGGCGAGACGTTCGGGGATGTTGGAGATGACGCAGACGACTTGATCGGGCCGGCCGCGCCTTGGGATCACGGCGGCGATGCGGTAGGCCGGGCTCACGATGCGGAACAGGGCGAGCCACTGGCCGGGGTGCAGCACGGACAGGTGGCTGTGGCCGTCGTCGTAGCAGGCGATGACGTGGTAGTTGAGCGGCGCTGCGGCGTTCAGCTTTTGGATGAGCGAGGGCAGGGCGACGGGCTCGAAATGCTCCAGCACGTCGGCCGAGCAGCAGAGATCGGCGGGCGGGATTTCGTCGGTCAGGACATTGGTGGCGCGGAACTCGGCGTTGGCGGGCAGCGGGTCGAGAAGCGGAGAGCGGGCCCAATCGAGCGCCAGAACCCGTTCGACGCGCGGTGCGATCGCCTTGACGAAGCGGCCGTTGCCGCAGCCGACTTCGGCGATGACGCGCGGACGGGCGGCGGCGATCGTCTCGACGTGGTCGACCAGCCAATTGTTGGCTTGATAGCCGGGGTCTTTGTCGTGCAGGGCCTGATAGGCGTCCTTCGTGATGTTGCGGATGGAGGCGCCGGCGTTCGCGGCGGCGGCGGTGCCGGAGCGCAGGAGTTCGGCGGCTTGGGGGCCGATCGGGGCGCCGGTGGCGCGCCAGCTTTCAGCCAGCCCGGCATAGGCGCTGAAAGCGTCGCGCGCGATGGCGGCGAGGCCGTTCTCGGCGGAAATGGCCGCGCTGGCGCGGGCGTGGAGCTTGAGGCCGATATCGAGCGCGGCGGCCTGACCGGCTGCGTTCGGCCCGGCACTCTGATTGGCGCGGAGCGTGGCCGCCAACTCGTTAGCGGCGGCGGCGGCCTCGGTATTGGCGCGCTTCAGGGCGTCGATCTCGTGCTGGGCGCGCAAGAGTTGGCGGCGGGCGGCTTCAAGTTCGGCGGCGGTTTCGAGATCGGGCTGTACCGATGGGATGGGTACGGGCGCGGAGGATGCCGAGGGCGCGATGCCGAGGGCGGCGATGGCCCGGTCGAGGCTTTTCGCGGCGGTTTCCGGCCGACCGGCTTCAAAGCAGCATTCGGTGAGATAGTAATGAAGGAAGCGCGTGCTGGCCGAGGCGCTGAAATTGTGCTTGTCGGCGAAGACGGCTGCGACATCCTCGATCGTGCTGATCGGTTTGGTGGCGAGTTCATATTCGCTGGCGGCGAAGGTGAAGACCGGTTTGCCGTAGACCAGCGCTTCCATGCCGACGCCGGAATTTGCGACCAGAACGGCGTCGCTGCTCTCGATCAGCGGGTGGATGGAGGCCTGGGTGACGCGCATGAAGGGATTTGCCTCGCCGGCCTCACGCAGAGCGAGTTCCACAGCGGCGTTGCGGCAGAGCGGATGGCGTTTGACGATGAGGTAGCGGCCGGTCGATTTGGCGACTTCGGCCGCGCGGCGCAGGACCGCGAGATGGTCGATCCGGGCAAAAGCGGAGACCGGATCGTCCAGAAGCTGCAACGGCATGAAAACATAGCGGCCGGGCGGCGAGAAGGGTTCGCCGGGCTGGACGTATTTGGAAAGATTGCGGGCTTTGAGGCGCAGCCGCAGGCTTTCGATTGCGGTGGTGGCGGCGTCGGTGTCGATGCGCTCGATCCGGGCGCGGTGTTCGTCGGCACGCAGCGCGAGGCTGCTCCAGCCGGAATAGCCCATGGCATCGAAGCTATGGTGGCCGAAGATCGAGGTTTCCTTGATGCGCCAGACATTCGCTGCGTCACCGGCGGAATGGTAGGAGATAGTGAAGCCGCCGTCGGGGGCCTTGCGGGGCACGGCATAGGAGCCGAAGGGCACAAGGCGCATTTGAACGCCGAGCGGGCGTTTGGCGATGGCGGCGCAGAGCGTGGAAAACATGTGGCGATGGTGGCCACCGTCGAGCCGGCTCTCGAACCAGTCCTGCGGGACTTCGAGATCTACCGGGATCACGTTGTTCGAGTGTGCGCTCATAGCCGCCGCCTGCTTCCGGCGGGGCGGCTGCCCACGCGGCGCAGCAGCCGGCAGAGCGCCTCGCGTTGGATCAGTTAGGCGATTTCAACATCGGTAGGTATGCCTAAACCGATGCGAATCACCATCGTGGAACGACCGTAGCGCAGATGTCATTGCGACACTATTCGGGCAGCAAAAGCCCGGACTATGCGGTGATGTCGAACGAACTGGTGCGGGTTTGATTTGCAGCGGTGGGATTGGCCTCGCCCCAAGCGTGGACCATCGCGCGCATCCGCAGCACGACTTCCTCGGGGACCTGCTCGACCACGTCGCCGGATTCCGCGTCGACCTTTTTGTAGACGAGGGTGTTGGCTGCGTTGTCGAATTCGACCTTCCGATCGATTTCCGCTTCCTTGGGAAGCGTGGTCTTGGAGGATTTGCCGTTTCCGCCGGTTCGGCGCGGATCGCCGCGATTGGGGTCGGCGTTGGCGTCGGCCTGCGGGCGGGGCTGTTCGACGGCGGCGGTTTCCGCCACGGCTGCGCGGACTGGCAGATCGGTTCGTACTGCCTCTGGACTGGCCGCCGGCGCTCTTGGCACCGGCCCTGCCGAGCCGGTCAAAACCGGTCTGACGTTGCCGATTTCCATGATTTTCAGTTCCCGATTGGTGCATGGAAGGTCCATGCACACGCATAAGGTACTGAAAAGAGTTGAAAATCAGGTTTGCTAAATCACTAAAATTCTAATTATTGCTTATGTGCAGCAATGAGCGTGATTCGGCTCTGATTCGACCGAAGCATTATCGACTTGAGGGCCGTTAAGAGATCACAAACGGCGGCAAAGTTTGATGTTTCAGAGTGCCGTGTTGATCGCGATCCCGCGTGCGCTGGTGGTCCCGACCGACGCAGTCGCGCCGCGCCGGCCGTAGGTGCCCGCCGATGTGGCGACGCCGACTTCGCTGGCGACCGTGCGTAAGAGATCCTCTGCGACCTCGCGGGCGGTGGCGAGCACGGCAAGGTTGGTCTGGATTTCCGACCGGAAGGTTTCGTGGCGGCGCTTCAGGTCCTCGACGGCGGCCGCGTCATAGGCGGCGAGCGTCTTGACCTCCTCGCGCGCCAGAAGCATCAGCCGGGTGTAGAGGGCGGCTTTCTCTTCCTTTTCAGGCGCAAGCTCGGCGGCGGCGTTCAGCTTGCCCAATTTCACCAGCGCGGTTTCGCGGGAGATGACCGATTGCAGCGCGTCCATGGCGGACGCGATGTTGCGCAGAACCTTTTCGGCGATTTCAGCGGAGGTGATCCGGGGCTCGCGGGCTGGTGGACGTCTTGCGGGCATCATGCTTTGTGCGCCTCTTGAATGGCGAGGAGTTCACGCGCGATCGGGGCGGCGAGGCCGATGCCGCCGCGCGCTGCGAAGGATTTGGCGTATTCGTCGACGAGGATTTCGCGCCAGCTCTGATTGCTGTTGTCGTCACCGCTCAAGGGATCAATGGCGACGCCCTGGTACATGATCTTGAAGGCATCGGCGAGGAAGACGGCTTCGAAATCCCGCGCGGTCTGCATGGCCTTTTCAGCGTCGGTGGTCTTGAGCGCGGCGGGCAGCCTTGCGGCGGGTGCGGCGGCGACATCGAACTGCATCAGATCACCTCCACGTCAGCCTGAAGGGCGCCGGCGGCCTTGATGGCTTGCAGGATGGAAATGAGATCGCGGGGACCAAGGCCGAGCGCGTTCAGCCCGTCCACCAATTCCTGGAGCGTCACGCCGGAGCGGATGACGGCGAGCCGGCGCTCCGACCCGTCAGTGAGTTCCACCTGGGTGCGGGGCAGCGTGACGGTCTGGCCGTTACCGAAAGGCGCGGGCTGGGAGGCTTCCGGCGTTTCGGTGATCAGTACGGTGAGATTGCCCTGCGCAACCGCGACGGTGGAAACGCGCACGTCTTGACCCATGACGATGATGCCGGTGGCCTCGTCGACCACGACCTTGGCCGGCAGATCAGGCTCGACGATGAGCTGTTCGACGTCGGTCAGGAGGTCGACGATGTTGCCCTCGAACTGTGGCGGCAGGCTGAGGCGGACGGTGGCCGGATCGGTGGGGTCAGCGACGGGCGTTCCGAACAGATCGTTGATGGCAAGGGCAATGCGGCGGGCGGTGGTGAAATCCGGATTGCGCAAGGCCAGGCGCACGGTGGAAAGGGCGGCGAGGTTGAAGACGATCTCGCGCTCGACAACGGCGCCGTTGGAAACGCGGCCCTGGGTGGGAACGCCGCGGGTAATCGTAGCCGCATCGCCGGAGGCCTCGAAGCCGCCGATGGCGATGGCGCCTTGGGCGATGGCGTAGACCTCGCCGTCGGCGCCCATCAGCGGCGTGACGAGAAGCTGGCCGCCTTGCAGGCTTTTCGCATCGCCGAGCGCGCTGACGGACACGTCGATCCGGGTGCCCTGGGTGGCGAAGGGTGGTAGATGGGCGGTGACCATGACGGCGGCGGCATTGGCGGTGCGCATGTTGACGTCGCGCACGTTGACGCCGAGGCGCTCCAGCATGGCTTGCAGGCTCTGCTTGGTGAAGGGCGAGTTGTTGAGGCTGTCGCCCGTACCCTGAAGCCCGACCACGAGGCCGTAGCCGATCAACTGGTTCTCGCGTACGCCTTCGACGTCGACGATATCCTTGATGCGCGATGCCGCTTCGGCGGCATTGCCCGTGATGATCAGAAGAATGGCGCTGATCGCGCCGAGCATTCTCAGTTTCATCGCTTGTCCATCCCGTGAAGGATCACGGCTCCCCGGCTTGCAATACGCAACGGACGTGCCAGATCTACCAGGGGTCGTGAATTACTCGCTAAGGGCTTGAACCGGAACACCTTTCGGCTTAGGCAATGTGCGAATCAAGCTGCGTTTTGTGCGAGGCCGATGGGTATTTTTTGCCGGGATGTTAACGCCTCGTTAACTAATATGGTCCGTAATTGCCTTAGCTTTCAAAGGGTGGTGCGATGATCCGGATCGGCGGGCCGACGCGAACGATCGGAACGCAAGGCGGCCGCGGGGCGCGCAAGGCGGACGGGACCGGCGCGACCTTCTCTCCGACCTATAACAGCGAGCAGCCGGCGCGTGCCGCGACAACGTCGCCGGCGACGGCCACGCCCGGGCTCGACGTGCTTTTGGCGTTGCAGGCGATAGACGGCGATCAACCGCGCAAGCGCAAGCGGGCGGCCAAGCAGGGTCACGATCTCCTCGACGTGCTCGAAGAAATCAAGATCGGGCTGTTATCGGGCCACCTTTCCGGCGATTCGTTGGACCGGATTTCAGCGCTGGTCGGCGGGTTGGAGGCGTCCGGCGACGAACGACTCGATGCCCTGGTCGCCGACATTTCTTTGCGCGCGCAGGTGGAAATGGCCAAGCTTGGACATTTTGTCGATCAGCCGTGAGTGGATGTCCCGTGCGGTGGACGACGACAAACCTTTGACAGCCAGCGTTTTTTGGTCTTTCGCCACCGTTGCATGGAAAGCCATCCTTTGCCGTTGTAGCGGTGGTCCGCGATGGATATATTCCGCCCGCGTTCGGGGTAGGGAGAGGACATCGCATGTCGATCGATCTGGCTGAAGACTACCGGCCGACCGAGGACGAGCCGTTTATGAACGATCGTCAGCGGGAATATTTCCGGCGGAAGCTTCTCGCCTGGAAGGACGAGATCCTGCGCGAGAGCAAAGAGACCCTGCAACATCTTCAAGACGAAAACACCAACTTGCCCGATATCGCCGACCGCGCCTCCTCGGAGACCGATCGGGCGATCGAACTCAGGGCGCGCGACCGGCAGCGCAAGCTGATCTCCAAGATCGACGCCGCGATGAAGCGGATCGAGGACGGCTCTTACGGATATTGTGAGGAAACCGGTGATCCAATCTCGCTGAAGCGGCTGGATGCGCGGCCGATCGCGACACTGTCCATCGAGGCGCAGGAACGTCACGAGCGGCGCGAGCGGGTTTACCGGGACGATTGATCGGCACCCGGCTGCAAAGAATTTAAAGGGCGTGCCCGCGAAACGGTGGGCGCGCCTTTTTCTTTTGAGAGGACCCGCCGGGTCCGGCCCCCGATGGCTTGGGGAGCGTGGGATCCGGCCCCGGCGGGGCTTGTCCGGCCATGGACTTGAGGTGATGGCCGGGTGGGCCCGTCGCGGCGACTTGGGGAGCGGCGCGCGGCGGGCTGGATCCGTCAGTCCGATGGCTTGGGGAGCGGGGACGGACGGACCATAGGGGTGGGAGGCGGTGCGGCTGATCGTCAAAGCCCGGCCTCCCGTGTTGGCGTGAAGCTCCTAGAACGGCAGCAGGATATCGAGCACTTGCTGGCCGTAGCGGGGTTGCTGGACGTCGGTGATCTGGCCGCGGCCGCCGTAGGAGATGCGGGCCTCGGCGATCTTTTCGCTCTCGATCGTGTTGTCGCTCGCAATATCCTCCGGGCGCACCACGCCGGCCACGATGAGTTCGCGGATCTCGAAGTTGACGCGCACTTCCTGGCGGCCTTCGATGACGAGGTTGCCGTTGGGCAGAAGCTGGGTCACCACGGCGGCAACATTGGTGGTCACGTCTTCCTTGCGGGTGACGGTTCCAGCACCGGCGGCGGACATGTCGGAGGAGTTCTCCACGATGGCATCGGTGCTGGTGCCGTCGGGCAGAAAATCGGTTGCGATGTTGCCGATGGCGCCGCCGACGCCGAGGCTGTCGGACCCGCTGCGCGAGCGCTGCGTGGAATTGGCGATGTTGGCTTTGTCGGTGATGCGGACCTTGATGGTCAGGATGTCGCCGATATTGCGGGCGCGCTGATCCTTGAAGAAGGTGCGCGAGCCCGACTGCCACAGCGAATTAGGGCTGTAGCTGACGGGCTGGACGGCAGGCATAGGCATCTGCACGGGACGGTAACCCGCCATGGCGGTGGGGTTCTCGATGGCCGACAAGGCGGGTGCCTGGCCGACGCCGGCGAGCCGGTCAGCCGCGCCGCAGGCGGCGAGGGTCAGCGGGGCGAGGAGGAGGGCGGTGGCCCGGAGGACGGAGGAGGTGCGCATGGGCGTATCACTCACTGCGTGAGAGCGGCGGTCTGGCCGGCGGGCATGCCCGGTCCGATCCTGACGACGCCGCCGGGAGCCGCGATACCCTGAATGGTGCGGCGGGACTGCTCGTTGAGCACGGAGACAAGATCGCCGGCCGCGGCATCGCCGAGGGCGCGACCGCGAGCGGTGAGGGCAAGGCCCGGCCGTTCGTAGACGAGCGTGACGATCTCGTTGCGCAGGACGACGCGTGGCTGTTCCAGGTCGGCGCGGCTGATCGTTTCGCCAACCCGGAGCGGGCGGCGGGCGGCCATGCCGACCATCGCATCTGCGTCGCGGACGACGGAAGCCGGCAGCCGCCGCTTCTCGAACCGCTGCATTTCAAGGTCGCCCATGCCGAGCACCTGCCGGCGATCAAGCGGGCGGGACATCACGGGCACCTCGACCATTTCCATGGCGCGGCCGGTGAATTCCATCGGCCGGGTTTCGGCGCCGACGTCTACCAGGAAGCGGACGGTGAAACGGCCGGATGCCGGCTGCAGGGCGAGCGAGGCAAGGGTGACCGGCTTCGCGGCCGACGCGTCGGCCTGGATCGCTTCGACGGGAGCGTCGAAGGCAATGTCGAGGGCTTCGGCAGAGGTGGTGAGCCGGTCGGCGGCGGCGGCGCGAACGAGGTTTGTGATCGCGGTGTCGTCGATCACGGTGGCGACGCGCGAGACGGTGACGACGTTCATGAGCGGCGCACTGGCCTCAAGGCCGGCGGCTGCTGCTGCGGCGAGCGCCTGATCGGCGGAGAGGACGCCGGGGACGCCGGCATCCGGGGCGCGGAACACGGGCGTGGCGGCAAGGGCGCCGGCGCCTTCGAAGAGGTCGCCGAGGGTGACGATATCGCCGCTCACCACGACGTCGGTCTTCAAGGTGGCGGCGGCGGCAGGGCGGCCGGCGACAAGGAGGGCACCGAGTGCGGCGGCGGCGAGGATGCGCAGAAAGAGGGGGCGGTTCATGGCGGCTCTCATCAGCGCAACTGCGAGGTGGATTGGGCCATTTCGTCGGCGGCGCGGATGATGCGGGAGTTCATCTCGTAAGCGCGCTGGGCGGCGATCAGCGAGGTGAGTTCCGACACCGCTACGACGTTGGCCGACTCCAGATGGTTCTGAAGCAAGGTACCGTAGCCCTCGTCGCCGGGGTTGCCGACCTGAGCGGGGCCGCTGGACGCCGTTTCGAGGAAGAGGTTGTCGCCCATGCCTTGCAGGCCCGCCTTGTTGACGAAGCGGGCGAGCTGGATCTGACCGAGCACCGACGGCGTGGTGGCGTTACCGACGGTTGCCTGCACGACACCGGTTTGGCTGATCGTGAGGTTTTTGGAGTTGCCGGGAATGGTGATGGCGGGGCTGAGGGGGTTGCCGTCCTGCGTCACCAGGGTTCCGTTGGCGTCGATTTCGAGCGAGCCGTCGCGGGTGTAGCCGGTGCGGCCGTCGGGCAGCGAGACTTGGAAATAGCCCTCCTGACGCACGGCCAGATCGGTTTCCTTGTCCGTGCGATCGACGTCGCCCTGGCTCATGATGCGCGGGGTGGCGACGACGCGCACGCCCGACCCGATTTCGACACCGGAGGGCACCATGTTGCCGGCTTCGGAAGTTTGCGAGCCTTGGAGACGCAGGGTCTGGTAGAACAAATCCTGGAAATCGGCGCGCTGGCGCTTGTAGCCGGTGGTGCGCATGTTGGCGATGTTGTTGGAGATGACGTTGACGTTCATCTCCTGGGCCATCATGCCGGTGGCGGCGATGTTCAGAGCTTTCATGGGTCTATTGTCTCCGGTCAGCCCTGAACCGACGACAGGCGATCAATCGCCCGGCCGCGCAGTTCATCTTGTTTCTTGACGACGTCGGCGATCTGGTCGTAGGCCCGCGAGACCGCGATGAGCTGGGTCATCTCGGTGACGCCGGATACGTTGGAGCGCTCCAGCGAACCCTGCATCAGCTTGACCGAAGTGGCGGCGAGGGCCGGTGCGTCGCTGCGAAAGAGGTTCGCGCCCTCCTTCACCAAGGATTCGGGGTCGTCGAAGGTGGCGATCCGCAGGCGGCCCTTGACGCCCGCGCTGGATGAGACGGTGCCGTCGGGGCCGATCAGGATACCGCTTTCGTTCGGGCCGAAGGTGATCGGTCCGCCGTCGCCCATCACAGGCGCGCCGTCCGGCGTCACGAGCTGGCCGGATGCGTCGACCTGGAAGCCGCCGGCGCGGGTGTAGCGCTCGCCGGCTGCGGTTTGTATGACGAAGAAGCCATCGCCGCCGATCGCCACGTCGAGGGGTGCGCCGGTCCGCTCGATCGAGCCTTCCTGGAAATCGGTGCGCGTGGCGAGTTCGGCGACGAAGGAGCTTGCCCGGTCGCGGCGCGGAAACAGATTCTCCCGCGCCTTGGGCATGAACGCTTCCTGGAAGTTGAGCGCCTGCCGCTTGAACCCATCCGTGTTCATGTTCGCGACGTTGTCGGCGATCACTTCAAGCTTGCGCTGAAGGACGATCTGCCGCGACAGCGCCACCAGAGACGTATTCTCCATGACGGTTCCCCAAGTCCTGCCCAGACTGCACTGACGCTCCCCAGCGGCGCATGTCGGACGGTCTTTACTGGCATGAGGCGTGCCAACCGGTGAAAACCCCGGAGATCCGGGATTTATAAGGACTTAGTGCGAATCGCGAACATGGTGTTTAATGCCGATGGGCAGGGTTGCCCGGCAGTTTCTGCCGAGCGGTTAACGGTTTATCAACGAAATCTTAACCATTGAGGCCTCACCCTCCGGTCGAGGGTGATGGTTGTGAATCACTGCGGAATTCTGCGGGCGAGGTCGCGCTGAGACGATGGCGAAGAAGCCGAAAAAGGAAGACGGGGCGGCCGAGGGCGGTGAAGCAGCCGCTGGCGGTGGCCGGTTTTCCAAGAAGATGATGATGATGGCCGGCGGTGGCGCGGCGGTGTTGCTGCTGCTGGTCGGCGGCGGCGTGTTCATGCTTGGCGGCGGGTCGGCCGAACCGGTTGCCGAGCCCGTGACCGCGACGTCGCAGGATACCGAGCCGACAGCCTTCTATTACGATCTGCCGGTGATGATCTTGAACCTGTCGTCGACGGAAAACCGGGCTGCCTATGTGAAGCTGGCGGTGGCCTTGGAAGTGTCGGACCAGAAGATGTTGCAGGTGATCGAGCCGAACATGCCGCGCATTCTGGACGCCTTCCAGACCTATATGCGCGAACTTCGCACGTCGGATCTGCAAGGGTCCGCCGGGCTTTACCGCCTGAAGGAAGAACTGCAACGGCGCATCAACATCGCGGTTTATCCCGCGCGGGTGGATGACGTGCTCTTCAAGAACGTGATCGTCCAGTAGCGCGGGCGGCGGCCGGGGGGCTCATGGCAGACGAAACCGAAGAAGATATCTCCGCCGATTGGGGTGCCGCGCTCGCCGAGCAAAAAGGCGAAGCAGAAGAGGGCATGGA
Source organism: Oharaeibacter sp. (assembly GCA_051861205.1). Taxonomy (GTDB): domain Bacteria; phylum Pseudomonadota; class Alphaproteobacteria; order Rhizobiales; family Pleomorphomonadaceae; genus JBHYDC01. Next base: position 40,333 of record JBHYDC010000009.1, read on the forward strand.
CGATCTGGCCGCCGAATGGGGCGCGGCGTTGGAGGAGCAGGGTGTCGAGAACGGCGACGCCGTAGCCGCGCAATGGGCGGCGATGATCGACGAGGGCGATACCGACCTCGATAATTCGCAGCGCGGCGCGGACCGCGTTCTCAACCAGGAGGAAATTGATAACCTCCTCGGTTTCAACCTGGACGATCATATCTCCAGCGATCAGTCGGGCATCCGCTCGCTGGTGAACTCGGCGCTCGTGTCTTATGAGCGCTTGCCGATGCTGGACATCGTGTTCGACCGCTTGGTGCGCGAGACCACGACGTCGCTTCGCAACTTCACGTCGGACAACGTGGAAGTATCGCTGGATTCGATCTCTTCGGTCCGCTTCGGCGACTATCTGAATTCAATTCCGCTGCCGGCGATTCTGGCGGTGTTCAAGGCGGAACAATGGGACAACTATGGGCTGGTGACGGTCGATTCTTCGCTGATCTACTCGATCATCGACGTGCTGCTCGGCGGCGGGCGCGGAACGGCGGCGATCCGCGTCGAAGGTCGGCCCTATACGACCATTGAAATGAACCTCGTGCGGCGGATGATCGAAATTCTGCTCGCGGACGCCGAAAAGGCTTTCGCGCCGCTGACGCAGATCAACTTCACGCTGGAGCGGCTTGAGACGAACCCGCGTTTCGCGCCGATCTCGCGGCCGGCCAACGCCTGCGTGCTCGTGCAGTTCCGCGTGGATATGGAAGACCGGGGCGGCAAGGTGGAGATGCTGCTGCCCTATTCGACGATCGAGCCGATCCGGCATCTGCTTTTGCAGATGATCATGGGCGAGAAGTTCGGGCGCGACAATATTTGGGAAACGCACCTTGCCACTGAGATTTTCCAGGCGGAAGTCGAAGTGGATGCGGTGATGTGTGAAGAAGAGCTTCCACTTTCCATGGTTCTCGACCTGGCGGTTGGGCAAACGCTTGTGTTCAACGTCGGGCCGGAACACGCCGTCGCGCTGAAGTGCGGCGACATTCATCTCACGTCTGGGAAGATCGGGCGGCTCGGCGAGCGCGTGTCGGTCAAGGTCAACCGCAATCTCAGGCGCCCACGCATGACTCTGGCCGCTTTCGAGCGCGCCGTTCAGACGGAACTGGAGAAGACATGATGAGCAGTTTCAATCTGGGAATGGCGATCGAGGTGGTGGTTGCGTTTCTGCTGGTCCTTACGATTTTCTATTGCGTCGTGCTCAACAAGCGCCTCACGCGGCTGCGGGCCGACGAGGAGATTTTGAGGGCGACGATTTCCGAACTGATCACCGCAACCGAAATCGCCGAGCGGGCCATCATGGGCCTGAAGGCGGCAGCGGCCGACTGCGAGACGACGCTTGGCGGGCGTATGAAGGCGGCCGAAGCGCTGATCGGCGATCTCGACCGCAGGCTCGACGGGGGGAGCGATATCGTGAAGCGCCTTGGCGCGATCATCGGAGCGGCGATGCCCGGAGCATCTCCCGCGCATGCCGTGCCGGTCGAGCCGGTTCGGGAATCGCCCTCACGGGCCTTGCAGGTAGCTGCCGATGCTGCCGCCGAGCGCATGAAAGCCTATCGCCGGGGCCGCCGTGAGGAGGCCGCGTGACACGGTTCCGGCTTCTGCCCATCGTTCTCTTCGCGACATGCGCGCTGCTCGCCCTTAAGGTCCTCGGCCTTATGACGGGGGCCGGATCTTTCGCGCTGGGGCCGGTGCAGGCGGTGGCGGCCGGAGGCGGAGGAGGTGGGCACGCGGCCAAGGAGCCGCCTTCGGTGGCCGAGCCCAGCATCGAAGATCCGATGATCATCGAGTCGCCCCTCGATCTGGCAAAAGAAGCCGAGGAATTCGCCAAGAAGCAGGAAGAACAGGGCGGACATGGCGCCGCTGCGGGCGGACATGGCGCGCCCGCCGAGGGGGGACACGGGGCGGAAGCCGAGGGTGGGCATGGTGCGCCCGCCGAGGGAGGGCATGGGGCTGATGCGGCAGGGGGCGGTCATGCAGCTCCGGCCGATGGAGCGCATGCGGATCCGGCGGCAGGCGATCATGCGGCAGCGCCCGATGCCGGCCATGGCGCGCCCGCCGCAGATGGCCATGGTGCGCCGGCCGCAGATGGACATGGCGCACCGGCGGCGGATGGTCATGGGGGGGGCGGCGCGGGCAGTAAGCTCTATACTGACCGGCCGGAAGAGTATCAGCCGCCCGGCTCCGATTCCGAGGACGCTGTGCTGATGAGCCTCACGAAACGGCGCGAGGAACTGGATCAGCGCGATCAGGACATACAGCTTCGAATGAAGCTGCTCGAAGCAACGGAAGGCCGGCTGCAAAAGCGTCTGGACGAGCTGAAATCCATCGAGAGCCAGCTTGGGGGCACGGGCGAAGATGGCGCTCCCACGGCGAGCGGCCAAATGAAGACGCTTGCCGGGATGTATGAAATCATGAAGCCGAAAGCGGCGGCGGAGGTATTCGCCCAGCTTGAGGCGGACGTCATGGTGGAAATTGCCCGCCAGATGGACCCCCGCAAGCTTTCGACCGTGATGTCCGTGATGGACCCGCAGACCGCGAGCAAGCTGACCATGGGGCTTGCCGGCGAGACGCGGCCGCGCGAGGTCTTGGTGCGCACGGAGATGATGCCGGACGTGAGCATGCCCGCTGCGGGCGCGCCGGAAGAGCTGCCGAAGATCATGCCGGCGGCGCCCGTTCAGTGAATTCAAGACTGCCGGTTTGCGGTGTTTAGGCGGCTTGGTTGCTGTGATTTCCGCGTCGGGCGGTCAAGTGGGAATGCGGCTTGGACCGTCAAACTGTTCGGTTATGTGTAACGGCACATTAAGCGCGGCGCTCTAAGGTCCAGGGAGTTGATTTACTTCCAAGGACTTCAAGTGCTGGTGCGTCGTATGGACGGGACAGGCATTCTGGCTGCGCGTTGCGCTGGAACGGCGCCTGGGCAGGCCCTTCGGTGGCTTGCCTCGGCCCTTTTTGCTTGTCTGGTCCTGCTCGTCGCCGGGTTCAATCCCGCCCTCGCGGTTGAAAAGGCGGAAGTCGATCTCAAGCTTGAAGACAACTACGGCCGGATCGTCATCACGTTCCGCGAACGCAACCTTCTGCCCTCCTACAAGGTGAACGCCGACAACGGCGTGCTTGTAGTGACCTTCGACCAGCCGGTCGAAATGAAGGTGGACCGCGTTCCCTCCGTGCTCAGCCGGTATGTGACGATCGCGCGGTCCGACCCGGATGGACGTGGCGCGCGCTTTGCGCTGACCCGTGCCACCAAGGTCAATACCATGGAGGCCGGGGCGAAGCTGTTCCTGGACTTCATGCCGACCGACTGGGACGGCCCGCCGCCCCAACTGCCGCCGGAAGTGATCGCCGATCTGGCCAAGCGCGCCGAGGAAGCCGCCAAGATCGCGCGCGAGGCGGAACTGCTGCGGATCGCCGGGTCGAAGTCCGCGCGGCTGGATGTGCGGGTTGCCAGGGCGCCGACGTTTTCGCGCTTCGTATTCAAGTGGAACATTCCCTTCGAGGCGGATTTTTCGCGCGACGGAAGTGCCGTGAGCGTGGCGTTCAACCGCGTTGCTCAGGTGGATCTGTCCGCGATCAAAGCCTCGCTGCCGCCATTCCTCGACGATATCAACAGCGAGCCGCGCGACAACGGGATCGCGGTGGTGCTGTCGGTGTCGCCGTCGGCCGACGTGCGCGCCTTCCGCGAGGACGGAACCTATGTCGTCGACGTGCAGGGCACGACCGACCCGGCAACGCTTCCCCCGGCCGAAGCAGCCATTCAAAAGGCTATCGGTACGCAGCACGACGTTCCGCATGATGCAACCGAGGAGGTTCATGCCGTGGGCGCCGAACCGCCCCCGACGGAAGCCGAAACGCGAATGGCCGTCGAGACGACCACTGCAGACCCGGCTCACGATGGAACGGAGAGCCACGACGCCGCGCCCAAGGCACCCGCCGCGCAGCAGGTCGCCATGGCCGATCCCGCCGCAAGCCACGGAGCCGACCATGCCGCGGCGCCTGCCGCGGATCATAGCGCCGATCATGCTGAAACGCCCGCCGCCGACCAAGCGGCAGTGCCTGCCGCAAGCCATGGCGCCGATCACGCGGCGCCGGCGGAACATGGTCACGAACATGACGCCGATGTGGCGCCTGAGCCCAGCGCGGTGCCGGTGATTGAAGAGGCCATCGCGCCGGTGATGGCGGAGGTTCCGGTCGAACCGGCTGCCGCCGAGGTCGCGGTGGCGGAGTTGCCGGACGGGGCGAACGACCGCGTGATCGCGGACGACGCGATCCGGGTGGAAGCCAAGCGCATCGGCGAATCGACGCGGATCGTGTTTCCGTATGGCAAGGAAATCGGGTCGGCGATGTTCAGCCGGGGGCCGGCGCTCTGGCTGGTGTTCGACGATCCTTCGCCCATCGATGCCGGGCCCTTGCAGGACGCGCTGGCGGGGCTTGCTCGCAGTATCGAACCGATGAAGGTGGACGACTCGCAGGCGATCCGGATCGAACTTTCAGAACCCATGCTCTCCACGCTCAATCCCGATGGGACATTTTGGGTGGTGACGATCGGCGACATGGTGATGCAGCCGACGCGGCCGCTGCCGGTGAAGCGCGCGATTCATGACGACGGCACGGCCTCGTTGGATGTGCCGTTTGGGCCTGTTTCCGAGATCCACCGGATCAAGGATCCCTCGACCGGCGACGAAGTCGTGGTTGTGACGGGCAAGGGACAGCCGCGCGGGCTGATCAAGCCGCAGCATTTCGCCGAGGTTGAGGGACTCAGCTCCGCCCATGGACTCGCGTTTGTGCCGATGGTGGATGATCTTGAGATCCGCGCGAAGAATGAACTCGTGACGCTCGATCGTCCTGGCGGCATGGCCGTTTCCACGGCGCTGCCGTCCAAGAGTGCGGCCATCCTGGACGTTCCAGGCGCGATTGGCGCATCGCTTGGCGGGCGCACAGGCTTTGTGAACTTCACGGGGCTAGAAGCAAAAACGGTTCCGGAGTTCTGGACCAAGCGCCATCAAATGTCCGACGAGGTGGCTCAATCCCGCGAAAAGACCGAGCGGGTTGACAAGTGGTACAAGACGGCCGCTTTCATGCTGGCGAACGGGCTTGGGCCGGAAACCGTCGGCGTGCTCAATCTCATTCAGGCGATCGCGCCGGAGGAATCGACGTCGGAGAAGATGGCGATGATCCGGGCGGGGGGATCGGTTCTCATGAACCGCCCGCGCGATGTTTTGGCTACCATCGATCGGCCGGAACTGGCCGAAAGCGGGGATGCGGCGGTGTGGCGGACGATCGCGCTCGCCGACCTCGGCAACTTCCTTGAAGCGCGGCGCAGTTTGGCGCGCGGCGAAGGGGTGATCGGCAGCTTTCCGAGCGTGATCCAAAAGCGGTTCTTGCTCGCAGGCGTCGCCGTTGCCATCGAACTCAATGACTACGGTAAGGCACGCAGTCTGCTGTCGCAGGTGGATCCGCGCACGCTGAATGAAAGCGAACTTGCGCAACTGGACATGCTGAACGCGCGGGCCGTGGATGCCAACGGGCATGCTGCGGATGCCATCGACCTTTTGTCCAAGGTGGTGCGCACCGAGAACGGGCCGATCGGCGCGGAGGCGACCTACCGCTTGGTGAAGCTGCAGCGGCGGGAAGGGTTGATCACGCTCGATCAGGCGATCGATCGGCTGGAGCAGCTTGCGGTCGCTTGGCGCGGGGATCAGATCGAACTGAACACCTTGCGTACGTTGGGGCAACTCAGCATTGAAAAGAGCAATTATCGGCGCGGCTTCGAAGTCATGCGGATTGCCGAGATGATCGGTCCGGAAGCGCCGACGACCCGGCTGATGCAGGAAGAAATGCAGGCCGCGTTCGCGTCGCTTTTCCTCGACGGCAAAGCCGACGAGATGAAGCCGGTGGACGCGCTGGCGCTTTACTATGATTTTCGCGAGCTGACCCCGCCCGGACGCCGGGGCGATGCCATGGTTCGCAAGCTTGCCAACCGGCTGGTGGATGTGGATCTGCTGGGGCAAGCGCAGCAGCTTTTGACCTATCAGGTCGAAAACCGGCTGCGCGGCGGGGCGCGCGCGCAGGTGGCGGCCGATCTCGCGCTCATCCAGATCTTGGACAAGCGCCCCGATCGGGCGCTGTTGACGCTGAGCCGGACGCGGCAGGCGGAGCTTCCCGTGGCTATCGAGCGGCAGCGGCGGACCGTGGAAGCCCGCGCGCTGGCCGATACCGGAAAGCCTGAACTCGCGCTCGATCTGTTGCGCCCGATCGCCGGCGCGGATATCGACAGATTGCGCAGCGATATCCTCTGGTCGTCCAAGCGTTACAGCGAGGCGGGCGACGAGTTCGAACGGCTGCTCGGCAATCGGTGGAGCGACGAGGCGCCGCTGTCCGACCATGAGCAGGTGGAGGTTCTCAAGGCCGGCATCTCGTTCTCGCTGGCGCAGGACCGGCTTGGAACGGACCGCCTGCGGGCCAAATTCGCCAGCGCCATGGCCCGGACATCGAGCGGGCCGGCATTCGATGCCGTGACCGGGCCGATCGTTGCCAACGGATCCAACTTCAACGAAGTGGTGCGCTCGGTCGCCGGACTCGAAACCATGGATGCGTTCCTGGCCGATTATCGCAAGCGCTATCTGGAAATCGGCGGGGAGAAGCCGGTGATGGTGGATCCCGGCAACGAGCCGGCAGCCCAAGACGCGCCGACGCCCGGAGCGGAGACGCAGGCCGCGCTTCCGGCAGCTCCGGCCGGCTGACCGACGGATAAGGCCGGCTTCGCGAGCCTCGCTAACCCGTGTAGCTGCGGATCAGACTGCCCGCGAGCAGCGACCAGCCATCCACAAGAACGAAGAAGATCAGCTTGAACGGCAGGGACACCACCGCCGGCGGCAGCATCATCATGCCCATGGCCATCAGGATGGACGAGACGACCATGTCGATGATGAGGAAGGGCAAGTAGATCAGGAACCCGATCTCGAAGGCGCGGCGAAGCTCGGAGATCATGAAAGCTGGGATGAGGATGCGAAGGCTGACCTCTTCCGGGGTGGCAGGTGGGGGCGTTTTCGACAGGTCGACGAAGAGGCCGATATCCTCCTCGCGCGTGTGCTGCGTCATGAAGGCGTGGAAGGGGCGCACTGCCCGCTCGAATCCCTCGGTCAGTTCCATCTGTTCATTGACGACGGGGCGGATGCCGTCGTTGTAGGCGGCCTCGAAGGTGGGCGCCATGATGAAGGCAGTGAGGAACAGCGCGAAGGACACCATGACGGCGTTCGGCGGTGCGGACTGAAGGCCGATCGCGGTGCGCAGGAGCGATAGCACAATGACGATCCGGGTGAAGGACGTCATCATGACAAGGATCGATGGCGCGAGGCTGAGGACAGTGATCAGCCCGACGAGTTGAACCGCCCGCTCGGTGAGCGTGCTGCCCTCGCCAAGCGTGATCGAGACGTCTTGGGGGAGCGCCGGCGTGGCCAGGACAAGCGTGAGAAGGCCGAAAAGGCCAATTCGGACGAGCCATGACGGCCGCACGACATACATTGTCTGGTATCTCTCGCCCTATGCCGGACCCGCGTGGCGCGGGCGGCCGAGATGAGCATTAACCGATTCGCCGCCTTGGGGGTCAACGACGTGTCTTGCCGTCCCCGGCTAGTTCGTCGAGGAGGCGGGCCATTTCGTCTTCGAGAGAGGAAAAACCGCTGTCGCGCGCGGGGACGTTGGTGTCGGCGGCGCCGGCTTTCCGCATGGCCTCCACGTCCATTGCTGCGGCTTTTACAGGACGCGCTTCAGGGAGACGGCCGAAGGTGGGATCGGTGCGGCGCTCGGGTGCGACTTCGAGCGGCTCGGTTTCAAGGATGCGAGCGAGATCGTCGGCGAGGGTGGCGGAAAGATCCGCCGAGCGGCTGACCGTTTCCGGACGGACATTCGCAGCGGGCGCTGACCGGTTCGCGGATGCCTCTGCGCGGGCTGGGCGCTCACGCTCTGACGGGTTGTCGCGGCCGGGCAGGTCGTTCGCTGGCTGGGTGCGGGCTGTGGTGGCCGCTGGCCGGGCGCGGTCGCCCTCGGGTGTCGCTGCACGCGGCGGCTCTGCGGACGGGGCAGGATCGTACTTACCGGGCGTGCGCGGACGGAACCACGTGCTGGCGGTGCCGAGCGAGGCTTTGCGCGAGTCCTCAGCCTCCGGCTCGGCCGGTTCTGGGGTCGTGATCGAGGTTGCGACCGGTGCCGGAACGGAGCGCGGCGTTGCCGTTACGACGCGCGGAGGGAGGGCAGTTTTCTCCGGTGACGTGATGCGGGGCGCGGGTGTGGGCACCGCGATAGCCGCCATGTTTACGGCTGGTGCGGACTGCGCAGCGAGAACCGGTGGAGGCAGCGGCGAGGCGCTGACGGATGAGGGGGCGGGGAAGGGGATCTGCGACGGCGCCGATCCGGATGCGCGCTGGGGCGGGCTGTTGAAGGCAGGTTTCGACTGGACAACAGGCGCGGCCTCGGCCGGTTTGGCGGCGGGGCCACGGGTCGGCCGGTTCTGAACGATGGGGGTTACGGTGGTCGGGGCTGGTACGACGCGCTCCGCCAGATCGAGCCGCAGCGCTTCGTCGAGCCGGCGGGCCAGATCGTCGAACTCGCTTTCGTCGTCGGTGGCGCCGATGTCGATGCGCGGCGCGTCGCCGGTGCTTGCGGCGGGCTTGACCGGCGCGGACTCAACCGGGATCGCAGCGCGGGCGCCGGGCACGATCGGATCGATCGCTTCGGCCATGGGTTCGGGGCGCGACGCGGCGGGGGGAACGTAGGGCTCGTTGGTGACGGAGCGCGCCGTGTCGGACGGCTGCACCGGCGAAATGGCGGGGCGCATGGGACGCAAATCGCTGTGCGGACGGGGCGCCGGAATGGCGTGGATCTCGGCGTCTTTTTCAGGCAGCGCCTGCGCTGGGCTGACGCGCTCGGGAGCGACGGGCTTCAGCGGCTCGGGGGTGCGCGCTTCGGGCGCGGCGGCGGTATTTGCCGCAACCGGCGGGGCGGCTTGCATCGCTGGATCTGCGGCGGCCACAAGCTCTGCTGCGGCACCGGCGGCCATGCGGCCGGGCATCTTGCCCATGGAGCCCACGGGTACGCCGCGCACGATGGTCTGTTCGACCACGATATCGGTGGGGCCGCCGATCAGGATGAGATGTTCGACATTGTCGCGACGCACCAGCACGAGCCGGCGCCTCGCATCGACGGCGGCGACGTCCATTACCGACAGTCGGGGCTGGCGCCCCTTGGAGGCGCCGACGCCGGGCGCTCTCATATAGCGGCGCAGAGCCCACTGGAGGGCAGCGAGCAGCGCGAGGACCGCCGCGAAGGCGACGACGTACCGGACGGCGGTGGCACCGAACGTGCCGAACAAACTAACCAGCAGATCCTGCATGGACGTCACCAATTCAATTCTAGAGCCACCGCTGACTTCATGGACCCATACTGCGGATGGTACTCATGTGGCGTTTACCATAGTGCGGCTTCAGTGTGCCGCTTTGGACCATATCCTTACGTATCTTTCCGCTTTGCTAAAGCCAGAGGCACAAGCTATGGGGCCTCGATAGGCAAAGATTACCCATTCATTGGCAAATCGCGGGTCAGTGGACAAGCGGTGATTCCTACGAATGTGGCCGTATTGATCGGAAACATGCCCCGCGAGGCTGGTTTATTAACGGCTCGTTAACCACGAACCCGGCAGATTTTGCCTGCTACGCAAACGACCCGGACTTCCGAGTCGGTAGGTGTGCACGGTGCGGACCGTGCGGGTGGGGTGTCTCAGTCCATGTCGATTTCCGATCTGCCTGTCCTTCAGGCGATCCGCGAGAAGCTGAAGTTTCACGAGCAGCGCCAGCGCGTGCTTGCGGACAACGTCGCGAATGCGTCGACGCCCGGCTATGTCGGACGAGACCTGAAGACGCCGGACTTCTTCCGGATGGCCGTGGAAATGCGCCAGGACCAATCGGTGCTGCCCGTTGCAACCAACGCCATGCATCTGCCAGGACGGGCGCTTTCCACTATGGGCCCGTTCAAGGATCAAAAAGCCGCCGGTTACGAAGTGACGCCGGACGGCAACGCGGTGTCGCTTGAGCAGCAGATGATGAAGGTCACCGACAACCAGATGGATTACCAGGTCGCGACATCGCTTTATCAGCGCAGTCTCGGCCTCATCAAAACGGCTATCGGCAAACGATAAGGGGCTGAGCGATGGACTTTCTCAAGACATTGATGGTGTCCGCCTCCGGGCTCCAGGTGCAATCGGGCCGGATGCGGGTGATCGCGGAAAACCTTGCCAACGCCGATTCCGCGGCCGAAACGCCGAACGACGATCCATATCGGCGCAAGATCCCGACGGTGACCTCGAAGTTCGATCGGGCGCTTGGGGAGGAAATGGTCAAGCTCGGCAAGATCGACCACGACACATCGGCCTTTCAGATGCGCTACGAGCCGGGCCATCCCGCCGCCAATGCGGCCGGAATGGTGAAGTATCCCAACGTGTCGTCGCTTGTTGAAATGGTGGACCTTCGCGAGGCGCAGCGCACCTATGAGGCGAACCTCAACGTGGTGAGCGCCACCCGGACGATGCTGCAAAAGACGATCGACATTCTGCGGGCCTGACGCCCGCTTGCGACTGTCCGGGGCCAGGCGGCCAACCCTTAAAAAGCGCGACGGGAGACACACGTGGCCATCACGTCCACACCATTCAACGCTTCCAGCATCTACGGAGCGATGTCCAAGCTCGCGAATCGCGGCGGGGAAGGGCAGTCTGGCAGCGCGAGCGAGGCGCTTAGCGGCACCAACTTCTCCGACTTCCTGAAGGATCAGGTGAAGTCGGTCGTCGATCAGGGCAACGCGACCGAGGGTAAGCAGCGGGATCTTCTCGCCGGCAAGGCCGACCTTGTGGACGTGGTGACGGCGGTTTCGGAAACCGAAGTTGCCATGGAGACCATGGTCTCGGTTCGCGACAGGGTGATCTCGGCCTACGAAGAAATCATGCGGATGCCGATCTAAGCGGCGTTCGCGGCGCAAGGAACGGGACGAATGACGGGGCCGGAAGTACTCGACATCGCGCGCGATTCGATCTGGGTCACCGTCGAGATCTCGGCGCCGACCATGCTTGTCGGGCTCGCGGTCGGGCTTGTTGTGGCGCTGTTTCAGGCGCTGACGCAGATTCAGGAAGCGACGCTCGTCTTCATTCCGAAGATCCTGTCGATCTTTCTCGTGCTGCTCCTGACGTTGCCGTTCATGGCCGACGCGCTCAATGGATTCATGGTGCGCATCACAGAGCGGATCGTGGCGGGATGACGATCAACATCCTGCCGGAGGTGACGGTTCTTTTCCTGCTGCTGTTCGCTAGGCTCGGCGCGCTGGTGATGCTGATGCCGGCGCTGGGCGAACAGGCGATTCCAACGCGGGTGCGCCTGTCTTTCGCGCTGGTGCTGACGCTGGTGTTCTACCCCACGATTTCCGCCTCGCTGCCGCAGGGGCTGGCGAATGATACGCCGGCCCTGATCTTCGCGATGGTCACGGAGGTTTTGATCGGGCTGGCCTTCGGGCTGATCTCCCGCTTGCTTTTGTCGGTAACGCAGGTGGCGGGCGCTTCGATTGCGGCCAACATGGGGCTCGGTTTCTCGCAGACGCTGGACCCGACCATGGGCCAGCAGGGCGCCATCGTGGGCAGCTTTCTCGGCGTGACTGGGATGATGCTGATCTTCGCGAGCAACCTCCATCATGTGGCGATCGCGGGGATTGCGGGGAGCTACGCGATGTTTCCGCCCGGCGAGATGCTGCCTGTTGCCGATTTCCGCGATGCGGCTGTCATGACGATCGCGGAGAGCTTCAAGATTGGAATTCAGATTTCGGCGCCGTTCATCGTGTTCGGTTTGATCTTCAACCTGGGACTCGGCGTGCTTGGCAAACTGATGCCGCAGCTTCAGGCGTATTTCCTGGCGCTGCCCGTGTCGATCTTCGTCGGGCTCATTCTTCTGGCGTTGCTGACCGGCACGATCCTCACTTGGTATCTCAATCATGTGCAGGCGGGTCTGATGCGCCTCGTGGCGGGCTGAGCGCGCCATGGCCGAACAAGGCGACGACGCCGACAAAACAGAAGACCCAACCCAGCGAAGGCTGGAGCAGGCGCATGAAAAAGGCGATGTCGTCAAAAGCATCGAAGTGTCGACCTTCTTCACCCTTGCCGCGGTGACGCTGATCGTGGCGATGGCCGGCGGGCCCGCAATCCAAGGGATGGTGGCGCCGCTGGCGGGGCTGATCGAACACGCCGACGACCTTGCCGTCGACGCTGGGGGATTGCGGCGCCTGCTGGTCATGATCGTGCTGGCGGTGGGAACGTCAATGGTGGCGCCGCTCTTGCTGATGTTGGTGGCGGGCGTGGCCGGCAACATGATTCAGCACCGGCTGGTGTTTTCGGCGGAAAACCTAAAGCCCAAGTTTTCGAAGGTATCGCCGCTCGCTGGCCTGAAACGCCTGTTTTCGGCGGAGGCGCTGGTCAACTTCCTTAAGGGCGTGTTGAAGATTGGGCTGATCGGCGGCGCGATGACCATGGCGCTCTGGCCCGAGCGCGACCGGCTGGATGCGATGGTCACCATGGATCTGTCGAGCATTCTGGGGCTGACCCAGACGCTGAGTGTTCAGATGCTTGGAACCATGCTCGCCATCATGTTCGTGATCGCTGCGGGCGATTTCGTTTGGCAGCGCCACCGCTGGATGACGCGGCAGAAAATGTCGCTGCAGGAAATCAAGGACGAGTTCAAGCAGACCGAAGGCGATCCGATCGTCAAAGGGAAGATCAAGCAACTGCGCCTGGAACGTTCGCGCAAGCGCATGATGGCCGCGATCCCGACGGCAACCGTGGTGGTGACCAACCCGACCCACTTCGCGGTGGCACTGAAATACGAGAGCGGCATGCAGGCGCCGATCTGCGTGGCCAAGGGCGCGGACGATGTGGCGCTGCGCATTCGCGAATTGGCCAAGGAGCATAAGGTGACCGTGGTGGAAAATCCGCCGCTGGCCCGCGCGCTGTTCGCGACCGTGGAAATCGACGAAATGGTTCCCGAGCACCACTATAAGGCGGTGGCGGAGGTCATCGGCTTCGTGATGAAGCTGAAATCCAAGAAAAGCTGGCGCGATTAACCGGGCGTCATGAACGGATTTTCGGTCTCTTGAAGGTGGGCGGTGCTGGCCGGAGTGTGACTGCATTACATCGCCGGCGCGGGGAGCGTCACGGTGCAGCCGACGCTGTTTGCTCGCTCGCGGCAAGGCGCTAATGATAGATGGCTGTCAGGTTGCGATTCTGCATGGTTTATCGCGCCTAAGGCGACCGTTGCACCCGTGTTCGCACCCGAGGCGATACAAGTATGAGCGAAAGCGAGGCGGCACCTTCCGTCGAGTCACCGATCGTGGATCGATCGGAGCGTGGCGGCAATGTCGGCCTGCTCGTCGCCTTGGCGCTGTCGCTGGTGGCGGCGGCGGGCGTGTTCGCGGTTTTGGACCGCACGTCGGCCGAGCCCTATGTGCTGGGGCTCTTGGGATTGCTGGCGGTGGTCGGCGTGTTTTCGCTGTTCGCGGGCGCCATCGGTCTGCTCCGGTTCGGCGGCAAGGCCGAGGCGCAGCAGGGATTGCCGAAGCGCTTCCTCGACACGATGACCGAGGGCATCTGCGTCACCGATCAGGAAGGGCGCATCGTTTATGCCAATGCCTCCTACGGCCGGCTGATCCGGGCGGAAAACCCGAGCGAAGTGCGCACGGTGGAGCGCGTGTTCTCCGGCGATCCGGACGCGGCCGATGTGATTTTCCGGCTGGCGCATGCGGCCCGCGCGGGCCGCCGCGCCGAGGAAGAGGTGAGGGTTGCCCATCCGCTTGGCCGGACCGACGGAACGGCCCGCTGGTACCGCATCCGGGTGCGGCCGCTGCCGGATAAGACGCGCTCGCTGACAGTGTGGCAGATCGGCGATGTGACCCGCGACCGGGACGAGCAGGAAGACAGCTTCCAGGCGTTGCAGCGCGCCGTGAACTTCCTCGACCATGCGCCGGCGGGCTTCTTCTCGGCCGATGCGCTTGGCCGCATCGTCTATATGAACGCGACGCTGGCGGACTGGCTTGGCTATGACCTGGCCGATTTCGAAGCGGGCGGCATTAAGCTTGCCGAGTTGGTGGCGGGCGACGGCGCGGCGCTTCTGGATGTAATCCGGGGCGGACCCGGCGAGGTGAAGACCGGCATCGTCGATCTCGACCTGATGAAGCGCAACGGCCAGAACCTGCCGGTGCGCCTGATCCACCGTGTGCCGATCGGAACGGACGGCGGGGTGGGGGACAGCCGCACGCTGGTTCTGAACCGGTCGCCGGGGGAGGACATCTCGGAATCGCTGCGGGCGGCGGAGGTGCGGTTCGCGCGCTTCTTCAACAACACGCCGATCGCCATCGCGAGCCTGGACAAGGACGGGCGGCTTGGGCGCACCAATGCGCCGTTCATGCGCCTGTTCGGGGGGTTCCTGAAATCCGAGGCGGAAGGTGCGCGCGGCAAACTCGTCGACGTTCTGGCCGAGCGCGACCGTGAGGCGATCGAGGATGCGGTGAAGGCGGCGGTGGCGGGGCAGGGCCAAATCCCGGCGATCGACGCTTCGCTTGTGGACGAAAAGGGCCGGTATGCCCGCTTCTTCGTATCCTCGGTGGAGGAAGGCGCCGGCGACGGTGACGTGGCGGTGGTCTACGCGCTCGAGACGACCGAACAGCGCGCTCTGGAAGCCCAATTCGCGCAAGGCCAGAAGATGCAGGCGGTCGGCCAGCTTGCCGGCGGCGTGGCGCACGACTTCAACAACGTGCTGACCGCCATCATCGGCTTCTCGGACCTTTTGCTCGCCAATCACAGGCCGACGGATCCCTCGTTCCAGGACATCATGAATATCAAGCAGAACGCCAACCGGGCCGCTGGTCTGGTTCGGCAACTGCTGGCGTTCTCGCGGCGGCAGACGCTGCGGCCGCAAGTGCTGGCGCTTTCCGATGTTTTGGCCGATCTTTCGATCCTGCTCGACCGGTTGCTCGGCGAGAAGGTGCACCTGACGATGGTGCATGGCCGCGATCTTTGGCCGGTGATGGCCGACCTCAACCAGCTTGAACAGGTGATCATCAACCTCGCCGTCAACGCGCGCGACGCGATGCCGGGCAGCGGCAAGCTTGAGATCCGCACGTCGAACCTGTTGGCCGCCAAGGTTGCGGACTATGGCTACACCAGCATGCCGGTGGCCGACTATGTGATGATCGAGGTGGAAGACAACGGCTCGGGCATTGCGCCTGATATCATCGAGAAGATTTTCGAGCCGTTCTTTTCCACCAAGGAAGTGGGTAAGGGAACCGGGCTCGGGCTTTCCACCGTCTACGGGATCATCAAGCAGACGGGCGGCTATATCTATCCGGAATCGCAGGTTGGCACTGGCACGACCTTCCGCATCTTCCTGCCGCGCCATGCCGCCGTGCTGGAACAGGCGCCGAAGAAGAATGTCGAAGCGACGCCGATGGCGGATCTTACCGGCAGCGCCACCATTCTGCTCGTGGAAGACGAGGAGGCCGTGCGCGCCTTTGCCGCCCGCGCCCTGATCTCGCGCGGTTACACCGTGCACGAAGCCGCCACCGGCGCCGAGGCGCTTGAGGTGATGGAGGTGACCGGCGGCAAGATCGATCTCGTGGTGTCCGACGTGGTGATGCCGGAGATGGACGGCCCCTCGCTGCTGCGCGAACTGCGCAAAACACGGCCGGATCTGAAGATCATCTTCGTATCAGGCTACGCCGAAGACGCCTTCAAGAAGAACCTGCCGGAAAATGAGCAATTCAACTTCCTGCCGAAACCCTTCAGCCTCAAGCAGTTGGCGACGACGGTGAAGGAGACACTGGCGAGCTGAGGGCCTGAATTCTGCGGTTCTCTGTGTTGGCCAAGCGGGTTGCGCTGGCGTTGTTGCGGCGAGACTCTATTTTCGCCCGAGCGTATGCCGGATGCGGGTGTTGGAGATGTGTTGCCGATGAGCCTGACCGGACCCCAACAACCAAGGTTCAGCCAATCTCCGACCGAGCCCGCCTTCGTTCAAAACCCCTATCCGGTTTATGACGAGATGCGGGCGCTGGGGCCGGCGTTCTTCTGGGAGGAGTATGGCTTCTGGTGTTTTCCCGGCTTTGAGGCCGTCAACGGTTTGCTGCGCGACCGCCGCTTCGGGCGCGACGTGCTGCATGTGGCGACGCGCGAGGAGCTGGGCTGGCCGGACACGCCCGACCACGTGAAGCCCTTCTACGACGTGGAGGCGCATTCGCTGCTGGAGCGCGAGCCGCCTGTTCATACCCGGCTGCGAACGCTGGTGAACCGGGCTTTCGTGAGCCGCGCAATCGAACGGCTGCGGCCGCGCGTGAACGCGCTGGCGCATGAACTGATCGACCGGATGGAGATGAAGGGCGAGGCGGAGCTGATCGCCGATTTCGCCACGCCGATCCCGGTGATTGTGATTGCGGAGCTTTTGGGCGTGCCGTCGTCCATGGCGGACCAGTTGCTCGACTGGTCGCACCGGATGGTCGCGATGTACCAGTTCAACCGGACACGGGCGATCGAGGATGACGCGGTGGCCGCAACGCTGGCCTTTTCCAGCTTCATGCGCAGCTATGTGGAGGAGCGCCGGTCACGGCCGGCCGACGATCTGATCTCCAGCTTGATCGCCGCCGAGGAGGCCGGCGACAAGCTTTCCACCGACGAACTGATCACCACTTGCATCCTGCTGCTGAATGCCGGTCATGAGGCGACCGTGCATGCCATCGGCAATGGCGTGAAGGCGATGCTGGAAACGGGCATCGGCGCTCGCGCGGCCTTCGCGGCGTCGGAGGGGCGGACGGCGCTGGTGGAGGAACTCATCCGCTTCGACGCGCCGCTACATCTTTTCACGCGCTATGCGCTGGAAGACGTGGAGGTTTACGGCGTGCCGCTCAAGCGCAGCGACAAGGTGGGTCTGCTGCTCGGCGCGGCCAACCGCGACCCGGCACGCTTTTCCGATCCGCAAGTGTTGAAACCGGATCGGCGCGATGGGGCGAACGTGTCCTTCGGCGCCGGCATCCACTTCTGCGTGGGGGCGCCGCTTGCCCGGCTGGAACTGGAAATCGCCCTGCCGGTGCTGTTCGAGCGGTTGCCGGAATTGCGGCTGAAAACCCGGCCCGCCTATGCCGACCGCTATCATTTTCACGGGCTTGAAGCGCTGCCCGTGACGTGGTGAGGCGCGGCGCCAAGCGCCACCGCGATGGCGGCTGCCACCGCCGCATTGTTGCGCACAAGCGCGATATTGGTGGCAAGGCTGCGCCCGGCCGTGCGCGTGAGCATATCCGACAGTAGATAGGGCGTGACGGCTTTGGCCGAGATGCCCGCAGCCGCTGCGGCCTGAAGCGCGGCTTCGATGTGCTCTCGCATTTCGGGGCGCGGGATTTCGTCGGCGGCCGGCACGGGGTTCGCCACCAGCATGCCGCCGCCAAGGCCAAGCGCCTCGCGCGCCCGCTGGAAGGCGGCGATTTCGGCCGCCGTATCAAGCCGCAGCGGCGCCTTCAGCGTGGAAGAGCGCGACCAGAAGGCGGGAAACTCATCCGTGCCGAAAGCGACGACGGGCACGCCCTTCGTCTCCAAAACTTCCAGCGTTTTGGGAATATCGAGGATGGCCTTGGCGCCTGCAGCAACCACGATGACCGGGCTGAGCGCCAGTTCCTCAAGGTCGGCGGAAATGTCGAAGGTCGTTTCTGCGCCCCGGTGGACGCCGCCGATGCCGCCGGTGGCGAACACCGCGATATCGGCAAGCGCCGCCGCAATCATGGTGGCGGCGACCGTGGTGGAGCCAGGACGCCGGGCGGCGATGGCAAAAGCAAGGTCCGCCCGCGACAGCTTCATGACGCCGGTCATGGTGCCGAGCACCTCCAGCGTTTCAGCCTCCAGGCCGACGCGGATGACGCCGTCCAGCACCGCGATGGTGGCGGGTACCGCGCCGTTCGCCCGCACAACCGCCTCGACCGCGCGCGCGGTTTCAACATTGGCGGGGTAGGGCATGCCGTGCGTGACGATGGTGGATTCCAGCGCGACGATCGGCCGGCCGGCGGCGCGGGCGTTCGCGACTTCGGCGGAGAAAACCAGCGGCGCGGTCATGACGGTGTTCCTTTGGCGAGAGCGGCCAACACGGACGGGGGCAGACGATCGAGCGCGCCGACTGAGGCAAGAGCCGCACGCGAGGCGTTGATACCAACTTCGACTGCGCTCGGCAGCGAAAATCCGCGAGCGAGCGCTGCAAGCGTGCCCGCGATCAAGGCATCGCCCGCGCCGGTAACATCGACGACCGGCACCGCTTCGACGGCGTGAATGGTGATGCGGGTTCGATCAAGGACCGCGACGGGGGCGGGGCCGCCTGTCACGACGACGCGCGATGCGCCGAGGGCGAGGAGGCGATCGGCGGCTTCGGCAGGTGTCGCCAGGGGAGCGCCGATCAGCGCTTCGGCGGAGGGCAGATTCATGAAACCGAGGGCGCCCGCCCGGATCGCGCTGAGAACGCGGCCGGCCTTGGCCCGTGAGATCGCGTCGACCGCGAGGCGTTCGCCCCAGCGCTCCGCCAGGGACTGGAGCGTGGCGGCGGGTAGGTTCGCGTCGGCGAAGACGCGGTCGTGCGGATCTGCGACTTCGGCGTCGGCGGGGGTGATGGCGTCGTAGATGGACATGTCCGAGACGGCGGCCACGAGTTCGCCCGCCCGGTCGTGGATGGCGGTGTAGGTGCCCGTCGCGGCCTTCGCGTCGATGTGGAGGCGCGGTTCTACGCCCGCTGCGCGCAGCGCTTCGGCGAGCGAGCGGCCGGCGGCATCATCGCCGACGCGGCTGACGAGCGTGGCACCAAGGCCGGCGGACGCGATGAGAACCGCCACGTTGCGGGCGACGCCGCCGGGGCGTTCCACAACCTGGCCGGGGCAGGAGGTGCCCGGCTGGAAAGGCTCGGCCGTGCTTGCGACGATATCGCGGTGGCAGCCGCCGATGAGGAGGATCCGGGGGGCGCCGGATGGGATAGCGTGCGAGTTTTCGTGGCCGCGAATCGCGCTTGATGCCGTCATCGAACTTTGCTCGATGTGCTCTGAACGTCTCGCGAACGCAATTTGAAAAACATTTTGGGAACAGAGACATAAGTGGGGGCTTGATAGTCGGAACAAAACATGTACATTAACCTTGTGTTTGTAAGCCGCTCCGTCCCGTGAAATAAGGGGTTCCCAACTAATGTCGCAGAACTCGCTACGCCTCGTCGAGGGAACTTCCATGGATAAGACCAAGGCGCTGGACGCCGCGCTCTCACAGATCGAACGCGCCTTTGGCAAGGGCTCCATCATGCGGCTCGGCCAAGGGCAGGTCATGGAGATCGAGACCGTTCCTACGGGCTCGCTCGGCCTTGATATCGCCCTTGGAGTCGGCGGATTGCCGCGTGGCCGCATCGTAGAGATTTACGGGCCGGAATCGTCGGGTAAGACGACGCTGGCGCTGCATACGGTGGCCGAAGCGCAGAAGCGGGGCGGGGTGTGCGCTTTTATCGACGCGGAGCATGCGCTTGATCCTGTCTATGCGCGCAAGCTCGGCGTGAACCTTGACGAGCTTTTGATCTCGCAGCCCGATGCCGGCGAGCAGGCGCTGGAAATTTGCGACACGCTGGTTCGCTCGGGCGCCATAGACGTGCTCGTGGTCGATTCGGTCGCCGCGCTGACCCCGAAGGCCGAGCTTGAGGGCGAGATGGGCGACAGCCTGCCCGGTCTCCAAGCGCGGTTGATGAGCCAGGCGCTGCGCAAGCTCACCGGCTCGATCTCCAAGTCGAAGACGATGGTGATTTTCATCAATCAGATCCGCATGAAGATCGGCGTGATGTTCGGTAGCCCCGAAACCACGACGGGCGGCAACGCGCTCAAGTTCTACGCCTCGGTCCGCCTCGACATCCGCCGCATCGGCGCGATCAAGGCGCGCGATGAGATGGTTGGCAACCAGACCCGCGTGAAGGTGGTCAAGAACAAGCTTGCACCCCCGTTCAAGGAAGTCGAGTTCGACATCATGTATGGCGAGGGCATTTCCAAGCTCGGCGAACTCGTCGATCTCGGTGTGAAGGCTGGTATTGTGGAAAAGTCGGGTGCTTGGTTCTCCTACAACAGCCAGCGGCTTGGACAGGGACGTGAGAACGCCAAGCAGTTTCTGAAGGATAATCCTGCTGCGGCGAACGAAATCGAGCAAGCGATCCGGCAGAACGCCGGCGTGATCGCCAATTCGATCCTGCAAGGGACGCCTGAGAAGGATGCCGACGGCACGCCGCCCGATTTCGAGTGATAGTCTGCTTCTGGACAGGCTGAAACAGCGCGGATAAAACGACGAAGATCTGCCGCCGCGGAGCTTTCAGGGTCCGCGGCGACTTTCGTTCGCCGACATGGTTGAACACACGCCGCCCTTTTTTGTTGGGGTGGGCTTAGGTTCGAACCAAGGGCGGGCGTTGGCTGCGGCAGGCGGGATGTCTCCAATGGGTGGGGACCGTGTTCGAGGTGAACTGGCTGTCATGAGTGGCGTGAACGAGATCCGGTCGACCTTCATCGACTACTTCGTGAAGAACGGTCACGAGGCGGTGGCGTCAAGCCCTTTGGTGCCGCGCAATGATCCGACGCTCATGTTCACGAACGCCGGCATGGTGCAGTTCAAGAACGTATTCACCGGACTGGAGAAGCGGCCTTATTTGCGCGCCGTGACCGCCCAGAAATGCGTGCGGGCCGGCGGCAAGCACAATGATCTCGATAACGTCGGATATACCGCCCGGCATCATACGTTTTTCGAGATGCTGGGAAATTTCTCCTTCGGGGACTATTTCAAGGACCGTGCGATCGAGCTTGCCTGGAACCTGATCACCAAGGAATTCGGGCTGGCGAAGGAGCGGCTGCTCGTTACCGTCTATTCGGAAGACGAACACGCGGCTGCTCTTTGGAAGAAGATCGCGGGCCTGACCGACGATCGCATTATCCGGATCCCGACGTCGGACAATTTCTGGGCGATGGGCGATACCGGCCCGTGCGGTCCATGCTCGGAAATCTTCTTCGACCATGGCGAGGCTGTATTCGGCGGTCCTCCGGGATCGCCTGACCAGGACGGCGACCGGTTTATTGAAATCTGGAACCTCGTGTTCATGCAATATGAGCAGGTGTCCAAGGAGGAGCGGATCAACCTGCCGCGCCCTTCGATCGACACCGGCATGGGGCTTGAGCGTGTCGCGGCGGTTCTTCAGGGCGTTCACAACAATTACGAAATCGACCTGTTCAAGGCTTTGATCCGCGCTTCAGTGGAGGCGACCGGCGTTCCGGCCGAAGGGGCGAGCGCCGCCAGCCACCGGATCATCGCCGATCATTTGCGCGCATCCAGCTTCCTGATCGCCGATGGCGTGCTGCCGTCGAACGAGGGGCGCGGCTATGTGCTGCGCCGCATCATGCGCCGGGCCATGCGCCATGCTCATCTCTTGGGTTCGGAAGAGCCGGTGCTTTATCGCCTCGTTTCGGCGCTGGTGCGCGAAATGGGCGTCGCTTATCCCGAACTCACCCGGGCTGAAGCCCTGATCACGGAAACGCTGAAGCTTGAGGAAAAGCGGTTCCGCCGCACGCTCGCGCGCGGTCTGACGCTGCTCGACGAAGCGACGGAGGGGTTTTCCGAAGGGGCGCGCCTCGACGGCGAGACGGCGTTCAAGCTTTACGACACCTACGGCTTCCCGCTCGATCTGACGCAAGACGCGCTGCGCCAGCGTGGGATCGAGGTCGACACATCAGGCTTTACCGTCGCCATGGAGCGGCAGCGGGCGGAAGCGCGGGCGAACTGGTCGGGATCGGGCGAGGCCGCTACCGAGACCGTTTGGTTCGGCGTGCGCGAGCGCGTGGGCGCCACGGAATTCTTCGGCTATCAAACCGAGACGGCCGAGGGCGTGGTTGCCGCGCTTGTGAAGGACGGCCGTGAGGTTGCCAGCCTTGGTGCGAGCGAGACCGGCGCGGTCATCTTGAACCAGACGCCGTTCTACGCCGAGTCCGGCGGGCAGGTCGGCGATACCGGTGTGTTGTTGGCCCCTGGGCTGCGCGTCCGTGTCACAGACGTTCAGAAGAAGGCGGATGGCTTGTTCGTCCATTTCGTTACGGTTGAAGAAGGCTCGATCGCGGTTGGTACGGCCGTTGAACTCGTCGTCGATCACGCGCGCAGGGCTAAAATCCGCGCCAATCACTCAGCCACCCATCTCCTTCACGAGGCAATGCGGCAGGTGCTTGGAACGCATGTTGCTCAGAAGGGGTCGATGGTTTCACCCGATCGGCTTCGCTTCGATTTTTCCCATCCCAAGCCGGTTCTCGATGCCGAGGCGGCGGAGGTGGAGCGGCTTGCGAACGCTATCGTCCTCCAGGATGCTCCCGTCACGACGCGGTTGATGGCGGTCGATGATGCGATCGCGACCGGCGCGATGGCGCTCTTCGGCGAAAAGTATGGCGATGAGGTCCGCGTGGTCTCTATGGGGACGGCGGAAGAGGGCGAGAAGGCCGGAAAGGCCTATTCGGTTGAACTTTGCGGCGGCACCCATGTCGGCCGGACCGGCGAAATCGGGCTCGTCCATGTGGTTTCTGAAGGTGCGGTCGCGGCCGGCGTCAGGCGCGTCGAGGCCCTGACCGGCGAAGCGGCCCGGCGGTATTTCGCCGAGCAGGAACGCCGGGTCAAAGAGGTCGCGGCTACCCTCAAGGTAGCTCCTTCCGATGTGGCCGACCGTGTTGCGGGACTCGTTGAAGAACGTCGCAAGCTTGAGCGGGAGCTTGCCGACGTACGCAAGAAACTCGCGATGGGCGGCGGACGCGCTGCGGACGACATTCGCGAGATCAACGGCATCAAGCTGCTCGCGCGCATCGCCGAAGGCGTTGCACCGAAGGATCTGAAGGGCTTGGTCGACGAGGGCAAGACGTCGGTGCAGTCCGGTATCGTGGTGATGATCGGTGTTGCCGACGACGGTAAGGCTGGAGTCGTCGTAGGCGTGACCGATGATCTCGTCGGCCGCATTTCGGCCGTCGATCTCGTGCGTCATGCCTCCGAAGCGCTCGGCGGCAAGGGCGGCGGCGGACGGCCCGACATGGCCCAAGCCGGCGGCCCGGACGGTGCGAATGCTGCGTTGGCAATCACGGCCATTGAGACCGCGCTCCAGGCGGTGTGAGCGACCCACGCGCGGGACCGTGTCGGGTAAAGCCAGTGGCGCCCCGTGACGAGGCGTCGCGCGCCACGGCCGTAACCTTGGCCGAAGGTGTCGTGCCCGCCTTCTGGCTTGCCGCGCGTTCGGCATGGCTGCGGGTGACCTTGCTTTGAGGAGTATGCCAGTCGCTGCCAGCGGGATCCGACGTTTTTTCATCCTCTCTCGATCTGGGCATGGCTTCTGCCACGTCTGACCGATGGATCGTGCCGGCTGATCGCACTCGCGCAGGGTCGTTTGCGACGAATGTCACTTTGCTTTGATGCAATGCAGCTTTCTCATTCTGCATTAGCGTCTCGACGTCTTACCAAAGCGGGAATATCCGCGCACCTTGCCGAACCTCCGTTTGCGCATGTGCCCGGTTGGTGATCGAATACCCATCGGGTGATTTGAACCGGGTTGTTGTGCCGGGGGCTGAGGGCGGTGTCGAAGCGGCGGTGGTTCGAGATTCTTGAGATTTGCGCGCCCGGCGATCACGTTGCCAAGGCCGTCGAACGAGCCATTGTGCTAGCAGTCCTGATCAATATCGCGGCCACCGTTCTGGAAACGGTGCCGGATCTGGGGCGAGAGCATGGGTCGTTGTTTCTGGCACTTGAGGCTCTGACGGTCGCTCTCTTCATGGCTGAGTATGCGGCCCGGCTCTGGGTGGCCGATCTTCATCCCCATCTCAGCCGACGCACGAAACTGCGCGCGCGGCTCGCTTATGCGGTTCATCCCGCTGCGATCATTGATCTTCTCGCGATCTTGCCGTTTCTGTTCGGGCTGTTGCTCGGCATCCTTAATGTTGAATTCGTGGTTGCCTTCCGGTTGATCCGGTTCATGAAACTCGCGCGATATTCGCCCGGCATGCGCTCGCTGGCGACGGCGGTGGTTTCGGAACGGCGAGCGATCGCGGCGTCCGGCATCATCATGCTCGGCCTGATCATCGGCACCGCGAGCTTGATGCATGCTCTGGAAGGCGACCTTCAGCCGGACGCCTTCGGCTCGGTTCCGGCGGCCATGTACTGGGCCGTGACCACGCTGACAACGGTGGGCTATGGCGACGTGGTGCCGATCACGCCGGGAGGCAAGCTGCTAGCGGGCATCACCATGATCATCGGTTTCACGATGTTCGCGCTCCCGGTCGGCATTATCGCTACCGCCTTCGCTCGTGAGATCCGCCAGCGCGACTTCGTGGTAACATGGTCGATGGTGGCGCGCGTGCCGCTGTTTTCAGACCTCGGCGCTGCAGCAATCGCCGACGTGATGCGGCTACTCCGGGCGCAGTCGGTGGAGGCGGGCACGGTGATCACCTATGCCGGCGATCCGGCGCGTTCGATGTATTTCATCGTATCGGGCACGGTGGAAATCGGCTTGCCGTCCGGCCCCGTGCGGCTTGGCGAAGGGTCGTTTTTTGGCGAGATCGCCGTGCTCCGGCGCTCGCGCCGCTCGGCTGACGTGGTAGCGCTAACGCCCGTGCGGCTGTTGGTGCTGGATGCGGACGATCTGCATCATCTCATGCATAAGCGGCCGGAAATGGCCAAGCACATCAAGGCGACGGCTGAATCGCGGGTGGAAAATGATGCGATCACCCCCCGCGGCGATATCACCGCGGAGGAGATGGATGTCAACGAGCCGCCCGATCGGGACGGCTGATGGGCAGATCAGCCCATGGCCTTCTGCAGGTTCTCGTCGATCTTGTCGAGGAAGCCGGTGGTGGAGAGCCAGCCCTGATCGGCACCGACGAGAAGCGCGAGATCCTTGGTCATGAAGCCGGCTTCGACGGTGTCGACGCAGACTTTTTCAAGCGTATCGGCGAAGCGCTTCAATTCGGCATTGTCGTCCAGCTTGGCACGGTGAGCGAGGCCGCGTGTCCAGGCGAAGACTGAGGCGATCGAGTTCGTGGAGGTTTCCTTGCCCTGCTGATGCGAGCGATAGTGGCGCGTAACGGTGCCATGCGCGGCTTCCGCTTCGACGGTTTTTCCGTCCGGCGTCATCAACACGGAGGTCATCAGGCCGAGCGAGCCGAAGCCCTGCGCCACGGTGTCGGACTGAACGTCGCCGTCGTAATTCTTGCAGGCCCACACATAGCCGCCCGACCATTTCATGGCGGAGGCGACCATATCGTCGATGAGGCGGTGCTCGTAGGTGATGCCGGCGGCCTTGAACTGGTCCTTGAACTCGGCCTCGTAGATCGCTTCGAAGATGTCTTTGAAGCGGCCGTCATAGGCCTTTAAAATCGTGTTCTTCGTCGAGAGGTAAACCGGATAGGTGCGCAGCAGGCCGTAGTTGAGCGACGCCCGGGCGAATTCCTTTATGGATTCGTCTAGGTTGTACATGGCCATAGCGACGCCGCCGCCGGGGTAGTTGAACACTTCGTGCTCGATCGTCGTGCCGTCATCGCCCACGAACTTGATCGATAGCTTGCCCTTGCTGGGCACCACGAAATCGGTCGCCTTATACTGATCGCCATAGGCGTGGCGGCCGATGATGATGGGCTTGGTCCAGCCGGGAACAAGGCGCGGCACGTTCTGGCAGATGATTGGCTCGCGGAAAATGACGCCGCCGAGGATGTTGCGGATCGTGCCGTTGGGCGACTTCCACATCTTCTTGAGGTTGAATTCCTTCACGCGGGCTTCGTCGGGCGTGATGGTCGCGCATTTCACGCCGACGCCGTATGTCTTGATCGCCTCGGCGGCATCCACGGTGACCTTGTCGTCGGTGGCGTCGCGGTGCTCGATCCCGAGGTCGTAGTAGTGCAGATCGATGTCGAGGTAGGGGTGGATCAGCTTGTCCTTGATGGCCTGCCAGATGATGCGGGTCATCTCGTCGCCGTCGAGTTCGACGACCGGGTTGGCAACCTTGATCTTGGACATATCGGATCGGACCTCTTGAAGAGTTGATGGGGCTCGGCCGTGCCATGGTGGCGGCAATGGCGGGGTCGTAGCATGTTGCGGTGCAAGAGGACAGGTGGAGGAAAGTGGAAAGCTTTGTCCGCCGCGACAGGCCCCGGATATCTACCGTCTTGCCAAGAGCACGCTTGCAAACGGTGCCAATAGACGTAAACGGAACATCAGTGAGGAGCGGAGTGCATATGAGCGTGCCTGAGAAGCTTGATCCCGTCGTCATTCTCGTCGAACCTCAATTGGGGGAGAACATCGGCGCGGCGGCGCGGGCGATGGCGAATTTCGGGCTTTCGGAGCTGCGTCTCGTGAAACCCAGGGATGGGTGGCCGAGCGCCAAGGCGGAGGCGAGCGCTAGCCGGGCGCTGCATGTGATCCAGGGTGTGACGGTGTTCGAGCGGGTGGAGGACGCGGTGCGCGATCTCCAATTCGTCTACGCGACGACGGCGCGAAGCCGCGACGTGATCAAAGAGGTGCGCGGGCCGGTCTATGCCGGGCAACACCTGCGGGCGCTGGCGGGGCAGGGCGCGCGGGCGGGCATCCTATTCGGGCGCGAGCGGTGGGGGCTGGAGAACGACGAGATTGCGCTGGCCGACGAGATTTTGACGCTGCCTGTGGTGCCGGAATTCGCCTCGCTGAACATTGCGCAGGCGGTTCTGGTGGTGGCTTACGAGTGGCGCAAGGCCGGTCATCCGGAGGGCGACGAGGGGCTGCCCTTTACGATCGCGCAGCGCTCGCCGCCGGCCAGCAAGGAAGAGCTGATGCATTTCTTCGAGCATCTCGAAGGCTCGCTCGCGGCGCAGGGTTTCTTCCGGCCGACGACGAAGAAGGACAGCATGGTCCGCAATCTGCGCGCCATCTTCCAGCGGGTGCAGATGACGTCGCAGGAGGTTCGGACCATGCGAGGCGTCATCGCGTCGCTGGACCGCCGGCCGTCACCGTCCGGCAGCGAGGCCGAGGGTAGCGCCGACGAGGGCGGCGATCGGGCGGACTGAGGGCGATGCGGCTGATCCTATTCGATAGCGGTGTGGGCGGCCTGTCGGTTGTGCGCGAGATCGTGCGGGCGCTGCCGGGGGCGGCTATCGATTATCTCGCGGATACGGCCGTGTTTCCCTATGGCCAGCTTGAGCCAGAGGCGGTGGTAGCGCGGGTGTTGACGCTGATGGAAAGGGTTATCCCCGAGGCGGAAACGGCGGCGGTGGTGATTGCCTGCAACACGGCCTCTACGCTGGTGCTGGGGCCGCTGCGGGCGCGATTTGCGGTGCCGTTCGTCGGCACTGTGCCGGCGGTGAAGCCGGCGGCGGAGCAGAGCCGGTCGCGGCTGGTGTCCGTTCTGGCAACGCCTGGAACGGTGCGGCGGGAGTATACGCGCGAGCTGATCGCTACCCATGGCGGCAACTGCTGCTTCACTCTGGTGGGTTCGGCGGAACTCGCCGGGCTGGTCGAGCGGGTTCATGACGGGCAGGCGGTGCCCGACGCGGCCTTCGCGGCCGAGATCGCACCTTGCTTCGTGACCGAAGGCGACCGGCGCACCGATACCGTGGTGCTGGCCTGCACGCACTATCCGCTGGTTCTGGACCGGCTGGAGCGCCTTGCGCCCTGGCCGGTTCGCTGGATCGATCCGGCGCCTGCCATCGCGCGGCGTGTTGTGGCGGTAACGGCCGGTTCCGGCGCGCCGGGCAAGGGCGCGCGGCGGTTCCGGGCGACGGGGCGACTGCCGGACGGCGCGTTTCTAGCCGGTTTCGATTTTCCACCCGGCGCGGTAATCTCGATTCCTTCCTGATGGGGGTGCGATCATGGCCAAGCAGTTCACGCGAATCGAACCTGAGCACAGAGACTTCATCGCTCGCCAGCATGTGTTCTTCACCGCCTCGGCGGCGGCCGAAGGACATGTGAATCTCAGCCCGAAGGGCCTTAATGCCTTTCGCGTTCTGGATGAAAACACTGTTTGCTATCTCGATTGGACCGGTAGCGGCAACGAAACCGCCGCGCATATGCTGGCGGACGGCCGGCTGACGATCATGATGTGCGCCTTCGAGGGGCCGCCGTTGATTTTTAGGCTCTATGGGCGCGGGCGAATCTTTCTGCGTGGCTCGCAGGACTATGGCCGGTTGCTCATAGAGGCGTTCGGCGGGGAGGAGCCGCTGGGGGCCCGGCAGATCGTGGTGCTCGATGTGGAACTCGTCCAAACCTCGTGCGGATACGGCGTTCCCATGATGCCTTATGAGCGCGAACGACCCTCGCTGGTCCGCTGGTCGGAGGCAAAGGGTGAGGACGGGCTAGAGACGTACCGGCAGGAGAAGAACCGGTTCAGCATCGATGGATTCCCGACGGGGATCTAGCCGCTTGGCGTGAGTTGCTCACACCAGAAAGCGCGTGACGCGGCCGAGCGGCGAGCGCTTGGCCGAGCGCTGGCTGTCGTTCAGCCAGCGGTGCACCTGTTCAACCGATTCAATTCGCTCTCCCGCCGGCACGACCAAGATGGCGGCGGAGCCTGTGATCAAGGGAAAAAGCTGCTCGCGGCCTTCCGGGTCCAGGGAAACTAGGTAGCCGTTTGCCCGGTCCACCTTGTCGTAGAAGCTCTCGGCTTGGAGGCGGAAGCCCGCCAAGGTCGCGTCGACGGCGTGTTCGGTGTGCAAGATATCGTCGCTTTCCAGGCCAGCGAAGAAGTCGTCGCCGCCGGCATGGCCGAGGAAATTGAGCGGTGCACCGAGATGGCGGCGCAGAATATCGGCGAAGAGTGTGATGATCCGATCGCCCTGGCGGAAGCCATAGGTGTCGTTGAAGGCCTTAAAGTGGTTGAAGTCGAAGTTGCAGAAAATTCGTGTCGCCGAATTGTTTTCCAACTGGCTTTCGATGAAGCGGCTGATCGAAATGCTGCCGGGTAGCTGGGACAACCCGTTTTGATCATGGGCGATCTTCAGTCGCTTTTCGTTGATGATGCGGACCAACGATGATGGGGAGAGGAATCCAGCGTATTTGAACTGCCGCGTTACAATCACACCTTCGACGTTGCCGTATATGGCGACACTATCGAGAATATCGTCGACGTCCTGATCCGTTTGCACCATGGGCGTGCGCAGCAGAACATCGCGAAGGCTGCGGCGCGATCCCTCGACCGTCGGTTCCCCGCGAAAATCGCGCTGGAGGACGATGCCGAGCGGCTCGTTTGCGTCGTCGGTGACGACGAGGGAGGCCTGATCGGGCGCAGCGCGAAAGCGGGCGGCCACAGCCCCGAAGTCTTCGTTGACGGACACCGGTTCGACGGTCGAGAGTTCGGCCTCGACGAGATGCGCCATCGCGAGGCCGAGGTGATGCGTATCACCGGATCCGCCGGGCAGGAGATATCGGGCGGGAACGGAGGTCGGATCCCTGAACGGGCGGGCCACAAACCAACCTTGCACGAAGTCGCAACCGACGCAGCGGCAGGTCAGGAATTCCTGCTCGGTTTCAACGCCTTCGGCGATCACCCGCGCACCAAGCACATGAGCCAGATTGACCATGGTGCTCACGAAAAGGCGCTTTCGCGCTGATTCCGCGATGCCGTTGATAAAAAAGCGGTCGATTTTCACATATTCAGGGGTGGCGTCGTAAAGCGTTTTCAGCTCGGAGAAGCCCTGTCCGAAATCGTCGATGGCGATCTTCAATCCAGCCGCCCGCAAGCCCTGGACGACCGTGACCACCTTGTCGGAGGAAAACACCTCGTGTTTTTCAGAGAGTTCCAAGCAGACCGACGACCGTGACACGCCCATGCGATCGGCCACTTGGGCAATCTGCTCGGGGCTGAAAGCAGGGTTCTCGAAGATGCGGTTGTCGACGTTGAGGAAGATCTTGCGGCTTGGGTCTACAGGTAATCGACGGGTTGTGGCAAAGGCGAGTTCGTAGAGCGCAAGCTCGGTGCCAAGCGTTTCGCCGGCAGCGAAAGAGGCATCGAAAAAATCGTCGATGCTGGCAAATCCTGCGGCTTCGGTCCCCCGTATGAGGGCCTCGTAGGCATAAACAGAGCCGGTATGAATATCAACAATTGGTTGTAACGCGTGCGTTATGGTTGCAGGGAGCGCAACCTGCGCAATGCTTCGGCTGGGCGCTTTCGGCTCTCTTCTGTCATTGCCCACAACCCGCAGCATTTCTATGCAGCCTCTTGGTGCCCCAAATTCATTGCAAGCGTTTGAGCGATGAGGGACTAGGTCAGGGTCAATTGTTACAAGAGCGGTTCTTTCAGTTGATTTAACAATCTGCCCTTTTTGGTAGGTATGCAGTTTATTTTACCGTCATATAGTTGCATATTGTGAACGCCCGCGATTGAGGTTGACAGGCGAGGGCGTGTCCAATAGACACCGGCCAGCACGCGGGCTTCCGATAGGGGCCCGCGTGTCCGTTCACGCACCCGTGGAGGCGATGCTACGCTGGCATCAAATCCTGTCGGTTCACCGGAGCTGTTGTCTCTGAAGGTGGGCAGAGGAGGGCGTGTGTCCTGACCAAGATCTGAAGCAGGGATACGCGAATGTCAAAGCGCCATAGCGCCAAGTATAAGATCGACCGCCGGCTCGGCGAAAACCTTTGGGGTCGCCCCAAGAGCCCGGTCAACAAGCGCGAATACGGCCCCGGCCAGCACGGCCAGCGCCGCAAGGGCAAGCTCAGCGACTTCGGTCAGCAGCTGCGCGCCAAGCAGAAGCTCAAGGGCTACTACGGGGATATCTCCGAAAAGCAGTTCTACGGCATTTACGAGGAAGCCTCGCGCCTTCGTGGCGACACCTCGGAAGCGCTGATCGGCCTTCTGGAGAGCCGCCTGGACGCCGTCGTCTACCGCGCCAAGTTCGTGCCAACGCCCTTCGCCGCGCGTCAGTTCGTGAACCACGGCCATGTCAACGTGAACGGTCGCCGGACGAATATTCCGAGCTTTCGTTGCAAGCCGGGTGACGTGATCGAAGTGCGCGGCAAGTCCAAGGAAATGACCTTGGTGCTCGAGTCCGTCAGCCTCGCAGAGCGCGACGTTCCCGAATACATCGAGGCGGATCATTCCAAGATGGTCGCCAAGTACATCCGCGTTCCGGCGCTGTCGGACGTGCCCTACGCGGTCCGGATGGAACCCAATTTGGTCGTCGAGTTCTACTCGCGCTGATCGGGCTTCGGCCTACAAATGCAAAAGCCGCCTTTCGGGGCGGCTTTTTTGTTGGGCTGAACAATGGCCGGTGGCGACGATAGTCAGGCCGGGGCCTTCACGGCGAGGCCGGCGTCCTTCATGTGCTGCTGCAATTCGCCCTGCTGGAACATTTCGCGGACGATGTCGCAGCCGCCGATGAACTCGCCCTTGACGTAGAGCTGGGGGATCGTCGGCCAATTCGCGTAGGCCTTGATCCCGTTGCGCAGGTCGTCGCTCTCAAGCACATTGATGCCCTTATAGGGCACGCCGAGGTAGCCGAGGATCTGAACGACCTGGCCGGAGAAGCCGCACATGGGGAAATCCGGTGTGCCCTTCATGAAAAGCACGACGTCGTTGGACTTCACTTCGTTGTCGATGAAAGCGTGAGTAGCGTCGGACATGATTTTCTTCCCTATCCTTC
This sequence comes from Oharaeibacter sp., assembly GCA_051861205.1. Lineage (GTDB taxonomy): Bacteria > Pseudomonadota > Alphaproteobacteria > Rhizobiales > Pleomorphomonadaceae > JBHYDC01. The sequence goes on from JBHYDC010000009.1 coordinate 72,067, forward strand.
CGGAGGGCCTTCTGGGGGCAAGGCCCGGTGGGTTGTATCGCTGCGGGATCAGGCGGGTGCGCTGGTCTGGAGGGCGAGGGCGTGCAACTGGCCGCCCATCTTTCCTTGCAGCGCGTTATAGACGAGTTGATGCTGCTTCACGCGGGTAAGCCCGCGGAAGGATTCTGAGACGACGATCGCCGAATAGTGGTCGCCATCACCGGCGAGATCGCGGATTTCGATTTGGGCGTCCGGCAAAGCCTCCCGGATCATCGCTTCGATCTCGCGCGCCTGCATGGCCATGCCGGTTTGTCCTATCTTCGATCGCCGGATGTGTCCGGCTTTTTGAACGGTCAGGCGAACTCGTCGCCCATGAACGCGGGGAACCAAGCCTCGTGAGCGGTTCGCAGCGCTGCGATAGATATGGACCCGGCAGCGCCGAGGTTCAACTTGTCTCCGCCCACAAGGCCCACTCGCACCACAGGAATTCCCGCCGCTGAGGCCTCGGCGAGGACCGCAGCTTCGTTTTCCGGTGCGGTGGTGACGAGATACCGGGCCTGATCCTCTGCGAACAGGGCGATGTGGGGTGCCTGATCGCCCAGCGTTACGGACGCGCCGATCTTGCCGGCTATCGCCATTTCCGCGAGCGCAATGGCGAGGCCGCCATCGGAGAGGTCGTGGCAGGCGGTGACGCGGTGGGTGCGGATGAGGCCGCGCGCAAAGTCGCCGTGGCGGCGCTCGCGGGCAAGATCGACCGGAGGCGGGGCGCCTTCTTCGCGGCCAAACAGTTCGCGCAGATAGAGCGACTGGCCGAGATGATCGCCGTGCCCGCCGACGAGGAGGATCGCGTCGCCTTCGGACTTGAAGGCGATCGTTGCCATGTCGCGCCAATCGGGCAGGAGGCCGACGCCAACGATGGTGGGCGTGGGCTGGATCGCGCGGCCGTTCGTCTCGTTGTAGAGCGACACGTTACCAGACACGATCGGGAAATCCAGTGCGCGGCAGGCCTCGCCGAGGCCTTTGATCGCGTGGACGAGTTGGCCCATGATCTCAGGCTTTTCGGGGTTGCCGAAGTTCAGGTTATCGGTCACCGCGATCGGGTCCGCGCCGACGGCGGTGATGTTGCGCCAAGCTTCCGCCACCGCCTGCTTGCCGCCCTCATAGGGGTCGGCCTCGCAATAGCGGGGCGTGACGTCCGACGACATGGCCAGCGCCTTATTCGTGCCGTCGACCCGCACGACGCCGGCGTCGCCGCCGGGGATCGTCGCGGAGTTGCCCTGGACAAGGCTGTCGTATTGCTCGAACACCCAGCGGCGGGATGATCCGTCCGGTGATCCGATCAGCGTCAGGATGGCTTTGGGGATGTCGCTCACGGCCGGAACGTCGCTCGCGGCCATCGCGGCGGGCTTCAGCGGGGCGATCCAGGGGCGGTCGTATTCGGGGGCTTGATCGCCGAGGTCCTTGATCGGCAAGTCGGCGACGACATGGCCGTTATGCTTGATTCGGAAGCGAAGGTCGTCGGTGGTGACGCCGACAACCGCGAAATCCAGCTCCCATTTGGTGAAGATCGCGCGGGCCACATCGGTTTTCGAGGGCTCCAGGACCATGAGCATGCGCTCCTGGCTTTCCGAGAGCATCATCTCGTAGGCGGTCATGTTCTCTTCGCGGACGGGCACCTTGTCGAGATCAAGTTCGATGCCAAGGTCGCCCTTGGCGCCCATCTCCACGGCCGAACAGGTGAGGCCGGCGGCGCCCATGTCCTGTATGGCGATGACGGCGCCGGACGCCATGAGTTCCAGGCAGGCTTCGAGCAGGCGCTTCTCGGTGAAGGGATCGCCGACCTGGACGGTGGGGCGCTTTTCCTCGATCTGATCGTCGAATTCGGCCGACGCCATCGTCGCGCCGCCGACGCCGTCACGGCCGGTTTTGGCGCCGAGGTAGACGACGGGCAGGCCGACGCCCTTGGCTTCGCTGAGGAAGATACCGTCCCGGTTCGCAAGCCCGAGCGCGAAGGCGTTGACGAGGCAGTTGCCGTTATAGCTCGAATGGAAATTCACCTCGCCGCCGACTGTGGGCACGCCGAATGAATTGCCGTAACCGCCGACGCCCGCGACGACGCCGGCCACGAGGTGGCGGGTCTTAGGGTGAGCGGGCTCGCCGAAACGCAGGGCGTTCATGGCGGCGATCGGGCGGGCGCCCATGGTGAACACGTCGCGCAAGATGCCGCCTACGCCGGTTGCCGCGCCCTGATACGGCTCGATGTAGGAGGGGTGGTTGTGGCTTTCCATCTTGAACACGGCGACCTGACCGTCGCCGATGTCGATGACGCCGGCGTTTTCACCGGGGCCGATCACAACCTTTTCGCCGGTGGTCGGAAGTGTTTTCAGCCATTTCTTAGAGGACTTATAGGAGCAATGCTCGTTCCACATGGCAGAAAAGATGCCAAGCTCCGTCAGCGTCGGCTCGCGGCCGACGAGGGCGAGGATGCGCTGGTACTCGTCGGGCTTCAGCCCGTGGGCGGCAACGAGGTCTGGCGTGATGGCTGTGTCGTTGCGGAGCACGGGACGAGGACCCTCGGGCTGTCAGATCGGGATGCCGACGGAGTAGACCGGCGGGGCGGCGAGCGCAAGGATTTCAGGGCTTGGCGGTGCCTTGCGCTCAGGCTGCGACGGTTTCCACCACGCTCTGGAACAGGCCGCGGCCGTCCAGTCCGCCGTGGAGGGCATCGATCAGGTTTTCAGGATGCGGCATCATGCCGAGAACGTTGCCGCGCTCGTTCACAATGCCAGCGATGTCGTTGATCGAGCCATTAGGGTTGGTGCCCTCGGCGTAGCGGAAGGCGACGCGGTTATCGTCTTCGAGGCGGGCGAGGGTGGCGGGATCGGCGAAATAGTTGCCGTCGTGGTGGGCGACCGGGCAGCGTAGGATCTGGCCGGGGCTGTAGGCGCGGGTGAAATCGGTCCCGGCGTTGGCGACCTGGAGCTTCACTTCCTTGCAGACGAAGCGCAGCGAGGCATTGCGCATCAAGACGCCGGGAAGAAGGCCCGATTCAGTGAGGATCTGAAAGCCGTTGCAGATCCCGAGAACGCGGACCCCGGCGGCTGCCTTGCGTGCCACATCGAGCATCGCGGGCGAGCGGGCGGCGATGGCGCCGCAGCGCAGATAGTCGCCGTAGGAAAAGCCGCCCGGCAGCACTATGAGATCGACGTTAGGAACCGCCGCGTCCTGGTGCCAGACGATGGTGGGGGCCTTGCCGGTGATCATCGTCAACGCGGTGACCACGTCGCGGTCACGGTTGGAACCGGGAAAGAGCACGACGGCGGAGCGCATGAGCTTCTCTCGCGAAAGATGGAGCGGGGGAGGCCGCTCGCTGCGTGTTTCACAAACCGGCCGGTTCGTCCACCGCAGGGGTGAGCGCGGCCGGTGGTCAGCCGAGGATATCGACCGCGTAGTTCTCGATCACCTTGTTGGCGAGAAGCTTGTCGCACATGGCGGCCACCTGCTCCTTCGCTCGGTCCGGGTCGGTTTCGGCAAGGACGAGATCCACGATCTTGCCCTGGCGCGCGCTTTCCACCCCGCCGAACCCAAGGCCGCGCAGAGCGCCTTCGATGGCCTTGCCCTGCGGGTCGAGGACGCCGGACTTGAGCGTGATGGTGACACGGGCCTTCATGAGATTCTCTCGCGGCAACGGAATGAGCGCCCCCTCATAGCGCAGACGGGCGGAGGGTGCCACCGTAGCTTGCGCCTGGATATGAAAAAGCCGGGCGTTGTGCCCGGCTTTCACAATCTCGACCGAGGGGCCGTTACTTGACCAGCGTCGGTCCGGGACCGCGGGCCTGCTCGGGTTCGTTGAGAATGCCGAGACGGCGCGCGACTTCCTGATAGCTTTCCAAGAGGCCGCCCATATCCTTGCGGAAGCGGTCCTTGTCCATGCGGTCGCCGGTGGAAAGATCCCACAGGCGGCAGCTATCGGGGCTGATTTCGTCGGCGACGACGATGCGCATCATCTCGCCTTCCCAGAGGCGGCCGCATTCGATCTTGAAGTCGACCAGCTTGATGCCGACGCCGAGGAAGAGGCCGGCCAGGAAATCGTTGACACGGATGGCGAGCGCCATGATGTCGTCGATCTCCTGGGGGGTGGCCCAGCCGAAAGCGGTGATGTGCTCTTCGGACACCATCGGGTCGTTCAGCGCGTCGTTCTTGAAGTAGAACTCGATGATCGAGCGCGGCAACTGGGTGCCTTCCTCGATGCCGAGGCGCTGCGAAAGCGAACCGGCCGCCACGTTGCGCACGACGACTTCGAGCGGAATGATCTCGACCTCGCGGATCAACTGCTCGCGCATGTTGAGACGCTTGATGAAGTGAGTCGGGATCCCCATCGCATTCAGATGGGTGAAGACGTACTCGGAAATGCGGTTATTCAGCACCCCCTTACCGTCGATGACTTCATGCTTCTTGGCGTTGAAGGCGGTCGTGTCGTCCTTGAAGTGCTGAATCAGCGTGCCCGGCTCCGGGCCTTCGTACAGGATCTTGGCCTTGCCCTCGTAGATGCGCCGGCGGCGATTCATGGGGATGTACCGTGGTCTGTTGATGAAATCCATAAGGCCGGGTCTGCTCCGGGTCGTTGACACTATCGACGGCGGCTCGTCGCCTCGGCGCTCAAGCGACGAAAGCGGGTCGAACACATGTCCGCCCGCTTTTCGTATTCTAGAGTTGGTACACTACCCGATTGGGCCTTGGATAACAATCCCGCTCGCGTTTCATTTCAACGGCAAGGGTCTTTGCAAGCGCTGTCGGCGGCGGGGGACGGCGACGATCCAGAAAAGAGGGTGCAACATTGATTTGAACGGACCTCAGCGATATGCAAACGCCAATCGCATCCCCATATCCGGCGCGTTGCAATTTTTTGGGAGAGGTCCATGACCACGTTCGACAAACGTGAACAGGGGTTCGAGAGCAAGTTTGCCCATGATGAGGCGCTGAAATTCAAGGCTTTTGCCCGTCGCAACCGGCTGCTTGGTCTGTGGGCCGCCGGGCTTTTGGGTCTTGAGGGCGATGCCGCCACCGAATACGCCATGTCCGTCGTTCGCGCGGACTTCGAGGAAGCCGGCGATGATGACGTGCTTCGCAAGGTGAAGGCCGATTTCGACGCCAAGGGCGTTCATCAGTCCGAGCACCAGGTGCGTCGCACCATGGACGAGCTTCTGGCAACGGCGGTTCAGCAGATCCAAAGCGAAAGCTGACCCTTTCAGCGGCGATAGACAGCGGGGAGGCGAGATGGCTTCGCGATCATTGGCGGACGAACTCGCCTCCGGCCTGCCGATGGTCGCCGGCTGGGTCAGCCTTCCCGAGCCGCTGGTGGCGGAGGCCTGCGTGCGCGCGGGTTTTTCGGCGCTGGTGGTGGATATGCAGCACGGGCTGGTCGACCTCGCTTCGGCGTTTCGCATGATTTCCGCGATCGCCTGTGCGGGCGGGTCGTCCATGCTGCGAATCCCTGTCGGGGAATATCAGACGGCATCGCGGCTCCTCGACGCGGGCGCGGACATGGTGATCGCGCCGATGATCGAGACGGTGGCGGACGCTAGCGCGTTCGCCGCCTTCATGAAGTATCCGCCGGACGGCCGTCGGTCTTGGGGCCCGACGCGGGCGGTGCAGCTTTCAGGCGGCGTGGCCGAGACCTACCGGCGCGAGGCGAACAGGCGCACGCTGGCGGTCGCGATGATCGAGACGGAGGCGGCGCTTACCGCGCTCGACGATATCCTGGCGCTGCCGGGCATCGACGGGGTGTTCGTGGGGCCGGCTGATTTGTCGGTGGCGCTGTCGAACGGACGCGCGCTCAACATCGACGCGCCGGAAAACCTTGCGGCTATCGAGCATGTGGCCGTACGGGCCAAGGCGGCGGGCAAGTTTTCAGGGATCTACGGCAGCTCCGGCGCCCACGCGCAGCGCTATTTCGGCTACGGCTTCACCTTCGTGACGATGATGAGCGACATCGGCTACATCACAGCCGGTGCCAAGGCGGCGATTGAATCGGCGCGTTCGGATGCGGCCGGCGAGCCACGCGATCCTGGCGTCAAAACCTATTGAGCAGCGTGGCGAAGCGCGTCAGACCTTCCGGCCAGGGACCGTGGCCGGAGGCGGCGTTGATGTGCCCGGCGTCGCCGGCATCGACAAGCACCGAACCCCAGGACGCAGCCATTTCATCGGCCTGATCGAAGGCGCACCAGGGATCGTTCCGGCTTGCCACGAGCATGGAGGGGAACGGCAGCGGGTCGCTTGGGATCTCGGCGTAGGTGCGCGCGATCTGGACCGGCAGATCCGGACGGGTGGTATCGGGCGGTGCAACCAAGAAGCCGCCTCGCACCTTGCCGGGCGTGAGTTGGCCGGCCGCATGGGCCACCGTGAGCGCACCCAGCGAATGAGCGACGATCACGACCGGCCGCGTGCATGCCTCCACGGCATCCACGATACGCCGGGTCCAATCGGTGCGATCGGGCAGATCCCAGTCGCGCATTTCCACGCGCCGCGCGGTCGGAAGTTTGCGCTGCCAGCGCGACTGCCAATGGTCCGGGCCGGAGTTGCCCGATCCGGGGATGATCAAGATATCGCAATCAGCCGTCTTCATGCCGATAAGGGATCAGGAACCGGGTTGCATGGCAAGTGCCAAAGCGGATGGGCAAGGTCCTGATCCAAAGAGGCGCGCGGTTTCCCGACGTTAGCCTTGCGGCGACACTGGATTCCGTTCACAGACGGCCTTCAGATCCGAGCCGAAGGAATCGCGATGACGACCGTTGCCCTGCCGGACCGCACGCGCTGGGGCGTGGTGATGATGGCCTTTGCGTGCGGCGTCGTCGGCATGTTCCAGGTGGCCAAGCTGAGCATCACGCTCGACGATGTGCGGCAGGATCTGGGGCTTTCGTTGGTCGCGGCCGGGTGGAGCCTGACGATCGTGTCGCTGATCGGGGTGATCCTCGGCGTGCAGGCCGGGCGGATCGCGGGTAGCTTCGGGCTGGCGAAAACCCTTGTGGCGGCGCAGGTGCTGGCCGCGCTCGCCGCGGCGGGTTCGGCGGCAGCGACCGAGCCGGTGACGTTCTTCATCGCCCGCGCGGTAGAGGGCGCCGGCTATCTCTTCGTATGCACGGCGGCGCCGGCGCTGATGGCGGCGGTCGCCAAGCCTGCGGACAAGCCGGTGGCGCTGGCGATCTGGGGCAGTTTCGTTCCGGTCAGCGTGGCGATCATGGCGCTGGTCGGGCCGCCCATCGTGGACGCGGCGGGCTGGCGAGGATTGTTTTGGATCAACGCCGCGGTTCTGCTCGGCGCCGCGTTCATGGTTCAGATGCTGGCGCCTGAGCGGGAGCGGGCTTTGGGCAACCGAGCGCCGATCCGGTTCGGCGCGGTGCTGAGGCAAGCGGCGCGGGACCATATCGACCTTTACCGATCGCGCCGGGCGATGGGGCTTGGCCTATCCTTCCTCTGCTTTGCGGCGCTTCAGATCGGGTTCATCGCGCTGACGCCGACATTCCTGACATCTGAGCGCGGGTTCAGCGTGGCGGACGCCGGCGTCGTCATGTCGCTGTCGGCGCCGTTTGCGGTCGCCGGCACGGTGGTCGCCGGCATTCTTCAGCGCTTCAGGGTTCCAGACGCGGCATCGGGGATCGCCTGTTTCGCGATTGCCGGGCTTGCGACGGGCGCTGTTTTCGCCTGGACCTTCGGCGAGGTCACTGTGACGGTGCTGGCAGCCGCCAATTTCGGCTTCAGCGGCGTCATTGCCTCGCTGTGTTTTGCGCGGGTTGCGAAGCTTGCCAAGAGCGGAACGGAGGTTGCGCTGTTTTCCGGGCTGATCGCGCAATTCGGCAACCTCGGAGCCCTGGTGGGCGCACCGGCCATGGCCGCTGTCGCGGAAGCATGGGGCTGGCCGGCGGTCGCGGGGTTGATCACGGCCGTCTCTGCCGTCGGTGCGGCGGGTTTCGTGTTTGGGCGGGCCTAGGGAGCGCGAGAACGCCGATGGCATCGCGGTGGTGACGTGCTGGCAGGGATCCGATGGGCGAAAGACCTTTGCCAAACCTAAAATCGATGGATTAGCTCATGTTACGGTTGATTTCTGTGTAGATATGACTGGTTGCTCATTTTGAGGCCGCATGCATTTTGGCATTGGTCAAGTATTTATATCTGCAACTGTCTATATATTGCAAAAATAACCTTTTGGCGCGCTCTAATCGCCGCAGATGATTATTCATGCACATAATTATTGGTAACCGTCAATCGGTTTATGATTGACGAATTAGCGGATGTTTTAAGATAGTGCGCGATTACATCGCGGAATGTATTTGCCCTTGATTCGGGAGGGAGCTTTTGAAAGCCGACGTGGACGTGGTCCTTTGGAGCGTTTCCCGCCTCTTGTCCAGGGCATCGGACATCTGCGCTTTCGCGACGCGGAACTTCGGTGATCTGCGCCGTGTACTCGGGGAAGTCCGGGACCGGTCGGATGCCCTGCGCTTCACGATCGATACCGCCGTTCGAACGGCTGAACGGGCCTCGGCAGACATTGCGGATCGGGGCGAGCGGGCCAATCAGGACGTCGCCACCATCACCGACGCCTCCGCCGCAGCCCTGATCGATCTGCGCCGGGAAATCGAGGATGCCGCGCGGAACGCAAGAGAGGTCATGGGGGCCGTCGTCAAGATCGCGCAGGAGACGCGGATCCTGGCGCTCAACGCCCGCATCGAGGCAAGCCGGGCCGGGGTTGCGGGTCGAAGCTTCACGGTGGTGGCAAACGAGGTGGGACGGCTTGCCGACCGCACGATGGACCTTGCCGGCCAAGCCGACAGTCAACTCGACTTCGACCGGGTCTCGCGCCAACTCGGCACGGTAAGCGACCAAATCGTGGCGAACCTCGGCGGTTTCACCGAACGACTTGCCAGCGATCGCGGTGCGGCCCGTGCGGCGATGGACGACCTGCGCGCGAATATCCAAGAGGTTCATCGCTATCAGATCTTGATGGCCGAGATGATCACGGCCAATGCCGCCTCGTCGTTGAATGTGGAAGACAAGATCGGGCGAGTCTCCGATCTGCTTGAGACCGTTCTGCGTGTTGACGTATCCTCCCGCCATGCCGCCGACGAGATCGAGGCCGTCGCACGCCGGGCGTTTGTACCGCTTGATCCCAACTGGGACCGGCTCGCGGACATTCGTCGACAGGGTATCGTCCGGGTTGGCGTAGAACCGTCCTTCGTGGGCCTGTCGTTCCGCCAGTCGCCCGGTGCGCCGCTTCAGGGGCTGGACTGCGAATACGCGCGCGCCTTCGCCGATTGGCTGGGCGTCAAGGTCGAGTTTGTCGAACATCCGTGGAGCGCGCTGACGGAGTTGCTGCATATCGGCCAGACCGCTGGCGAACCGCCGGTCGATATTGTCTGGAGCGCGTTGCCGCCGGACCCGGCCTACCACCGCGTGGCTTATTCGGAAACCTATACGTGGCTGCCTTTCGTGATGTGCCGCCGCTGCGGCGACAATCGGATTCGTAGCTTGCGCGACCTTGAGGGGCGGACGGCGGGCATCATCAACGATCCCGGCGCCTTCGCGGTGCTTGAGGCCGCCGGCTTGCGCTGGGCGGAGAATGCGGCCAAGCCCGGCGGTATCTTGCGGGTGTCAAACCTGATCGCGTTCAACGACCAGACCCGCATCCATGATGCGCTCGCAGATGGCCTGGTGGACGCCTTCATGGTGGACCGGCCGATTTTCCACTGGGCGACCACGGCGCGCGAAAGCCGATGGCACGGCCGGATCGAGGTTCTGCCGGGCAATCTACATACGCGGCCCTACTATTACGCCGCCGCCGTGGCGCAGGACCGCGCGTCGCTTCCGCTGCTTGCCGCCATCAACCGATTCCTGCGTGAATTCATGTCTTCTCCGGCCCGCGCCGAAATCGAGCGCCGCTGGCAGGGTGAGGTGCTCGACGGCCGGATCGGTTACCGCGACGAGAGTGCCGGTCTGGTCGGGGAACAGGAGCTACGGGCCGTCACGGGCGATCCGGTAGCTGGCGCGGCGTAAGCGGCAGCGTCCCACACGGCCGAAATCACGGGATGATGTATCAACCGCCTTTGGCGTGGGCCTTCAGGCGCTCCAGCACCTCGGCCGATAGCTCTTCAGCGGCCATATAGGCCTGGATTGCGGCGCCGCCATCACCCTTGCGGGTGGCTTGGTGCAAGGCGCGCCCCTGTTCGGCCAAGCGGCTTTCCAGCGCGGCGAGATCGGAGAAGGCCCGGCTATTCGCGTAAGCTTTTCGCAGGGTTGGAAAGTCGCGGCTCGCGCATCGCCTCCTCGGCGGAAGCGGCGGAGCCAAGGCCGGTTTCTGTGCGCTTGACGATCGTGCCAACGACGCGCGCGTTTCCTTGCCGAGGCGGGCGATCTCGCTGGATGCGCTTCGCGATCCGCGCAAGGCCTCGTCGATGCTCGCCGCACTGGCGTTCAGGCGATGGCTGTTGCCGCTGGACCAGATAAGAAGCGAGCGGATGGTGGCAAGCTCAGCCAGCAGTCGCTACAAGCCGTCGCCGGCGCGCGCGGTATCGACCGCTTCGGCATCATCGTGCCGACTGCGGGGGCTGAGCATGGCGGCTCCGGATGGCAGAATGCATGATCTGATCTGCACCCATCGTCGCCTAACATGGTGAACGAATTGCAAAAGCGCATAATTCTCATGCGCTTTTGCTTAATCAGACGCGCCCGAATACCCGGCGGAAGATCGTATCGACGTGTTTGAGGTGATAGCCGAGGTCGAAGCTGTCGCGGATCTGGTGTTCGGAAAGCGCGGCGCGGACGTCGGCATCGGCGAGCAGTTCGTCGAGAAAATCGACCGAGGCGACGCCGGCGCGCTGGTAGCTATCCCATATCTTCATCGCGTTGCGCTGCACGAGGCGGTAGGCGTCCTCACGGGATACGCCGGCTTGGGTGAGGGCAAGCAGAATGCGCTGGGAATGAACGAGGCCGCCGAGCCGGTTCATGTTGGCGGCCATCCGGTCGGGGTAGACGAGAAGCTTATCAATGACGCCGGCAAGGCGGGATAGCGCGAAATCGAGCGTCACCGTTGCATCTGGGCCGATCATGCGCTCCACCGACGAGTGCGAGATGTCGCGCTCGTGCCAAAGCGCCACGTTCTCCATGGCGGGGAGGGCGTAGGAGCGCACCATGCGGGCAAGGCCGGTGAGATTTTCGGTCAGCACAGGGTTACGCTTGTGCGGCATGGCGGACGAGCCCTTCTGACCGGGCGAGAAATACTCCTCGGCCTCCAGAACCTCGGTACGCTGGAGGTGGCGGATTTCAACCGCCAACCGCTCGATCGACGAGGCGACGACGCCGAGCGTCGCGAAATACATGGCGTGGCGATCTCGCGGGATGACCTGGGTGGACACGGGCTCGGGCGTGAGGCCGAGCGCCTTGGCGACATGCTCTTCCACGCGCGGATCGATGTTCGCGAAGGTGCCGACGGCGCCGGAGATGGCGCAGGTGGCGATCTCCTCGCGGGCATTCACGAGGCGCCTGCGGCAGCGGGCGAACTCGGCATAGGCCTCCGCCATCTTGAGGCCGAAGGTGACCGGCTCGGCATGGATGCCGTGGCTGCGGCCGATCGAGACGGTGGTCTTGTGCTCGAACGCGCGGCGCTCCAACGCGGCGAGCAGGGTGTCGACGTCGCGGAGTAGAAGGTCGGTAGCGCGCACGAGCTGGATGCTGAAACAGGTGTCTAGCACATCCGACGAGGTCATGCCCTGATGCACGAAGCGGGCGTCGGGGCCGACGATCTCGGCGAGGTGGGTGAGGAAGGCGATGACGTCGTGCTTGGTGACTCGCTCGATCTCGTCGATGCGGTCGACGTCGAACACGGCGGCGGCGCCAAGTTCCCAGATCTTGGCGGCGGCTTCGCGGGGAACAACGCCAAGGTCGGCGAGCGCGTCGGTCGCGTGGGCCTCGATCTCGAACCAGATCCGGTATTTCGTCTCCTGGCTCCAGATCGCGGTCATCTCGGGGCGGGAATAACGGGGGATCATGGCAAGTCCTTCACGGCCGGCATCAGCTCGCGCGGGGTGTAACAGACCGGGGATGGGGGCTCAACCGCGCCGGCGCCCGGCAAACATCAGCGCGCCGCCGACAAGCGGCACGAGGCCGAGCGGCAAGAGCAGCGGCAGCCCCGAAACGACCAGAATGTAGGTGATGCTGGCGCTCGTCATCACCAATTGCGACATCCACTCCGCAACTGCGGCGCCCTCGTGGTGGGCGGCGAAATAGAGCCGGAATTGCAGGAGCGACACCAGTGCCACGCCGCCGGGCGTCCCGACCGTCAGGAGGATCAGCATGGCGGAAAGGCGCGCGCTCCACGGCCGGCAACCCGCGATGAATGCGGCGCCGAGCCAGGCGAGCAATCCGCCAAGAGCGCTGCCGGCCGTAAAACTTGCAATCACCGTCCAGCTTCGCGGCGTGAGCATCCCGTCGCGATGAAGGAGCGAAAGGGCCACGATGGCGCAGATGGCTACTGAAAAGAACGGCGCGAACAAAACGGCGTTGGGCAGGGCTGCGAAAAGCCGGGCGAAGGCGCTGCGCGACCCTCTGATCCGCCGCGCGCGGGGCAACGGCGTATCCCGATAGCCGGACCTCATAGTGCGCCAAGCATCAGCCGCCATGCCGCGCCGCCCAAGTTGGATAGGGATCGCCGCATCCGGCGCTGGCGGCGAAGACGCCACGGGCGATCGCGCGCGTCAGCGTCGAGGCGGCGTACGCGCAGAGCGCCAACATATCCGCATTCGGGTTGACGAGCGGTCTGCGGCCGGTCGAGACGGCGAAGACGAGATCGCCGTCGAAGGGGGTGTGCGCCGGCCAGATGGCGCGGGCGAGACCATCATGCGCTGCGACCGCGAGGCGCTTTGCCTGAGCCTTCGTCAGCGCCGCGTCGGTTGCGACGATTGCGATTGTGGTGTTGCTGCCGGGGTCCGGTGCGCCCTTGATTCGAAGATCGGTGGCGCCGGGGAGCATCGGATGCGGCAGGCCGAGGCCGCCGAATTCGCCGCCGATTTCGAACGGAGCGGCCCAGAAATGGGGGGATGACCCGAGCGTGACCGACCCGAGCGCGTTCACCGCCACGAGTGCTCCGACCGTGATGCCGCTATCGAGAAGGCTCGACGCGGATCCAAGCCCGCCCTTCAGCCCGCAGGTGGTGGCGCCTGTACCCGCGCCGGCGGTTCCCAGCGCAAAGTCCGCGTCTGCCGCGTCAAGCGCTGCCTCGCCGAGCGAGCGGTAGGGCGGCTCCTCGGCGCCGGAGAGCCAGGGCTTTTGGCCTCCGTTTGTGAGATCGAAAAGGATGGCGGCGGGCACCATCGGTACGCGCACGTCGCGAACGGCAAAGCCGCGACCCATGCGCGCAAGGCCCCTCATCACCCCCGATGCGGCATCGAGGCCGAAGGCCGAGCCGCCGGAAAGGACGATGGCATCCACCGTTTCAACGGTGTGTTCCGGCGCCAGAAGATCGGTCTCGCGGGTGCCGGGCGCGCCGCCCATGACGGACACGGACGCGATCGCCGGGGCATCCATCGCGAGGACCGTGACGCCGGTTTTCGCGGCGAAGTCCTCTGCGTTGCCGACGCGAAGGCCGGCCACATCCGTCACGAGATTGAGCGAACCGGTCCGCATGCTTGAAAGCTCAAACGTCGGAGTAATGGCGGTCGTGGTAGACAAGCACCTCCCGCCCCCCGGTCGGATCAGGCGCGTTGTGCGCGCAGCCGACGACGGTGCCGTAGAAGACGGTGTGGGTGCCGACTTCACTGAAATCGAGCAGCGTGCAATCGAGCGTCATCACGGCGCCGGTGAGAACGGGAGCGCCGGTGGCGAGCGTGGTCCATTCGCCGTGCCGGAAGCGCTCTTCCATGTGCAGGCCGGTGCGGCCGGCGAAGGCGTCTGCGAGTTCCTGGCTGCCGGCGGGCAACAGGTTCACCGCGAAGCGTCGGTTTTCCTTGATGATGGCGTTCTGAGCGCTCTTGCGGTTGAGGCAGACGAGAACGGTCGGTGGGTCGTCGGAGACCGACGCGACGGCGGTGCCCGTGAAGCCGGACCGGCCGCCGGGGCCGGCCGTCGTAATCACGTTGACGCCGGACGGCACGCGAGCGATGCAGTCGCGGAATTGAGGGCCCGCAACCGGCGACAAAGCGGCGCCCTCGATCGCTCCTTCACCCTCAAGACCCGTGCGCTTGATCACCGTCATCATATGTCCTTCGCTCTGCATGCACCAATGTCTCTACGTCAGGTGATATTGACATCCCGTTTCGGTGCGCCGCGCATCCGCTATGATTTAGGTGACCAGGGGCTTCCTGGCAAAAGCGGCGCAAAATTCGAGGATCTCCAGATGGCCGGCTTTCCCGGTTTTCCCCGGCGCGATGCCGGATGTGTTACGCGAATGTGAATGGTCCAGTTGTGTCTATCGATCGGGCCTGCTAATGGATTGATCAAGCGCACAAATGATGCGTTGCAGCAAAATAGTTACCGCGAATGCGGGGCAGGGGTCGTACATTCATGGAAGTGTTCGTCCAACAGTTGATCAATGGTGTCACGATCGGGTCGCTCTACGGGCTGATCGCCATTGGTTATACGATGGTTTTCGGCATCATCGGCATGGTGAATTTCTCCCATGGCGACGTTTTCATGGTCTCAGCGTTTTTCGCGCTGATCTTCTTCCTCGTGCTCACCACTTGGCTCGGCATCAGTTCTGTCGCCCTTGCGCTTATTCTGGTGATGATCATCGCCATGGTGCTTACGGGATTGCTGAGCTGGGCGATCGAGCGGATGGCCTACAGGCCGCTGCGGGGCTCGTTCCGGCTCGCGCCGCTTATTTCGGCCATCGGTATGTCGATCGTGCTGTCGAACTTCGTGCAGGTCGCGCAGGGCCCCCGCAACAAGCCAATCCCGCCGATGGTGCGCGAGAACTACACGATCTGGGATAACGGCGGCTATGCCGTGACCATTTCGCTGAAGCAAATCATCATCATGGTCGTGACGGCCGTGCTGCTCGCTGCCTTCTGGTACCTCGTTCAGAAGACGTCGCTCGGCCGCGCCCAGAGGGCCTGCGAGCAGGACCGGAAGATGGCGGGTCTCCTCGGCGTCAATGTCGACCGGACCATTTCGCTCACCTTCGTGATGGGTGCGGCGTTGGCGGCTGTGGCCGGAACCCTGTTCCTGATGTTCTATGGCGTCGTGCATTTCGCCGACGGCTTTACGCCGGGCGTCAAGGCCTTCACGGCGGCGGTTCTTGGCGGTATCGGGTCCCTTCCGGGCGCTGTGGTCGGCGGATTGCTGATCGGGCTGATCGAAACCTTCTGGGGCCAGTATGTATCGGCCGATTATCAGAATGTGGCGGCTTTCTCGATCCTCGTGATCGTGCTGATCTTCATGCCTCAGGGCATCCTCGGTCGGCCTGAAGTCGAAAAGGTTTGACCATGTCCGAAAAGATCGAAGTGGCGGGCGCCGCTCGTCCGGATTTGGCATCGGCCGCAAAGAACTCGGTTATCGCGGGCATTATCGCGCTCGGCCTGTTCGGGCCGCTCGTGGGGCTGCGCACCGAACAGAACATGAGCAACGAGCTCATCGTTCAAAACAAGTTCATGGCGGCCTTCATCATCGTGGCGATCGTGATGATCGGCCGCTTCATGATGCAGGTTTTCGTGTTTCCGCGTATCGAAGCGGGCAAGCTGACGCGCGAGCGGCCGGCAATGGCAGCTTCGTTGAAAGCGGCGATGCCGGTGTTCCTCATCGTGCTCGGCACGCTGGTGATGATTTACGCGCTGTCGTTCGGGATTCCCGGCGCGCTTGAGAAAGCGCGAGCGATTCTTGGCCTCGCGCTGCTCATCACGGTACTGATCGAGACCTTCATCCGCTTTTCCGGGCGGCCGAAAGCCGTGCTCACCACCGACGAGACGATCGCCAAGGCATCGCGCACCAAGGTGATGGCGCGGGCGGGGCTGGTGTTCCTGTTTCTCTACCCCGTCATCATCGTGGCTTTGCTCGGGTTTCAGCAGTCGATCAAGTGGGTGGACAACTTCGGCGTCCAGATCCTGATCTATGTGATGCTCGGTTGGGGCCTGAATATCGTTATCGGTCTCGCAGGCCTGCTCGATCTCGGCTATGTCGCCTTCTATGCGGTCGGGGCCTATTCCTATTCGCTGCTGGCGATCCACTTCGGGCTGTCCTTCTGGATCTTGTTGCCGGTCGCGGGCATTCTGGCGGCGTTGTGGGGGGTGATCCTCGGCTTCCCCGTGCTCCGACTACGCGGCGACTATCTGGCGATCGTTACGTTGGCCTTCGGCGAAATCATCCGGCTGGTTTTGATAAACTGGCGGGACTTCTCGGGCGGTTCGGCCGGCATCTCGTCGATCCCCAAGGTGACGCTGTTCGGCATTCCCTTCGATGCATCGCCAGACGGCTTTGCCCGTATGTTCGATCTGCCGATCTCGTCAGCCTACTATAAAATCTTCCTCTATTATCTCATTCTGCTCTTGGCGCTTTTGACCGCCTTCGTAACGCTACGCTTGCGCAAGCTTCCGATCGGCCGGGCCTGGGAGGCGCTGCGCGAGGATGAGGTGGCGTGCCGCTCGCTCGGCATCAACACGACCAACACCAAGCTGACCGCGTTTGCCATCGGCGCTATGTTCGCGGGCTTCGCCGGATCCTTCTTCGCGGCCCGTCAAGGGTTCGTGTCGCCGGAAAGCTTCGTCTTTATGGAATCGGCCGTGATCGTGGCGATCGTGGTGCTCGGCGGCATGGGGTCGATGATCGGTGTCGCCTTCGCGGCGGTCGCGATGATCGGCGGCACCGAGTTGCTGCGTGAGCTTTCGTTCCTGAAGTCCGTGTTCGGACCTGACTTCAATCCCGACCAGTTCCGCATGCTCTTGTTCGGTATAGCGATGGTGGTCGTGATGGTGTGGAAGCCGCGCGGCTTCGTATCCGCCCGCGTGCCGACTGCGTTCCTCTTCGAGCGCAAGGCGATTTCCGGTGATCTCGTCAAGGAGGGTCACGGCTGATGAGCGCGATGACCAACCGCTGGGAAACGGACTCTGTTCTCGACGTCCAGCACCTCACCATGCGTTTCGGCGGCTTGACGGCCGTGAACGACCTCTCGTTCAACGTCGGCCGCGGCGACGTGACCGCGCTGATCGGCCCCAACGGCGCCGGCAAGACGACGGTGTTCAACTGCATTACGGGCTTCTACAAGCCGACGACCGGTATGCTTGAAATGAAGCATCGCACCGGAGCGACTTGGCTTCTGGAGCGTATGCCGGATTTCACGATTGCCAAGACTGCGAAGGTCGCGCGGACGTTTCAGAACATCCGCCTTTTCGCAGGCATGACACTTCTGGAAAACCTGTTGGTGGCGCAGCATAACCCGCTGATGATCGCCTCCGGCATGACTTTCCTCGGCGTACTTGGACTTGGCAACTATAAGGTCAAAGAGCGCGAGGCCATGGAGCGGGCCAAATACTGGCTCGACAAGACCAACCTCACCGCGCGTGCCGACGATCCGGCCGGCGATTTACCTTATGGCGCTCAGCGGCGCCTCGAAATCGCCCGCGCCATGTGCACGGGTCCCGAACTTCTTTGCCTCGACGAACCGGCGGCGGGCCTCAACCCGCGCGAATCGGCGGAACTGAACCAGCTATTGCTCGGTATTCGGGAAGGCGAAGGCGTTTCGATCCTTCTGATCGAACACGACATGTCGGTGGTGATGGAAATCTCCGATCATGTCGTCGTGCTAGAATATGGCGTAAAGATTTCGGACGGCACGCCTGCCTCCGTGAAGGCCGATCCGCGCGTTATCGCCGCCTATCTCGGTGTTGACGACGAAGAGGTGGAAGCGGTCGAAAAGCAACTCGACGTGCTGACCGGAGAGGCCGGACAATGAGTTCAGCAAACTCGAGCACTGTCAGCCCCGCTGCTGTGTCAAAAGGCACGCCGTTGCTTGCTGTGCGTGGTGTGAAAACCTTTTACGGCAACATCATCGCCTTGAAAGGCGTGGATGTCGACGTTCACGAGGGCGAGATCGTGACGCTAATCGGTGCCAACGGTGCCGGTAAGTCCACGCTTATGATGACCATCTTTGGCAGTCCGCAAGCGCGTGAGGGTTCGGTCGAGTATCAGGGCCGCAACATCACCCGCATGCCGCCCCATGAAATCGCGCGGCTTCGGATCGCGCAGTCTCCCGAAGGGCGGCGGATTTTCCCGCGCATGACCGTGCTCGAAAACCTTCAGATGGGCGCTTCGCTCGACAATCTGAAATATTTCGACGAGGACGCCGAGCGCATGTTCGTGCTGTTTCCGCGCCTCAAGGAGCGGCTCACCCAGCGCGGCGGCACGCTGTCGGGCGGCGAGCAGCAGATGCTTGCGATCGCGCGGGCGCTGATGGCCCGCCCCAAGCTCTTGATGCTCGACGAACCCTCCCTCGGTCTGGCCCCGCTGATCGTGAAGCAGATTTTCGATGCGATCCGCGAGTTGAACCGCACCGAAGGTTTGACCGTGTTCCTCGTGGAGCAGAATGCCTACCACGCGCTGAAGCTTGCCCATCGTGGCTATGTCATGGTCAACGGCGTGATCACGATGACGGGATCGGGCCGCGAACTCTTGGAAAACCCGGACGTGCGGGCAGCCTATCTCGAAGGCGGACGGCATTGAGGAGCCGATGATGCAAGGAATTCTCTACGAAGAGACATCGGTCCTGTTCTTTGCCTTCGTGACCCTCCTTCTCGGGGGAGCGGGGGCTTGGATGACCGGTCGCGCTTGCGCGATGACATGGCGTTCGCCCGCTATCTTGTTTGTGTATATCCTCGCGCTCGCCGCAGCGGTGCGCTTCGTTCATTTCTCGATTTTCGAGGGAACCCTCCTTTCGCTGCATTACTACATTGTTGATGCCATTATTCTTGTGATTATTGGTTTTGTGGGATACCGATACGTTCGCACGAGTCAAATGGTTAGACAGTATTACTGGCTTTATCAGCGGTCGGGCTGGTTGAGCTGGAAACAGAAGGCCTGACAAAGGCTCGTCCCCGCCCGACAAAAATGCCTTAACTCAGCCTCGCGAATCTAGGTGACAACGCTGGCAATTTGGACGAAATTTCACGCTGGCGTGTCGCAAGCAGCCCTGGGGTTCAAGTGTAACCCTCATCACAGCTTAGTAAACGGGAGCCAAGAATGAAGAAGTTTCTCCTCTCTGGTGTCGTCATGGCCGCGAGCTTGGCCTTCGCCAGCTCCGCTTATGCCGATATCCTCGTCGGCGTTGCCGGCCCGCTGACCGGCCCGAACGCCGCGTTCGGCGCGCAGCTTCAGAAGGGCGCCGAGCAGGCGGCCGCTGACATCAACGCCGCCGGCGGCATCAATGGCGAAAAGATCGTCGTCGTGACCGGCGACGACGTGTCGGATCCCAAGCAGGGCGTGTCTGTCGCGAACAAGTTCGTCGGCGACGGCGTCAAGTTCGTGGTCGGCCACTTCAACTCGGGCGTTTCGATCCCGGCTTCGGAAGTCTACGCCGAAAACGGCATCCTCCAGGTTACCCCGGCTTCGACCAACCCGAAGTTCACCGAGCGCGGCCTCTGGAACACCTTCCGCACCTGCGGTCGTGACGACCAGCAGGGCGCTGTTGCCGGCAAGTACATCGCCGACAACTTCAAGGACAAGAAGGTCGCCATTCTTCACGACAAGACCCCGTACGGCCAGGGCCTTGCCGATGAGACCAAGAAGGCTGCCAACGCAGCTGGCGTGACCGAAGTTCTCTACGAAGGCATCAACATTGGCGACAAGGACTTCTCTGCCCTCGTTTCCAAGATGAAGGAAGCCGGCGTTGAGGTCGTTTACTGGGGCGGTCTGCACACTGAAGGCGGCCTCATCATCCGTCAGTCGGCGGACGCGGGCCTGAAGGCCACCTTCATGTCGGGCGACGGCATCACCTCGGACGAGTTCGCCGCGATCGGCGGCCCGGCCGTCGAAGGCACCCTGATGACGTTCGGTCCGGATCCGCGCCAGAACCCCAGCGCGGCTGACGCCGTGAAGAAGTTCCGCGATGCCGGCTTCGAGCCCGAAGCCTACACGCTCTACTCCTACGCCGCTCTCCAGCTGATCGCCGCCGCCGCCACCACGGCCGGTTCGAACGATCCGCAGGCCGTTGCGGACGTTATCCACAAGGGTGACGCGGTTGACACCGTTATCGGCAGCCTCGCCTATAACGAAAAGGGCGACCGCAAGGACGCCGACTACACCATGTACGTCTGGAAGAAGAACGACGCCGGCAAGATCACCTACACGCAGCTGCAGTGATCTCTTTCGGTCCGTCCTTTCGGCCGGTATGACGTGGAGGCCCGCCCTGGCAACGGGGCGGGCCTTCCGCTTGAGTGCGGTTTCGGCTCGTGCCTTTCGGCGCCTCTCGGTGCCGCGGCAGTTTCATGGAACGTGCAATGCTCCGTCGATTTGCACCTGCCTTTCTCATCACGCTTGCCGCCGGCCTTGGCATTGCGAAGGCTGATGTGGTTATCGGCGTGGCTGGGCCGATGTCCGGAAGCTTCGCCGTTGTCGGCGCTGAGATAAGGGCCGGGGCCGAGGCCGCCGTTCGGGCCGTCAACGCGGCTGGCGGACTTGGCGGCGTGCGGCTTCGAATCGCGGTGGTGGACGACAAGTGCGACGGGGAAACCGGCGCCGGCGTTGCCAATCAGCTTGTCGGCATGGGCGCGCGGCTCGTGGTTGGGCATGCCTGTACGGCCGCAGCTTTGCCGGCCGCGAAGGTTTACGCGGCGAATGGCGTCGTGTTCATCTCGCCCGCCGCCACCAATCCGCGCTTCACGGACGAGCGGGTGGGTGCGGGCGTGTTCCGCATGGCCGCGCGCTCGGATGCGCAAGCCCTCGCTATCGCCGATCATCTGATCGCAGAGTTCAAGGACAAACGTGTCGGCTTCGTGCACGACGGCAGCGTTTACGGGCAGGGGCTCGTGGACGCGGTCCGCGCGGCCTTCGAGACCGCCGGCGGCAAAGCTGTGATGACGGAGCGCTTCACGCCGGGCGAGAAAAGCCAGAACGCGCTCGTGGGCAAAGTGCAGGATGCTGCGCTTTCAGCCGTGGTGATCGGCGCCCTCCAGGCCGATAGCGCTGTGGTCGCGACCGAGATCCGCGCGCGCGGCCTGTCCGCCGAGTTGATCGGCGGGGAAGCGGTTGGGCTGGAGGAGTTTCGCGATTTGGCCGGAGCTGCCGGCGAGGGCGTCGTTTTCGCGCTGCCGGTGGATTACCGCGACAATCCGGCGGCGGCAAGCGCCGTGGCGTCGTTCCGCGCGGCGGGGTTCGAACCGGCCGGTGCCACCCTCGCAGCCTATGCTGCCGTCGAGGCCTATGTGGAGGCAGCTACGGAAGACGGCGACAGTTTTGAGGCCGTAGCGGCCCGGCTTGGCTCCGAGACGTTTGAAACAGTGATCGGGCTGGTGGCTTTCGACGGCAAGGGCGATCTTCAAGGCGCCGGCTACCGCCTCCATGTCTGGCGCGCCGGTGTACCAGTTCCGCTGCCATGATCAGCCGTGAGGTGTACGATGGTCGAGCCGCGCGGGGGGCGGGAGAGTGCTATAACCCGCCGCATGGCTCCTGGCCGCTTTGATGCGGCGGATTGCTGCCGAGGTCACCATGTCGGATCTGCCTGCTTCTATCGATGACACGCTGAACCTTCTGACGCGGGGCGGCTATGTGCCCGATCGGCCGCTGGCGACGGTGCTCTTTCTCAGCTTGCGCATGAAACGACCGCTTTTCCTGGAGGGCGAGGCGGGCGTCGGCAAGACCGAGATCGCGAAGGTGCTATCGCAAACGTTGGGGCGGCCGCTCATCCGGCTGCAGTGCTATGAGGGGCTGGACCTTTCAAGCGCGGTCTACGAGTGGAACTATGCCGCGCAGATGGTGGAGATCCGCATCGCTGAAGCGGCGGGAATGGAAGATCGCGCGGAGATTGCTTCGGATGTATTCTCCGAGCGGTTCTTGATCCGGCGGCCCATATTACAGGCGCTGGCGCCCACCACGGACGGACGCAGCCCAGTTCTTCTGATCGACGAACTGGACCGGGCCGACGAGGCGTTTGAGGCGTTTCTGCTGGAAGTGCTGGCCGATTACCAGGTGACCATCCCCGAGTTCGGCACGGTGAAAGCCGCCGAGCCGCCGATCGTGATCATCACCACCAACCGAACGCGCGAGATCCATGACGCGCTGAAGCGGCGGTGTCTCTATCACTGGGTGGATTATCCAGATGCCGCGCGCGAACTGGCGATCGTGGGCCTGAAGGTGCCGCAGGCGGCGGAAACGCTGACCCGGCAGATCGTGGCCTTCGTTCAGAAGCTGCGCGCGATGGACCTTTTCAAGGCGCCGGGCGTGGCGGAAACAATCGATTGGGCCACCGCGCTCGCCGAACTCGACAAGCTGGCGCTCGATCCGGAAACAGTGTCGGACACGCTCGGCGTGCTCCTGAAATACCAGGACGATATCGCGCGGATCAAGACCAGCGAGGCCGCGCGGCTGATCGCGGATATCCGGCGCGAGGCGGTGGGCTGAGGACGAGGCGGCGGGATGGGCGAGATGGCATCCAGCGGCGAGGTTGAAACGGGCCGGTTCGCCGAGAACGTGGTCTATTTCGCGCGCCTGCTGCGGCGCTCCGGCTTGCCCGTCGGCCCTGCGGCGGTGGTGGATGCGGTGGAGGCGCTGAGCGTTGCCGGCATCGGCAGCCGGGACGATCTTTACTGGACACTGCATGCGATCTTCGTGACGAAGCGCGAGCACCACGCGGTCTATGACGAAGCGTTCCGCACCTTCTGGCGCTCGCGCGGGCTGATGGAGAAGATCATCTCGATCCTATCGCCCATCGCGCCGCCGCGCGCGCCCGCGGAGCCGGCGAAGGCCGGGGCGAGCCGGGTGGCGAAGGCACTGTTCGGCGATGCGGCGGCGGAGCGCCAGGTGGAACGGCCGGAATTGGAAATCGACGCGCGCTTCACTGTGTCGGACAAGGAAATCCTTCAGACCAAGGATTTCGCCCAAATGTCCGCCGACGAAATCGCCCGCGCGAAGGCGGCGATCCGGGCGCTTGTCATGCCGATGGATCGGACCGCGATACGGCGGCGGGTGGCGGCGCACCGGGGCCGCGAAATCGACCTCAGACGGACGATCCAAGACTCGCTGCGATCGGGCGGGGCAATCATTCCGCTGGCCTTCCGCAAGCGCAAGGAGGTGCATCCGCCGATCGTGGCGCTGCTCGATATCTCAGGATCAATGAGCCAATACTCCAGGCTTTTCCTGCATTTTCTTCATGCGCTTTCTGAAAAGCGGCGGGTGACGACATTCCTGTTCGGAACCCGGCTCACCAACGTCACGCGCCAGCTTCGAATGAAGGATCCGGACGAGGCGCTGATGGCCTGTTCGGCGGATGTGAAGGACTGGTCGGGCGGCACGCGCATCGGCGAGGCGCTGCATGCGTTCAACCGCGATTGGTCGCGGCGGGTGCTGTCCGGCGGGCCGATCGTGCTGCTCATCACCGATGGGCTGGAGCGCGATGCGGTGGAGGGGCTCGGCCATGAAATGGACCGGCTGCACCGGTCCTGCCGCAAGCTCGTTTGGCTCAATCCGCTGCTCAGGTTCCAGGGCTTCGAAGCGCGTGCTGCAGGCATCCGGGCGATGATGCCGCATGTGGATGAGTTCCGGCCGATCCATTCGCTGGATGCGGTCGGCGATCTTTGTCTGGCGCTTGGCGGTGAGGCGACGCCTAGTCACGATCCGCGCCGCTGGCTGACCTCGGCTGCATGATCGCGGCTTGGGGTAGGGCCTTGCCCCTGTTGCGGGCGGGGCAAGCAAGACGCAAGCTGGCGGATAACAATCGATCCTGGAGAAGCCCTATGATTCGACGCGTCTTGCTTTCGAGTTTCGTCGTTTCGGCCCTTGTCTGCCAAGCTGGAGCCGTGGATGCACCGCCCCCTCCGGTAGCCGCGCCGACCGATGTGCCGCCTACCGCCTTGACGGAGCCGGGCACGGAAGAAGCCATGGTTTCGGCGGCGGAACCGCTGACGGGGAAGATCTTTCTCGAACAAACTTGTTCGGGCTGCCATGCCGTGGGGGCAACAGGCGACAGCCCGCTTGCGAAGGCTCCGACCTTCCGGGACATCGTGCAGCGATATCCGCCGGAGGATCTGGAAGAAAGCCTTGCGGAGGGCATCGTGACCGGGCACCCCGATATGCCGCAGGTGGAACTCGACCCCAAGACAATCGCAGATGTGATCGCCTATCTCGATGCGCTGAAGGTGGTGACCGGGCCTTGAGGGCGCTGGCAGCACTCTCTGCGCGTAGCTGCTAACATTTTGATGTTATTGCGGAATTAATCGAATCTGGCGTAGTCTGACGGGGTTGTCGGTCGGCGGGTGCTTCGCTTTGATCCGGGATCTCGGGGAAGCGGGCGCGGCTGCGGGCCGACGGTTCTTGGCTCAGCAAACGCGAGGTCCCTTTCATGATCTCTTCGGGTTTCAAGCTTCAGCTTCAGGGCTATGGGCTGACCACCGCCCACATCCTCTATCGTTTGCCCGATCATCCGCGCATCCTGCAAAGCTATGTCTGGCAGGAGTATGATCTGGCGCCGCAGTTTCCCGAACTTGAGCGGTTTCTCGCGTTTTGGCGGGCCAAATTGGACGGCGCGCTGCATTCGATCGACGTGGCGCACAAGAGCCTGATCGGGGCGGCGGAGTGGAAGAAGGTGGATGCGGCGTTCAACCTTCATTGACCGGACGGGCGCGTGGCGCTTTTCCTAGAGCGTTTCCTCGTCCGTCAACCGGCTTCCACTTGACGGGGAAACGCTCCTGGCGGCGCGCGCCCGTGGGTAGGACGAAGGATCGAAGCGATGAACATTGGCGAGGCCGCGGACTATTCGGGTCTGCCGGCGAAAACGATCCGCTATTACGAGGATATCGGGCTGTTGAAGGCGCCGCGCGCGGGGAACGGCTACCGCGACTATGGCGCGGCGGAGCTGCACAAACTGCGCTTCCTGCAACGGGCACGCTCGCTCGGCTTTACCATCGAGGATTGCCGCAGCTTGTTGTCGCTCTACGAGGATCGGGGGCGGGCGAGCGCGGACGTGCGGGCGCTGGCGGAGGCCCACATTCAGAGTGATGATCACCTGGTGTTTCTGCCCCGCAGACACGCTTGGCGCCCGCGGGACTCGGTCGTGTGGTTCGTCGTTTGGCTGCGCGAGACGGCCCGCGTTCAGTTCAGCGTGTTGCGCAGCGCGGGTATCCGCGACAGCACGAGCCAGTCGAGCAAGGCCACGGCAAGCAGCGTGAGGCCAAGAACGGGGAAGAGCATCGACAACCCAACCACGATCGGCAGCGCTCCTTTGGGGAACGGCACTTCCGCCGGCGACGGCGGTGCTCCAAGTCGCAAGCCCGGCGGGCGGCGTTTCCACCACATGACGACGCCGCTGACGGTGATGAAGATCACCGCGAGGCAGAAGGCGACGTTGAGCACCAGGTTCCAGGTGCCCATCATGCCCTCATGGAAGGCGATCGAGACCGCCATCGCCTTACCGGGAACCGAATAGTCCTCGTACTTCACGTCGGCGAGAATCTTACCGGTGTAGCGGTCGACGTGGACGGTTCGGTCAGCAGTCGGATCGGGGCTGTCGTAGCTCATCGAATCCCGGCTGAGCGTCCAGACGCCCGTCTCGCCGCTCGCAACCGCGACCTGGAAGCGGCCGTCGAAGCCGATGGACCGCCCAAGCGCGACGATCGACGCAAGTTCCACGGTCGTGCCGTCCGGAACACCGGTAACGCCCACCGCCGAGCCCGACGCCGGCATCGACGTTTGCTCGAGCGCCCAGGGGACCGTCTCGCGGGCATCGTGATTCATGCTGGCGTGCGTCGCGTCGGAGAGTGGTACGGCGTCCCATTTCTCCGCCGGAAAGGTCGACCAGGCTTGGACGAACTTACCGCCCCAGATTCCGGCCCAGGAGAGGCCGCTGATGAGGAACACAACAAGGATCAGCGCGGTCCAAGTGCCGACCACGGTGTGGAGCGACTTCCAGACCGGCCGGCCCTTCATCTTGAAGCTCGGGATCAGCATCTCGCGGACCGGCCGGCCCTTGCGCGGCCAGGCGAGATAGAGGCCCGTCGCGACGAGGAGCAGGGCGAGCGACGCCGCTATCTCGATCAGGAGATCGCCGATGCCGCCGTTGCCTCCGATGAGCAGTTCGCCGTGAATGGCCGTTGCGAACTCGTTCCAAGTGCCGGCGTGGAGCCGGTCGCGCAGGATTGATCCCGTATAGGGATCGACGGCGAGCATGCGCGCACCGTCGGCGAGGTCCAGTTTCACGAGGGCCGGTGTCGCGGCGTCATAGGGGGCGATGTATTGGACGACCGTTCCGCCGGGATGGGCGGCGATCGCTGCCGCCGCCTGCTCGGTCACGGAGAGCGCAGTCGCCTGCGGTGTCACCGGGATGCGGTCGCCGTATTCCGGCGCGATCGCGGTGAACCACAGCATGATGAGCCCGGTGACAGCGAGCATCATCAGAAAGGGTACGACATAGAGCCCGGCGTAGAAGTGCCAGCGCCAAGCAGCGAAATAGAAGCGGTTGGTGCCGGGGCCGCTTCGGGATGCGGGATCGGTAGTAGGTTCGGTCATGGTTCTTCCTTCAGAAGTCCGTGGGTGGTGGTGGGGAATTTTCAGGAGGCGATGCAGCGGCGGACGAGCCGGTCGCCCGTCGCGGCCGCGAGGCCTTTGGGGTCCACGACGTGGATGAGGTCGGTGCGCTCGATGACGATGAGGCCGCGGCGCTGGAGATCGCCGAGCGCGCGGCTCACCGTCTCGATGACGAGGCCGAGCCAGTCGGCGAGGTCGGTTCGCGTCATCGGAAGCACGAAGCTCGGTCCGAGCTGCGCCTGCTCCGGGCAGCGCGATCCGAACTGGGCTGCGAGATCGACGAGGCCGCTCGCCACCTTCTCCAGCGCGGACTTGCGTCCGAGCAGCAGGGCAAGGCTATGAAGCCGCGCGACGCCGATGGAGATCTCCGACGAGAGATCGAGGGCGGATAGCCTCGGAACACGGGAGAGATGCGTCCGGACCAGCGCGGTCGCGGTTACGGGAAGCCCGGCGCCGGCCGGCAGGCCGACAAGCCGGCCGGGGCCGAGCAGGTCGACGATCTGCCGCCGTCCGTCGGGCATCGATCGCGCGAGGGCGACCGCGCCGGCGACTACGCGATACATGCCGCTTGGAGCGCTCCCGGCCGTGTAGAGGTGCTCGCCGCGCGCAAGCATCCGGTCGGAGCCGGCGGAGGGCCGATAACCCGCTGCCCGGTCGACGACGCGAAAGGGTGAAGCGGACACAGGAGAAATGGGCTCGTTCGAGACGAGCCTACCCGGTTGATGCATGGAAAGGCATCCTTGATGGCGATGGGACCGAAAAGTTCCGGGCTGGATCCGGCCGGCCCCTCGGGCAGCCGATCAGCCGATCGTCATCAAGGCAGGGGGGCCACGGGCGCGGAGGGAAGTCTCAGGACCGCCGATCGCCCGCCTTGACCCCTGCCGCTCGTCGATCCGGAGCGTGGCAAACACCGGCACCGGGGCGGCAGGGGGCTCGACCGGCAGGCCCGGCGCGGCGGTGATCAGACAGGCGTCGCAGTGTGGCGCGGCGCCATGGGGGAGCGGCTTGTCGGACGACAGATCCGTCCGGCAGACGACGGCGATGGACCCGTCCGGCAGCATCGAGTGCACTGTCGTGGGAGCGACCGTAGCAAGGTCGATCGGCCACTGCACGAAGCCGATGAGGACGGTGAGCAGGAGATTGAGCGCGGCCAGGGCGGCCGTCACATCGCGCGCGCCACGGATCCGCGCCGGCAGGGAGACAAATGTCTCCGCCGGACGTGGCAACCTCGCCGCGAGCCGCTTTTTCATAGTACGCCGTCGCTCAGTTGGTGTGGGCTTCCGTCGCGCCATGCGAGGCGTCGTGTTTGTGCGCGGGATGGCTGCCGTCCGCCTCCATCTCCACGATGCCGTCGAAGGTGGAGAAGAGCGCGATCCGCGCGGGATCCGCCGTCGCCTCTGCCGCGGCAAGCTCGGTCGCCAGGGTCGTGGCCAGGTCGGCCGGAAGCCCCATGGACTTCAAGGCCTCGACGTCCTTCAAGGCGTCGCCGGCGCAGAGGTGGATCGACCAGGCGTGATCCTTCTGCCGGAGCAGAGCCCGCCCCCCGCGTCCGTCCTGCGTCCACCCGGCGATCGCCCAAGACCCCGCGATAGCGATCGGGTCGACCAGGAGCGGCGCTTCGGGTTTGTCGAAGGTCGACATCATCACGTGGCGGATGGCGCCGACGTTGTCATGCGCGAAGCTCGTCGAGGGCAGTGCGGCAAACGTCGCGAATGCGAGCAGAACACTGGCGAAAGCGGTTCTCAAGACACAGATCGGTTGCAACATGTCGGTTCTCCTATGGGGAGGCGCGCAGCGTCGTGCCGCAACGCCTTGGAATGCGTGTTGGATTCGTTCGGGGACGGTTGCCTGCGGTCGCGGGAGACTGCGGGTCTAGGTCCGCGCGCAAAGGAAGACGCTGCCACGCGGGCAACACAAGCAAGCTATGCCGCCGTCGTCACTGCGGTGACGAGAAGGCGACCCAGTCCCGCCCGTGGGTCATTCCATCCGCCGGTCTTCAAGACAGGATTGGAGGCGCGCGGGGAGCCTGCGGGGTCGAACCGGGCGGCGGGCGTGACGCGAGCCGAACCGCTTCGAAAGGTGTCGGCCGCGATTGGGTCCGAGCGAATCCCAGCGGCGCTAGACCGTTGGCGCGAGAGCTTTCTGGCAAGGCCGAGACCTGACAGAGGACGCAGCACGTCGCCTTGTGGATGCTGCCGCCGAGCGGGCCGGACCCGTCGTCCGACCTGGCCGTGGTGCAGATCACGATGCCGGGCTGCCCCGGCTGGGTAGCCGTCATCGCCGGCAAGAGGCCCGGCAACATCAAGGCGTAGACAACGAGAACCGTCGCCCACAACCTTCCGATCCGCCTGATGAGTGCCAAATTCATATCATCCCCACGCTTGGCTTTGTACCATGGGACCTTGTCAAGGTAAAGTTGATCGCAAGGCAACAGGCGCGGGTCGCAAGGATTGGTTCGGCAAGCCCGATATTGCCCCGAAGGAAAAGGCCGTATGAGACACCGACGCCAAGATCGGGATCGGCATGTGTTGCAACCGGGCCCTCGGATCTATACCGAACCGGGATGGCCGACGCAGGGTCGGCCGACGGGACGAAGGAGTTGGAATCCATGTCGACGGCCGTGCGCACATTCTACCGGCTGCCAATCCTGGGCTGGATGGTCGAGGATGCCATCCACGGATCGGCCAGCGCGAAGTACTTCTTCGCCGGGAATCTGGTCGCGACCTTCGTCCTCTGCGCCATGATGTTCGGCTATGCCTTCATCATCGTCTACGCCCTAACTGCGACGGCCGTCATGATGACGGCTATCGTTATCCTCACGGCCGGCGATCTGTTTTCCGAGCAGAAGCGTCGACATCGTTCGGTCGCGGCTCCCAAGACGCCGAAGATCGAGAGGCTGTGAACGGTCGAGTTGGTCACAGTGCATTTTCATTGACGCACCCGCGCGGCTAGGCCAGGCTGAAGATGACGGTTCCGGACGGTCTCGTCGACCGGACGGATGAAAAGGGAACGCGGTGAGAAATGCCGAAAGGCTCCAAATCCGCGACTGCCCCCGCAACTGTGAGCGGCGAGGCCTCATCGCAAGATGCCACTGGATCAAGGTCCGGGAAGGCGCGGAGGAGGCGATGACCCGCAAGTCAGGAGACCTGCCGTCGCCCGTGGCCGACTTGGCCCTCTCGAACTGAAGCCGTCGGGTGAGACGGCCGGAAAGGACTGACATGCATATCGAACCGGGCATCGTCTCGGATGCCAAGATCGTTCTCAGCTATGCCACAGCAATTGCAGCCTGCGGTTTGGGATTGAAGCACGTCGCTGCTGACGCCCGACACGCGGGCCTTCCGGCTATGGTCGGTCGTGCGGTTGCGACAACGAGTCTCGTCTTCGTTTTCTTCGAAGTCTTTCCGCACTATCCCGTCGGGGTTTCCGAGGTGCATCTCATTTTGGGGTCGACCTTGATGCTCCTCTTCGGAACCGGAGCGGCCGCCATCGGACTCGCGCTCGGCCTGCTGATCCAGGGCATCTTCTTCGCACCCTTCGATCTGCCGCAATATGGCATGAACGTCACCACACTGCTCGTCCCTCTATTCGCCATCGACGCCGTGGCCCGCCGGATCATCGCTCCCGACACCGCCTATGTGGACCTTGCTTACCGCCAGGTTCTGGCGATTTCGGCAACATATCAGGGCGGCGTCGTGGCCTGGGTCGGCCTCTGGGCGATCTATGGCCACGGCTTTACAAACGAGACGCTGGTCGGTGTCACGACGTTCGGTGCGGTCTATTTGACGGTGATCCTGATCGAACCCGTCGTCGATCTTGCAGTTCTGACCGCAGCAAAAGCGCTGCGGGAATCGCGTAATGGCGGAGTATTCCACCACCGGCTTCATGCACCCGGACGCTAGATGCCGCGACTAAACATCTAGACGATTTGGCGGGCGGGGCGTGAGCTACTTGTAGGGCGGGCGCGGGATCGCCTGATGGGCGGCTCTAAGCGCCGCGCTCCAGCGCTCGCGCAGATCGTGGAAATAGGGCTCACCGGGCTCGATCCGGTGCAGAACGTCGTGCTTCAGGGCGTTGCGCTCCACCGTCAGAAAATCGATGGGCATGCCGACGCCGAGGTTCGAGCGCATGGTGCTGTCCATGGAGATGAGCCCGATTTTCAGGGCTTCTTCCAGGCTGGTGCTGTGTTTGATTGCCCGGTCCAAAATGGGCTTGCCGTATTTGTGCTCGCCGATTTGGAGAAACGGCGTGTCTTCCGTCGCTTCGATGAAATTCCCCTGGCGGTAGATCATGAAAAGCCGGAGCCGCCCGCCCGCGATCTGGCCGCCGAGCAGCATCGTCACTTCGAAGCCGGCGTTGGTCTGTTCCAGCGCCGGACCGTCGATGCGGTAGACCTCGCGCACGGCTTTGCCGAGAAACTGGGCGGTGCGGAACATCGACGGCTGGGTATAGATCGTTTCCAATTCGTCGGTCTCAGGGTCGCGGATGCCCTCGTTCAGAAGCGAAATCACCGATTGGGTGATGGCCAGATTGCCCGCCGTGGCGATCGACACGACGCGGTCGCCCGGCCGCTCGAAAACGTGGAGCTTGCGGTAGATGGCGATGTTGTCGAGACCCGCGTTGGTGCGGGTGTCGGCGATCATCGTAAGACCTTCCTTCACGAGGATACCAACGCAGTAAGTCATGCCGTTCCCCGGTGCTCAAATCGTCCGTCAGGCCGCGCCCCGGACGTTCATACTCACGCCTTGCTATATCCGAATGGGTCTGCCGCGTCAGGATGCATCGATCATGGGACCCGGCTTTATCGTTCAAAGGTCCGCCCGCGCGATGGATGCCCGGCTGGTCGTCTCGGTTGTGCTGAAGCCGTAGTCGGCGCCCCGGATGAAGGCCGCGCCGTTCTGGTCCAAGGCGGTGGAGACGCGAACATAGGCGTCGGTCGGGCAGCTATCGTTTTGTGGATCGAATCCCACCCAGCCAAGTCCGTTGATGTGGGCCTCGCCCCAGGCCTGGGCCGCGTCGGCGCGGTCCCGGTCGTCGCCGCGCCAGATGTAGCCGGAAACGAACCGCGCGGGAATGCCGAGCGATCTTGCGGCCGCAATGAACACGTGGGCGGTTCCGGTGGGGCCGCAGGTGCCGGCGGCAAGCGCTTCGGCGGCGGTTGTTTCAGATGTGCCGGTGCGGTCCAATTCTGTCGGCGCTTCGGCGGCAAGACGTTCGGAGAGGATGTGCATCAGCGCGTGGCAGCGGTCCAGCGGGTTCGCGCCGGCTTCCGCCGCGCTTTCCATGGCGATGGCGCGGATGGCCGCGTTTGGTTCGGTGAGGCGGGTTTCGCGCAGATAGAGCGAGACGGGCACCTTCTCGCGCGCTGTTGGGGCGAGCACGCCGGCGGTGTCGTCCACCTCCACCTCGCCGGCAGCGCTGATCACCAGCGTTTTCAGCGGGCCGGCGACGGAAAAATCATGCAGCACGTTGCCATAGGCGTCGAAGGAGCGATCGACGCGGCAATCGTGGTCCACGTCGATCCGCCAATCGACGACATATTGGCCGTCGTAAGTGCGTGGCGCCATGCGGATTTCCCGAACGGCGAGGCTTAACGCCCGCTCGTAGCGGACGGCGATTTCGTGTGTGATGCGAAGGCGCATAGGAGGCGGCTCAACCGAGGTATTGGTCGGCGATGGCCGAGCCGAGGCGGGAATTCGCCGCTATGAAATTATCGAGGAATTCCTCAAGCCCGGTCTGGAACACCGCCTGCATGTCGGTATCCTGAAGGCCGGACAGCATGGAGCGGGCCTTGCGCTGGGCATGACCCTGACGACCGTAGTCGCGCGAGAGGCTGTCGAGGAAGCGATTGATGTTGTCGTAGCAAGACACCAGCGAACGCGGCATCTCTTCCTTCAGGATCAGGAATTCGGCCACGAGGTGCGGGCGGAGATTCTCCCGGTAGACCCAGTGATAGGACGTCAGCGCGGACACCGAACGCAGGATCCACGACCACTGGAAATAGTCGAAGCCGCCGCCGGGGGAGGGGCGGTCGGGGTCCAGCACGTCGGCTTTCACGTTTAGAATACGGGCGGTGAAATCGGCGCGCTCCATGTAGGTCCCGAGGCGCAGGAAGTAATAGGCGTCGTTGCGCAGCATGGTGCGGTAGGCGGCGCCGTCGAAGCGCAGCGAGATTTCCTTTACCCAG
The DNA here is from genome assembly GCA_051861205.1 of Oharaeibacter sp. Taxonomy (GTDB): domain Bacteria; phylum Pseudomonadota; class Alphaproteobacteria; order Rhizobiales; family Pleomorphomonadaceae; genus JBHYDC01. Next base: position 104,930 of record JBHYDC010000009.1, read on the forward strand.
GAGAGGAAGTCCGACAGGTCCTGCCGGTTCATCTGGGCCGGGTTGAAACGGCGCATTTCCAGCCAGCCGGAATTGATCGTCTCCCACATGTCCATGGTCAGCGCCGTTCGCACCGAGCGGGCGTTGGTGCGCGCGACTTCGAGGCAGGAGCGGATGGACGAGGGGTTGGACGTGGAAAACGCGAGGTGATCGACGGCGGTGCGGGCGTTGGCCTCGCTGTAGGCGGTCTGAAACTCGTCCAGCGTGCCGGTGGCCGCGACGGCCATTTCCCACTCGTTCTTGCCGTCTGCATGGGCGACTGGCATGGCGGAAAGGCGGGCAGCGGCTTCGAGGAGGCGGGCGGTGTTTTCCGCGCGCTCCACATAGCGGGCAAGCCAGAACAAGTTATCGGCGTGGCGGCTCAGCATGAGGCGGATCCGGGGATGGGGCGCAAGGCCGGAAAAGCGGGGGAGACGCGCATCGCGCCGATCAAAAGCGCGGCGATCATTCCGGATCCTCGATGATCCAGGTGTCCTTGGTGCCGCCGCCCTGGCTGGAGTTCACCACGAGCGAGCCCTCTTTGAGCGCAACGCGGGTAAGGCCGCCCGGAACAATGCGAACCTTGTCCGCGCCTGAGAGCACGAAGGGCCTAAGATCGACGTGCCGCGGTGCGACCCCTTCGCCAACGAAGGTGGGCGAGGTCGACAGCGCGAGCGTCGGCTGCGCGATGAAGTTTTCCGGGTGGGTTCGAAGTTTCGCGGCGAAAAGCTCGATGGTGGCCTTGTCCGCCTTGGGGCCGACCAGCATGCCGTAGCCTCCCGAACCCTGGACTTCCTTCACCACAAGTTCAGGCAGGTGTTCGAGCACATATTTCAGTGCGTCCGGCTCGCGGCAGCGCCACGTCGGCACGTTTTTGAGGATCGGCTCCTCGCCGAGATAGAAGCGCACGATGTCGGGCATGTAGGTGTACATGGCCTTATCGTCGGAAACGCCGGTGCCGACGGCATTCGCCAGCGTGACGTTACCGGCGCGGTAGGCGGAGATCAGGCCGGGCACGCCCAGCGCCGAGTCCGGACGGAACACCAGCGGATCCAGGAAATCGTCGTCGATGCGGCGGTAGATCACGTCGACGCGCTTGGGGCCTTCGGTGGTGCGCATGTGCACGATGTTGTCGCGCACGAAAAGGTCACGCCCCTCGACAAGGTCGACACCAAGCTTGTCGGCCAGGAAAGAGTGCTCGTAGTAGGCCGAATTCAGCGGCCCCGGCGTCATCAAGACGACGGTGGGCTCGCCGGATGCGGTGCGTGGGGCGAGGCTGCGGAGGGTGGCGAGCAGTTCGTCTGGATAATTCTCGACCGGCTGGATGCGCGCTTCGGCAAAGAGGTCGGGGAAGAGGCGCATCATCACATCGCGGTTCTCCAGCATGTAGGAGACGCCGGAGGGCGTGCGGCAGTTGTCTTCCAGCACGTAGAAATCCCGGTCGTCCGTGCGGATCACGTCGATGCCGGCGATCTGGACGTAGACGTCGGAGGGCAGCTTCACACCCATCATTTCCGGGCGGAAAGACGGGTTGCGGTAGACGAGTTCTTCCGGAACGACGCCGGCGCGGATGATCTCGCCCCGGCTGTAGACGTCGGCGAGGAAGCGGTTCAGAGCGGTGACGCGCTGGACGAGGCCCTTGGAAAGTGTGGACCATTCGCTGCTGGTGAGCGCGCGCGGAACGATGTCGAAGGGAATGATGCGCTCTTCAGCCTCGGCGTCGCCATAGACGGCGAAGGTGATGCCGACGCGGCGGAACAGAAACTCCGCCTCCTCCTGCCGCTGCTTCAACGTTTCAGCCTTGGTCTCCGCCAGCCAGGACTTGATAAGGCCATATGCGGGGCGACAAAGGCTGCCGTCTCCGCTCATCTCGTCGAAGGCAACCGATGACATGGCCCACCCAAAGCAAACTATTCCCGATTGATGATTTAAGCGGCAAATCAGTCGTCACGGCAAGAACACGGATTGTGCAAATTCGCAAACATTCTGCCTTGTTCTTAGGCGATTTTTCTTGAGTTAGCCGTTTGGGCGCACAACCGGCGGCTTTCCCGTCTGGTCACATCAATTTCAGGCCCTTCAGGCTGACGTGTCCGTCGCGCCCGATGATCACATGATCATGGATCGAGATGCCGAGCGGGGCGGCGGCATCGACGATTTGCTTTGTCATCTGAACGTCGGCCCGCGAGGGGGTGGGATCGCCCGAGGGGTGATTGTGGACAAGGATAAGGGCGGTGGCGGAGAGTTCCAGCGCCCGCTTCACCACTTCGCGGGGGTAGACGGGCGTGTGATCCACGGTGCCGGTCTGCTGCACCTCGTCGGCGATGACGGCGTTTTTCTTGTCAAGAAACAGGATCCGGAATTGCTCCTTCTCCTCGAATGCCATCGCGGTGCGGCAATATTCCAGCACGGCGGACCAAGATCCGAGGATTGGGCGCTTGATAACTGCGCCGCGCGCGAGGCGCTGGGCGGCCGCGAGCACGACCTTGATGTCCAAAATCGTGGCATCACCCATACCGCCGACCGATTTCAGACGGGCTTCCGGTGCGCCGATGATGTCGGCGAAGGAGCCGAACTGCGCCATCAACGCCTTGGCGAGCGGCTTGGTATCCTGACGCGGGATGGAGCGAAAAAGGAGCAGTTCCAAAAGCTCGTAATCGGCAAGCGCATCCGGTCCGATGTCGCGGAAGCGAGCGCGCAGCCGCTCGCGATGGCCGGTGTAATGCGGCAAAGCCGGTTTGCCTTCCTCCATTCCGCTCATGATACAGCCCGTGAATCGATCGCGAGAAAACACTAGCAGGTTTGCCAGTGTAGAATCACGCATTCGCCCGTGAACGAACGCTGGGATTTTAGGCGATGGAAGGCGCTGATTGCTGCCGTCAGTGTTCGAAAATGACTTCGGATGAAATCGTCCGAATGGCGTTCATTTGATCCGCCGACAGCGGACCCGCTTCCGATCGCAGCATGTCGCTTCCAAAGCGCTCCTTCAGAAAGAAGTTGATCGGCATGAAGGGGCGTTCGCCGGGAAGCGCGATGGTGCTGAGGAGGCTGGGCAGCATGGTCAGCGGAATCTCGTCCGAGATGGCGCCAGAAAAACTGCCGGACGAAGCCATGATGTGGGCAAAGGTCTGGTTGAGCGGGCGATCGGTTCTGACGCCTGCGAAGTTCATCACGCTCTTCCGGTAGGAGCCGGTCTGAACGAAGGTGTGCGGCTGGTGATCGCCGTAGACAGCCAGAACATAGGGACGCTTCGTTTCCTCGGTGATTGCTTCAAGCTTTTGCCGAATGGATTCGACGGCCGTGGCTGAATCGTCGAGCAACGCCAGATAGCGATCGAGTTGCAGGCGTTCCTCTGGCGTGGTGGTGCCGTGACTGACATAGCCGGGCGCGTTGCGGCCATCGTCAAGCTCTGGGAACGGGGAGTGCGCGCCGTTTGTGACGATGTATGAGAAGAACGGCTGATCTGGAAACGCGTCGACGCGGTTGATGAAAGCCGTGCTCATATCCAGATCGGATTTCGACCACTGGGTGGCGGTTCCTATCTTCAAGTCGATCGCATCCCAGAATGCCTCGAAGCCATAGGCCGCGTAGGCCGATCGAGCTTCGTAGAAATCGCCGCCAGCAGAATAGAGCGTATTCGTGAAGTATCCATGGTCACGCAAAAAAGCGGGAAATGCCTTTTTCACCACTTTTGGCAGCGCGAGATGCGTATAAATTCCATCCGCGCCGAAGAGTCTGCTGTCGATCCCAGACAAAAACTCGAACTCGGATATCCAGGAGCCCCCGCCAACGATGTTCACCCTGACCGGCGTGATGATTTTGCTGTGTTTATGGGGATGAAAAAGTGGATTTTCAACGTGCAGCTTGAACGCCCAGTTCGGATTGAACCCGGACTCGATTTGGACGGCAACGATGTTCGGCCGTGTTTGCATGCCGCGATAGGCGTTCAAGGCTGGGGCGAAAAGCTCGTTGTCTATGGTCTCGCCGATTATCAGGCTGTCTCTCAGGAGAGAGGCGCGAGAGTTGTAGAAGTAGATCAAAAACAGAAGCTCTCCGATTTCCGTTGAAAGCATCGCGTTGAATTCGAGCGATCCTTGATGTTCTTTGAGTCTTCTGATCGTTGAATGTTGTCCTGCACCCAGAAACCGGTTGATCTCGGTAACCACAGCTTGCGACATGAGCTTTCCGGCGATTAGAACTGCCGCCAGAATGGCCAGTTGAGCGATATCAGGGTCGCTCCAGATCGACCCGGCGACAAGCGCTAAGGCTGTGCCGTTGATGATCACCAGTCCGAAAATGCTGGTGTAGAGGGTTTTCGTCCCAATCCCGGCCGCATTGTTGAGAATTGAGGAATTTGATGCGACCAGCGTAAAGTCGCGCGTTGTCACAGGACATCTGGTCTTGCTGATCTTGACGCGGTTGCAGAAATCCAAAATCGCTAGGTCAAGCAGGCCAACGGCTACGTAAACAGCTTTTTGATCGCCCGGTAAACTGAGGCACACCGTAACAGTCCATAGTATCGTGAGCGCAGGCAGATATTTGAGCTTCCGGTTGGAATTGGACAAAAGCCAAATTCCAAAAAGCAAGACGAGCAACGTCGCTGCCCCTAAATTGAGATACATGCGATTTTCTCTTGAAAAAACGCCAGCAGCGCGACGTAGGGAAATGGTCTTGGAAAGCTTCAACGAACTCGCACAATGAGCTCGGCCCCGCAACGTGCGAATGGCTTTCCAACTAGCGTGGCCGCCCGCGTTACGCCACCTGAACGGGCGGTTTATCGAGGCCCTTGGGAGAGAGCGTGAAGATATCCGCCCCGCTGTCCGTTACCCCGACCGCGTGTTCGAACTGTGCCGAGAGCGAGCGATCCCGCGTCACGGCGGTCCAGCCGTCGACCAACACCTTCACGTGAGGGCGGCCGAGGTTCACCATCGGCTCGATGGTGAAGATCATGCCGGGTTTCAGCACCACGCCCTCGCCGCGCCGTCCGTAATGCAGGATGTTGGGCGCGTCGTGGAACAGGCGGCCAACGCCGTGGCCGCAGAAATCGCGCACAACCGAGCAGCGCTCGCTTTCAACATAGCGCTGGATCGCCTCGCCGATGTCGCCCGTGGTCGCGCCGGGGCGGATGGCCGCGATGCCGCGCATCAGCGATTCGAATGTGACGTCGATCAACCGTTCGGCTGAGCGTTTGATGGCGCCGACGCCATACATGCGCGAGCTATCGCCGTGCCAGCCGTCCAGCACAAAGGTGACGTCGATGTTGACGATGTCGCCTTCGCGCAGCGGCTTGGCGTCTGGAATGCCGTGGCAGACGACGTGGTTGATCGAAGTGCAGCAGGATTTCGTGTAGCCGCGATAAAAGAGTGTTGCGGGCAGGGCGCCGTTTTCGCGGCCGAAAGCGTAGACGAAGCGGTCGATCTCCTCGGTGGTGATGCCGGGCTTCACGATGTCCACCAGCGCGTCGAGGCAGCGCGCGGTCAACTGGCTCGCGCGGCGCATGCCTTCGAAATCGTCCAAGGTATAAAGCCGGATATCGCCGGTATTGCGCAGCGGGGCCACCGCCGCATCGACATAGGTCACCATGGATCTGTCCAGGTCGGAAACCGGAAGCGGTCGCCCGCCGGCTTCAAAGGGCGGCGCGCGCCCTGGTTGATGGGCTCATATAGCGATTTTTCCTGCCGAATGCACGCCCGGTGGATTAGCCCGTAAGGATAGGGATGGCGCGTTCGGCCGCGATCTCCTCCGGCGAGATGCGGCAGGCAAGCGCGATAGCCTCGACGCCGCGTGCCGCCGCCCGCGCGAAGGCGGCAGAATAGGCCGGGTCGATGTCGTGGGCGAGCGAGAGATGATGGCAGTCCGTGCGCTGGACGAGGAACACCATCACCGCGCGGTGGCCGGCTTCCACCATGTCGCCGAGTTCGGCAAGGTGCTTGGCGCCGCGCGCGGTCACGCTGTCGGGGAATTCGGCAAGGCCCGAGCGGCGCATGAGGTGGACGTTCTTCACCTCGACATAGGCAGGCGGGCGCCCCTGATTTTCAAGCAGAATGTCGACCCGGCTGTTATGGCCGTATTTCACCTCGCGGCGCAGAGTGTCGTAGCCGGTCAGTTCGGGCATGAGGCCGGCGGTGATCGCCTCGGCGACGAGCGCGTTCGGATGCGCGGTGTTGATACCGACAAGGCCGCCGTCGGCCTCCATGATTTCCCAGGAATACCGGAGCTTGCGGGCCGGGTTGTTCGAATCCGATAGCCAGACCCTGGCGCCGGGGGCCGACAGCCCCATCATCGAGCCGGGGTTGGCGCAGTGCACGGTGGTTTCTTCGCCGTTGTCGAGCACGACATCGGCAAGGAAGCGCTTGTAGCGCCGAATGAGGCGGGCGGGGACGAGCGGTGTGGGGAAGCGCATGACGGGACTGTAGCGGGCGGGCGCGGGGGAAGAAATGGGCGCGGGCGCCAATTGCGGTGGAAACCGCTGGCGACCTTGAGCGCCGCCCCGTGCCGCGCTAAATCGTGAGCGCATCTCAGGAGCCCTTCATGACCGAACCAGCCGGACAGCCTGCCATCGTGACCGCAGGCATCGTCGTGATCGGGGACGAGATTTTGTCCGGCCGAACGCGAGACACGAATTCAGGGGTCATCGCGGCCTTCCTCACCGACGTCGGGATCGAGCTTCGCGAAATCCGCGTGGTTCCGGACGATCAGGCCATGATCGTTGAGGCGGTGAACACGCTGCGGCAGCGCTATACGCATGTCTTCACCACGGGCGGCATCGGCCCGACTCATGACGACATCACGGCGGACGCCATCGGCGCCGCCTTCGGCGTGCCGGTGGGCGTGGACCCGAGGGCGCTTGCGATCCTGCGCACGCATTATGCGCGGGAAGAAGACCTCACCGAGGCGCGGCTCAGGATGGCGCGGATCCCGGAAGGCGCGGATTTGATCGCCAATCCGATCTCGAAGGCGCCGGGTTTCCGGCTTGGCAACGTCCATGTCATGGCAGGCGTGCCGAAGATCATGGAAGCGATGCTGCATGAAATTGCGCCAACGCTTGGAACGGGCGCGAAGATCGTGTCGGTCACCATCGAATGCCCGTTTCCGGAGGGACTGATCGGAACCGCGCTCGGGCGCATCGCGGGCGAGCATAAGGGCGCATCGATCGGCAGCTATCCCGCCTTCGACGGATCCGGGGCCGGGTTCAAGACGCGGCTGGTGGTGCGGTCGCGCGATAGCGCGGCCATGGAGGCCGCTGCGGACGCGGTGCGGGCTATGCTGGAGGAAACAGCGGCGCGGGTTGCCGCAACGGCCGCCGCCGAGGTGCGCGACCCCTCTTGATCTTCGGCACGATCGGCGCTTTGTCGCGTATCTGAACAGCACTTAACTGAGAAACCCCGATGACTGACGACGTACAGACGCTGAACCCGAAGGCCTTCCCGGTTTCCTGGGACCAGTTTCACCGCGATGCCCGCGCGCTCGCTTGGCGGTTGTCGGGCCAGGGCGACTGGCACGCCATCGTCTGCATCACGCGCGGTGGGCTCGTGCCGGCGGCGATCGTGGCGCGCGAACTCGGCATCCGGGTGATCGAGACGGTGGGGGTCGCGTCTTATCACGACTACAAAGACCAGGGCGGCTTGCAGGTGCTCAAGCCCGTCAACAAGGCCCTGATCGACATGGACGGCGGTGAGGGCAAGGGCATCTTGATCATCGACGACCTCGTCGATACCGGCAAAACCGCCCAAGTGGTGCGCGAGATGCTGCCGAAAGCCCACTTTGCAGCGGTTTACGCCAAGCCCAAGGGGCGCCCCATGGTCGATACCTTCGTTACCGAAGTGAGCCAGGACACCTGGATCTATTTCCCCTGGGACATGGGATTTGCCTTCCAGCCGCCGCTTTCGGGCAAGAGCTGAGGGTTAACCTCCGGCGATGAAAAGCCTGTCGATAACGCCCTATTCGAACGACATTGTATGAACCAACATATTGCATGCGGCCGTTTCTTTTTCGGCTCTGCCTGATTCTCGCCCCTTTCGACCTGTTTTTCCCCTTTTGAGGATCCGGCCAGACGTTGGCCGGCCGCTCCTTGGAGGCGAAGCCGCGCGAGCAACGCGGTGAGGACGAAAGGTTTAGGTTTGAATATTTCAAAATCGGGCGCGCGATGCGCCCTCGTTGCGGCTGTCTTTTCGGCCGTAACGTTCACCGGCTCGGTCACGGCCATGGCCCAATGCGGTAAGGCGTCTTGGTACGCGCTACACGGCCGAACGACCGCGAGCGGCGAGCGTATGAACGCAGCCGCCATGGTAGCCGCCCACCGATCCCTTCCCTTCGGAACGCTGGTCCAGGTTGAGAATCTCGGCAACGGCCGCGCCGTGACCGTGCGGATCAACGATCGCGGGCCGTTCATTCGCGGCCGGGTGATCGATGTGTCCAAGGGCGCGGCCAAAGAGCTTGGTTTCGTGAGTAACGGCATCGCCCGTGTCCGGCTGACACAGGTCAACGGCGGAGCGATCAAACCAGGCGCCTGCGACTGACGATTTCGCAGACAACTGATTTCGCAGATCCGCCCGGCCGCGACCTTGACCCCCGCCGGGCCGTTTCGTATCCCCTTGCCTGCCGCGGACGTGGCGAAATGGTAGACGCAGCAGACTTTAATTGGAGTGCTCGCGGGGAAATCCGCGAAGTAGAACCGCTCAAAGTCGGGGAACGCTAAGGGGCCTCTCGCCCCAAGCCAATCCCGAGCCAAGCCCTTGGTCATTCAAGGGAAGGTGTAGAGACTGGACGGGCGGCACCTAACGCCGGAAGGCCATGGTGAAGGGACAGTCCAGACCACGAACGCCCGATGGGCGGCGGCGAAAGCCGAAGTGGTATGAAAATCTGCTTCTCGAACGAGAGTGCGGGTTCGAGTCCCGCCGTCCGCACCACCTATGCGCATGACGCGGCCGCTTTAACAGCGGCCGTCTTGGTGCCATCTTATGCGGCAATGATAATGTTTTGCCGGGAGATGCGCCGTGATGCGAATGCTCGTTTTGGCCAGTACGGTGGCGGGCGCGATGGCGGCGCCGGGTGCCTCTGCGCAGGGTGCGGCCAATGATTACCCAACCGAGGTCCGCGCCGATTATGTGTTCGCCTGCATGAAGGCGAACGGGGAGGATCAGGCGATGCTGCGGCGGTGCTCCTGCTCGATCGACGTGATCGCCACCATCATTCCCCATGCCCGCTATGAGGAAGCCTCCACGTTCCTGTCACTCGGCCAGATGACGGGCGAAACGGGGGCTCTGTTCCGGCAGGCGGCAGGCGGCAAGGCAGCGGTCGGCGATCTCCGCCGCGCACAGGCGGAGGCGGAAATCCGCTGCTTCTGAGCGTCGCCTTAAGATGCGCCGGATTCCACCGGCACCTCGGCCTTGAAGGTCTTCTGCTCGGTATCGACGGCCTCCACGGCGATCCGGTCGGCGCCGTTCGGTACATAGGAGAAGCGGATGTTGGGATCCTCCGAAAGCGAGATGCCGCCGGACACTTTCAGGATCGCATCGTCGCCCTGGCGGACGGTCATGTCGGTGATGAACCAGGCCGGGATGTAGTTCCGCGTCACCTGATCCATCTGAAGGCCGGAGTATTGCGGGTGACGGATCATCACCTGCGCCTCGCGGCGGTCAGCGGTGGCAAGGCCGAATTGCTTCACTTTGATCCGGCCGACATCGGCCAGCGCCTGCGCTTCATTCTTGAGCGCGGGCGCGGAACAGCCGCCGGACGCCTTCACATAGCGCTCCACCCCATAGAGTTTGCCGTCGCTGGCCTCGGCCACCGCGTGCACCTTGGTATAGGCGTTCACGCGCACGCGCGTCTCGATGCGGTTCACGCCGGCTTCCGGACCAAGCTCGAACACGGCGGCGACTGGCGAGGGGTTCTGGTCGATGACGAGGGTGATCTTGGTGATGACGGGACCGGTTGCGCCGGCGAGCGTGGTTGCGATCACCATCGGCACGATCGCGGCGTCTTCGGCCCGGGTGGGGGCGTCGAGGGTGAGGACGCCGGTTCCATCCGCGATCGGGCGATCGCCGAAAACATCCGTGATGATGCCAGCCCAGACGGTGTCGGCCTCGGCCGTTTCGGCGGCTGATTGGGCGGATGCGTGGGAGGCCAAGACGAGCGCCATGCAGGCTGCGGCAAGGCCGTTGAGGGGGCTGAATTTCGATAACATCGCATCATTCTCCCGTTTCTTTAATGTGAGCCGGGCCTACCGCCATTCGAGTTCGGCGTAGGCGGCGGTGGCGTTGCGGGTGTTGTACTGATCGAACAACGCCCAGTTTCCCGCTTCGGATCGCCCGGCCGTCGTCGCGGCCTCCGACAGCGGTACCCCCGCCTCGATCGCGGCGCGGACGTCTTTCTCCAGCGCCTTGAAGTAGCGCGTCTGAGGCTCCAGCGCGTCCGGCCAGGGCGAGGAAACCGGGCCGTGGCCGGGTATGACCTGCCGGGCCGGTACGGCGCGGAGCGCTTCAATCGCAGCGAGCCAGCCAGTCAGGCTTCCGTCCAGCGTCGGCAGGTGGTCCAGGAACACCAGATCGCCCGCAAACAGCGTTCCCGTCGCTTCGTCCAGCACCGTGAGGTCGTTGTCCGTGTGCGCGGCGGAGTAGGCGGTCAGTATGAGCTTGCGGTTTCCAAGGTCCAGTTCCAACCGGTCCTCAACCTCCAGCGTGATGGGCACGAGGGCGACATCGGCGACGGCAGCCGCGCCCATTTCCTCCGATGCGGACGCGACATAGTGCTCGAAGCGAGCCTTAAGCGCGGCGTTCAGTCGCGCATGACCCGCGAATGCGACATCGGGTCCCACAAATGCTGCATTGCCGAAGACGTGGTCGAGGTGCATGTGCGTATTGATGACGTAACGAACCGGGAGGATCGTTCGTTCTCTGATCGCCTTCAGCAGCGCGCGCCCCTCGGCCGGCGACCCGCCGGTGTCGATAACCGCCACGGAACTGTCGCCGACGATGAAGCCGACATTCGCGATCGCGCCTTGGTTTTCCCCGGACATTAGCGAAATCTCGCCCTGATGAGCGAACACGCCGGGCGCGACTTCCACTAAGTTAAGATCACCCGCAGAGGTTTGCAAAGAAAACGCTAAAAGACCAAAAATATATGTGATTAAAAATCGGGATCTGGACAGAATACACAATGCTCGTTCGAGGTAGCGGCAAGTGTGCAACGCAAAAGATGTTTTCATTGTGCTATTTACAGCCACATTCATGAGATAGGCCCTCCCTATCAAGCGTGATTTAAAAAAACCACGGTAAGCTTCAGAAAAACAACATTTTTTGGCTCTATCAGCTTTGTTCATCGGCTGAACACGCGAGGGAGGTGCGGCTTATTGGTAAGCCTCGGTAGCGTGTCCCTGCTACTGTAGTTTACTTGCTCATATTCAAAAAGCTGCCTACATTCACATCAGTCGTCGATCGGAACCGGGTCGGCACACAGAGCACTCATAAAGTGTGATTTAGGGAGAACACTGATGAGAAAAGTGCTTTCAACGGCTTGCATGACAGCAGTTCTGGCGCTGATGAGCAGTGCTGCTTATGCAAATGAGGAACTTTCTCAGCTCCAAAAGGACCCGAAAAACTGGGCCATGCAGGCTGGAAACTTTGCGAATACTCGCTGGTCGGAACTGAAGGAAATCAATAGAGACAACGTGAATGACATGCGCGTTGCGTGGTCCTTCTCAACCGGTGTGCTGCGCGGCCATGAAGGCGGTCCGCTCGTTATCGGCGACGTGATGTATGTCCACACGCCATTCCCCAACATGGTTTATGCGCTCGATCTCAACGACAACGGCTCGATTCTCTGGAAGTACGAGCCCAAGCAGGATCCGGGCGTCATTGCTGTCATGTGCTGCGACACGGTGAACCGTGGTGTGGCTTTTGCCGACGGCAAGGTGATCCTGCATCAGGCCGATACGACGGTGGTGGCGCTCGATGCCAAGACCGGCAAGGTGGTCTGGTCAGTCAAGAATGGCGATCCTTCCAAGGGCGAGACCGGCACGGCCGCGCCGCACGTCTTTGGCGACAAGGTGCTGATCGGCATTTCGGGCGGCGAGTTCGGCGTCCGCGGGTCGATCACGGCCTACAACCTGAAGGACGGCTCGCTCGCTTGGCGCGGCTATTCCACCGGTCCCGACAGCGAAACGCTGATGGATGCCGAAAAGACCACCGTACTCGGCAAGCCCGTCGGCAAGGACTCCAGCCTCGCAACCTGGGAAGGCGAGCAGTGGAAGATCGGCGGCGGCACGACCTGGGGCTGGTACTCCTACGATCCCGAGTTGAACCTTGTCTACTACGGCACGGGCAATCCCTCGACGTGGAACCCTTCGCAGCGGCCGGGCGACAACAAGTGGTCGATGACCATTTTCGCCCGAGACCTCAACACCGGCATGGCCAAGTGGGTCTACCAGATGACCCCGCATGACGAGTGGGACTACGACGGGGTCAATGAAATGATCCTGACGGACCAGGAAATCGGCGGACAAACCCGCAAGCTCCTGACCCACTTCGACCGCAACGGACTCGCCTACACGATGGATCGTGAGAACGGTGAACTCCTGGTCGCGCAGAAATACGACCCGACGGTGAACTGGACCACCGGCGTCGACATGGACAAGAACAGTCCGACTTACGGCCGGCCCGCCGTCGTGCCGCAATACTCGACCCAGGCCCAGGGCGAAGACGTGAACACGACGGGCGTGTGCCCGGCGGCGCTCGGCACCAAGGATCAGCAGCCTGCGGCCTATTCGCCGACGACCAAGCTGTTCTACGTGCCGACCAACCACGTCTGCATGGACTATGAGCCGTACCGGGTGTCCTACACCGCCGGCCAACCTTATGTCGGGGCGACGCTGTCGATGTATCCCGCGCCCAATTCCCACGGCGGCATGGGCAACTTCATCGCCTGGGACAACATCAACGGCAAGATCGCCTGGTCGATCCCCGAGCAGTTCTCGGTGTGGTCGGGTGCGCTCGCCACGGCCGGCGACATCGTCTTCTACGGCACGCTGGAGGGCTACCTGAAGGCGGTCGATCAGAAGGACGGCAAGGAACTGTTCAATTTCAAGACGCCCTCCGGGATCATCGGCAACGTGACCACCTATGAGCACGGCGGCAAGCAATATGTCGCGGTTCTCTCGGGCGTCGGCGGCTGGGCCGGCATCGGTCTGGCGGCGGGTCTTACCGAGCCGAATGCGGGTCTCGGTGCGGTCGGCGGCTATGCCGGTCTGTCGAAATATACGGCGCTCGGCGGTCAGCTCACCGTGTTCTCGCTGCAGTGAGCGGCGGTTCGATCTGACCTGATCCCTTGGCCCGGTGCCTCTCGCGCGTGCGGGGTAGCGCCGGGCCATCTCTATGACATGGGCCCGCTCGGCCGGAACGGGAGTTGTTCGATGCTCTTCAGGAGTGTGTCATTGGCTTTGGCCGTTGCGATGGCCGCACCCGCTTTTGCTGCCGACAGTACGGCGGTGAGCAGCGAAGGGGGCAAGTACTTCGATGCCGAGGGAATTCCGACCTACAACGTCAAAGAAGACGGGACAGTCGATTGGTACACCTACTCCGGGTTTCGGATGTATCATTCGGAATGTCACGTCTGTCACGGACCGGATGGGCTGGGTTCGTCCTACGCTCCGGCGCTACATGATTCGCTGCAACGGCTCGATTACTATAAATTCATGGAAATCGTGGCGAGCGGGCAGCAAAACGTTGCAATGCAGGGCGGCAGTCAATCTGTGATGCCGGCGTTCGGAACCAATAAGAACGTGATGTGCTACATCGACGATCTCTACGTCTACTTGCGCGCACGCGCCGACGACAAGATCGGGCGCGGCCGTCCGGCTAAGAAGGAGCCGAAGTCGGAGGAGGCCCGCAAGGCGCAGGACGAGTGTATGAGCGGCTGAGGAGGACACTCTCCGATGACGGCAATAAAGACAGTCCTGGCGGTGATCCTGAACCTGAGCCTCGCCGCCGCTGGATGCGGGGTGGCGGCGGCGCAGGATGCCGGCCCTCCGGCCGCCGCCGAGCCCCGGTTCGGCGAGGCTGTGGAACTGGTGGATCCGAAGACGCTGAGGGTATGCGCGGATCCGGCCAGCCTTCCCTTTTCCAACGAAAAGCACGAGGGCTTCGAAAACAAGATTGCTGCGTTTTTGGCCGAGAAGCTCGGCAAGGGTATCGCCTACACTTGGTACCCCATGGCGACGGGCTTTGTGCGCCGGACCCTCAGTGAGCACCGCTGCGATGTGATCATCGGCTATGCCCAAGGCGATGAACTCGTGCAGAACACCAACGCCTATTACCGCACCACCTATGTGCTCGTGACCAAGCCCGGATCAAAGGCCGACGGCATCGAAACCCTTGAGGATCCCCGGCTCAAGGACCTCAAGATCGGGCTGGTGGCCAACACGCCGCCGGGCAATCTTCTCGCGGTCAATGGGTTGATGGGGCATGTCAAACCCTATCCGCTGATGGTCGACACCCGCGCCACCCATGTTCCGGAGATGATGATCCAGGATCTGAAGGACGGCGTGACGGACGTCGCCGTCATGTGGGGGCCGATCGGCGGTTATTTCGCCAAGCAGAACGGGCTGAACGTGACCCCGCTGGTGAAGGAGACCAAGGGGCCGCGCATGGCTTATCGCATCACCATGGGCGTGCGGGCGTCGGATCAGAACTGGAAGCGGCAGCTCAACACGCTGATCGCGGAGAACCAGAAAGAGATCGACGCCATTCTGCTCGACTACGGCGTGCCGATCCTGGACGAGAAAGACCGGCCGATCACGGGAGGCTGAACGGACTATGGCGAGCGCGATCCGGCTTTTCCTCGCGGCGGCGTTCCTGGCCATCACAGTGCCATCCGCCCCGGCGGCCGGCGTGCCGGAACCGGACGGCTACCGGATGGAGGAATATCGTGCCTCCGTTCCAGAAACCCTGAAGGGTGCCCGCGTTCTCGATACCGCCGCCGCCGAGGTTTTGTGGGAAAGCGGTGGCGCGGTGTTCATCGACGTCTTGCCCAAACCGCCAAGGCCGAAACTGCCGCCGGGCACCGTGTTCCGCCTGCCAGAGCACGACGATATTCCAGGCTCGATCTGGCTACCGGATGTGGGCTACGGCGCGCTTTCAAGCGATATGGCGGCCTATTTCAAGGAGAACCTCGACCGGGCGCTTGGCGGGGATGCCGGGAAAACGGCCGTGTTCTACTGTCTCACCGATTGCTGGATGAGTTGGAATGCGGCCAAGCGGGCGATCGAGTGGGGCTATTCGAACGTGGCGTGGTATCCTGGCGGAGCGGACGGCTGGGCAAAAGCGGGCTTGCCGCTGGAGCGGAGGACGCCGGTTCCCCGGCCGGGCATGGACGAGTAGCGCCCGCGAATTACGCCACCAGCCCCGGCCAGTCCCGCACCAGCGCCGCGCGCATCGCCTCCACGTAAGCCTCGTCGCGCTCCTCCTGCGGCCGGTCCAGCCTGATTTCGGCGACGACGTGGGAGGGGCGTGGGGCGAAAAGGACGATGCATTCGGCAAGCTGGATCGCCTCGCGCACATTGTGGGTCACTATCAGCGTAGTCGGGCGGTAGCGCCGCCAAATGCCGAGCACGAGGTGGCGCAGGCGCAGCGCGGTGGTTTCGTCCAGCGAGGTGAAGGGCTCGTCCAGCAGCAGCACGTCGGGGTCGATCGCGAGTGCGCGGGCGAGCGAGACGCGGCGGGCAAGGCCGAGGGAAAGCTCGGCGGGGTAGCGGGCCCGCATCTCATCAAGGCCGAGTTCGGCAAAGAGAGGGCCGGGGTCAAAGCTCGCGGGTTTGTCGAGCACGAGGCGGACGTTCTGCTCCACCGTTCGCCACGGCAACAGGCGCGGCTCCTGAAACACGAAGCCGATGCGCGTGCCCGGCGTGATCGCGATACTGCCCTCGAAATCCGTGTCGAGACCGGCGAGAATACGCAGCGCCGTCGTCTTGCCGCAGCCGGAAGGGCCGATCAGCGCGGTGAGCCCGCCGGCGGGTACGGTGAGATCAAGGCCACGTATCGCCTCCACCGTGCCGCCCTCGGCGCCGGTGTAGACCTTGCGGGCGATGTGGATCTCAAGCGGTTCGGACACGCCAGCGGTTCGCCCGTATTTCCAAGGGTTGCAGGATGAGAAGTTCGATGGCCAGCATGACGCCGACGAAGGCGATCGCATAGGCCAGAATTGACGTCACATCAAAGAGTTGGAAGAACATGTTAAGCTGAAATCCAACGCCGTTGGAACGGCCGAGCAGTTCCACGACGAGCACGATCTTCCAAACCAGCGACAGGCCCGAGCGGGCGGCGGCGGCGATGTAGGGTTGCAACTGCGGGAGCACGATATCGGTGAGGCGCCGCCGCCAGGGCAGGCGGAAGGCGGCCGCCATTTGGTCGAGATCGGGGTCCAGCGCGCGGGCGCCTTCGCGGATCGTGACGATAACGTTGGGCAGTTTGTTGAGTGCCACCGCCCCAATCGCCGCCACCTCGTTCAGGCCGAACCAGACATAGGCGAGAATGATGATCACCAGCGCCGGCAGGTTCAGGAGCACCACCAGCCAAAGGTCGAGCGCCCTGTCCACCACCCGGCTTCGGCCCATCGCCAGACCAATCGCGATGCCCATCGCCATGGCGATGACAAAGGACGCGAATACGCGGGCCAGCGTGCAGCCGAGATGCCAGGGCAGATCGCCGGAACGGATCTCGGCGGCCATGACTCCGGCAACCGCCCAAGGCGCGGGCAGCACCCGGCCGCCAACCTGAAGCGCGGCCACCGACCACAGCGCAAGCAGCGCCAGGGCAGACAATAGCGCGATCGGCATGCGGGAGGGTACGGGGCGCATTATGCCTTGAGTTTGGGGCGCTGGCCCGGACGGGTCAATTGGCAGGCTCTGCGGCGAAGGCTGTGACGACCGACCCGGATGAGTGCGATGGCCCCATCTTGCGGGGCGTTGACAGCCGCGATGGGTCGGCGCTACAGCCGCCTCATTGATGGCCGATGTTAAGGTGGTGCCGTGTCCCAGTCCGCGCTTCTGCAAGGCATGATCACTGCGGCGCTGGATGCCGGCCGCGAGATCCTTTCCGTCTACGCCACGCCCTTTTCCGTCGAAACCAAGGACGATGCCTCACCGGTGACGGAGGCTGATGCGCGCGGCGAGGAGATTATTCTGCGCCATCTCGCCACTCTCGCGCCCGATGTGCCCGTCGTGGCCGAGGAAAGCGTTGCGGCCGGGCGGGTGCCGGCTATCGCGAGCCGGTTTTTCCTCGTCGATCCGCTGGACGGCACCAAGGAGTTCATCCAGCGCAACGGCGAGTTCACCGTGAACATCGGGCTGATCGAGAACGGGGTGCCCGTTGCGGGCGTCGTCTATGCCCCCGCGCTCGGCCGGCTGTTTGCGGGCGAGGGCGCGTGGGCGGTTTCGGCGGGGGTGGTCGATGGGGTGCTCGGTCCTTTGGAGCCGATCAGCGTTCGTCCCAGGCCGGACGGCGGATTGACGGTGGTCGGAAGCCGCTCGCACGGTTCGGCCGAGACCGACGCCTATGTCAGGCGGTTTCCGGTGGCGCAGTATCGCTCCGCCGGGTCATCGCTGAAGTTCTGTCTCGTTGCGTCCGGCGAAGCGGATCTTTATCCGCGCTTCGGCCGCACGATGGAATGGGATACGGCGGCGGGCGATGCCGTGCTGCGGGCTGCGGGCGGCATCATGGTGCGGCCGGACGGATCGCCCTTCCTCTACGGCAAATGCGGCCAGCGTGACGATTGCGATTTTGCGAATACCTATTTCGTAGCCGCTTCTCCGGGCGCCCTGGCACCTTGACGAAGCTGCCCGTTTGGGTTGGTTGACGCCACGCCCTCACCTGGGGGTAGGCTGATCCGGACCGACTGTGATCCGCTACCTGACGAGGCGAACGCTGATGACCGCACTCCATGCTCACGTGCCCCTCGATGACGCTGCCGCCTTGCGGGACCAGCTTCTGGTCTGGCTTCGGGGCGAGGCGCTGCCGGTTTGGTGGGCCTTCGGTGTGGATCACGTGCATCGCGGCTTCCATGAAAAGCTGGGGCTGCGCTGCGAGATCCGTCCGGATCCGCGCCGGTCGCGCGTCACGGCGCGGCAGGTGTTCTCCTTCGCCGTCGCGGGGCGGCTAGGATGGACCGGACCGTGGAAGCGCGGCGTGGAGGAGGGGCTCGACTATTTCCTCAGCCGCTGCGTGAAGCCGGACGGCACCGTGCGCATGGTGATCGCGGCGGATGGAACGCCGCTCGACGACACGTTCAATCTCTACGATCAGGCCTTTGCGCTCTTCGCCTTCGCGGCCGCCGCGACCGTGATCGACGATCGCGGCCGGGCTGAGCGGGCTGCGGTAACGCTGCGCGATCGGCTGATCGCCGTCTACAAGCACCCGGTCGCGGGTTTCGAGGAGGCGGTGCCGCGCACTTTGCCGCTTAAAGCCAACCCGCATATGCATCTTTTCGAGGCCTGTCTTGCCTGGGAGGAAGCCGGCGGCGATGCCACTTGGAGCGCGCTCGCCGACGAGATCGCCGAACTTTGCCTCGCCAAATTCATCAAGCCCGGCGAAGGCTGGCTGCGTGAGTTCTTCGATGGCGATTGGAACGCGATGCCGGGCGAGGAAGGCCGCATCGTGGAGCCGGGGCACCATTTCGAATGGGCGTGGCTGCTCACCCGGTGGGGCGGTAAGCGCGGGCGGCCCGATGCGGTGGAAGCGGCCCGCAAACTGGCTGAACTCGCCGAAAACCATGGCGTTGACCAGGGCCGGCGCGTTGCAATCAACGAGTTGCTCGACGACGGTTCGGTCCGCGACGGCGGCGCGCGGCTTTGGCCGCAAACCGAGCGCATCAAGGGCCATGTGGCGCTGGCTGGCGTGGCATCATCGGCGGCCGAGCGCGATGCGCATATCATGCGGGCTGTGGAGGCCGGCCACGCGCTGATGGGCTATTTCGAGGTGGATACGCCGGGCCTGTGGCGCGACCGGCTGAACGCTGACGGCCGCTATAAGATCGAGCCTGCGCCGGCCAGCAGCTTCTATCACATTATCTGTGCAATCGAAGAACTCGACAAGGCGGTTCGGGCGCCAGCTTAGCCGGGAACACCATCGGCATTCCGAAGCAGGACGAGAGCCGGAAGTCGCCCCCCGGCTCTTCCGGCTCATCGCCCCATCAAGCGGCACACGCCCCGAGACCGCCTGAATTCCCCCAGTCCCCAGGGCCGCGAAATCACCTTACGCTTGTCGATAAATGCATCAAGTTCTAACCGCTGTCCGCATCGCCTTTGCCGCATTTCGCCGGGCGGCGTTGCAGGATTACCCCAGTTCCGGTTGAACTGCCGGATCGCGGTTGCTTCATCGCCCGCTAAAGATCGGGTCGCGCTTTTCGCGAAAGGCCGCGCGGCCTTCGGCGTAGTCGGCGCTGTCGAAGCAGGCTTCGGCCATCAGGCGGGCGCGGTCCCAGGCTTCGCCGCTTGCAGCGTCGATGGCCGCTTTCACGGCGCGCTGTGTCAGCGGGGCAAGCGCTGAAACATGCGCCACATAGGCGCTGGCGGCCGTGTCCAGTTCGTCGCCGCGCACCACGTCGTCGACCAAGCCGATCCTGAGGGCAGTGGCGGCGTCGATGCGCTTTGCGGTGAAGAATAGGTCCTTGGTGCGCGACGGGCCGATCAGCCTCACGATATCGGTTACCGCTTCGGTGGGGTAGGCAAGGCCGAGGCGGGCGGCGGGAATGGCGAAGACGGTGTCGTCGGCGGCGATGCGGATGTCACAGGCGGCCGCAAGCCCGACGCCTCCGCCCATGCAAAACCGCCGGATGACGGCGACCGTTGGTTTGGTGGCGGCGCGAAGGGCCGCGAAGGCCTCCCCGTTGGCCGTCTCATAGGTGGCCGAGGTGGCCGCATCTGCGCGGACGACGTCGAATTCGGAAATATCGGCGCCTGAAGCAAACGCACCGCCGTCCGCGCCGGTCAAGACGATGACGCGGACGTCGTGAGCTGCCTCCAGTTCCGCCACAGCTGGGGGAATTGCGTTCCACATGGCCAGCGACAGGGCGTTGTGGCGACCTGGATTGTCGATCGCGATCCGGCCGAGGTTTCCCACGATATCGGTCCGGATCCGGCCATCTGGCTGAGCAATCCGGGAGGAACTGGCGTTTCGCATCTGTCTCGCTTCAAAACGATGTGGGGTAACTCGGGCCAGCCGCCGTTCAATCCTGAGTTTGCGGCGGGTCCGTGGCCGCCGGGTCGCTGAAATGTCATGGACAGATGCCTTTTCAGCGGGTAGGCGACATCCTATTCTAACAGTGGAACTCATGCGCGACGTGCTGGCCTTTCGTCGGGTCGCAGTTATGACTGGTCCCGGTTATATCGCCCGCAGCGATATCGAGGGTTTGAAGAATGGCCGTTGATAAGAAACACCTGAACCGGGGCTTGGCGATCCTCGACCCGGTTTGGCAGCGCCTGCGCGATGAAGCGATGGCCGCAGCCGACCGCGAGCCCGCACTCGGTGGATTTCTGCATGCTGCGGTCCTGGACCAAACGAGCCTTGAGGAAGCGGTGATCGAGCGCGTGGCCGACCGGCTAAATCATCCGGCCGTTTCGGCGAGCATTCTCCGGCAGGCGTTTCTTGAGGCCATCGCGGATGATCCGTCAATCGGGGAAGCGTTCCGCTCGGATATCGCAGCCGTCAACGACCGCGATCCGGCGAGCGACCGCTATCTCGACCCCGTGCTGTTCTTCAAAGGCTTCCATGCAATTCAAACGCACCGGCTCGCCCATTGGCTGATGAAGCAGGGCCGGCGCGATCTGGCGCTTTATCTCCAAAGCCGATCGTCGGAAATCTTCCAGGTTGATATCAACCCGGCCGCCCGTATCGGCCGTGGGCTGTTCTTTGATCATGCGACCGGCATCGTGATCGGTGAAACCGCCGTGATCGAGGACGACGTGTCGATCCTCCAGGGCGTTACGCTCGGTGGCACCGGCAAGGAGACGGGCGACCGGCATCCGAAGATCCGCCGGGGCGTGCTGATCGGGGCCGGCGCCAAGATCCTCGGCAACATCGAAGTGGGCCATTGCTCGCGCGTGGCGGCCGGTTCGGTCGTTTTGAAAGCCGTGCCGCCCTGCACCACGGTGGCGGGCGTGCCGGCGCGCGTGATCGGCGAAGCGGGTTGTTCGGACCCCGCCCGCTCGATGGACCACCGGATCGGCGAGGGGCTGCTCGACTATTCGATCTGAACCGGTGTTGTTCACAGACGGGGAAATCCGCTCGGATCGGGTTTCCTCCCGCATCGGACCGTGCCAAAACACCGTCGCACGAATGACCCGGAGGCCCTTGCGGTGACGAAAGACGAACTCAAGAAGATCGAGACGTATCTTCGAAAAACCCTCGGCTCGCCCGGCGTGAGCGTTCGCGCCCGTCCGCGCAAGACCGATTCGGCCGAAGTCTATGTCGGCGAAGAGTTTATCGGCGTCGTGTTCGAGGACGATGAGGACGACGAGAAGTCGTATAACTTCCAGATGGCGATCCTCGGGATGGATCTGGAAGACTGACGCACGGTCGTCGCACCTGCGCTTTAAAGGCCCGGTCCCGTGCAAACGGCCGGGCCTTTTGTATTCAAGACGAGGTGACGCCGAAGCTGAGAAGCAGCGCTCGTGTTGCCGATTTGATGCCGGCCCAGTTTCCAAGCAGGCCCTTGCGGAAGCGAATCTGCACCGACAGGCTTTGCCCTGCGTGGATCTCGGTCAGGCACGGCGCGGGAAAGCCGCTGCCGTCGTCCGGCAGGCAGTGCGTGGTGAACGGCGCTGTTGATCCCGCCTCAAAATAGACCTCCTCGCCGCCAAGGCCGGAGTCGGCCGACAATCGGTGGCCGATCAGGCCTTCTGGAGCCGGCAACGGATCACCCTCGAAAAAGTGCTGGTAGATGTTGGCAAGGCGCCCGGCGCTGTCGGTCGCGGTTTCGCGGCGGCGGATCGTCAAGAACACCAATGGGGCATTGGCGCTGCTGTCGAGAAAGGCGGCCCTGTTTTCAGCCGTATATCCGGTCAGGGAGGGCCAGTGGACCGCCAATTCCACATGTTCGTGCGGGCCGACGTTCCGCTGGTCCTCAAAGCGGAACATGTTGGCCGGAATGCGCAGCCGCTGCTCGCCGATGAAGGTGACGATGGGCGAAGGATCGGCCGTGCGCCCATCGAGGCCGCCGAGATCGCGCGTCCAATTCAAAACGAAATGCACGAGCGCAAGCCCGCCGGCAATGATCAGGCTGATCGTGGTGACGCGGAGCAACCATGATGTGGAACTGGCCTTCTTGGCCGGTCGCCGCACCTCAAAACGCCGTGGGTCGTCGTCCTGAAGGTCTGAGAAGTGACCCATCCAATACTCCCAGACTGAGACGCAGTCCCAAAATGCCTCGGTCCGGATCCGGAATGTCCGACGCTTGACGCCCGAAACTGCCAGATTCGCTTGTTTTTTGCATCCGGCCCGATGCTTGCGAATGTCTTACCAGGTTGGGCCCAAATGTTTCATTTTGGGTTAGGGTTAAGGATCGGTTAATATGACAAGTGATCTCGTTATCGCCGGCCTCGCGATCGCGACGGGTTTCGTGAGCGCAGGCATCCTCGCTTCTTTCTATCAACTCGTGACGGCCGAGCCCGCCCGTTTCGACAAGATCGGCGACCGGCTGGTAACGGGTGTCGCCATGATCATTCTTCTCATGTTCGCCGGCCCGATGATCCTGATGCGGAATGCCATTCGTGGCAAGCTGATCGAGCAGCGCGCCGCCGGCTGGATGGCCGCGTCGACCGTGATCGCCGCCGGGTGGAGCCTTTGTTCCGGCACGGTGCTGCTTCAACTCATCCTGGCGGTGCGCTACAGCCTGCTTTGACGCTTGGCCTCGCCACCCCTCAGGGCTGCTCCAAGCGTCGCATGGCGAGCAAGGCCGGGTTCGGGCTATCGTTGCCGCGAACACCTGAATTGAGGCCACCCCATGCCGCTTTACTCCTTGGACAATGAAACCCCCACGGTGCCGAACCCCGATCTTTTCTGGGTGGCACCGGATGCTTCGGTGATCGGCAAGGTCGTTTTGGGGGAGGGTGTCGGCATCTGGTTCGGCGCCGTATTGCGCGGCGACAACGAACCGATCACGATCGGCGCCAACACCAATATTCAAGAACATACGATGGTGCACACGGATCCGGGGTATCCGGTTTCCGTGGGATCGGGCTGCACGATCGGGCACCGGGCCATCGTGCACGGCTGCACGATAGGCGACAACACGCTTGTCGGCATGGGCGCCATCATTCTGAATGGCGCGATGATCGGGAATAACTGCCTGATCGGCGCGGGCGCCTTGGTGACCGAGCGTCAGATCATTCCGGACAATGCGCTTGTGGTCGGCATGCCCGCCAAGGTCATCCGCACGCTGGATGAAGCTGCAATCGGCCGCCTCAAGCTTTCAGCCGAGCGCTATGCCGCCAACGCGCTGCGCTTCTCTGAAGGGCTTAAGCGGGTGGATCTGGCCTGATGCGGCCGGGTGCCTGCGGACATGCGCCCTCAGCGCAAGCTGCCGACGAGGGAGTCGCGGCCGTCTTCGATCTGCTCCCAGTTCGCCGCCTGCACGCTGGACTGCCGCTTGATGTAGCGGTAGGGCGTATCGCTCCAGAGGCGAACGGTATCGTCCTTGTTGTCCAGGATGAGATCGCCGCGATCGGTGCGCACCGTCAGGACGGCATGGCCGTCGCCGGCTTCATCGCGCACGACGGTGACGAGCAACGCGCTTTCCGGCCAGCCGGACTTGATGAGGTCGCGCCGCTTTTCCAGAACATAGTCTTCGCAGTCTCCCGCGAGCTTGGGATATTCCCACCGCTCGACCACGCCGAAGATCTGCATATCGGTCGCCGGCAGAACCTGCGTGTTCACGGTGAGGTTGACCTGCTGCAACTCGGCCCAAGACCGATCGTTCAGGCGAACGAGACGGTTGGGACGGGCGTATGCATCGCATTCGCTCTTGTGCTTGCTACAGAATTGAACGTGACCAATCGGCGGTGCAGTCGGCCCAGTCACGAACATCGCAGGCTGCAATGCAAGTGCTGCTCCGGTTGAACCGAAGATCATGAGCATAGCAACTGTAGTTTTCAGCGCCGCGATCATTTTCATCGTCGTGACGTCTCCCTATCTGTTGGAGGGAGATTGACATACTCAGTTTGAAGTCGCGTGAAACAGTCGATACAAACTCGATCGTCCAAATTCACCGCGCGTTAACACTCAAACCGCTCGAATTAACACATCGTCAACTATACGGCTGGCGAGATCAAGCGGCCAATTGTGCCGTGTTAAGACATGGTTAACGAGCGAGCGCGGCGCTTTCGCGCGGGTTCACTCACCGATCAGGGCGGCGCGGGATTAGAGTGTGTTGCAGACGGTGCCATCCGCTGGGGCGGCGGCGAATTCAACGCCGATCCCATCGTCGGAGTGATGCACGACCCGGGCGCGCATGCGGCCAAGGGTGATTTCGCTTCCGATCGCGGGCTTTGGATCAAGCGTAGTCGAGGCGCCCGTCAGCGAGACGTCGATGATCTTGCACTGCGTTTCATGGCCGCCCGGCAGCACCACCGTGGAAAACGGCTCACGGGAGAGGATGCGTCCGTCATTGGGATCGTCGGCAAGGCCGAGGCTATGACGGTTGCTGAGCCAGGTCAGCACGGCGGCGAGCTTTTCGCGTTTGCGCGCGGTGGCGTTCACCGTCATAGCGAACCCGCCGTTGATCGTCCGCACCACTTTTCCGTCGATCCGCCCGACTTGGTCGATATAGGCGACAACATGTTGGCCGACGGTGGCCGGCACCGGCGTTATGATAACGGCACCGCCGGGCGACATTTCGGTGACTTGGCAGGGGTGTTCGGTGCGGTCGGGAAGCATGAAGCGGCCGAGCGCATGGATGTTCTCGCCCTAAAAGCGGCGGCGCTCATAGGAGATCAGCTCGTGCGAAGGCGCATTCGCCTCATCTTCGATGGCCATCGTCATGTCCACACGAACATCTTGCGGTCCGCCGGTTGCGGCAGCGGCCAGTCCAACGCTTAATCGGCTGAATACTAAGAAGTCGTGTACATCCGCGCCGGAGAAAATCATCGGCGAACCGGCGCTTGCCGTCAGGCGCTGCGACCGCCATCGAGCACGCGGAGATGACCGACCTGCTTACCCTGCGGCTGTGGCGTCTTGGCGGTTTGGGCAGATGAACCGTCCGGCATAAGGGCGTCCGGCTCTGCGGCCTCATCGCCCCGGCGGAAGAAGCTCGGCCGCTCGTCCGGCCAGATCAAACGCAGGCTGGTGATCGGCTGGCGAATGACGGGATGAAGACCGATCCAGTAGGGCTGATCGAGTGGCACGAAGCAGCCGAGAATGCGCGTGTGATTGGGCCCCTCATGCTTAAGGGGCAGCATCATGATTTCCACCGGCATCGCCTGGCCGCGCTCGTTCTGGGCGTCCAGACCCACTACGGCCGCCGCGCCATCCTCGACGATGGCCGCCAGCAGCGACGCGATCGCTTCCCGGTCCTTGCCGACCCACAGATCCAGGAGATTGCGCCCCTTCAACTCCCGGCAATAAGCGGCGCAAAGCCGTGTCCCAGCCAGACGGAAGGTGTAAGTGCCGCGATCGTTCGCTTCCAGAATAAACGTATCGCCCAGAATATGACGGATGTCGCCGGGTTCGATTTCGTAGCGCGCCGGAGCGGTGCGTTCGCCCCGCAGGCGGCTCCAGTAATCGTAAAGGCTGCGCGTGACCGTGTGCTTCATGATTCCAACCCAGACTTTTAAGGCGCGCGACGGAGATATCGGTGAACCCGTGTCAGTGGATCAAATCGACACAGGAAGCCCCGCCAAACCCATTCTTACCCTCCCAGGAGCAGGCGACGTGCCAAGGGCTAGAGGTCGTCCACACATTCTTAGGATCTGATCACAGGGCTGTGATTGTTAACTAGTTTTCAGCGGCATCTGACGCTTGCACCGTGAAAAACTCAGATGCGGTCATCAATCCTCTTTTATTTTGGCTGGATTTACCTCTGTTGAGACCGGAACCGTTGGGCAGGGCTGTGCGATAGTCCCACTTTGGTAAATCCGATCGTTCGCTTTTGACACGCTCCGATAAATCGGGATTGCTTGCGGGCCGGCGTGGTAGGACGAAGGCGGCGGGATGGACCATCGCTAGGAGCGCCGACGGAAGATGAACCTCATTCGAAGTCGGGAAGGCCGTGAACCGGTGTTCAATTTGCCGCCGGTGGTCAGTTGGATGATCGCGGCCTTTGCGCTCGTTCATATCGTGCGCGTTTTCCTGCTCACGCCGATGCAGGACGCGGGCGTGATCCTGACGTTCAGCTTTATTCCGCTGCGCTATCACGCCGACCTCGCCGGCCTCGATTTTCCCGGCGGCCAAGGTGCCGAATTTTGGACGCCGGTCACCTATGCGTTTCTGCACGGCGATTTCATGCACCTCGCGGTGAACAGCATTTGGCTGACCGCCTTCGGCAGCGCCTTGGCATGGCGGTTCGGCGCGATGCGGTTTCTGGCCTTTTCCGGCCTCGCGGCCGTCGCGGGGGCGGCGGCTCACTATCTCGCGCATAGCGAGGATCTCGTGCCCGTCGTCGGTGCGTCCGGCGCCATTAGCGGGCATATGGCAGCGGTGTCCCGCTTCATGTTTCAGCGCGGCGGACCGCTGCGCTCGATGCGGCGGAACCCCGAGATGTTCCAGGCGCCTGCTTTGCCGTTGATCGGCGTTCTCACCGATCGGCGGGTTCTGGCCTTCCTTGGTATCTGGCTTGGGCTCAACCTCGTGTTCGGCCTTGGCGGCGTAACGGTAAGCGGAGAACAGGCGGCGATCGCCTGGGAGGCCCACGTCGGTGGCTTCCTGTTCGGGTTGATTGCCTTTTCCTGGTTCGATCCCGTTCGGCCTTCCCAGCCGACCGATCTGGAAACCACCGATCCGACGGATGCCCCAACGCCACTCGACTGAAATGAGGATTGCCGTTTAAACGATTTAGATTAATCATTGTCTCGTGTGTATGGGAATCAATCGCAATCCTTGGAGCGTCGCAGCGGCGTTCCGGTTCCAAGCAGGAGACTGGGAGATGGGCACCGTCAGATCGATACTTGGCCTCAAGGGACGTGACGTGACCACGGGCGATCCGACCCAGACGGTCGGGCAGGTTTGCAGCAAACTTGCTGAGATGCGGGTCGGCGCTATCGTGATGACCGACGAGAGCCGCCATGTGATTGGAATCATTTCCGAGCGCGACATCGTGCGGGTTATCGCCGCGCATGGGCCGGAAGTGCTGAAGGAGCAGGCAGGCCGCTTCATGACGCGCGCCGTCGTCACCTGCACCCATGACGATACCATCGACGAATTGATGGACACGATGACGCGCGGGCGGTTTCGTCACGTACCGGTGCTGGAAGGCGGGCGCCTTGCCGGCATCGTCTCCATTGGCGACGTGGTCAAACACCGGATGGCGGAGATCGAACGGGAAGCGCAGGAGATCCGCAACTACATTGCAACGGCCTGACGAAAGTCCGTCCGGCGGCAGGGTTCAGGCTAGCGCCATCGCCAGTTCGCGCAGCTCGGAGATATGACGCCGGGTAGCTTCATATCCCGCGTCGATGGATTCAGCGGCCCGGTAAAAATCGAACTGGCCGACCTTGGCCAGCTTCGGCCCGATCATCAGGTCGGGCGGGTCGCCGGCAAGGCGCGCACGGGTGATGCGGTCTTGAATGATATTGTAGGCTTCCATCATAACGCCGGGAAGGGTCGGCAGGCCATCGGTCTTGCCGGTGCCGAAGGGGCGGAACCAGGATCCGCGAACCGGCGCATCGGCCGCCGCAACGCCCGCCTCGTCAGGGTCGATCGGCAGCGGGATCTGGTGGTGGATCACGGCCCCTTTGCCGAAGCTGTCGGCGCTGAGGTTCACCGCCACGACCATTCGAGCCCCGAAGGCGCGGGTCACGGAAACCGGCACGGGGTTTACGAGCGCCCCGTCCACCAGCCAGCGCCCGCCGACACGGATTGGTGTGAAGATGCCGGGCAGGGCATAGGACGCCCGGATCGATTCCACCATGCGCCCGCTCGACAGCCAGATCTCGTGACCCGTTCCAAGCTCCGTGGCAACGGCCGTGAAATCCCTGCCGAGGTTTTCGATCCGCATGTCGCCGAGGTGCTCGCTGAGCATGGTCCCGAGCCGATTGCCCCCGATGAGACCCCGGCCGGACAGTGAGAAATCCATCAGTTGCAGCATCCGGCGCTTGGTGATCGAGCGCGCGAAAAGCTCCAGATCGCCGAGCCGGCCCGCCAGCCAGCAACCGCCGACGACGGCGCCGATGGATGTGCCCGCCACCACGTCAACCGCGATATCGGCTTCTTCCAAAGCCCGGATCACGCCGATATGCGCCCAGCCGCGCGCCGATCCGCCGCCCAGCGCAAGCCCGATCCGGGGTTGAAAGGGTGCTGGCGCGGCCATGCTCGGGGCGTCCGGAATGATCGTCTGGTCAGTTGACCCGGGTATAGGGCTATGCCGCAGAAAGCGCGTGACGGCCTCGAACATGGCGGGCCCGATCCTTTCTTCAACGCGGCCCTAATTATCCGTCAAATGGGTATGGAATCGGTAAACGCCACCGTAACCACGGCGCGGACACCGGGGTAGCTCTCCATTCGGTGGTGGTCTCGATACCTTCAGAGCGCTGATCGACGCGGCATTTCCACGCGAAAAACGGCGCCTTCATTGGGCTTGCCGCTGGCGGAAATGGTCCAGCCGTGGCGTTCGCACACGCGGGCGCAGATCGCCAGACCAACGCCCGTGCCCCGATAGCTGCGATCGTTATGGAGGCGGCGGAACGGCTCGAAGATGATCTTGGCCTGGGCGGCCTCGAAGCCGATCCCGTTGTCGGCCATCTCGAACACGGTATGGCCGTTCGTTTCGGATGAGAATAGCCGCAGTTCCAGCCGCAAGGCTCGATCCGGGTGGCGGTATTTCAAGGCGTTTGTGGAAAGGTTCTCGATCAGTTGGCGCAGCTGGGTCACATCGGCGAGTGCCGTGCTGTCGTCCATCCCGTCCACGATCGTCACGGTTTCGTCGGGGCGGGCGGCGAGGAGGTCGGCCAGGGTCTCG
This sequence comes from Oharaeibacter sp., assembly GCA_051861205.1. GTDB lineage: Bacteria > Pseudomonadota > Alphaproteobacteria > Rhizobiales > Pleomorphomonadaceae > JBHYDC01. The sequence goes on from JBHYDC010000009.1 coordinate 134,099, forward strand.
CGCACGAAATCGCCGAAGGAAAGGTGCGTGCGCTCCGAACCCCGGTTCGTCAGCCGCGACCACGCGAGCAGATCGCGGATCAGCGCGGCGGCGCGGCGGGAGGAGTCCTTAATGACGTTTACAGCGTAGTTCACCTCCGCCTTGTCGTTCGCGGCAAGGCCCTCCATGAGAACGTCCGTAAAGGTGCCGATCTTGCGAAGCGGCTCCTGGAGGTCGTGGGAGGCGATATAGGCAAACTGGTTGAGATCGTCATTCGCCTTTTGAAGCTCGTTTTCCTTCTCGACGAGCGCGGTAACCTCCGTTGCCACCAGCAGGATACGGGCGGCGTTGGGGGCGCCGTCGTCGAAGGGAATGCGATCGATCCGCATCCAGCGCGGACAGCCGTTCGGCCCGCTCCAGCTTTCCACCCGCTCCAGAACGGGGATGCCCGCTAGGAGCGTTTTCTGGTCGAGCGCCATGCTTTCTGCCGGTTGGGTGAAGGCGCGCGCGGCGATGTTGGCGTGATGGATTGTGCCGTCGGCGCCTTTGAAAACGATCGCGGAGGGGACGCTGTCGAGGATCATCGCCAGTTCGTCACGGTTTCGCCTCAACGGCTGATGCTGCTCGCTCCGTTCGATCACGGAAGCGATCTGCTTTGCAATTAGGCCGACGATCTTCCGGTCGTCCTCGTCGAAGGGGTAGGGGCGGGGCGTGCGGGCGGCAAAAACGACCGATCCGAAAGGCGCGGCCAGGGTGTCGACGCGTTCCGCGATAAAGCAGGCTGCGCCGGTATCGGCAGGATCGGCGCCACCGGACACATCCGTATCCGCGCCCGCGTCGCGCCACAGCGGCCCCGCGCTGCGGAAGGCGAGATCCGCGAGGGCGGCGCCGGCTGTCTCGGATAGGCCATCGGCCGTATCGCGCTGGATGCGATAAGCAGTCGCGAACGCTCCATCGCGGATCCGGTAAAACGCGGCCGTGTCGAGTTCCAGAACCTCAAGCCCGATCGACAGGGCTTCCGATACCCCCTTCGACACGCTCACCGGATGCGTGTGGGCCGCGAGGATCAGACGTTCCAGGGCGCTTTGATATCGGCCGGCGCGCCGTTGCAAGGCGCCTGGAACGGGATGGACAGGCCGGGGTTCAGACATGGACGCTTGCCCATCGTGATCGAAAGGATTCGGCCGGCGACGATATCAGAGGCTTCCCGCGCCGGCACCCTTCCGTTTCCGGCCAAAGAGCAAGCAGGAAAAACGGTATATGAATTAAAAATTTATTCTAATTATTCGCCAGCGTTTGGGTTCAAGTGGTTGATACTCTGTTAAAATTCAGTACTCCGTAAAAATCATTCCACTGCGTCTTCGGCGCTGCACAATCGAATTTCGTTGCCCGCGTTGAAATACCGACTAAATTGATCGAGTGACTACCAACTTTAAGGCGGAGGCCAGCCATGAACATGAGCATGACCAGGAGCCTGAACGTGCTGGTTGTCTGTGCGGCCTTTGCGTTTATCGGCGCAATCGTAGTCGGCGTTCTCTGAGGGCCAGAGTGGCCCGTTGGGGCTTGGAACGGCGACAGCCGCGAGGTTTCAACCTCGCGTTCAGCACGGCAAAGTCTGTCGCGCGGCCGGAAAAACCGGCTTTCGCGTTCACGACCTCAAGAGGCTCAAGGCCCGGAAACAAGCGAGGTTTCTTAATAGAAACCTCGCATTTTTGTAACCGATCAAGCGGCAAGCACGATCCGCTCGACCTCGGCGCGCCGCTCGTCGAAGCGACCGAAGACGAGGGCTTGCAGAGCCCGCGCGTCTTTTAGAATAATGGTCGCTTGACCATCGAAAAGGCAGTCGACCGTGGTGATCGAAGCCGTGTCGGTTTCGATGTGGTCCAGTTCGACCGAAATGTCGCTCGCTTTCAGGTTTTCCCAAGCTGGAGTTTCCTGAAAGGCAAAGCGGCTGACCGCTTCGGCGATAAGTGTCTTTGTCGGGTTCATAGGTCCGTTTTCCAAATCCCGCGTTCCGATGGGTTCACTCTAGCGCGGCAGGGGTTGTTATCCGCCTAATGGGGCCGAAACTATGGCTTTTTCACTCCAAGTTCCAAATTCGACAATCTGAGGCTTCGGATTAACGGTGTGTGAACCTTGGCGCCCACAGTTGGCACTGTTGCTCCAATCCCCATGTTAATTTACCCATAAATTGTAATAGGTTGCTGGATTTTTCATACGGTTCTTGGGCGCAAGCCGCATTTGTGTGGCTTGCGAAAACCACAATATGCCACTGCTTTTCTTAACTATCCGCCTTGGCAATCTGTTGAGTATGTCTTGAAATGATCGGCCGGCGGGTGGTCATTCGCGCCGGACGGATTGCTTGCGCGCGATCAGCACCACAAGCATCACCGCTGCGGCAAAGGCGATCGTTTCGAGGCCCACCGGCTCCTGATTCACCGTTGCGGCGATGGCAAGGGTGACGAAGGTTTGCAAGAGTTGCACCTGCCCGACGCGGGCAACGCCGCCGATCGCCAAGCCGGCGTTCCAGAAGAAGAAGCCGATAAAAACCGAGAAAATCGAAACATAGAGCAGGGCACCAACGGCCGCGGCCGGAGCATCCGCCCAGCCCGGTTGCCATATGAGAAAAGAAACGGGAATGGTGAGCGGCGCCATCAGCACCAACGCCCAGGATATGGCCTCCCAGCCGGGCATCCATTTGGCAACCCGCGCATATTGGGCATAGCCGGTGGATGCGGCGATTCCCGCGAGCAGCAGCCAAAGATCCCCCGCGCCAAACCCGGCTTCGCCCGTTCGCAGCGTAAAAGCGACCACGATGGCCGCCCCGATGAGGCTCCAGAACCAGAAGACCGGGGCGGGCCGTTCGCCATTGACAATGACGGCCGCAACCGAGGTCGCCAGCGGCAAGAGGCCGAGGACCACGCCGCCGTGGGAAGCTGGAACGGTTTGCATCGCGATGGCGGAAAAGACCGGAAAACCAAGAACGGTTGCAAGCGCGGCGATCGCCAACGAGCGCCAGCTTGCCCTCGGCGGGAAACGCCGGCGCAGGACGAGCAACAACAGACCGGCCAGAACCGACGCAATGGCCGCACGGCCAAAGCTCACGAACCAGGGATCGAAGGTGCCGACGGCAATGCGCGTCATCGGCAGGGTTCCGCCGAACATGGCAACACCAATGAAACCGAGGCCGAAGCCGAGAGCGTCGCGCGACGCGGGAGAGCGGAGGGGCGCGGCGCTGGTCATCAAGCCGATTCTTTTTCCGTTTGGTTGAAAAAGCTTCTAACGGCTTTGACTTGGCAGTGCAATTTGTTGGATCCGCCGGTTCATTGGGTGCGGTAACGCGCAGTTAACCTTAATCAGGCGTTATGAAGAGGCTGGAGGAAGCATGTCCGTTTCAGGCTATCAGCCAATGAAGGCACCGCAACTGAACGTTAGAAGCTATGGCCCGGCCGCAAAATGGTCGGCCGAGAACATTCGTTCGCGCGCAAGCAGTGCCGATGCATCGGAGTTCTTCCTCGGCCCCAAGCAGACCGGAACCGATTGGGCCGCTGCCTTTGCAACAGCATCAGGCAACAGTAGCGATGAAGCTTTCAAAGACTATGTGAAGCGCAATTCCGACAAATTCTCGGGCGGTACCCTGCAAGCTATGTTGGTGCAGTCGGATCTTGTGGAATGGTATACACAAAAAAAGAAAAAAGAGATCGAAGATCTTTCAGTCAGCATGAAAAAAACGCTTGACGAAACCAATTCCCAAACGGGCAGCCTTCTCGCCCTGCGTTCCCAAAACATCTTGGCTAATTTGAACGCGCGATCGTCAACGAAAAGCACAACAAGTTCAACGGCGACCGGTTCCACCGTCAACATAACTGTCTAAGCTTTTATTCTCGCACATTTGTGATGTCCGCGTGTGAACCGAATTGGTGCATGCTGCGAAAAATTCCGGACCTCAGGCGAGCAACTCACTCTCGCGCCGGACCGGGAAATCGCGTAATGCTTGTACTTATGAGCCTTTGGACGCGCCTATCGGAAATCGTTTCACGCTTGCCGTTCGCGGAAACGGTCTGCGGCGCTTTCGACAGCATGGTCGAGGCGGTGCGGGCGACTTTGTCCCCGGTGGAGCGCAAACAGGTCGCGTTTACGATCTCCATGATCGCGCTTTCGGCCAAGATGGCGAAAGCGGACGGGGTGGTGACTTCGGACGAAGTGTCGGTGGTCAAGCGTTTGTTCGTGGTTCCGGATTCCGAGCAGCGTAATGTGGCCCGGCTTTTCAATCTTGCCAAGCAAGATGTCGCTGGTTTCGAGGCTTATGCTGAGCGAATTCAGGGGCTTCACAGTGATGAGCCGATGCTGCTTGAGGATATCATTGACGGTCTCTTCGTGATCGCGAAGGCCGATGGGCTTGTACATGAGCGAGAGCTGGTTTTTCTTGAGCGTGTCGCCCAGATATTTCGCTTCTCGGCAGCGGCTTTCGGCCAGATCATGGCGCGACACGTGAAATTGGACATGGCCGACCCCTACGCTATCCTCGGTTTGCCGCGCGGGGCCGATCCGGCAGAGGTGAAGCGCGCTTGGCGGCAGCAGGTTTCGGAAAGTCATCCGGATCGTTTGATCGCCCGCGGCGTGCCTGCCGAGTTCATCAAGATAGCAACGGACCGTGTTGCCGCCCTCAATGCAGCCTATGAACGGATCGAACGCCAGTTCGCCTGAACTTATTTGCTTGCGACTGTTCGCCACTCCCTTTCGCGCTCGCTATGGGATAGGGTGCGTTCAACCATAAGGACGCGCCATGACTGTTGAAATCTGGACGGCGGCTGACACGAACTCTCAAGTCGTATTGCCGCATCGGCCGCTCGGAGAGGCGATGAAGCGGGGCCTGTTGTGCCGCTGCCCGTCGTGCGGTCGGGGTAAGCTGTTTGGCAATTACCTGAAAGTCGTTCCGGCTTGCGCATCTTGCGGCGAGGACCTTTCGCACGAACGGGCTGACGACGCACCGCCGTATTTCACGATTTTACTTGTCGGGCACATCATAGTCCCGCTAGTTCTCTTCGTAGAGACAAGGTGGCAGCCCGATCTCGTGCTGCAAATGGCGGTGTGGCTGCCGCTGACAGTGCTGTTGGCGCTCGCGTTCCTTCAGCCGATCAAGGGTGCGATCGTGGGCTACCAATGGGCGCATTACATGCACGGCTTCGACCCGAACGGCGGGGATGATGACGACAAGACTTACCGTCCGTCCGGAAGCCGGGATGTCGCCTGAGCCGTCGACGCGGAGCGGCGTTCCGCCTACGATAGTGCCGCGCGATGCGGCGACCTTGCTGATTTTGGATCGTTCGCCCGGCGGCTTGCGCGTTTTGATGGGCAAGCGCCGGGATGATCTTGCTTTTGATCCAGGGGCTTACGTGTTTCCAGGCGGGCGCGTCGACCCGTGCGACGGCATGGTCTCACCTGAAATCGACATGCCGGAGCGGCTCGCCACGCGGCTGATGGACCGAATGCGGGCGCGGCCCTCCCGCCGGCGAGCGCGGGCGCTGGTGGTGGCGGCTTTGCGGGAGACGGCGGAGGAAACGGGGTTTCTCATCGGCCGCCGTGACGGTGGGTTCTCAAAGGCGCTTCCGCCGCCGTTTCAGCCGTTTGTGGAGCGGGGCGTCGGATTGGATTTGTCCACCGTTCGGCTGATCGGCCGGGCCATCACGCCGGTGCGGCGGCCGCGCCGGTTCGACGCCCGGTTTTTCGCGGTTTGGGCGGATGAGGCGGTGGCGCATGTGCCGGAAAGCGCGGTGCCGCCGGACAACGAGCTATCCGATATTCGGTTCGTAACGCTGGCGGAAACCTTGGGTTTGGCGTTGCCGCGCATCACACTGATTATGCTGGATGAATTGAAGACCCGCTTGCAAAGCGATCCACATTTGGACAGTGATGGGCCCGCTCCCTTTTATAGACCGATTGGCGAGCGGCATCGACGCGAAGAGATTTAGAGACCGAAATGACAGTCCTTAACGACGGCTATCACGCGCTGGGGCCGGGAAAACTGGCGACGGTGGTGACGTATCTGGAGATGAACGCTGCTCCTGTGCTTCTAAACAGGGCAACGCCGGCCGGATATACGCTGGCGAAAGTCGACAGATGGAACAACGAGGCTTTTAAGCGGCTCTATACTGAGATCGGATGGGAATGGCTTTGGAGTTCGCGGCTCTTGATGCCTGACGTTGAGCTTACGGAAAGGCTGGCGCGGCCGGGCACGGAGGCTTGGACGCCGATGCGGGACGGGCGGACGGTGGGTGTGCTGGAGATGGACTTTTCCAATGCCGCCAGCCCGGAAATCTCGTTTTTCGGCCTCATTCCCGATGCGGTGGGCGGAGGGATCGGCGGCTGGCTGATGGAGTTTGCCATCCGAACCGCCTTCGAGCGGCCCGAAACACAGCGGCTGTGGCTGCACACCTGCCATTTCGACAGCCCGCAAGCCTTGCCGTTTTATCAACGCATGGGGTTCACGCCCTATGCGCGGGCGGTGGAGGTGTTCGACGATCCGCGTCTTTTGGGGCGCTTGGATAGGGCGGCAGGCCCGCATGTGCCCGTGATCGAAGGGGCCCGGTGGCCGGACGGGGTATGATGGGGGGGATGGGCGCATATGTCCCGGCGCTTCCCCTTGCGCATCGATCTGACGATATCAGATCGATGCTCCAGCTATTTGTTTCCACATGATCTTTTCCAAAAACCGGTTTCCACTTTTTGGGATCGTGCTCTAAGCCTTTGATACAGAAGCATTTGCCAGCCGGTCTGTAAGCCGGGTTCTGTGGGCGGTTTCCCGCCTGACGACCATTCATCTGGGACGTTCGTTGCCGAACGCCTCCTGCAACCTACCCGGGCGACTGGCTCGGAAACGAGCTGGGTTTCCCCGCGCCGCCCCTATTCGGTTTTGCTCCCGGTGGGGTTTGCCGTGCCGGTTCCGTTGCCGGTCCCGCGGTGGGCTCTTACTCCACCGTTTCACCCTGACCCCGGCAAGCCGGGGCGGTTTGTTTTCTGTGGCACTTTCCCTAGGGTTACCCCCGCCGGGCGTTACCCGGCACCGTGTTTCCGTGGAGCCCGGACTTTCCTCCCGAACGCACTTTCGCGCGGTGTTCGAGCGGCCGTCCAACCGGCTGGCAAGGGGCATTTCGCATGCGCGAAGGGGGCGGTCAAGGGTGGCGGAATCGCCAAGTATAGAACAAGTATACCGGAGTAGATCTGCTCTGGTTTGATCGGGGTATCACGCCAGGGAGGGCAGGGCGGCGAGGAGGTCGTGGAGGGTTTGGATGGTGGAAACGTCAGCGATTCCATCCACCCGGGCGGGACGAAAGTGGCGCTGGAAGGCTGTTACGACGAATTGGGTGTAGTCGTCATAGAAGCCTGAAATGGGGAGTGTGTAGCCGTAGATCGCGAGCATGGATTGCAGCGCTTCGATCGGCTGGCCGGTATCGCCGCGCTGAAAGTATCGGCCACCGCGAATCGGGGCGGGTTCGACGAAGTGGCCTATCCCCACCGCGAATAACCTATCCCACGGGAAGAGTTCGCCGGGGTCTTCCTTCCGGTCGGGTGCGACGTCGGAGTGGGCGAGCACGTCACGCGGGGCGACGACATGGCGGGACAAGATATCCGCGCTGAGCGCGATGAGGGCGTCGATCTGGACGGAGGGGAAGGGGCGGTAGCCGAATTCGTGGCCGGGGTTGCAAATCTCGATGCCGATCGAGCGGGAGTTGACGTCGGTTATGCCGCGCCAGGACGATTTGCCCGCGTGCCAGGCGCGGCGGCTTTCATCCACGAGTTGCAGGATGCCGCCGTCCTCCTGGACGAGGTAGTGGGAGGAAACCTCCGAGCGCGGATTGCACAACCAGTCGCGCGCGCCGGTTTCACTGGGCATGCCGGTGTAGTGGAGGATCAACAGATCGATGGGACCGCCGCCGAGGCGGGGGCCGTGGTGGGGCGAGGCGAAGGATCGGTCGATGATGGGCGCCATGGTCAGGCTTGTGGCGCGGCCGGGGGCTCGACCGGCGGCGGGCCTTGGAAGGCTTTCCAGGAACTTGTCTCGAAATCGTAGAGGAGGCCGGTCCGGGTTTCGCCGGGCGCGGTCATCTCCACGATGGCGGGCGCGACGGCGGAGGGCGGCTGGAGGCTGGTGGGATCCTCTCCGGGGTAGGCCTGGGCGCGCATGGCGGTGCGCAGGCGGCCGGGGTTCAAGAGGTTCGCGGTGACGCCGAAGGATTCGACCTCGGCGGCATAGGTGCGGACGAGCGCTTGCAGGCCGGCCTTGGAGGCGGCGTAGGGGGCCCAAAACGGGCGGATCTTCCAGGTGGCGCCGGAGGTGACGAACACGCAGCGGGCGGCCGCTGACTGGCGCAAAAGCGGATCGAACGAGCGGATCAGGCGGTAATTCGCGGTGAGATTGACCGCGATAACCTGATCCCACTTTTTGATCTCGACGTGCCCGACGGGCGAAAGCGGGCCTAGAATGCCGGCGTTGGCGACGAGAACGTCGAGCCGGCCGAAGCGGTCGAACAGGGCGGCGCCGAGCTGGTCGATCTTTTCGCCGTCGGTGATGTCCATCGGGACGAGGGTGGCGGTGCCGCCGACGGCCTTGATCGCGTCGTCGAGATCCTCAAGCCCGCCTTGGGTGCGGGCGAGGGCGACGACGTGATGGCCGGCTTCGGCAAGGGCGAGCGCGGCGAAATAGCCGATGCCGCGGGAGGCGCCGGTGACGACGGCAATGCGCTTATCGGTGGCTTCGGTCATTCACGGTCCATCAGCGGGCTTCGGCCAGTTGGGCGAGGGAGTGAACGGTGGCCTCGCCGGCCTGGTCGGTCAGTTGGGTGGGATACGCGCCGGTGAAACAGGCGTCGCAATACTGCGGGAGTTCGTTGTTGCGGCGGGCTTCGCCGACGGCGCGGTAGAGACCGTCTATGGAGAGAAAGGCCAGACTGTCGACGCGGATGTAGTTCGCCATCTCGGCAATCGACATGCGGGAGGCGAGCAGCTTGCCTTTTTCGGGCGTATCGACACCGTAGAAGCAACTGCCGGTGGTGGGCGGGGAGGCGATGCGCATGTGGACTTCGGCGGCGCCGGCCTCGCGCATCATCTGGACGATTTTCACCGAGGTGGTACCGCGCACGATGCTGTCGTCCACGAGGACGATCCGCTTGCCCTGGATGATGGCGCGGTTGGCGTTGTGCTTCAGCTTGACGCCCATGTGGCGGATGGAGTCGGACGGCTCGATGAAGGTGCGGCCGACGTAGTGGTTGCGGATGATGCCGAAATCGAAGGGGATGCCGGATTTTTCGGCAAACCCGATCGCGGATGGCGTGCCGGAATCAGGAACGGGGATAACGATATCGGCGTCGACGCCGCTCTCAACCGCCAGTTCCGCGCCGATGCGCTTCCTCACCTGATAGACGGAGGTGCCGGAATAGACCGAGTCCGGGCGGGCGAAATAGACATATTCGAAGATGCAGAAGCGTGAGGGAGCGGGCTTCAAGGGCTTCAGGCTTTCAAGGCCCGATTCGGTGATGACGACCATTTCGCCCGGCTCAATCTCGCGGACGAAATGGGCGCCGATGATATCGAGCGCGCAGGTTTCGGAGGCGAGCACATAGGCGCCGTCGAGATCGCCGAGGATGAGTGGGCGGATGCCCATGGGATCGCGGCAGCCGATCAACTTTTTCTGGCTGATGCAGACGAGTGAGAAGGCGCCTTCGACGCGGGTCAGCGCGTCCACCAGCTTGTCCACGATCTGCGTTTTCTGCGATGTGGCGACGAGGTGGAGGATGGTTTCAGTGTCGGAGGTGGACTGGAAGATCGAACCGCGGCGCTGCAATTCGCGCTGCAATGTCATGGCGTTGGTGATGTTGCCGTTGTGCGCGATGGCAAAACCGCCGCCTGAAAGCTCGGCGAACAGCGGTTGGACGTTGCGAATGCCCGAACCGCCGGTGGTGGAGTAGCGGGTGTGGCCGATCGCGCGGTCGCCGGGCAGACGGGCGATGACGGAGGGCTTGGTGAAGTTGTCGCCGACGAGGCCGATGTGGCGTTCGGTATAGAAGGAGCGGCCGTCGAAGGTGCAGATGCCCGCCGCCTCCTGGCCGCGATGCTGGAGCGCATGCAGGCCGAGGGCTACGAGCGGGGCGGCGTTTTGCGCGCCGAAAACGCCGAAAACGCCGCATTCGTCGTGGAAGCGGTCGTCGTCGGGGGCACCGAAGGGGATGGTGGAGAAGGCGTCCATGGCAGGCACTCCGGCGCTTTTGCGGCGCGTCGTCTCACGGCCGGGCGGAAAAGCATTGATGGCCAAGGCAAGTGCCTGGCCGCAACGCTCATATGGGGGCCAGGGGCAGTTTGCCCCGAGGCTATTGCTGCTGCGAACCGCTGGACTGAATCAGTTGATCGAGACTCTGCTGCTCCCCCTGGCGGTAGCTGGTGCCGCCGACGCCTGGCGTGGTGGCATCGGCAGGGGGTTCGCCGTCCGGCGCGGTTCCGTCTTCCCGCGTGGGATTTTGGAACTGCTTTAGGATCTCCTGCTCGGGGTCGCTTGGAAGGGCGGCCACCAACTCATTGCCGATGGCGTTGAGGAGGGGCTTGGATTTTGCGTTGGCGACCCAGGTGGGCTGGGTTTCCTCGGCCGGCATGAACCAGTTGAAAAAGAGCATGCCGACGACGACGAGCAAAAGGCCGCGCGCTGCCCCGAAGACGAATCCGAGGGTGCGATCGAGCGCGCCGATGCGGCTGTCGAGCACGAAGTCGGAGATGCGCATGGTGATGAACGAGACGACGATCAGCGTGACCAGGAAAATAGCGCCGGCGGACACCGCCATGGCCGCGTGTTCCTGCGCGACATGCTGCTGAACGAAGGGCAGGAGATCGTCGTAGAAGAAGAATGCCGCCGCTGCCGCCGCGATCCAGGCCGCGATGGACAGGACCTCGCGCACGAAACCCCTGATCATCGCGAGCAGGGCCGAAATCAGCATGATGACGAGCAGGATACCGTCGAGAAGCGTGATCGGCATCTCAAGCCTTTCCGAAGGAGACGAGAGCACCAGCCCCGCCGCCACATGTTGTCTCAAACCCAGTTCAACGGGGCGACAAGACCATTAACCTCTTGCCACCTTGCGCGGTTCACGATCGCCGCGAACAGACCCCGCAGCGGCGATCCGCGCCACCAGATCGGCGAGCTGATCGACAGCCGCGACGCCGAGGGCGGACACCTGCTCGTCTCCGGGGCTGACTCGCGGGGCGACGCCACGAGAAAACCCAAGCTTTTCAGCTTCTTTCAGACGAGCCGAGGTATGCGCCACCGGCCTGACCGCACCTGACAAACTAACCTCGCCGAAATAAACGCAATCGGCCCCAAGAGCAACCCCGGCAAGGGACGACACCAGGGCGGCGGCGACGGCAAGATCGGCGGCGGGTTCCTGGATTCGAAGGCCGCCAGCGATGTTCAAATAAACGTCGTGCTGGCCAAAGCGGATCCCGCAGTGGGCTTCGAGAACGGCGAGAATCATGGAGAGGCGGTTGCCGTCCCACCCGACGACCGCGCGGCGGGGCGTGCCGAGCGAGGAGGGCGCGACGAGCGCCTGGATTTCCACCAGCACCGGGCGGGTGCCCTCCATGCCGGCGAAAACGGCGGCGCCGGGAGACGAAGCGTCGCGCGCGCCCATGAAGAGTTCGGAGGGGTTGGCGACCTCCTTCAGGCCCTTGCCGGTCATTTCAAAGACGCCGATTTCGTCGGTAGGGCCGAAGCGGTTTTTGACGGAGCGCAGCACGCGGAAATGGCGGGCGCCGTCGCCCTCGAAATAGAGCACGGCGTCGACCATGTGCTCGACCACGCGGGGCCCGGCGATGGTGCCTTCCTTGGTGACATGCCCGACGAGAACGACGCAGGCGCCGCTTTCCTTGGCGTAGCGGATCATCGCCTGAGCGGCGGTGCGGACCTGCGCGACGGTGCCGGGGGCCGAATCGACGACCTCGGTCCAGAGCGTTTGGATCGAATCGAGGATGACGAGTTGCGGGCGCGGGCCGTCGGCGAGGGTGGCGAGGATATCCTCAACGCTGGTTTCAGCGGCGAGCGAGACCGGCGCGTCGGCAAGGCCGAGGCGTTCGGCGCGCAGGCGCACCTGGGCGATCGCCTCTTCGCCCGAGACGTAGACGACGCGCGCGCCGCGCCGGGCGAGCGTGGCGGCGGCCTGGATGAGCAGCGTGGATTTGCCGATGCCCGGATCGCCGCCCACGAGAAGCGCGGAGCCGCGCACGAAGCCGCCGCCGGTGACGCGGTCTAGCTCGTCGATGCCGGAGGCGATGCGGGGGGCGTGGTCGATATCGCCGGATAGGGCGACCAGCGGCACGACGCGGCCCTTGCGCATGGGGCGGCCTTTTTGGCCGATGATGCCGCCCCCGATGCCGCCGCCCTCGGTTTCCTCGACGAAGGAGTTCCATTCGCCGCAGGATTCGCACTTACCCGCCCATTTCGAGGCGGAGGCACCGCAGGCTTGGCAGACAAAAAGATTGGACCGTTTGGCCATGACATATCCGGATGCTGGAATCAGCACCTCATTCTGATGGAATGTTCGTGTTTTGTACAGGGCGGAAAGCTTGATGTATTTACCCTGACGGTGCGTAATTCGGGCGCTTCAGACCGTTAGCCGCTCGTAGCGGGGGCCGAGCGCGGTGAGGATTTCATAGGGGATGGTGGACGCGCGGGCTGCGATTTCGTCGAGTGGAATCGTCGGGCCGATCAGCTCGACATAGGCGCCGCGCGTGGCGACAGAAGGGGGAATGTCGGTCACGTCGAGGGCGGTCAGATCCATTGAAACGCGGCCGGCGAGGGGGATGCGCCGGCCTTCGATCGCGGCGAAGGCGCCGTTGACGCCGAGGATGCGGGGGTAGCCGTCGGCGTAGCCCACCGACACGATGGCGATGCGCGAGGGGCGCGCGGCGATGAAGCCGGCGCCGTAGCCGACCGATTCGCCCGGCGCGACGTCTCGCACCTGGATGATGCGCGCTTCGAGGGTGACGACCGGGCGGACGGGAATGCGGCCGCCGAGTGGATCGCTGCCGTAAAGGGCGATGCCGGGGCGGGTGAGATCGTGCCGGCTTTCGGGGAAGGCGGCGAGGCCGGCGGAGTTTGCCAGCGAGGCGGGGACGCCGGGAAAGAGCGCGCGCAGGGCGGCAAAGCGGGCGATCTGGACGGCGTTCAGCGGATGGTCGGGCGTGTCGGCACAGGCAAAATGGCTCATGACAAGCGCGGGGGCGAGCGCTGCGACCAAGGCCGGGTTGGCGGCGAGCGCCTGCGCTTCATCAAGGCTGAGGCCGAGCCGGTTGATGCCGGAGTCGATGTGGAGGGCCGGCGGCTCGCCCGCGCCATCCGCCAGCCAGTCGGTGATTTCGCCGGGGCTGCCGAGGACGGGGCGGAGGCGGTGGGCGCGGTAGAGCGGGGCGGTTTGGCCGGTGTAGCCACCGAGAACATAGATGTCGGCGGCAGGCGCTAGCGCACGCACGCGCACGCCTTCCGCCGCGAGCGCGACGAAGAAGGTGCGGCAACCTGCGGCAAGGAGCGTGGGGACCGCGACATCGACGCAAAGGCCGTAAGCATCGGCCTTCACGGCGGCGGCGGTTTCGGCCGGGCCGGAGATGGCGGCAAGCGTGCGCCAGTTCGCGGCGAGGGCGGCAAGGTCGATGGTGAGGCGGCCGCCGGGGGCGGACTGGAGGGGGGTGCTCATGTCGTTAGTTTAGACGATTCGAGCCCGGCGAATCAGGGTTCGGCGAAGGGTGGTTGAAATTCTGGATTCCCCGCTTTGCTTATCTTTGACTCGCTGCCGCATTTTGGGCGAACCGGTCGGCGAGGGTGCCTCGACCGTGCGGCGAGCGCTATTTCGCGATCGTTTCTGCCGTGCATAGTTGATGCCGTGTTTTTCCCTCGGAGATTTGCTCATGATCCGCAAAGTTGCCGCTGCCGTCGTGGCTGTTGCCGCTTTGGGCGGTGTGGCGTTTTGGGGGCTGACGGTGCCCTGGCCGATTGAGGCGGCGGAAATTCCAAGCCATGAGGCGAACCTTGCGAATGGCGAGCGCATCTTCAACGTGGGCGGTTGCGCATCCTGTCATTCGGCGGCGGGTGCGAAGGGTGAGGAGCGCAAGAAGCTGGGCGGCGGGCGCGAATTGAAGACCGAATTCGGGATTTTCCGCGTGCCGAACATCTCGCCCGACGCCGAGACCGGGATCGGCACTTGGAGCGCGGCGGATATGGTGAATGCCATGAAGCAGGGCGTCTCGCCGGAGGGGGAGCATTACTATCCTTCGTTCCCCTATGCGTCCTACACCCGGATGACGAGCGAAGACGTGATCGACCTTGCCGGCTATCTGAAAACGCTGCCGGCGGTTTCCAATGAGGTGGCGGGGCATGATCTGGCGTTTCCTTATTCCATCCGGCGCGGGATCGGGCTTTGGAAACTGGCTTACTTAAGCGACGCGCCGGTGGTGACGCTGCCTGCGGATGCGCCGGACTTGGTGCGGCGGGGGCAATATCTGGTGGAGGGGCCGGGGCATTGCGCGGAGTGCCACACGACCCGCAATCTGGCCGGCGCGCTGGACCGGAGCCTGTGGCTAGCCGGCGCCAAGAACCCGGACGGGCAGGGGCGGATTCCCAACCTGACGCCGGGTGTGGGCGGAATGGCCGATTGGAGCGCGGAGGATATCGTCAACGCGCTCGAAACCGGGTTCAAGCCGGATTACGACAGCTTCGGCGGCTCGATGGTGGAAGTGCAGGAAAACACCGCTTTGCTGCCGCCGGAAGACCGAGCGGCGATGGCGGCGTATCTCAAAGCGCTGCCGCCGCTGCCCGATGCCGTGCCGCCGCCCGCGACGAACTGAACGAGGCTGCGGGGGGCGTGCGATTTTCTTCCGAACGCTGCGGAAATCGGCTGTAAATCCCACTATTTTGCTGGCGAGCCGAGTTTGTAGATAAGGCGCGGGGGCGGCCTTGAGGGCTGCGGCTTTGTCTCGCTTTTCTTTCGCCCGGCTGGTCGCGCGGGTTTCGGCGCTTCGGCTGAAGGATGCCGCCGCACCGTGCGGCGGGCCGGATTTCGTGTGTTTCGGCGCGCAGAAGGCCGGTACGGGCTGGCTGTTCGGCCAGATGCGCGGGCGGGCCGGGGTGTGGATGCCGCCGGTGAAGGAGGTGAGCTTCTTCAGCCGGGACGCCGGACGGCCGCGCCTGCGGGCGCTGGTGCGAACCCTGCTGGACGGTCCGCACACCACGCCCGACGACGCAGCATTTTTGGAGCGCTACAGCCAATACCGCGACCATGAAACCGATGCCGAATGGTATCGTCGGCTGTTTGACGCGAAGGCCGGGCGGATCGCGGGCGACATTTCGCCGAATTACGAGAAGATCGACCGGCATCATGTGCGGTGGGCGGCGCGGGCACTGCCGGAGGCGAAATTCGTCTATCTCGTGCGGCACCCTGTGGAGCGGGCATGGTCGGCGCTGTGCATGGACGTTCGCTCCGGCAAGATCGACGCCGATGCGATGGCCGATTGGCGCTTCGTGCGGGCCAAGCTGGAGCGGCGGCCGCATGTGCATCATCTCATGCCGTCGAAGATCTGGCGGCGGTGGAGCGCGGAAATCCCCGGCGAGCGGCTGCGCTTCTGGTTCTTCGACGATATCGCGCGCGAGCCGGGCCGGGTGATCGATGAGATCGCGGGCTTTGTGGGCGCGGCGGGCGGTCTTGGTGCGGTGCCGCGAGACTATAATGCCAAGGGCGGGTTCGCGAAGGTGGCGATGAGCCCTGATATCGCCGGGCGGCTGGACGCCTATTTCGCCGACGAGGTGAAGCGCTGCGCCGACACCTTCGGCGGATTGGCGAAAAGCTGGGGGCCGCTGCGGTGAATGCGGATTGCCGTTTGCTCTGCTAGGGTGCCGCCGATTTTGGGCGAGATGGGGCGGCGGATGCGGCACGGGGCGTTTTCCTTTCAGGCGATGACGGCGGGCTTGCTGGCCGGTTTCGTGGGGTTTGCGAGCGCCTTCGCTGTGGTCGTGCATGGGCTGGTGGCCGTGGGGGCGAGCCCGGCCGAGGCGGCGTCCGGGCTGATGGCCGTGACGGTGGCGATGGGGCTGGCGGGCATTTTGCTCAGCGTTTGGACGCGGCTTCCGATCAGCGTGGCTTGGTCCACGCCGGGGGCGGCGCTCTTGGCAAGCTCCGGCGCGGTGGAGGGCGGATTTTCCGCCGCTGTGGGCGCCTTTCTCATCTGCGGCGCGCTGATCGTGGTGGCGGGGCTTTGGCGCCCGCTCAGCCGGGCGGTGGGCGCGATTCCGGCGCCGCTGGCGAACGCCATGCTGGCGGGCGTGCTTTTGGGGCTGTGCCTTGCGCCGATCAAAGCGGTGAAGGCCGAGCCGGTGATGGGCCTTGCGATTGTGCTGACCTGGGCCATCGTCGCGCGCCTGAAGCGGGTGCTGGCGGTGCCGGCCGCCGTGGTGCTGATGGTGGTGCTGATTGCCGCGACCACGCCGATGCCTGGGGAGGTGGCGGCGGCTCTCATTCCAAACCCCGTGCTCGTGATGCCGAGCTTCAGCTTGCAGGCGATGATCGGAATCGCGCTGCCGCTTTTTATTGTCACCATGGCCTCGCAAAACATTCCGGGCATGGCGGTGCTGACGGTGAACGGCTTCAAGCCGGACCTTGGGCGGCTGTTGCGGGTGACAGGGCTGTTCAGCATGGCGTCCGCTCCGCTTGGCGGCCATGCGGTGAACCTTGCAGCCATTACCGCCGCGATGTGCGCGGGGCCGGATGCGCACCCCGACCCCGCGCGCCGCTGGTGGGCGGCGGCAACGGCGGGGGCGGTTTATGTGGTGATCGGGCTCGCTTCTGGGGCCGCGACCGTGTTCATCAGCGCGTCGCCGCCGATTCTGATCGAGGCGGTGGCGGGGCTGGCGCTGATCGGCGCGTTCGGATCGGCCGTGGCCGGGGCGGTGGCGGTGCCCGAGCAGCGCGAGGCGGCGGTGGTGACCTTCGTGGTCACGGCCTCCGGACTGGCCTTCTTCGGCATCAGCGGCGCGTTCTGGGGCCTGATCGCGGGCGGCGCCATGCTGATCCTGGCGCGGATCCGGTCGCCCAAGGCGGCTGCGGCTGCGGAGAAGAGCCCGGCGCGGCCGTGAGCTGCGGCGCTAGCGGCGGGGATTGAGCGAATCCACTTTGGCGGATCTTTGCGGATCGGGGCCGGTGGGCTGCGGTTCATAGCGGATTCGTGCCCGTGCTGGGCGTCGATTCCGGCCTGAATGGCCCCAAATCGGACGGTTTTCGTAAAGAGGCGTTGTTAAGGATTGTCAAGATTGGAGGTGAGGCGGTGGGCGGCGGAATTTCTTCTAGAGATTTGATTTCGTTTTATAATTCATTGCGTGCCCTGACGAGGCCTGCACTCTAGGCTGATAGGCGATTTTGGATAAGAACAAACAAAAACAGGACCTTAATCTCAGTTATTCATTTATGTATTCATAAAATGCTATGTAAGTTGCATATCTGCAACAGACGGTTTGTAAAGGCCTGAAATGCTGAGTGATGGTGATCATTACGATTGAACGCAAATCGGCAATCGGCAAATCTCTGATCGTGAGATTTCGGGAGACGGAACTCACCGCGCCGGACCGGCGGCCGCCTGATGAGGCGGGCGAAATCGGGACGGGGCGGCACCGGAGCCTAACTGGTTCGCACCACGCCGCAGGCTGACGCCGATGGCAGCGCGCCGGGAGACGGTTCCTCCTCGAATGACTTTTGGAGGTCAGTTACTATGAACATGAAGAGCATCCTGCTCGGAACCGCCGCCGGCCTTATGGTCGCTTCCGCCGCCAACGCCGCCGATCTGCCGGGCGAAGCTGCTCCCGCGGCTGTCGACTACGTCAAGGTCTGCGACACGTTCGGCGCTGGCTTCTTCTACATCCCCGGCACCGAGACCTGCCTCGACGTGTCCGGCCGCGTCCGCTTCACGGTCTCGGCCAAGGACGGCGACCTTGATGACGACGCGAGCGGTGAGCAGAACTACAAGTTCTCGGCCGACGCCCGCGTCGACTTCGACGCTCGCACCGCCACCGAATACGGTCAGCTCCGTTCGTTCTTCCGCATCAAGACGGGCGATGGCACCAGCACGGCGATCGACAAGGCGTTCATTCAGCTTGGCTACCTCACGGTCGGCTACGCTGCGAACTTCCTTGACAGCTTCGGCGGCCTCTACGGCGACAACGACCGTAACCAAGGCGGCTCCACCAACCTCCAGATTTCGGTTCTCGCCGACAATCTCGGTGGCGGCTTCTACGCCGGTCTCCAGGTTCGTGACTCGGACTCCGAGCTCGCCAAGGCTTTCGGCGATGACAAGTCCCCGGTCCTCGAAGGTATCGTTGGTCTGACCGGCCAGGCTTGGGGCTCCGCAGCCGTTGCCGCAGCCTACGACAGCGACAAAGAGTCGTTGAAGGTGAAGGGCTCCGTGACCGCGAACATCGCGGAAGGCTTTGCCGCCACCGCCACCGCCACCTACTTTGACAGCGTGTCGACCGCGTCTGACGGCGCCTACCTCGGTCTTGGCGTTTCCTACGCCGCGACCTCGGCCGCCACCGTCTATGCGAACGGTCAGGTCTTCATGGCCGACGCTGCGGCTACCAAAGACACCTGGGGCGTGACCGCCGGCGTCGACTACACGGTCACTGCCGGTCTCGTCGCCACCGCCGAAGTCACCTACGACGACAACGGCACGAAGGGCACCACCGCCGGCCTGCTGCGTCTGACCCGCAGCTGGTAATCAATGTCCCCTCGGGGAATTGGTGGAAAGGCCCGGCTAACGCCGGGCCTTTTCTTTTTGGGCCGGTGCCGGGTTAGGTGCTGGTTAAGACTTGCGCTTTGGTCTGATAGGATGCAGCGAGGTAGATGGCGGGGGCCCACAAGGCAGCGGCTTTGGCTGCGGCGCGCAATTCAAAGTAGATCGTAGAAAAACGAAAAAAGCCGAGGCGCGGAAATCGCGGCGCTCGGCTTTTTCTTGGGGTCGTTTTCTTAGGGGAAATTGGCTCCGCGAGCTGGACTCGAACCAGCGACCATTCGATTAACAGTCGAACGCTCTACCAACTGAGCTATCGCGGATCAGCAGTGTGCGTGCGTATAACAAAGGGGCGCTGCTTTGCAAAGCCCCTTTTTGTGTTTCATGACACAGTCTTGGCACGGCGGAACCGACGGCCGGGACTGGCGCTTTCTTCACCCAGTGACGATATGGGGGCGGGACGCATGGGAGGTGGAATGTCCAGGATCAGATTGAGGGGGCGGGAGATCCCGTTGCCGCGGTCGCGGATCGCGCGGGTGGTGATCGGCGTGTTGATGGTCGGCCTCGGCCTGCTCGGGTTTTTGCCCGTGCTGGGCTTCTGGATGGTGCCGCTGGGCTTGATGATCCTATCCATCGACCTTCCGGCCGTGCGCCGGTTCCGCAGGCGCATGGAGGTTTGGATCAGCCGCAAATGGCGCGCCTGGCGGGCCGAGCGCGCGCGGGTGAAGCGCATTCAGGGAAGCTGACGGAGGACGCCGCCAGATGGGCGCTTCAGCCGAAGGCCATCGAATAGGTGGCGCCATCGGCGAACACCAGCGACGGACTCTTGCCCTGGTAGTTCTTGAAAGTGATCGTTTCCGGCGAATTGTCGAAACTGATCAGCATATCGTCGCCGCTGACTTCCATTCGCATACTGGTGGCGGAAAGGCCCGCGCCGAACTGGATGGTCGATTTGCCGGCAGCGGTGATCGTGTCGTTGCCGTCGCCCGCGCCGAATACGAACAGGCTATTCTCGCCTGCGACGATGGTGTCGTTGCCAGCGCCGGCGTCGACGTTGCTGAGCGCGCCCACGGTGATGATGTCGTTGCCGCCGTCGGCCACGATGTTCGAACGGTCGCCGGCGGTGATGACGTTGTTGCCGCTCCCCGCATCGATCTGGGACCGGTCGCCGGCGGTGATGATGTCGTTCCCGTTCTCGCCGTAGACAGTGCTGTCGTGCCCGACGGTCACCGTATCGTTGCCCGCGCCGGCAGATACGAGCGATGCATCGAGGCCGGTGACGACGTCGTCGCCGTCGCCGCTGAAGGCCTCGCCGGCGAACAGCATGCTGATCTGATCGTTGCCGGACCCGCTATTGAGGCGGGCAAAGTCGCGCGTGTCGTATTTCTGGTTCACCGTAGCATCGGTTCCCATGATCACGACGTTGTCCTCGGGCACCTCTATATAGAGGTCTATGCCGGGCGCGGTGAGCTGCTGGAGCGAGGTGATCGGGCCGGATGTGTCGGTGATTGCCTGCACCATGAGTTGCAGCCGCGTGCTGGCGATCCGGGTGTCGTTCAGAAGATTGGCGCGCGGGGATATGGACACGCTGTCGCCGTTCCAACGGCTTGCGATGTTCATGAGGAAGGGCTTGAAACTCAGCGTGGGGCCCGACGCTTTCTGTGCGTAGACGTTGGCGAGGCTGCCGAACAGGCCCGTCGAGGGTAAAATGCTGGACATAGGGGTCCCGGTACGTGGCAAACGCTGGACGAACGCAGCGCGATGTCTATCTCTGAGTAAGAGGCCGAATCCTCACTATATGGTTAACGCCGGGTAAACTTGCGGCCTGATAGACCGATGCGGTGCGGTGTCGGCGCGCTTTGAGTGATGCGACATGGGCGACGAGGCGACACGGGATCGACAAGCGGCGGCGCGGATGACCGAACAGGCGGGGCAGACGCCCGTTGCCGCTTCGCCGCGCGGGGAAATCGACGCATTCCTGAAGGCGGCGAAGGCGAGCGATCCGGGGCGTCCGCGCGGGCGGCTGATCTTTGCGCTGGACGCGACCATGAGCCGCCAGCCGACCTGGGACCACGCGACGCGGCTTCAGGCTGAGATGTTCGAGGAAGCCGGGCGGATCGGCGGGCTGGATGTGCAGCTTGTCTATTTCCGGGGCTTTGCGGAATGCCGCGCCAGCAAGTTCGTTCGCGACGCCCGCGCGCTCGGCGATCTCATGACGCGGATCGACTGCCGGGGCGGGCACACCCAGATCGAGCGGGTGCTGACCCATGCGCTGGCAACCACGCGCGAGCAGAAGGTGGCCGCGCTGGTGTTCGTGGGCGATGCCATGGAAGAGCGGATCGACGATCTCGCGGCGCGGGCGGGCGAGCTTGGGCTACTCGGCACCAAGGCGTTCCTGTTCCAGGAGGGCCGGGACCCGGCCGCTTCAATGGCGTTTGCCGAAATCGCGCGGCTGACGGGCGGGGCGCATCTGACGTTTGGCTCAGGCGCGGCGGCGGAGCTGGCGGCGCTTTTGCGGGCCGTCGCGGCTTATGCGGCCGGCGGCATGGAGGCGCTGACGGCGCTGGGCCGGCGGGACGGCTCGGCGGCGGCTTTGCTCACGCGGATGAAGGGGCGGCCGTAAACGATATGGCCGAACGGATGCGCTCGACGACGCGGCTCGACGTGCTAAGAATCAGGCTGGGAGGATAGGCTGCGGGAAGACTGGGCCCGTGGCTTCACGCATATGAACGCCATCATCTTAGGACTGCTGGGTTTGGCCGCCGCTTATGCCGTGCTGCGCTGGTTCGTGAACGCCTCTCCGTCCAAGCTCTTGACGAGCGGGCGCACCATCATCTTTGTCCTGGGGCTGGCCATCACCGCCGTGCTGGCGCTGACGGGGCGGATCGGGCTGGCGATACCGCTGGCCACCATTCTGTTCTACCTGCACGGGCGGGGCGTTTTCGGCAAGCCGAAGCTTGGAGCGCGACGGGCGGGGAACGGCACGCCCAAGTCCATGGTGCGGACGGCGGCGCTGGAGATGGAACTCGACCATCAAACCGGGGCGATGAAGGGCCGTGTTCTGGCGGGAAGCTTCGAGGGAAGGGACCTGGATACGCTGGATGTGGCGGCGCTTGGGCGCCTTGCCTCTGAAATCGCGGGCGACCAGGAAAGCCGGTCGCTACTAGAGGTTTATCTCGATCGCCGGATGCCCCGTTGGCGAGAGTACGTGAAGGCGGATGCCGCAACGGGGCAGCGTCGAGCGCCTCACTCTGGCGCCATGAGCGAGGAGGAAGCGTACCAGATCCTTGGGCTTGAGAAGGGCGCCAGAGAGCCCGAAATCCGCGCCGCCCACCGCCGGCTGATGAAAAAGGTTCATCCCGACTCCGGCGGATCTACTTTCTTGGCCGCGCGAATCAACGAAGCCAAGGACCGTCTTCTCTCCAAACATCGCTAGCTCCCGATACGCGATACACAAAAGAGGGGGCGTGCGTTTGGCTCTGGCGTTACCGTCAGAGCCTGATCGTGTAGCAGGCAAATGCGTTTTTCTTCAGAACGGCACAGGCCCGTGTGGCAGACTTTTCCGTTTCGAAACCCGCGAAGCGAGCCCGCACATAGGTCTGCCCGTTTTTCAAAAACGCTTCGGTGATCGGCTCGGCCCCGCGCAGCGATTTGCCGCCCTTGGCGCGTGCCTTCTTGAGGAGGGCGGCGGCGGCCTTTTCAGACTCGACCGCGCCGATCTGAATGAGCCAGCCTGAACGGGCCCGCCGGGGCGCGGCCTGCTCTACCGGTGCGGAGACGGCCTTGGGTGCGGCGACCGGCGCGGCGACCGGCGCCTTAGTGGGGGCGGCCATGGCCAGTTCGACCGGCTGCTCGGCCGTGTCCGCATCGCCCACGGCCTCCTCGATCATCGCGCCCAGCGCGTCGTGCTCGGGGGTTTTAACGGGGGGCGTTGTGGCAAAGGCCCTGGGGGGGGGTGGTGGGCTGGGTGGCGGTTGCCTTGGTGCGGGGGGGGGGGGGGGCTGGCGCTGCGGGCGGCAGCGGTATGATCACGGCGGGGGGATCGGCGGGCGCCCTTGGAACGATGGACGCGGTGACGATTTCCGGCGTGGCGGCGGCCGGGGCGAACACCGGGCGCGGCTGCGGACGGGGATGGCCGGCCAAGCCTGCCGCGGCGACGACCGGTTCGGGATGAGGCGCTGAGGCCGCGACCTTCGGAACCTGACTGATCTGCGCGACGAGTTCATCGTCATAGCCGCGCGCGCGGCTGGCCTTGGGCAGATAGGCGTTGATGAGCTGGATCATGTGGCCGTCTCGGCCTCTGGCGGTGCGCCCGCCCATGACCACGGCGACGATCTTGCGGCCGTCACGCTTCACCGAACTGACGAGATTGAAGCCGGAGGCGCCGATGTATCCGGTCTTGATGCCGTCCACGCCGCCAACCCGGCCGAGCAGGTTGTTGTGGTTGCCGTGGGTGCGGCCCCGGAAGGTGAAGGAGCGGGTCTTGAAATACTCGTAGTAGGCGGGAAAGCGAACTTGGAGCGCGACGCCGAGCTTCATCATGTCGCGGGCGGTGGTGTATTGCCCGGCGTCGGGCAGGCCGCTGGCGTTGCGAAAACGGGTACCGGTCATGCCGAGGGCGCGAGCGGTGCGCGTCATCCGGTCGGCGAAGGCGGGGATGGAGCCGGATACGCTTTCGCCGATGACGGTGGCGGCATCGTTGGCGGACTTGGTGACGAGCGCCTTGATCGCGTCTTCCACCCGGATGGTGTCGCCGGTTCGCAGGCCGATTTTGGACGGCGGCTGCGCGGCGGCGTTGCGGCTGGTGGTGAGGCGCGAGTCCAGGCGGAAGCGGCCGCGCTCGATATCCTCGAACAAGACATAGAGCGTCATCATCTTGGTGAGGGATGCGGGAAAGCGGCGCGCGTCGGGGCTGGCTTGATAGAGCACCCGGCCGGTCGCGGTGTCTACCACGATGGCGGCGTATTTGGACGCGACCACGCCGCTCGGCGCCGCTGCCGCCGGAGCGGACTGCGAACACAGGGCCGAAACGAACATCGCGGATGCGAAGAAAACGCTGGCCACGGCTTTCGCACGTGACGGGTAAACGGTACGCCAACTGAACACGGGCTCGTCCTCGTGCTAACGAGTCCAAGAAAAACGGACGGCAACCGCCGTCTGCGATGAGTGGTTGCCGGCCTGTTTCGTGCGACCGAGGCAGGCCTGTTGTTGAGCAGACGTTACGGTGGACGAGGTTACAAATCTGTAAAATATCGCCGAGGAAAACGCGGCTTGCGCTTCGCCTGCCTGAGATGCGGGTTGGTGCATTAAAAAATTGCTTTTGTATTTCAGCGCTTTGCGGGTGTTTTTTGAAATGACGCCCCTGACTGTGGATTTCGCGGTGCGTGAGGAGCTTGGGCGATGACGGCGCGGGCGGCGGCTTTGTAGCTTGGCCTGAAGCGGGGACTTTCAAGCTGCGGCTGGGGCGCGACCTAGACCTTCGTCGATGCGTCTTTGTGCGGTGCACAATGAATATTGACGTCCGTATTGCACCGCATATAATGCGGTCAATTCGAAGGCCGGCCCTGCCTTATGTTGCAGCACTGCTCGTCTTCGCGGACACCGGTTCAGCAAGGAGTGAGGCTCATGGCCAACGGATACGAAGACGTTCAGAAGATCATGAAGGACAGCATGGACACCGCGGTCCGCTCCGCTGGCGTCATCACCAAGAGCATTCAGGCGATCGCCACCGAGACCACCGACTATTCCAAGAAGTCGGTCGAGGAGGGCTCGAAGTATGTCGAGAGCCTGTTTGGCGCGAAATCGGTCGAGACGATGCTTGAGCTTCAGACGGTCTATATGAAGAAGGCCTATGAGGACGCTGTCGGCCAGTTCACCAAGATGGGCGCGATGTACACCGAACTCGCCAAGGAAATGGCCAAGCCCTACGAAGGCTTCGCGGCGAAGTTCCCGAAGTGATATGACGACGCGCCGGCCGCCTGCGGCGGTTTGGCAGCGTGTTCCAACACAGGAATTTGAAGGCTCGGCGCCCATGCGCCGGGCCTTCACGCATTTTTGGGCCGGAGTAGGGGCACCTTCCTACACTTCCCGACTTCACAAATGGTTCGAGACGTGTTCGACTCCTTTTCCGATGGGCTTGGGCCCTGTTTTCGACGGGGATGCAGACCTATATCCGATGGACCAGTGGCGAGACTGGAGGCCGGCGGGACGCCCTGATGGGCAGATACTGAGGACTGGAATAGAGGCGGACCGCGCGAGCGGACGCCACCGTTCGGACCGGGCCCGCTGTTGGATGGATCGCCGAGGGTCGTCGAAGAAGGACGCGCGAAAGAGCTGCCAGTTTAGACCATGAGCAACGATACCCGCCGTAACAATAAAGATGACAGCGACAACGGCACCGGTGTCGTCACGAAGACCCGGCCTAAGACCAAGCGGCCGAGCCTCTATCGCGTACTGATTTTGAACGACGACTACACGCCGATGGAGTTCGTGGTGCATGTTATTGAACGCTTCTTCAACAAGGGACGTGATGAAGCGACGCAGATCATGCTTCACGTGCACCATCATGGTGTCGGAGAATGCGGAGTCTTTACTTACGAGGTTGCCGAGACCAAGGTGACCCAGGTTATGGATTTCGCCCGCCGGCATCAGCATCCCCTGCAGTGCGTCATGGAAAAGAAGTGAGGTACGCCCGTGCCGTCGTTCTCTCGTAGCCTTGAAAAGGCCCTGCATCAGGCGCTGGCCTTCGCCAACGAACGCCGCCAGGAATATGCGACGCTCGAACATTTGCTGCTGGCCCTGATCGAGGACCAGGATGCGGCCGCCGTGATGCGCGCCTGCAACGTGGATCTCGATCTGTTGCGCCGCAATCTGATCGAATATGTCGACACCGAACTCGACAATCTGGTGACGGAGCTTGGCGAGGAATCAAAGCCGACGGCGGGTTTCCAGCGGGTGATCCAACGCGCGGTGATTCACGTGCAATCTTCCGGGCGGGATGAAGTGACGGGCGCGAACGTGCTGGTGGCGATTTTCGCCGAGCGCGAGAGCCACGCCGCCTTCTTCCTGCAAGAGCAGGACATGACCCGCTACGACGCGGTGAATTACATCAGCCATGGCATCGCCAAACGGGCGGGGATGTCGGAGACACGGGCGGCACGCGGCGTGGACGAAGATACCTCACCCCCTGAGAGCGGATCACCGGAAAAGAAAAAGTCTGACGCGCTGGAGGCTTACTGCGTAAACCTCAACGAAAAGGCGAAGAAGGGCAAGATCGATCCGCTGATCGGCCGGGCCGACGAAATCAACCGGACGATCCAGGTGCTGTGCCGCCGGTCGAAGAACAATCCCCTCTATGTGGGCGACCCCGGCGTCGGCAAGACGGCGATTGCCGAAGGACTGGCAAAGCGCATCGTCGAGGGCGATGTGCCGGACGTGCTGATGGGTTCGACGATTTTCGCGCTCGACATGGGCGCGCTGCTTGCGGGAACGCGGTATCGCGGCGATTTCGAGGAGCGGCTGAAGCAGGTCGTGAAAGAGATCGAGAACTACCCCGGCGGGGTGATGTTCATCGACGAGATTCACACCGTGATCGGCGCGGGCGCGACGTCGGGCGGGGCGATGGATGCGTCGAATTTGCTGAAGCCGGCGCTGGCTTCCGGCTCGATCCGGTGCATCGGCTCGACGACGTATAAGGAATATCGCCAGTTCTTCGAGAAGGACCGCGCGCTGGTGCGGCGCTTCCAGAAGATTGACGTGAACGAGCCGACCATTCCGGACGCGATCGAGATTCTGAAGGGGCTGAAGCCGTATTTCGAGGATTATCACCGGGTTCGCTACACCAACGACGCGATCAAGGCGGCTGTGGAGTTGTCGGCGCGCTACATCAACGACCGCAAGCTGCCGGATAAGGCGATCGATGTGATCGACGAATCCGGCGCGTCGCAGATGCTGGTGCCGGAAAACCGGCGAAAGAAGACGATCGGCATTCGCGAGATCGAGGCGACGATCGCCACGATGGCGAGAATCCCGCCCAAATCCGTGTCGAAGGACGACGCCGAGGTGCTGGAGCACCTGGAGGAGAACCTCAAGCGTGTGGTCTACGGTCAGGACAAGGCGATCGGGGCGCTGGCGTCCGCGATCAAGCTGGCGCGGGCGGGTCTGCGTGAGCCGGAAAAGCCGATCGGCAATTATCTGTTCTCCGGGCCGACGGGCGTGGGCAAGACGGAAGTGGCGCGGCAGCTTGCTTCGGTGCTGGGCGTGAAGATCCTGCGCTTCGATATGTCGGAGTATATGGAGCGGCACACCGTGAGCCGGCTGATCGGCGCGCCACCCGGCTATGTGGGCTTCGACCAGGGCGGGCTTTTGACCGACGGCGTGGACCAGCATCCGCATTGCGTGCTGCTGCTCGACGAGATCGAGAAGGCGCATCAGGACCTGTTCAACATTCTGTTGCAGGTGATGGACCACGGCAAGCTGACCGACCACAACGGCAAGCAGGTCGATTTCCGCAACGTGATCCTGATCATGACTACGAACGCGGGGGCGGCCGACATGGCCAAAGCGCCGATCGGGTTCAACCGATCGAAGCGCGAGGGCGACGACGAGGAGGCGATCAACCGCATCTTCACGCCGGAATTCCGCAACCGGCTGGACGCCATCATCCCGTTCTCGGCGCTGCCGGCGGAGGTGGTGCGGTCTGTGGTGCAGAAGTTCGTGATGCAGCTTGAGGCGCAGCTTGCCGATCGCAACGTCACGTTCGAACTGACCGACGAGGCCGTCGATTGGCTGGCGGTGAAGGGCTACGATGAGCGCATGGGTGCGCGGCCGCTGGCCCGTGTGATCCAGGAGCACATCAAGCGTCCGCTGGCCGACGCCGTCCTATTCGGCGTGCTGAAAAAGGGCGGCACGGTGAAGGTGTCGGTGGAGACGAATGAGGAGGGCGAAACCAGCCTCAAGCTCGACTCCATCCCCGACCTCGCGCTGAAGCGCAAGGTTGAGGAAGCCGACGCCAAAAAGGCCAAGCGCCGCCCGCCGGCAAAGCCGACCAAGCCGCCGGAAGGCAAGGGCGGGCCGGACAAGCCGCGCCGGAGCATCGTGCCGAAGGTGCCGCTGAAGACGGGGTGACCCGCTTCCGGCTGCAATGACGAGGCGGTTTCTCAAGAGCCCTTCCCTGATTTCAGGGGAGGGCTTTTTCGTTGGGTGGGCTTCTGTTGCGCCGCCTCAATCGTCGGATGGAGTGGAGCCATCCGGGGGTGGTGGACGTTTTGGCGCGGGTGGGAGAGGAGCCGAACCGGGTTGTGAACGGATGAGTTAGGCGCGGGGATCGTGGGCGTATTGCCATCCGAGTTACTACGCTGCTTTCGTTTGGGATCCGGACGGGCATAACGTTTGGGCGCAGTAGCAAATCTGTTTTGCGGGAGTGTGCGGCCGTGCGGATCGCGTTGATCACCGATGTCCACGCCAACCGGGAAGCGCTGGAGACGGTGCTGGGTGATATCGCGCGCGTCGGCGTGGACCGGATCGTGTGCCTTGGCGATGTCGTGGGATATGGCGCGGATCCTGTGGCGGCGGTGGAGCTGGTGGCGCGGATCGTTGAGGATGGCGGACTCTGCATCAAGGGCAATCATGACGAAGCCGCGCTGATCGGTCCGCGCGGGATGAGCGAGGGCGCGCGCATCGCGACCGAATGGACGCAGCGGCACATCGGCGACGCGGAACGAGCCTTTCTGGGGGCGCTGCCGCTCGCGGTTCAGGATGGCGATATGCTGTTCGTGCATGCGAGCGCGGCGCGGCCGGAGCGCTGGACTTACATCGTTTCGGCCGATGAGGCGGCGGAGAGCTTGGCGGCCTCCGACGCGCGGCTGACGTTTTGCGGGCATACCCATCAGCCGGCGCTGTTCAGCATGCTGCACGGGATCGCGGGGACCACGGGCAAGACGACGACGTTCCGCCCCATGGCGGACAAGCCGGTGCCGCTGTCGCCAATCCGCCGGCATCTGGCGGTGATCGGGTCGGTTGGGCAGCCGCGTGACGGCGATCCGCGCGCCTGCTGGGCGCTGCTCGATACCGACACGCGCGAACTCACCTATCGCCGCATTCCCTATGACGTGGAGGAAGCCGGGCGGAAGATCCGCGAGGCGGGGTTGCCGGAGCAACTTTGGGTGCGCTTGCTGGTGGGGCGCTAGACGCATGCCTTCGTCCGTCGGCCGGCCTCCACTTGACGGGGAAGGGCTCTGAGCCGTGCGGCAGATCAAGGGGCGCGCTCGCGGTTTGGGGTATAAAGCAGGCTCCTGAAGGGGTGAGGGGCATCATGGGGGCGGTGCGGCTGGAAGTCGGGGGTGTGATCGACGGCTTCATGCTGAAGGAGCGGATCGCGATCGGGGGCATGGGCTCGATCTGGCGGGTATCGCACCCCGATCATCCGATGCCGCTGGTGATGAAGACGCCGTTCCTGGGGGCTGGTGCGGACGTTTCCACAATCGTTGCCTATGAAACCGAAGAGATGATCCTGCGGCGGCTGGAGGGCCCGCATGTGCCGCGCTTGATCGCGGCGGGAGACTTGCGCACGCGGCCCTATCTGGTGATGGAGCTTGTGGATGGGGCGGTGCTGGAAGCGCAACTTGCCCGCGAGAATTTCACCTGGACCGAAGCGGTGCGGGTGGCTGCGCGGATTGCCGAGGCGCTGGAAAGCCTGCACCGGCAGCATGTGGTTCATCTCGACCTGAAACCCGGCAATGTGATCCTGGCGGACCGGGGCGCGGTGCTGATCGACTTCGGGCTCGCCCGGCATGACGAGCTTCCCGATCTTCTGGGCGAGGAGAGTGACGGGCCGATGGGCTCGCCCATCACGATCGCGCCGGAGCAGTTGCTCGGCGACCGGCGGCGGCCGGAGAGCGATATCTTCGCGCTGGGGGTGATCCTCTACCGGCTCTGTACTGGCGAATATCCGTTCGGCCAGCCGACCTCAATGGCGGGACAGAAACGGCGGCTTTTCAAGGCTCCGTTGCCGCCGCGCAGCCTTGACGGGAAGATCCCCCGCTGGCTCCAGGAGGTGATCCTCAAATGCCTTGAGGTGGATCCGGATGCCCGCTACCGCACGGCCGGGCAACTTCTCTTCGATCTCAACCACCCCGATCAGGTGATGCTGACGGAGCGGGCGGACCTCTTGGGGCGCGAAAGCGGCTGGCTTCAGCGGCTTGCCGCGTGGCTTCGAGGGCGCAAGGTGGAGGGCGCGCGGCCGCGCCGTATCATGGTGGCGCGGCGGATTTCATCAGCGCCGGTGGTGATGGTGGCAGTGGACCTGATCGACGGCGCGGACCCGCTGGCGCAGGAGGTGCGGATGCACGTTTCGCGCGTGCTGGCGGGTGCGGAGGGCGCGCGGCTTGCCTGCGTGACGGTGTTGCGGACGCGCATCATCGGCGAGGACCCGAGCCACGACGTGGCCGGGCGCACCCGCTATGTGTCGCGGCTCGTCAGCCTCAAAGACTGGGCGCGGCCGCTCGACCTTGCCGAAGACCGGGTGAGCTTTCACGTGATCGAGGCCGTCGATCCCGGCAACGCGATCTTGGATTATGTGAAGCTGAACCGGGTGGATCATGTGGTGATGGGCGCGCGGGGATCGGGCGCGCTGCGGCGCCATCTCGGCAGCGTCTCGTCGGCGGTCGTTGCGGAAGCGCTCTGCACGGTTACGGTTGTGCGGCTGAAGGAAATCGCGGGGGAGCGCGAGGGCTAGAGCATGGTCGGCGGACCGCATGCGCGGCACGGCTTGTTATCTGGCGATGCGGATCACGCGCAGGTCACGGGCAATGCTGGCGAAGGAGGTTTCAAGCGCGGCGGAATCGGTGGCGTCGAAGTGGTGGGCGGGGTCGGTGGCGCAGGATCTTAGCATCGTCAGGGCGGCGGGATTGGTGACGGCGAGCGCCACGGTGAAAACCTCGATCCCTTGCGATTTGGCGTAGGTGCAAAGGGCCAAAGTGTCATTGTTGGTGGCGGTACGCTGTGTGGCGGCGGTTGTGGCGTTGCTGCTGAAGGCGACGTGGCGACCATTGGTGGAATTGAAGGTCAGCGTATTCTCACCATCGGTCATCACGACCAGAACCTTTTTGGGCGTAGTGTTCGCCGGATCATAGGCCCGCCCCTCGGAGAAGGGTTCGGTGGGCGACAGGATGTTGATGCCCCAGATAAGCCCGGCTGGAATGTATGTCGCCGGCTTATAGGAGCCGATGTTGATGATCATTCCGTCGATGGCTTGTTTGAGCACGACGAAGTTGTTCGTTAGCGGCACAATCGGGTTGAGGCAGTTGGCGCTTGTGGCGAGATATCCCGGATAGGGCGTTGCCGGCTGGGTATCGTTCAAACGAAGCGTGCCGGACGTGCGGCTGCCGACACAGCCATACCAACGATTGGTGGTGGTGCCGCCGCCCGTGCATGATTCGTAAGGTGCGACGGTGATGGTGGTGCATGTGTTCGTGTAGACCGTGCAGTCATATTGCTCGGCAACACCATCGACATACT
Source organism: Oharaeibacter sp. (assembly GCA_051861205.1). Taxonomy (GTDB): domain Bacteria; phylum Pseudomonadota; class Alphaproteobacteria; order Rhizobiales; family Pleomorphomonadaceae; genus JBHYDC01. Next base: position 165,395 of record JBHYDC010000009.1, read on the forward strand.
TCGTGCAGGTCTGTTTCGAGCCGACCTGCGTTTTCGTGCATTGCTCTTTCGTGGTTTTGGTCGTGCAGATCTTAGGGCTGGTTGTCGTTGTGTCCGCAGGCACATTGAGCCAAGACTGGCTTCGATTGGACGTGCCGACATTAACGTAATCGGCATAGGGAACGAGGCCGACCTTGATATTGGCGCTGTTTCCCTGCGAAAGCGCGGTCAGCAAGATGTTCGCCGACGATTTCAGCGCAGCGATGCGGGAGACGCCCCTGCTGTCGACTTCGGACATGGACCAGGTGTTATCGAGCACCATGGCAAGTTCGATCGTGCCGGGAACGCCGCGAAACGCCGTGCTCGATACCTGCAGATCGAGACGGTCGTAGCCGACCAACTGCATGAACGCGCTTTGAACCTCGGCGGAGGTGTCGAGGATAACCTCGCCGTTTTCGGTGATCGTCAGGTCGTCAACGGCCACATCGTACAGCGCCTCGCCATCCGCGTGGGCGTTCAGGACGTTGGTGGCCAGCGTGAGCAGGACGGCGCGGTCGTTCGATGTGGACGTGGCTGCCGCCAGCGCGGCCGCGTCGGCCAGCGTCTGCAATTTGTCGCGGGCGGACCAGAAACGCATGAAATCGATGGAGGCCCCGACCGCCAATGAGATGGGGATCAGCGTAACGGCGAACACGACTGCCGTCGCACCGCCTTTGGCCCGCCAGAATGACTTGAACATGACGTGCACCGCAACTCAGCTTAGCCTTGAAAACTCTGACAAAGGCTCATGGTGGTTGCAATGGAATGCGCATTAAACTGGAAACTATGTTTGAAGGCCAAGCGCACAAAAAGCCTAAACTTGATCGGATCTTTCGGTCAGTGAGCGTGAAGGTGCTTGATGATATTGAGGGCGGACGCCGCTCAAGGCCGGTGGGCGAGAAAGTCCAAAACGCCTTGTTTGAACACCCGGTCGCCCACGGCGACCATGTGGTCGCGGCCGGGAATGTCGAGAACTTGCGCGTTCGGCATCAAGGCGGCGAGGTCGGCGGCGGAGCCGGCGATGAGGTCGCGGGTGCCGACCGCGATCAGCGTGGGGGCTGCGATGCGGGCGACGTCTTCGGCCGCGATTTGATGGCGAACGGCGCGCATGCAGGCGGCCAGCGCGCGCCGGTCGCTCTTGGTCTGCTCGGCAAACTGGCGGAAGGCGCGGCCCTGCGGATCCGACACCTCGGCGATGGTGGCCGCTTCGAGCGCGGCGGCGATTGGTTCGGAGGAGGCAAGGCCGGTGACGAGGCCGATCCCCAAGCCGCCGAGAATGAGGCTGCGCACCCGCTCGGGGTGGGCGATCGACACATAGGCCGCGATGCGCGCGCCCATGGAATAGCCCATCACGTCCGCCCGCTCGACGGAGAGATGATCGAGCAGGGCGCGGGCGTCCTCGGTCATCAGCGGCAGGCGGTAGTCGGCGGGGTCGTAGAGCTTGGCGCTGTCGCCGTGGCCGCGATTGTCGATGGCGATGACGCGGCGGCCGGCGTTGACGAGGGTCTCCACCCAGCCGGGGTTCACCCAGTTTACGCGGGCGCTGGACGCGAAGCCATGGACGAGCAGGATGGGATCGCCGGTGCCCTCGTCGAGGTAGGCAAGCTCTAGGCCGTTGGCGTGAAAACTCGGCATGGGGTCACCGGGCTGAAAAGGTCGCGGGGCGGACGATACGGCGTTTCGGTATGGCTTGGGAACCCTAAGAAGCCGGGCTGTTCTTCCTGCCGGGATGGGGATAAGGTGCGCCGCAAACGCTTTTCAGGTGGGGTTAGCGCCATGGCATCTGCGGTCGTTCCGCATTTCACCAACGACGCCGGGGTCTCGGAGATCCGCGTCGGAACGAGCGAATTCATGTGCATCGGGGCGCGGCCCCCGTTCGACCACCCGCACTCGTTCCTCGATATGGGCGACGAGGGCGAGAAGATCTGCCCGTATTGCTCCACGCTCTACCGGTATGATCCGTCGCTGAAGCCGGCCGAATCGATCCCGGCGGACGCTGCGTATATTCCCAAAGCCGCTTAAATCGGGGTCGTTGATGGCAGGAGATCAGCCGGTTGCCGTGATCGGGGCCGGCATCGCGGGGCTTTCGCTTGCGTTGCATCTGGCGCGCGCCGGGCGCCCCGTGACGATGCTGGAACGGGCGAGCCAGCTTGCCGAGGTGGGCGCAGGGATCCAGCTTTCACCCAACGCATCCCGCATCCTGATCGGGCTTGGCCTTGGGTCCGCGCTTGAGGCCGCGGCGGTGCGCCCGGACGCGGTGACGATTCGCGATAGCGCGACGGGCGAGACGATCGTGCGCATGCCGCTGGGCGCGGCGGCCGAAGCACGCTACGGCGCGCCCTATTGGGTGATGCATCGGGGCGATCTGCAAGCGGCGCTGCTGGCGGCGGTAGCGGCGGAACCGCTGATTTCGCTTCACCTCGGCACGTCGTTTGAGGGTGTGACAGACCACGGCGCGGGCGTTTTGGTGGATGCGTTCATCGGCAGCGACCAGCGAGCGATTCCGGCTGCGGCGCTGGTGGGGGCCGACGGCGTGTGGTCGTCGGTGCGCACCAAGGCCTGCGCGGGCGGACCGGCCGTCTATTCCGGGCGGACGGCGTGGCGGGCGACGTTTCCGGCTTCGCTTTGGACGGGCGCCGGGGATGTATTGACGGGCACGGGGCTGTGGCTTGGCGCAGCCGCGCATGTTGTGCATTACCCGATCCGGGGCGGGCGGGACATCAACCTGATTGCGGCCGTCGACGATGATTGGATCGACGAGCGGTGGGACGTGGTGGGCGATCCCTCCGATCTGATGCGCGCTTTGCGGGGCTGGCCGGAGCCTGTGCGGCGCATGCTGGAGCTTCCGGCGGCGTGGCGGCGCTGGGCGCTTTGCGAGGCGCCGGCGCATACGGCTTGGGCGCGCGGGCGGACGGTGCTGATCGGCGATGCCGCGCATGCCATGCTGCCGTTCATGGCGCAGGGCGGCGCGATGGCGATCGAGGATGCGGCGGTGCTGGCCGCCTCGATCCAGCGCGGGCATGGCGATATGGCGGACCGGCTGACCGCCTATGAAATGATCCGCCGCTCCAGGGTTCGCGCGGTGGTGAAGATGGCGAGGCGCAATGCCACGATCTATCACCTCTCCGGATTGCCGGCGAAGGCGCGGAATTTCGCGATGCGGACGATGGGGCCGGGCGCGCTGACCCGCAGCGTGGATTGGATCTACCACTGGCGGATGGGGGTATAGCCATGATGCACGCGGTGGTGTTATTCCGCTGCGGGCGTGTTTAAACGGGTTTGCTGGATTCCGCGTGAGTCCCGACCTGAATTCTCAGGGATTCATGATGACGACCACCTCCGCCGATCGCCTGGACCGCAATGCATTGATGGGAATCACGGCCGCGATCGGTGCCATTTCGGCCGTCGGAATGAGCCTTGGCCTCGGCATGCCGCTGCTTGCGATGGTGCTTGAGCAGCGCGGGGTTTCCAGTTCCGCCATCGGGTTGAATACGGCGATGGCGGGCGTGGTGTCGCTGTTGACGACGCCTTTCGTGCCCGCCTTGGCGCGCAAATTCGGTGCCGCGCGGCTTTTGGCGGTGATGGTGGGCTTGGCGACGCTGACGTTTCCGCTGTTTTACGTGTTTGATGAATATTGGATGTGGTTCCCGCTCCGCTTCATCTTCAACGGCTCGATCAACGCCGCGTTCATTCTGTCGGAGTTCTGGATCAACGTGCTGGCACCGCCGCGCCGGCGCGGGCTGATCATGGGCATCTACGGCACGGTGTT
>JBHYDC010000010.1:0-58970 GCA_051861205.1 Oharaeibacter sp.
AAATTTACAGGGAAGCGACGGGACGTTTCAGCACAAACGCGATGCCGGCTCAGGCATGGAGGGCAGATGGGCATCTTTACCAGTTCTCTAACTTGTACACATCTTGCCCTGCGTTCAAAAGTCCGTCTCCACATACACACCCAAGCAGTCGTAAGCGACCGCCGCAGCCGTAGCCCCGTTGTTCATGAACAGCCGGGGTGACAGGAACTGCGTGTTGGCGGGCAGGTCGGCGGTTATCTCTTGCTCGAACACCGCGCCGGAAGCCTCTTCCACCACCCGCACCCAGACCGAACTGCCATTGGACGGTGTCGCGATGAAGAGGGTCAGCACTCCACCCGTCGCGACGGAGAAACTCGCCCCCATGTCCGTCAACGTCGGCGCGCCGGTGCGTCGTTTGCGACCAGCTGCCAGCGGCTGTGGGTGCCGCGCTGGAACCCAATGCCGATGCAGTTGATGGCAGTGGCCAGCGTCAGCGTTGTGGCCAGCGCGGCGGTCGATCCGTAAAGCCCGAAGAACCCCATGCCAGTCGCCTGTAGGGTTGTGAGCGAAATCCGCGTGACGAATGTCCAGCCGCCGAGACCAGCCGCATTGCCTCGCCAGCAGGCCCAACCTGCTGAACGTTGCTCGGCCACCGAATCCACCAACGCCGCTGAAGTCAGACGCCAGCGCCGCATGCTGGCGGCAAGGTTCGTTGCGGCCAGCGTGGGAGTCGAAACGGTGCCGACCGAGGTAATCGGTAGGCCTTCTGTCGTGATCGTGGTGGTGACCGAGGGCGACCAGTTGGCGATCCGGTTGACCCCGAAATGCGGCTGCAGCGGGAAATCCCGACCGGAAGGACGCATCACGTCGATCCACGGCGCGCCCGCCCGGTTGCGCGCATAGACGGCTGCCTTGCCGGTGGGCGGAGGGGATGGAGCGGCGCTGAGCCCCGGCAGGATGGTGGGTTGCGGCAGTTCCACCTGGCCATTAGTCCGGTCCACCTTGATGGCATCGAAGAAGGCTGAGCCATCCGGGCTGACCTTGAAGCTGAAATCGTCATTGCCAAGAAGCCCGATCAGCGCCCGAGCCGAAAACCCGGTCTTGAAAGCGAAAGCCGCATCGTTCCCAGCCGCCGCCTTGTTGACGGTGGCCTCGATCCCGGCCCCGGCGTTGTTCATGAGCACCGCAGGCGTGTTCATCGACAACCGGTTGGTGCTATCGGCCGTCGCCCCGCCGAGGCCCAGAAGCTGGGCGGTCAGATTGGCCTGGGGCATGCCGACCTGAGTGACGGCATTGGCGAAAGTCACTGTCGGCGTGTTCACGACTGTAGTGCCGCCGGCCCCGGCCGTGGCCGAGCCGATGTTGACGACCGTGGTCGATCCGGATGCGCCGCCGGTGCCAAGGTTCACGGTTTTGGTCACGCCGGTGGTCGTCGCCCCGGTGCCCATGCCGTAGGTGGCAGTCGTCGTCGCCGTGCCGATGCTGGCTGATGCCGCCGAAACCGTGACGGTGCCCGAGGCGGTCAGCGTGCCGGAGAAGGTCTTGTTGCCTGTAAAGGTCTGGGTGCCCGCGAGGATTGCCAATTCGCTGGAGGTGTTGGGCAGTGTGAAGGTCCGGGTCGTGCCAGTGGTGATCCCCGACAGCGAAAACAGTGCCTTCTTCGTCGGATCGGCGTCGCTGACGAGGCTGAAAACAGCATCTGATACGTCGACCGGTTCGCCAACCGGATCCCAGGCGCTGCCATTCCACACCAGGAACACCTGCTCGGCCGCAACCCAGACCAGCCAGCCGGGGCGCGGCACGAGGCGCAGCCAGACGCCATCAACCCAGAAGGCCACGTTCAGATCCCACCCGGCCCAGATCCCGGTCGCGCCCGAGGCCACGAGGTGGCGGTCGCCATCGGCGGGGCTCGCAGGCGGCGTGGTGCGCGTGCGGTCGAGGGCTGAGAGTTGCACCATGGCATCGAGCAGGCGCAGGGCCTCGTTGTGGGTGACATGCTTCTGGGCTTGGGCCGCCAGCAGGTATGGCAGGCCAAGGTGGGTGGAGGTGTCGGACATGACGGGCCTTCAGAACTGGAGGGTGACGGTGGCAGGATCGCCGCGACCGAGGCGGTTCGAGAGTTGGTAGATGCGGATCGCCAGTGTCTGGCCGGGGCCGAACGGCGCACCCCAGTCGGCGGTCTGCTGGGCGGCGGTGTAGAGGACGGACGTCGTGGTGCTGTTCAGCGTGCACTTGACGACAGCACCATCAAGGATCTGGACGTCGTAGCTTTCCAGGTCTTCGGCCAGCGGCACCTCGACCTGTTCCCAGGCATCGGCCACCAGCGCGCGCGACCGGCGCGACCAGCGGATCGTCAGATCGCCCGGACTGCGTGCTGTCCGCCACGGCTGCGCGACATGGACCGGTTTGAGCGGCACGAGGCCGCGACCGGCTGGCGTGAAGGCCAGCGCAGTGTAGCTCGCGTCGCTGACGGCCCGCGCCGCAGGGCCGATGCGCCAGTTCCATGGCAGACCAAGATCGGCTTCGGCGATCGGCAGCGGGGCAAGTGCGGAATCCAGCACCACCATGCGTGCCCCTGTCGGGGCGGGATTGCCCATCTCGGCTTCGGTGCCGCGCTGGCCCCGCAACAGCCGGGTCAGGCGATAGCGGCCCGGGGCGATCAGTTCGGCCGCACCTGCCTGAACCACCTCCCATTTGCCCGGCGCAGCCTCCACGGCCAGCGCATTGGCGCCGCCGAACAGGGTCAGGTCGGTGACGCTTTCCAGCGTGCCAGAGGCCAGATCGACGACCAGCGCATTGCCAAGGTCGAGGCGCGAGGTCGGGCCAGGATAGAAGTCCGACACCAGCCTGCCAATCTGGGCGCGGCTGCCAATGGTGGTCAGCAAGGCAAACCCATCCGCCCCCGGGCTGCGGAACACCGCCATCTCGCCGGGCCATGGAACCGCATGGGCGGCGACCATCGGTCGATGCGCGGGCTGGTCCTCGGAGAGCTGCGGCAGGTCGAGCAGCACCACATCCGGTGCGCCGAAGACCACGGAGCGGGTCAGCGAGGCCGGTCGCGGATCGCCGGACGGCAGGTCATAGGCGGCGCGGTCCTGGCGGACAGCCTCGACGCCCCGCCCATCGGAATCGGCGATGGACACCAGCCGCAACTCGATCTCGCGGCTGTCATGGACCAGCCGGATCACATCGGCGGGGTCTAGCGCCAGTCGCGACGGCGGCAGACGGAAGGAGGCTGTCTCCCGCCCGATCCAGGCCTCCATCAGCGCGCGGCGGCAGCGACGTTCGGCCTCCTCGGGCGGGATCGCCATCGGGAAGGATTCAGACGCGATGCGGGTGGTGTCGACGGTGATGCGGCGGGCTTCGACAAGGGCAGCATCATAGTCCTCATCAGCGCGGGCGACCTGCCACTTCAGCGCCTGCGGCAGTTCAGTTTCTTGCGCGCGGACCAGTTCCAGCGCCTCGCTCTCGCGGGAGGCCACGAGGTCGTCATGGGCCACGGTCAGAACGGAAGCCCGCCCGCGCATGACGAAGCGGATCATGCCTTCGGTCTCGATGGCATCGAACCCGAAATGCCGCGCCAGCGTGCTGATCGAGGATCGCGGGGCTTCCAGTGCGGTGATGGCGTAACCTTCAACGGCACCCCAGAGGCCAGACACGTCGATCAGTGCTTCCGGCATCCCGGCGCGCAGGCAGAGGTGGCGCACGAGAGCCGCCAGCGACACCGCGCCCAGCCGCCCGGTCAGCCAGTGGCCCAGACGCCAGTTCGGTCCATCGGTCCAGACGTCGGTCAGTTCGGGGAAAAAGGGGTATGGCCGCGCGTCCCAGGTCCAGGCGGCGCATTCGGGCACATGCACCATGCTGCCGCCATAGATGCCGGAGATCGGGTTGTTGGCCGGATCACAATGCAGGTAGCTGGCCTCAAGATAGGCCCGCTGAATCGCGTCATCCCGCCAGCCGCGCGAGAAATAGGGCGTGAAGCTCTCTGACGATTTCGGGTCGAAGAACACGTTGGGCTGATTGGTGCCCCGGTCGATGGCCGGGCACCCCAGTTCGGTGAAGCGTATCGGTTTGGACTGCGGCACCCACGTGGTCGGCGCGCCGCTCTCCACCCCGCCCGGCCGGTTGAAATGCGGGTTCGTCCACCAGGCGCGGAGATCCTTGGGGCGGAACACCCACGTTTTCGCCGCAGCGCCATCGGTGGTTGGTGTGCGGATCTGGGCGGAGCGGTCAGCGGCGCTGGCATAGAACCAGTCGAAGCCTTCGCCCCCGGCGATGTTGGATTGCAGATAGGCGCGGTCGTAGATCGCGGGCCAGCCTTCAAGCGCATCGGCATGGTCGAAACCGTCGCGCCAGTCCGACAGCGGCAGATAGTTGTCGATGCCGACGAAATCGATGGCGGCGTCCGACCAGAGCGGGTCGAGGTGGAAATAGACATCGCCATTGCCATCCTGCGGGTGGTGGCCGAAGTATTCCGACCAGTCGGCGGCATAGCCGATCTTGGTCCCAGCGCCGAGGATGGTGCTCACGTCGGCCGCGAGGGTCTTGAAGGCAGTGACGGCAGGATAGGTGCCGGCCGCCGAGCGGATGGTGGTGAGTCCCGGCATCTCCGTGCCGATCAGGAAGGCATCGACCCCGCCCGCAGCTGCGCAGAGGTGCGCGTAATGCAGCACCATGCGGCGCAGACCCCAGTCACTCGGCGAGCCGGTGAAGGCGACGGTCTCGCCCGAGACGCTGAAATTCCCCGGCGTCGCCGCCCCGAACAGGGCCGACACTTGCGAAGCCGCCGTGCCGCTCTTGTCCACCGATCCGACAAATCCGGCCGCTGGGGAACAGGTGATCCGCCCCCGCCACGGGAACGCGGGCTGGCCCGGTGTGGCGGCGTTGGCGCTGTAGGGGTTCGGCAGCGTGTTGCCGGGCGGCACATCCATCAGCAGGAAGGGATAGAAGGTGACGCGCAACCCGCGCGCCTTCATCTCCTGGATCGCCTGCACCACCGCAAAATCCGCCGGCGTGCCACCATAGATCGGCCGATCCTCGGCATCACGGCTGACCAGATGGGCGCTTGCCCGGCTGACGCCGTTCACCGACCAGTTGGCAGGCGTGGTGGCTTTGGATGCAACCTCGGCGCCGGGCTTGACCTTGCATGATCCCGCGCGCAAATCGTTGCCGAACCAGGCCACGACGAGACTGACGCTTTCGACCGCCGGGGCCATGGCTTGCAGCCGGTCCAGCGCCACGACGATGTCAGCCTGATCCGGCAGCGCGTTCAGGTTCTCCGCAACCGTCGCACCACCGCTGCCCTTGCGGATGGCATCGGTGGCATAGGTGAACTCGCCCGAGGCCGGGATCAGGGTGACGGCGCGGGTCAGGCCTTCGGCGGTATCGGCATCGGCCAGCGGGCGGAAAACCTCGAAGCTGAGTTGCGGCAGGCGGTTGCCGAATGTGGCCAGTGCCAGATCTTCAAACACGACGTAAGCCGTGCCGCGATAGGCGGGCGTGTTGGCCTCCCCCATCCTGGCGGCAATGAAGGGATCGGCCGTTTGCGCCTCGCTGCCGGGATACCAGCGCCAGGTCACGCCGGTCATGTCCATCGCCTTGCCGTCGGCCCAGACGCGGCCAATGCCGGTGATCGGTCCTTCGCAGAGCGCCACGGCGAAGGACGCGTAATAGAGGTATTCGGTGGTCTTCACCTTGCCGCCGCCACCGCCCTTGCCACCGCCTTGGGTCGTGGTCTTGGTCTCTTCGCGGAAATCGGTGGCCCAGATGATGTTGCCGCCGATCCGCATCCGGCCGTAAAGCCGCGGGATCACCGCCCCTTCGGTGGCGGAGGTGATGCGCAGCGTGTCGAGCCGCGCCCCTTCGATCCGCTGGGCCGGTGCGAGCGACGACACGATCCAGCTGTCGACCACCGAGCCCACGGTTGATCCGATGAAGCCGCCAATGGCTGCACCGGAAAAGCCGAGGATCGCACGGCCAAAGGCCCCGCCGATGGCAGTGCCGACAGCGCCGAGGACGAGCGTGGCCATGAAAAACTCTCAGCGTTGGGGAAAGAGGAAGGCGAAGGCGATGCGGCGTCGCCAAGTTGGGGTCAGCGGTTCCTCGATCACGCCGAGCCGTTCGTAGGCATGAAGGAAGGTGTCGGGGCCGGTCAGTATGCCGACATGCTTGGCGATGGCGCGCGGCATCATGCGGAACAGGATCAGCGCGCCGGGTGGGACATCGGCGGATGCGAACTCCAGCATCATGCGACGCGCGCCATCGGCCAGCACCTCGCGCGGGCCGCTCTCGCCCCAGTCCCGGCTGTAGGGCGGGATTGGGAAAGGTTCGGGCCCGACCACCTCGCGCCAGACACCTCGGGCCAGACCAAGGCAATCGCAGCCGACGCCCTTGAGGCTGGCCTGGTCGTGGTATGGCGTTCCAAGCCAGGACCGGGCAGTGGCGATGACCCTATCGGGATCAGCCGCTGTCACAGCACCGCCCCCTCGTGGCCGCCATCAGAGGTGGCATAGCGCAGGACAGCATCCTGGCCCGGGATGTTGGGAAAGCCCCGGAAGTTGACGACATTGGCAAACTTCGTCCCGCAGGTCGTGATGCGCTTGTCGCACCCGGCGCGGATTATGAACGTGTCTGTCGCGGCGATGGCCCGCACCGGCGCTTCCAGCAGGGTCATGATGGCGACACCGTCGACAAGGTCATGCGACAACACCTCGGCCCGCCGTCCGGCATTGGCTCCACTCGTCCAGTCGAGGGTGCCGAAGGTGAACCAGCCGGGGGTAAAACCGGCAAGCCCAGAGGCGGTGAAAGCTCGGTCGCGAAGCAGGTCGATGATCGTGCCGGTTCCCTTGAACGCCGGAGCCTCGAGATTGACCCTGCAGCGCGCATCACCAAGAGCGGCAGCGCAACTCGCCTGAAACGTGCGACCAACTGTCTGGCCAAGGACATGGGCCAGCGATCGCACCTCGGCGACGAAAGCAAGCCGCCCGCGCCGGATCTGGCCGATAGCGCCGCGCCGCATCAGCAGGCGCTGGGAGGTCACGGCCCAGTTCACACGCCAGACCTCGACGGCCGCATTGTCCCAGCGGCCATCGAGGATGTCGGTCTCGGTGATCCGGTCGGAGGTCAGCACACCTTGGGCGTCCTGCGCATCGACGGAAAGGTCGGAACCGGAGCGCACCTCCGAGGCCGCAAAGCCACTCTCCGGCTCGAAATCGGTGCCGTCGAACATCAAGGTTCGGTCGTGATCGGTGAAGCCGAGGGTCACGCCATCGACACGGATGATCCGCCAGCACCAGGCCAGCGTCGTCGTGCCCTCGTCGAGATGGGCCTGAAGCGCGAGCGGGAGGGATTTCACTTCCGCCCCCAGCCGCGCCACAAGGCGACCGAGGCCAGCGCCGAGGAAATCACGCCTCCGGCCGTACCGGTCAGGGCGTAGAGATTGAACGGGCGCAGATCGAAGCTGCCGGTCATCAGATCGAAATCCGCCAGCCCGGCCATGGCCAGACCTGAGGCGGCAAGACAGGCCAGATAGATCAGACCGCGTGCGAGGTTCCAGTTCATGATGTTGCCTTTCCTGTGAGAAATTCCATCATCCGGTGCCACCACGACCGGGCGGCAGACGGTTGTGTCGGTACCGGCAGTGGCTCGGTCGGCGGCACCGGCGTGCTCGTCGGGCGCAGCAAGGCCAGCGCTTCGGTCTCGGTCAGTCGCCGTATCGGTCGCGAGAAATCCACCCGTCCGTTGCGATCGACCGACCAGACCGGAATGGTGTCGGTCGGATAGCGGCCATCGCGGAACAGATCGCGCTCGGCTTCTCGGCGCGACCGGATCGCGGCAGGCCGAAGCCAGCCCATGAACCCCTGTGCTGCGGCGGCGCGGTTGCCCGCGTTCAAATGGCGGGTCAGCGATGCCTTGGCGATGCCGCCAGTGTTGTAGTGAAAACTGACCAGCGCATCGAACTCGTGCGGCTCCATCGGCACCGTCACGGCACGCAGCACTTCGGCCTCGTAGGTTGCGATGTCTGCGCGGAAGAGCCGGAACGCCTCGCGGACCCCCGCATCCAGATCGGCGGGCATGCCGCGCGGCATCCCTGCCGGATCGGGCGGCCCTGCCGCAGCGGTATGGCCGATGCCGAAGGTCCAGACGTTCTTCACATCGAGATAAGGTCCGGGCACGAGTCCTTCGTGCCGGACAAGGGCCAGCAGGCCCCGGTCGGTCATGTGCATGGGATCACCCGAAGAGCGAGGAAAGGATCAGGATCAGCGCGGCGACCAGAAGGCCGATGCGCAGGCGGTGGCTGAATGTCTGTGCCGGGTCGGCGGCGTCGCAGCGGATGGCGCGCGCGAGACGGAGAAGTTCATTCATAGGGGGTGCCCCCCTTGCCGCTGCGCAGCCGGGCGAGGACGACCTCGATGAAGGCGGGGCCGAAGACGCCGACCAGATAGGCGGCCGACCCCGCCGCCCCCCCGGCCGGGATCGCTTGCGACGGCAGGCCGAGCCAGGCGGTGATCACCGCCATGGACAGGCTGCCCATCCCGGCCGCGATCAGACCGCCGAGCAGGATGTGGCGCAACGCATCGCGCAGCCGCATCCGCGTGGTCAGCGCGTTGGTCGCCCCGCCAAGCGCGCCCCAGGCGGCAAGGATAACAGCGGTGGAGGTCGCCAGATCGCGCAATGCGGCGGCGATGAAGCCGGTTTCTTCGTTCATCGCCGGATCTCCAGCAGTGGAATGGACGTGATGGACCCGGGCCGCTCGAGGTCGAGGGTAACGTCGAGCATGTCGGTGTCGAAGCGAACGGGGACGTCGAATTCGAAACCGGCCGTGATCGCGATGCCCGCGCCGGGGGCGGTGGTGAAGGTGACGCTGCCGGTGGCGGTATCGACGGTCCAACCCGACATCTGCTCGACCCCATTCAGGGCGATGCGGACAGTGCCGGCCACCGGCTTGGCGATGGCACGGGTCCAGCTTTGCGCACCGGAGGTGTAGCGTTTCAGCAGGGCGAAGGTGGTGACCGCGCCATTGCCTGTGCCGATGGGTTGGTCGGTCGGGGCCACCGCCTGCGACGGCAGGCAGGATTTGTAATCCGCCCAGTCCTTGTAGTGAAAGCCGTGCAGGCGACCGTTGCGGGCCTCGAAGAAGGCGACGACCGCCGCCAGATCGTCGGCGCGGCGGATGCCGTAGGCCACATCATAGCGGCGGCGGCTGTTGGCCCAGCTTGCGTTGCGCTCCTCATCGCCAGAGGCCAATTCCACCACTTGCGTGCGCCGTTCCGGTCCGCCGCGCGCCCCGCGGCTGATGTTGTCGGGGAACCTGACGTCATGGAATGCCATCACATGCCCCTTCGGCCCAGCGACACGGCACGGGCGATGTCGCTTGCCACCTGCGTGCGCGATTGCCGGAAGCTTTCGGGATCGCGTGCCATGATTGTGACGTTGACGGCGGGTGCGCTGGACTGGCCGTAGCCAGCGGCCTCGCGGCGCGAGAGGACACGCTCGCCCCGTTGCAGGATCGCGGGAACCTCGTCGGGCTTGATCCCGGCCCAACCGCCCGCATGCATGCGCGGGGCATTGGCGAAGGCCAACGCCGGGACCATGCGACCCGGGGCTGACGCTCCGACGACACCACCGTCGTGCAGGATATTGGCGAACAGACCGCCCGCACCGCTGAGGGCACCGGACAGGGCGTTGGCGATCGGCCCGAGAATGAAGCGCCGGGCTGCCAGTTTGGCGAGATCGGCTATCATCGACGTGACCAGATCGCGGAAGTCGAGCTTGCCGGTCTTGACGAACTCGCCCACCGCGTTCTCGGCGGACGTGAAAGCCCCGACCAGCGCGCTCCCGATATCACCACCGATGTTGCGCGCCTTGGTGGCATAGTCGGCGAGTGCCGCAGTGACTGCGCCCCATCCGGTCGCAGCCTGATCAGCCCCGTCAGCCGCCGCCGTCCCGGCGTCGCGCGCCGCAGCGCCCGCACTCCCAGCAGCGGCGGCGGTGTCGTCCAGTTCGGTGTTGAGCGCATCCGCCGAACTGGCGGCATCTGCCAGCGCCGTTTCGGCATCCGATCCGGTGCTGGTCACCGCGTCACGCAAGGTTTGCCAACTGGCCAGCGGACGCCCGGCGGCATCGGCCAGCATTCCCGCTGCCTCGCGATAGCCATCGGCCCGGCCACGCGCATCGTTTGCCATCGCGCCAAGCCCGAGGTTGGGAGGCTCTAGGTAAGTCTGCGACAGCGCGGCAGAGAAGGCATCGGCGGCGGCAGCGCCAGCAGCCGTCGCTGCACCCTCGAACGGGTTGCCGATCCGCGCCAGTTCCACCGGGTCAAGCGTGCCGATCCGCACCCCGCCTTCGCCCACCGCCCAGTCCGGCAGAAGGTCCAGCGCCGCGTTCAGCCCGTTGATGAAACTGTTGATGCGCGTGACGACGCCGTTCAGCATCGCCTCGACGCCGGAAATCAGCCCGTTTGCGGCCTGGAAGGCGAAATCACCGATGGCGCCGGGCAGACTGCCCCAGATTGCCACGGCGGCATCATAGGCTCCCTGGAAGATCGCAGCGGTCCGATCGCCGAAGCTGACCACGCCCGCGATGGTGCCTTCGAGCGCCGACAGCCCGGCCGCCTTCAGCCCCTCCCATCCTGCGGCCATGTTGGCGAATGCGGCGTCGAGCGCGAGGCCTATACGGGACCAGACTTCTTTCGCCAGATCACCCAGCAGGCGGAAGGCTTCGCCCACGCCGCCAACCCGGGTGACAAGCTGCGAGAATTGATAGACCAGTTCCCCGGCACCAACGATCAGAGCGCCGATTCCTGTACGGATCAGCGCCCCGCGCAGGAAGACCAGCGCCGTTGCGAGGCCACGCACGGACAAGGCCGCCACTGCCAACCCGGCCACCCAGCGACCCGCCATGAAGGCAGCGAAGGTTGCGGCATAAGTCGCGAGGCGCGCGAGGTTATCGAAGACCGAGGTGATTGCGCCGCCGATGGGCCCGGTGCCACGCGCCATGTCGGCCAGCGCGTTCGCCACGGTTTCCAACGCTGGGGCGACGGCAGCGGTCAGGCGGTTGGTCAGGCCCAGCCAGACCAGGCTCAGCTTGGCGATGGCATCGCCGGTGCGTTCGATCTGCGCCGCGTCGGCCGCGCTGACCGCGACGCCGAAGTCGCGCACATCTTGTGCCGCCTCCCGCAGGGTGGCCGGGTCGATGCGCAGAAACGCGAGGGCCGCCCGGTCACCGAAGAGGTCGGATGCCACGGCGGCGCGTTCGGCCTCGGGCACGAACTGGTTCAGGGCTTCCTGGATGGCGACGATGCGCTGGTCGAGCGGCAACGCCTGCAGTTCGGCGGCCGTCAGGTTCAACCGCTGCAGTGCTCCCACCGCCGATCCCGACCCCGCCGCCGCTTCGGAAAGCCGCGTGGTCAGCTTCTTGGTGGCCTGCTCGATCTCGCCCATCGACACACCGGCCAACTCGCCAGCCCATGTCAGCACCTGCAGGCTTTCGACAGTTGTCCGGAGCGATGCCGCCATGTCCGCCTGCGCGCCGATCACGTCGAGGCCCGAGCGGACCATCGCCACACCCGCAGCGGCTGCGGCTGCCGTGACCGCTGCCAGTGCGATCCCGGCCTTGCGGGCGAAGCTGGAGAGGCGTGCGTTGGCCAATTCCATTTCGGAGGACAGGCGGCCAAACCCCCGCGTTCCCGCCTCACTGATCCCTTCCAGCTCGGCGCGGACCTGACGGCCGCCTTCGGCGACCAGTCGGACACTGACCCTTTTCTCAGCCACGGCCGTCTCCGATCTGTTCGTTCAACTTGCGCACCATCACCGCCTCGACCTCGGGCAGCAGTTCGGCGGCGATCAGGGCGTCGATCCCGAGGGCGTTCGCCATGGCCAGCGCCGCGCCCATGTCCCAGCCGAGCACCGCACCGGGGATCACCCGCAGCTGGCCACCGAGGCGGCCGACCAGATCCCAGACCTGCCAGCCTTCCTGCGTCTGCGGCCGGTTCAATCTTGCGGGGCAGTCCGGGCAGCGCCCCGTGCAGGCCGTGCAGTACCGGTCGCCCCCGCCGAAGAACCATTCGGCAAGGGCGCGGAGACGTTTTTTTCTGCGTCCAGGATCAGGCCCTTGGCGACGTACTGGGTCTGGAACGCCTCGAAGACAGGCCAGATTTCCAGCAGTGCGTCGATGCCTTCGGGTGAAACCGGCACGGCATCGCCCGCGTCGTCGCCGACCCCCTCCCAATCCAGCACGGCGCGGCGGGCAACGGCCTTGGCCATGGCAAGGGCAAGTTCTTCTTGGGTTGCGGTGTCCGGCAGAGCCTCGATGGCAGGATCGGCACGGGCTGAGACCATCAGCGCGGTGGTCAGTGGTGCGACCCGCAGGCGAAGGCCGGGGGCGAGGGTCAGCCACGAAGGGGATGCAGTCAGGTTCAGTCTGATCATGGTCAGTAACTCACAACAGTGTTGACGAGGACGGCGGTGCACATGCGGGCGGGGCTGACGGCCTTGGCGGCCTGCCAGTCGAAGGTGGCCTGGATGCCCTGCGGGCCCGGGATTTCGATGCGCGGGCGCGGCAGGTAAACGGCGTGGGCGGTGAAGGTGAAGCTGGCGTTGGCGCCGAGGCTCCAGGCGAAGACCAGTTCGCACGGCGTGCCATCGATGGCTTGTGTGATCAGCGTGCTGTCGGCGAAACGCACCTCCACCCGACCGGTCAGCGCGGCCATGCCGGGGTCTGCGCCCTCGATCCGGCCGTCCGAGCGGATGGTCTCGATCCGATCGAGGCCATTGGAATAGGTCACCTCAGCCGAGATGACGTTGCCAAGTGGCGAGCCGTTGCGTGTGATCGCCCCGTTGAAATGCCCGAACCGCTGCAGGGACAGCGATGTTGGCGAGCCAGCGGCCGTGGTGGCCGCGACGCTTTCGCCCTGCGCCACCAGCCGCGCCGTCGCCGTCAGCAACCCCGACCGCGCCATCTGCCACGACAGCTGATCGCAGACGCAACCGGTGTACATCGCATAGCGCGGCACCTCAGGCATCGCCGTTTCGATGGCCATGCTCGGCAGCGTCCAGTTCCCGGACTGGAATGTGTGGGTCTTGGGCGTTGTGCCGGACGTGACTGGCGCGCCGAACGCCGCCTTCAGCCAGAGGCCAAGGTTCTCCACGTCGATCGGCACCACGACATCGCCGTCGGCGGTGACGGCGTCCTTGATCGGGGCCAGCGGATCGCGCCCCTGGCCCAGCAGTTCCGAGGCGATCAGCGGCTGTTCGGAGCCAAGCGTGGTGCTGGCAAACGGCACCGTGCGGTAGCCCGTGGCGGGCGCGGTGCCATAGACAGATTCGAACGCAAGCGCCATTTGCGCCCGCGCCCCATGGGCTCGTGCCATCGTGTTCTCCTGTCGTTTGTGGGGTCAGGCCAGCGGGTCGGCCGTGGAATAGTGCAGGATGACCGGGATGACCGCCGCCTTCAGGCTGGCGGCACCGTCCACGGCCAGATCGACAGGACGCGGCGCTTCCGCCTCGACCCAGTCGCAGAGGCCGCCAAGCGTCCGGTCGGCAGCGATCGCTGCGCCGATGCTGGAGCAGAGCGAGTCGAAGGCGCCGTCACGGCTTGCGCCCTGCACGACCGCCTCGATCTCGGCGCGGTGCTGGTAGTGGTAACGCAAGGGCGACAGCGTGACTTCCGGCTCGCCCGGCTCGCCGTCCCGCAGGATCATAAGACCCGCAGCGGGCACGCGTTCGGTCAGCACGTCACCGCGCAGGACGGTGGCGGGCAACGCCGAAAGCCGCGCATGCAGCGCGGCGAGGATGGTTTCGCGGAGGGTGGGCATGGTTTCGTGCCTAGCCTGAGACGTCGTACCTTTTTAGAGGAGCTCGCCGAAGCTCCCAAACTTCAGTCGGAAGCGATGGTTGGCGGCCCAGTCTTCCTTTATGGCGTCTGCATCGCCCACACTCAGAATGCCCTCGCGTATCATTTGAACTGTCAAATCTGCTGTGCCGACAACGACGAGGCGTTCATCTACGCGGCGCGCTTCGTTTGCGGCGCGTCGGTCGTCGAGCGCAAGAGCTGCACCAATCGAAAGAGCATGCGCAATGGTCGCACTTTCACCGATGCCGAGCCGCTGTGTCCCAGTCAGGTGCGCGAACATCTCGAGAGCGGCGTCGCCTTCCACGCGGCAGACCTCACAGCATCCCGAAGCGACCGCAGCCTGAAAGCGCGCCAGCTGCTCCCCGTAGATGTCACTAATCTCGCCAGCCGCATGGTCTGTCACGAGGAACTGCGGCGATAGATTACGGATCAAATCCATCCGGTCGATCCGAAGAAAGTTGACCAGAACGGACGTGTCGGTGACGAGCACTATTTGCGGGGATGAAGGCATGTCTTGCGTTACTCAGCTCGCGCTGCCTCGGCCAAGTCGAGCAGCTTTCGTCCGTCAACGCCGATGGTCTTGCCAACATCCAGCAGGCGACCACGAGAGATTTCCCCAAGCCGATAGGCCTCAAGCCCGAGGTGAGCCACGCGGCCGCGAAGCTCCCGGGTTCCCCTCGCGCCACTCACAGGCGCCTCGAGGTCATCGAATAGGTCCAGCGCCTGCAAGTATTCTCTCCCGGCGGCTTCATGCTCCGGCGACAGCAGTAGCGTGCTTTCCGGCTGGTTGATGTATCGAAGGCTTTTCAGCCGATAAACCGCCGCTTGATAGCTCAAGCCAAAACGGTGCGCGATGAAGGCGACATCCTGAAAGCCGATGGTCTGGGAACGTGGCGCCGGACGCAACTGTCCCTGTATGCTGCCGCCGGTCGCTACGTCGAAGACAATCTGATCGGTCCGCGCCGGCTGGCCCTTGCCAAGCTGACGCAGTTCCTCTTCGAGGCCTGCCTCAGGAAGCAGGAAAGCAGCAGCGAAAGCATTCGCGCGCTGTTCGATGCGTTCATTGCTGTTGTCAGCACTGCTGACCCCGACGACCCGATCCCGGTCGAGAAGTGCATGTGCATACTCATGCGCCAACGAAAACCGCTGACGGGCGCGGACATGTCCAGCGTTTACGAGCACCGCCATGCCGATGGTCGGATGATGGAGGAAAAGGCCCGACATAGTGTGAGGGAGGTCGACGGTAGAGGCCCAGATCCCCTGATCCCCGAGCAACTCCGTCAGATCGGCGACGGGAGCACTGCCCAGTTCGAGACGTCGCCGCTCCTGCTCGGCCACCCGTTGGCCTTGTGCCACGGCTTCACCGGTCGATTTCGGAACTGGTTCACGATAAGCTGGCGGACCCTCTCGTTCATCGCGACCCAACAAGCCCTCAAGACTGACACCTTCGCGGCAGATCTGCACACAGCGGTCTACCTCGATCCGAATCTCGGGAGTGTCGTCAATGCCTGGAGCAATTCGATGCAACGCCACGACGACGTCCTCGTCCACATCCGGAGCGTCTGCAAGAAACCATCGAACAGGGCGGCGGTACAGGTCTGCAAATCGTGCAAGTTCCATCGTGGACACTGCACGGTTGCCTCCTTCGATCTGCGTGACAGCCGTACGGGTCAAGCCGAGCGCTTCAGCGGCTTCACCTTGGCTGATTGACGCCAAGTCTCGTGCCTCCCTCAACCGACGGGACATTTCGATACGGTTCATGACGGATTCCTCAGATGAGCGTGTCGGGCTTCTACCGGCCCTCACTTGGGCACAAGATAGGCTCATCGAACCATAACGTCAAATCCTTACTTGAACGTTCGACTTCCGAACGCCACATCATGTTCATGCCACTGAAAGGGGGTGATGGTTATGGCAGGCAAGAATCAGCATGTGGTTCAGCGTGAGGCCGGTTGGGCAGTCCTTGGTGCCGGGAACAGCCGTGATACGGTGCGTTTCGGCACCCAGGCAGAAGCAATCGATCGGGCCACTGAAATCGCGCGCAATCAGCAGAGCGAAGTCCTCGTCCACGGGCGCGACGGTCGCATCCGTGAGCGCAACAGCTACGGCAACGATCCGTTCCCGCCCCGCGGGTAGGTAAGGCACGGAGGGCCCTCGGGGCCCTCCGTGTGTCCAGGTGGATTGAGACAGCGACTCCAACATCATAGCCGTCCCTCCACCCAGTTCGTCACGATCAGCCCCGGCACACCGTCCGCCGCCCGTTCGGCGTCCCGTGCCAGATCCAACCGCTTCGGCAACTTGACCTGCGGCACCAGAAGGAAGATCGGCGCGGTGACGACACCCCGGCCGGTTTTCGACCGGGACGCAACGGCCCGGCCCTTGGTGTTCAACCGTCCCTCGGCCACTAACAAGCTCGGCCCTCTCCGGCGGTAGATGAACCGCAGGCGCAGGCCGGTGCGGCGTTCCCATTCGCCGGGGGTGATCCGTCCGCCACGGGTGGATTTGCCCGCCGCCGGTGTGGGGATCGCCAGCCAGAACCCGTTCTTCGACCGGATCAGCGGGCCGGTGTCATGCGCGCCGATGATCACCGGGGCATTCGACCAGACCAGCGCCGCCGCGTTCAGGCTTTCGCCGGACTTCGGGAAACTGGCCGAGCGGATCGAGTTGGCGAGGCGTGTGCCCAGCCCCGCGCCGGTGATCTGGGTGCGCCAGGCGGATTTCAGTCCGGTCCCAGCCTCGCGCATGGCGGCAGTGACAGCGCGTTCCCCGGCCGCGACCTCTGCCGCCATCAGGGCGACGATGTCGGGATCGATGGCGAGTTTCAGTTTCATGTTGGGCGCAAATCCAAGGTCCAGACCAGCCGTTCTCGATCACGCACCGGTTCGCCTTGAATGAGGAAAGCATCGCCGTCGATTTCCACCCTGTCACCGGGGCGCGGGGCTGGCACCTCTGCCACGCGCAGGTCGATGCGCGTGGTCTCCGACCAAAGCCGCGCATCGCCGAAGTCGGTGACGGCATCGGCACGCCGGGCGACGACGCGCACCAGTGCGGGCGCGCCGCCGTCGGCGATATAGAACGCGTCCCGCCCCATGTTCGGATCGGCGAAGAGCGCGCCGACGGCGGCGGCGAAGGCGCTCATCAGAACGCGCCGTTCAGCCGCACCCGGCCGATCAGGTCGGTGGCCCCGCCTGCGACAGCCTCAGTCGCCACGCCGATCAGCGTGTTCGAGGTCAGGGTCTTGGTCGTCTGCCTGGCGGTGTTGTCCCAATAGATCCTGTCGCCAGCGGCCCATGCCTGCGAGGCGACCTTCTTCAGATCGTAGACGCCGACGAGCGCGGTTTCGACCGCTTCGCTGAGAGCGGCGGTACCAGCGGCGACGCCGAAGACTGAGCCCACGAGCAGGCCATCGCCGGAAGTGACGGCATAGGGCGCGGTCAGGGTGATGGTCTTGCCGGGCTGGACGTAGTTTTTCATCGGGGAGATCCTTTTGGTAAGACGAAGGGCGGCCCGTTAGGACCGCCCGCATGTCGGGTTTCAACATTTGGCGCAGGTTACGCGCCGGGATTTCTGTAGAG
Organism: Oharaeibacter sp.; assembly: GCA_051861205.1. Lineage (GTDB taxonomy): Bacteria > Pseudomonadota > Alphaproteobacteria > Rhizobiales > Pleomorphomonadaceae > JBHYDC01. Next base: position 17,406 of record JBHYDC010000010.1, read on the forward strand.
ACCGCGCCAGTCGATCGCCTTGGCGCCGAAGTCGAGGCGGCACTTGATCTCCACCCCGTCCACGTCGAAACCGTTGCGGGTCTCGACATAGGCACCCTGCTGGCCCTCCAGATAGGCGTATTCGATGGTGTCGATCTGGTTCGGGCTGGCCGCCAGATACCAGGCGGTCGGGCTCGCGGCATCGAGGCGCGGCTCGCTGATCGGGCTCAGCGAGCGGATCGACTGCGGCACCACGGTGGCGGGCGTGGCGGGAACAAGATTCTGGGCGACCAGCTGTTCGGCCTTCAGTTCGAGCGCAGCGGGCACGATCAGGAAGGCCGGACGGATGTTCAGCACGGTCTTCTTGTCAAAGCCGGTCTGCAGCGCCATCGCGGCGCGCGCCGCCCCCACCGCATCGACAGCGAGTGCCGTGCCTGTCCCGGCCAGGTTCTTGTGCGTGGTGTGGAACAGCGCGTTGCCATCGGCCATCGCCGGGTTGGCGGTGATGATGCCCCAGACGACGTCCGATTCCAGCTGGGCGATGGAGTTGCCGTACATCGCCGGGATCCGGGTGAAGGCATCCAGATCGTCGTTGATCAGGGTCTGGCGGGTGATGGCCACCACCCGGCCATAGGTCTTGACCTTGTAGCTCTCCTTGCTCTCGCCAAGCGTGCCGCGCTTGAACTCGCCGCTTTCGCCAACCTCCAGAAGCTGCGGGGCTTCGCCAAGCTGTACCCGGTTCATCGCCTTGAAGTCGGTGGCCAGCACCTGGCGGCAGAACAGCATGAATGTGCGGGGATAGGTCTCGTAGGCCTGGCGCAGCGTCTTGTTGGTGACGGCCGACAGGATTTCGGGGAAGTCGGAGGTCGAGTGCAGCGAGCGCGTCGCCACCTCGTCACGCGACAGGCCGCGCGTGTTGACCCCGGCATTGGTCAGGCTTTCGCGCGCCAGTTCGAGGAGCGACATGCCGCGGTACTGACGGGCAGAGTCGTCGAGCTGAAACAGCGTGGGGCTGTAGCGGTGCAACAGCGCATTGGCCACGGCGTCGCGTCGGGTCACGCGTTCATCCCGGCCGCCGAGCGGGATCGAGACATGCGGGAAGGTGCGGGTCTCGTCGGATTTCGCGGCGACCTGGTCGAGGATCAGGCGGCGGGATTCATCGACGGTAACACCGCGCTTGACCAGATCCTCCGCAAAGCCGCGCTCGAGGTTCAGGCGGCCCGCCAGATCATAGATGGTGGAGACGCGGTCACGCTCGCCCTCGCGTGCCCGGGTGGCGATGGCTTCGGTGTCGGGCGGGGTCGCCGGGGCGGCCTGCGGCAGGGTGCGCGTCTCGACGGCACGCGCCTGCGGTTCGGCAGCGGGATTGGTGGGGGCGGTCATTTGGGTCTCCTCGGTCGCATGGGATTCAGCGGCCGCAGTGGCCGGGGTCTGGGTCAGGTCAGTCATCGGGGATGCTCCTTGTCGTGGGGTGGAAGCGTCCCGGCGATGAAGGACGCAGTCGTGAAGGGATTGCTGGGCGCGGAAACCGGCGGCGGGGTCGGCCCCGACCGGCACGGCGGAAACCTCGAAGGGCGTCCAGTCGACCGCGCGCCAAAGCTCGCGGCCGCCATCAGGCTTCGAGACATCAAAGCGGTGGACCTGGTAGCCGATGGAAACCGCCCGAATGTGCCCGGCCTGAATGTCACGCCAGATCGGCTCGACATCGTCGCGTTCGCTGATCCGGACCAGCGCGATGCCACGGCCGTTTTCAAGGCGGGCCGAACCGGGGACGACCGAGCCGATGACGGCATCCAGCGCGCCCAACTCGTGCACCTTCAGGAACGGCGCGCCCGCGTTCAACCGTTCCAGCCGCACATGGGCCGGATCGAGGCTGAGTTCCTCGTCGTAAGGCTCGCCGAAGAAGCTGGCGCGGCGGACGCGGGCCCCAGCCGACCAGACCACCTCGACAGTACGGGCCTGCGTATCGGCCGTGTTGGGCGCAAGCTCCGCCGTCCGGCGCATGGCCGGCAGTTCGATCATCGTGTCCATGGGGTCAGTCCTGTTGGGCGTCTCTGGGTTGCGCCGGGTCGTTTGTCGGAGCGTTGGCCGGATCGCTGGCCGGGTCACTGGTTTGCGCGCTGCCGGTTTTCGTGACGCGGCGCGGATCGCTGTCGAGGACGAGGCCAAGGGCATCCAGCTTGGCGTTGGTCGCGGCGATTTCCGCCAGCACGGCGTCGGGGTTGCGACCCTGCCGGGCGATCACCTCGGCTAGCGTCATGGTGCCGGAGCGGATCGACAGCAGGTTTGCCATCGCATCCTTCTGCGGATCGACCGCCTCGAACTTCGGCGGCGACCACTCGACCGGCACGTCAGGTGTCGGGATCTGGCCCGCCGCCCATGCCGCTTCGGTGAACCAGCGCCACACGGGCGCACAGAACATCGGGATGAACAGCTGCCATTGCACGGCGTCGATCTGGCGGCGGAATTCCACGAGCCCCGCCCGGATCGAGGAATAGTTGACCTGGGACAGGTCCCCGGTCAGCAATTCATAAGGCACGCGGAACCCGGCCGAGATCGTGTGCAGGCTCGCCCGCTTGTATTCGCCGTAGCCGCCGGTGGCGGATGGCTGGTTGAAGCGGATGTCCTTGCCGCCGCGCGCATAGGCGATCAGCCCCGGCTCGAACTGCTCGACCCGGTTGCCGTCGGCATCGACCACGGTCGGTGCAATGCCCTGCTGGGATTCGTCATCGCCGAAGACGATGGCGGTGACGCAGGCCTCGGTCTTCTTGCGGACCAGTTCGGCCACCTCGTAATCGTCCAGATCGCGCAAGGACCGGATCACCGGTGCGCCCCAAGGCACGCCACGCGCTTGCGTGCGCTGTTTTTCATAGACATGGGCGATCTCGGTCGCGGGGACAGGGCGGCTGTCCAGACCGCCGCGCAAGGCACCATGCGCATCGCCGGGATGTCCAGGGTGCAGCCAATAGGCGCGGCGCTTGCCGACCGGGTCGAACTCGATTCCCTGCACGATGCGGCCCGCTCCGACGTTGCTGGATTTGGTCGCGTCAATAAAGTCTGCCTCGAGCACCTGCAATTGCAGCGGTACTGCCAGACCATCGCTGGCCCGCCGCAGCCTGCGCCGCACCAGCACCTCGCCCGCCTCGACCATCTCGCGGCAGATCAGCGTCTGCAGCCCGTAGAAATCCAGTTGGCCATCGGCATCGCAATCCGCCGTCCAGCGTTCGAACAGGGCGTCGACCTTCCGGTCCAGCTTGTCGTCGCCGCTGGCCGCACGGGGCATGATGCCCGAACCAACGATGTTGTTCACCAGGACCGCCACCGCCTTGGCCGCATGCGGGCTGTTGCGCACCAGATCGCGCATCCGGTCACGCAACAGCGCCCCGGCCACGCCGATCTCGGTGTCGGCCGAGGATCCCGGCGCGCGCCAGCCCTCCGTGCGCCGCCCCTTGGACGCGCCGTCATAGCCGCGCGTCAGGGTCTCGAAGGCCTGCCGTGCCAGCACGCGCCGGGCCGCCATGCGCGGGGCGACCGAGGCGATGGCGTGGTCCATCCAGTTGGCGGGCATCAGCGATCCCCTCGGGAGAAGCCTGCCAACCCTGCGACCGGCAGCGGCCGCGCGGTCCCGGCGATGGCGCGTTCGATAGTCCGGATGCGGCCCAGCAGATCCTCGGCCGAGCCATAGTCGACAGATTTTCCATCATAGCTGACCCGGGTCGTGCCACTGGCATAGGCCCGGCGCAGCGCCGCGAGTTCGGTTTCCGTCCAGTCTGCCATGTCAGAACCATCCTCCGCGTCGGCCAAGCCAGTCCGACTGCCGCTTTCCCTGGGGTGCTGCCTGCAGTCTGCTGACCCGCCCCGCGCCATACCTTTCCGTTGGCGCCGCCTCGAGTTGATCCTCGAGATCGCGCCATTTCTCGTCGGTCCAGCGATCAGCGCCCGCGATCCAGGCGGCGGCGCGGGCATACACCCGGCAATCCAGCGCCTCGTTCCGCTCGCGCAGCTTCTGCCATTCCAGCCGGGCAAAGCCGCGCTTGGTGCGCACCGTCACCAACTGCTCAGCCACGAACTGCTTCAGCCATTCGTTCTCGACCCAATGCGGCAGGTGCACCGATCCCGGCGGAAACGCGGCCCCTTCGGCCACGTCCTCTTCGGTCGGGCGCTCCAGCCGCAGGAAGCGGTAGGTCTCGGCCTTGAAGGTCGACACCGCCACGGTCCAGAGCCGCGCCCCGCGACGCAGACGTTTGCCGCCCTCGGTCGCATCCACGAAGGTCGGCCCCGAGACTGGGCTCGAGCGGTTGAACCCCTCGACGCCTTTCACCGGCGAGACCTGCCCGAACCCTTGCGCCCGCGACCAGGAGTAGACCGCCGGGGCCTCATAGCCGGTGTCGATGGCCAGCCGTGCAATCCGCAGATGCGCCCCACGTTCATGCGGCCAGGACCGGTCCAGCAAGGCCGTCAGTTCCGACCACGCGTCATGCCGATCCGGCCCACCCTCGATCACGACGTGATCGACCAGCCAGCTTTCCAGACCCCGGCCCCAGGCCCAGACATCGACCTCTATCCGGTCCTTCTGCACGTCGGCCCCGGCGGTCAGGAACAACCCGCCCGCAGGCACCGTGCCGGATTTCCAACGCTCGCGCCGGTCGTAGAGCCGCTGCCAGTCCGGCGCTTCCCCGGTTTCGACCCATGTCTCGCCAAGGATCGTGTTGCGGAATGCCTTGATCGCCTCGTCCGACCCTTGGGCCGCCTCCCATGACCGCACGATCCGCTCCCAACTCAACCAGCCGATCGGCGAGTAAAGCGCCGAGAGGTGATAACCAACCGTGGCCGGATCGGCGGCGACGGCCGTCGCGCGCCATTCGCCAGCCTCCAGCATCGCCGTCTTGTGATGCTCGCCGATGGGCTGATCACAGCCCTCACAGTGATATTCCGCCGTTTCCGGCTTACCCTTCTGCCAGCGCAGCCGGTCGAACTTCAGCCATTGCGACTGGCCGCAATGCGGGCACGGCACAAAGAACCGGCGCTGGTCGGACGCCTCGTATTCCCGCTCGATCCGGCTCAGCCCCCGGATGGTCGGGGTCGAGACCAGGAACACCTTGCGCCGATGGGCGAAGGTCAGCGACCGCGCCTCGGCCAGTGTAACCGGATCGCCTTCCTCGTCAGCCGAGGCGGGATAGGCGTCGACCTCGTCGAGGAAGATGTACCGCGCTGGGGTGGACCGCAGCCCGACCGCCGAGTTGGCCCCGGTCATGATCAGGATGCCGCCCGCGAATTCTTTCGACAGCATGGTGTTGACTGCGTCGCGGGATCGCGCCGGTTTGACCCGCTCCCGCAAGTCCGGGCTTTCGTCGATCAGCGGGTCGATCCGCTGGCGCGAGTTGCGTTTCGCCAGTTCCACCGTCGGCTGGACCGCCAGCATCGGGCCTGGTGCCTGGTGGATCGCGAACCCAATCCAGTTGTTGCCCGCCTCGGTCGCGCCGACCTGTGCCGCCTTCATGAAGACGATGCGCTGCATCACATCGCCGGGCGACAGCCGGTCCATGATCTCGCGCATGTAAGGCGTGCGCGCCGTGCGATAGCGCCCCGGTTCAGCCGATGCGCGACCCGACAGCATCCGGTGCCTGTCGGCCCATTGCGAAACGGTCAGGTCCGGGTCTGGCGTCAGCCCCGCGCCCCAGCTGCGCAGAATCTCCGCTGCGCCGTCGAAATCCGTCAGGCCCTCATCATCACCGGAAATCAGGCCGGACCTCGGCAAGTTCGTCGAGGTGGGCGCGTACATGTTTTTCCAAGGCCTTCTGCATCGCGGCCGGTTCCACGGCCAGTTCCGCTGCCATCAGTGCCGACGACCGCGCTGGCCAGTTCACCCATGCGTCCCGCACCTCCCGCGCCAGCCGGAACACCAGCGACAGCGCCCGGGCCCGCTCGATCAACTCCCCCTTCAGCTTCTGCAGCCGGATGCGGCGTTCCTGCGCCTTCAGCACCTCGTTGGCGGTCTTGGCCTGCAGGTAGGTCGTGCTACCGCCAACCGCTGGCACCGCCAGACCCTGTTCGCGCAGCGTATCGCCGACAGCGGCAACGGCCGCCTCGGGAACCGGCTTCATCTTCTGTTCGGGCGGCTTCCGGGTCTTCGACGGATCGGTCGTTTCCGCCCGGCGCACATCGCTGGCCTTGGCATCGATGCTGCCATCCGCGAACAGCACAAGCCTTTCGGCCGTCTTCGCCTTCTGGATCGCGCCCCGCGACAGCCCGACATGCGCGGCGTACTGGCGCTCGCTCATACCCTGCATTGGCGGCTCCGATTATCATTCAAAAACAGATGCTTATTCAGTTGATAAGCATCGCGACCGGAGCGAACGTGGGTCCAACGCAACGATGCAACCCGACCAAGGAGCCACCAAGATGACCCACCGCGCGACCGACAACACGAAAGCCCTCGACGCCTTCCTCGCCGCCAAGTTCGAGATCGACGCGATGCTGGCGCGCCTCGCCACCTTCAGCGCCGACCACTTCGAGACCAGCCCCGACGAGATCCACTGGGGCCACGTCGGCACCCTAAACCACTACCGCGCCAAGCTGCGCGAGATCACCGACAGCGCCTTCAAGGAAGGCGAACACGCCAAGTAACCAACCCAGCCATCGCGCCAGCCCCGCCCAGCGGGGCTTGGCCTCGTAGAAGGGCCCGCATCCCGCGCGCCCCGACATGGAGACGACGATGACCCAGCTTTCCGACACCCAAGCCATGATCCTGAGCGCCGCCGCCCAGCGGCCCGAGCGCATCGCCCTGCCGCTGCCCGAAAGCCTGCGCGGCGGGGCTGCCGCCAAAGTGGTCGGCGCGATGATCGCCAAGGGCCTCCTGCAGGAGGTCGACGCCGACCTGCGCAAGGGCGAACCCATATGGCGCGAAACCGGCGACGGCCACGGCACCACACTGGTTGCGACGGACGCGGGCCTAGTCGCCATCGGCATCGAGCCCGAGGGCGCGCCCACGAGCGTCAACGAAGCGCCGAGCGACGCGCCCGCGCCTGACACCCCGACAGGGGCCGAAACCGCGCCAAAGGCGCGCACGCCGCGCGACGGGACCAAGCAGGCCACGCTGATCGCAATGCTGCGCGCGCCGGACGGCGCGACCATCGAGGAGATCACCGCCGCCACGGGCTGGCAGTCGCATACAGTGCGCGGCGCGATGGCAGGGGCGCTGAAGAAGAAACTCGGGCTCGAAGTGACCTCGGAGAAGGTCGAGGGGCGCGGAAGGATCTATCGACTGCCCGCTGCCTGATCGATTTTCATCCGAAGACCCCATTGCCGCCGCCCGGATCGGGCGGCGGCTTTCTTACGCGGTACTGCCTTCGATTTCCTAAGTCAGAGCAGCGAGAGGGCTGGTCAGTGCTCCCTTCAACGTGCACCGTGCGCCGATCAGATTGGAGGGCTCTATGCACATTGAGGCTATGCCGTATGCTGTTCAATTGAGGATACATGCTGATCGGATCGATGATGGCACCATGAACCACGCTTGGTCACCAGAGACCCCGATCCACCTTGAGATATCCATCATCTATGCGGCCGTGATAATTCGGAAACTGTGGGAACACTATTCAAGCCTTTACCGAGAGGTCGGCTTTGACCTCGGTGATTCAATGCCTGGCCTGCATGATACGAGTGGGCTCGGACCGCAGTCCGGACTCACATTTGTGCACCGAGTTATTCACTCCAAGTACATCGACACGAGCGAGGGAACAAAGGCTTCTGGTGTCGAGTTTGAGTCGGATAAAGCCGGTCACCTTCGGATCAGCTATGCCGACATTACTCAGTTCTTGAGGCAGGCTGCTGCGGCCACCGAGGCGATTCACGGTTAGGCCGAGTCTCCATTAGACTCGTTCGAAAAGAATTGTGCGGAGTGTTTTGCCCTGATGTGGCCTGAGCATTTTCGCAAAATGCTCACACTCGCCTCAACCGCTCGAACAACCGCCGCAAGGCGTAGCTGCGGCCAATCGATACGACGGTGAACACAAGCCCCAACTTCAGGTTCTGCGCCAGCGTCGCGTGGTGCCCGAAAATGGGGAAGATCAGAATCTGTGTGACGACGGCGACGGTGTAACCGACGATCACGTTGGCGACGGCTTCGGCCAGCGACATAAGGCGCGACTGTTTCACGATGGCACCCCTTCATCCATCGGCCAGCAGTTCAGCTGCCAAAGTTCTGAGCGCATGCGCCGCAACCAGGGGGACCACGCCGTTGCCACAGAGGCGAAGCCGGTCCACCCGCTGGGCCAGCCCATCAGCGCCTCGACGAACAGCGGGTTCAAGGTCCGGCGCGCATCGGAGGTATCGCTCCCAGCCATTGGCGTCACGAGGACCTGGCGGCCAAGCAACCCGTTCACCGGCGTATTGGCAAGGCTCGTCGCGCCATCCTTGTGATCCCGTGCCGTCGGCGTCATCCACATCCCCGCCGCATGGGTCAGGTCTGCTGTCCGCCGATTGCCCGCGCTCGGCTTGCACCCGTCGTTCGCCATCGGAGTCGGCCAGTCCCGCGCCATGCGGTCCAGACCCTTCTCGTCGCGCCGCTCTCCACCCTGGCTGCGGAAACTGTCGATCTGCGGCGTCGGCCACAGCGCTGCCGTCGTCGCGAGGTTCATGCCGTGCTGGCCCGCTTCCTGCGATGGCGTCGGTTTCGTCTGCCGGTTCTCGTTGGCGCTGGCCCGAGGCGTCGGCCACAGCCGCAGCAGTTCCGTCCGGTTCCCGCCACTCGAGCGGGTGCCAGAGCAAGCGCGCGGGGTCGGCCAGCTCGTCCCCCTCGCGGACGGCGAGGATGAACAGCCTTTCGCGCTTGTGGGGTGCACGGACTTCCGCCGCTGTGAAGAGGCCTGCCGCAAGGCGGTAGCCCATGCCGACCAGTCCTGCGGCGACTTCGGGGAAACCGAGGCGGAGATGATGGGCGACATTCTCGAGGAAGACGAAGGGCGGCTCGACCTCACCGATGATGCGAGCGACATGCGGCCAAAGGTGGCGCGGGTCGTCGGCACCGCGGCGCTTTCCTGCGACCGAGAACGGCTGGCACGGATAGCCCGCAGTGATGATGTCCACCGCGCCGCGCCACGAGCGGCCGTCGAAGGTTCCAACGTCGTCCCAGACAACAGCCTGATCCAGGGACGCATCTTCCATCCGCGCCACGAGAGTGGCTGCGGCGTAGGTTTCCCGTTCGACATGGCCCACAGCACGATATCCGGGGATTGCGATGGTAAGTCCGAGGTCGAGCCCACCTGCGCCGGAGCAAAGGGAGAGGCCAAAGAGGCATGCGTTTCCGGTTCCGGACGCGCGTCCGGGGGAAGGTACAACCAGGTCATGCATGGCCTCACGCGGCGGGGATCAAAGGAGCGATGGGTTCGAGCTCGCCGTCGACGTCAGCGCCAAGCCGCTCGGTTCTGATTTGCGCAAAGGTCCGTCCGTCTCCGTCGAGGATTGCCTCGCGGCCGGTGTCGGCCTGCCAGCGTTCGACCGCAACGTCGACGTAGGCTGGGCTGATTTCCATCGCGAAGACGCGGCGGCCATTCGCTTCGCCCGCCATGATTTGCGAGCCCGAGCCGCAGAAGGGTTCATAGCAAAGCCCACCACGCGCCACATGCTGGCGCATCGGGATCCCGAAGGCGTCGAGCGGTTTCGGCGTCGGATGGTCAGGGCGCTCGTCCTTGGCGAAGCTGGGCAGTGCCCATGTCGACGGCAGGGTCTCCTCGGCCACCTTCGGCGGGCGGTTCGGACGGCGCCAGCCCATGAAACAGGGTTCGTGCTTCCATAGGTAGTGCGACCGAGTCAGAACCCCGCGGTCCTTCACCCAGATGATCTGCTGGTGCACGAAGGCACCGGCCTTTTCCCAGCACGCTTCCAACATCGCCTGGCGGCGGGACGCGTGCCAGCAATACCACGCGGCGTTTTCGGCGATGGCTTCCGCCACGGCCGCCGCGATGAAACCGTCGTAGAGTTCCGCCCCCTGCGAACTGTCATCCCAGGTCGTGCCATAGGACGCAGACCAGTCCTTGTTGCGGGTCGGATGGTTCGAGCCGTCATAGTCCACAAGATACGGCGGGTCGGTGGCGAACAGGATCGCCCGCTCGCCATTCATCAGGCGGCGCACATCCGCCGCGCTGGTGCTGTCGCCGCACAGCAGCCGGTGGTCGCCGAGGATCCAGAGATCGCCGGTGCGCGACGCCGGGTTGCGCGGCGGCTCGGGGATGGTCACCGGCGGCACCGAGCCCCCGGCGCCACCTTCTTGCCCGTCCTCTTCCGGCGCTAACGCCAGCAGCTTGTCCAGTTCCCCATCGGAAAACCCGACCAATGACAGGTCGAAATCCTCGGCCAAGAGGTCGTTCAGTTCCGCCGACAGCAGCGCCTCGTCCCACGTCCCAAGTTCTGTCAGTTTATTGTCTGCGATCCGATAAGCCCGCCGCTGCGCCTCGGTCAGATGCCCCAGCACGATCACCGGCGCTTCGGTCAGCCGCAGCTGCGTCGCTGCCAGCACCCGGCCATGGCCCGCGATCAACTCGCCGTCCTCGGCCACGAGGCAGGGCACGGTCCAGCCGAACTCCGCCATGCTGGCGGCAATCTTCGCGACCTGGTCTGCGCCATGCGCCTTGGCGTTCCGAGTGTAGGGCTGGAGCTTGGCCAGCGGCCACATCTCGATTCGATCCGGGGCAAAGCTCAGCGTCATCGTCGGGACATTCCTCGGATCAGGGTGGATACCCCTGGCTTCCGGACTCCGGGGTCCAGACTGGACTCCACTCGGGGTCCAGTGGCCACCAGGGGGTGTCCAGCTTCAAGGGTTTGAATTTGCGGTATTTCAGGCGAGGTCAGGCGGCGGTGGCTTCCTGGTGGCTTCCCAAAAATCCGGCCCTGTCGCTAGCGATGCGCCGCGCCGCGCCCTCCCGCATACGATAGTGGCCGGGAAGGAACCAAACTTGCTGGGCAGGTGGGGAAGGCGAAGCTCATTGAGCGCGTCTGTCCCGAGAATAGCCCAAAATCTACCCTGAACCTGCATTTCTGTCCGCGCGAAAACTGTCCGGCGGACACTTTGCTCGCCGCTACTCACCGTTGCGCCGCGCCAGCCAGTTCGATCACCTTGCGCTTCGAGTAGCTGCGGTTGAGCCGCCGTCCATTAAGCCGGAAAGCGATGACGCACAGCGCATAGAGCCAATGCTGGTGGGCAGCAGAGCGCTGCAAGCCGACAGTCCAGCAGATCGTTTTCCAGCGCTCGCCGTGCGCACGCAGCCAGATGATCTTGCCCTCGACCGGATCCAGCCCGACGGTCCAGCTCAGCGTCTCCTCCATCCTGCTAATGGCTGCGGGCGAGGGCAGCACGCGCATCGGCTTCGGCTCCTGTTCGACCTTGTCGGCAAAGTCGTGGACAATCTCGGGCCATGTGCTGAAGTATCCCTGCCGCCGGGGTTCGGGCAGGCGCTTGAGCACAAAGGCCGCTTCTGCGAGCCGTGCTTCGACAAGGCTAGGCGTCCAGTTGGTCATCGGCGCGCCTCCTTGGGTTGGCTGCGATCGCCATACAGCTTCTCGCCGAGTTGCCGGATCAGTTCACGTTCGGGCCAGGTCAGGCGGGCATCGTCGATCGACACCGCAAGGACGCGCTGCTCGCGCCAGCCATCGCGCTTGACGTCTTCAGGGCTGCGGCGTTGGCCGCCATATCCTCGTGGAGACCACCTCACAGCACACCTCCCCGGGTCTCCATCGCCCAGAGCAGGATGGCGATCGCATCGGCCTCGTTGTCGTCGGCAGGCCGGAAGCCGCGCGCAGTGACGGCAGCGAGCACCGCGTGCTTGTCGGCATTACCCCTGCCGGTCGCAAAGCGCTTGATGGTGCCGACTGGAACGCCCTGATAGGCGACCTGCTCGCGCTCGCACCACGCGGTCAGTGTTGCCAGGAAGCCGCCGTAGAGATGGGCGGCATCCGTGCCGACATGCCGACGGACCTCCTCGAAGTAGATCGCGGCCACGCCGCCATTGTTGTGGACAAGCGCATCGAGCCAGCGCTGGAAGCGCAGGTAACGCATGCCGCCGCCATCGTAGCGGCTAGGTCGGAAGGAAACCGTGCCGCTCTGGACGATGCCACCGATGAGGCTTGCCCAGCCGGTGGTGGTACCGAGATCAAGGGCGAGGATGCTGGTGCCCGCAGATGCAGAGCCGATGGGCGCAGGTTGGCAGTCGGCGACAAGGACGGGTGATGGATGCATGCTCATGCTCGTTGATCCTGTTCGAGTGTTGTTGAGGATGAGAGATTTGCCGCACCGCACGCGCGCGCAGCACCTGGGGGTGGGGTTGGGAGACCCCGCCCGCGGCGGTCTCCCCCACCCCTGAAGGGGGTGGCTTTGCCCCCCTAAACTTGCTGGCCACGACAAGTCATTGACGGGGATAAGGAAATTCCAGTTTCGGGAGCTTCGGCTAGCACTGGCCGCCCAATCTGATTGCAGCGCAGCCGATCTGGGGGGTGCGCAATTCCGAAGGGGCAGTTTGGGCGTCGCGCCCAATCTGGTCTCGACGGGTTGGAGCGTAGTTCGGCGCGGAGATGACGGAGCAGTTTCGGAACCGCACCCCATCTGGTTCAATCTGGCTGGAGTGCAGGCCTGCGCGATGAGCGACACGAGCGCGATCATGACGGTTCGCCCTCCGGATAGACCCAGACATGCGGGTTCTCGACATCGAGCAACGCGCCGGTCTGGGGCGATTTGTAATGGGTCGGCAGGACCGCGATGGTGGCCTGCAAGACCTCGCCGGTTTCGGGATCGACCGCTTCGCCGTCCGTCGGAATGGCCATCGCTTCGACGCACAGAAACCCGAAACGCGACCGGGACGGGCCGAAGCCATAGGGCGCGCCATCGCGCACGAATTTCACGAAGCCCTTGGTGGCGAGCACATTCAGGCGGTCCCGGATCGTGTCCTTGCCGCCAAGCCCGCCTCGGTTCTCGAACGCCTCCGCGAACTGGTTGATGGTGTAGAGGCGTCTTGCGAGCGCTTCGTCGAGCAGAATACCGAGGATGACATCGTGCTTGCGCACGCGCTCGGCATCGAGACGCTCGCCCTGCGACTTGCGCACCAACCGCTCGCCCGAACGGTCGACTTCCACCCAGCGTCCGTCGGTCTTGTCGATGATCTTCGGCTCGATGCTTGGGCCGTTGCGCAGCTCGAAATGCAGCATCCGCTCCGGACGTTCTTCGTCGGGCCGATGCATGATGATGCCGGAGGTATAGAAGCTGCGCAGGCTTCCAGCGCCCGAGAGCGCCATGAACGGATCCTCGGCCAGCTGCTTCTTCGTGATCTTGCGGGTGTGGTGGCAAAGGATCAGACCGGCGTCGGGCGCCACCGAATCCCTGAACACCTCGACACGTTCCTGCAGGAAGAACAGCATCGCCGTGTTGTCGTTTTCGCCTCCGCCGTCCGGGCCACCATCGAAGAGGTTGCGGATCGGGTCGATGCAGAGGATGTCGGGCGCGCCATGGCCGTAATGCGCCCGGGCGGCGGCAACGGCGCGCGAAACTCCGCCCGCATCGAGCAGCATTCGGACCTTCGGGGTCGCGACCAGATTGTCGCGGGCGGCAGAGAGCAGCGCCGGGTCGAGCCGGATGCCTTGAAGCCGCTCGCGCAGATAGTGGTACTGGATCTCGGCCTGCAGATAGAAGATCCGCAACGGGCGGCACGGCGCGAAGCCGAGGAATGGGATGCCGGCCGCCATGTGCACCAGCAGGCTGATCAGGAAATCGCTCTTGCCGACCTTGGGCGCGCCGCCGAGGACCAGCATTCCACCCGGCGTGAGCACCCGCGGCCCGATGATGTCATCCGGCATCGGGCTTCTGTCGTCGAGGAGCGCTCCGAGCGTGAAGGTCGGCAAAGGTGACATCGGCGAAGCCGCCAGCCGTTCCAGTGGCGGACCGTGCCGTTCTTCGTGCAAGCGCCAGAGGCGCTGCGCCTCCGTCGCGAGGCGCTCCAACGGCCAGCTCGGCCGCAGCATGGCGGCGTTGAATTGGCAGATCGCCTCCCAGGCATCATCGCGGCCTATGCGACCCTCATGGGCCATCCGGATGAAATGGCCGATGGCGGCGCTCGCGCCCTGAAAACGCGTCCATGCGTCCTCGCTGCCTTCCCGAACCGGCGTCGTCAGAACATCGGCGATCGACGGCTTCGAGGTGGCTGGTCCCGGTTCCGATCCGACACCGACGAGAGGCGGCATGGCGTCGACCCTTTCCGCGAAATCGCGCAGGTCCACCTCGACATGCGAGTTATGGCGACGGATGGTGACGAGGCGCTTGAAGCCGCCCTTGTGATAGATGGATCCCGCCAGACGGATCGGTTGGTGCGCCGAACGAAAATGCGTGTCGCCACCAACCTTGATTGCGATGTCGCCGCGCAACCGGCACAGTAGCGTGATGTCCTCGGCTTCGGCGGGCTCGTTCAGGCGCCACCAGACGTGCAGCTTGTCGAGACCGTTCTGCGTGCGGCCACCGCTTTCGACGATCAGGGTCGGCTCACCGAGATGCCGGACCAGGTGGTCGAGTTTGGCCGCGATGTCGCCGGCATCGAGATCGACGAGCACCGTTTGCATCTGGCGCACGTCGGCGGACTTGGCCTTGCCGCTCTCGGCCACCGTTCCCGGCACCACATAGAAGGCAGCGCCTTCGCGCGCCGCCCAACCTGCGAACGCGATCGCCTTCTCCGGCAGGTTTGCGTCGGCTTCGATCCAGGCATTGTGCGGACGACCGTCGATTCCCTGGCCCTTGTCGATGAAACCTCGCAGCGGCACCCAGCCGTCGCAATAGCCGAAGACGACATCGAGAAAGACGGCAATCTGCTCACGATCCGGCTCCACGTCGAACGGATCGACGTGCGGCGTCGCATCGTTGAAGTCGCGCCAGGCATCGAGGGAAACGACGTTGTGCTCGTTCATGCCGGCAGGCCCCAGCAGCGCTGGCCCCAGGGGCACATCCGGCATTCATGAAAGTCGCGCGTGGTCGCGATCCGGGGCAGCAGTTCGCCTGCGTCCGTCGCCTGCAGGATCCGAACGGCGCGATCACTCATCCGTTGGGCAAGACCGGCATCGAAAGCCACAAGCTCGTGGTGCAGTTCGGCCGTGTCCTTGTTGATGGCGGTGAACAGCGCCGGATTGGAACAGATGCCAGGGACGCTCGCCTCCATGTAGGCTTGGTAGAGGGCGATCTGCGCCGTGTAGACCGGCTTGGCGATGACGACACCCTTGGCAACAGTCTCCCGCCAGTTCCTGGCGTTCATGGTCTTGCATTCCCAGAGCGCGGGAACGGCAAGGCCCAGCTGGCCGGGGGCTGCCGCGATGATCCCGTCGACGTGACCGCGAACACGGCCAGCAGCGATCGAGAATCCGAACTGCGCCCCGTCCGGTCGATTGCCCTTGCGGGTGTAGAGATCGAAGCCCGCACCACGGAGCCAGCGGATGGCCAGATCCTCAAGCGCATGCCCGATCTCGAAGATCCGCAGCGTCTGGCCGTCGAATTCGGAGCCGTCGTCCTTCGGCGCACCGGCGAATTCGAACTGCAACGCCCGCTCGCAAGGCTGCCCGAGCCGCGATCCACCCAGATAGGTCCGGGGCGGCGTCACGGCGCGCGCGGCATCGAGGCTGTCGTCGATCAGCCCGTTGATACGTCCGGCGATCAGAGAGCGGTGATTGAAGTCCAGCATCAGAACGGAACCTCCGCATCCTCGCGCGTTTCCGCAGAACCTTGGGCGATGCCACGCATTGCATCCTGGAAACCGCCGACGGCGACTTCGATCAGGGTTCGAACCTGAGCTTCCGAGAGCTCGGCGAGCCGGGTCTGCCAGCCGATCTCCTCCATGATCTCGGCAATCGGCTTCATGCTGGCGCGGATGGCCGCCTTTTCCTGTTCGGTGAGGTCAACCATGGCCCAACGTTCCCGCGCTAAGCGTGTCCAAAAGCCTTGGCAGGCGATCGAGCAGAACCAGACAGAGGGGCGCGGCTGCTTCGATCGCACCGGGTCGAACCAGCCAAAGCCACGGGTCGGACAACGGCAAACGGCGCAGAGCGTCCCACGCGGATGCCAGAGGCGCAGACGGTCCGAGGATGTCATGTTCATGGGGGCGCTCCATCATGCAGCCCTCCCGATCAGGTCAGCGGGAGCGGCGTCCGCTGCGCCGAAGACGAGCGAGCGAATGGCATCGCGGTTGAAGCGGAACGCCAGGAGCGCCGATGCCTGGTAGCGCGTGAGCCCGAAATCCTGCCGGTACTCGGGCGGCAGGAACGAGAGCTGCTTGTCGGTCGGCGGCTGGTTCAGCCACCGCCTTGTCTTGTGCGCGCTCTCGTCGCTCTCATGCTCGTTCAGCCAGTCATCGGCTGCAGCGAGACAGACCGTGCGTTCGCCGGCCGCCAGCAGATGGGGCCGCTGTTTCTGGACGCCACCGATGCCGTACCAGCGGCCATTGAGAAAGAAGACCCCGCCCCAGGCGTTGAAGCCGCTGGCGATGAGCGCGGCGTCGTCGCCGAAAAGATCGCACCACCGGAAACTCGACCGCTTCAGGAGGTCGATCTCCGACATCACGAATTCGCCGAGCGGTGTGGCCTCGCCCGTCTCGCTCTTTTCCCAATGGTGGCCGCAAAGGGGACACTCGGTGGTGGCAAGCGGCACGACGGCGCCGCATTCAGGGCAGTCCTTCGTCGGCGCCTCGCCAGTGGACTCGCGGCCGTTCAGGTCAACGTCCTGTTCGAGGGATCCGTGAAGCAGCGTCGACGTGCCGAAATCGAGGACGATGCAGTCGGTCTTTAGCACACCGGGATGTTCATCCAGCGAGACCGTGCGCAGGCCGCGGCCGATCATCTGGATCATCGTCGACTTGTAGGAACTCGGCCTCAGGAGGACGACGCAGCTCGTGGGGGGATGATCCCAGCCTTCGGTCAGAACCGCGACGTTGACCACCACGCGAAGATCGCCCGCCGCATAGGCCGCGAGCAGGGATTTGCGCTCGGCATCCGGCATTTCGCCATGGACGAGCCCGGCAGGAATTCCCGCGCCATTGAATGCCCGGGCGACATTGCGGGCATGATCGACGGTGGAGCAGAACACGACCGTCTGCCGGCTTCCGGCCTTTTCCTGCCATTGCCGAATGACGGCGTCGGTCACCGGAGTCCGGTTCATGATCGCATCGACTTCGCTCATGTCGAAGTCGTCGGCGGTGCGCCGCACCTTGGTGAGCTCATCCTGGACACCGACGTCGATGACGAAGGTGCGCGGCGGCACGAGATGGCCGGAGGCAATCAGTTCGCCGATGCGGATCTGGTCCGCGACATTCGAGAAGACGGCGCGAAGGCCGCGCTTGTCACCCCGGTTGGGCGTTGCCGTGACCCCATAAATCCGGCACGCGGGATTGCTCTGCAGCGCCTGGTCAATGATCCGGCGATAGCTGTCGGCCGCGGCATGATGCGCCTCGTCGATCACCAGAAGATCGAGTGCCGGCATCGCATCGAGATTGCCGGATCGCGCCAGCGTCGGAACCATTGCGAAGGTCACTTGTCCCTTCCAGGACTTCGCGCGCGCATCGACGACGGACGTGGAGAGACCAGGCACGACACGACGGAACTTGTCGCGGTTCTGGTCGGTGAGTTCGTCGCGATGGGCGAGGACGCAGGCCTTGGCATCGGGATCGACGATCATGCGCCCTGCGACAGCCGAGAGCATGATCGTCTTGCCGGCCCCGGTCGGGGCCACGGCGAGCGTGTTTCCGTGTTGCGAAAGCGCGCTGACGCTTCGCTCGACAAACAGTTTCTGGCGGGGGCGCAACAACATGGTGCCGCCCTCACTGCGCCCAGGAGGGACGAATGCCCGGCTGCGGCATCGAAGCCTGCGCCGGTTGCGGAACTGGCGACCTTGCCGTTGCGCCGGCCAGCGGCGCGTATTCCTTGTGGTCCGGCGTGACGGCGGCGCGGATCTCGTTCTTCTCCTCGCCGTTGGTGTCGGTCCCGACATCGATGCGGGCCACGAACTCCAGGCCGTCGAGATCGGCGAAACCGCTGATGCGGCGCGCCGCCTGCGCCTGAGCCGAGGAATCCTTGTCGGAAATGCCACGGGCGGAATTCAGCATGCCGCGGATCAGGCTGCGGCCCATGTTGGCCCAGTCGGGACCCTTCGGGCTATAAAGCCCGATCAGCGTGAAGATCTTGCGCCGCGCATAGGGCCCTTCGAGCACGGTAAACTCGCCGGACAGATAGACCGAACCGGTCGTGCCACGCGTCGCGTAGCCTCCGGTCCAGCCCTGAGCCGGGTCGTCGAAGCCGCCCGGGCGGAAAGTGAGGCGCACCTTGGCCAGCGTGCCCTTCGGAATGATGTTGCTGTTCTGCTTGGCGTCGTTGAAGTCGTTCCAGGATCCAGACATGACTGGTTGCTCCTCTTCAGGCGTTTTCGGGATGGGTGATGTCAGTGGTGGGTTTCGCGGCGTCCGGCCGGCTGAACGCCAGGCGCTCGGCGGCGGGCTTCACGGGGCCGCGGATCTTCGTCATCAGCCGACCGAGATGCGGCTCTTCGACGGGCGACAGACGCCCTGACCGGTCCTTGGCGGGAAAGCCCCACGGATTGATCGTGTGGCAGACGAAGGCGCGATAGGGCGTGCCCGCGTCGTCCTTGATCTCCGCCATCGTCAGCACTTCATCGACGATGCCAGGCAGTTCGAGACCGGTCTTCGAACCGTCGATCTGCGGCTGGAAGATGCGCCGGTTGAAGTCGTCCAGCTTCTCGTCGAGGATGCCGACGAACCAGACGTTCTTCGCCCGAGTGTGCTGGAGGTGCGTGAGCCACGCGATCATCTCGCGGCCATGCAGGCCGTAAGCGCCGCGAATGTCGGGCTTGCCGGTCTTCTCGGAGAAGGCGTCGGGCTGGCCCTTGCACCACTGGAAACACAGCCGGCCGGCGACCGTGATCGAGTCGATGAAGGCCGTCCGGTAGCGATCCATGACGCCGGGATCGCCGAAGCGTTCGCAGACCGCCGCGAAATGCGCGGGGCTGTATGCCTGGTCGTCGCGCAGGGCCGGGTTCGGCCCGCCGATGAACACGGCGAAGTCGCGGCATTCGGGCCAGGTGCGCGGCCGCACCGTATCGCCAGGCCATCCTTCGATGGCAAGGTCGCCCGCCTCGAGATCCATGAACAGCGTCGTCTCGGCATCGAGCGTCCAGAGCAGGCTGGTTTTCCCGATCCCGGACTTGCCGAAGATCGTGCCCTTGATGCCGCGAGGTTCCGCGAGCCGCTGGTCAGCGGTGATGATGGGGAGCGCCATGGTCAGCGCTCCGTCTTGGCGCGGGCCGCAGCCTCGACGGCACGGTGCGCGCCGAGAGCGCCGGCATCACGAGCAATCTGGCTGAGCTTGCGCAGCGCGTACGTCTGATCGATGAGCGCGCTGGACGCCGCCTCCAATCCGCGCAGTGCGAAGGCGATGTCGTCGATCGTCGCCTCGGTGACCGGTTTGGCGTCAGTCTCGCCGCGCTCCGGCGTTGCCGGGATCCGGATCGTCTCAGGCAACGATGCGAGGCTGTAGTGGGCCTTCTTCAACGCTTCGAGCGCGGACAGAGGGGCTGCGGGCTTGGATTTGCCGAACGGGAACATGGGTGATCCTTTCAGTCGCGGAGAAGTCGGAAGGTCTGCTTGCCGGTCTTCAGTGTGCGGGCCGGGGTGAAGGCGCGGCGGATCGATTCCGGCCATGCGCCGTAGGCGCGCTCGGAGACGCCGAACGTGATCTCGACATAGTCGGTAGGGTTCTCGCCCTCGGCGCGGATGGTCTCGACGAGCGCAGCGAGCTTCGCCTGATCCCACTCGACCTTCTTGGGCAGGTCGGCGACGACCGTCACCGCGCCGTCGGCAAAGCGGACCGTTCCGGTATCCTTCGCCATGGCGATCCGCGCCTGTGACGCGCGTTCGCCGTAGCGGAGCCCGATGGCGCCATCGAGCCAGTCCTTGAGGGTCTTGGCGGCCTTCAGCGCGGCGTCGACTTCTTCATGGAGGAGCGCCAGCTGCTCGGCGGGCAAGGCCACGATGTCACCGATCGGCATCTGCCGGAGTGCATCGAGCGTGATGTGGTTGGGGATCATGCTCAGCGCGCCCCCGCCGCCATCGTGGGGGCAGGCTTGATGGCCGTGCTCGCGCGGAGCTGTTCCTTCTCGTAATGCTCGACGTCTTCGAGCCGGTAGACGACCCGCCCGCCGATCTTGATGTAGCGGGGGCCTTCCCCCGACCACCGCCAGCGCTCAAGCGTGCGGTGGCTGATGTTCCAGCGAGCGGCGAGCTCGATCTGGTTCAGATGCCTGACGGTCATTGCAGGGCTCCGTTGAATTGCGCTTCGACTTGTCCAAACGCCCGGAGACGCTTGGATATTCGTGCATTTTCAATGGCTTGAGGCCCGTTCGATATGATCAGCGCGGATATTTCTTGTGACAGGGAAACGCAAAAAAGCCCCGGAAACCGGGGCTTTCACGACACGAGTTGTGACTTTGAGAGGGACTGGCTGTGACGTCGGAGGATTATCCGGGCGAAACCGCTTGGTCTGCCGCGCGCACGTCGGCAACGGAAATTTCTCGGCATTCAGGATTGATGCGGTAGCCCGCACGCTCCTTGGTCTCAATGAAGGTGTTCTGATCCATCGGAATGCCGAGCTGCACGGCCAGGGGGTCAACTGCCTTTCGAAGACGGCTTATCTGCTGACGCAAAGACTGCTCGTCGATGTTCATAGCTGCCGCGAGATCGGGCGTTCGAATGAATGGAATCTCTGCTGACGTGGCTTTGGCCGATCGGAAATTGGCGATGAGTGCCAGGACGATCCGAAAATTCGCATCATCAAGCCGGTCGCCGCCGTGGAACAAAATGCGTGCGTTCGTCTCGTCGACCGCAAATTCGAGAACCGGTGCGCTGAGCCGATCAACGAAGGCCTTCACCTGCGCGTCATAGCCCGACGGGGGCTCGGTTACGACACGATTCCGGTTGAAGCACATTGCCAGCAATGATCCGGAGGGCAGCTCGTTTCGGAATAGCGCCGTTCCATGCTCGACAAGCGCGCCGGTGATCACCTCCTCAACAGCCTTGGCCTGACGCTGAAACATTTCATGGAGTTTCGTGCCGGCCGCGTCTGCGGTCAGATCAGGGAAGTGGCCTATTGCAGACGTGACCTCGGAAAAGTCGACGACAAATCTGTCCCTTGTCGTCGCAGAAATCTTCTGAAAGAACGCGACGTAACTCAGAGCCATTCGAAGCTCATCGTCCGCGCTGCGATCCGAAACAAGCAGGTCACATACGTAACTTTCAGACGGCTCGTGATCGCCCAACCCTGCCGACAGAACTGCGAAACGACGATCAATGCACTGAGAACATACGCCGCAGTGCTTTTTCTTCTTGGTCCACGTCCGAGGTCGCGTGCAACTCGCTGTCTGTGCAAGCATGTCTGAAAGGCCAGCCGCAGCTATAAGCTGGGTCACTTCCGCTTTTGTCATCCATTGCAGCGGCGTCTGTATTTCGATCGTTCGGTCAAGCAGCAACGAGAACAGCGACTCCAGCCCGCGCAGCACCTGTGGGTGGGTGGTTCGCGTCGCGCGGCCACCAACTACATCCCCTGCCAGTGGCGGATTTACGCTGACAACACCGTTCTCATAGAACGTGAACCTATCCTTGCCGGCCATCCTCGCCACCACAATGCCGAGGCAAGCGAACAAAAATGACCGCGTCCGTTGCGTGAACTCATTGGCCTTCACATTCTCGTTGCTGACGCAAACCGGAATGTACGAGACTTTTCGGCCAAATCCCCGTTTCCTGAGGCCCTCGATCAGGTTCTCTTGAACGGCACGGACTTTCGTCGATGAGTGGTGTCCAACCAGCGTGACTGACTTCCCCAGCTTGATGATGTCGTGGGCGGACCCGGCAAAGGAATCAATGCCCCCCGAAAACAGGGCGACCTCGTCGTGCTCGAAGGTCGTGTCGATGAGATCTGGAAAATACAACTCTTTCGGCTGGGCAGGGGCCTCCGCTTGGCGAAAGATGAATTCATAGCTGTCGTCCGACAGAAACCCGAGGGTTTTGGCCAACTGCTTCTGAACAACGGGATCCTGCCAGATACTCAGCTCACGCACCGGAATTGAAAAACGCAGGCTTCGCCGCCAATCCTCGCCGAAGTTTGTCAGTTGATCGGAGCCGCGACCTAACCTCTGATCGGCGCAATAGACGTAAGAAGCGACCTCCAGCAGATCGATCAGCAGATCCGGCACATTTCCAAGCATGGTCCGACTGATGTAGTCGATACGCAATTTAACGTTTTTTCCGGCTCCCTGGACGTCCATGGCGATTCCGTCAGCAGCCGATGGCCGAGCGACGCCGCACTCGATCGAGAAGCGCTTCACTGTGCCCCCTTCCTGATATCGAGTTCGATACGGATCTTGTCGACCGCATAGGCAGAAAAGCGCTTTACGTCGTCCTTCGATATCTTCTTTCCGTCCTTGTAATAGTTTTTGCCCAGCCAATCTCTGGAGAATGCCCGCATGATAAGCGCTGCCTCGTCACAGTGACGCCGGATAGATTCGTTGAAGGCGCGCAGATCGTGAACAGACCGCGCAACGCGATCAGCGCCGACCATGTTGTGCAAATTGCGATCAACATAGTAGTGGATCACCCTCTCCACGAACTTTGAGTAAAAGCCGTGTGCAAGGGCTGAGAATTGCTCTGTTCCCTTCAACGCAGCCAAGGATGCGCGGACGTCGCTCGAAGTTGGAACCCAGAGAGAGGGCAATGAATTGCTCAGGGCCTCTCCCAAGGCGGAAAGGCCAGCCTGCCGGGCGATCTCGCCGAGATCCGTCGAATGTGAATGGTGGCTACGTTGAGCCCTTTCCAAGCATTGATCATAAGCAACGAGGACGTCAGACACGCTTGATAGATCAGCGTCCTTCATACCGATTGCCGCCAAGGACGCCGCGCTGTTCTTTGCGGCGGCTGCTTGCGGCAGGCTGATCAACAGCCACAGCGCCTCGATAAACACTTTGTCATTCAGGGCTGCCTTGAGCGCATCGCGACCGAACTCAGTCACCTGGTTGACCAGCGCAGCGGTAGGTGTTCCGCCCGACACCAGATACTTGATGATATCTGGCAGCATTTTAAATGCTGGTAGTTTTCCAAGGCGCTGATGCCCCATTCCGTCATCTTTCGATCAGCTCTATTGGTCGATCAGTTTCTCATTCCTGTAAGTCTGCATTTCCATTTGGGGCTCCGGCGAAGCCTTCCCTGTAGATAAACAACTACAGGACTGATTCGCCGGGAATCGATTATTTACAAATCTGCGATACCCGCGCAGAAGGAATCAACAGTTGCGAAGCAATATGAATGATTTCGCCCCGTTTCACTGAAATTCGATAACTATCTGATTTTGCTTGTTTTATCCTGATCTTTGCCTAGCGTTTCCGTCATGCGAAACGCTTTTGATCCCCATTGCGCCAAGACTGGCCCCAACGCCCTCCGCCCCGAACTGATGAGTGATGCCGAGCGGCTCGATGAGGCCGCCGAAATCCTTTCTCGTGGTGTCGTTCGGCTTCACCAGCGGCGGGAAGGGCGACCCACACCTTTATCTCGCGAGCGCGGAGACAGTTGGCTGGACTTCACCGCCGACCAACGCCGTCATGCGGACACGCAACTCGGCGGAGACCGCCCATGATTGATCCCGTACTGGCGCGTGTCGCCGCAATCAAGACCATGCCCACGCCCGCCCTGAAAACGATGTGGCGCGATCTGCATGGCACCGAAGCGCCGCCCTACAACCGGCGCTTCCTCGAAAGCCGTCTGGCATATCGCATCCAGGAACTCGCCTATGGCGGGCTCAAGCCCGAGACGGTGAAACGGCTCGATGCGCTCGCGCGTGGCGTCGAAGACACCAATCCCAAGACGCGGCGGTTTCGCACCGATCGAAAGCCCATCGCGGGCACGCGCCTCCTGCGCGAATTCCAGGGCGTGGAGCACATGGTGACGGTCACCATCGAAGGCTACGAATACCGGGGCCGCCCCTACAAGTCGCTCTCAGCCATCGCGCGGGCCATCACCGGCGTTCAATGGAACGGCTGGGTCTTCTTCGGGCTGAAGAGCGCGGGGAGCGGCACATGAGGCGTTCGGCGACCGGCAATCATCCGACGACGAAAATCACGCCGAAGGTCCGCTGCGCGATCTACACGCGCAAATCGTCCGAGGAAGGGCTCGACATGGAGTTCAACAGCCTCGACGCCCAGCGCGAGGCCTGCGCCGCCTATATCTTGAGCCAGAAGCCCGAGGGCTGGGTTCCGGTTGCAGACCGCTATGATGACGGCGGGATCTCCGGCGGCACATTGGAGCGTCCGGCGCTGAAGCGCCTCATCGCCGACATCGAGTTCGGCAAGGTCGATGTGGTCGTCGTCTACAAGATCGACCGTCTGTCGCGCTCGCTGACGGACTTCGCCAAGCTGGTCGAGGTGTTCGAGCGGCGCGGCGTTACCTTCGTCAGCGTCACACAGTCTTTCAACACCACGACGTCGATGGGGCGGCTGACGCTCAACATCCTGCTCTCCTTTGCCCAGTTCGAACGCGAGGTCATCGGCGAGCGCATCCGCGACAAGGTCGCCGCCTCGCGCCGGAAGGGCATGTGGATGGGCGGCTACGTGCCGCTCGGCTACCGTGTCGAGAACCGCAAGCTGCTCGTCAACGAGGAAGAGGCGGCATCCGTCCGCCTGATCTTCGAGCGTTTCGTAAAGCTAGGATCGATCAAGCTGCTGATGCGGGAACTGCAAGCGGCCGGAATCCGCAGCAGGCGCGGCTACATGCTCGACAAGGGCGCGCTCTACAAGCTGCTCAACAACCGGGTCTACATTGGCGAGGCCGTCCACAAGGGCGAGGCCTGGCCCGGCGAGCACGAGGCCATCATCAGCGCCGATCTCTGGCAGCGCACCCACGCCATCATGGGCGAAAGCCCTCGCATGCGCGCCAACCAGACTCGACTGTCGGGACCGTCCCTGCTGCGCGGCCTGATCTTCTCGCCTAACGGCGACGCCATGTCGCCGAGCCACACTCGAAAGGGCGACCGGCTCTACCGCTACTATGTCACCCAGTCGGTCCTCAAACGCGGTCCCGGAACCTGTCCCGTGGGTCGGATCCCCGCCGCCGAGATCGAGACGGCGGTGATCGATCAGCTTCGCGGCTTCCTGCGCGCACCGGAACTGATCGTGCGAACATGGATGACCGCGATCCGGCACGACGATCGCATCACCGAAGCCGAGGTTCGCGACGCCTTCGAGCGGCTCGATCCGATGTGGGACGAGCTGTTCCCCGCCGAGCAGGCGCGCATCGTCCAGCTTCTGGTCGAAAGGGTCGACGTGAAGGTCGATGGCATCGCGATCCGTCTGCGCACAGGCGGGCTGACCAAGCTGCTTGGCGAACTGCAAACGGTCACCAACCGGCAGGAGGCGGCATGATAGCGAAGGGCGCGTTCCTCCACGATGCAGGCGCGCTCACCGTCACCGTGCCGATGACCTTCAAAAAGCGTGGTGGGCGCAAGCTCGTCATCGCGCCGAACGGGGCCGACGCGTGGGCGCTGCCGCGAGCACGCATCGACAACACCATGGTGAAGGCGCTCGCCCGCGCCCATCGCTGGAAGAAGCTGCTCGATTCCGGTCGCTACCAGACGGTCCATGACCTCGCCGAGGCCGAGAAAATCAACCCGTCCTACATCGCCCGCGTGCTGCGCCTGACCCTGCTTGCGCCGGATATCGTCGAGGCCATTCTCGACGGGCGGCAACCGGTGGGACTGCAATTAGACGATCTTCTGGCGCCGTTTCCGGTGGAGTGGGAGCGGCAAAGATTGGTGCTCAGGCGAGCACAGTGAGGCTCGTCTTCAAGAGCCACGAGCGCTCTGCACGCCTTTCTAACACAAGATCAGAGGGCGAAGCCAAAGCCGGTATTGACAGACCCATCTCAATCAATATAGAAACACGATGGATAAAGAAACGCGCCCCTCTGCGCGGTGGGATTTGGTCAGATGGTTGCCGCAGACAAAAAGGGATTTCGATGGGGCGTCGAGCGCAGGCTCGAGTTCGTCGAATTCCGCCTGTTCTGGGAGGGTGGCGTCAACCGGTCAGATATTGTAGCCGAGTTCGGCGTGTCGGTTCCCCAAGCATCCAAGGACTTGGCGCTCTATCAGGAACAGGCGCCTGCGAACATCGTCTATGATCGCAGCGAAAAGCGATACTTCGCGGCAGATGCCTTTCGCCCGAAGTTTATCGAACTCGACGCCGCTGCCTATTTGGATCGCTTAGCGCCAACCACAGCGCCTGGCGGCGATACTCGTGCCTCGCTCGTCGCCGACAGGCTGCCAATTCCTCAGCGGCGCATCGCATCCAACTCTTTGCGTAGTTTGCTCGCGGCCGTGCGTGGAAATCGTTCGATCGAGATATTGTATCAGTCGATGAGTCAGGCGCGTCCGGAACCTCTTTGGAGGCGGGTGTCGCCTCACGCTTTTGCAAGCGATGGGCTTCGCTGGCACGCACGCGCCTATTGCCATATCGACCAAAAGTTCAAGGATTTCATTCTGTCGCGCTGCCTGGATTGCCGAGACCTCGGCGAAGCAGGAGGTCTTCCTGGATCTGACGAGCTTTGGAATTCGCTTTTTCAGGTTGTCTTGATCCCGAATCCGGCACTGACGTCGGGCCGACAGGAGGTTGTTGCCCAGGACTTCGCCATGGTGGATGGGCGCGTTGTCGTCCCGGTACGCCGCGCCATGCTGTACTATTTCAGCAAGAGGTTGCGCCTGGATCTGGCGTCAAGTGATCCGAGAGAAACTCCGGTTGTCGTTTCCAATCGCGAGGAGTTTGACTCCGCCCTCTCGGAGGCGATGCGATGAAATCTCGCAACTTCGAAATCCTTCGCGGAGGTTGGCCTGAACTCGCATCGCTTGGCGGCTTTGCCGAGGCGTATGCTCATGAGGACCCAGCAAGTGCCCTCGTAAAGCTGCGGTTGTTTGCGGAGAACCTCACCAAGGACATTTATCGTGACTTGGGGCTACCCAAGCCCGAGCACGCTACCTTTGTCGATCTGCTGGGCAATTCGTCCTTTGCTGCAATCACGCCGAAGGTGGTCCTCGACAAGCTTCACGCGCTTCGAATTCACGGCAACAAGGCCGCCCACGGCGAGCCGGCGACGGTTCGAACCGCGCTCTGGCTGATTCAAGAAGCTTTCGACCTTGGTCGGTGGCTTTTCGTTCAGTTTGCTAAAGGCGATGCCGCTGCCATCCCGGCTTTCGTGCAGCCCGTGGCGGAAGCTGTCGATGAAAGCAAGGGTCAGCTAAAGCGCGAAAAGCGCCAGGTGTTGGAGAAGCTCGCCGCGCAAGAAGCACAGATGGAAGCGCTTCTGCGCGAACTGGATGCCGCGCGCGAAGCCGCCGTGACAGCTGAAAAGAAGGTTGAAGAGATCCAGTCTCTGGCGTCATCCGGCGCGGCAACGGCCAACCTACTGGCGTTCGATGAGGCGACGACCCGTGCCCGAATCATCGACAGCCTGCTTGCCGCAGCAAACTGGAACGTTGGACTTGGGAACGCCAGTTCGGCAGAGGTCGGCAAGGAGGTTGAGGTCAAACATCAGCCTACTGCATCAGGCCTTGGCTATGCCGACTATGTGCTCTGGGATGACAATGGGAGTCCTCTTGCGGTTATAGAGGCAAAGAAAACTGCTGTGGACCCTGAGCGGGGAAGACAACAGGCAAAGCTTTATGCCGATGGCCTTGAAAAGATGCACGGACAACGCCCGGTCATCTTCTATACCAATGGATACGACATTTGGATGTGGGACGACGCCCTCGGTTATCCGCCTCGGAAGGTGTTCGGTTATTATTCGAAGGACAGCCTGCAATATCTCGTGAATTTTCAGCGGGCGGGCAGGAAGCCACTTAACTCGCTTGAGCCCAATGTCGCCATCGTCAATCGTCTTTATCAGATCGAGGCGATTAAGCGGGTCTCCGAGCGGTTTACAGATAGCCATCGCAAAGCGCTCGTCGTTCAGGCGACCGGCACCGGCAAGACCCGCGTTGCAATTGCTTTAGCGGAATTGCTTATTCGCGCCGGCTGGGTCAAGCGCGTCTTGTTCCTTTGCGATCGTCGTGAATTGCGCAAGCAGGCCAAAAACGCCTTCGGCGATTTCCTGTCTGAGCCCATTCGCATCGTTAGCTCGCGCGTGAACCAATCGGCGAGCGAACGGATATTCCTCGCGACCTATCCCGCCATGCAGAAGGTCTATCAGTCCTTCGATGTTGGGTTCTTCGATCTGATCATCGCCGACGAGTCGCATCGAAGCATCTACAATGTCTATGGCGACATGTTTCACTACTTTGACTGCCTTCAGATCGGCTTGACCGCGACGCCGATCGATTTCGTGTCGCGCAACACTTTCAGCCTTTTCGGGTGCGAAGGGCAGCTGCCGACAGCGAACTACGATCTTGAGCAGGCAGTTCAGGACGGGTTCCTGACACCGTTTGAAGTTTTCGAGCATACGACGCAGTTCCTACGCGAGGGGATCAGGCTCGACATCCTGACCAAAGAGCAGATTCAGGAGCTTGAGGAACAGGGCGAGGACCCAGCGCAGTACGATTTCTCATCAGAGCAGATCGACAAGATCATCTATAACAAAGATACAAACCGCGCGATCCTGCGGAACCTGATGGAGAACGGTCTGCGCGATGCGACCGGGCAGCTTCCAGGCAAAAGCATTATCTTCGCGCGGAACCACCAGCATGCTGTCTTGATGCGGCAGATGTTCGACGAGATGTATCCGCAGTATGGCGGGCGCTTCTGTCAGGTCATCGACAACTACGATCCACGCGCGGAGCAGCTTATCGATGATTTCAAGGGCGACGGCGCAAACTCCGAGCTAACGATCGCCATCTCGGTCGACATGCTCGATACCGGTATCGACATCCCGGAAATCTTGAATCTTGTCTTCGCCAAACCCGTCCGTTCGCCTGTCAAGTTCTGGCAGATGATCGGGCGCGGAACGCGCCTGAAGCCCGACTTGTTCGGCCCAGGCAAGGACAAGAAAATGTTCCGCATCTTCGATCACTGGGGGAGTTTCGAACGCTTTGAAATGGGCTACCGGCCGGCCGAGCCGACCCAGTCGAAGCCCTTGCTCCAACTGGTATTCGAAGAACGCGTCCTGCTCGCAGAGACGGCGCTTCGCATGAGCGAAGTCGCGATCTTCGACGAGGTGATAGAGCTCATCGCGAAAGACATCGAGGCGCTGCCCAAGGAATCCGTCTCGGTTCGCGAAAAGTGGCGCGAAAAGCGCGCCGTGGCAGTTCCGGCTACGCTCAAAGCCTTTGCGCCAGCAACCGTTGCGATGCTTCGGCAGGTCATCGCACCCCTCATGCAATGGCGAAACGTTCGCGGATTGAGCGATGCCTACGCGCTGGATCTCTTGATGGCGCGAGCCCAGATCGCAGTCCTTCGAAAGTCCGCTGATGTCGCCGATCTGAAGATCGATCTGCTCGATCGGCTCTCGGCACTCCAGATGCACCTGAACCCGGTACGAGAGAAGGCGGAAGTCATCAAGCGGGTGAAATCCGATGAGTTCTGGAACGGCGTGACCGTCGCCGATCTGGAATCGATGCGCAAACCGCTCCGGGAAATCATGCACCATCGCGACCGCCAGGGCGCCATGCCGCTGCCGGCGAAGATCATCGACGTGACGGAAGACGCCGCCGGCTTCCAGACAAACAGACGGGCGACGAGTCTGAAGACCGTCGACATGAAGGCATACCAGCAGATCGTCGAAGCCGAACTGAAGCGGCACTTCGACACGAACCCGACGCTCAAAAAAATTCGCGCGGGCGAAGCCGTATCCGATGCCGACATTCAGGCTCTTGTTTCGCTGGTGCTGATCCAAAGCCCGAATGCGAGTCGGGATGTGCTCGAAGAATTCTTTTCCGACACGGCGCGACCTTTGGATTTCGCGATCCGCGAGATCATCGGACTGGACCCGGAAGCGGTTGCGGCACGGTTCGCGGAATTCGCGGGCCGGCATCCCAGCCTTACGGCAAAGCAGACACGCTTCCTCGGGTTGCTTCAGAACCACATCGCCCGTTTCGGGTCCGTCACACTTGATCGGCTCTATGAGCAGCCGTTCACGGTTGTGGACGCTGATGGCCTGGATGGCGTCTTCGAAAAACCGGAGGAGATCGACGATCTTCTCGACATCCTCAGCGTCTTCGCGCCGCCTCCAGAGGCCAGCGCAGGCACAAAAGAATCCCCTGAAAGGACGAAGCACTAAATGATTACCGGTGATCTTAAGCGCAGGGTGGATGCCCTCTGGACCGAGTTCTGGCAGGGCGGCATCACCAACCCGTTGACCGTGATCGAGCAGATCACGTTCCTCATGTTTGCGCGCCTGCTCGACATCAACGAAACGCGCGACGAGAATCGGTTGAAGCGGACGGGCAAGTCGTTCCAGCGGCGGTTTTCGGACGACGAGCAAAGCCTGCGCTGGTCGCAATTCCGGCATCTGGGCGCTGACGCCATGCTGCCGCTGGTGCGCGACAGGGTGTTCCCGCACTTCAGGAAGTCATCGACGAGCGGCACCGCTTTCGCGGAATTCATGAAGGACGCGCAGCTCATGATCCAGAAGCCAAGCCTTCTGGTGAAAGCGGTCAACATGATCGACCAGCTGCCGCTCACCGAGGGCGACGCCAAGGG
The DNA here is from genome assembly GCA_051861205.1 of Oharaeibacter sp. Classification (GTDB taxonomy): domain Bacteria; phylum Pseudomonadota; class Alphaproteobacteria; order Rhizobiales; family Pleomorphomonadaceae; genus JBHYDC01. The sequence continues at coordinate 48,121 of JBHYDC010000010.1, forward strand.
CGATCTCTACGAGTATCTGCTGAGCAAGTTGACCACGGCTGGCATCAACGGTCAGTTCCGCACACCCCGCCACATCATTCGGCTGATGGTCGACATGCTGGAACCCAAGCCCACAGACGTGATCGGCGATCCGTCGTGCGGCACCGGCGGCTTCCTTGTCCAGACGATGCAGTATCTTCTGGAAAACTACACTTCGCCCCAGGGCGTTCTGGAAGAGACCGATCCCGAGACGGGCAAGACGGAGAAGACCTATACGGGCGACCTGCTGGAAGCGCACCGCGAGCATATCCGCAGCGGCATGTTCCACGGCTTCGACTTCGACGCCACGATGCTACGCATTGCCGCGATGAACCTGATGCTGCACGGTGTGGATGATCCGGATATCCACTACCAGGACACGTTGAGCGCTGGCTTCACGGACAAGTTTCCGAAGGCCGCGGCCGGAGGTTTCAACATCATTCTGGCGAATCCGCCCTTCAAGGGCAGCCTTGATTTCGAGGACGTTCACGCCTCGCTACTGCGTCAGGTGAAGACCAAAAAGACGGAATTGCTCTTCCTCGTATTGATCCTGCGCATGTTGGACAAAGGCGGACGATCGGCGACGATCGTGCCGGACGGCGTGCTGTTCGGCTCGTCAACTGCCCATGTGGCTTTGCGCAAGCTCTTGCTCGATCACAACCAGCTAGAAGCGGTGATCTCGCTGCCGAGCGGCGTGTTCAGACCATATGCCGGCGTCTCGACGGGCATCCTCTTCTTCACCAAGGGCGGGCGCACAGACGACGTGTTCTTCTACGACGTGGAAGCAGACGGATTTTCGCTCGACGACAAGCGCGATCCGGTTGAAGCGAACGATCTACCCATCTGCCTTGCAGCCTGGCGCAATCGAGATGCCAAGCGCGATACTGACCGCACGCAAAAAGCGTTCATGGTGCCTGCGAAGGACATTCGAGACGCGAACTATGACTTGTCGCTCAACAAATACAAGGTTCGGCCGCAAATTGCGCAGGAGTACGAGCCACCGTCCGTTATCATCGATCGGATGAAGAAGTTGAACGAAGACATCGCGACAGATCTCGCCGAGCTTGAGGAACTGCTCGGATGACTACCACAAAGACACTCAGCGAGGTCCTTGAGATCAGGAAAGGCAAGAAAGCCGCGGCGGTTTCGGACAGCCAGGTTTCTGGCTCCTTTCCCTACATCCAGATTGACGAGGTTCGAGGAGTTAAGCCGACCAAGTTCGCCATCGATCCAAAGCCTGTCCTCGCGACCGAGAATGATCTCTGCATCGTGTGGGACGGTGCCAATGCGGGCACTGTAGGCTACGGAGTGAGCGGCGCAGTCGGCAGTACTGTCGCGCGCATGCGTCTTAGAAATCCACGGGAGTGGGATGCCCGGTTCCTGGGCCGATTGCTTGAAGGGAAGTTCTCGCAGCTTAATCAAGAAGCTCAAGGTCGTGGGGCGACTATCCCTCACGTGGACAAGGCAAGGCTTGAAGCAATCGAGTTTCCCAAGATACCGACGAGTGAACAGCGCAGGATCGCGGTGATCCTCGACAAGGCCGACGCCATCCGCCGCAAGCGCGAACAAGCGCTTACCCTTGCGGATGATTTCCTGCGCTCTGCTTATCTGAACCTAGTTGGACTAAAGCATCCTAGTTACGAGGACTGGGAGCCCGCCTCCATTGAGTCGCTAGCGGCGGATAAGCGAGGATCAATTCGCTCTGGGCCATTTGGCAGCGCGCTCTTGCATAGTGAATTTGTTGATGAGGGCATTGCTGTCCTAGGGATCGACAATGCGGTGAAGAACAAATTCCAATGGGCGGAGCGCCGATTTATTACGCACGAGAAGTATGAAGAGCTTCGAAGATATCGCGTTTTTCCGCGCGACGTAATCATTACGATTATGGGCACCACTGGAAGATCAGCTGTCGTCCCTGATAACATTCCCGAAGCGATTACGACAAAGCATTTGGCGTCAATAACGTGCGATCAGAATAAACTTCTACCAGAAGTCCTTTCCTTTGCGATCCATTCTGATCCGGTCGTAATCGATCAGATTCGTGCCGCGAACAAAGGAGCGATAATGGACGGCTTAAATCTTGGCATTATTCGCCAAATCGAGATTCGAAAGCCGCCAATGCGGCAACAACAGAAATTTGCCGATCTGATGCGGAAATCCCATTCGAGCATTCAGAAGATGATCACGCCAACTGGTGATGGCTCCGATCTGTTTGCATGCCTCTCTCAACGCGCCTTTCGCGGCGAGCTTTAGGATCGCCACATGCGCCTCAGCCGGATCGAGATCGAGAACTTCAAGGGGGTCGGAACGCCGCAGGTCATTGATCTGAAGCCGATCACGTTGCTCTTCGGCCCGAACAGCGCCGGCAAGAGCACGATCCTTCAGTCGCTGCACTACTTGCGCGAAATCCTTGAGCGCCGGAACGCCGACCCGGACCAGACCATCGCTGGCGGGTTGATCGATTTGGGTGGGTTCGCGACACTGATCCACGGCCACGATCTCAATCGCGCGATCAAGCTCAAAGTCTGCATCGACCTTCGGGATGATCAGGGGAGCGAGCGCTTGCCGCTGAATTCTGGCGGAAGCCTTGGCGATTCAAATTTCAGAAACCTCGGCATCCGCTACCTCGTCGGCGAGAATACGGAGCTGAAGGAGTACGCGGTCGTTCAGGAAATCGCTCTGGGACTCGAAGTTCGCTGGAGCGACATGCTCCAGGCGCCGTACGTTGCCAAGGCGCTAGTGGAGATCGATGGAGCGGCGGTCGCGGAGCTTCACTCGCCCGCTCAGCAAGGCCGCGCACATTTGACGGCCTTCAATTTCTCGCACCCGCTCCTGCAAGCGACTTCCGACCCCGACGACTTAATCGAGGTTCATGAGGAAGCGCTGGATGAAGTTGAACCGAGCGCTGAAGGCGACTTCCTGGGCGATCCCTTCTCGACGCCACTCGGCAATGAGATCTGGGAACTTTCGCGCGAAACTTCTGCGGACGCGACAGAGAACAAGACGGTCGATTTCCGGATCGCCGTCGAGACGGTCCTTGGCGCGCTGCCGGACTTGGATCGGCCGCTCGGCCTCGATCTGGTTGAGATCGACCAGAACCTCATTCGTCAACGCTATGCGACAGGCGCAGCGATTCTGCGCTTGAGCAAGGAAGGCGAGCGCGCCGCAACCGATGAATACGAATTCGAACGTCGCCGCAGGGCCGGCTTAAGCGCCTTGCTGGACGAGCTCGTGCTCGGGCCGATCCGTATCGTCCGCGACTACCTTAGCGCGATGACCTATGTCGGCCCGCTGCGTGAAATTCCCAGCCGAAAGTATCGCCCGCGCCTATCGCCAGATGAATCGCGCTGGGCGCAGGGTCTTGCCGCCTGGGATCTGCTCTACAGCGACCCGTCCGGCAAGCTGCTCGAAGAGGTCAATAGCTGGCTTGGCGGCGAAGAGCGGCTGAAGACTGGCTATCGCCTTGAGAAATTCCAGTTCAAAGAGGTTCCGGTTCCTAGCCGGTTCCACCAGCTTTTTGAGCGCGGGCTTTCCGAAGACGATCTGGGCGAGCTGCAAGAGCTCTACGCCACCCTCAGCGGCCGTTCCGAGATCGCCCTGCGTGACTTCGAAAAGGGCATCATCGTTGCGCCGAGCGATGTGGGTGTCGGCATATCGCAGATGATCCCGGTGATCGTCGGTTGCCTTAGAAGCCAGCAGGGCATTCTTGCGATCGAGCAGCCGGAGTTGCACGTCCATCCCGCCATTCAGGTTGGCCTGGGAGATCTGTTTATCCAGGCGGTGCAGACGAGCGAGAGTATCGTCGGCGCGGGCAAGACACTGCTCGTCGAAACCCACAGCGAGCACATTATGCTGCGCCTGCTTCGGCGCATCCGGGAGACGACCGAGAACGAGGTGCCGCCAGGCGTGATCGGCTTGTCGCCTGGTGATCTATCGGTGATCTACGTCGAAAGTGGCGATGGCGGCGTTCGCTTCCGCCCGCTGCGTGTGAGCCAGGACGGCGATTTCGTCGATCGGTGGCCACATGGGTTCTTTGCAGAGCGTGCGGAGGAGCTTTTCTGATGCTCTCAGAGTACGCGGTAGAGCCTGCAGCCATCGGCGCGGACTGGCGGACATTCAAAGACCTGATCGACCGCTTCGGTGCCGACAAAGGGCGACTGATCTCACGCTTTCCATCCAAGTGGGAGAAGAAGGTCATTCAGGCAGCAAAAGACGCCGGCGTTCCAGACGTACGCATGGTCGCGATTGTCCAGAGGCTGCAAGAATCGAAACAGAAGGTTGTTGATTTCAATCGGGCGTATTTGCACGACGCAGAATGGATCAGTAACGCCCTCCGCGAACATGGAGACAGACCCTTCAAGGCGATCATATGTGCTGCCGGCGGAACAGCTTGTGCTGAGGCCATCCAACCAGACGATAGCTCGGATGGACATCCACTTTTCAAAGCTGCGACTAGTCGGAATGTGATCAGGACAGCAGATGAAATTGCGGGTGCGCTTCACACCATTGTTGCTGTGGCCAAGGATGTCGACATCATTGATCCATTTTTCGACCTTCGACCGACGAAGGGCAATTATCTTGCCCCCCTGGTCTCGCTGCTAGCCCGACTTGCCGGTGGGCCGGGACAACCTAAGGCCATAAGAATTCACTTCCGTGACCATGATACACGCCCAACAGCGCAGATCCTCGCCCGAGACGGATCCGCTCAAATCAAGGGAATACTACCACCCGGTTATTGCTTGGAACTCTATGCGTGGTCGGAGGTTCAGGGCGGCGAAGATTTTCACGACCGTTTCGTTTTGACGGACCTCGGTGGAATAATGATCGGTGCAGGCTTATCGGCGGATGGTCCCGGTGAGTCAGCCACCTTCACGTTGCTGAATTTCGATCACGCCCAAGGTCTTCGAAGTCGGTTTTCGAACGGGTCCAAGGCATATGCGCGCGTAGGACCAGCGGTGCGTTTCCGAGATGACGGCAACTTTGAACTATTTTGATGGCACCAATTTGATTTTGCCTCACTCTCAAGAAATCGATCAGCATCGGAAGGACCAGCGGGAGCCGAACCCAGTGCATCGCATGCGGAGTCAATGTTGGGGATTTGCAAGGAAATTCAACGATCGGTTTCACAACGACCGCTTTCCCCGCCCTTCGTCCAGTTAAACTGCTGCGACGGCTGATGCACAAAAAAATCGTTGTATTTCCTTGTGTTGGCGTTCCGTATTCTCTGCCTCAAAGTCCTGAGGTTCAGAGAGGAATGGCCAAAACAGAGAAAAATGAGCCGGAGGGCGACGATCCACGCTCCACAGACCTGACAGTCAAGCCCTTGGAATTGTTTGGATAATCCAGCGCCTGGGGAAGGCCGGGAGACGCTTCATTTGAAGGTAATGGCGGAGCCGGAGGGATTCGAACCCTCGGTACGGGTTTACGCCCGTACAACGGTTTAGCAAACCGCCGCCTTCAGCCTCTCGGCCACAGCTCCGTGGGTCGGATGCCTAGAGGATCGGCGGAATTCGGTCAACCCCGAAGGCCCCGCCAGTCCCCATTAATGCGCGGATTCGCCGATAAAGGCGTTCAGATGGGCGCCGGCTTGCTTGTAGCGTCAGCCGGCGGCCGGCGCTTCGAAGGACGAGCGGCCGCCGTGGGCGGCGGACCATTCGGCGGGGTTGTTCAGGAAGGCTTCCACTTGCTCGATCGTTGCGGCGGGGAAGGCGCCGGAGCGTTTGGCTTCGGCCAGAATGTCCCACCATGTTGCCAGCGCGTGAAGCGCTATGCCCTGGTCGGACAGCACGGTGCGGCTTTCCTTGAAGATGCCGTAGTGAAACACCACGAAGGTGTGCGCCACGCTGCAACCGGCGGTGCGGAGCGCGTCGGTGAAGATCAGTTTGGAGCGCCCGTCGGTCGCCAGATCCTCGACCAAGATCACCCGCGCGCCCTCGCGCACGTCGCCCTCGATTTGGGCGTTACGGCCGAAACCCTTGGGCTTCTTGCGCACGTAGAGCATCGGCAGTTCCAGCCGGTCGGCCAGCCAGGCCGCGTAGGGGATGCCGGCGGTCTCGCCACCGGCCACAGCGTCCAGCGATTCCGCGCCGATCTCGGTCAGGATCATGTCCGTCGCGAAATCCATCAGCCGCTTGCGCAGGCGCGGGAAGGAAATCAGCTTGCGGCAGTCCACATACACCGGGCTCGCCCATCCGGAGGTGAAGATGAACGGCGTTTCGGCGTTGAACTGGATCGCCTTTACTTCCAGCATCATGCGCGCGGTCTGCGCGGCAATGTCGGCCTTGTCCATGGGGTCGTCCTCGGGCGTGCGTGGTGGTCTCGCTCGCCGCATATCACTTGAGGCCGGCCCTTGCCATCGAAACTAAGGCGCGTCAGTGCTGCGACAGCCACTCCCGCGCATCCCGCTGGGCAGCGGCGATATCGGCGGCGGACATTTCCTCGGCCACTTCGCGGCGATACCGCGCCGCTTCAGGCGAACCGCGGAAGGCGGCAAGGTTGAACCACTTATGCGCGGCCACCAGATCCACTGGCACCGTGCGCCCGGTCGAGTACATCACGCCAAGCTGCAACAGAATATCGCCCGAAGCCGCCTGTCCTTCAGGAATGCTTTCCAGCGAAGTCATGTCCAAACGCGCCATCGTCTTAGTCCTTCTCTTGATCTCACCGAGATTTTCTATCCCGGTGCTTCAGTCTCTGAAGATGAGATGATGGTGCATTGGCGATCTGAAAAGGATGTTAAACAGATCGCTTAATTTTCATCAAATGAAATCTAAATTCCGGGTAAATGCTAATAGCAGTAAACCATCGATTTCCCGGAACTCTGCGATTTATTCAAAAAATGCCGCACGATTATGAGCGGCCGATAGAAAGAATTGCTTCACCATCAATTCTGTTTTCAAATAAAGATGCTTGGCAAAAGCCCAAAGAAAAAGCCTCCAGCAGCGTGTGCCGGAGGCCTCTGGTTGAAGCGAAAGCGCGGTTAGCTGGCGCGCTGGTTGAACAATACCTTCTGCGCTTCCTTGTCGTCTGCCAGATTGGGCGGCGGCACATCCAACTTGACGGCGAGACCACGCTGAACCGCCGGGCGTTCCAGAAGCTTATCCAGCCAGCGCAACACGTGCGGAAAGTCCTTGCCGTCCATGCCCTGGCGCTCCCAAAGCTTGGCCCAACCTACAATCGACATATCCGCGATGGAATAGGCGCCCGCTACATACTCGCGGTTGGCCAGTTGCTTGTTCAACACGCCATAGAGCCGGTGCGTTTCATCGGTGTAGCGCTTGATCGCGTAGGGGATCTTTTCCGGCGCATAGATCGAGAAGTGATGGTTCTGGCCGAGCATCGGGCCGAAGCCGCCCATCTGCCAGAACAGCCACTGGTCCACATCCACGCGGCTGCGTTCATCGGCCGGGTAGAACTGGCCGAACTTGCGCCCGAGATATTGTAGGATGGCGCCGCTCTCGAACACCGAAATTGGCTGGCCGTCCGGACCTTCCGGATCCACGATCGCCGGCATTCTGTTGTTGGGCGAAATCGCCAAGAATTCCGGCTTGAATTGGTCACCCTTGCCGATGTTCACGTAATTGACGGAGTAGGGCACGCCAAGCTCTTCGAGCAGAATGGTCACTTTCCAGCCGTTGGGCGTGGGCCAGTAATAGAGGTCGATCGGCTTGGTTTGATGGGCGGTCATGAAGGCCTCGCGGATTGAAATGTCGGCCGCCGCGAGCGACAGCATAGCCGCCGCGATCGTGGCGAAGACATATCCGCACAGCCCGGCCCGCGAAAGCCGCCGGCTGTTCAAGCCTCGGTGAAGCGGCATGCGCTGAAGGCCAAAACGCTAGAACAACTCGTCGTTCGGCAGCGGCGACGCCTCGTGGAGCAGAATGAACTCCACCCGCCGGTTGGACGACAGGAACGGATCATCGGGGAAGAGCGGATCCGAATCGGCAACGCCGCTCACCTCCGCCAAATCGTCGGACGACAGCCCGTATTGACCGAGAATTTCGGCCACGGTCACCGCGCGCTGAGCCGAAAGGTCCCACGCCGGACCACCCGGCAGGTTGGATTGACCGGTCGCTTCGGTATGCCCCACGATCTTGAGACGACCCGGCATCTGCTGGATAACCGGCGCAATGCGCCCGAGAATCACCCGCATCCGCTCGTTCGGATAGCGCGATTGGGAGGGGAACATCGCCCGCCCGTCCTGATCCACGATCGAAATATGCAAGCCGTCCTTGTCGTCCACCACCAGGATCTGGCGAGAGATTTCGGCGAAATCGGGCAGGTCCTGCAATGCCTGCCGCAGCGATGCGGCGGCGGTCAGAAACTCGCGCGGCTTGGCTTCGGCATCCTTGGCGAAGCGGTTGGTGTCGACTTCCGGACCCTGCGCGTCGAAACGGTCGTTGGAATTGGCGGCGAATTCCACGGTGTCGGCGATCGAAACCGGCTGAGTGTCTCGTGCGAATTTGCGCGTCGGCAGCCCGTTTCGCTCGATCATGCCGGCGGGCCGCGCGATCAATTGATAGCCGAAGGCCTCTTTTAGCGATCCGGCCGCTTGATACAGCTTCTGCTCGTCCTGATTGGAGAACGACACGATCATCACGAACAGCGCCATCAGCAACGCCATAAGGTCGGCGAAGGTGATGATCCATCCGCCGCCGTGCCCGCCGCCGCCTCCGCCTTTGCGCTTGCTCATCGTCGTGCCGATCCGGTCATGCCGCTTCCTTGTCGTCGTCGCCCGACTTGCGGTGCTTCAGCGGCAGATAGGCAAGCAGTTGTTCGTTCACCTGCTTCGGGCTCTTGTTCTCGCGGATCAGAATCACGGCGTCGATGATCATCGATTGAACTTCGGCGTCGTGGTCCGCGCGGTTGGCGAGTTTGTCCGCCAGCGGGCCTGCGAGCACGTTGCCCACAACGGCGCCGTACAGCGTGGTGAGCAGCGCGATCGACATGGCCGGGCCGATCTGTTTGGGGTCCGACATGTGCGCGAACAGCGAAACAAGCCCGATGATCGTGCCCACCATGCCCATGCCGGGGCCGGCCTCGGCGAACTTCGCCCAGCAGGTGTGCGCCATATGCAGGCGCTCATATTGAAGGTCTCGCTCTCGCTCCAGCACGTGCTGAATGGTGTCGGCGGAATAACCGTCCGCGATCATCTGGATCGCCTTTTTCAGAAACGGTTCGTCGACGTCCAGCTTTTCCAGCCCAAGCGGACCCTGCTTACGGGCCACTTCGGCAATCTCTGTCAGTTCATCGAGGAGATGAATGATGTTGTGCGTCTTATAGAAGATCGCTTCCTTGATGCCGCCGAAAAAGGCCTGCGGGAAGGTTTTAAGCGTGTAACGGCCAAGAACCACCGCCGTAGCACCGCCGATAACGACGACGGTCGCGAGCAGGTTCATGAACATCCCTATATTCGATCCCTCCAAGAGGATCGCGATGTAGAGAATGATGAAACCGCCCACAATGCCGATAATGGTACCGAAATCCATCGTGAACCTCGGCCGAGGGGTACGAGATACAAACGCCCTGAAAACTTCAGACAACTCGGCTTGGCGGTAACTCTAGGGAATTGCAGCTAATGTATGCTTAACGGCAAGGTGCTATTGCGCCGTTTACGGTGTCATGCCGGCCATTGCGGGAAGGGCAGGGCAGCCTAGCGGGTTTACCGCTCGATCTCGTAACCGGCCTGGTTCCAAGCCGAAATGCCCCCGCCCATATGGCGGATATGCGCAAGTCCAAGCGAGCGGGCAATCTCAACCGCCTTGGCGGACCGTGCTCCGGCCATGCAATAGAACACCACGGGCTTATCATTCGGCAGATCCGCTGCCTCGCTGCCAAGCCGCGAAAGCGCAGCGTGAATCGCGCCGGGAATGCGGGCCGCCGCCCACTCATTGTCCTCGCGGACGTCAACGAGTTGAACCTCACCCTTGGCCGCAAGCTCATGGGCCTGTGCCGGCGTCAACGTAATCAGGCTTGGCTGTTCCGTCATGATGGATCCCGCTCTCGTCGAAACCTATGCCTCGGGTCGTCGAAAGCGAGGCTGCCTCAACTGTGGATGTGCCACAGCCAACTATAGGCCGTGGCACACCTTATCGTTACCCGTAAATTCGGCTGGTAACGAGGCTATTCCTCATAAACCGGCTCCTCATAGGCCGGTTCCTCATAGGCCGGCTCTTCGTAAGCCGGTTCTTCATAGACGGGCTCTGGCTGATCCTCGAAGCAGTTGCCGTTCCCGTCCTGACCATTCGGACATTGAATCGCCGGCTCCTCATAGACCGGCTCCTCGACGGGCGCCTCTTCGATTGCGGGCTCTTCGTAGATAGGCTCTTCTGCGGGCGCCTCCTCAACCGGAGGCTCCTCGTAGATGGGCTCTTCAACAGGAGCCTCTTCGATAGCCGGCTCCTCATAGACCGGCTCCTCGACGGGCGCTTCTTCGACAGCCGGCTCCTCGTAGATGGGCTCTTCAACTGGCGCCTCTTCGACGGCGGGCTCCTCGTAGACAGGCTCTTCGGTGGGCGCCTCTTCGATAGCGGGCTCCTCGAAGACCGGATCTTCGGCGGGTGCCTCTTCGACGGCGGGCTCATCCATCACCGGTTCATCCACCGACTGCTCTTCGACCAGCGGTTCGTCGGCGGGTTGATCCTCGACAACGGGCTCGTCGACCGGCTGCTCATCCGCCACCGGTTCGTCGGCAGGCTGATCCCCAACTGAGGGTTCCTCAACCTGCTGCGCATCCACGGAAGGCTCATCCGCCACCGGTTCGTCGGCGGGTTGATCCTCGACAACGGGCTCGTCGACCGGCTGCTCATCCGCCACCGGTTCGTCGGCAGGCT
>JBHYDC010000010.1:59070-91918 GCA_051861205.1 Oharaeibacter sp.
GATCCCCAACTGAGGGTTCCTCAACCTGCTGCGCATCCACGGAAGGCTCATCCGCCACCGGGTCGTCGGCGGGTTGATCCCCAACGGCCGGCGCGTCGCTTGGCTGCGCGTTTTCCGGCGCGGCATCGTCAGTCGCTGGCTCGGATGTTGCCGGCGCAGTCTCGGAAGGCGCCTCGGTTTCCGCAGCCAATGCGTCCGGAGAATCCGACGACAGCGCATCGGCCAGCATCGGCGCCACGTCCGCATCCGCGATCGGCTGCGCCGCAGCGGCGTCCGCTTCCGCATCCGGCACCGTTGCCGGATCCGCGATCGCTACCGCAGGCTGCACCTGCAGCGATTCTTCCGAGGTTTCCAGCGCTGCATTGCCGGACGTCCGTTCCGCCAAGACCTGAATATCTTGATCCACCGTCTCAATCCGTTGATCGATCTGGTTTATCTCGATATTCGTTACGTTGATTTCGATGTTCTGATTGATGACAACGGTTTCCTCATAGCTAGACCATGAGTAATCGTTATAATAGACAGCGTAGTCATTAGAGCTGGCGAAATAAACAGTGTTGTAGTATCTGTAGTCATCAAAATAGTAAGCTGCATAGCGCGGTTCATACACGACCAGATAGTCATAGTATCCACCATACCACCCGAACACATCGTTCAGAATGACAATTGCAAGCCACTGATTTTCGATCGACCGGTTTACTGCCGCAGCCCGGTCCAGTGCGGCGATCATCGCCCGCAACTCTCTGCGTTCGCGCTCGGTCGCACGTTGCCGCTCAAGCGCTGCCAAGCGCTTCTTCATCGCGATGATGCGGCGGCTATTCGCCTGTGTAGTCGCCGGGGTCACCGACTTTGCACTGCCTCCGAGGCGCTTGACCGTGAGCGGCCAGGACACGCCGAGTGCCCGCATCCCTTCCTTCACGCGCTTGTTCTTGATGTTCGCCAGCCGGTAGGTGGCATTCAAACCGCCAACCGCCTGCGATGCCTGAGTGAGGGCCTTGGCAAGCGCCTTCTTGTCCCGCTTCTTGATGGCTGCTTCCAGCGTCTTGAAGCTCTTGACCGTCTTTTCAACGGCTTTGATGAAGGGTGCCGCGCGCGACCGCTCGCGGATCGACATGCGGCCAAGCGTGATCGCCACCAGCGTCAACGAACGCTGCGACTGCCGCAAAAGCTCGGCACCTGTGGCCTTTTTTTTCGCGGGCTGACTGACGAGAACGAGCGAACTTTCCGGCGTTCCCACGCGGACGCTGGACGCCAAGGGTAGCGCGCTAGCCGTCAAAGGCTCGGAAAGGGTGAAAGCTGCAAGCGTCACGCCAACCAAAAGCTGGCGCGTGAGCGCCGCAAAACTCTTCGACATAAATTCGCCCCCGTGGACTTCAACCGGCGCAATCTATTACCGATTTTGACAAGTCCGTAAGAGGCTTTTACTTCTTTTTTTCGATCTTCGTCACCCCTTTGAAAACAAATGAGAGAATGGCGTAAACAGGCCGGAAGCCTTGACAACGTTCAAAAAAGCAGCCCGGCTATCGCCTTTATGCCACCCGGTCCGGTGGCGTTTGTCCGGCAAAGAATGTTTCTAGGTTGCTCATGACCCGCCAACCCATCGCCTCGCGCGTCGCCTTCGTCGCGCTGCCGAGATGGGGTAGCAGCACCACGTTTTCAGCCGCCAGCAACTCCGGCACGATCTTCGGTTCGCCCTCGTAAACATCCAGCCCCGCGCCGGCTATGGCGCCGCCAGCCAGCGCCGCCGCCAGCGCAACGCCGTCCACCACCTCGCCGCGCGCGGTGTTCACCAGAATGGCCGTCGGCTTCATCATCACCAAACGCGCCGCGTTGATCAGGTGATAGTTGTCCTTCCCGCCCGGCATGTGCAGCGAAACCACATCGGCCTCGGCAAGCACATCTTCGATGGTATCCCGCCGCTCCGCGCCCGTTTCGGCGGCAAGTTCGGGTTTCACGGGGTAGGGGTCGAAATAGATCACCTTCATCCCGAACCCGAAATGCGCCCGCTTGGCCGCCTCCCGCCCGATCCGCCCGAAGCCGAGCACGCCGAACGTGCCGCCCGAAACCTTGGTGCCGATCATATGCGTCGGCCGCCAGCCGGTCCATTTGCCCGCGCGCACCTCGCGCTCGCCTTCACCCGCTCGCCGCGCGGCCATGAGCATGAGCGTGATCGCCAGATCTGCCGTGCACTCGGAAAGCACGTCCGGCGTGTTGGTCACGGTCAGCCCCGCCCGCGCCGCTGCGGCCGTGTCGATGTGGCTGTAGCCGACGCCGTAACTGGCAAGAATGCCCGCACGGGGGTTCATAACATCCAGCACTGCCGCATCCACCACGTCCGACACTGTCGGGCATACGGCGTCATAACTATACAACGCTTCGCGAATGGCGGCGCCCGGCATCGGCACGTCGCTTTCATTCAGCGTCACGTCGTAAAGCTCCGCCAGCCTCGCTTCCACGGCGGCCGGCCAGCGCCGGGTGAGGAGAACCTTCTTCTTCAGCGCCACGATGTTACCTCGATCCGTCAATCTGTCCGCGCCAGCCCTATTCCGCCGCCGCCCGCATGTGCGAAAGTATGCCCTGAACGGTTGAGCCGAACTCGGCCGGCGTCGGCACGATCCTCACGCCGCACGCCCGCAAGGTCTCCACCTTCTCCGCCGCGCTTTCCCCGAAGGTCGACACGATCGCCCCGGCATGACCCATCTTACGGCCTTTCGGCGCCGACAATCCGGCGATATAGGCGCACACCGGCTTCGACATATGATCGCGGATGTATTCGCCGGCCTCCGCCTCCTGCGGCCCGCCGATTTCGCCGATCATGACCACGGCGTCCGTATCCGGATCCGCTTCGAACAGCTCCAGGATATCCCGGTGCGAGCATCCGTTGATCGGATCGCCGCCGATGCCGACGGATGTTGAAATCCCGATCCCAAGCTCCTTCATCTGCGAAGCCGCCTCGTATCCCAGCGTGCCCGACCGCCCGACGATACCGATGCGGCCCGGCAGATAGATGTGCCCTGGCATGATCCCCACCAGCGCCTCGCCCGGCGTGATCACGCCCGCGCAATTCGGCCCGAGCAGCCGCATGCGGTTTTCGGCCTTGTAGCGGCGCATGTAGCGCTTCACTCGCATCATGTCCTGCGCCGGAATGCCGTCGGTGATGCAGATCGCGACCTGGATGCCGGCATCCGCCGCTTCCATGATCGAGTCCGCTGCGAAGGGCGGCGGCACGAACACAATCGAGGTGTCCGCCCCGGTCGCCGCTACGGCCTGCTTCACGGTGTCGAACACCGGCACACCGTGGATCGTCGTGCCGCCCTTGCCCGGCGTCACACCGCCGACCACCGGCGAGCCATACCGGATCATATCCTCCGCATGAAACGAGCCGATCTTGCCCGTGATGCCCTGCACGATGATCTTGGAGTTTTTGTTTACCAGAACGGACATGCTGATGTCTCCTCAGGCCGCAGCCACGGGCGCGCGTTTAGCGGCGGCGACCGAAAGACGGGCCGCTTCGGCCAGCGTGTTGGCGGAAATCACGTCGATACCGCTTTCGTCGATGATCCGGCGGCCTTCCTCCACGTTGGTTCCGGCCAACCGCACCACCAGCGGCAGGCGCAGTTCGGCCAGCTCCACCGCCTTCACCACGCCTTCCGCCACCCAATCGCAGCGATTGATGCCGGCGAAGATGTTGACGAGCACGGCTTTGACGTTCTTGTCCTGCGTCACCAGCCGAAACGCCTTGGCCACCCGCTCCGGCGTGGCCCCGCCGCCGATATCGAGGAAATTGGCAGGCGCTCCGCCCTCCAGCAGGATCATGTCCATCGTCGCCATCGCCAGCCCCGCGCCATTCACGATGCAGCCGACGTCGCCGTCGAGCCCGACGTAGGAGAGCCCGCGATCGGCGGCTTGCGTTTCGCGCGGATCCTCCTGGCTCTTGTCGCGCAGCTCCGAAATATCGGGGTGCCGGAACAAGGCGTTGTCGTCAAAGCTCATCTTGGCATCGAGCGCGATCAGCTGGCCCTCCCGCGTGAAAACCAGCGGGTTGATCTCCAGCATGCCGGAATCCTTGTCGCGAAAGGCCCGGTACGCGCCGAGGATCACCCGCACCGCATCCGCCACCGCCGGCCCCGGCAGCCCCAGCGCAAACGCCAGTTCCCGCGCCTGGAACGCCTGCATCCCCACGGCCGGCTCGACCGAGATCTTGACGATGGACTCCGGCTTTGTCGCCGCGACGTCTTCGATCTCCATGCCGCCCTCGGTGGAGCCGATCACGATCACCCGCTGCTCTGCCCGGTCCAGCACGAAGCCGAGGTAAAGCTCCCGCTCGATGTTGACGCCGCCCTCCACATAGAGCCGGTTCACCATCTTCCCCGCCGGCCCGGATTGATGGGTCACGAGAATGCGCCCGAGCAGCTTGTCGGCGGCATCCTCCACCTCGTGCTCGGAGCGGCACACCTTCACGCCGCCGGCCTTGCCGCGACCGCCGGTATGCACCTGCGCCTTCACTACCCACACCGATCCGCCAATTTCGCGCGCCCGGTACGCCGCTTGTTCCGGCGAATAGGCGAGCCCCCCTTTTGGGATCGGCACGCCGAATTTCGCCAGCAGTTCCTTGGCCTGATATTCATGGATGTCCATGATCTGATCCCTTGGAAGAGAAGAGCCCGCCGCTCACGCCGCCTTTGACGATGCCCGGCCCTTGGTCTCGATCGCGTCTGCCACCGCCACCACGTTCTGCGCCATGCGCGCCGACGCCGCGTCGATCATCCGCCCGTCGAGCGAGGCCGCGCCCTTGCCCTGAGCGGCTGCCTCGTCCAGCGCCACCAGGATGCGCCGGGCCCGGTCCACCTCGGCGGGGGGCGGGGAGAACACGTCGTTGGCGAGCGCGATTTGGCTCGGATGGATCGCCCATTTGCCCTCACAGCCCAGCACGGCCGCGCGCTTTGCCGCTTTCACGTAATCGTCCGGCGCGGAGAAGTCCCCGAACGGGCCGTCGATCGCCCGTAGGCCGTAAGCCCGGCACGCCGTCACCATCCGGTCGATCGCCGCGTGCCATTGGTCGCCCGGATAATCCGGGTTCAGCCCGCCGATCACCACAGTGCGCGAGCGCCGCGAGGCCGAGAAATCCGCCACGCCGAAGTGCAGCGCCTCCAACTTGCGCGAGCAGGCCGCGATGGCCTCCACATTCGCCATGCCGAGCGCCGTCTCGATCAGCGCTTCCAGCCCGATTTCATTGGCGATGCCCATCCCATCGCGGATCTGCGCCACCATGGCTTCCACCATGTAAACGTCGCCTGGCACGCCCACTTTCGGGATCAGCAGCGTGTCCACGAACTCGCCCGCTTGCTCCACCACGTCGACGACGTCGCGGTACATCCAATGCGTGTCGAGCCCGTTGATGCGCACGGACACCGTCTTGCCCCGCGCGCGCCACGGCAGTTCCCTGAGCGCCTTGATGATGTTGGTGCGCGCCTGCACCTTGTCGTTCGGCGCCACGGCGTCTTCGAGGTCCAGGAATACGAAGTCCGCGTCCGCTTCGAGCGCCTTGGCGAACATGGCGGGGTTCGATCCCGGAACCGCCAGTTCCGACCGCTGAACGCGGGTCTTGACCGGCTTGTATTGTGTGAAGCTCATAATGTCTCTCCGGGATCTGGTTATGCGGCTTCTGCGGCCACCTGCCGCCGCGCGCCGTAAAAGGCCTGCGCCGCCCCAACGCCCGCGCCGAACCGCACCTTCGCCCCGCAATCGGCCAGCGCCATTTCCGCCGCCGCCAGCGCGCCCAGCATCATGACCTCGTTGGTCGCGCCGATGTGCCCGATGCGGAAAACGCGGCCCGCCACCTTGTTCAGCCCGATCCCGAACGAAACGCCGTAGCGCTCATAGGCCCGCCGCACGACCGCGCCGCTGTCCACGCCCTGCGGCACCACGATCGCCGACACGGTATCGGAATACCACTTCGGCTCCTTCGCGCAGAGCTTCAGCCCTAGGCCCTGCACGCCCCGCCGCACGCCTTCGGCGATGTGGCGATGACGCGCGAACACAGCGTCGAGCCCTTCTTCGAACAGAAGATCCAGCGACGCGCGCAAACCCCGCAGCAGCGTCGTCGCCGGCGTGTAGGGGAAGTAGCCGTCCTTGTTCGCCCGGCCCATGTCCTCGAATGAGAAAAAGCAGCGCGGGAACTTCGACGTCTTATGCGCCTCCAGCGCCTTCTGGCTCACCGCAATGATCGCAAGGCCCGTCGGCAGCATGAAGCCCTTCTGCGATCCCGATACGATGGCGTCCACGCCCCACTCGTCCATGCGGAAATCGAGCGAAGCCACCGACGACACTCCGTCCACGAACAACAGGGCAGGGTGATTGCTGGCATCGAGCGCCCGCCGCATCCCCGCGATGTCCGACGTCACACCTGTAGCGGTTTCATTGTGCGTGCCGAGCACGGCCCGGATCGTGTGCGCTTTGTCCGCCGCCAGAATGTCCGCGAAGCGCTCCACGGGAACGCCTTCGCCCCAGTCCACATCGACAACCTTGGTGTCGAACCCGAGCCGGCGGCACATGTCCGCCCAGAGCAGCGAGAACTGCCCAAAGGAAGCGATCAGCACCTTGTCGCCGGAGTTCAGCGTATTCGTAAGAACCGCCTCCCATCCGCCGGTTCCCGACGAGGGAAAAATGAACGGCTGACCGGTTTCGGTCTTGAACACGCGCTTCAAGTCTTGAAACAGCGGCAGCGTGAACTTGGGAAAGTCCGGCGCGCGCATGTCTTCCTGCGGTGCGTTCATGGCCCGGCGCACAGGGTCTGGAACATTTGTCGGGCCGGGGATGAAAAGACCGGGATGGTAGCGCATGGGGCGTCCTCGGGCTTGGTCGGCGATCGGGAACGGTCGCCGTTCTCAGGAAGCCGCAAACGCCGCGTCATTGGCCGCGCCTGTTCTGGCGCGATCCCCATGTTCAAGGGCGTGTTCGCTTTTCCTGTGCCCGCATCCTGCGGTGGGCCGGTTGCCGTTAACAGTTTTAAAAACTAACGGCCGGCATAGGAAAACTTAATGTTGCAGCGCACTTAGTCATTGCCGCCCTGTGCGAGACCGGGCAAAGCCCCACAATCCAGCAAAACATCTCTCGTAAAGGCCCGCTTCATAGGAGGCGCCTATCAGCCGATGCGCTGAAATCCCATCCGGCGCTGCGACAGCCCGCCGCAGCTTTCCGTCACGCCGCAGTTGCCCCGCGCAGCCAATCCCCGAAGGATCGCACCAGCCCCGACCCGGATTTTGCCTCGGGATAGACAAACCAATAGGCCGTTCCTGATCGAAGCGGTTGGTCGAGCAGTATCTTGAGCCGCCCGGTTCGTAGTTCCTCTTCCACCAGGAATCGCGGCATCAGCGCCACACCGAGCCCCGCCACCGCCGCGCCCGCGATCATCCCGAACTGATCGAACCGCGCCCCGGCAAAGGCGCCAGCCGTATCCACCCCGGCCATGGCGAACCAATCCCGCCAAGCGGTCGGCCGTGTCGACTGGTGCAGCAGCGGCAACTGCGCCACACTATCGGCGCCGCCTATCAAGCGATCGCCCGTCAGCGACGGCGAAGCCACCGGCACCACCGCCTCGTCGCAGAGATGCTCGCACACCGCCCCCGGCCACGTGGCCTCGCCATGATGAATGGCCGCGTCCAGCGGATCCTCCGCGAAGGAAAACGGCGCCAGCCGCACCGCAAAATTCACGGTCACGCCCGGATGCATCTCCAAGAACCCCGGCAATCGCGGCATCAACCACCGCGTCGCAAACGTCGGCAGCACCGCCAAGTTCAGCGTCCCCGCGCTCCCCGCAGCCCCCATCACCCGCTGCGTCGCCGCTGAGAGAGCCCCCAGAATGTGCTGCACCTCTTTGAGATAAGCCCGCCCCGCATCCGTCAGAAACACCCGCTGGTTCACCCGCTCGAACAAATCCAGCCCCAGGCTTTCCTCCAACTGCCGGATCTGCCGGCTGACCGCCCCTTGCGTCAAATGCAACTCCCCCGCCGCCCGCGAAAAACTAAGATGCCGCCCCGCGGATTCAAACGCAGACAAAGCAGGGATGGAGGGCAGGAGAGGGCGGGACATGGAGCGTTCGGGTTCATGAGAGTTGTCGATGCCGAGTCATTGGTAACACAAGCATTTTACTCATTCATCTTCGCTTGTTCCTCAGCGAGTTAAGCGCCCACGTAGCGCCCCGCGCTACATTTCAATTGCGTTCTGTAGCGCCCCACGCTACAAGATCAAAAACGCGGCGGGCAATGATCCAAAGCTGGGCATCAAAGGAGGCAAACGAGGTTTTCGAGGGGCGTTCCCCCAAGGGTTTCCCAGCCGATCGTTTCAAAACGCTGCGTCGCCGCCTCTTCCAACTCGACGCAGCGGAAACGCTCGATGATATGCGCACCCCCCCCCCGGCAATCGACTTCACGCCTTATCGGCAGATCGCGCGGGTCAATGGTCCATCAGCATCAACGCCCAATTCCGGGTCTGTTTTACGTGGGGTGCCGCGGGGCCTGAAAACGTCGATTGCGTCGACTATCACTAAGACATCAGGGAGCCTCCCATGACTGATTTCGATACGTTCACGTTGCCCGCGCCGCATCCCGGTGAACATCTGCGGGAAGATTTCCTCCCGGCCTACGGCCTCACCCCCGGCGCACTTGCCCGCGCCATGGGCCTCAAGGACCGCGCTCGCATCGAGCGGATCGTGCGCGAACAACAGGCTATCACGGCCGACACAGCGCTTCGCCTCGGCCGGGTGTTCGGCAATTCGGCGCAGTTCTGGATCAACCTTCAGGCCACGCATGATCTGTCCAAGGCGGCCATGGCGAGCCGGAACGAACTGGCCGCCATCAAGCCCCTCCAGCCGACGGCATAGTCACCGAGTTCATGAGCAAACCTCATGACCATGCCAGAAATCATCGCTTGATAGTCGTGCGCTGAAAGAGGGATAAGCGAGGCTTGAAGCCGCAAAATCCCGGCACCGCATCGGCCGTCTCGCCGTTTTCCGGCCCGGCCGCATTGCCCGAGGAACCGACATGACCGTATCGCCCAAGATCGAAAGCCTCGGCGAGGAAACCGCCGCGCTCCTCGCCCGCCTCGGTGTTCCCGCCGCATCCGTCACGGGCGGCAACCTCATCGTCCGCTCGCCAATCACCGGCGAAACCATTGGCGCGCTGCATGAGGCCGGCGCTGCCGAGATGTCCGCCGCGATCACCCGCGCTCATGCGGCGTATCTCGCCTGGCGCAAGGTGCCCGCCCCCAAGCGCGGCGAGCTCGTGCGTCTGCTCGGCGAGGAATTGCGCGCCGCCAAGGACGATCTCGGCCGTCTCGTCACCATCGAGGCTGGCAAGATCGTGTCCGAGGGCCTCGGCGAGGTCCAGGAGATGATCGACATCTGCGACTTCGCGGTCGGCCTTTCCCGCCAGCTTTACGGCCTCACCATCGCCACCGAACGCGCCTCCCACCGCATGATGGAAACGTGGCACCCGGTCGGCGTCGTCGGCGTCATCTCCGCGTTCAACTTCCCCGTCGCGGTCTGGTCGTGGAACGCAGCGCTGGCGCTCGTCTGCGGTAACACCGTCGTGTGGAAGCCGTCGGAGAAAACCCCGCTCACCGCGCTCGCCGTCCAGGCGCTGTTCGAGCGCGCCGCCGCGAAATTCGGCGCGCCGGCCGGTCTCTCGGAAGTCGTGATCGGTACCCGCGCCGCCGGAGAGGCGTTGGTGGACGATGCCCGCGTGCCCGTCGTGTCGGCCACCGGCTCCACCGCCATGGGCCGCGCCGTCGCGCCGAAACTGGCCAAGCGCTTCGCCCGCGCGATTCTGGAACTCGGCGGCAACAACGCCGCCATCGTTTGCCCCTCGGCGGATCTCGACCTCGTCGTGCGCGCCGTCGCCTTCTCCGCCATGGGCACCGCCGGCCAGCGCTGCACCACGCTTCGCCGCCTCTTCGTTCACGACAGCATCTACGACGCGCTCGTGCCGCGCCTGAAGAAGGCCTACGGCTCGGTCAAGGTCGGCGATCCCCGCGTCGCCGGCACGCTCGTGGGCCCGCTGATCGACGCCGCTTCGTTCCAGGCGATGCAATCCTCGCTCGACGCCGCCCGCGCGGCTGGTGGCACGATTACGGGCGGCGAACGCGCCTTCGCAGAAGCCGGGGAGGGCGCTTACTACGCCCGGCCCGCGCTCGCCGAAATGCCGGGCCAAGCCGACATCGTGGCGCACGAAACCTTCGCGCCCATCCTCTACGTGATGCGCTGGTCGACCTTCGACGACGTCCTCGCCCTGCACAACGGCGTGCCGCAGGGCCTGTCGTCGTCCATCTTCACCAACGACCTGCGCGAAGCCGAGCGATTCCTCTCCGTCGAGGGCTCGGACTGCGGCATCGCCAACGTGAATATCGGGCCCTCCGGCGCTGAAATCGGCGGGGCCTTCGGCGGCGAGAAGGAAACCGGCGGCGGCCGCGAAGCCGGCTCCGACGCCTGGAAGGCCTACATGCGCCGCGCCACCAACACCATCAACTATGGCCGCGACCTGCCGCTTGCGCAGGGCGTCACCTTCGACGTGGAGTGAGCCGATGACCGCCGTTCACAAGCCCGCCGCCGACAAGCCTCGCGCCGTCTTTCAGTGGGACGATCCGTTTTTCCTCGACGATCAGCTCACCGAAGACGAGCGCATGATCCGCGACACCGCCCGCGCCTATGCGCAGGAAAAGCTTCAGCCGCGCGTCATCGAAGCCTATGCGGAGGAAAAAACCGACGCCTCGATCTTTCGCGAAATGGGCGAACTCGGCCTCCTCGGCGTCACCCTGCCGGAGGAATACGGCTGCGCCGGCGCCTCATACGTGTCCTACGGTCTCGTCGCCCGCGAAGTGGAGCGTGTCGATTCCGGCTATCGCTCCATGATGAGCGTGCAATCCTCGCTCGTCATGTACCCGATCTACGCCTACGGCGATGAAGCGCAGCGCAAGCGCTATCTCCCCAAGCTCGCGTCCGGCGAATGGATCGGCTGCTTCGGCTTGACTGAACCCGACGCCGGATCGGACCCCGCCGGCATGCGCGCCCGCGCTGAAAAAGTGTCGGACGGCTACCGCCTCACCGGCTCCAAGATGTGGATCTCCAATTCCCCCATCGCCGACGTGTTCGTCGTCTGGGCGAAATCCGAAGCCCACGGCGGCGAAATCCGCGGCTTCATACTTGAGAAGGGCATGGCCGGCCTCTCCGCCCCCAAGATCGGCGGCAAGCTTAGCTTACGCGCCTCCATCACCGGCGAGATTGTCATGGACGGCGTGGTGGTCCCCGAAAGCGCGTTGCTGCCCAACGTTTCCGGCCTCAAAGGCCCGTTCGGCTGCCTGAACCGCGCCCGCTACGGCATTTCCTGGGGCGTGCTCGGGTCAGCCGAATTCTGCTTCCACGCCGCCCGCTCCTACACGCTCGACCGCAAGCAATTCGGCAAGCCGCTGGCCCAAACCCAGCTCATCCAGAAAAAGCTCGCCGACATGCAGACCGAAATCACCCTCGGCCTGCAAGCCTCGCTGCGCGTCGGCCGCCTGTTCGACGAAGGCCGCATGGCGCCAGAGATGATCTCCCTGGTCAAGCGCAATAACTGCGGCAAAGCCCTGGATATCGCGCGCATGGCGCGAGACATGCACGGCGGCAACGGCATTTCCGAGGAATACCAAGTCATGCGCCACATGGTGAACCTTGAAACGGTGAACACCTATGAGGGCACGCATGACGTGCACGCGCTGATCCTCGGCCGCGCCATCACCGGCTTGCAAGCCTTCTTCTAAGCGCGAGCCCACCGTCATGAGCGCCCACGCCCTCACCACCATCGGTTTCGACGCTGACGATACGCTCTGGCAGAACGAAACCTTCTACCGGCTCACCGAGGAGCGATTTCAGGCGCTGCTGGCGGACTATGCCGAGCCGGTGGACCTTTCCGCCCGGCTCTTGACGGCGGAGCGGCGCAACCTTGGGCATTATGGCTTCGGCATCAAGGGTTTCACCCTTTCCATGATCGAAACCGCGATCGAGGTGACAGAGGGCAGGGTGCCCGCCTCGGTGATCCAAAGCATCCTTGATGCGGGCCGCGACATGCTCAGCCATCCCGTCGAAGCGCTGCCCCATGCGCGCGAAACGCTGGAGGCGCTGGCCGGGTCTCACACGCTCGTCTTGATCACCAAGGGCGATCTCTTCGATCAGGAGCGCAAGCTCGCTGCCTCCGGGCTCGGCGAATTGTTCGACGCGGTCGAGATCGTCAGCGACAAGACCGCCGCGACCTACGAGCGCATCTTCGCCCGCCACGGCCATGGCGCCGCGCAGGCTATGATGGTCGGCAATTCGCTGAAATCAGATGTCATCCCCGCTATCCGTGCAGGCGGCTGGGGTGTTCACGTCCCGCATCATTTGACATGGGCGGTCGAGCACGCCGAGCCCCCGGCAAACGAACCCCGCTTCCGCGCGATCGAAAACCTGTCGGGGATTGTCCCCCTGGTGCGCGCTCTGGCCTAACGCCTCAGCGGCTGTGCACCAGCTTCAGCTTGGGGCGCGGCGCCCAGCGCGAGAAGGTCAGCAAGGTCAGCCCGTCATAGGTTTCGCCCAATGAGGTGAAATATTTCATCCGGGTCGCCAGCGCTTCGGCCTGCGCCACCGTCGCGATCGGCATCCACCGCTCCACCTGTCCAGCTCCCAAGGCGAGCGCCGCGAGCAAAAGCCCGATCTCGATCCCCTCGACGAAGTCATCGCTGCGTCCGGGAAACCGAACCACGAGCCCCTCTTCGACTTCGACGTCCCGCATGATCCAACTCCTGTCTGTCGGATCATTGAAGGACGCTATGGTTAACACCCGGTGAAAGTTCACCGCGCGGTTAAGGTTCACTGCATTAGGAAGGGGCGCCGAAACGCCCCTTCCTAATCACGCTGCCGAAAATCGGTTGTGCTGCCGGTCAGGTCCCGGCGCGGTTCGTGTCCTTGATCGTTCCGCGCTCGTCATTGATCTCGACCGCGGTGCGGCGGTGCGTGCCGGACGCCTCTCCGGCGCGCTCCTTGCTGACGTCCACGGCCTCGGCGATTGGCATTTCAACAAAATAGGACCGCACCCGCACACGGCCGTGACTGACGTCGCGTTTGCCGATGCGCATTTCATCCTCGACGACGGGAATGCGTTGCTCCTCATCGCTAGTGCGGCCCGCCAGCGACCGATCAGACGCGCCGCTGATCGTGTCGGAAGCAGTCGACTCTCCACCGAAAGAGCCGCTCCAGCCTTCCTGCCGCCAAGCCGTCTCACGCGCTTCGAGATCCACGGCGCCTTCATCGTCAAGAATGTCGATCACGCGCTCGTAAAGGTCCGCGGATGGACGCACGGAGAGCACATATCCGCCGCGCCGCAGCCCTTCCGCATAGGTGGAACGATCGTCGTCGGGCAGAAACAGATCGCGAAGCGTCTCCCAAAAGCCCCCCGCCGTTTCGCTTGCCGGCGCCGCCTCATCCGCCTGGGAGCCTTCCACGATTGTGATCGCATTGCGGGCAATGCCCAGCGCCGCCACACGCCCAGCGGCCTCATCCGCCTTAGGGCGCTGGTCGAAGAAGGCGGTAATCAGCCGGTCGGAGCCGGACTCGCTTTCAAAGCCACTAGCCATGGTCATTCCTCTTCCCGGTTTTGTTCGCCGGCCACCGTTTCACGGTCCACGACGACGCGCCGCTTGATGTGGAGTTTTTCCTTGAGGACAAGACGTTTCTCGAACACCATCACCGCCTCCGTCATCGGAACGATGAGAACGTTGCCTTTGGTGCGAACCTCCGGCGCCTGGTCGACAGGGGTGTCGAACAGCACGCGCGAAATATCCACGATCTCGGTGTCGAGCGTTTTCTCCAGTGCTCTTGCCTTGACGTCGACGAGGGTGTGAACGCGCAGGCGAACGCCAAGAACGTCGTCACGCTCAAGAGCCGTCTCGGTTGTCGCATTGGGATTGGTCATCGGTCCCCCGCTCCGTGCAGAGGATGAACGGCTCAGCGATGGCCAAGTTCCCAATCACACTAAAGGCCGCGCAATCAGCGCATCAGCGCGTCCGAAAGGCGGCCCCATGCTGCTTCGTCGGCGGGCAGGCCGAAGCGTAGCCAGGTCGGCGCATAGTCGAAGGGGCGGACGAGAATGCCCCGCGCGGCCAAGCGCTCGAACCACGCCGCCGCCCTGTCCGTGCGGGCAAGCCGGAATAGCGGCGTGCCGCCAAGCTGGGCGAGGCCGGCGGTGGAAAGCAGTCCGTCCAGCCGCGCCGCGTCCGCCTCAAGCCGCGCGCGGGCGCCGTCCAGCCAAGCCGGATCGGATAAGGCAAGCGTGCCGATTTCGATTGCAGGCCCCGGCACAGCCCAAGGCCCCAAGAGCGCCGCGATCGCCGCCGCACGGACTGGCGACGCCACGGCAAAGCCCAGCCGTACACCGGCAAGGCCATAGCTCTTCCCGAAGGATCGCAGCACCACGGTGTTTGCGGGAAGCCCGTGCGGGATCAGGCTTGCCCCCGGCACGACATCGACGAACGCCTCGTCCACCACCAGCGTTCTCACCGTCGTGGCAATCTGCGCGATCTGATCGGGTGAGAGCAGGCGCCCATCCGGATTGTTGGGATTGACGATCACCGCCACATCGCTGCCAGTCAGATCGCTCGGATCCTCCGCCAACCAGACCTCGGCGCCGGCCGCGCGCCAGACGGCCGCATGCTCCCCATAGGTTGGGCCAAGTACGGCAACTTGGTTCGCGGCGATCAGTCGCGGCAAAAGCTGGATCAGCGCCTGCGTGCCCGGTGCCGCAATCACCGTTGCCGGATCCGCCGCGCCATAGGCCTTCGCGGCCGCTGAAATCAGCGCCGCCAGCGCGCCCTTGCCGGGAAGCCGCGTCCAAGCGCTGGCGGGAACGTCGCCGACGGGGTAGGGAACCGGATTGATGCCAGTGGAGAGATCGATCCAGGGCTCTGGCGCTTGCGGAAAAAGCGCGCGAGCGCCATCGACGTCTCCGCCGTGCTCCAGAATGCGCGCCAACCGGTGTTCCATGGATCCCGTACCCTCTCTCGTCATCGCCCTCGCCGCACTCGCCGTGGAAGCTGCCGCAGGTTACCCTCAGCGTATGTTCCTTGTCATCGGTCATCCCGTGACATGGATCGGTCGATTGATCACATGGCTCGACCGCAGGCTCAACCTTGAGCGCGACGGCAACCCTATGCGCCGGGCCAAGGGCGTGCTCGCGCTCTTAGCGCTGCTCGCGATCACCTGCGCCGTCGCGGTCGGCATTCAGCGCGCGGCGGGGCTCGCCGGGGTCGTCGGCACCTTCATTGTGCTCCCGCTGATCGTCTCAACGCTGTTTGCCCAGCGCAGCCTCTACGAGCACGTCGCCCGCGTCCGTGACGGTCTCCAAACCGGAGGCCTTGCCGGAGGCAGAGCCGCCGTTGCGATGATCGTCGGCCGCAATCCGGAAAGCCTTGACGAAGCGGGCGTTTCCCGTGCCGCCATCGAGAGCTTGGCTGAAAACTTTTCCGACGGCATCACCGCCCCCGTGTTCTGGACCGCGCTTCTCGGCCTCCCAGGCGGCGCGCTCTACAAGGCTGCGAACACGGCCGATTCCATGATCGGCCACAAGACGGCCCGCCACCTCCAGTTCGGCTGGGCCGCCGCCCGCTTCGACGACCTCATCAATCTCCCGGCGTCGCGCCTCACCGCGCTCCTGCTCGTCCTCGCCGCGCTTGCCCCTGGCTATTCCGCGCGCGGCGCCATCCGGGCGGTGTTTCGCGATGCCCGCAACCACAAATCGCCCAACGCCGGCTGGCCGGAAGCCGCCATGGCCGGCGCCCTCGGCCTTCGCCTTGCCGGACCCCGCGTCTACGGCGCAACCCTCGTCGACGATTTCTGGATGGGCGACGGCCGCGCCGACGCCACCGCCGGCGATATCGACCGGGCGTTGAAGCTCTACCGGCTCGCTCTGGTACTCCTCGCTGCCACGCTTGCGACTGTGCTGGCTGGCGTCATCGCCCTTCGCTGATCGCAAGCAGCCGCTCGCAGTCGACGTGCCGCTCCAGGTGATCCGCGAGCCGGTCCAGCACCGCATCGATCCGCGCCTCGTAGGTGAGATCGCTCGTCTCCGCGCCGATCCAACCGAGAAACCGCCGCCGCGCCGGTTCGCCCGCGAACAGCCCGTGGCAATAGGTGCCCACCACCCGCCCGTCTGGCGAAACCGCCCCTTCATCCACGCCCGCGATCCGCGCGAACGGCCGCGCCCGATCCGGTCCACCGGTCACGCCCACATGCATCTCGTATCCCACGATCGGAACCCCGTCCGGCACCGTCTCGCCGGTCACCGCCGAAAGCTGCTTGCTCCCCGTCAGCACGGTCTGGACGCCAAGAAGCCCGAGCCCGGCCACCTCCCGCACCGGCCCCTCGATCCCATCGGGATCGGCAATCGCGGTTCCCAACATCTGATACCCGCCGCAAAGCCCCATCACCTTGCCGCCTTGGCGCCAATGCGCGCGGATATCGATGTCCCATCCCTCCGCCCGCAGCGCCAGCAAGTCGTCGATCGTGGATTTCGATCCCGGCAGCACGATCACATCCGCCGGCGGCAGCGGCCGGCCGGGCAGGGCGAGCGTCACCGTCACGCCCGGTTCCTGCCGCAGCGGATCGAGATCGTCAAAATTCGCGATTCTCAGCAGCACCGGCACCACAATACGCCGTCCGCCTTGCCCGTGATCCGCCCGCGTGCGCAATCCAAGCGCATCCTCTGCCGGCAGCAGCGCCGCCTCTGCGAAATGCGGCACCACGCCCAGCGACGCCCAGCCCGTGCGCTCCGCAATCACCGCGAGGCCGCCCGCGAACAGCGTCACATCGCCCCGGAACCGGTTCACCAGAAACGCCCGGATCATCGCCGCGTCGGCCGGGTCGATCACCGCATGCGTTCCCACCAGACTGGCGATCACGCCGCCCCGGTCAATGTCGCCCACCAGCACCACCGGCGTATCGGTCGCCCGCGCAAACCCCATGTTGGCGATATCGCCCGCCCGCAAATTCACTTCGGCCGGCGACCCCGCGCCCTCCACGATCACAAGATCCGCCTCGGCGGAAAGGCGCCTGAAGCTATCCAGCACCGCCGCCATCAGCCGGGGTTTCCATGCCTGATACTCCCGCGCCTTGGCCGTCCCGATCATCCGCCCCTGAACCACCACCTGACTGCCGATGTCCGATTGCGGCTTCAAAAGCACCGGGTTCATGTGAACCGAGGTCGCCACGCCTGCCGCGCGCGCCTGAAGTGCCTGCGCCCGTCCTATCTCGCCGCCGTCGGCCGTGGCGGCGGCGTTGTTCGACATGTTCTGCGGTTTGAACGGCCGCACGGCCATCCCGCGCCGGGCGAACAGGCGGCAGAACCCCGCCACCAGCAGCGATTTGCCAACGTCCGAGCCCGTGCCCTGGATCATCACCCGCCGCGTCATCAAAACTCGATCCCGGCCTGCGCCTTCACCCCCGCCGCGAAGTGGTGCTTCACCAGCGTCATCTCCGTCACAAGATCCGCCGCTTCGATCATCGCCGGCTTGGCGTTCCGCCCGGTTACGACGACATGCAGATCCGCCCGCCGCGCCCGCAGCACGTCCACCACCGCGTCCAGCAGCAAATGCTCGTAGCGCAGCGCGATGTTGAGTTCATCCAGCACAAGGAGCCGGATCTGCGGATCCGCCATCAAAGCGAGCGCCTCGCCCCACGCGCGTTCCGCCGCCGCCACATCCCGCGCGCGGTCCTGCGTTTCCCAGGTGAACCCTTCGCCGAGCGTGTGCCACGACACACCGCCCAGTTTCTCCAGCACGCGCCGCTCACCGGTTTCCCACGCGCCCTTGCCGAACTGCACCACGCCCACCTTCCAGCCATGCCCAAGCGCCCGCACCGCCAGCCCGAAGGCGGCCGTGGATTTGCCCTTGCCCGGCCCGGTGTGAACGATCAGCAGCCCCTTTTCGGCCACCGTCTTCCCCGCGACCTCGGCATCCTGCACGGCCTTGCGCTTGACCATCTTGGCCCGGTGGCGTTCAGCCTCTGGATCGTCGGTCATGTCTGAACTCTCCGATTATCTTGCGCGCAATCGCGCGGTCACATCCGCCAGACCACCGCACCGCCCGTCAGCCCCGCGCCGGCAGCGGCCAAAAGCAGCGTCTCGCCCGCCGCGAACGGCCGCTCGTCCCCTGCGATCGACAGCGAAAGCGGGATCGTCGCCGCCGACGAATTCCCATATTCCGCGATGCTGCGCACGACGGTTTCCTCGCCAACGCCCACCGTGCGCCCCACAAGGTCGAAGATCCGCGCGTTGGCCTGATGGGGCACGAAGCGCGTCACCGCGTCGGCGGAAAGCCCCGCCGCCGCCAGCGCCCGCCGCGAGCAATCCGTCATCAGCCGCACCGCCTCGGCGAAAAGGGCCCGCCCGTCCGAAACGGTCATCAGCGTATCCTCGATCGCCATCTCCGCCGAAAATGGCCGCGAACTCCCGCCGCCCGGCACCGTTACGAGCCCGTATCCCGCCCCGTCGGAGGCCAGATCCAGCCCCACAAGCCCCTGGCCCGCATCCTCGCTCGGCCCCACCACCACGGCTCCGGCCGCATCGGCGAACAGCACCGCGCTCGCGCGTTCAGCCATATTGATGCGCCGGCTAAGTATGTTCGCCGCCACCACCAAAACCGGCCGCCCGTGCGCCCGCACCTGCGCATCCGCCAGCGTCAGCGCATAGATGAAGCCCGCGCACGCCCCCGCCAGATCCACCGCGCCCGATCGCGTCAGCCCCAGCCGGTGCGCCACCAGCGGCGCCGACGGCGGCAGCAGATGATCCGGGGTCGACGTCGCAAGCAGCGTCAGCCCGATATCCGCCCGCTCCACCCCGGCCCTCGCCAGCGCCATCTCGCCCGCCGCCACCGCAAGGCCGGACAGCGTATCGCCCGCCTCCGCCCAGCGCCGCGCGCGGATCCCCGTCCGCCGTTCGATCCAGCCGGCTTCGATCCCGATCAGCTCCTCAAGCTCGGCATTCTCCACCCGCCGCGCCGGGGCGTGGTGCCCGAAACCCAGGATACGCGTGCCTGCGGCGCGTTTCATCGCAGTCCCCGCATGTGGTTCGGCGCGTCCAAAATGGCGTCATAGAGCCGGTCAAGCTCCCCCGCCGTCACGCAATAGGGCGGCATCAGATAGATGATGTTGCCGAGCGGGCGCACCAGCAAGTCACGCGCCAGGAAATACTGCCGAAACTCCGGCCCCACCTCCGCCAGATACCCGGCTCCCTCCACCTTCAAATCCACCGCCGCGATCGTACCTGTCACGCGCGCATTCTCGAACCGGTCGTCGCCCTCGAAGCGGCGGATACGCTCGGCTTGCATCGCGCTCAATGCCGCCACCCGGTCCGCAACCGGCTCGCTGGTCCAAACCCCGATATTCGCCAGCGCCGCCGCGCAGGCAATCGGGTTCGCCGTATAGGACGACGAGTGGAAAAACGTCTTCGACCGGTCCGCCGAATAATGGGCATCAAACACCTCCGCCGTCGCCAGCGTCGCCGCCAGCGGTATAGCCCCGCCGGTTAAACCCTTGGACGTGCAAAGAATATCCGGCGTAATTCCCGCCTGCTCGCAGGCAAACAGCGTGCCCGTCCGCCCCCAGCCGCTCATCACCTCGTCGGCCACAAGCAGCGTTCCCGTGGCCTGCGCGATGCGCTTCAGCTCGGTCAGCACCCACGGCGCATACATCCGCATCCCGCCCGCGCCCAGCACCAGCGGCTCTACGATCAGCGCCGCCACCTCGCCGGTTCGGGCAACCGCCTCGAACGCATCCAGCGTCGCCTGCTCGCGGCCCGCCACGGGGAACGGTATCCGGTCCACCGCGAACAGCAGCGGCTCATAGGCGGCGTTGAACACCCCCCGCTCGCCCACGCTCATCGTGCCGATGGTGTCGCCGTGGTAGCTGTCCTCCATCACCACGATGCGATGCCGCTTCTCGCCCCGGTTGCGGAAAACGCCAAGCGCCATCTTCATCGCCACCTCCACGGCCGTGGACCCGCTGTCGGAATAGAACACATGGTCCAGCCCGCGCGGCGCCAGCGCCACCAGCGCCCGCGCCAGATCCTCCGCCGGCTCATGCGTCAGCCCCGCGAAGATGATCTGATCCAGCCGCTCGCTCGTCTCCCGGATCGCGGCCATGATCGGCGGGTAGCGGTGGCCGTGCGTAATCACCCACCACGATGAGATGGCGTCGATCACCCGCCGCCCGTCCGCCGTTTCGAGATAGGCCCCCTCCGTCCGCGCGATCTTGAGCAGCGGCGGCTCCACCGCATGCTGCGTGAAGGGATGCCAGACGGGCGACCGGGTCATACCGTGAAATCCGCAAGGTTGAAATTCACAGCGAAGGCCGCCGCCAGCGTCTCGCCAGTCAGCGGACCCAGATGCGGCAACCGTCCCAGCACGCGAACGCCGGAAAAATCGCCGATCGTGCGCTGACTATCCGCCTTTTCCTCACCCACGAAGGCAATCCCCAGAATTGGCACGCCCCGCGCCTTCAGGGCCTCCACGGACAGCAACGTGTGGTTGATTGTGCCCAGCGCCGTCCGCGCGCACAGCACCACCGGCAACCGCCATCCGGCGAACACGTCGATCGTCAAAAGCGCCCGCGTGACCGGCACCATCAACCCGCCGGCGCCCTCAATCACCAGCGGCCCGGCCAAATCCGGCGGAGTCAGCCGCGCCGGATCGATCGTGACTCCGTCGATCTCGGCGGCATAATGGGGCGAAACCGGCGTCACCAGCTTATACGCCTCCGGCAAAACCGGCCGGCCCGTCAGCCGGGACACGGTCTGGCTGTCGGTCTCGTCCTCCAGCCCCGACTGTATCGGTTTC
Source organism: Oharaeibacter sp. (assembly GCA_051861205.1). Taxonomy (GTDB): domain Bacteria; phylum Pseudomonadota; class Alphaproteobacteria; order Rhizobiales; family Pleomorphomonadaceae; genus JBHYDC01. The sequence continues at coordinate 79,960 of JBHYDC010000010.1, forward strand.
CAATAGGTCGCGCCCAGCGCGGCGGTCAGGCCAGCGGCAAACACCGTCTTACCGATCCCGGTGTCGGTGCCAGTCACGATAAAGCGGGGAGGGGACATCTCTGCATCCGGCCAGTTTAGTTTTCATGAGGTCGAGTGTGACGGGACTTGGCAGGTCCAACGCCTCAAGACAAGCCCTTAGGCGCAGCGCTCGTCGCACGGGCAGGGGGTTCGAATCCCTCCGTAACTCCAATCAAACCCGTTCGTCCGCCATAGCCTCCGCCACGCAGTCCAAGAGCCCGGCCACCACCTGCGCATCCACATTCAGCGTCAGCGAAATTCGTAGCCGTGCGGTTCCCTCCGGAACGGTTGGCGGGCGAATGGCCCGGCAGTCGTAACCAGCCGCCTGAACCTGCGCCGCGACGGCCGTCGCGCGTGCGTTGGAGCCAAGGATCACCGGCTGGATCTGCGTATCCGACGACGGCAGCCCCAGCCCCGCCAGCCGCGCCTGCGCGCCTGCGATCAGCCCCGCCAGCGCCTCGCGCCGCCAAGGCTCGTCCGCCAGCACCCTTAGCGATTCCCGCACTGCCGCTGCCATCAAAGGGGAGGGCGCGGTGGCATAGATGAAGGGCCGTGCCCGGTTGATCAGGAAATCCACGATCGGCCCGGCAGCCGTCACCAGCGCGCCGGATGCGCCCAGCGCCTTGCCGCAGGTGTGCAGGGCGATCAGCGCCTCGCGCCCCTCAAACGCTGCTGTCAACCCGCGTCCGGACGGCCCGAAAATCCCCGTCGCATGCGCTTCGTCGACCATAAGAAACCCGTCGTGACGCTCCGCGATCGCGATCAGGTCCGCCACCGGCGCGCGGTCGCCGTCCATCGAATATACGCTTTCAACCGCGATATAGGGCGTGCCCGCGCCGCCCGCCGCCCGCCACCGCGCGATCGCGTCGTCAAACGCCCCCGCATCGTTGTGCGGCACCGAAACCGTGTCCGCCTTCGAAAGCCGCATCCCCTCGTGCGCGCTCGCGTGGATTAGCTCGTCATGAACGATGAGATCGCCCCGCTGCGGCAGCGCTGACAGCAGCGCCACATTCGCCGCATAGCCGGAGCCGAGATAAAGCGCCCGCTCGCTTCCGAAAAACGCAGCGGCTTCCGCCTCCAGCGCCTCGTGTTCAGGGTGGTTGCCGCGCAGAAGCCGCGATCCCGCCGCCCCCACCGGCACCCCGCGCGCCAGCGCCTCCGTCACCGCGCCCGCCAATCGCGGCGAGCCGGCAAGGCCGAGATAATCGTTGGACGCGAAATCATGGCCGGTGCGCGGTTCCAGTCGGCGGGTGCGGCTCTTGCGGGCAAGGCCGCCCAGCGTCGTCCGGAATCGCTCCAGCCGCCCGGTCGTCATGGAGAGGCGTCCAGCTCCATCGCCGCTATGCCCAGCCGCCGGAACAGCGCCGCGTCGTGGTCCTCGCCGGGGTTGTCCGCCGTCAGCAGCGTTTCGCCCGTGAAGATCGAGTTGGCGCCGGCGAAGAAGCACAGCGCCTGCATCTCGTCCGACATTTCCGTCCGCCCCGCCGACAGCCGCACATGCGAAAGCGGCATCATCACCCGCGCCAGCGCGATCGTGCGCACGAAGTCGATCGGGTCGATCCGATCGGCCGTTTCAAGCTGCGTGCCGGGAATGGCGATCAGCATGTTGATCGGCACGCTTTCCGGGTGCTCGGCAAGGTTGGCCAGCGTTACCAGCATGTCGATCCGGTCATCCTCGCCTTCGCCCATGCCCACGATGCCGCCCGCGCACACCTTGATGCCGGCTTCACGCACGGTCGCCAGCGTATCCAGCCGGTCCGCGAAGGTGCGCGTGGTTATGATCTCGCTGTAATAGCGCTCGGACGTGTCGATGTTGTGGTTGTAGTAGTCCAGCCCCGCATGCTTCAGCCGCCCGGCCTGATCGGGCGACAGCATGCCCAGCGTCATGCAGGTTTCCATGCCAAGCGCCTTCACGCCCTCGACCATGGCTACCACCATGTCCATGTCGCGCTCTTTGGGGCTGCGCCACGCCGCGCCCATGCAATAGCGGGTCGCGCCTCCGGCCTTGGCCTTGCGCGCTTCCTCCAAAACCCGCTCAACTTCCATCAGCTTGGAGGCTTTCAGCCCTGTCGGCGCATGGGCGGACTGGCTGCAATAGCCGCAGTCCTCCGGGCACCCGCCCGTCTTGATCGAAAGCAGCCGGCTCATCTGCACGCGATTGGGGTCGAAGTGCTTGCGGTGCACGCTCTGCGCCTCGAACAGCAGGTCGTTGAACGGCAAGCTATAAAGCGCCCGCGCCTCCGCTCTCGTCCAGTCGTGGCGGATTTCGAGGGGCGTGCCGGTGGCGTTGCCGGTGTTCGCGTTCATCGCATAGGTCCCAACGTAACAAATCGTTCTGCGAGAGATACAAGATGCCGCGCGCGGGGGGAATGCGTCCCTTCGTTTTTTGCAGCCCGAATGCACCGATCGGCCGTTCGGATTGGAAACAATTCAGCCCGTTGAGGTGTTCTCGCCGGAAAGCCAGCGAAGAACGATCGGTTTTTTGCCTCGGACGTCCACTTTCTGGAATTTCGTGCGCCGACTTCCCGGCATCGGTGCTCTTCAATGCGATAGACCGTTTCGCTTTCCGTTGAAAAAAGGATCCCACCATGCGTTTCCCGGCAATCCTTGGCGCCGCTCTCGCCGCCACCCTCACAATCGGCGCAGCCCAAGCCGAGGCCGTCGTCGTCTCCTCCAAGATCGACACCGAAGGCGGCGTGCTCGGCAACATCATCCTCGCCGCGCTGTCGGCCAAGGGGGTTGCGGTGGAGGATCGGGTACAACTCGGCGGCACCCCCGTCGTGCGCAAGGCGATCACCGGCGGCGAGATCGACATCTACCCCGAATACACCGGCAACGCCGCCTTCTTCTTCAACAAGGCCGACGATCCGATCTGGAAGGATGCCGCCAAGGCCTATGAGGAAGCCAAGAAGCTCGACTATGACGCTAACAAGATCGTCTGGCTCACGCCATCGCCCGCCAACAACACCTGGGCCATCGCGATCCGCAAGGAAGTCGCCGAGGCCAACAAGCTGAGCACGCTCACCGAATTCGGCGCCTGGGTCGCGGGCGGCGGTGAGGTGGTCCTCGCCGGTTCGGCCGAGTTCGTGAATTCCCCCGCCGCACTGCCCTCGTTCCAGTCCACCTACGGCTTCACGCTGAAGCCCGAGCAGCTCATCGTCCTCTCCGGCGGCGACACCGCAGCCACCATCAAGGCCGCCACCGACCAAACCAACGGCGCCAACGCCGCCATGGTCTACGGCACCGACGGCGGCATCGCCCCCTCCGGCCTCGTCGTCCTCACCGACGACAAAGGCGTCCAGCCGGTCTATCAGGCTACCCCTATCATCCGCGAGGAGGTGCTGAAGGCAAACCCTGAGATCGCCGACATTCTCAAGCCCATCTTCGAGGCGCTCGACCTCGTGACGCTGCAGGAACTCAACGGCCGCGTGCAAGTGGGCGGCGAACCCGCGAAGGCGGTCGCGGAAGAGTATCTCAGGGGCAAGGGGTTCATCTGATCCGCACCAGCCGCCAAGTAACCCGCGTGCCTTCCCTTCTCCCCTTGTGGGAGAAGGTGCCGCGCGAGCGGCGGATGAGGGGTGGGTGGGGACGGGTGGGACGGATAAGGAGTGGCTCTGGAAGGAGCGGAGAGACACCTCCACCGTCGCTGCCGCGACACTTTCTCCCGAAAGGGGAGAAGGAGGAACGTGGCGCACCGCCCAAGCCCGCCCCGTCTACCCATCCCCCTTCAACTTTCCCCTCCCGCTTTGCCCCAATCGGCGCTAAGGTCCGGCCGGATCGATAAGATCGACAAGAATTGGGGGGATCACATGGGTATGCGTTTGGGTCTCTTGGCCGCTGTGGCCATGGTTGCGTTCGGGTCTGCGGCGCAGGCGGCGGGTGAGCGGGTTGCGGTTGTCACGCCGTATCTTTCGGCCGTCGCCACCAAGCAGATGGTCGATGCGTTCCAGGCCGAAGCCGCGACTGCCGGTTGGACCGTGGACGTGGTGGACACCGCCGGCGACATGGGCGCCTTCGCCAGCCGCATCGAGGACGTGACCAGCTCCGGCGTCAACGCCATCGTGCTCGTGTCGGTGGACCCGGCGCAGGTTCAGGGTCAGGTCGACAAGGCCAAGGCCGCGAACATCCCCGTCATCACCATCGACGGCGCCAAGAACGCCTCGACCGCGCTCAACGTCACCTCCGACAACTACGTCCTCGGCAAAACCATGTCGGAGTTCCTCCTGAAATCGATCGGCGGCAAGGGCGAGGTCGCGCGCCTGTTCCATTCGGCTCACCCCGGCGTGCGCCAGCGCGAGATCGCTTTTGACGACGTGCTGAAGGCAAACCCGGACGTGAAGCAGATCGGCGAACATTTCGTTCAGGTCCCGGGCCAGATCGAAGACGCGCAGAAGGCAATCGATTCCATCCTCCTCGCCAACCCGGGTGACGGCGCGATCGATGCGGTCTGGGCTGCCTGGGACGAGCCAGGCATCGGCGCCAACCTCGCTATCGAAGCAGCCGGCCGCAAGGGCATCGTGATCGCCGGCATCGACGGCAATCCCCAGGCGATCGAGCTGATCAAGGGCTGCACGTCCTACATCGGCACCGTTCGCCAGGGCTTTGGCGACATGTCCAAAATCGCGGCCAAGGAACTCGGCGCGGTTCTCGCCGGCGGCGCCCCGTCGGCCACCGAACTCTATGCCCCGGTGGAGCTGATCACCCGCGAAAGCCTGGGCGTCACCTGCAACTGACATCCGTGCTCTCCGTCACCGGACTGACCAAAGCTTTCGGCGAGACCCGCGCCCTCGGCGGTGTCGACCTCAAGGTCGGCGCCGGTGAGGTCGTGGGCCTCGTCGGCCATAATGGCGCGGGCAAATCCACGCTGATCAAATGCCTCGTCGGCGCCGAAATCCCGGATAGCGGTCTGATCGCGGTCGACGGCTGCGCTCAGACGTTCCGAGGCACCCAAGACGCGCGCGCGGCCGGCATCCGCGTCATCCACCAGGATCCGCAACTCGTTCCCGCCTTCAACGCCGTCGAGAACGCCTTCCTCGGCCTCGACCCGCCGACCCGCTTCACCCTCGTTGACACCGCCGCCATGCGCCGCCGCGTGAGCGCGCTCGCCCGCGATTTCGCGCCGGGCCTGCCGCTCGGCATTCCCGCCGCCGAACTTCCCGCCGCCATGCGCCAACTCGTCGCGATCTTGCGCGCCCTCAGCGATCGCGGCCGCATCCTCATCCTCGACGAACCCACCGCCGCGCTGTCCGCCGAGGAGGCCGACCGCCTGATCGCCGCCGTGCACCGCCTTCGGGGGGAGGGGCTCGGCATCCTCTACGTCAGCCACCGGCTCGGCGAAGTCCTTGATATAGCCGACCGCGTTGTCGTGATGCGCGACGGCCTCGTCACCGCCGAGCGCCCCACCGCCGGCCTCACGACGGATGACCTCGTGCGCCTCATGGTCGGCGACGCCGCACCCCCCATCCCTGCCGAAACCAGCACCCCCGGCCCCGCCGTTCTCTCGCTCCAATCCGTCGTCATGCGCCCCGGCACGCCGCCGATTTCGCTCGACGCACGGGCAGGGGAGATCACCGTGCTCTACGGCCTCGTCGGCTCCGGCCGCTCACGCCTTCTGCACACGATCTGGGGCGCGCGCGCCCACGCCGCGGGAATCATGACGCTGCAATCGCGGCCCTACCGTCCGAACACCCCCGCCGACGCCATCCATGCCGGCCTTGCCTTCGTGCCGGATGACCGCCGCCGCAACGCCCTCGTCGGCGATCTGCCGCTCGTCGCCAACCTCACGCTCCCGCGTCTCTCCGACTTCACGCGCGGCCCGTTGATCGACACCGCGCGCGAGGCCAAAGCCTTCGTCTCCGCCGCAAGCCGTCTTCGAATCGTCCACCGCTCGGCGGAGCAGGGCGCTCTCACCCTGTCCGGCGGCAACCAGCAAAAGCTCGTCTTCGCACGCTGGACTGACCGTGTCCCGACGCTGCTCTTGCTCGACGAGCCCACCGAGGGCGTCGACGCCCGCTCGAAGTCGGAGATCCACGGCATCATCCGCGAAACCGCCGCCTCCGGCGCCGCCGTCCTCGTCGCCACCTCCGACCGCGACGAGGCCCTCGCGCTCGGCGATCGCATCCTCGTCATGCGTGAAGGTGCCATCGTCGACCGTATTTCGCGCGCTGAGGCAACGCCCGCGCGCGTCACCGCCAGCGCCCATCACGAACCCGGAAAAGTAGCCAGAAACGCCCGATGACCCGCGCCCCTCTCCACCGCTACGGCACGCTTCTCGCGTTCGCCGTCATCTGCGCCGGCTTCGCCGTGGCCTCACCGGGCGCCTTCGCATCGGGCGCGAATGTGCTGAACCTCCTCCAGCAACTCACCACGCTGGCCATCGTCGCCGTGGCCGCAACCATCGTGATGATCGCGGGCGAGTTCGATCTTTCCGTCGGCTTCACCGCCTCGCTGTCCGCCGTGATCTGCTTCGCGTTGTTCGGCGCGGGTGTCGCCGTCCCGGTCGCGATCGCCCTTGCGCTCACGGCTGGCCTCATCGCGGGCCTCGCCAACGGCATCCTGGTCGCGCGGTTTGAGGTCCCGTCCTTTGTCGCCACGCTCGCCGTCGGCACCATCCTGTCCGGCCTGGCCTATTGGGCGTCCGGCGGATCCAGCCTGTTTTCCGGCGTGCCGGACAGCTTCAAGGCGCTTGGGCGTGGCACGCTTCTCGGCATCCCCGTCCTTGCCTATTGGATGGCCGGCGTCATGCTCCTGGCCGCCGTCGTGCTCGCGCGCAGCCCCTTCGGCCGCCGTCTCCACGCCATCGGCGGCAACCGTGAGGCGGCGCGTCTCGCCGGTCTACCGGTCCGCCGCGACCGCATCGCCGCCTTCGCGATCGCTGGATTGCTCGCCGCGCTCGCCGGCCTGCTGCTCGCCGCCCGCCTCGGCAGCGTCCAGCATACGATGGGCGAGGCGATGCTGCTGCCCGCCTACGCCGCCGTTTTCCTCGGCACCACCACCTCGCGCACCGGCACGCCGAACATTCCCGGCACGTTGCTCGGCGTCGCCATCGCGGGCGTGGTCGCCAACGGGCTGACAATTCTGGGCGCTGAAACCTATGTTCAGCGCATGGTCACCGGCGGCGTCATCATCGCCGCCGTCCTCACCCGCCAACTCGGCAAGAGCACGCGATGAGCGGCATTCTGATCCTCGACGTCGGCACAAGCGCCCTCAAAGCCGTCCTGTTCAACCCGAACGGCACCGTCGCCGCCTCCGCCGATGCCGGATACGGCGAACCGCTCGCCCCCCATCGCCAGGATCCGAACGCGTGGTGGCGCGCGGCATGCGACGCTGTCCGCGCGCTCGGCCCGATCCAGCCGAACGCCATCGGCCTGTCCGGCACCATGGAAAACCTGATCCCGGTGGACGGGGAGGGCGCCCCGGTCGGCCCTGCCATCCTCTATTCGGACCCCTGCGGCGCCCCCTATCTCGCCCGCGCCGCAGGCAACCTCGCCGCCATAGACGCACCGCGCCTTCTCGGCAATCCGCCCGAGCCGCTGATGTCCGCGTTCAAGCTGCAATGGCTCGCCGATCACGACCCCGCCGTCCACGCCGCCGCCCGCTGGTTCTTGTTATCCGCGAAAGACGCGCTCGCGCTGCGCATGACCGGCGTCGCCGCCACCGACCCGATTTCGGCCTCCACCTCCGGCCTCATGGGTATGCGCACCCGCGACTGGTCGCCGACGCTCTTCGCCGCGCTTGCCATCGAACAAAGCCGGCTGCCGCCGATCCGCCCGTCCGGCGCCATCCTCGGCCCGCTCAGCGCACAAGCCGCCGCTGAACTCGGCCTGCCGCAGGGTCTTCCCGTCATCAACGGCTGCGGCGATGCCGGCGCCACCACCGTCGGCTCGGCCTGCGCGGAGGAGGGCGACGTCAGCTTGTATTTGGGCACCTCCGGCTGGGTCGCCCGCGTCGTATCCGACGCCCGCATCGCCGAGCCCCGGCCCGTCTATCGTCTCGCTCACCCGGCGGACGGCCTCACGATCGAGATCACGCCCATCCTCTCCGCCGGCGCCGCCACGGCCTGGGCCCGCGCCACGCTCTCGCTGGACACGGCTGCCGCCGAAGCTCTCCTCGCGGAAGCCGATCGCAACCCGCCGGACCTCGTGTTCCTGCCGTATCTCATCGGCGAGCGATCGCCCTTTGCCGATCCCGATGTGCGCGGCGCCTTCATCGGCCTTTCCGCCGACCACGGCCCCGCCGCGCTCTATTATGCCGTGCTTGAAGGCGTATCCTTCGCCATCGCCGCCAATCTCGCAGACCTCGCCAGCGAGCCCAACCTGCGCATCCGCCTCGCCGGCGGCGGCGCCACAAGCCGCCTCTGGCCGCAAATCCTAGCCGACATTCTCGGCCGCCCCGTCGGCGTCCCCGCCGACCCCGCGCTCGCCACCGCCCACGGCGCCTTCAGCATCGCCGCCACCGCCCTCGGCTGGCCAGACCACGCCCAAAGCGCCGTAACCCTCATCACGCCGCGCCCAGACCGCCAACCCCGCGCCAACCACCTATCCACCATCTTCCAACACGCCACCACCTTCGCCCGAAGCGTCGGACAGCGCCTGTCGGCGCGCTGAAACCGCGTCGTTGAGCCAAGCTCACCCGTTGCAAATGAAATAGGGGGCGGCGCATGCCAATAGTCCGTTCCGCTAGGCCGCCCAATCCATCGGCACGCTGCATCCCATGCTGTGCCGAGACAAGACGAGCCTAGTCAACGCACCTCCATCAAGCGCCCCGTAGATGCGATTCGCATAAGGAAGATTATGGAACTTATGTATATCCCATAATCCAGTTATTCGCCCCCATCTCCCGCCAGTTCCGCCTCAGCCGTCTCCCGGTCCATCCCCACCACCCTCCGGGCATCGCCCAGCGAGAACCCGTTGCGGCACAGCGCGGCCAGATCGCGGCGGTCGGCTTCTCGCACGTCGGCCGGCACGCGATTGCGCCACGGACCCAGCCGTTTGCGGCGTGCGAACAGCAGCGCTGCGGTGCGATCGTCGGTGTCGTCGCCGGTCAGCGCGGCCGTCGTGGTCTCGCGGTCGACGCCTTTGGCGGAGAGCTTGGCGGCGATCTTGGCGGCGGACAAACCCTTGCGCCGGCTTGATGATACCTTCGATGCCGCGAACGCCTGATCGTCCACCACGCCCAGCGTCCGGCAATCCTCCAGCACCGCCGCAATCGCCTCCGCCGCTTGCTCCGGATCGATCGTGGTCCCGTCCAGGCTCGCCCAGCGCTTCAGCTTGCGCGCCAAAATCCGAGACAAATGCGCCTCCGACGCCGAATAGCGCTGGAGATAATGCCACGCCGCGCGGCGCAGTCGGTCGCGGTTCGGCGGCACGGAGGGTGAGTCGAACTCGGTCATCGCATCGTTGCACCATGGGTGCCCGCCACCGTCAACCGGCGGCGGAAACGGGGCAGCTTGCAAAGACAAGTCCTTGCACTCACATTGGTTTCAGCCTCAGAATCTCGAAATCCGGTGCGCCTAAATCCCGGAAACTCAAGATTTACAAGGCAAACAGTTGACTCCAGTTACCTTGCCCCTATCTTAGAATGCAAATCATTCGCAATTGCAGCCCCTCGCCATGGTCGAACTCAGCCGACGAGACCTCCTAGCCGCCCTCGGCGCGCTTGCCTTCATGGGCGGTTCCGGCCTGTCATCCGCCGTTGCCGCCGCGCCCGGCGTCGCCGGATCAGACCTCTCGCTTGTCGCCACCACCGGCATGCTGGCCGATGCCGTTCGCACCGTGGGCGGGCCGCGCGTCGCCGTCACCGCCCTCATGGGCCAGGGCGTGGACCCGCACGCCTACCGCCAAACCCGGTCCGATATTGCCGCCATGGTCCGAGCCGACGCGGTTTTCGCTCACGGGCTCTATCTCGAAGCCCAGCTTGAAGACTTCCTCATGCGCGTCGGCGAGAAGAAGCCGGCTCGCTTCGTCGTCGAAGACGCGCTGCCGCCCAGCCTCCTTATCGCCCACGACGAGTATAAGAACCGCTTCGACCCGCACGTCTGGATGGACCCGCGCCTGTGGCTCCAAGTCGTCAGCCGCCTCGCGCTCGACCTCGCCGCCCTCCACCCGGCGGGCGCCGACGGATACCGCGCCCGCGCCGCCGCCTATGCCACCGAGATCGACCGGCTTGCCGCCTATGGCGACAGCGTTCTCCAATCCGTGCCCCCCGCCTCCCGCGTCCTCGTAACCGCCCATGATGCGTTCCGCTATTTAGGCCGCGCCCATGGCTTTGAGGTGCTCGGCATCCAGGGCATCTCCACCGAAAGCGAGGCAGGTCTTGCCCGCGTGGAGGAACTCGTCACCATGTTGGTCGACCGCCGGATCGCCGCCATCTTCGTGGAAAGCTCCGTGCCCGTTCGCAACGTGCGCGCGCTGATCGAGGGTGCCTCCGCCCGCGGCCACGCCGTCAAGATCGGCGGCGAACTATTCTCGGACGCCATGGGCAAGCCCGGCACTTACGAGGGCACGTACCTCGGCATGATCGACCACAACGTCACCACTATCGCCCGCGCCCTCGGCGGCACCGTGCCGCCCGGCGGCATGCTCGGGCGGCTCGCCACAACATGAGACGACCCCGATGCTGACGACGGCCCCCGCCGAGGACAGAACCATCGACCCGGAAACGCCGCTCGCCGTGCGTGGCCTCACCGTCGCCTACCTCGATCTGCCCGTCGTCGCCAACGTCTCGATCGACATCGAACCGGGCTCGATGACCGCGATCATCGGCCCGAACGGCGCCGGCAAATCCACGCTGCTCAAGGCCGCGCTGGACCTTGTCCCCCGCCGCTCCGGCCGCGTCGCCTTCTTCGGCAAAAGCTTTGCTCAGGTCCGCCGCCGCGTAGCTTACGTGCCCCAGCGCGCCGCCGTCGATTGGGATTTCCCCGCCACCGCGCTCGATGTGGTGTTGATGGGGCTTTACGCCGAAATCGGCCCATTCCGCTTCGCCAGCCGCCAGCACCGCGCCAGGGCCCACGCCGCGCTGGAGCGGATGGGCCTTGCGGACCTCGCAAACCGCCAAATCGGGCGTCTCTCCGGCGGCCAGCAACAGCGCGTCTTCCTCGCCCGCGCCCTCGCGCAAGACGCCGAACTCACGCTCCTCGACGAGCCCTTCGCCGGCGTTGATGCCGCCACCGAGCACGCCATCGTCGCCATCCTGAAGGAACTGAACGCCACCGGGCGCACCATCGTCGCCGTTCACCACGACCTCTCCACCGTCACGCGCATCTTCGACCGCGTGATCCTGCTCGCCGGCCGCGTCGTTGCCGCCGGTCCCGTCGCCAGCACCTTCAACGCCGCCAATCTCTCCGAAACCTACGGCGGCCGCCTTGCCGCCATTCCGGGGCTCGGCCTCGTCGGGGTTCCATCGTGACCGGGTTCGAGCCGGACGCGTTCCTGCGCGCCCTCACCTTCCAGGCCGGCTACAACACCACGCTGGTCACGATCGGCTCGGCGCTGCTGGGCGCCAACGCCGGCGCGATCGGCACCTTCGTCACGCTGCGCCGCCGCGCGCTGGTGACCGACGCCATCAGTCACGCCACCCTCCCCGGCCTCGTCGCGGCCTTCATCGTCATGGCGCTCGGCTCGGGCGAAGGCCGCTTCCTGCCCGGCCTCATGCTCGGCGCCGTCATTTCCGCGGGCCTCGGCCTTTTCGTCGTCGACTGGATTTCCCGCCGCACCCGCCTCGATGAAGATGTCGCGATCGGCGCCGTTCTCTCCGCCTTTTTCGGTGCCGGCGTCGTGCTTCTCACCGTGGTGCAAACGCTGTCCTCGGGCGGGCAAGCGGGCCTCTCATCCTTCCTCCTTGGCGCCACCGCCGGTATGACGCAGGCGGAAGGCACCACCATCGCCGTCTGCGCCGTTCTC
>JBHYDC010000010.1:91928-108656 GCA_051861205.1 Oharaeibacter sp.
GCCTTGCCATTCTCGCCCTTCGCCGCCCCTTCACCCTCGTCTGTTTCGACCCCACCTTCGCGTCCGCCACCGGTCTCAACGTGCGCCGGACGGACCTAACCATGTCGATGCTGCTCCTCGCCGTCATCGTCATCGGCCTCCAGGTCGCCGGACTCGTGCTCGTCGTCGCGCTCGCGATTCTGCCGCCCGTCGCCGCCCGGTTCTGGACCGACCGCGTCGGCAGGATGACCGCGCTTGCCGCCGCCATCGGCGCGATCTCCGGCCACGTCGGCGCGTCTCTCTCCGCCGCTGGCCCGGCCCTTCCCACCGGCCCGCTGATCGTTCTCATGGGCGCTGCGATCTTCGCGATCTCGCTCCTATTCGGCCCCGCGCGCGGCATCGTCGGAACCGCCCTCCGCCGCCGCCGCGCACATCCTGCCAAGGACCTTGCAACGACCCAGGAGGTCGCGCCGATCAACAAGGTTGTCTCGATCAACGGAGTTGATCGGGGATGACTGACTTTTTCATTCTCTCCTTCGCCCCCATGCTCGTCGCCAGCCTCGCGTCCGCTGCCTGCGCGCTTGTGGGAAACTTCCTCGTTCTGCGGCGCCAAAGCCTGATCGGCGACGCCATCAGCCACGTCGTTCTCCCCGGCATCGTCGTCGCCTTCCTCATCTCAGGAACCGTCGCGCCCATCCCCGTCACGCTCGGCGCGGTCGGGGCTGCCGTGCTCGCCGCCGGTCTGATCGAGGCCATCAAGCGCTGGGGCCGCGTGGAGCCCGGCGCCGCCATGGGCGTCGTCTTCACCACCATGTTCGCCGCCGGCGTCCTCATCCTCGAACTGTCCGACGCGCGCTCCGTCCACCTCGACGTCGAGCACGCGCTTCTGGGCAATCTGGAAAGCCTGATCTGGATGTCCGGGCTCGATGCCGCCGCGCTCCTCTCGCCCGCCGCCCTTGCCGACCTACCGCCCCAGGTTCACCGGCTCGCGGGCGTGCTTCTCGCGGTCACGCTCTTCATCGCCGCCTTCTGGAAGGAGCTTGTCATAGGCTCCTTCGATCCGGTCTTCGCGTCCACCATCGGCGCCCGCCCCGGCCGCGTCGGCTTCGCGCTGACGTTGATGACGGCAGTCGTCGCCGTCTTCGCCTTCGAAGCGGTCGGCTCCATTCTCGTCATCGCCATGTTCGTTTGCCCCCCGGCCGCCGCCCGGTTGATGACCGATCGCCTCCCCGCCCAAGTCGGTTGGAGCCTCGCCTTCGCCTTGATTTCCGCGAACCTCGGCTATGTTCTCGGCGGCTACGGCCCGCTCTGGTTCGGCTCGGCCTATTCGGTCAGCGCGGCGGGCATGATCGCGCTCGTCTCCGGCCTCATCCTCTTTGCCGCCTGCCTCTGGGGGCCGCGCCGCACCGGCAGCCGCGCCCTCGGCTTCGCGGCCTGACGCGCACGAACGGAATCTGCTATCCCGGCCTCACGGAGACACTATCCATGACGCCAGGACGCGATATCCAAGACCTGCTCGCCATCATGGCCCGCCTGCGCGACCCCGAAACCGGCTGCGCCTGGGACGTTGTGCAGACCTTCGAGACCATCGCCCCCTATACCATCGAGGAAGCCTACGAGGTCGCCGACGCCATCGCGCGCGCCGATCTCGACGATATCCGCGACGAGCTTGGCGATCTCCTGCTCCAGGTCGTCTTCCACGCCCGCATCGCCGAAGAATCCGGCGCTTTCGCCTTCCCCGACGTCGTCGAGGCGATCACGCGCAAGATGATCCGCCGCCATCCCCATGTGTTCGGACCAGCGGAAGCGCGCTCGCCCGAGATGGCCAAGGGCCAATGGAAGCGGATCAAGGCGGAGGAAAAGGCCGAGCGTCAGGCCTGGCGCGCCGCACGGGGCGAGGCCGGCGAGGCCAGCCTTCTCGACGACGTTCCAACAGGCATGACCGCTCTCGCCCGCGCCGTTAAGCTGCAGGACAAGGCCGGTTCGGTCGGTTTCGATTGGAACGACCCCAAGGCTGTCATATCCAAGATCCGCGAAGAACTCGACGAGCTTGAAGCGGAAATCGACGGCGGCATGGCGTCGGACGCTGCGGCCGGGGAACTTGGCGACGTGCTCTTCGCGCTCGCCAATCTAGGCCGGCACCTCGCCATCGATCCCGACGCGGCGCTGCGGCTCACCTCCGAGAAGTTCCGGAAGCGGTTTTCCTACATCGAGCGGGCGCTCGCTGCTAATGGCCGCAGCCCCAAAGACGCCACGCTCGCCGAAATGGAAGCGCTCTGGCAAGCCGCCAAAGCGGACGTCTGATCAAAACCCCGGACGACGCTGACGGAACCGGCCGCGATCGATTTCACGCTGGCGCATTTCCAGATCGACCTGGCTCGCGCTCTCATTGAGATAGGCGCGCTCGCGATCGGCAGTGCTGGGGGCGGTGAACAGCTTCTTGAGATTACTAAACATGGTGAGACCTCCAAATCGATCTTCTAGATTGTCAAAATAGGAGGGCTTTCCGTGCGGCGGTAGGAAGAATGTTGCATCGCAGCAATGCCGAAAACGCATAGAGTGGTGTTATCTTGTTTAGTGATTCTTCTTTGCTGCATAGATCGTTCACCACCGCCTTAGATCCGATCGCGCGCTCCCGCCTACCGCAAGCCCCCGGCCTCCCACTCGCCTACGTCTTCCGCGTCGTCCCATGCGCCCCTCGTCAGGCGTATGCTTGCGCAGGCGCACATCAGGAGGAGGCACCCATGCTGCGCAACAGCCCGATGACCACCATGCTCCCGGTCAGCGACATCGACCGCGCCCGCCGCTTCTACGAAGCCACGCTCGGCCTCACCCCACTCGGCCTCAAGGCCGATGGACGGGTCGTCTATGGTGCCGGTTCAGGCGCGCTGCTCGCGCTTTTTCCCAAGCCCGATGCGGAGCCTTCCGAAAACACGGCCGTGAGTTTTCAAGTGGACGACATCACAGCCGAAGTCCGCGACCTGGAAAGCCGCGGCGTCGCCTTCGAAGACTACGACCTGCCGGGCCTTCATACGGTCGAGCACATCTGCGTCCTCGGCGCGGAAAAAGCCGCCTGGTTCAAAGACCCTGACGGCAACATCCTCTGCATCCATGAGGACCTAAACGGCCCAACAGCGCATTAGCATCCGTTACGTGATCACGTCCGGCCCGGTCCGCCCGGTGCGCTTGGCGATTTCGGCCATCTCGTCCGCCGCGCGGATCAGCCCGGCAAGTGCGGCTTGCGCGTCCTCGCCGTGCTTGGCCGGGTCCGCCTCGTAGCGTTCGAGATAGACCCGCAGCGTCGCCCCTTCCGTGCCGGTGCCGGAAAGGCGGAACACCACGCGCTCGCCGCTCTTGAAGAACACGCGAATGCCCTGCCCCGTCGTCACGGACCCGTCCACAGGGTCTGTGTAGGCGAAATCATCCACGCTCGACACCTCAAGCCCCGCAAAGCTCTGGCCCGCAAAGCCCGCCGCGCCGGTTCGCAGTCGCCCCACCAGCGCCTCGGCCGCCGCCGCGTCCACCGCCTCATAATCATGGCGGGTGTAGAAGGTGCGGCCGAATTCCGCCCAATGCTTCACCTGAATATCGGCAAGGCTTTCGCCCCGCACCGCCAGAATATTGAGCCACAGGAGCACCGCCCACAGCCCATCCTTCTCGCGCACATGGTCGGAGCCCGTGCCCGCGCTTTCCTCGCCGCACAGCGTGATGCGCCCGGCGTCGAGCAGGTTGCCGAAGAACTTCCAGCCCGTCGGCGTTTCGAAGCACGGCAGCCCCAGCTTCGCCGCCACCCGGTCCAGCGCCTGGCTCGTCGGCATCGACCGCGCAACGCCCGCAAGGCCCCGCCGATAGCCCTTCGCCAGATGCGCGTTGGCCGCCAGCATCGCCAAACTGTCGGAGGGCGTCACCACGGCGCCGCGCCCGAGCACGATGTTCCGGTCGCCGTCCCCGTCGGAGGCCGCCCCAAAGTCCGGCCCGTTCGGGCTCGCCATCAGGTCGTAAAGGTCCTTGGCATAGATCGGATTCGGATCAGGGTGCCCGCCGCCGAAATCGGGCAGCGGCACCGCGTTCACCACCGTCCCCGCCGGCGCGCCGAGGATATCTTCCAGGATGCGCTTGGCATAAGGCCCCGTCGCCGCGTGCATCGCGTCGAAGCGCATCGTGAACCCGGCTTTGAACAGCGCGGCGATCTTGTCGAAGTCGAACAGCGCTTCCATCAGCGTCACGTAGTCGCCCACCGGGTCCACCACGTCCACCACCGTATCGCCGAACACGGAGGTGCCCACCCCGCCAAGCCCCAGATTGAGCGCGTCGGTGACCTTGTATTCCGTGATCGACTTGGTCCGCGCGAAGATTTCCGCCGTCACGCTCTCCGGCGCCGGCCCGCCGTTCGCCCCGTTGAACTTGATCCCGAAGTCGCCGTCCTCGCCGCCCGGATTGTGGCTCGCCGACAGGATGATCCCGCCGAACGCCCCCGCCTTGCGGATCGCGTTGGAGGCGGCCGGCGTGGAGTAAAGCCCGTTCCGGCCCACGATCAGCCGCGCCGCGCCATTCGCCACCGCCATCTTGATGATGATCTGGATGGCCGTATCGTTATAGAAGCGCCCGTCGCCGCCAATCACCAGCGTCTTGCCGGCCACCCCGCCCACGCCCTCGAAAATCGCCTGGACATAGTTCTCCAGATACCCCGGCTGCATGAAAACACGGGTTTTCTTGCGCAGCCCGGACGTGCCCGGCTTTTGACCCTCGATCGGTTTGGTGCTGATCGTCTTCGTGGTCATACGCCCTACTCCCCGCTTTTCGCTTTCGCCGGACTGTATTCTAAAGCTGCTTCAGAAAATGCAAACAGCGAGCGCCCGTCGAAATCAACCGATCGCCCCGGCGCGCGCGTGCTCATATCCACCGGCACGCCGGTCGTCGTTGTCGTCGTCAGCGTCGGCTGCCAGCCATGCCCCTCGCGCGCGGCCGGAAGCACGAACAGCGTCCGCCTTACGTCCGCGTTCAAAAGCAGCAGCACCGCCCGCCCCTCGTCTTCCAAATGCGGCAGACTGGACCCGCGCAAGACGACGCCGAAGGTGCGCGTTTTGGGATTGTGCCAATCCGCCGCCACCGCCTCCTTGCCAGACGGCATCACCCAAGCCACGTCCAGCATGCCATCCGCATGGCGCTTCAGGGCGTGCAGGAACCGGCTCTGCCGCAGCACGGGATGGCTCCGCCGGAACGCCGTCAGGTGCGATACGAACGCCACGAGATCCGGGTCCGCTCCATCGCTCCAGTCCACCCAGCCCGTTGGATTGTCCTGGCAATAGGCGTTGTTGTTGCCGCCCTGCCCGTTCCGAACCTCGTCGCCCCCGTTGATCATGGGCGTGCCCTGCGCCAAGATCAGCGACGCTATCATGTTGCGCACCTGCTGGGCGCGCACGGCGATGATGCCGGCATCGCCGGTCGGGCCTTCCTCGCCGTAGTTTGCGGAATGGTTGTTCGAATGACCATCCCGATTGTCTTCGAGGTTCGCCACGTTGTGCTTGCCCGAATAGGACACGAGATCGGCCAGCGTGAACCCGTCATGGGCCGTCACGAAATTCACCGAGGTCCAAGGCCGCCGTCCGCGCCGGTCGTAAAGATCGGCCGAGCCGAGCAGCCGCGCCGCAAGCTCCGGCGCCACCGCATCGTCGCCCCGCCAGAACCGGCGCACGGAGTCGCGGAACCGGTCGTTCCACTCCCCCATCCCCGGCGGAAACCGGCCCACCTGATAGCCGCCGGGCCCGATGTCCCAAGGCTCCGCGATCAGCTTCACGCCCGCCAGCACCGGGTCCTGCCGCAGCGCCGTCAAAAACCGTCCGTCCGGATCGAACCCGCTGGGCTCGCGGCCAAGCGTGGTCGCCAGATCGAAGCGGAAGCCGTCCACGCCCAGCGCCGTCACCCAGTGGCGCAGCGAGTCGAGGATCATCTGCGTCACGCGCGGGTGCCCCGCGTTCAGCGTATTGCCCGTGCCGGTGTCGTTCAGATACCAGCGTGGCCGATCGGGGTTGAGTCTGTAGTATGTGGCGTTATCGAAGCCCCGGAAGGCCAGGGTCGGCCCGAACTGATCCACCTCGCCCGTGTGATTGTAGACGACATCGAGGATCACCTCGATTCCCGCGGCATGGAACCGGTCCACCATCGCCCTGAACCGCTCGATGATGCCGAGGCCCCGCGTCGCCCGATCGAATCGCGGCTCCGGCGCGAAATAGGCGATTGGCGAGTATCCCCAATAGTTCGTCAGGCCCTTCCGGCTCAAAAAACTGTCATCAATGAAGGCCTGTACCGGCAATAGCTCAACCGCCGTCACACCGAGCCGCACGAGATGGTCCAGGATCACCGGCGAAGCCAGCCCCTCGAATGTGCCGCGCAAATCCTCCGCAACGTCGCCGCGCCGCATCGTCAGCCCGCGCACATGCGCCTCGTAGATCACCGTGTCCGACCACGACCGGTTCGGGCGCGGCGCCGTGAACGGATCGAGCGCCGGATCCACCACCAGCGCTTTGGGCACCACATGCGCGCTATCGCGGCTGTCGAAAGTGGAATCGTCCAGCGTATAGGGCTGATACCCCGCCATCACGTCAGAGGCCCGCAGCCGCCCCGTCAGCGCGCGCGCATAAGGGTCGATCAGCAGCTTATGCGGGTTGAACCGATGCCCTGCCTCCGGATCATAGGGCCCATAAACGCGAAACCCGTAGGCCGCCCCCGGTTGCAGGCCGGGGATATAACCGTGGAACACCTCGTCGGTGTATTCCGGCAGCATGAAGCGCGCGTATTCATGCCCCGTCAGCGGCGCAAAGAGGCACACCTCAACGGCGGTCGCGTTGGCGGAAAACACGGCGAAATTCGTGCCGTCACCGTCGAAGTGAGCGCCGAGCGGGTATGCCTTGCCGGAGCGGATTTCATGCCGTTCCGTATGAGCACCCGGATCAAGCGACGGACCGGAGGAGATCGTCATAAAGCGCCATATACTCGGTTGCGGACGTTTCCCAGCCGACCGGATGGGCCATGGCCCTCGCCTGAATTTTCTTCCAGGTCTTGCGATCCGCGAATAAATCGAAAGTGCGCTCCAAGGCAAAGCCCAGAGCGTCCGCCGTCACGGGCGAAAACTGAATGCCGGTCGCCGCGCCCACCCTAATTGCCGCCTCATTCGCGTCGATCACGGTGTCGGCCAGCCCGCCCGTTCGCGCCACGATCGGCAGCGTACCGTAGCGCAAGCCATAAAGCTGCGTTAGTCCGCAAGGCTCGAACCGCGACGGGATTAGAATCGCATCCGCCCCACCCTGGCAGAGGTGAGACAACGTCTCGTCATACCCGATCACGGTCGCCACGCGCCCGGCATAAACCTGCGCAGCCTCAAGGAAGGCGCGCTCCAGCCCCGGTTCACCCGCGCCCAGCAGCGCAAGCTGTCCGCCTCTGCGCACGATCGAGCCAAGATGCGGCAACAGAAGATCCAGCCCCTTCTGTCCTGTTAGCCGGCTTATCACCGTGAAAAGCAACGCATCTGGATCGGGCACGAGCCCGAGCCGCTGTTGCAGCACCTGCTTGGCGCGGGCCTTGCCCTGGATCTTCTTGGCCGAATAAGGCACCGGCAGTGCCGGATCCGTTTCCGGATCCCAAACCTCAGTATCGATCCCGTTGACGATCCCGTGCAGCACCGAGGCCCGCTCGCTCAGCACCCCGTTCATTCCCATGCCGAACTCCGGCGTGCGCAGTTCCCGCGCATAGGCCGGGCTCACCGTGGTGAGGCGGTCGGAAAACGTCAGCCCCGCCTTCAGGAAAGAGCACTGGCCGTAATACTCTAGCCCCGCGGGTGTGAAAAACCGCGCGGGCAGCCCAAGCTGTTCGAATTCATGTGCCCCGCACAGCCCCTGAAAAGCAATGTTGTGTACCGTGAAAACCGTGCGCGGCCCCTCGCCGCCGGCTGCGATATAGGCCGGCACCAGCCCCGCCTGCCAGTCGTGCGCATGCACCAAATCCGGCCGCCAGCCATCCGCCAGCCCGAAGCGCGCCACCGCTGCCCCGATCGCCGAAAGCGCGGCGAACCGGCGCGTATTGTCCGGCCAGTCTTTCCCGTCGGGGCCCAGATAGGGGTTCCCCGGCCGGTCGTAGAGGTGCGGCGCATCAAGCGCCAAAACCTTCAGCCCGTCCGCCGTGCGCCCCGCGACCAAGCGCCCCGGTCCTCCGAAAAGATCGGGATAAATCGCCACTTCGGCAAAATCGTCCAGCCGGCCAAGCACGCCCGGATAGGCCGGAATCATCACGCGCACGTCGCTGCCAATGCCCTCGAGAGCCACCGGCAAGGCGCCAACCACATCCGCCAATCCCCCCGTTTTTACAAGGGGATAGCATTCCGAAGCCACAAAGAGGATGCGCAACGCCCCGAACTCCGTCTAGAGCATGATCCCAAAAAGTGAAAACCGGTTTTTGGAAAAGATCATGCTCAAGCAAATAGCCAGAGCGTCGATCTGATGCAATCAGGTCGAATCTCGCTCTAGAGCGTTTCCCCGTCAAGTGGAAGCCGCTTGACGGATGAGGAAACGCGCTAAATTATTGAAATTAAAATATTTCCCTCAAACCGGGATCTTTTTGATCATGTCCTGAGTGATCAGACAGACGCCATTTTCGGTTCGGCGGAAACGACGGGCATCTTCTTCCGGGTCTTCGCCAACCACAAGCCCCGCCGGGATAATCACGCCGCGATCGACCACGCATTTGCGAAGCCGCGCGCCGCGATGCACCTCCACATAGGGAAGCGCCACGCAGTGCTCCAATTCCGAGAAGGAATGCGCATGCACGCCGGTGAAAAGCAGCGACTTGTCCACCCGCGCTCCGGAGATGATGCAGGCGCCCGACACCAGCGAACTCGTCGCCGACCCGCGCCGGCCCTCTTCATCATGAACGAACTTGGCCGGCGGCACGATTTCCGCATAGGTCCAGATCGGCCAGCTCCGCTCATAAAGGTCAAGCGACGGCACGAAGTCCGTCAGGTCGATGTTGGCTTCCCAAAACGCGTCGATCGTCCCCACGTCGCGCCAATACGGCTCTTCCTCCATAGACGACCGCACGCAGCTTTCGCTGAACCGATGCGCCACCGCCTTGCCACCCTTCACGATGGCGGGGATGATGTCCTTGCCGAAATCATGGCTGGAATTGGGGTCTTCCTGATCTTTGCGCAGCAGATCGAACAGGAACTTCGTCTCGAAGATGTAGATGCCCATCGAAGCCAGCGCCACGTCCGGCTTGCCGGGCATCGCCGGGGGATCGGCCGGCTTTTCCACGAAGTCTATGATCCGGTCGTTCGCATCCACATGCATCACACCGAAGCCCACCGCTTCCATCCGCGGCACCTCAATGCAGCCCACGGTCACATCCGCGCCGGAGTTCACATGCTGCTCAAGCATGATCTCATAGTCTTGCTTGTAGATATGATCGCCGGCTAGCACGATAATGTAGTCTGGCGCATAAGATTCCACGATATCAATATTCTGCGTCACCGCGTCGGCGGTTCCCAGATACCACTTATCCTCCGCCACACGCTGCGACGCGGGTAGAATATCGAAGCTTTCGTTACGTTCGGGGCGGAAGAAGTTCCAGCCGTTCTGCAAATGTCGGATCAGGCTGTGCGCCTTATACTGCGTCGCAACCGAAATGCGCCGAATGCCCGAATTCAGCGCGTTTGAAAGCGCGAAATCGATGATCCGGCTCTTGCCTCCGAAGTAGACGGCGGGTTTGGCACGCCGGTCAGTGAGTTCCTTCAGGCGGCTTCCGCGCCCTCCGGCCAGGACGAAGGCCATGGCATTGCGGGCCAGTCTCCGTTGACCTCGGCTTTCATCACGCATGACCAATCCTCCCGACATTTTCTTGGCGATCGCACCCCCGCAAAGCACAGGCGAGACCATCATTTTGTAAAGATCGCACGAGGCGATTAACTTCACTATGCAGTCAGTATAACGGTTTGTCTCCCCCTCCGGTCCCGCCGCCCATTATTTTGCAGGCAACCGGCACGGGCGGCGCCCAGACATGACAAAACCCTGTTATCCCGCCGCAAAATGCGAAAAAAACAGGGCCCTGCATCAAAATTTATCAGTCAAATCTCAGACGTATTCGCCGTCACCGAGAACATTCACCTCGGTTCCAATGGCAACGCGGCTGAAAAGATCGATCGCGTCTTGGTTGATCATGCGAATACATCCCGAAGATACGTTGCTGCCAACCGTCCAAGGCTCGTTCGTGCCGTGGATGCGGTAGAGCGTATCCTGGTTGCCCTGGTAGAGATAAAGCGCGCGGGCACCTAGCGGATTGTTCAGCCCGCCCGGCATGCCACTAGCCCATTTCGCGGCTTTCGGATCGCGCGCCTGCATTTCCACCGGCGGATGCCAACTCGGCCATTCTGACTTACGGCGGATTACGGCCTTGCCCGACCACGCGAACCCCTCGCGCCCCACGCCGATTCCATAGCGCATCGCCAAGTTTTCCGGCTGAACGTAATAAAGATACTTCTCCTGCGGATCGATGACGATGCTGCCAGGTGGCGTTTCCCCGAGGAACTGCACTTGCCGGCGGAAGTAAGCCGGCTGAATTTTCGTCAGATCGATGGCCGGAAGCGGAAACCGCTCCGCAGGATCCGGTCCATACATCGAGAGATACAAGGGATCCATGCGCGGATCCGTAAAGCGCGACACAGGCGATAATCCGCCTCCAACGCATGCCGACAGCGACAAGGGAAGAGCCGCAATCACGAACCTGCGGGTATACAGACTTGGCCGGTCGGCGTTCGGCCGGAATTGATCGTCCATCATCAACCTTCTCATCAGGGCGGGCGACACGGTTACTTCGTGTCTAAAACTCGCCCACATTGAGATAAGTTCAGCTAACGAATGCTCAAAACGCCGTGAACCCTGGATTGCCCCCAATAGTGTTGCGTTCGAGTTACAGATTCAGCCCGCACCGCCCACGCTGACGCCCGCCAAATCGAACCCCCGTTACCCCGGCGTTCATAGCCGGCGCCGGTCTTTGCCCCAACTTCCCGCGCCACCAGCTTCTCGGCAGCAAATCCAGGTGCTCTTCCCAAAGGGCGAGCGCAGGCCCGTAACATTGTCGGTCATCCCGCCTGTTTCCAGCAGATTCAGCTTGAACCACATAGCCTACCGGAAAGCACGGATCGACATCGCTAACATGCTACACCACGCCTTGAAGGCAATCCGAGACGAGCACTCGCCCTTCTATGAAGAAAGCGCGCGGCCTTCATCGCTCGCGGAACGCCCTTGCAAACTGGTCCTGAATTGGCTTTAGGAAGAATTCCAGTGGAGTCCGATCCTCCGTCGTGACGAATACTTCGGCTTGCATGCCAGCCCCTATTCGGTTCGGTGCAATGCGATCGAGTTCGCCAGCATCAAGCGTGATTAGTACGGTGTAAAAACTCCCGCCTCCCTGCGGATCCTGAGTAGTATCCGGTGATATCTGCTCGACTTTCCCAAAAAGGAGCGGAGTTGTCCGCTGGTTGAACGCGCGCAGCTTTACTTCTGCTTGCCTGCCAACTTCAATTTGGTCGATATCGGTGGGCGAAATGCGAGCTTCAATTTGTAGATCTTCATCGATTGGTACTATTAACATAACCGTCTCGGCGGGAGAAATAACGCCTCCGACTGTATGCACCACCAACTCGTGGACCCGACCGTCTATCGGCGACCTTAGATCCATCCTTTGGAGTTCATCCTGGACGGCGATACGACGCTGCATCAATTCGGCCGACTTGCTTTGAATCTCGCGCAGTTCTTCTAATACTTCCTCGCGCAAGGTCACGCCAATCTGTATGATCTGTAACTTTGTCTCGGCAATCTTGCTTTTGATTTGCGCCGTTGTTGCGGCAAACTGCCCCTTCTGCGACTCTATGGTGGCCACAGCCCGGTCAAGGGTCGCCTTTCGAGCTAGGGTAATCAGCCCGCCTTCATAAAGTTGGCTGGCACCTTTATGCTCTTCTTTGATTGACGCCTCTTGCTTTTGTCTCGCCTTTTCTTGCGCATCTATTCCGTCGATCTGGTCTAGAAGCTGTTCGATTTGTTGGCCCAACTGTTCTTGCTGCCCCGCGCGAGCATTTCTTCGAGCCAGCAAGAGATTTGTTTCCGTTGATACGAGACCCAAAAGTTCCTTTTCATTCATTCGTGCAGTCAGTTCGGCCGGTACGCTGATGCTATCCTTGTCGCCAAGTTCGGCCTCTAACCGCGCCCGGCGAATAGCGTATTCGTCCAGCTGCTTCTCAATGATTTTGAGACTGGCTAGCACCGACGAGTCATCAATTTTCACCAGGATTTGATTTTTCTTTACGGTGTCGCCTTCCCTGATGAAAAGTCCGCCGACAGTGCCGCCCTTACTGTGCTGGATCTTCTTCGCCGAGCCATCGACGACTATGACTCCTGGGGCAACCACGGCGCCCGACAATGTTGAGGTGACAGCCCACACTCCGATGGTGGCTACAAACAGAATGACGCTGATGTATCCTGCCAGTGAAATAAAGCGGGATGAATATGAGATCGATTGGTTCAGCGCTTGATAGCGGTCGATGTCTTGGATTGTCATGCCGATTGACGCCGCGTTTGGCTGTGAGAGATTTCTTTTCGCGCCAGCTTCTGTTCAATTTCGGCCTTTGACCCATAAGCGACCAAGCGTCCGCTGTTTAGAATTGCGACCAGATTGAATGTTTCCATAGCGCTTTGTCTATGAGTTATCATGACCACAATCCCGCCTCGCCTCTGTACCCCCTGGATAGCTGCGGTGAGTGCTTTGTCGCCGATTTGATCCAGGTTGGCATTTGGCTCATCCAAAACCACCAGGAACGGATCACCGTAAAGGGCCCGCGCGAGCGCGATGCGTTGACGTTGACCACCAGAAACAGATGCCCCACCCTCATCGATGACGGTTTCGTATCCATCCGGAAGTTTGAGGATCATTTCATGAGCACCTGCGGCCATAGCCGCAGATACGATCGCCTCACTTGTGGCATCATGCTGAAACCGCGCAATATTCTCTGCGACTGTCCCTTCTAGAAGGGAAATGTCTTGCGGCAAGTATCCGATATGGCGACCAAGCGCGCTTGCGTCCCAGTCTCCCAGCGCTGCGCCGTCGAGGCGCACGTCACCGGCTAGCGGCCTCCATGCCCCCACCAAGGCACGCGCCAGGGTCGTTTTGCCGGACGCGCTGGCGCCGAATACCGCCAGCCCATCTCCGGCCTTGAGCGTGAGGGAAACGCCGGATATCAGCGGCTCCCGACTACCGGGAGGTCCAACCGCGAGATCGGTAACCGTGACATTGTGCACGGGCCTGGGCAGCGCCGTTCTCACCTTAGGCCCAAGTTCCGCCAGTTCGAGGAGCTGCCGGATCCGCTGCAAACCTTGGCGTGCAGCCAAGAACCCTTTCCAGTGCGATAAGGCAATTTCCATCGGCGCGAGGGCGCGGGACGTCAAGACTGATGCGGCAATCATCGCACCGCCGGAGAGTTCGCCCCGGATAACCAGGTAGGCACCAAGTCCAAGCACCGCGGATTGAAGGCCGATGCGGAACATCTTCGCGAATACGTTTGGTCCACTTGCCGAATCGGACGCGGAAAGGCACTCGGTTACATGATGCGCGTCCGCAGACAGCCATCTGCGCTGAAGCGCGTCACCCATTCCCATCGCGGCCAAAACTTCGGTATTGCGAATGCTGGAGTCGGCCACTGCATGTCGGGCATTGCTGGTGGAAAGCTGTGCTTTCGATGCCTTCCAGCCTCGCGCGTCGGTAAGCCACGTCACGCCCAAAATCACAGCGCCGCCGCCGATCGCAAGCCAGCCTAGCCACGGGTGCAGAAAAAAGCAGCCGGCCACGAACAGCGGTGTCCAAGGCATGTCGAAGAGGGCAGTCGGCCCAAGCGAAGACAAAAACGAGCGGATCTGATCGAGATCCCTTACAGGCTGCATCGCATGTTCTTTGCGGTAGCCAATCAGGGGGAGTATTCGGAGTGCCGAAAAGGTGCGCGGCGAGAGCTGTGCATTGAAACGCGCGCCGATCCGCGCCAACAGGCGCACGCGCAGCATGTCCAAGACACCCTGAAGCACATAACAGGCAAAGAGCAGTGCGGATATTCCAATCAGCGTCGGAATACTCCGAGAGCTAAGCACCCGATCGTAGACCTGGAGCATGTAAAAGGAACCGGAAAGCATCAAAAGGTTGATGATGGCAGAAAACAACGCCACAGCAACAAATGCCCCCCTGCAACTCGAAAGTGCGGACGAGACGATGGAACCGGGAGACGCTGAAATTGACACGCTAAAATCCATCCTGATCCGGATGATACAATGCCAACCTGCCGGCATGACTTGCCGGCAGGTTGGTCAAAGGCGATACATACAGTCTAAAATCGACTGCTGCGAGATTTAGCTAAAGTGTTAGTTAAATCCGCTGTAACCCCTTGATAGATCAATCTCTGTTTTCAAAATTCAGTTAGACGAAGCTGAAATATTTCGATGCTTGAGATGCATCGGCTTTAACGTCATCGTAGATGGCCTGACCGTCAGTGAGAATAGCAATAGACCATTCCCCGCCCGCCGCCGCAGCACCGTTGTTATCCCCCGTCAGCATGAGCTTTGTACCGTCCGTGCTCGCGTGTTGGCTGAACCAGTTGCTGACAAACTCCTGGCGAAGTTCGGCAGACTGGAGGTTCCAAGCCGGAATAAAGTCGGCGAACCGAATTTTGTCTTCTCCGATCTTGAAATCCGTTATCTGGTCTGCGCCCGTGTCGAGGTTGAAGAAGGCTTTCCCGTTGTTCCAGTCGACGCTTACCTTGCCGCCAAAGACGAAGGTGTCCTTGCCGTTTCCGCCGGTCAGCGTGTCGTTGCCTAATCCACCGTAGAGGAAGTCGTTTCCGTCTTCGCCTTTCAGCGTGTCGTTACCGTCGCCGCCATTAAGGGAGTCCTGACCGTTGCCACCATTAAGGGTGTCTTTGCCGTTGTCCCCAAGAACAGAGTCGTTGCCGTCGCCACCATTGAGGCTGTCGTCGCCGTCTCCGCCGCTGATAGCATCGGCCTGGGTCGTGCCCGTTATCGTATCGTTGCCGCCAAAACCGTAGGCTTTGAGAGCCTTACCACCGAGATCAGGATGCGTACCGTCAATGGTGTCAACACCCGTCTCTCCGTGAACGACTTTGGCAGTTTCGCGCAGGAAATCGCTAGCTTTGATGTCCCCAACGTTTTCCAGGGTAATCGACATGCCCTTATCATTGGTGTCGGTAGCGTTCTTAATGGTCAGTGTCGCACTCTTTGCGCCGTTGATGATTGTTGCGGACAGATCGAACTGGAACTTTTGACCCCCAAGTGTGCCGAACTCGGCTGTTATGGCTTGGCCTGCGCTATGATTCAGGGAGACCCCGGGCATAGTCATGAACCCGGGCATAGTGAAATTGTGGCCGTAGGCGCCCGTGTCACTCACCAGGGCATCAGCAGCATTCAAGACCTTCTGAACGTCAGCGTCAGCCATACGCTCGAACAGAGTCCGAAGATCAAGCTTATCGGTGCCGCTGGCAAAGTCCGCAATGGTGTCCGCGCCAAATGTGGCGCCCAAGTTCAGGCGCTTTTCTGCATTGTTGATCCAATATTCGAAGCGGTCAGCGCCATCGCCTCCCGTTAGACGATCGTTGCCAGAGCCACCGTTCAACATGTCGTTGCCGACACCGCCGAAGAGTTGATCGTTGCCACTACCGCCCCAAAGAGAGTCGTTACCCTCTTCGCCGAATAGAAAGTCGTCGCCGTTGTCACCGCTCAAGCTGTCGTTACCACTGCCACCGTACAGATAGTCCGTGTCGTTACCACCCCAGAGCTGGTCATTACCTTCCCCGCCATAGAGGTAGTCAGTCCCAGCTTCGCCGTAAAGCATATCGTTGCCAGCGCCGCCGTAGACATAGTCATTGCCATTGCCAGCCCATACGCGGTCGTTGCCGTCGCCTGCATCAATGATATCGGCGTCAGCGCTGCCACGAATGAAATCGTTAGTGGTTTGCGTCACAGCGTCGCGCACGGTCGTAACGGTCGAGCCCGACACGGTTTTCACATTTACGTTTAACTGAATTGACATTTTTCTGCCCCCGCAATGGATAATGCCATCTTTGACATTATGTGTAAGAGTTAACAATTGTGAGCATATTGTATCTTTTAATGTTAGAAAAGCCAAAAAAATGAATGATTCGACTCACCTTAAGGTTGTATTAATAATTTTGTACATTTAAAAGTTGAAGATAAAGCGCTTATTGTGTCTGTTTCGGTCTGATGCTTTTGCTACTCAATCAGCGAACAGCAATGTGCCAGCCTGCGGCAGGCAGGGCTAAAAATCATGCAATTGTAATCATCGTGAATTCGTGTCCGACGCCTTCGGCGGGGCTTATGAAGGTCTGTCAACGTTATTGACGAGCCCATCACCCCTTAAGCCGCGCGCCCTCCGGGTCATAAAGCGGCTCGGCGGTCACGGTCGCCGCGAAGCGGGTGCCGAGATACTCCACCTCCAGCCGCTCGCCGGGCTTTGCAAGCTCCAGCGGCAGATACGCGTAGGCGATCATCTTGGCTACGGCATAGCCATAGTTGGCGCTCGTCACATACCCCACCGCCACGCCGTCCCGCAGCACCGGCTCCTTGCCAAGCAACACGCCCGCCGGATCGTCCAGCGTCAGGCAGCAGAGCTTGGCGGAAATTCCATCCGTCTTCT
>JBHYDC010000010.1:108666-166009 GCA_051861205.1 Oharaeibacter sp.
CCAGCACGTTCCGGCCGATGAAATCGCCCTTCTTCCAGTTTACCGACCAGCCGAGGCCGGCCTCCAGCGGCGTGCGGTCTGCGATAAGATCGGCGCCGGCAAGCCTGTACCCCTTCTCGATGCGAAGGCTATCCAGCGCCCCGATCCCGCACACCACCACGCCGCGATCCGCGCCCGCCGTAAGGAGCAAATCCCAAGCCGCCCGGCCATGCGGCGCGGCCATATACATCTCGAATCCGAACTCTCCCGCATAGGAAATCCGCAGCGCCCGCGCCGGCACATGACCGATCGAAATCTCCTTCGATCGGTAATAAGGCAGCGCCGCGTCGGAGATATCGTCCGCGATCACCGCCTCCAATATCTCCCGCGCCCTTGGCCCCCAAAGCCCGATCCCGCACAGTTCATGCGTCACGTTACGGATGCGCAGCCGGTCCAGGCCATAGCCGCCTGCCCGCGCCACGCGCTGCATATGCGCCAGATCCGACAGTCCGGACCCCGTACCCGTCAAAACTAGGAAGCTCTCCTCCCCCGTGCGCGCCACCACCATGTCGGAAAGCACGCCGCCGCGCTGGTTCAGCATGCAGGTATAGACCACCTGCCCCACGGCCTTGTTCACGTCGTTGGCGAGCACATAATTCAGGAAATCCGCCGCGCCCTCGCCTTCCACCGCGATCTTGGTGAAGGTCGAAACGTCGTAGATCCCCGCCGCGTTGCGCGTGGCCAGCGCTTCCGCACCCTGGATGCGCGACCATTCATAAGCCGCCCAGCCCTCGCGCTTGGGCAGGTCCAGCCCGTTCACCAGCGCGGCGTTCGCGCCGAACCACGCCGGCCGCTCCCAGCCCGCGATCTCCCAGAAATGCGCACCATTCGCCACATGCCGGTCGTGCATGGGCGATGTCCGCAACCCCCGCGCCACCGTCGGCATCGCCAGCGGATGAATGATGTCATACACTTCGCGATATTGCTGCGACCCGCGATCGTTCACATAAGCCGGCGTCGTCTGGAACTTGGCGAAGCGGTTCAGTTCCGCCTCCCGCACGTCGATGCCGGGATCGCCCTCCACCATCCAATGCGCCATCGATCGCCCGATACCGGCTGAATGGGTGATCCACACCCCCTCGCACAGCCAGAAGCCCGGCAGATCGGCATGCTCACCCATCAGTGGCATTCCATCCGGCGGGAAAGAGAAAATGCCGTTGAACGCATCCGCATTGGCAGCGCCGTCCAGCACCGGAAAAAGATTCACCGAGGCCCGGTGGCATTCCTCGAAATGCTCCGGCGTGAACTCCAGGCAAGATGGCATGCGCGGCGCAAGCTTGAACGGCAACAGCGTTTCCGCATCCACCGGCAGCGGCGCATGGCGATAGTTGCCGATACCGAACTGGCCGAAATGCTGGCGGAAATACAGCGAGTGATCTTGCGCGCGGATCAGCGGCATCGCGCTTTCGATCGTGCCGCCCTGCGAAAGCTCTTCCAGCACCGGAAGCGGCGCCGTCTTCACATATTGATGCTGCATCGGCTGAAGCGCCACGGGTACGCCCGCCAGCCGCCCCACCTTCGGCCCCCAGATGCCGGCGCAGCACAGCACCATCTCAGCCTCGATGCGGCCCTTGTCGGTCACAACGGCCGAAACCCGGCCCTTCGCCCGCTCAAAGCCCGTAACGGTCACCTCGCCGTTGAACTCGATCCCGGCCTTTTCCGCCGCCCGCCCCATCGCTTCGGCCGCAACCACCGGGCGGCCGATGCAATCGTCCGGCACATAAAGCCCGCCGTGGATCTTCGTCTCGTCAAGGATCGGGATATGCTTCTTCACCTCGGCCGGCGATAGAATCTCGCCCGGAATCCCCCAGCTCTGCTGCAATCCGCGCCGCCGTTTCAGCTCCTGAAGCCGGGCCTTAGTCTCGGCCAGCTCGATTCCGCCAAGGAACGCCGCGCCCGACTGGCCGCCCACATCCAGCCCCGCGAACAGCCCGATGGTATAGCGCGCCCAAGCCGCCATCGTGCGCGAACTGTTGGTCTGAAACATACCCCCCGGCGCGTGGCTGGTGGATCCGCCGGTGCGATAAAGCGGCCCCTGGTCGATCACGACCACGTCCGTCACGCCAAGCTGCGCGAGATGATACGCCGTGGAGGTTCCGGCGATCCCCGCGCCAATGATGACGATCCGCGCGCGATCCCGCATGTCCTGCCCCACCCATCTCAAATGCCGTAACCGCAGGTTCGCGGATGGCGGTTCAAGGGTAAAGCACAGACCCGACATAGTGTGCGACGAATGCGACGAACATGACGGTATTATTCAAAACGAACCAATCGCGCCCGCGCCCTCAAGCCGCCAAAGGCTTGTACCGCTCCAAAAACGCATCCTGATACTTGTCGGCGATCCGCACCGTCAGGTGTAGCCCGTCGTCGGGTTCGTCGTCGCGCTCCAACACTTCACCATGGGCGTAGAGCCATGCCAGCGCCGCGCCGTCGGCCTTGTCGAGAACCACCTCGAACACAGGCCGGTCGCCCACGAGCCGCCGTTCGATCTCCGCCACCAGCGCATCGATCCCCTCGCCCGTCACGGCCGAGATGGCGAAGCGCGTTTGCCCGGTCGTGCTTGGGGTCTGCACCTGTTCGAGAACGGCCGCGCGCCGCACCTCGTCCAGCGCATCGATCTTGTTCCAAACCTCGATCACCCGCGCCGGGTCATTCGGATTCACGTCAAGTTGCCGCAGAACATCGGCCACGTCAGCCGCCTGCGCCTCGGTGTCGGCATGCGAAATGTCCCGCACATGCAGGATCAGCGTTGCCTCGATCACCTCTTCCAGCGTTGCGCGGAATGCAGCAACCAAGTGCGTCGGCAGGTTGGAGATGAACCCCACGGTATCCGAAAGGATCGCCTCGGTGCCCTGCGCCAGCCGTATCCGCCGCAGCGTCGGGTCCAGCGTTGCGAACAGCAAGTCCTTCGCGAACACGTCCGATGAGGTGAGCCGGTTGAACAGAGTCGATTTTCCCGCGTTGGTATAGCCCACCAGCGCAATCACCGGATGCGGCGCCTTCTGCCGCTGCCGACGGTGAAGATCGCGCGTGCGCCGAACCTGTTCGAGTTCGTCTTCCAGCCGCGAGATCTTCTCCTGAAGCTGCCTACGATCCGATTCGATCTGGGTTTCGCCGGGGCCGCCGAGGAAGCCCACGCCGCCGCGCTGGCGCTCCAAATGCGTCCAAGACCGTACAAGTCGGCCCTTTTGGTAATTCAGATGCGCCAGATCAACTTGCAACCGGCCCTCGCGGGTCCGCGCCCGCTCGCCGAAAATTTCCAGGATCAACCCGGTCCGGTCGATCACCTTGGTGCCCCAGGCCTTCTCCAAATTCCGCTGCTGGATCGGCGTGATCGCGTGGTCCACCACCACGAGTTCCACCTCCTCGGTGGTCACCGCCAGCTTCACCTCTTCAACCTTTCCGGTGCCCAGCAGCGTGGCCGGGCGCGGGTCGGCGATCCGCACGGTAATGGTGGCGCGCACATCCAGATCGATCGCGCGGGCCAGCCCCACCGCCTCCTCCACCCGCGCGTCCAGATCCCGCAAGGCGGAGGTCGCGCGCGCTTCGCCGTCCTTCTCCCGCCGGCGCACAAGGTCTGGAACCACAACAATCGCGCGGGTCCGCGTCGCTAGGCGCGACTGGGTCATCGGTTTGCGCGGCGCCGTGCCGGTTTCCTCGTCAGGGTCGCGATGCTCCAAGCGGTCCACCCCTCATGGGTCGGTCTGATTTAAAAGACAGCGCCCCGCAGCCGAACCGCGGGGCGAGCGACAGGTTGAGATAACGACCAACGGCTGCGGAAGGATCCAGCAGCGCGGGCCCGTCCCTTCATTTCGCGCCGCTTTGCCGCGCGATCAAGGAGCCTCTTCACCTTGCTCGAAAAGCTGCACGGGCTGGGCTGGCATGATAGTAGAAATAGCATGCTTATACACAAGCTGCGAGTGCCCATCTCGGCGTAGCAATACGCAGAAGTTGTCGAACCACGTGACAACGCCTTGAAGTTTGACGCCGTTGACCAGAAAAATCGTCAGGGAGGTTTTGTTTTTCCGGACATGATTGAGAAACGTGTCCTGAAGATTTTGCGCGCGGTCCGCCATTTCTTTTGGCCTTCTTGATTGTGCAGTTTCTGATTTTCAGGCGACAGGTCCGACCCGAAACCGGTTTTGCGGCAGAACCTTATTCCAACCTGAATTCGTTCACTTGTCACCCCTTCGAGCGATACTTCTTGGCAACAATCCCGCATCAAAGTTGCGCAACTTCGCCAGCTAGATTGAGGTTTTCTCGGCAAAGTGATGAAAGTTTCCGCGAAGCCGCGTCGCAACCGACCCCGGAACCCCATTCGCGATCGTCGTATCGTCGATCCGGACGATGGGCATCACCAGCGTCGAAGCCGCTGTTATGAAAGCTTCGCGCGCCGCTTTGGCCTCCGCCACGGTGAACGCCCGCTCTTCCACCCGCACGCCCTCCGCCGCCGCGGCCTCCAGCACAACCCCACGCGTGATACCGCGTAAAATGCCGTGCTCGGCCGGCCGGGTCACCAGCACGCCGTCGCCCGTCACGATCCACGCGTTGGTCGATGATCCCTCGGTCACGAACCCGTCGTCGTCCACGAAAATCGCCTCATACGCGCCCACTTCCCGCGCCGCCTGCTTGGCCAGCACATTGGGCAGCAGCCCCACGGTTTTGATGTCCACGCGGTCCCACCGGTTGTCCGGCACGGTCACGACAGCGATTCCCGCCTCCGCCCGCCGCTCGGCCGCAGCCCGGCTCGTCGCGCGCGCCGTCACCACGATCGAAGACGCCGTATCCTTCGGGAACGCGTGATCGCGCGGGGCCACACCGCGCGTCACCTGCAAATAAATGAACCCGTCCCGCACCCGGTTTCGCCGCGCGGTCTCGCGCAGCACCACCGTCAGCCCGGCCCGCCCCAGCGGCGGCGTTATGCGAAGTTCGCCCAGCGACCGATCCAGCCGGTCGAGATGCCGGCGCACGTCGATGATCGCTCCATCGCGAATCTCGCAGGCTTCATAAACGCCGTCGGCGAACTGATAACCCCGATCCTCGATATGCACCGCGGCCTGGACGTGGGGAACATACCGGCCGTTGACATAGGCGACGCGCGACATGAGGGCTCCAAAGCGATTCCAGCAACATCAAAGATGTGCTGCCTTCAGCTTCAGATTACAAGCTGCCGAAGCGCCCTACCCCAACTCCACCACTTTGCCCTCTTCCAGCGTAATCCGCCGGTCCATGCGCGCGGCCAGATCGTGGTTATGCGTCGCGATGATCGCTGCAAGGCCCGTCGCGCGAACCAGCGCGGCAAGCGCGTCGAACACATAATGAGATGTTTTCGGGTCGAGGTTGCCCGTCGGTTCGTCCGCCAAAAGCACCCGCGGCGCGTTGGCCACGGCGCGCGCGATCGCCACCCGCTGCCGCTCGCCGCCCGAAAGCTCGGCGGGAATATGCGAGGCGCGCGCTTCGAGCTTCATATACGACAAAAGCTCCATCCCCCGCTTCGTCGCCTCCGCCCGGCCAAGCCCGGCGATCATCTGCGGCACCACAAGGTTTTCAACCGCCGTGAATTCCGGCAGCAGATGATGGAACTGGTACACAAAACCCACGTCCGTGCGCCGGATCGCGGTGCGCTCCGCATCGTCCAGTTCCCCGCAGGCCCGCCCGCCGAGCACGATGTCACCGGAATCGGGCTTTTCGAGCAGCCCCGCAATGTGCAGCAGCGTCGACTTGCCCGCCCCCGACGGCGCCACCAGCGCCGTCAACTGGCCGGGATAGAGAGCGAAATCCGCCCCTTTGAGGATCTGAAGCGTTCCCGTCCCTTCCCGGTACGCCTTCTTGATGTCCCGCAGCAGCAGAACCGGCTCCACCGGCCCGTCCACATGCGTCAGCGCGCTCTCGGCCATCATTCGTACCTCAGCGCATCGACGGGATCGAGCCGCGCCGCCCGCCACGCCGGGTAGATCGTAGCGAGAAACGAAAGGATCAGCGCCATGAACAGCACCGTCGTCGTCTCGCCCACGTTCACGTCGGCCGGCAGCCGCGAGAGGTAGTAAAGCTCCGGCGAAAACAGCTCCGTCGTGGTCAGCCACGAGATGAACTGCCGGATTTCCTCGATGTTCAGGCACACGACCAGCCCCAGCGCGAAGCCGGCGATCGTACCCGCCACCCCGATCGCCGACCCGGTGATCAGAAAAATCCGCAAGATCGAAGACCGCGTCGCACCCATGGTTCTGAGGATCGCGATGTCGTGCCCCTTGTCCTTCACCAGCATCGTCATGCCCGAAACGATGTTGAGTGCCGCTACGATCACGATCAGCGTCAGGATCATGAACATCACGTTCCGCTCCACTTCCAGCGCGGAGAAGAACGTCACGTTGCGCTGCCGCCAGTCAGTCACCAGCGTCGGCCTGTCGGCGGCGATCGTCACCCGGTCCCGAAGCGGCCCCACCTTGTCCGGATCCACCGTGAACACATCGATCGCGGTCGCCTGATCCTTCAGGTTGAAGAAAAGCTGCGCGTCTGGCAAGGGTAGGAAGACAAAGGTGGAATCATATTCCGACATGCCGATCTCGTAGATCGCCGTCACCCGATACGCCTTCACGCGCGGCGTCGTGCCCAGCGCCGTCACGTTTCCCTTGGGGCTGACCAGCGTCACCTTGTCGCCAAGCCCCACCCCCAGGTTATCCGCCATTCGCGTGCCGATCGCGATCCCGCCGGAGGTGTCGAAACCCTCCAGCGTGCCAAGCTTCACGTTACGCGCGATTAGCGGAATGCTCGCCAGATCCTTGCCGTGAATGCCGCGCACCAGCGCCCCGAATGCACCGGCCGGGCCGGACGCCAGCACCTGCCCTTCCACGAAAGGCATCGCCAGCGTCACCCCCGGCACGGCCGCGATCCGCGCCGCCACCGAATCGAAGTCCGTCAGCGGCCGATCGATCGGCTGCACCACGATGTGGCCGTTGATGCCGAGAATCTTCTCCATCAACTGGTCTCGAAACCCGTTCATGACCGCCATGACGATGATGAGCGTAGCCACACCGAGCATGATGCCGACGAAGGAGAAGCCGGCGATCACCGAAATGAACGCCTCCTTGCGCCGGGACCTCAAATAGCGCCCGGCCAAGAGCCACTCGAAGGGGGCGAAGGGTCGCCCCGCTTTCGCCTCGCTCATCAAAAAACCTCCAACATCGCCGGCGCCAGAATCACCGCCCGTTCGGACGGTATCTTCTTGCCCGATCAGGCCTTTTGTGTGACCCGCGCGATAGCCGACTCCAGCGAAATCGAGTGCTTTTCCCCAGTTGCGCGCCGCTTAAGCTCCACCGTGCCGTCCGCCAGCCCCTTCGGGCCCACGATGATCTGCCAGGGCAGCCCGATCAGGTCCATTGATGCGAACTTCGCGCCCGGCCGGCTGTCGGTATCGTCGAGCAGCGGGTCCAGCTCCGCCGCCGCGATCGCGGCATAGGCCGTCTCGCACGCCGCATCCACGGCCGCATCGCCCGGCCGCAGGTTCAAGATGCCCGCCCCGAACGGCGCCACCGAATCCGGCCAGATGATGCCCGCATCGTCATGGCTCGCCTCGATCAGCCCCGCCACCAGCCGCGAAACGCCGACGCCGTAGGAGCCCATATGCACCGGCCGCTCCACGCCGTCCGGTCCCGCCACCTTCGCGTCCATCGCGGCCGAATACTTCGTGCCGAAGTAGAAGATATGCCCCACCTCGATCCCGCGCGCCGACACCTGCCTGTCCTCCGGCAGCGCCGCGAAAGCCGCCGCGTCGTGCATCTCCTCCGTCGCGGCATAGCGCGAGGTAAAGCTCTCCACGATCGGCGTCAGATCCGCGTTGAAGTCCACGTCCTCGCCCGGAACGGGCGTGTCCAAAAGCTCGCGGTCGCAGAACACGGCGCTTTCGCCGGTCGACGCCAGAATGATGAACTCATGGCTGAGGTTGCCGCCGATCGGCCCGGTATCCGCCCGCATCGGGATCGCCTTCAGGCCCAGCCGCTCGAAGGTGCGCAGGTAAGCCACGAACATGCGCGCATAGGCCCGCTCGGCGGAGGCCTGATCCACGTCGAAGGAATAGGCGTCCTTCATCAAAAACTCGCGCCCGCGCATCACGCCGAAGCGGGGGCGGATCTCGTCGCGGAATTTCCACTGGATATGATAGAGGTTCAGTGGCAAGTCCCTGTAGCTCTTCACCGCCGACCGGAAGATATCCGTCACCATTTCCTCATTGGTCGGCCCGAACAGCATTTCGCGCTCATGGCGATCGTTGATGCGCAGCATTTCCTTGCCGTAGGCGTCATAGCGCCCACTTTCGCGCCACAGGTCGGCTGACTGGATCGTGGGCATCAGAAGCTCGATCGCGCCGGATCGATTCTGCTCCTCCCGCACAATCTGCTCCACCCGCTTCAAAACCTTGAAGCCGAGCGGCAGCCACGAGTAGATTCCGGCCGACTGCTGCCGCATCATCCCCGCCCGCAGCATCAAGCGGTGTGAAACGATTTCCGCCTCCTTGGGGGCTTCCTTCAGGATCGGCAGGAAAAACCGGCTAAGACGCATGACGGGCCTCGATTTGGCGCAAGCTGACGGCTCTGTAAAGCTGGCGACACACAAAGCGCATAGGCCCCGAAAACTCAAGGCCCGAGGCGCGCGCCGGCAACGATCTTCATCGCGAATGCGGGTCAACCGCGCAATCAAATCGCATCGGAAGCCGAAAACTCACACCACGACCCGGCGGCAAAAAATGGCAAGTCCGCCTAGTGCCGCGTTTTCGTAAAAGCTTCCTTTGGCGCAAGGGTTTGCAAGGTTTTTTTTCAAGCAAGCAAATATTTTAGGCGTCTCGTGCACAGGGAGATGACAACGCAAAAAACGCGGTGTAAGGTGGACAACATAAAAAGAAGGAGGCGGAAGCAAGCTGGTAACAAGCCAGAAACTGGCGATCCTCAGTTTGTTTCTTCTTAACGCTTCCACAAATTCGCGGTCTGAGTCTTGGGAGGGAAGCCCCTCTGGCGCGGAAATCGCTGCCTGTTTTTCGGTCGTGCGGGAGGTCTAATCGATCGAAGAGTTTATGGGGTTGACACGCGTAACCTAACGGAAGCAGGGCGAAAGCCCTGCTTTTTCTTTTTCACTTAATCGTTTTGACTATTCCTTATCAGTCCCGGCCGTTTTGATCGGCCCTTATCAGTCCCGCGATTTCATAAGCCGCGATTTCTCGCGATTCCAATCCCGCTCCTTCTCCGTCTGCCGCTTGTCATGGGCCTTTTTGCCCTGCGCGATGGCGATTTCGCACTTTGCCATGCCCTTTTCATTGAAGTACAGGCGAAGCGGAACGATCGTCATGCCCTCGCGCCGCACCGCCTGAACCATGCGGTTGATCTGGCGGCGGTGGAGCAGCAATTTGCGCGGGCGGCGCGTCTCGTGATTGAAGCGATTCGCCTGGAGATATTCCGGGATATACGCGTTGAGAAGGTAGATCTCGTCCCCCTGCACGCCCGCATAAGCATCCGACAAATTGGTGCGCCCCTGACGGAGAGACTTCACCTCGGTCCCCGTCAGAATGATTCCCGCCTCAACCTTGTCGCCGATGGCATAGTTGTAGCGCGCCTGCCGGTTGTCGGCGACGATCTTGCGGGGCGGTTCTGTAACCTTCTTCGCGTTCATGGCTCTCAAAGCCCGCCTCAGTTGATGAGGCCGGCATGCTCCATAGCTGCGCGCACGGCCACCTCGGTCGACGCTGTCACCGGCACGAGCGGCAATCGAAGATCGTTTTGCATCTTGCCGAGCAGCGACAGCGCATATTTCGCCGGCTGCGGGTTCGGTTCGATGAACAGCGCGCTATGCAGCGGGAACAGCCGGTCCTGAAGCTTTAGCGCTCCCGCGAAATCTCCGCCGAGCGCCGCTTCCTGGAACGCCGAGCAAAGCCGCGGCGCCACATTCGACGCCACAGAAATGCAGCCGTGTCCGCCATGCGCGATGAAGGC
Source organism: Oharaeibacter sp. (assembly GCA_051861205.1). Classification (GTDB taxonomy): domain Bacteria; phylum Pseudomonadota; class Alphaproteobacteria; order Rhizobiales; family Pleomorphomonadaceae; genus JBHYDC01. The sequence goes on from JBHYDC010000010.1 coordinate 118,680, forward strand.
CAGCGCCGTTCCGTCCTCGCCCGAAAGCTGGAGGAAGTCCGGCCCCATCGCCTGCCGCTGCGCGCTCACGCGCTCCAGCTTCGCGGTCGCGTCCTTCACACCCACGATATTCGGCAGTTCGTAAAGCCGCGCCATCGTCTCCACCGACATATCGATCACCGAACGCGGCGGGATATTGTAGATGATGATCGGAGTGCCAACGGCATCGTTGATCGCCTTATAATGGCGATAAAGGCCTTCCTGGTTCGGCTTGTTGTAATAAGGCGTGACTACGAGCAGCCCGTTCGCGCCGGCCTTCTCCGCATGGCGAGCCAGATCGATCGCCTCGGTCGTGTTGTTCGAACCGGCTCCGGCAATCACCGGCACCCGCCCGTTCGCAACGCGGATCACGGTCTCGACCACGCGTTTGTGCTCGTCATGGCTCAGAGTCGGGCTTTCGCCCGTGGTGCCAACAGGCACCAAGCCATGGCTGCCCTCCGTGATCTGCCAGTCGACAAAGGCTTCCAGCGCCTCCCAATCGACTTGGCCGTTCCGGAACGGCGTGACGAGCGCAGTGATCGACCCCTTGAACATGATCCCTCTTCAACCATCCGGTGGCGGTCGCCGGCCGTTCTTGCATCCCGGCGTCGCGGACAACGGACAATACTGAGGCAGGCCCGTCCGGACAACTGCGGAATGTCGAAAAACACGGGCGGTTCGCGGCAACCCTGCGAATGAACGCGGGACCGCCTTGGTCGGCCGGATCGGTTGCCGGGAGAGCGGGATCGAGGTCGCTGATCGGTCGCGAGCCAAACCGTCATTTCACAATGGTATTGCCCAGGGTGCCGTTTTTCACCATATCCGATGGCAAGTGAGCCTGATCGGAAGGACCATCCGGCCTATGCGTTTCTGGACATACAGACGGCCGTTCAAAGTGGACGGCCAGTTGGCGCTCGTGACCATTGCCAGCTACTCCGACCGGACAGAAAGCAGACTGTTTCTGGACGGGGTTCAGGTGGCCGCCGACCGCACACCGGTTCTAGGTCCCGAGGCCACTCGCAACCACATCCTGACAACATCGATGCCCGACGGCCGCCGCCTGGCGGTTGAGGCCGGCCACATAAGCATGATCAATGTCGGCATCATCGCCCGCCTCGACGGCGAACTGCTGCACGAAAGTCATCCCGGCCGCCGGATCGCCTATCCGGAAAAGATCCGCGCCATGGCAGAGGCGCAGAAAGAGGCCAACGTGTTTGGTCCCATCGTCGACGAATGGCGGAAGACGAAGAACGCCTACCGCCGCAACGGCCCGTCCATAGCCACCGACATCGCGTCGGGCCTTGTGTTCTTTGCAGTGGCCAAGATGTACGGCTTGACCGCGGCGGCGGTCGTGGGAGCGGTGGTCGGGATCGCTCTGGTCGTCCTACAGCGCTTCATCCGGACGGACATCCTTGGCGGCCTTGCCCTTTTCGGGATCGCCATGATGTTGATCTCGGCCGGTTATGCCTTGGTGTTCCAGGACGAAACCGCGATCCAACTGCGCCCGACAATCATGGGCCTTCTTGCCGGGGCCCTCTTCCTAGTGGACTCGATGAGCGGAGGTCGATACTTGGCGCGGGGCATGATGCGCTACGTCGCAGTGGAGGGCATCGACCCTGTCCGTCTTGCTCGCGCGGGAGCCGCGGTTTCCATCATCAGCGCCTCCACGAACTACGCCGTATTGTCGCTGGCAAGCGAGGATACTTGGCTCTTCTACAACAGCTTCGGCGACATTGCGCTGGTGATGGTGCTGTTCGGGCTTGCCATCCGCTATGCCACAGCCGCTCCCGTTTCCAAGCCGTAAGCATGGCGGGCGGCTTGCACCGCCGCCGCCTCGGTAGCTCGGCGCAGGCTCACCAGCCTTCGACGCCCGCACGCCGAGGCACGGGCAGCGGCGCAGGCCTATCCATATGGTCACTTGCATACTTTAGCCCGTCCCGCCGATACTGATGGCGAAGGATTTCGGGCCACTTCTTGTAATCCTGGTCTTGCTTCCGATCCGGACCGAGCCACCGGCTTTTGAAATCGCTCAACCTCTTCATGGGCCAGCCTCTTGAGGCCCTTGGCCCGATATCCGCCGTCGCCGCCGGGGGGCCGGCATCGGCCACCCGGAGGCCGCGCCCATGTCGCCGACGCTCTCGCACGCCTCGCTCACCCGCCGCGACTTCGGCCGGCTCGCTGGCGCGGGCGCGCTCGTTCTCGCCGCCGGGCCGGCCCAGGCGGCCGGGGCGATCCGGATCGCGGTGCTGAAGACCGGCACCGTGAGCTGGGAGCTCGACGTCATCCGGGCGCATGGGCTCGACGCCCGGAACGGCGTCACGCTCGCCATCCTCGAAGTCGCCAACAACGAAGCCACCCGCATCGCCCTCCAAGCCGGCGACGTCGACATGATCACATCCGACTGGCTTCTCGTCGCCCGCGAGCGCGCCGACGGGTCGGACCTCACCTTCGTGCCGTTCTCCTCCTCCGTCGGTTCTCTCATGGCAAAAGCCGGTGGCGGCATCACCACTCTCGCCGACCTCAAGGGCAAGACGATCGGCGTCGCCGGCGGCCCGCTCGATAAGAACTGGCTACTCCTCCAAGGCCTCGCCAAGCGCGATTACAACCTCGACCTTGAGAACGACGCCTCGCCCGTCTTCGGCGCCCCGCCGCTCCTGTCCGCAAAGCTAGAGTCCGGCGAACTCGATGCCGCACTCATCTACTGGAATTTCTGCGCCCGGCTCGAAACCAAGGGCTTCGCACCCGTCATCACCGGGCTCGGCGCCGCCAAAGCCATGGGCGCCAGCGGCCCGATTTCCGCCGTCGGCTACACCTTCAGCGAATCCTGGGCGGAAAAAAACCTGAGCGCCGTCAATGGCTTCATCACCGCCTCGCGCGAAGCCAAGGAGATCCTGCGCACCTCGGACGCCGAATGGCAGCGGATCCGCCCGCTGATGAACGCCGAAAACGACGCCGTCTTCGCCGCCCTGCGAAACGGTTTCCGCGAAGGCATCCCCACCCGCCCGATCGCCGATGAACGCGCCGACGCGACAACCCTTTTCGCCGTCCTCGCCAAACTCGGCGGCCCGGATCTCGTGGGCAAGGCAACCACCCTGCCGCCCGGAACCTATTGGACCCAGCTCATAAACGGCTGATCCCTCAAACCGCCAACTCGATCACCATGCCATCATAAGCCGGCTCGATATCCGCCGGCAGCTTGCGCATGAGTTGGTGATAGTCGAGATCGATGTGCATATGCGTCAGGATCGTGCGTTTCGGCCGAAGCGCCCGCGAGAGTTCAAGCGCCTCATCAAGCGAGAAATGGCTGGGGTGCGGCGTGTAGCGCAGCGCATCCACGATCAGCACGTCCAGCCCGGCAAGCTGCGCAAGGCTCGCCTCCGGCATCGCGCTCACATCCGACGAATAGGCCAGTCCGCCCACCCGGAACCCCAGGCTGTCGATTTCGCCGTGAATCTGGCGATAGGGCAGCATCTCGATCGCCCCGCCCGCTCCCTCCACAGCAAAAGCGGTGCCCGACTCGATGATCGCCTCCCGCACGATCGGCGGATAGCTCGAACCCGCCGGCGTTTCGAAGCAATAGCCGAAGGCCGCCCGCAGCCGCAGCGACGTCACCGCGTCGGCATAAACCGGCACCCGCTGGCGGCCGTTGATCACAAACGAGCGGAGATCATCGATCCCGTGAATATGGTCAGCGTGCGAGTGCGTATAGACCACGCCGTCCGCCCAGCCCACATCCGCGCTCAGCATCTGCTCGCGAAAATCCGGCCCCGTGTCCACCACCACGGTCGTCGTGCGCCCCTCGCTCACGCGCTGAACCAGCAGCGAGGCCCGCCGCCGCCGGTTCTTCGGCTCACGCGGATCGCAAGATCCCCAATCGTTCCCGATGCGCGGCACCCCTGGAGACGACCCGCACCCCAGTACCGTAAATCGCAGCACCGCCCCACTCATAAGGCACCCGCCGCCGCGCGCGGAACCTTGGCGAACAGCCGGAAAAAATTCTCCGTCGTGGCCGCCGCCATCTCGGCCGCTGACGCGCCCTTCACATCGGCCAGCACCTTGCAAGTATGCGCCACATAAGCCGGCTCATTGCGCTGCCCGCGCCAAGGCTGCGGCGCGAGATAGGGCGCATCGGTCTCCACAAGCAGCCGGTCGGCGGGCACATCGCGCGCGATATCGCGCAACTCGTCCGATCGCTTGAATGTCAAAATGCCGGAAAACGACACATAGAGCCCCAGCGCAACGCCCGCTTCCATCAGCCGCCGGCCCGACGAAAAGCAATGCAGCAGCGCGGGAAACGCGCCCACCGCGCTCTCGTCCTCCAAGATCCGGATCATATCGTCATCCGCATCGCGCGCATGAATCACCAGCGGCAACCCGGTGATCCGCGCCGCCGCGATATGCCGCCGCAGGCCCTCGGCCTGCGCCTCGCGCGGCGCCTTGTCATAGAAGTAATCGAGCCCCGCCTCGCCGATCGCCACGCAGCGCGGATGCGCGGAAAGCCGAACGAGATCCTCGGTCGTCACGTCTAGTTCTTCATGCGCCTGATGCGGGTGCGTTCCCACCGAGCAATAGACTTGCGGATGCGCATCCGCGATTGCCCGGATCTGGTCGAACCGCTTCACCCGCGTCGAAATCGTCACCATCAACCGCACATTCGCCGCCGCCGCCCGTGCGATCACGCCGGGGATATCATCCGCGAAGTCCGGAAAATCGAGATGGCAATGGCTGTCGACGATCATGAACGACTGGACTCTCAAGCGCGGCTGGATGTTCCGGCATAGCGGGGCGAGCGGATGCTGTCGAGTGCGCCGGCATCAAAGCCGGAGCCTTCTCTCATCCAAATTGAAATCGCCGAAAAAGCTGCTATCTTCAGGCGTGGAGCGGACGGCGCCAACCGCCCGCTCCACTTTTACACTAAAGCGAGAATGTTAGGCGGATCGCAAAGTGCCAACTGCGGTCCGCTTTTCTCGTTAGAGTGACTTCGAAACGGATCGGCATACGCCTCATCGTTCGAACTCCTGGGTCATAGCGAGGCCATCGCCGTAAATGGCCGGGGTGGCCAATCCTCCCCGGTACGCCGGCTGGCGCGGCGCGTCTGCTTCCGCTAGGACCGCGTTGAACCTGTCATAAATTACAGGCCTAGCCAAGCTGCGGAAATACAGATCGCGGCGCGCCCTACCCCTCGGCCTTCTCTTCCACATAGCGCGGGAAAATTCCCACAGGGGCCGGCAGCGACTTGCCGCCCGTAATCCGGCCGGCTTCGCCCAGCACCTCGAACCCGCGCGCGTCGTCCGGAGTTGCCAGCAGATCCAAGAGCTTGCCCATGCTCGCCGGCATCACCGGCTGCGTCAGCACCGCCACCTGCCGCAGCACTTCAGCCGTCACCCACATGATCGTGCCGAACCGCACCTCGTCCGTTTTGCGCACGGCCCAGGGGGCCTCAGCGGCAAAGTAGCGGTTCGCCTCCGCCACCACCGCCCAGATCGCGTTCAGCGCCTGATGGATCTGCTGGAATGCGAAGGCCTCACGGCACAGCGGCAGCAGTGCGTCCGTCTCAGCCAAAATCGCCCGGTCGGCGTCCGTCAGGGCCGCAGCATGCGGCAGCACGCCCCCGCAGTTTTTCGCGATCATGGACAGCGACCGCTGCGCCAGATTGCCGAGATCATTGGCCAGATCCGCGTTGATCCGCGCCACGATCGCTTCGTGGCTATAGTTCCCGTCAGACCCGAACGGCACTTCCCGCAGGAAGAAATACCGCACGGGATCAAGCCCGTAAGTGTCCACCAGCTCCTTCGGCCCGACCACATTGCCGACCGACTTCGACATCTTCTCGCCCCGGTTGAACAAGAACCCGTGAGCATAAACCCGCTTCGGCACCGAAAGTCCGGCCGACATCAGGAACGCCGGCCAATACACCGTATGAAACCGCACAATATCCTTGCCAATGATGTGAACCGCCGGCCAGAACTTGGCAAACGTCTCGCCCCTCACATCTGGATATCCGATCGCGGTTATGTAGTTCGTCAGTGCATCCACCCAAACATACATCACGTGGCGCTCGTCGCCCGGCACCGGAATGCCCCAGTCGAAGGTGGTGCGTGAGATCGAAAGGTCTTTCAGCCCGCCCTTCACGAAGCTCATCACCTCGTTGCGCCGCTCGTCCGGGCCAATGAAATCCGGGCTATCGGCGTAAAGCGCCAGCAGCTTGTCCTGATAGGCCGAAAGCCGGAAGAAATAGCTCTCCTCCTCCACCCAATCCACGGGCGTTCCTTGCGGCCCCACGCGCACGCCGTCGGCGCGCACTTCGGTCTCACTTTCCTGGTAGAAGGCTTCGTCGCGCACGGAATACCAGCCGGCGTAGCTGTCGAGATAAATGTCCCCGTTCGCCTTCATCGCCTCCCAGATCGCCTGACTGGCGATCTTGTGGCGCTCTTCAGTGGTGCGAATGAAGTCGTCGTTGGAAAGGCCGAGCAGCTTGGCCATGTCCTGAAACAGCGCCGCGTTCCGGTCCGCCAGTGCTCGCGGCGTAATGCCCTCGCGACGCGCGGTTTGCAGCATCTTGATGCCGTGCTCGTCGGTGCCCGTCAGAAAATGCACCTCATGACCGTCCAGCCGCATGAACCGCGCGATCGTATCGGTCGCCATCGCTTCGTACGCGTGGCCGATATGGGGCGCCCCGTTGGGGTAGCTGATCGCAGTGGTGATGAAGAACGGTGGTTTCATGAGATCGGTATCGCCTTTGTCGCCGCGGCGGACCCTACACAGGCTCCAAGCGGTCGACAGGAGTAACGAAGTTCTGCCCCCTCGCGCAAGACTGGCCCGGCCGTCGCAAGCATTTGCTGCCCTGCCGCTTCCATCCCACAACGCGTCGGATCAGGCGGATTTCGCACAAAAAGGGCCGGATCATCGGTGCTCGCGCGTCGCGCCCCTACCCTGCCCGCGCCTCGCCCAGGCTTCGCATAATGCCGATCACGCCTTGCTTGCGATCAAGGTTCAGCCCCTCGGTCTCGGCCGCGATGCTGTTCACCGCCTCCCACGCGTCGGCATAGCGGGTAAGCCGCGCGCCCGGCGCATGGGCGTCCATCCGCATGCGCTCGGAAAGCCAGCTCCGCGCCAGGTCCACCACTAGGCCGAAGTTATCACCGCCCTTGCGCCCGGTCGCCGCCTCGGCAAAGCGGTGCAGCGCCGGCCGGTCCATCCCCGCCGCGCCATCCGCCAGCGCCTTGAAGGCCTCATGCAGATGCAGCCCCTCGCTTTCGATGCACTCGATCGCCCGCCGCACGCTACCGTCCGCCAGCGCCGCGAGCGCGGGCTTTTCGCCCTCGTCCACAGAAAGCCCTAGCGCCGTCATCGCCTTATCCAGATCGTCCGGCCCAAGAGGACTAAGCGGCAGCCGCCGGCAGCGCGAGCGGATCGTCGGCAGCAGTCCACCCGGCGCATGGGTCAGCACAAAAAACATCGCGCGCGCAGGAGGTTCTTCCAAAAGCTTGAGCAGCGCGTTCGCCGCATTCTGGTTCATATCGTCGGCCGCATCCACAATGGCGATGCGGTATCCAAGACCTCCCGCCGACGTGCCGAAGAACGAAACCGACCGCCGCACCTCGTCCACGGTCAAAAGCGTTTTGATCTTCTTCGACCCCTCGTCCCATGGCCGCCGCAGATGCAGGATATTCGGGTGCGCGCCGGTCGCCACTTGTCCCGCCACACGCGGGTCCACCGGCAGCAGCGGTTCCGCACCCGCCTCCGGCGCCGCCAGCGGATCGGGATGGCCTAGCGCGAAGCGCGCGAAGCGGAACGCAAGCGTCGCTTTACCCACGCCCTTCGGCCCCGTCAGCATCCACGCGTGATGCATCCGCCCGCTGCGATAGGCTTCATGGAGAACGCGCGCCGGCCCCTCATGCCCCACCAGCACGCTCTGCTCGCGCGGCAGGGGCAGGCCTTCGATCCAATCCGCTTCCGTCGAATGATCCTGCGGCAAGGCCAAGCCTCTAAACCTCCGACACGAGCTTGATGCCAAGGCGGCTCTCGACTGCCAGGGTCACCTCCCGCTCCACGCTGTCCAGGTCGCCCCGTCCGTCAACCACCACGCAGCGCTCCGGATCCGCCTCCGCGATCGCGAGGAACCCGCGCCGCCGCGCTTCATGCACGGCCACCGCATCGGATTCGAACCGGTCCGCCCCGCGCAGGCCCGCCCGCATCTGCGCCCGCGCCAGCCCAATTTCCACGGGCACATCGATGATGATGGTCAGATCCGGCGTCATGTCGCCCACCGCCACCCGCTCCAAATGATCCACGACGGTCAGATCAAGCCCCCCGGCGGTGCCCTGATAGACCCGCGTCGAATCGGCGAATCGATCCGAGATCACCACCGCGCCCTTCTCCACCGCGGGCCGGATCGTCTCCGCGATATGGTCGATCCGCGCCGCCGCGAACAGATAGGCTTCGCCCACGATGCCAAGCGCCTTGGCGCGGCCGGAAAGCAGGAAGTTCCGCAGAACCTCGGCCGTTGGCGAACCGCCCGGCTCCCGGGTCGTCACCACGGTCAGCCCGGCAGCGCGCAGCTTTTGCCCAAGCCGGTGCGACTGGGTGGATTTCCCCGCCCCCTCGCCGCCCTCGAATGTAATGAATTTGCCCCGCCGTTCGTGCACAGCCAACCCCTGTTTCGCCGCCTGATCTGTATCAGATGGCCCGCCGGCTCACCACCAGCCGAACAGGAGTTCCTTCAGTCCGTCCGTCGCCCGGTCGGGCAGATCGCCCATGGGCACATCCTCGCGCGCCACCAGCGGTATCGTCTGGTAAAGCCGCTTTTGCACGCGAACTTCCAGCGCGGCCACCTCTTGCCCCTTTGAAATCGGCGCGACGAGCGGCCCTCGATAAACCACTTTCGCCCGGAAATCCGCCCGGTCCCCCACCGGCAGCGTCACCGCAACGGGCCCGGCGCCGCTTACCGATACCCGCGATTTCACCCCGCGAAACACCCGAACGGTCGCCACCTCCGCGCCGGAGGGAAACAGCGTTTCGGTCGAAAACTGTGTAAAGGCCGCCTCCGTCAGCGCCCGCATTTCCTTTTCGCGCTCCGGCCCGCTCTTGAACCCGCTTGCGAGCAGAATGATCCGCCGGTCGCCCCGTAGCACCGAAAGCGCCGCCCCAAAGCCGTCCTTCTTGTCATAGGCCATCATCAGGCCGTCGGATCCCGGCACCGTGCGCAAAAGCAACGTCTTGTTGGATTGCTTGATCTTGTTCCAATCGAACTCTTTCGTGAGGTAGATCGGATAGCGATCCTTGTGTTTGCTTTGCAAATACGTGACCAGCTTCAACAGATCGCCAAGCGTAATGCGCGCCCGCGCGTCCACATAGCCCGTGGGGTTGGCGAACCGGCTCTGCGTCATGCCAAGTTCGCTCGCCAGGGCATTCATGCGCTGGCTGAAATCATCCTCCGATCCCGCAATGCCCTCCGCCAGCGCAATCGCCGCGTCGTTGGCATAGTCCACCACCAGACCCAGCATCAGATCGGCCACCGAAACCTTGGACTTCACCGCCGCGAACATCGTGGTGCCGCGCGCCGGCGCCCCGCCCGTTCGCCACGCATGCTCGCTGATCGGGAAAATCGTGCCGCTGGTGATCTCGCCCTTGGCCAGCGCGTCGAACACCACCGCCGCCGTCATGAGCTTAGTGAAATTGCCCGGCGCGAACGGCGTATCCGCCTCGCGCGACAACAGGATCGACCCCGTATCCGCCTCAAAAACCAGCACGCGCGGCGCCGCCGTCTCAAGCGCTTCGGCCCGTATAACGCCGGCCGCAACGATCGCGAAGGTGAGCAGCAAGCCGACAAAAAGCGGGACAGCACGGCAAATGACCGAGATCATCGCGTCCTCGGTTATTCAAAAAGGTGAATAGCTTTTCAAATCTAACCTAAGGATACCCTGCGCCGCGAGCGTAAAATTATGTATATTTTTACGTTTCCATCGCCCTGCGGCGGAAATGCAAAAGCCCTTCCAAGTCAAATCTTTGACCCCACCCTGCCACCTGCCAAGGCACGGCGGGGCGTCCTAAGCCCATCAGAGGGCCCAGCCCCTGGCATCCGACCGAGTCCCAAGCGAGCGACCTGAAGTCCGGCGACTTGTTCAGAACAATAACGTCCATCGCCGTCCCAATGCGTCTGACTAATCGTGGAATTTCCTGCCGGAAGCGGCGCTACCGCCACCAAGAGCGCCACGTCCAGATCAACGCGAGCCCGATCAGCGCAAGTCGCGAACTGCCCCCGGCTACAACCACAACCTAAATTGAAAATGTCAAAAGGGGCTCTCGCGCGCCCCAAGCGCACACGATGTGCGACGCGCCCGCGCCAACCCGCGCGCCGCCGCATTCGTCATCAAAGGCCGGGATCCCCCGCGCGTACACACACGCGCACCCGAAATCACCCGAACTCAGCGAACCGCCCGCGCGCCCGCAGCACCGGCGCGAATTGCCGCCGCGACCACATCGTCTGCCGTAATGCCCTCGGCCAGCGCGGAGATCCTCACGCGCTTCAGCACTTTGCCGTCCACGGTCACGTCCTGGATATCGGGCGTTCCAAGCCCCGAAAGCATCTCTGCGATTCGCTCGGCGTTGCCGGTCTCGCCGAACACGCCCACCTGAACCTGCGCCGACCGCGTTTGTGTGGCCTTGCGCTGCGACAGCGCCTCCAAGCTGCGCGTCAGATCACCGAGACCAACACCCGCCGTCACATCGTCCAGCGCGGCATAAGCTTTGCCCACCCGGTCGTCAGCATAGGAACTGCGCGGCGGGGGCATCGGCACCGGCATCAAAACGTCCGTATTCTCGAACGCCTGGAACGAAGCGGGCTGCGCGCCAACTTCCCAACCATCCGGCACTTGGTAAGACGCAAGCGTGGTCGTGGGCTCCCGCATCACGGCCGCCGCAACCTGCACCGGCATGTCGGATATGTATATGTCCGCCGGATCCGCCGACGCCATCATCACATAAGTCTCAAATCCGATCGGGCGATCAGGCGGCAAAACGGCCGCCACCGCCATCGGCGCCGCCGAGTTCGCCGTCCCGTCAGCAGAAACCGAGCCCGTCGCATTCACGCCCGGCAGCGGTGCGGCCGAGGCCACCATCGTCTCCGGCATGCCCACCGGAACATCGGATGGCCCGCGATACGACGCCATCAGCAATCGCTCGTCGCTGCCTTCCACCGCTGCAGGGCTGACATATTCAACCTTCACCTTCGCCACGCCCGCGCTGCGAATACCCAGCATTTCAGCCGTTCGCCGCGACATGTCGAGAACGCGATTCGAATGGAACGGCCCCCGGTCGTTCACGCGCACCATCACGCTGCGGCCGGTCGAAAGGCTGGTCACCCGCGCATAAGAAGGCAGCGGCATGGTCGGATGGGCAGCCGTCAAGGAATTGGCGTCGAACACTTCGCCGTTTGCGGTCTTGCGGCCATGGAACGCATCGCCATACCAGCTAGCCAGCCCGACCTTTTCATAGCTCGGATCCAACTTCGGCGTGTAGCGCTTACCGGCCACAACATAGGGCTTGCCCACCATAGACCGCCCGCCGCCCTTCGGCACGGGCTGACCAAACGCGACGACGCGCGGGCTCGGCTTCACGCCAAGCTTGGGGTCCACTTCAGCCTTGGAGGTCTGAAAAACCTGCGGAAGGGAGCTGCATCCGCCGAGAGAAAGGGAAAACAGAAACGTCGTCGCAACGGCGGCATACACGGATTTCACGGGTTTCCTGAGAAACTTGCGCGTGGCCGGCCGCGTTGCTGTCATATCCTGAGCCCTGTCCTTTGAAAACGGATACTGGCAGGAACAAAGCTAACGTACTGTCGCAAAGCGTCAATCCGTTGTTCCAACATCCCACCGGGCCGCCCAAGAGCAACCCATAAGCAGAATAGGTAGACATCGTTAATCCGCAGTTACGGATCATAACGGCCCGGCCCAGTCCGTTTTCTTCCCTGTTTCAAGAGAGACTCAATCGGCTAAACTACCAATCAATCCTCGCTTCCCCTTCTAACCCGTCATCGCGCATCCAGTAAAGGGTCGTTTCGCTGGTCCGTTGAAGTACGAAGCAATGGGTCGTTCCGTCGTACCATTCCTGCCATTGCTGGCAGAGCCTGTTGTCGGCCACCCACCATTTCCCGCTATCGGTCGGCGCCATCATGCGACCAAGCCCCACCGCCTCTCCGCTTCCGTCCACCACGCCGTCTTCGCGATAGAACAGCGGAAATTCGCCTCCGAACGGCGTTTGCAAATAGATCCGCTTGCCCGCGATCGCCGACTTGATCTGCGAGGTGGACATCGCACCGGTGTCGGCAACCGCCGTCCCGCAAAGGGCAAACACAGCGACCACCGCCAGCTTGGCCGTTCTCATCATGACGCATTCTCCTTCAAAGGCACCACGATCCGCCTTGCCCACCCATCGGATCGAACTCTTCTACGAACCTTCCAAAGATTCGGTTTTCAAAAACATCCCCCGCTTGCAAAAACTCCCGCCACCCGACATGTTCGCCCCGCTCGAAACGGATGGGTGGCCGAGCGGTTTAAGGCACCGGTCTTGAAAACCGGCGTGGGTGCAAGCCCACCGTGGGTTCGAATCCCACCCCATCCGCCATTGTCTATTGATTTAATTGAAGAATTTGTGATTTCTGAAAATCTACTAACGATCTACTGCCGGAAATCGGGTGATCGAAATCGTGTGGTGTGCCCACACTTGGCGGATCGGGCTTCAACAATGGCGCAACATTGCGGGCGGTTTGTCGGGTGTTTCGTCCGCTGTACGATTCGTCTATGTTGCAACAATGCGTGATTTAATTCTTTAAGAGATTCGGCGGTTAGCTTCGATAAATGGCGGGCAAGCTCCGGGGCAAAAGTTGTTCTTTAAAGAGACGGCCATTGCTGAACATCAATGGCGCGGTCGATATTGGGCGCGTTGGGGCGATGCATTAATCGAAGCGGGTTTCAAACCGAATGATTGGACGGGTAAGCTTGATCCAGATGAAGTGTTGAATGGCGTTATTGCCGGTATCCGACACTTCGGCAGATTGCCTACACGCGACGAACTATCGATCTATCGGCACTCCAATCCTGACATACCCCCGGACAATACGATAAAGCGTCACTTTGGACGGCGCGAAGAGCTTGTTGCAGCTTTGATAAAGCGCGCGACGGAAGACCCTAGATATGCCGACATTGCGCCGTTGCTTCCTACGGTCACTTCGGCCCCAACTGCACCGCGCCTTGCATCGAAGACCGTTGAAGGCTTCGTGTATCTCATTAAATCAGGTGACTTCTACAAGATCGGTCGAAGCGACGACGCGGAGCGGCGTTTCAAGCAAATCACAATTGCTTTGCCCGACAAGGCCGAATTGTTCCACACGATCCGTACCGATGATCCGCCCGGCATTGAAGCCTATTGGCATCGCCGTTTTGCAGATCGCAGGGCGAATGGCGAATGGTTCAAGCTGACTTCGCAAGACATTTCGGCCTTCAAAAAGCGGAAGTTTCAATGATCGGATGCCTTTGCCGCGTTTCGGCATGAAAAAGCCCGCCAGCTTGGCGGCTGGCGGGCTAGAAGGCGGTGGATCGCCGCGCGATACGATCCACCTCATGGCCAAGACAGGGGTAGTACCAGTACCCGCCCGGCCAATATCAAAGCAAGGGAAGCTTCGGCCCGATCCTGCCAACCTCGAATGCCGATAGCGCGTACAGCGGCAATGCCAGCACGCCGCGTGCCGTCGTATCCCACCCGCCAAGCCCGGCTGCATGCAATGCCGCTTGAATGCTTTCGCTCGCACTGGACAGGCCAACGACAACCGCTTGCGGCAAGGCCAGTTGCTCAATTTTCCAAAGGACATGCAACGCCCGTCCGATCATGGCGGGCTGGTTGATCGGCGGCGTCAGATCGACCGCAACAGGGCTGGCCTGTGGCGTAAGCAGCGGCAACACCCCTTGGGCGATGATGCCCGCATAATCCGGGTGCCCGGTCGCATTGATGCCCACAGGAATGACGGTCGCGTAAGGGCCGGGCTTGACGGTATCGCCAAGCGGCGTCTTCCAATCGCGCGAAGACAATGCCAGCCATTCGGCGATTTCGGCAATCTGTGCTTCGGCGATTGTGGGCATGTCATTCAATCTCGACGCGCGTTGAAACCTTGTCGGCAAGGCTTGGCGAATAGAAGCTTGTATGAATGTCGCGGATGCTCTTTTCGTAGCGTTCCGACAGGCTTTCGAGTTCGATGCTTTCGTTGATCGCGGCGTACGCGTCGGGCACGAACCGTTCGATTGCTTCAATCTGCATCCGCTTATGCGTCGCTTCGTTGATGCCTGTCAGATAGTTCGGGCTATGGTAGATGATGCCTGCAACGGTCGCGTCCTTTCGCGCCAGTTCGGAAACCTTGGCCATGCCTTCGGGCGTCTTGACCTGTTCGCGCATCCACTGGCGAATTTCGCTTTCGACATGGCCGTAACCCGGTCGCGGCGCGAATGCCTGTTCGGCCATTGCCGCCCCGCGATTTTGCAAGCTCGCTGACTTCGCCCGGATTTCGCCCGCAACCTTTTCAATGGCGCGCGAAGATCGTTCGGCCAAATCCTTGGCGATACCGTGCTTCGTCACTTCGGTTCGGGTTTCATCCTTCGCCAGTGCCGCGACGCGAAAAACATTCTGCCCTACGACGGCATGAAGCTCTTGAAGCCGATCCGCGACGGACGGGTAGGGAGCCGGATCGCCGAAGCGGGCGCGTCGTCCAACGTCCAATTGCAGCGAAATCAGCGTTTCGACGGCATCGTCCGCTGCGAGGTTCTCGAACTCGCCGCGCCCGATCGGCTGGTCATTTCATGGCGTGGCGGAATGCTGGACACCACCGTCACCTTCGATCTGGAGGATGCCGAAGGCGGCACCCGGATCACGCTCAAGCATCAGGGGTTTGGCGGGCTGTCCAACATCATTCCCAGCATCGTGCTCGGCTTTGGCTGGAAGAAGCTTCTCGCCAGCAAGCTGCCGATGCAACTTGCCACCGCCCGGTCCCGATAAGGCCAAACGCCCACGCTGTTCAGCTCGCGGTCGCCAAGACCCGCGTTATGGCGAAAAGGGCTTTGGCTCGGGCTCTTGGCCCAAAACAATGCCCTTCTCACGCTTTTCCCCTGCACAACGCCTCGGCGAAAACGGCCGTTTCCATGACTTGATGGGAGTCCCGAAAAGAACCGCCACCGGCCTCGCAGTCTCTCCGGTGCCGGCGGTGCATTTTTCACTAGCCAGCGTTGCTTCCATTCACCCCCCTCAAAACACCGCATGCTCCCCCCGCTCTACCCTCTCCTCCCCCCGAACCACCCGCGCATAGAACTCGAACAGCGTAACCCGCCCCGTAGACGGCGTGGCGTCCGCGTCGTAGCGGCCCGTCGCGGGGTTCAGAACCAGCATGGACTCGGTCGCGTAATAGCGGCCGATCCGCGCCAGTTCCGCCTTGTCTCGCAGCCGTGGAGAAAGGCGGCCGAGCGCGCTCAGCACCGCGATGATGGCATCGAGAAGACCCACCGGCACCTGCCGGAACTGCGGCTTGCGTCCCGTTAGCGTGAATAGATACTCCCCCTGTTGCCGGGGCGTGATCGCGTCTCCGGGGCCGCCGATGGGCAGGATCCGATTTTTGGCGCCTTCGTCGTCCAGGCACCCCGCGATAAACCGGCCGAGATCCCCGTCGCTGATCGGCTTGCAGGCGGTCAGCCGCCCATCCCCGAACAGCAAAAACGGCTTGCCCTGGCGGACACGGTCGATCTGGCCGGACAGCGATTTGAAATAAGCCGTCGGCCGCACGATGGAATAGCTGACGCCCGAGCCCATCAGTACCTTTTCAAACGCCAGTTTCGCATGCTGAAAGGCAAGGCGCGGCCGCTGCACGCAGATCGCCGACAACAGCACCACCTCAGAAACGCCCGCCTGCTGCGCCGCCTCCAGCGCGCCCACATGGGCGTCGTGATCGATCGCCCAGGCATCGCGCGGCACGCCGGTGCGCGAGGCAAGGCACGACACAAGCGCATCGAAACGCTCGCCGCGAAAGCCGTCACGGGCCAGCGAGGCCGGGTCGGTCACGTCGCCAAAGCGCAAGGTGGCGCCCTCCGGCAGCCCCCGGCCGGGCTCACCCTCCCCGCGCGGCCGCACGAAGCAAACGACCTCGTGCCCTCGGCAAAGCAGCGCCGAAACGGTCGCCCGGCCGATCGTCCCGGTCGCGCCCAACACGAACACGCGGCGCGGATGGGGCGATAGGCCGTCGGAATCAGATGCCGGATCGGTCATGCTCAAAGTCCTAACCCACCGCCGAAAATCGGATGATCGGCCGCCGTTCACACCTTAAGCAAAGTCTCGCATTTTGAATAGCTTAAGCCCCACCCCGCAGCGCCGCCATCGCTTCATCGGCGGCACGCACGCCGCTTTCATAAGCCCCCTGCGCGGTGGAAAAATCATGCGGGTGCGTCGCCTCTCCGGCAAAGAACAGCCGCTCGTCATAAGGGCGGGCCAGTTCCAAGCGGGCCGCCGCATGCCCCGGCAGCGCATAGCTATAGGCGCCCCCGATGTGGGACGTCCGCCCCCAAGAGGATGCGACCAGCGGGCGAAGATGCCCTCGCACATCCGGTCCGAACAGCGCGGCAAGCTCGTCCAGCGCGTGGGCGTAGGCGGCCACCGGTCCGTCTTCCTCCACGATCCGCGCGGCGTCCGCACCAAGATAGCACTCGATCAAAGGCCGGCCGAACGGGCGGATGTAATAGGCGCAGCTGCGAACATCGCGCGGATTTCCCAAAACATGCGTCTCGGCGGCAAACGGACCGTCGCCGATGATCTCCAGGAAAAGCTTCTCGTTTCGTCCGAGCGGCAGCAAGGTGGCCGCGTGCCGCCAACTATCCAGCGCCGAAGGCAGCTTGATCGCCCCGCCCGCCAGCACCGCCGTTGAAACCGTGAGGATCGCGCACCGCGCCCGCACGTCTCCCTCCCCGGTCGCCGCCTTAACGCCCCGCGCATCCAAGTCGATCGCCTGCACCGGCGTCGATAATCGCAAAGTGGCCCCCTGCGGAAAACGACCCGCGATCACCGCGCCATACCCGTCCGGCACCCGCCAGTTATGGCTCGTGGACGCCAGGTCGTAGGCAATGTAGTCGGCCGCCGAAAGCGCCTCCAACTTGGCCCCGCTTATGATCCCGACTAATCCCCGGATATAGGCGTTCCACACCCCGCCCTCCGCCAGCGCGTCGGCAGCACGGTCGCTTGCAGCCGCCACCGCTTCCAGCCGCCCGCGCCAGCCGCCGAACGCCTCGCCCGCCGCAGCCTGCTCTCCCGGCGAAAAGCCGAGATCGCGATACTGGGTGTCCCAAGCGGGCTCACTCCGGTCCAGCGCATGGCCCGCCTCTTCCGCGATGTGCGTCCACGGGTTGCGATCGGCCGAGTGCAACCAGCCGCACCCCAGATCGATCGGGTGCCCGGCTATATCAAGCGTCCACGCCCGTCCGCCAAGCCGCGCCGAGGCCTCCAGCAGCAGCGCGGATATCCCGCTTGCCGCAAGGCGCCGCGCCGCCGCGATCCCGGCCGCACCGCCGCCCACGATCAGAACATCGAAGTCCCCGCTCATCGCCGTCCTCAAAGCCGCACACCTCACGGAACAGGCTGCAACCCAATACTCAGCCCAAAGCTGTCACGCGATTAAAACACCGGAAGCAGCCGATACCACGCTCGTTCCGCGCTCTCCAAACGGATCCACATTCGGCTGGGGATGCGGACAAGTATCGCTGTGAATTACGCGGCTGAATGTGCATAAAAACTACGTAGGTCGAACGTTCTTGCGAGTATCTCTGACAACTATGAAAACCATCCCGAACGGGAATTGGTCCTGATTAAGAAAGCCAACGTTCCAAAGTCCCTTCATGGCTACTAACGCAAACGCCGCCGAGGTCATCGGCGGCGTTCGATCTCACAAACCGGCATGAATCCGGGTTATCTCAGTTGGCAGGCGCCAACTTAGTTGACAGACGCCAGCGAATTGAGGATCGCGTCCAAATCGGCGATATGCTTTTCCTGCTCGCCCTGAGTGCCCCAATAGGTCAGCACCAGGAACTTGCCATCTGCCGTCGTAGTGATGCCGACAGTGATGCTGACCGGGCCATCCGCATCGGTTCCCGCCCAGGTTAGGAACTTGGTGGCCATGCCGTTGATGGTCAGGTCTTTTTCGCTCAGGGTGGCTTCGTCCACCTTCACGTCCCGTTCTCCCAGGAACGTGAAGGCTTCCTTAACCACGCTCTCGGCCGAATCGGCGTCCGCTACGTCGACGGCCAGATAGATCGCCTCGTCATCCGACAAGGCCTGGACGCCGCTTTCGGTTTCTTCAGGGCTCCAGCTATCGGGAATGGTGATCGTGGCAACCGGAGCATCGCTCGGGAAGTTCAAAGTCGCCGCCTGCGCGGAAACGGGCAGCAACAACGCTACAGCAGCGGCCAGAATAAGTTTACGCATCAAATCCTCGGAAAACAGGTTCGACCCGGCTTGCACCGCACCTTGGTCGTTCGATCGCGTAGATAAAGGTGCCGCGACACCAGCAGTAATAAACGATCTTGATGAAAAAATCATCATTGTCGGCCTTGTCGCTGCTAAATCCCTAAAAATAGAGTAAAGCCACCCCGCTTTCTCAAAATCGCGGCCAATCCTTGAGGCCATCGATCTCCGCCCACGCCCGCGTCACGGCCCTTTCTGCGTCCAGCCCCTCGAAAATCGCCGCCTCGGCCCACCGCCGCCGCAATAGGCCCACCAGCGGCTTACCCTCATGGTTGATCCAGCGGCGCATCTGCCCCGGTACGTCGGCGAATACGCCCGCATTGATCCGGCGCAGCAGGGTGGATTTGGCAAGGTTTCCCTCGCCCAAATTATACACCCACGAAACCAGCGCCGCCGCTTGGCGCTCCGTCAGCTCCACCGTCACGCGCCGCGCCACGCCGCGCGCCGCCCCCGCCATATCGCGCACCAGCAGCGCCGCCGCCTCGGCCTCGGTAACATCCGGCGTGCTTGCCTTCACCCGCTTGCCTCTCGCGTCTTTCGTCGCGCCATAGCCGATCGTCCAAGTGCCGCCGCGCCGCTTGCCATTGTCGTCATAGGCCGTCTTGGAAAACCCCTCCACGCGCTTCACGATAACGGTGGCATCAGCCGGAACGCTGCTTCGATCCCAAATTCCATTCCGCATTTTGAAAAAACTCCTGTCCACAACGACAGTCTTCAAAATACCCCCACGCGCAGCACCGGGCATAACTATCTGAAGTTTATACTTTATCCTCCCCCAATGCCGTGCTCGGCCAATTCCAGTCCGGCGTTGACATCCCTTTCCCGCAAGCCCACAACAATCTTGCGACGGTCCTTCGTCCTCGAAGGTGAAAAGGGAATGCGGCCGGCCCACAAGGTCGGACAATCCGCAGCTGCCCCCGCAACTGTGAACGGGAAGCCTAACGCCTCGCGCCACTGGTCTGGGGAGACCGGGAAGGCTGTGTTAGGTGACGATCCGTGAGCCAGGAGACCTGCCGCCGCGTGAATGAAACCCTGTGTCCGCCGGTGGGGCGGATGGGAGAGACAAGATGATCGTTCGTAGTGCCGACGTTTCCGCCGCCTCATCCGCCAGCACCCGCAGTGAGGCCGTTCGCGCCGCGCTTGTCGTGATGCTCGCCGGCCTCGGCCTCGTGTTCACCGTCGGCTTCGCTCAGCCGTCGCTGCTGCACAACGCCGCCCACGACTGGCGCCATTCCATGAGCTTCCCCTGCCACTAACGGCAAGCTGATGCTCCGGCGTTTGTTGGTGGTCGGCCTTTTGGCCGGCCTCGTGGCTGGGCTTGCGATGGCGGCCCTGCAACACGTCACGACCGTTCCCCTTATCATCGCGGCTGAAGTCTACGAGGCCGCCCCCCACGAGCACGCCCCCGGCGTTACCGCAGAGCCCCATCACGACGGTCACGACCACGCCCCCGCATGGTCCCCGTCCGGCGGCCTGGAACGCACCCTCTCCACCACCGTCGCCACGGTTATCTCGGCTATCGGCTTCTCCCTCGTCCTCCTCGCGGCTCTCCTTTTGGACGGCCGCCCCATCACGCCCGCCCGCGCCCTCGCCTTCGCCGCCGGCGCCTTCGCCGCCACGGGCCTTGCCACCGGTCTTGGCCTTGCGCCCGAACTCCCCGGCAGCGCCGCGGCCGACCTGCAAGCCCGCCAGCTCTGGTGGATCGCCACCGCCATCGGCACCGCCGGCGGCATCTGGCTCATCGCCCGCGCGCCCGCGCCCATCAAAGCCGCCGGCCTCGCCCTCATCATCGCACCTCACGTCATCGGCGCGCCCGAGGCCCCCGGCTACGCCAGCACCGCCCCGGCCGAACTCGCCGCGCATTTCGCCTCCACCTCGCTCGCCGTCCACGGTGCGCTGTGGGCGATGATCGGGCTTGCCGTCGGCCAAATTTGGCCCCGCACGGAGCGGCTTGGCTCATGACCACCACAGTCTACGTCTGCACCACCTGCCGCCGCGAGGGCGACGACCCCGCCGCCCCCCGCGCCGGCGCCGTCCTCGCCGCCGCCCTCGCGAATGAAAACCTCGCCGCCGGCTCCCCCTTCACCATCATCCCCGTCGAGTGCCTTAGCGTCTGCAAGCGCCCGATCACCGTCGGCTTTTCCGCGCCCGCCAAATGGACCTACGTCTACGGCGATTTTCCCCCTGACGCCGCGCCCGCCATCCTCGCCGCCGCCGCCCAATTCACCGCCGCACCGGACGGCCTCATCCCCTGGCGCGAGCGGCCGGAAGCCTTGAAGCGCGGCGTCGTCGCTCGCATTCCCCCTGTTCTCGCGCACCCCGAGGCCGCCGAATGACTGCCTTCGCCAAGATCCCCGTCACCATCGTCACCGGCTTTCTCGGCGCGGGCAAAACCACCCTCATCCGCCACGTCCTCGAAAACGCCGGCGGCCGGCGCCTCGCCCTCATCATCAACGAGTTCGGCGACGTCGGCGTCGATGGCGAAATCCTCAAAGCCTGCGGCATCGAGAGTTGCCCGGAGGAAAACATCGTCGAGCTTGCCAACGGCTGCCTCTGCTGCACCGTCGCCGACGATTTCATCCCCGCCATCGAAGCCCTGATCGCTCACGAGAAGCGCCCCGACCACATCATCGTGGAAACAAGCGGCCTCGCCCTTCCCAAACCCCTCGTCAAAGCCTTCGACTGGCCCCCCGTCCGCGCCCGCCTCACCGTCGACGGCGTGATCGCGGTGGTCGACGGCGCCGCCGTCGCCGCCGGCCGCTTCGCCGACGATCCAGTCAAAGTCGCCGCCCAGCGCGCCGCCGACGCCTCTGTCGATCACGACAACCCGCTGGAGGAAGTCTACGAAGACCAGCTCCTCTCCGCCGACCTCGTCATCCTCAACAAATCCGACCTCCTCGACGACGCCGCATCCGCCCGCGTCACTGCCGAAATCACCGCCGCCCTCCCGCGCGCCGTCAAGATCGTCGCCACCCACGAAGGCCGCATCGATCCGGCCATCCTCCTCGGCATCGCCGCCGCCGCCGAGGACGATCTCGCGAACCGCCCCTCCCACCACGACGCCGAGGAAGGCCACGACCACGACGACTTCGACAGCTTCATCGTCGACCTCCCCGCTGTTCCCGACCCCGCCGCCCTCATCGAGCGCCTGAAAACCGTCACCGAAGCCCACGACATCCTCCGCATCAAAGGCTTCGTCGACGTCGCCGGCAAACCCATGCGCCTCCTCGTCCAAGGCGTCGGCCCCCGCTTCCGCCACCACTACGACCGCGCCTGGACCCCCGCCGAGCCCCGCCGCACCCGCCTCGTCATCATCGGCGAAAAAGGCCTCGACCAGGCGTCAATCACTGCCGCGCTGACCGGCTAGGCTGATAAACCCAAGCTCGGAACACCCGATGCACATCCTGGCCGAACAGATCCGCTCCCTGGACGAAACCGTCCAAGCGATCGACCTCGGCCAAACGCCTTCCGACATCGTCATCCTCTCCTTCACCGATTCCGACTTAGCCCTCGCTGCCGCCGTCCACGACACCCTCGGCCCTGCCGCCCCCACCCTCCGCCTCGCCAGCCTCGCCACTCTCCGCCACCCCTTCTCCGTCGACACCTACCTCGACAGCGTCATTCGTCACGCCCGCCTCGTCATCGTCCGCTGCCTCGGCGGCATGGACTACTGGCGCTATGGCGTCGACGAACTGGCCATCGCCGCCCGCACCCACGGCGTCGATCTCGCCATCGTCCCCGGCGACGCCATGGCCGACCCCCGCCTCGACACCGCCTCCACGCTTCCCCCCGCCGACCTCAACCGCATCTGGTCCTGGTTCCAGTCCGGCGGCCCGGATAACCTCCGCGCCCTCTTCGGCTGGGCCTCCACCCGCCTCGGCCACCCCGCGCCCTGGACCGAGCCCACCCCGCTCCCCGCCTTCGGCTGCGTCCGCGACGCCTGCATCTGCGCGTCCCAGTGTCTGACCTGCCGGCTCGAAACCTCCGAAACCGATCATCCCCCCGCCCCGCTCGCCCTCCTCATCTGCTACCGCTCCCTCCTCACCGCCGCCGACCACGCCCCCATCCTCGCCCTTGCCGAGGCCCTCCGCGCGCGCGGCCTCGCCGTCTTCCCCGTCACCGTCACCTCCCTCAAAGACCCCGCCGCCGCAGCCGCCCTCCGCGCCGCCATCGCGCGCCATCGGCCGGACGTCATCCTCAACACCACCGCCTTCTCCGCCCGGCAGGACGACGGCGGCTCGGTCCTCGACGACGCCGATGCACCCGTCCTCCAGGTCATCATCGCCACCACCTTCCGCGAGGCTTGGGCCGCCGGCCCGCGCGGCCTCGGCGCCGCCGATCTCGCCATGAACGTCGTGCTACCAGAGGTTGACGGCCGCCTCATCGGCCCCGCCATCTCCTTCAAGGCCGACACCGCCCGCTCGGACCGCCAACAGTTCACCCGCGTCATCCACCGGCCCGACCCGGCGGGGATAACCCGTGCCGCCGATCTCGCCGCCGCATGGGTCCACCTTCGCCGCACCCCGCGCGGGGATAAAAAGCTCGCCCTCGTTTTGTCAGACTTTCCAGCCAAGGGAGGGCGGACAGGTTATGCCGTCGGCCTCGACGGCCCGGCCTCGATGACCGCCATCGCGGACGACTTGCGCGCAGCCGGCTACCCCGTCGGCCCCCTCCCCGCGCCCGCCGACCTCATCCGCCAACTCGAAACTCGCGAAGCGGCCGAGATCCTATCGTTTGACGACTACACCACCTTGTTTTTCCGACTACACCCCGACTTCCGAAATTTCGTCGTCCAAACATGGGGCGAACCTACCTCAAAAACCCCGGAAAACCAGGATTTTCGCTTCCGCGCGCTCATCTCCGGCGGCCTCGTCATCGCCGTCCAGCCCGATCGCGGCGCCCGCGCCGCCCGCGCCGCCGACTACCACGACCCCAACCGCCCCCCGTCCCACGAATACATCGCCTTCTACCTCTGGTTGCGCGAAATTGTCGGCATCGACGCCCTCATTCACCTCGGCACCCACGGCACCCTCGAATGGCTGCCCGGCAAGTCCGTCGCCCTATCAAACGCCTGCGCCCCCGCCGTTCTGACCGGCGATATCCCCGTCATTTACCCCTTCATCGTGAACAATCCCGGCGAAGCCGCCCAAGCCAAGCGCCGCATCGGCGCCGTCACCATCGGTCACCTCACCCCACCTCTCCAGCTTGCCGGCACCCACGGTCTCACCGCCGAAATCGAAGCCCTTCTGGACGAGTTTTCCTCAGCCCAGACCCTAGACCCCCGCCGCGCCAACCGCCTCGCCGAGGTCATTCTCGAAAAAGCCCGGACTTCCGGCCTCGCCGAGGAAAGCGGCATCACGCCCGACCTTGACCCCGCCACCGCCCTCGCCCACCTCGACGCCTGGGTCTGCGACGTCAAAGACATGCGCATCGGCGACGGTCTCCACATCTACGCCCGCGCGCCATCCCCCGCCCAAATCACTGCGACCGCTGCCGCCATCGGCACAGATTCCAGCCATCTTTCCAAGCTAATACACCATTCTGCTAAAGCAGAACATGAAGCGCTCATCGCCGCCCTCGACGGCCGCTTCATCCCCCCCGGCCCCGCCGGTGCCCCCGCCCGTGGCCGCCTCGACGTCCTCCCCACCGGCCGCAACCTCACCGCGATCGACCCGCGCTCCGTCCCCACCCGCACCGCCTATGAAATCGGCTCCCACACCGCCGAACAGGTCGTCGCCCGCTATGTCCAAGACCACGGCGACTGGCCCAAACGCATCATCATCGACCTCTGGGGCAGCGCCACCATGCGCACCGGCGGCGACGATCTCGCCCAAGCCCTCGCGCTCCTCGGCGTCCGTCCGGTCTGGGACGCAGCGTCGAACCGCGTTTCCGGCTTCGAAGTCCTCTCCACCGCCCGCACCGGTCGCCCCCGTGTCGACGTAACCTTGCGGATTTCCGGCCTTTTCCGCGACGTCTTCCCCGCCCAGATCGCCCTCTTCGACGAAGCCGTCCGCGCCGTAGCCGCCCTCGACGAAGACGAGGAAACCAACCCCCTCGCAGCCAGCCCCGCCGCACCCCGCATCTTCGGCGCAGCCCCCGGCGCCTACGGCATCGGCCTCTCCACCACCGTCGCCACCGGCGCCTGGGACACCCGCTCCGACCTCGGCGAGGCCTATCTCGCCGCCTCCGCCCACGCCTACGGCGTTGGAAAGGAAGGCATTTCGGCCAAAGAGTCTTTCCGGCAACAGGTCGCCGCTGCCGACGCCTTCGTCCACGTCCAAGACATGAACGGCCAAGACCTCCTCGACAGCGACGCCTTCGCCGACCACGAAGGCGGGTTCGCCGCCGCCGCCCACACCCTCGGCGCCAAGCCCGCGCTCTATCACGTCGACACCACCGCGCCCGCGCCCAAGGTCCGAACCCTGCCCGAGGAAGTCGCCCGCGTCGTCCGCGCCCGCGCCAGCAACCCGCGTTGGATCGCCGGTCAGATCCGCCATGGCCATCGCGGCGCCGCCGAAATAGCTGAGACAGTTCAAAATCTTATCAGTTTCTCTGCCACCGCCGACGCCGTCGGCACCCACCAGTTCGACCTCGTCTTCGATGCAACGATCGGCGACGATCACGTCCGCGATTTCCTGAAATCCGCCAACCCCGAAGCCGCAGCCGCCTGCGCCCGCGCTTTCGACGAGGCGCTGCGCCGCGGCCTCTGGCAGACCCGCCGCAACTCCGTCTCCGGCCGCATCGCCGAAACCCTGGCGGCCGCGCCATGACCGCCCATCCCGCCCCCGCTTCAATCAAAGGTTGGTGCCCCGGCGCCCTCCGCCCCATGCGAACCGGCGACGGTTTGCTCGTTCGCCTGCGCATCACCGGCGGCCGGATCTCCCCCGATCACCTCCACGCCATCGCCAACCTCTCCCGCCGCCACGGCAACGGCCTTATCGACCTCAGCCAGCGCGCAAATCTGCAACTACGCGGTGTACCCGACGCGAGCTTGCCCGAGCTTCTAGCAAGCCTCCAAGCCCTCAACCTCGTCGACAACAACCCCGACGCGGAAGCCGTCCGCAACGTCACCGCCCCGCCCCTCGCCGGCCTCGATCCCACCGCCAAGCTGAACGGCACTCGGCTCGTCCAAGCCCTAGAAGGCCACCTCGCCAACGACCCAGAACTCCATGCTCTCCCAAGCAAATTCGGCTTCCTAGTCGACGACGGCGGCGCAATCCCAATGGATGACGTCCCCGCCGACATCCGTCTCGTCGGCACCGACAACGGCGTGCTGATTTCGATCGGCGGACATGCGCAGTCATCCCTACACCTCTGCATCGTCCCCGAGAATGACGCGCCCCAAGTCGCAACGGACCTAGCCAAAACTTTCCTGGCCCTTCGTGCGCAGGTTGCACCAGAAGCCCGCCGCTTCCGTCACCTGCTCGACGCGCTTTCAGGCCCACTCGTGGATAATGCGTCCACCACCCAACCCGAAATCGAACGCAATTCACGGCAAATCCAGCGTTCCGCCATCCGGTCGGCAACGCCCTCCGCGCGACTTGATCCAGTCCATGCCAACAGTAACATTGATTCCATTTTAGCGAACAATGCATCATCCCGCACAAGGCCCAAACCACCACTCCTCGGCCAACAGAAATCCTACCTCGGCGCCGGCGCCCCCTTCGGCCGCTTCACAGCCGATCAACTCCAAGTCCTTGCTTCTCTTGGCGAAATACGCCTAACCCCCTGGCGCCTAGTCCTTCTCCCAGCCGCCCCACCCTCCGCCGAACACATCCTTTCCGCCGCCGGGCTCATCCTGTCCCCCACAGACCCCCGCCTCTCCGTCGCCGCCTGCGCCGGCCTCGCCTGCTCCTCCGGCCAGATCGACGCCCAATCCATCGCCACCCGCCTCGCCCCACTCGCTCAGCGCATCGCCTTCGATGTCGCTCAACGCGCCGACTCCGGCGTTACGCTGCACATCTCAGGGTGTACCAAGGGTTGTGCGCGCCCCACCGCAACCGCCGCCGTCCTGGTCGGAAACATCGGGGCTATCGACCTCATCCAAAACGGTCGGGCCGATGATATCCCCGCCCACTCTGGCCTTGACCTCAACCAAGCCGAGACCATCCTGAACTCGCTCACGCCGGAGGGTCGGCCATGACCACGCCCGCCCACGACTACATCCGCGACGGCGCGGAAATCTATCGCCGCTCATTCGCCATCATCCGTTCCGAGGCTGATCTCCGCCGTTTTTCAGCCGACGAAGAGAAGGTCGCCGTCCGCATCATCCACGCCTGCGGCATGGTCGAAGCCGCCGCTGACATCGCCTTCGCCCCCGGCGCCGTCACCGCCGCCAAGGCCGCGATTGCCTCCGGAGCGCCCATCCTCTGCGACGCCAAGATGGTCGCAAACGGCGTCACTCGCACCCGCCTCCCGGCCGACAACGCCGTGATCTGCACCCTCGACGACCCCCGCGTCCCCGCCCTCGCCGCCGCACTCGGTACAACCAGAACGGCAGCCGCCATGGAACTTTGGCGCGACCACCTCGCCGGTTCCATCGTCGCCATCGGCAACGCCCCCACCGCCCTCTTCCGCCTGTTCGAGCTTCTGGACGCCGGCGCCGCACCCCCCGCAGCCGTCATCGGCATGCCCGTCGGCTTCGTCGGCGCCATGGAATCCAAGGAAGCCCTGATCGCCGACGGCCGGCTCCCCTACCTCGTCGTTCGCGGCCGAAAAGGCGGCAGCGCCATGGCCGCCGCCGCCGTAAATGCCCTTGCGAGTGAGCGCGAATGACCGCTGGAACCCTTCACGGCGTCGGCCTTGGACCCGGCGATCCCGAACTCCTCACCCTCCGCGCGCTCCGCCTGATCCAGGCGTCGCCCGTCCTCGCCTACTTCGCGAAAAAGGGCCGGCGCGGCAATGCCCGCACGATCGTCGATTGCTGGATTACAGAGGGAATTCAAGAGCTTCCACTTCTCTACCCCATCACGACCGAAATCCATTTCGCCGACGAGACCTACATCCAGCAACTCGGCGCCTTCTACGACGAGGCCGCTGAATCCATCGCCGACAAGCTCAGAGAAGGCCGCGACGTCGCGTTGATCTGCGAGGGCGATCCGATGTTCTACGGGTCGTTCATGCATATTTTCATCCGGCTGAAAGACCGGTTCAACGTGTCGATCACGGCCGGCGTCACCGGCATGTCCGGATGCTGGACTGCCGCCGGACAGCCGATCACCTGGGGCGACGACATCCTAACGGTGCTGCCCGGCACGTTGCCCGAAGACGTGCTCGCACAGCGCCTATCGCAGACCGACGCGGCTGTGATCATGAAACTCGGTTCGAATTTCCCCAAGGTTCGCAGAGCCTTAGCGGAAGCAGGAAAGCTCGACCGCGCACTTTATGTGGAGCGCGGCACCATGGCGGATGAGAAGATCCTCGCCCTTGCCGACAAGCTGGATGACACCGCCCCCTACTTCTCGCTCATCCTCGTCCCCGGCAACGGACGACGGCCATGACTGGCGAAGTCCTCGTCGTCGGACTCGGTCCCGGACCTGAACGATGGATGACCCCGGAGGCGACCGACGCGCTCGCCCGCGCCACGGACCTGATCGGCTACGGCCCCTACCTCGCTCGCTGCCCCCTTCGCGATGGCCAGATCCGGCACGCCAGCGACAACCGTGTGGAGCTTGACCGCGCCCGCCACGCACTCCAACTTGCGCGCTCCGGTTGTGTCGTTGCCGTCGTCTCCGGCGGCGATCCCGGCGTGTTCGCCATGGCGGCGGCGGTGTTCGAGGCGGTGGAAGCGGACGCGGGTTCGCGTGACATTCCGGTCACAGTCATGCCCGGTGTGTCCGCCATGCAAGCGGCGGCGGCGCGGGTGGGGGCGCCCCTCGGCCATGATTTCTGCGCGATTTCGCTGTCTGACAACCTGAAGCCCTGGGGGCTAGTCGAGAGGCGGTTGAAGGCGGCAGCGGAGGGGGATTTCGTGATCGCCCTCTACAACCCGGCCTCCAAGGCCCGGCCCGGACGGATCTTCGAAGCCTTCGATCTGATTCGGCGTTTGAAGTCCGGCGATGCGCCGGTTGCATTCGCCCGCGCGGTCGGCCGGCCAGACGAACGCATCATCCTGACGACGCTTAGGGATGCTGATCCAGGCATTGTCGATATGGCAACCTGCGTGATCATCGGCAGCTCGCAGACGCGATTTGTCGAACGACCCGGTGATCAACCCTGGATGTATACGCCTCGCAGTTTTGGGGGCAAGATATGAATACTTCGGATCTAGGACCACGAACTCGCTATTCAGTCGCTGTAAATTATCTACGAGCAGAAAATTTTTTGACCATTACTGTTTCTTATTCAAAAAGATTTCACAGTTACTTAAAACAAATTGGAATTAGCTTTGACGCTCATTGCTTGAAGGTGGGCGACAACCCTTTCCGGGTCATGCACCGTCAACCCCTCCGGTCTGGGAGGTTGCCGGACGATCACGACTGGCAAGGACAAACTCCGCGCGGCAGAAATTTTGCCGTAAGTAGCTGTCCCACCAGAGTTTTTTGTCACGATGACATCAATTTTTTCCGCCTGCATCAACGCCCGTTCGGACCGTTCGTCGAACGGCGGGCGATCGAGGATCACCTTTGCATTCGGCAGTTTGAACGCTCCCAGCGGGTCGATCGAGCGAATGACGTAATGGTGCTGCGGGGCCGCATCGAAGGCGGCGAGGCCCAGCCTGCCGACCGTCAGAAGAACACGCCTTGGTTGCAGTTCAAGCGCAACTACCGCTTCGGCGAGGCTCGAAACCTCGCTCCATCGGTCCCCTGGAAGCGGGCGCCAAGGCTCGCGCGTCAGCGTGATCAGCGGCACCTTGGCCCGCTTGGCGGCGATCACGGCGTTGGAAGAAATCTGCTCCGCGAACGGATGGGTTGCGTCGACCAGCGCATCGATTTTTTCGCAAACAAGATACTCCGCCAACCCGTCGACACCACCGAAACCGCCAATACGGGTCGGGATCGGTTGCGCAGCAGGGTTCGCGGTTCGGCCGGCAAGCGACATCGTGGCGCTTACCCAGGGTTGCGACACCAGCAAGGCGGCGAGCCTTGTCGCTTCCGTCGTGCCGCCAAGGATAAGGACGCGCATACCGCTGTTCTCCGGGAGGCCGGGCGATGACGGGACGCTGGCTCAGCATCGTCGGCATCGGGGAAGACGGCCTCGACGGGCTCTCTCCTGCCGCGCGGCGGGCGATCGCGCAAGCGGAACTCGTGGTCGCAGGCGCGCGGCATCTTGCGTTGGTGGAGGGGCTTGGGGGCGAGCGGCTGATCTGGCCGTCGCCGCTGAGCGACGCCTTTCCAGCGCTGCTTGCCCGGCGCGGGCGCCCGGTTGCGGTCATCGCGACAGGCGATCCGTTCTTCCACGGCGTAGGCTCGCTGATCGCCGAACATGTACAACCCCATGAAATCGCTGCCTTTCCCGCTCCGTCCGCCTATGCGCTCGCCGCCGCGCGGCTTGGATGGGCGGGGCAAGATGTGGTGCGCGTTTCGCTGCACGGCCGGGCTTTGGAGCGCATCGTGCCGCATCTCCACCCCGGCGCGCGCATCCTCGCCTTGTCGTGGGACGGCACCACGCCGGGCAAGCTTGCCGCGCTGTTGCAGGCGCACGGTTTCGGCGGATCTCGGATCGTGGTCATGGAACGCATGGGCGGCCCGCATGAGCGGATTCGGGACGGCGCGGAGCATGGCGATATCGACGCGCTGAACACGGTCGCGATCTCGGTTGCGGGGCATGGCCGCGCGGTTCCTTTCACGCCCGGCTTGCCCGACGATTGGTTCGAGAACGACGGGCAGATCACCAAGCGCGAGGTTCGGGCGGTCACCCTCTCGGCCCTGCGGCCGATGCGCGGGCAGTTGCTCTGGGATGTCGGCGCCGGGTCCGGCTCGGTCGCGATCGAGTGGATGCTGGCCGATCCGAGCTGCCGGGCCGTTGCAGTCGAACCGAGGGCGGATCGGATTGCCCGGATCGAGCGGAACGCAGTGGCGATGGGCGTACCAGACCTTGAAATCACTGAAGGCTTCGCGCCGGATGTGCTGGCGGACCTCCTCCGGCCGGACGCCGTATTCGTGGGTGGCGGCGCGGGAAACCCCGCCGTGATCGATGCCGCGATGGCCGCGCTTGCGCCCTTCGGCCGGCTGGTGGTGAACGCGGTGACGCTGGAAACGCAGGCAATTCTGATCGAGCGCCACGGCCGGCATGGCGGCGATCTCGTGCAGATCAATGTTTCGCGCGTGGATACCATCGGCGGCTTTCGCGGCTTCCGCCCAGCGATGGCCGTGGTTCAATGGACATGGGTGAAGCCGTGAGCGGGCCCCTCTTCGCGGTCGGGCTCGGCTGCCGTGCCGGGGCGGACGCGGGCGCGGTCGTGGCGTTGATCGAGGCCGCCTTGACGCAGGTTGGCGGCGCGGCCTTCGGGCTGTTCACGATCGAGGCGAAGGCGGGCGAGCCGGCGTTGATCGAGGCGGCGGAGAAGCTCGCGATTCCCCTCAAAGGCCTCGCCCCCGCCGATCTCGCGGCCGCTTCCGATCGGGCCGTTACCCGCTCGGACCGCGTGATCGCGATGTTCGGCGTGCCATCGGTTGCCGAAACCGCCGCTTTAGTGGGCGCAGGGCCGGGGTCCACGCTTGTCCTTCCGCGCATTCAGGCACACGGTGTCGCTTGCGCCGTCGCAAAACCGTTTGAGACATCATGACAGTGCACTTCATCGGCGCCGGGCCCGGCGCACCAGACCTCATCACCGTGCGGGGCCGCGATCTGATCGCGCGGTGCCCGGTGTGTCTCTTCGCGGGCTCGCTGGTGCCGCCGGAGTTGCTGGCCTATTGCCCGCCCGGCGCGCACATCGTCGACACCGCGCCGATGTCGCTTGGCGAAATCGAAGCAGAATTCGTTCGCGCCCATGCGGCGGGGGAGGATGTGGCGCGGCTGCATTCTGGCGATCTGTCGATCTGGAGCGCGATGGGCGAGCAGTTGCGGCGGCTGGAACGCCTGGGCATTCGCTATACGGTGACGCCGGGGGTGCCCTCCTTCGCGGCCGCTGCGGCGGCGATGGGGCAGGAACTGACGTTGCCGGAAGTTGCGCAATCGGTGGTGCTGACGCGCACACCCGGCCGGGCGTCGTCCATGCCGCCGCGCGAAACGCTGCCCGCCTTCGCGGCAACGGGGGCGACGCTGGCGGTGCACCTCTCTATCCACGCGCTCGATCAGGTGGTGGCGGATTTGACGCCGCATTACGGGCCGAAATGCCCGGTAGCCGTGGTCTACCGCGCAAGCTGGCCGGACGAGCGCATCGTGATCGGCACCCTTGCCACCATCAAGCTGGCGATCGCGGCGGAACCGATGGAGCGGACGGCGATCATCCTCGTCGGGCCAGTGCTCGGATCGCGGGATTTCCGCAACAGCGCGCTCTATAGCGCGGATTATCAGCGCAGGTTCCGGGGCCGTGACGGGCGGGCCGGCGAGGAGCTGGATCCGTGAACCAGCTTGAACGGCGTTGCCGCTACAAGACCGCCCGAACGGTCGAAAATCGCGATTTCCAGCGCCGATCCGGTGCCGGCGAGCGGACGAGCGGCGGTTTCCCACGCGGCTTCGGCCACCAGCGCGCCGAGATCGAGCCCGGCGGCGCGGGTGACCTCCAGCACGTCCAGCGCGGAGTTGGCGGCCCGCACGCGGGCGACCAGCGCGGCATCGCCGCCGGCCTGCTTCACAAGCGCGGCCAACCAGTCGAGGTCCACGGTGCCGCGCTTGGAATGGAGGTCGAGAAGGCCTTGGCCGAGCTTCACCATCTTGGCGAAGCCACCCGCGACCGTGACTTTGGGCACAGGATGGACGCGCAGGTATTTCAGCA
This sequence comes from Oharaeibacter sp., assembly GCA_051861205.1. Taxonomy (GTDB): domain Bacteria; phylum Pseudomonadota; class Alphaproteobacteria; order Rhizobiales; family Pleomorphomonadaceae; genus JBHYDC01. Next base: position 151,117 of record JBHYDC010000010.1, read on the forward strand.
TGCCGCCGGCAAAATCGCCCATATCGAGAAGCTGGACGTCGGTCATACCGTGGCGGGCGCGGATGGCGGCTTCGGACGTGGCGCCGGTGGATCCGGCCACATGCTCGACGCCCATGGCGCGCGCGACATCGATGCCGCGATGGATGGAGTGGATCCAGGCCGCGCAGGAATAGGGGATCACGATGCCGGTGGTGCCGAGGATCGAGAGGCCGCCGACGATGCCAAGGCGCGGGTTCCAAGTGCGCTCCGCGATGCGCTCGCCGCCGGGCACGGAGATTTCCACGATCACGTCGGCGGGGCCGCCAAGGGCAGCGCGGGCCTCCTCGATGGCGGCGGTCATCATCTGGCGCGGAACAGGGTTGATAGCCGGTTCGCCGACGGCAAGCGGCAGACCGGGCCGCGTGACCGTGCCGACACCCTCGCCCGCGCGAAACGTGATGCCGGAGCCCGGCGAACCGGCCCGCACGGTGCTGATGATAAGCGCGCCGTGGGTAACGTCCGGATCGTCGCCCGCGTCCTTCACGATGGCGGCACGGGTAAAACCTTCGCCGATTTCGGTGGACGCAAGCGCGAAAGCCGGCTGCTCGCCGCCGGGAAGCGCAACAGTGACCGGATCGGGGAATTGGCCCGTCACGAGCGCCTCATAGGCCGCGCGGGTGGCGGCGGTGGCGCAGGTGCCGGTAGTCCATCCCCGGCGCAGGGGGCCCTCTGGGATCTCGTCGCTCATGATGCGGAGTGGACCAGATTGGGGGCCAAGGTCAACGGGTGTTTGGCAGGGGCGCTGCCAGTTTTCAGCGGGGTGCCGGCATGACAGCCGGGTTCGTGATCGGCTCGATACGCTCCGGCAGCGGCAAGACCACGGTCTCACTGGGGCTGATGCGTGCGTTCGCGCGGCGCGGGATCAACGTCGCGCCGTTCAAATGCGGGCCGGATTACATCGATCCGGCATTCCACAGCGCGGCGACGGGGCGGGCGAGCATCAACCTCGATAGCTGGTCGATGCCGCCGGAGCTGATGGCGGGATTGTTCGGCCATCTGGCTTCAGGTGCGGATCTGGTGATCGGCGAGGGGCTGATGGGGCTGTTCGACGGGGTATCGGCGGCGCCGGGGCGGAGCGGGTCGTCGGTGGATGTCGCGGCGGCAACGGGGCTGCCGGTGGTGCTTGTGCACGACGTCAGCGGGCAGTCGGCGTCGGCGGCGGCGGTGGTGCTGGGGGTGAAGCTGCTGGACCCACGGGTGCGGCTGGCGGGTGTGATCCTCAATAAGGTCGGTTCGGAGCGGCACCGGCGGCTGGTGACAGAGGCGATTGAGGCCATCGGCGTGCCGGTGCTGGGCGCCCTGCCCCGGTCCGATCAGGTGAGCCTGCCGGAGCGCCACCTAGGCCTCGTGCAGGCAGAAGAGACGGCGGCGCTGGAGGCGCTGCTGGAGGCGATGGCCGATCTCGTGGAGCGGCACGTGAGCCTGGACCGGGTGCAGGAAGCGGCGAGCGTCGTTTCGAATGTGACCGGCGCGGCTGGCGGCCCCGCCCTGCCGCCGCCGGGCCAACGGATCGCTTTGGCGAGGGACGTGGCTTTCAGCTTTCTCTATCCGCATCACACGATCGGCTGGCGCGCGGCGGGGGCTGAGATCGTGCCCTTCTCGCCGCTGGCTGACGAGGCGCCGCCGGACGATTGCGACGTCTGCTGGCTGCCCGGCGGCTATCCGGAGCTTCACGCCGGGCGGCTGGCGGACAATTCCAGCTTCCTCGAAGGGCTGCGCGCCTTTGCCAAATCCAGCCCGGTTCATGGCGAATGCGGTGGGTTCATGGTGCTCGGCGACGGGCTGATCGACGCCGCAGGCGAGCGGCATGCGATGGCCGGTTTGCTCGGCGTCACCACAAGCTTTGAGCGGCGCAAACTGCACCTTGGCTATCGCACCGCGCGGCTGGCCGGGCCGGCGCCCTTCGGCGCGGAGGGTCAGGTACTGAGCGGGCATGAATTTCACTACGCCAGCATCATCGGCGCGGTCGAGGATACGCCCTTCGCCTTCGTTCGCGATGCCCATGGCTCGGCCGAAGGCCCGGATGGGGCGAGGCGCGGGCTGGTGACCGGCTCGTTCTTCCACGCCATCGCGCGGGCGGACGGCTGATCAGCGGCCCTTGAGGCTGAGGTGGCCGGTTGCAGGATCGTGCTCGACCGGCATCGGATCCGACAGGCGGCCGATGAAGGCGCCGGCATCGTCCCAAAACTCGAAGGCGAGATAGTAGAGGCCACCGTCGTGCTCGACGATCTTGCCGGAATAGCGGCGGCACGGCAGGTTGCCGTCGAAATAGGGTCCGGGCGGAATCGTCCAGGGGCCGAGCGGGTGCGGAGCGGTGAGGTAGTGCGAGCCGGTGACGGGCGTTCCGGGATATCCGGCGGTGTAGTCCTCTGACCAATGACCGGCGGCGGTGCAAAAGAAGCAATACCAGCGGCCGCCCCGTTCGAACACTTGCGGCACTTCCAACTGACCGAATCCGCCGGTGAAAACGGGCGGGTGCAGCGTCCAGGTATAAAGATCGTCCGACCGGGCAAGACCCACCGCGCCGCGCGCGTTAAGCTCGTCGCCGACCGGAATCCGGGCGGTGAAATACATCAGCCAGCCTGTGCCGTCCGGATCGGGAATCACCCAGGGGTCGCGCATGGCGCGGCCGTCCCACGGGCCGTTGTGGTCTTCCTCGTAGACGGCGGGATCGAAGGCGAGGATGGGATCGGCCGATACGCGCGTCCAATTGTGCAGATCGGTCGAAGCTGCGTGGCCGATGCGCTGGCGGCGGCCGTTCTCAGCCTTTGAGGTGCCGGTGTAGAAGAGGTGCCAGAGCCCGTTTTCGCCCTTCAGCACGCTGCCCGTCCAGGTCGTCTTGTCGTCGAAGGCGGGGCTTTCGGAGGGTGTGAAGCAGGTGCCGAGATAGGTCCAGCTTTTCAGATCCGCGGAGGTGGCGTGGCCGTAGCTGACATTCCAGTGCCGAAGCTCGGGATCGCCGAGCGCCTTGTCCGCCTGAAGAAAAAACACGTGCCAGAGATCGCCGTCCTTGGCGAACCAGAAGTCCCATATCCATTTGTCTTCAAGCGCAAGCACGAGAACGGCTCCTGTGGCTTTGAACGGCGGCGAGGCGAGCGATGGCCTATATCATTCCCGCAGAAATTTCGAGGCGCCGCCGTTATGGCCGCGCTGTTTATGGTGGAGAAGACGTATTTGGTCGATTGTTCGAACAAACTCGATTTTTTCCAGCTATCAAGGGACTTCGCGCATCTCAGCCTCCGGCGGGATTGCAGCGTCCTGTGGATCTCTACGGCTCGACAGAGCGGGAGGGGGACGGCATCAATGCTTCATCAACCATCCCGATCCACAGTGATGGCGCGCTCATGATGGGGGCAGAGACCGCCCTGAAACCTGCCACCGGAGTTCGTCCATGACGAGGAAGCGACTGCTCCTTCTCCTGGGGATTCTGATCAACGCTGCTGCTTTCGCAGTACCCGGCGTGACCGCGACCGCGACGATGCTGCCGCCGGAGCGTCCGGATTCCTTGACGAGAGCAGCCGCGGGCGCAGGCACCGGCGACGTGACCGCCGCGCTGCCCACAGCAAGCAAGGCCGCGATCGCGGGGCTGAAATCCGCGCTCGGCGCCGTCGATAAAGGCAAGCTGGCCGACGCGCTGTCGCTCGCCTCGGCGCTTCCGCCGCTGGAACAGGACATCGTGTCGTGGATCGCGATCCGGCGCGGGCTCGATGGGCTGACGCCGGGGATGATCACGGCGTTTGCAACCCGGAACCCGCATTGGCCGAACGCGAACATCATGCGGCTGCGCGGCGAGCAGGCATTGAGCAAGGCGCGGCTTGCGCCGGAAGCGGTGGTGGCCGCCTACGCCAATTCGGCGCCCGTTAGCGAGGCTGGAATGTTCTCGCTGGCCCGCGCGCATATTGCACTCGGCCGGCAGGATTTGGCGGGCAAGGCGCTGGCGAAATGGTGGGCAAGCACGCCGCTTTCCCCGGAGGAAGACGCGGCAACGCTGAAACAGTTCGGCGATTTCCTGGGCGTTGATCAGCACAAAGCGCGCTTTGAAATGCTGATGTACCGGGACCGGGTGGTTCAGGCGACGGCGCTTTCAAAGCGGATCGGTCCGGGCTACGAGGCACTCGCCGCAGCGCGAACGTCCGTATTGCGCAACGCGCGCGACAGCGGCAAGAAGCTCGACGCCGTGCCGAAAGCGGCGCGGAAAAACCCGCTCTACGCCTTCACGCTGGCCGAATGGCACCGCCGCAACGACCGCGCGAAGAACGCCGCGAAGGCGCTCCTCTCCGTAAACGGCGATGCCCCGATCGACCATGGCGACGAGTGGTGGGTGGAGCGGCGGATCGTCTCGCGCGATCTCATCGAAAGGGGCGATGCGCGCCTTGCCTATAAAGTGGCAGCGGCGCATCGGGGTGGCTCGACGGAAACGCTGGCGGAGGCGCATTTCCACGCCGGTTGGTATGCCCTGCGGTTCTTGAACGAGCCCGACAGGGCCATTCCCCATTTCGAGGCGCTGTTGAAGGTGGCGTCAAAGCCGATCAGCCGGTCGCGAGCCGCCTATTGGCTCGGCCGGGCGGAAGAAGCCGCAGGCCGGATCGAGGACGCGCGCACGCATTACAGCGTGGCGGCCGCCGACGAGGTGGCCTTCTACGGGCAGCTTGCGCGTGTGAAACTCGGCCATTCCAAGCTCGGATTGCCGCCCCTGCCGATGCCGACCGACGTTGACAAAGCGGCCTTCGCCGGCAACGACCTTGCTCGCGTCATGGTGCTGCTGATCGCGGCCGGATACGAGGACGACTGCGCCCTCATCTACCCCGAACTCGCCCGTCAATTGCCGAGCGGCGGACAGATCAAGCTGCTGGTCGATTTCATCGAGCGGCGGGGCGATCATCAACTGGCGCTTCAGATCGGCAAGATCGCGGCCGAGCGCGGGCTTGGCGTCGAGCGGCTGGCGTATCCGCTGGAGGCGATCCCCGAAGATGCGCGCGATCAGAAGGCGATCGAGACCGCGATCGTCTATGCCATCGCCCGGCAGGAAAGCGCCTTCAACCCGCGCGCGGTGAGCAAGGCAGGCGCAATGGGGCTGCTGCAACTGCTGCCGTCCACCGCTGCGGCAACGGCCAAAAACATGGGCGTGTCCTTCTCCAAAGGCAAGCTTGGCAGCGATCCGTCCTACAATGCAGCGCTGGGTGCCGCGCATTTGCATGATCTTGTCGAAGAGTTCAACGGCTCCTACATCCTGACCTTCGCCGCCTACAACGCGGGGAGCAGGCGCGCCTATGACTGGATCGAGCGATTCGGCGATCCGCGCGATCCCAAGGTGGATCCGATCGACTGGATCGAGTTGATCCCCTTCGGCGAAACCCGCAACTACGTTCAGCGCGTGACGGAAAATCTACAGGTCTACCGCGAGCGCTTGAACGGTTCGAAACTCGGCATCGCCGCCGATCTCAGGCGTGGAGGCTGACGGTCATGCGGCTTGTGGAGTGGACGGCAGCGGACGGTGTTCGCCTCTCCGCCGTGGTGCACGGACCGGATAGCTCGGACGACTTGCCCATCGTCTGCCTGCCGGGATTGACCCGCAACAGCCGCGACTTTTCCGTGCTGGCCGAAGCGCTGGCGAGCGACCGGGACCGGCCGCGCACGGTGGTCGCCATGGATTATCGCGGGCGCGGACTGTCGGCCTGGGCAGATCCGGCGAGCTATCGGCCGGATGTGGAGGCGGGCGACGTGATCGCGGGTCTCGACCATCTCGGCATCGGCACGGCGGCCGTGATCGGCACGTCGCGCGGCGGGATCATAGCGATGATCCTGGCGGCGAGCGCAGGCGACCGGCTCGGCCCGGTCGTGCTCAACGATATCGGACCCGTGGTAGAGCTATCCGGCTTGATCGCGATCCGCGACCGGATAAAGGTGATGCTGGCGGATGTGATCGTGACCTGGGACGACGCGGTTGCCGACATGAAGGCAACGATGGGTCGCGGGTTCCCAGCCTTCACGGACGCCGAATGGCTGGATTTCGCGCATCAGATCTATCGAAGCGGCGCCGATGGACGGCCGGTGCTCGACTATGATCCGGCGCTGCTCGATACCTTCGGCGGGTTCGACCCTGAAATAGGAATTCCGCCCTTCTGGCCGCTTTTCGAGGCGCTGGGAGCGCGGCCCGTGCTGGCGATCCGGGGGGAGAATTCCGATCTTCTGTCCGAGGCGACCATCACGGGAATGACCGAGCGCCTGCCGCACATGGAGGTGCACCGGGTGCCCGGCCAAGCCCACGCGCCGCTTTTGAAAGATGCGCCAACCCTTTTGCGCATCAAGGATTTTCTGAACCGGGCGTGACGGCTCATACCGTGAGGATCGTCGAACCCGTGGTGGCGCGGCTTTCCAGCGCACGATGACAATCGGCCGCCTGTTCCAGCGGGAAATCCTGACCGATGGTGATCTTGATCCTACCGTCCACGACGTGGCCGAAGAACTCAGCAGCCGTCGCCAAGAGATCCGCGCGCTTGGCCACATAGGCGAACAGCGTCGGCCGGGTCGCGAACAGCGATCCCTTTTGAGACAGAAGCGACAGCTCGAAGGGCGGCACGGGCCCGGAGGCGTTGCCGAACGAGACAAACAAACCAAGCGGCTTCAGGCAGTCGAGCGAAGCGGGGAAGGTATCCTTGCCGACGGAATCGTAGACGACATCGCAGCGCTCGCCGCCGGTGATTTCGGCAACGCGGTCCACGAACGTCTCCGTTCGGTAATTCACGACGTGGGTGAAGCCAGCCGCCCGCGCCAATTCCGCCTTTTCATCCGAGCCGACCGTGGCGATGGACGTGCAGCCGATGGCCTTCAGCCATTGCCCGGCGATGAGCCCGACGCCGCCCGCTCCGGCGTGAAACAGCACGGTGTGATGCGGCTGCACCTTAAAGGTGCGGCGCAGGAGGTATTGCACCGTCATGCCCTTGAGCAGGCTGGCGGCGGCTTCCCGGTCGGTCACGCCGGCCGGGATCGGCACCAGACGGTCGGCGGGCACGAGGCGGCGTTCGGCATAAGCGCCGAGCGGACCGGCATAAGCCACGCGGTCGCCGACGGCGAGGTCGGTCACGCCCTCCCCGATCGCCTCCACGATACCGGCCGCCTCGCTGCCGGGAATGAAGGGCATCGCGGGCGGCTTGTAGAGCCCGCTGCGGAAGTAGGTGTCGATGAAGTTCACGCCGATGGCGGTTTGCCGCAACAGCGCCTCACCGGGGCCGGGGGCGGCAACGGGCACATCCTCGATCCTCAGAACATCCGGACCGCCGTGTTCATGAACGCGGACTGCCTTGGCCATCACCGACTCCCGATTTCAAACGCTATAGGGATCCTTATGCCGTGCCGGGCGCCGAGGAAAGGGCGCCGCCGGGCTTGGGCTTCGCTGCCCCTTCAGACGCAAGCAGACCGGTGAGAGCAACGAAGGGCAAGAGCAGAAGGAACGAGGTCGCGAGGCCGTATGTGTCCGCGATGATGCCGATCACCGGCGGCCCAAGCAGCAGCGCGCCCATCACCGCAAGCGTCAACTGCGCCATATTGGCCGCCGCGCTGGGACCACCGCGCGCGGCAATGGCCGACACCGCGACCGGGAACACCAGCGATACGCCAAAGCCCATCACAGCCAAGGAGATGCCAGCGACGATGACATCGGGCGCCAAGACGAAGCCGAGCAGCCCAAGGCCGGACAGAAGCGCACAAACGCGCACGATGGCCGGGCTGGAGAAATGATCGCGGATCCAGTCTCCCCCCATCCGCCCGCAGGCCATCGCCAGCATGAAGACGGCGTAGGTGGCGCTGGCCGGGAAGGGTTCGGCGCCGATATCTTCGCGCAGGAAAAGCGTGCCCCAGTCGTAGACGGCGCCCTCGGCAAGCGTGACGCCGATCGCCATCACGCAAATGCCGATGGTAGCGCGGTTCGGAAGCGCGAACACGGGCGTCTTTTCCGCGTCGGGATGGCGCACAACCCGATCGAACACGAGGGACGGGACGAGCTTGGTAAGCCCGAAAGCAGCCGCGACACCCGCAACCGCGATTACCGCGAGATGAATGCCATAGGGAACTCCCGCCCCCGCGAACAACCCTGCAACGATCGCGCCCGACATGAAACCGAGGCTCCAGCATCCGTGAGCCCGCGCCATAATGCGCGTGCCGGTGGCTTTCTCCATGGTATCCGCACAGGAGTTCGCCGCCACTTCCATGCCGCCGTTGATGAGCCCGACGACGAACAAAAGCGCCGCCAGAAGCACCCAATCGCCGACCAGACCGATGCCGGCCAAACCGATGGAAACGCCGAGGCCCGTGAGGACCGCAGCGCGGCCGGCCGTGTATCGGTCGACCAGATTGCCCGCGAAGGGCGTCATCGCGAAAGCGCCGACCGGGGCGGCAAAGAGGGCAAGACCCATCGTGGCCTTGTCGATCTGGAGCGTGTTCAACACGTCCGGAAGGCGGGTGAGCCAACTGGAAATAACGAATGCATTCAGGAAGAAGATCGCGCCGATCTTTACGAAAAGAGGCAAAGCAGCACCCGCGGCCGGAGGAACGCTTGAATGAACCGATTTAGAGGCCGAACGCAAGGCCAGTTCTCGGATTGCGTTTAATCCAACTATCGTGGCGGCCCTGTGACATGGGATGCCTAGGGCCGCGCGGCTGGCGTGTATAATGCTGCTGGTTCTCGACGACGCCCCTTCAACACGGTAGCGTTTGTTCGGGTTGGCATTGTCATCGCCTGGGAGAATGTAAATTGAAATCCGCCGAACTTTTCGTCGAGCGCGCGATTTTGGCCAGCCGCTGGCTGCTCGTCGTGTTTCTAGGCGGTCTTGGCGTGGCACTTGCAGTTTATGCGGTGTCGTTCGTGTTCAAGCTGCTCAAGATCGCGCAAAGCGTTTTCACGCTCGACGAAGCGGAGATGATTTTGGCCATGCTTGGCCTGATCGACGCGGCCCTTGTGGCGAGCCTGCTGGTAATGGTGATGATCGCCACCTACGAAAATTTCGTCAGCCGCTTCGATGAGCACGACGGCGAACTGACTTGGCTGGGCAAGCTGGATAGCGGTAGCCTGAAGATCAAAGTCGCCTCGTCCATCGTGGCGATTTCGTCCATCCACTTGCTGCAAATCTTTCTAAACGTGAATGAATATGCCGATTCGAAAATCATGTGGCTGACCATCCTCCACATGGCCTTCGTGGTCTCCGCCTTGCTTCTTGGCGTGCTCGACCGGCTAATGGCGAAGTCAAAAATCTGAATGACGCGGCATTTTCGACGATTGGTTGACCCTGCGGCCCTGATCTTGTTGCACCGCGTCAACGCCTAGGCTAATGGAAAGCCGTTCGCGGCCCCACCGAGGCCATCGAACGCGCGAAGCGCGGACGGAACGCGAAGAGTGAGCGCGTAGCTCAGCCGGTAGAGCACGTGACTTTTAATCATGGGGTCGTGGGTTCGAGTCCCACCGCGCTCACCATTGATTTACCGGCATGCAAGAGGGCGGAGCGCACGCCTCATCGTCAGCGGCACCTGGCGCGATTGAGACGAAAGGTGGCGGCGGAAGGCGGCGCGGGATGCTCAGATAATGACAGCTCCTTAGAGCACTGATAGGCTGGGCTCTGCCGATTAGGAGCTTGATCCTGTGTCAGAATTTCCGCCGAATTCGTCCGAGCCGGATGACGATATCGCGACCGGGTCGGGGGCGCCTCGGGTTGGGGAGCGGACGCTGGAGCAGGCGATCGGGGGGCAGATCCGGCTGCAGCGAAAGCGGCTCGGGATCACCGGGGCGGAGCTGGCGGCGGCGGCGAATATCTCGACGGGGATGCTGTCGAAGATCGAGAACGGGCAGATTTCCCCGTCCTTATCGACGCTGACGGCGGTTTCGCGGGCCCTTAACATCCCGATTTCGGCGCTTTTCGCGAGCTATGAGGAGCGGCGCGACTGCTCGTTTGTGAAGGCGGGACAGGGTGTCGGCATTGAGCGCCGGGGAACCAAGGCCGGGCATCATTATCAGTTGCTCGGACATTCGCTTGGGGAAGGCATAGTCGTCGAGCCGTTTTTGATCACGCTGACTGAAGAAGCGCGACCGTATTCGGCGTTTCAGCATTCCGGCGTCGAGCTGATATACATGCTGACCGGAAGTGTATCCTACCGCCATGCGGACAAGACTTATCTGTTGGAGGCGGGCGACACGTTGTTCTTTGACGCGGCCGCGCCGCATGGACCGGAAGAATTGCTACAACTGCCGATGACCTATCTTTCGATCATCATCTACCCCAAGGAATAACGGCCGCCGTTACGGCTACGAGCGCGTGAATCCGAAGCCGGCGGCGGCGTGGGCGATGGCGTCGAGAAGGCTGTCGCCGAAGCTGCGGGACACGGCGAGTTCGAAGGATCCGGCGGGCGTGCGGCGAAGCTGGACGTTCATTCCGTGCAGTTCGGTGTGGGTTACGGAGCCGGGGCCGAAGCCGGCAAGATCGATCCGGACCAGCTTTGTGAGCGTTTCGGACGCCTTCGGACCCGAAATTTGTGTAGTCGTGAATCCGTCGCTTATGTCCAGAATAGACGCTATTTCGCCGATCACTTCGAAAAGCCGGTCTGCCTCACGGGCACGATTTGTCCCAGTGACGATGGCATGGACGCGGCCGGGGCCGATGGGGAGAATTTCGATGGCACCGAGCGGACTGTCCGGTGCACCGAAGGCAGCTTGAAGGCGCGCGACGAGCACGCCGGATTGGCCACTCCGCGCTTCGATCGAGAAACGCAAATGCGGCGGCGCGGGGGTTGCGACCACCCCGGTGGGGGATGCGGGATCAGGCGTCATGGATGCGCTTGGCCTCCGGGTCGACGAAGCAGGGCGGCACGATCTCGGCGACGACATCGGTGCCGCGAAGACCATCCCAAACGCGAACGAACTCGCCGATCCGGTCCGGCCCGTTTTTCACAAGGGCCAGCGCGATCGGCGTTTTAAGCGTGGGTGAATAGGCGGCGGATGTGATCCAGCCTTGGTCGTAGGCTTCGGTCAGCGGCGATCTGAGGGGGAGGATGTGGGCGCCGCCGGCGAGACGGTCGGCGGGGTCCACGGGTTTCAGGCCGACGAGACGGGGGCGGCTTGGATCGGTGAGGGCCGGGCGGCGCGAGAGCACGGCGCCGACGTGATCCTTGTCGGCGGCGAGCAGGCGGCCGAAGCCGAGGTCGTTGGCGCTGACCTGCCCGTTGATCTCGCCGCCGGCGGGATGACCTTTCTCGATGCGCATGACGCTCATGGCCTCGGTGCCGTAAAGCGTGATGCCGTGGGGCGCGCCGGCCGCGAGGATGGCTTCCAGCACGCGCTCGCCCTGCCCCGCCGGAACGCCAAGTTCAAAGGCGCGCTCGCCGGAAAAGGAGACCGCCGCAAGGCGGGCGGGAATGCCGCCGCAAACGGTGAGTTCGCGCGCGGTCATCGGCGGAAAATCGGCCATGGTGATCGGCACCCCGCCGTCCACCAGCGCGCCGACGACGCGGGCGGATTTGGGGCCGGCGATGGCCGATTGCGACCAGACGTCGGTGACGGCGGTCAAGGTCACGTCCAGCGCGGGCCACAGCACCTGACGGCAGAACTGCATGTGCCGGTAAACGCCGGCGGCGTGGGCGGTGGAGACAGAGGCGAAAAAGCGGTCTTCTGCGAAGCGGGCGATCGTGCCGTCGTCCATAAGGTAGCCGTCCTCGCGCAGCATCAGCGCGTAGCGGCTGCGGCCGACGGGAATGCGGCTGGGGCGATTGGCGTAGACCTTGTCAAGGAAGGCGGCGGCATCGGGGCCGACGATTTCGATTTTTCCCAGCGTCGAGACATCCGTCACGCCGACAGTGGCGCGCACGGTGGAGACCTCGCGGTTGACGGTGGTGAGCCAGTCGGTTTCGCCAGGGCGCGGGAAGTATTGCGGGCGCTTCCATTGGCCGACGTCGACGAAGACAGCGCCTTGCCGCTCGGCAAAAGCGTGGATCGGAGTTCTGCGCACTGGCCTGAAGGCTGTGCCGCGATGGGTGCCGGCGACGGCACCGATGGCGAGCGGAACGACGGGCGGGCGGGCAAGCGTGACGCCGGCTTCAGGGATCGTCTGGTCGGTCAGGAGCGCCATGATCGCCAGACCGTCGAGATTGGAGGTGCGGCCCTGGTCGGTTGCCATGCCGAGCGTGGTGTAACGCTTAAGATGCTCGACCGAGCGGAAGCCTTCGCGGTGCGCAAGGGCGATATCGGAGGCCGTCACGTCGTGTTGGAAATCGACGAAGGCTTTGGCGCCTGTGTCGGTCTTGGTCGGCTGCCACCACGCGGTGCCGACGGAATGCGGGGCGGTTTCAGCCGAGGGAAGCGGCGTGGGCGCGGCCGTGAGGCCGATCGCGGACAGCGCTTCGTGAGCGGCACGGGCACCGTCGGCGAGATCGTCGGCAAGGCCGTAGCGGCCGGCGGCGGCGCCGGCGGTGTGGATGCCGCTCACGGGCGATGGGAAGGTGAAGCCGCCGATGCCGGAGTTCCAGGACGGGCGGGCGCCGAGATGGCTGGCGAGTTGGATCGCGGGGTTGAAGCCGCCGGATACGGCCAGCGTATCCACATCGAGGCGCACGGTGCCGGAAGGGTCGGAGACCTCGATCGCGGTGAGGCCATGGCGGCCGAAGGTGTTGGTCACGCGGCCGCCGGGGATGGTGCGGGTTTGCGCGGCGACGTCTTCGAAGCCGCGTGGGGTGTTGCCGCGCGTGTCGATGATGGCGGCAAGAGTGATGCCGGCGGCTAGAAGATCGCGCGCGGTGGACCATCCGGCATCCGTGGTGGTGTAGACGGCGACGCGGCGGCCGGGGGCGACGGCGTAGCGGTTGGCGTAGGTTTGCACCGCGCCGGCCAGCATGACGCCGGGGCGGTCGTTGCCGGGAAACACCATGGCGCGCTCGGTGGCGCCGGTCGCGAGCACCGTGCGCTTGGCGACGATGGACCAGAGCCGCTGCCGGGGGGTGTGAGGCGCGGGAACCGGGAGGTGGTCGGACACGCGCTCCAGAGCGATAACGGTGCCGTGGTCGAAGGTGGCGACGGCGGCGGTTCGGGTGAGAACCGTGACGTTGGGAAGCGCGGCGAGTTCGGCGGCGACGCGGGCGACGAAGGCAGGACCATCCACGCCATCGATCGTGACGCGCTCGGCAAGGAGGCGGCCGCCGAGGCGCGTGTCGTCTTCGCAGAGTACGACGCGGGCGCCCGAGCGACCGGCGGCGAGCGCCGCCATCAAACCGGCGGGACCGCTGCCGACGACGAGAAGGTCGCAGTGGAGGTGGTCGCGCTCGTAGCTGTCGGGATCGGCGACACCGCTGGCGCGTCCAAGGCCGGCGGCGCGGCGGATCAGGGGTTCGTAGACCTTTTCCCAGAAAGAGGCCGGCCACATGAAGGTCTTGTAGTAAAAGCCCGCCGCGAAAACAGGCTTTAGCAGGCCGTTGACAGCAAGGACGTCGAAGGCGAGCGAGGGCCAGCGGTTCTGGCTGGCGGCTTCGAGGCCGTCGTAGAGTTCAATGACGGTGGCTTTGGTATTCGGCTCGCGGCGGGCGCCCGTTCGCAGCTCGACAAGCGCATTAGGCTCTTCGTGACCGGCCGAGAGGATGCCGCGCGGGCGGTGGTATTTGAAGGAGCGGCCGGCGAGGCGAATACCGCTTGCCAGCAGCGCGGAGGCCAGGGTGTCGCCGGCATAACCGGTATGGGCCTTGCCGTCGAAGGTGAAGGACAGCGGGCGGGTGCGATCGATGAGGCCGCCGGTTTCCAGCCGGTTGGGGGAACGGGTCACGATGCGCCCTCCCCGGCTTCGGCGGGCTTGGTTTGGCTGACCGCAAGGACTTCGTGGGTGCGGGTGTCGCGCGTGACGAGCAGCCAGCTTTGGCATCCGGCGCCATGGAACCAATGCTCGACATGCCGCCCGGCGGGATTGTCGCGCAGGAAGACATAGTCGTTGAAGGCGTCGCGGGCGGCGGGGGTGGCGAGTTCGGCGACCGGGATTTCCGGCCGTTGACGCGCTTCGCCGAGCACGGTGAACTCGATCACGTCACGGGGGCCGCAGAACGGACAGGCAATGCGCATCGCGGGGTGAACTCGTCTCGTTCAGTGGAGGTTCGGCGTGGGACCGGCGCCCTTTTCGTCGATCACCGTGCCGGTCTCGAACCGGTTCAACCGGTAGGCCGAGGCGGCGGGATGGAGCGACTGGCGGGCGAGGAGATGGGCGAAGCAGAAGCCGGAGGCGGGCGTGGCCTTGAAGCCGCCGTAGCACCAGCCGGCGTTGAGGTAGAGGCCCGGCACGGGCGTGGCGTCGATGATGGGCGAGCCGTCCATGCTCATATCCATGATGCCGCCCCAGCTTCTGAGAATGCGAAGCCGGCCGAGCACAGGCATCATCGCCATGGCGTTTTCCGCGACGTCTGAGAAGGTGGCGAGGCTGCCGCGCTGGGCATAGGAGGGGAAGTGATCGAGGTCGCCGCCGAAAACGAGGCCGCCCTTGTCGGACTGGCTGATGTAGAAATGGCCGGCGCCGAAGGTGATCACGGTATCGACCAGCGGCTTGACGCCTTCGGAAACAAAGGCTTGCAGCACATAGCTTTCGATGGGCAGGCGCAGGTCCACGAGCGCCGCGACCTTGGACGAGTTGCCGGCGACGGCCATGCCGACGGTCTTGGCGGCGATCGATCCGCGCGTGGTTTCCACCCCGGCGATCCGGCCGCCTTCCATGCGAAAGCCGGTGACCTCGCAATTCTCGATGATATCGACGCCGCGACTGTCGGCGCCGCGCGCATAGCCCCAGGCGACGGCGTCGTGCCGGGCGGTGCCGCCGCGCCGCTGGAGAAGGCCGCCTTGGATGGGAAA
>JBHYDC010000011.1:0-162145 GCA_051861205.1 Oharaeibacter sp.
AATTATATTACGGCATAAGTATGTACGTTCGGGTTTGATGATGCGCGTTTTGATTGTCAGCTCGGTCGCGGCTTTGCTGGCCTGCGTCAATGCCGCGTCGGCCGCCGATGTGGGCGGCGGGGTTGAGCCTGCATATCCTACGGCAACAGCGCTGGCCTTTTCCTGGACGGGTTTTTATGCCGGACTTCAGACCGGATACCAGTGGAGCGAAGCGGATTTCCAAGCTCCGGCCCTCAACGCCTCCGGCGGATATGATTTCAACGGCGCTGTGATCGGAGGGCGGATCGGCTATGACGCCGAATTCGGATCGCTTTTGGCGGGTGTGGTCGGCGATCTGGAATTCGCCAACGGCAGCGGCCAAGGTTCCGACAACGGGGTCGATGCGTCTGGTGAAATCAACTGGCAAGGCTCTCTCCGCGCGCGGTTCGGATATGTCTACGGCAATTTCCTGCCCTATGTGACAGGCGGCTTGGCGCTGGCGGATGTGGATTTCGCGCTGGGCGCCGGCGCGCCATCGGACGGATTTTCCGACACCGCTGTGGGCTATACCGTGGGCGCGGGGCTGGAGTATGCCGTGACCGACAAGCTGAGCTTTGGCGCGGAGTATCGCTACAGCAATTACGGTACGGCCGATAACGGATCGGGCACCGACGAGCAGAAGCACGATCTGGATTCCCATTCCGTGCGGGCGATCCTGAGCTACCGTTTCGGCGATCTCTGGTGAGGCGCGGTTAGGGCTGCGGCGCGAGCGGAACCGGGGACGGCGACATCACAGGCACGTCTGCATCGGGAATTGGGCCGCCTTGCGTCCAGAACAAGATGGCAAGGCCGCCGAGTATGACGGCTAAAATCAGCACCCCCAACGCTGCCTTGTTCGACGGACCGGCTGGGCCTCCGCCCGGATCGGGACTCATGGCTTTCCCCCAGCTTCCGCCCATAAGTTGCCGTCCACCCCGGCGGGCAAATGGGCGGTCACGTCTGCTTCATCTGGCCGACGGCCGTGGTGATCTCGGCATAATGGGCGGCGGCCCGGGGCTGCTTGGAGGCGTTGGACGCCCGCAGATAGCGGATCGGGAAACACATAGCGTCAACGTTGGACTTGGAAACTTCCGTCGGCCGGCGGTCGGCGCGCAGGGTTTCTTCGGCGCCTGCAAGCGCGGCTTCGATTTCCGTCTCGGTGACGAGGCCCTTGGCACGCAGGAGGTCAAGCACCGTTCCAAGAGCGGCGAGAACGCCCGCGAGCTGAAGATTTGCCGTATTCATGAGCCGTTCCCCTTTCCGACCTGAGCCGTGGGGTTAACGTCCGGACCGCCGATCGGTTCGTAGACGCCGGGCAGTTCGGGTTTTATCCAGCGGCCCTCCCCGGCCCTGAAAAAATAGTGCGAGCAAACGAGCCGGTCCTTTCGAGGCTAAAGCAGGCGCCAAAAGTTCCCGGCGATCAGGGCTTTGCAGCGGTCTCGACGGGCGCTTTGATGCCGCCGAGCGACACCCAGAACCGGTCGCCGTCACCCTCGCGCTTCACCCAGGTATAGCCGGTCTGATACCATGGCAGGATTGCATTGATGCGGTTGTCGAGCACATAGTCGCCCCGGTCGGAGCGAACGATGAGCACGGCATGGCCCTCGCCTTCCTGGTTGATGACCATCGCCATACGCAGCGCACGGGCGGGCACGCCGAGCGCGACAAGATCGCGGCGCTTTTCGATCTGGATATCCTCGCAGTCGCCGTAACCGTCGGCTGGATAGTCCCAGCGGTCACCAGTGCCCCAGTGCTGCTGGTCTGTGATTGGCTTGATGGCGCGGTTGACCTTGGAATTGATCGTGCGCAGGGCTTTCCAGAGTGCGGTGTCCAGCTTGACGACCGCAGGTTCAGCCAAGTTGACGGCACATTCTTTCGGATTGCGCGCGCAAAAGAATTCCCAGGCCGCAGTGGGTTCGATCTCGCCGCCATCGGTCAAGGCCGCCGATTCATATGACCGGAGCGCGCCCGACATCGATTGCGCCGGCGTAAAACACACGAATAGAAGTGAAGCGGCGCTTGCGAACGCCTTGAAGAGAGCGGAGCGAGGTTCACGTCTCGCTCTTGTGTTCGTTCCATCCATTGCCCATCGCGCCCCGGAGTGATCCGAGGGCACGTTGGCAGTCACCCTGCTCGCGGGCAATAGTCAGACAAAACGAATTCAACTTTTTGCGGCCGCGATTGTTCCGATGCCACATAAACATTTTTGAAAATATTGGGGCGTTGCCAGAGCTTTTCCACAAAAAGCGATAGCGCGAAACCGCAAGTCGCAAACCCGGCGCGGTCAAGCGCGGGGTTTGCGACTTGGTATTGGGCCGAAAATCAGCCGCTGATCACGGCTGCGTGGTGGTACCGCCTGCCGGAGGCGTCGGGGTCGTCGTTCCGCCTGCCGGAGGTGTCGGCGTGTCCTGAATGGGTGGATTGGTCGCTGCCGGCGGAGTCGCGGTATCGGCCGGGGGCGTGGTGGTTTCCGTCGAAGGCGCTGGCACGGCCGGAGGCGTGGTGGTTTCCGATGTCGAAGGGCTGGTGGTCGTATCGCCGGTTGTCGAAACGCGGTTGGTTCCGATTCCGAAGATGTAGATGAGAGCCAAAATCACCAGAATGGCGACAAGGATCAGTACCCAGGTGCTGCTACGCGAGGTGGGACGCCGGTCCCGCTGCAAGTTGTCAGGTGCCATTGGAGATCTCCGATGGTTCTTCATTGAGAAGGCGGGTGCCTCCCCTTCTTAAAGGCTTAGGACCGGCTTACGGTTCCCCGCCCCGGTGCTGCCGCCCTGTGGGACATAGATTTCCATTCAGTATGATCAGGCGCTATTCGAAGTGCTGCGGGTCTCGCCCAGCTCGCGGCGTTGCTCCCGGTCCGCGACGAGGTTCGCGCGTTTCGCCTCGAACCACCGTTTGAAAAACGGATCGATGTACATACGAGCGATGATGTCGTCATCGCTGATCTTGCCGGCTTTCCAGCCGAGCCATTCGGTCATGTAGGTCATAGATCACTTCCCCGTGGTCGCTACGACACGGGACCCAAACCGCCGACGGGCTCCTCTGTTCCAGCCGTGATCGAGCGCTAGACGAGGACGGGATGTTCGACGCGCCCGGCGCTGCCGAAGACGGCGATGTAGCGTTCGATTTCCTTGAGGTCGCCGGTGGCTTTGGCCGGATTGTCCGACAGCTTGACGGCGGGATTACCGTTGACGCTGGTGACCTTGCAGACGAGCGAGATGGGATCCAGATCGTCGCGGGTGGCGGGGGCGCAGCCGCGGAAGTCGTTGGTGAGGTTGGTGCCCCACCCGAAGGACATGTTCACCCGCCCGTCGAAATGGCGGTAGGTGTGCTCGATTTCCTCGGTATCGAGCCCATCGGAAAAGACGAGCAGCTTGTCGCGCGGGTCTTGGCCGCGCTCGGTCCACCAGCGGATGATCTGTTCGCCGCCTTCGATCGGCGGGGCGGAATCCGGGCGGAAGCCCTTCCAGTGGGCGACCCAATCTGGCGCATCTCGGAGGAAAGCGGCGGTGCCGAACGCATCGGGCAACACGACGCGCAGATTGCCGTCATACATGTCGCGCCAGTCCTTCAGCACCTTATAGGGCGCTTGGCGAAGCTCATCGTCGGTGCGGGCGAGCGCCGCCATGGCCATGGGAAGCTCGTGGGCATTGGTGCCGATGGCTTCGAGGTCGCTCTTCATGGCGAGAAGCACGTTCGACGTACCGATGAAGGCGTCGCCGAGACCTTCCTTCAAGGCATTCACGCACCAATCCTGCCAGAGATAGGAATGGCGGCGGCGGGTTCCGAAATCGGCGACCTTGAGGTTCGGGAGCTTTTGAAGCCGTTCGACCTTGGTCCAAAGCTTGGCTTTGGCGCGAGCGTAGAGAACATCCAGCTCGAAGCGGCCCATCGTCTTCATCACGGCGCGCGAGCGCAATTCGTTGATGATGGCGAGCGCCGGGATTTCCCACATGGTTGTGTGGGTCCAGGGGCCGTGAAAATCGAGGTGATACTGTCCGTCTTGCCGGCTGAGCTCGTATTCGGGAAGTTGGAAATCCTTCAGCCAGTCGAGAAAGCGCGGCTCGAAGATTTGCTTCACGCCGTAGAAGGTGTTGCCGGCGAGCCAGATCCATTCCTTTTTGCCGAGACGAAGGCTTCGGGCGTAATCGAGCTGCGCGCGTAGTTCGCCCTCGTCGATCTTGTCGGCAAGGCGCACCTTGCGGGTGCGGTTGATCAGCGAGAAGGTGACGTCCACCTCCGAATAGCGGCGCCAGATGAGCTGCAACATCAGGAGCTTGTAGAAGTCGGTATCGATCAGGCTGCGAACGATCGGGTCCAGCTTCCAGGAGTGGTCGTAGACGCGTTTGGCGATGTCGCTCGTCATGCCAATCCTCCCTTAAGCGGAACCCTGCGTTCGCCGGAACGCCAGCGATGGGCCAGGTGGCTTATCCTTGGTTGCGGCAAGCACGGTGGATACAGGGCCGCCGTGCAAACCGCCAACGGAATTTATGAGGCCGTACAAGGGTTCGTGTTGTCCCGTCTGTCATGCCTTCTGCCGCTTGGATAGTGTTGCCGGATCGTCTCAGCCGGAACGGCGCCCAAACAAATGACCGTCACGACAAAGCCACCCTCGCGAACCGGTTCGGACTTCGCCGCCCTCTTTACACCCAAGCTCGTGACGGCGCTGCGTGAGGGCTATTCATTCCAGAAATTGCGCGGCGACGCCATTGCCGGATTGACGGTGGCGATCGTAGCCCTGCCGCTGGCCATGGCGATCGCGATTGCGAGCGGCGTGGGCCCGGAGCGCGGGCTGTTCACGGCGGTGGTCGCGGGGTTCATCATCTCCGCTTTCGGGGGAAGCCGCTACCAGATCGGCGGGCCGACGGCGGCCTTCATCGTGGTGGTATTCAACGTTGTCGATCAGCACGGCTATGAGGGGCTGGTGGTGGCGACGGTGATGGCTGGGCTGATCCTGATCGCGGTCGGGCTGATGCGGCTTGGCACCTATATCAAGTATATCCCCTACCCCGTGGTGACCGGTTTCACGGCCGGTATCGCCGTGTCGATCGCGGCGAGCCAATTGAAAGAAGCGCTTGGCCTTGATGCGGCCATGCCAGGCGACTTTATCGCGAAGATGCAGACGATCGCCAATCACATCGGCGAGGCCCGGCCGGCGACAGTGGCCATCACGCTGGCCTCGATCGGGCTGATCCTGGGCTTGCGCAAAGCGCGGCCGCACTGGCCGGGGTTCCTGATCGCGGTGCTGCTCGCCTCGATCGCGGTGAGTGTGTTCGGGCTGGACGCCGCCACGATCGGCTTGCGCTTCGGCGGCGTGCCGAGCATGCTACCGGCGCCGGCGCTGCCGTCGTTCGATCTGGCGCTGGTAAAGGCCGTGATGCCGGATGCGCTGACGATCGCGCTGCTTTCGGGCATTGAGAGCCTGTTGTCGGCGGTGGTTGCGGACGGGATGACCGGGCGGCGGCACCGGTCGAATTGCGAGTTGGTGGCGCAGGGTATCGCCAACGTGGCCTCCGCGCTGTTCGGCGGGATTTCGGCGACGGGCGCGATCGCGCGCACCGCGACCAACATACGGGCGGGCGCGAAAACGCCGATCGCGGGCATGCTGCATGCGGTGTTTCTGCTCGGCTTCATGATGGTGGCGGCGCCCGCGCTCTCATACGTGCCGCTCGCCGCTTTGTCGGCGATCCTGCTGGTGGTGGCCTGGAACATTTCCGAGGTGCACCACATCAAGCGCATCATGACGTCGGCGACGATGGGCGACCGTTTCGTGCTGGCGGGAACCTTCGTCCTTACGGTGGCGGTGGACCTGACGGTTGGCATCGAGTTCGGCGTGGTGGCGGCCGCGATCCTGTTCATGCACCGCATGGCCGAGGCGGTGGAGGTGGAAACCCAAGAGCGGCTGATCGACCGCGACGAGGCCGACGAGATCCGCCTCACCGATCCGAATGCCGATATCCCCGACGACGTGGTCGTGTACCGGATCAACGGGCCGTTCTTCTTTGGCGCGACGGAGCGGGTGTCGTCCGTGCTGGAGCGCATCGGTACGGCGCCGCGCGTGTTCGTGCTCGATTTCGCGGGGGTGCCGTTTGTGGATTCCACGGCGGGCGTATCGCTGCTGAGCTTCATCGGCAAAGCGCGCAAGCACGGCGCGGCGGTTTTGGTGTGCGGTGCGCGGCCGCATGTGCGAGAGGAGTTGGCCCGGATCGGGATCAGCGAGCCGGCGGTGGATTTCGCAAGGGATATCGGCACGGCGCTGGCGAGGAGCATGAAACCGGCTGCACCTTCGAAATGAAGGCCGCCATCAGCGAACGCGTTCGATGATCTGCTGGATCACGCCGATGGTGGAGAGATAGGCGCTGGTGACAAACACGCCGAGCTTTATCAGATCCGGCGGCTGCATCTGATAGGCAAGCGCCGCGCCTGCAAAGACGAACCAGCCGAGGGTGAAAACCAACGTGAGCGGACGCCACTTTTCCACCCGGACGGGGTGCACGAATGCGACCGGCATGAAGGTGAGCACCGCGAGCGACAGCGTGATCGTGATCACGAACCATTCCGGCGGCTGGAAGATGAAGAGGACGAACACGACGCCGTTCCAAACGGCAGGGAAGCCGCGGAAGGCGTTGTTCTTCATCTTCATCCGGGTGTCGGCGAAATACATCGCACTCGTGAACACGATGACGCCGGCCAGCGCGAGCGAGATCGGCACGGACTCGACAAACCCGCCCGTGGCGAGCGCGAAGGCCGGCAGAAAAACATAGGTGACGTAGTCGACCACGAAATCGAGCGCGGCGCCTGAAAAGGTGGGCAGCCGCCGCTCAACCGCGAATTTCCGGGCGATCGGGCCGTCTACCCCGTCGACAAAAAGCGCGACGCCGAGCCAGCCGAAGAATTCGGTCCAGTCAAGGCGGTAGGCAGCGAAGGCCGCGAGCATGGCGAGCACGATGCCGCTGGCCGTGAAGGCGTGGACCGCGAGCGCGATGAGGGCGTTCTGGTGCTTGGACACGATCGTCAAATGCGCCATGCCGGCCCCCATGTCAGGCCCCTGATGGACGTGACGGTCGCACCTGGAAAGGCCGGGTCTTTCCCGACGATGGTCATCAAGCTGGCCAACAGCCTCTCCTAACTCGCGAGAATGCCAAGCCTTCACGGCCTGACACCTTAGCCGAACAAGGACCCGCAAGCTAGCGCAAGACCGGAAATCAACAGAACGGCCCCAAGCGAATAGCTGAGTGCAAAGCCCCTGACTAGCTTCTCCGCGCCCATAATGGCGCCAAAAAGCGCCATCGCAAAAAGATTCATCAGCCCGGCCGCGAACATTACGGCCATGAGCGCCCAGCAGCACCCAAGGCAGGCGAGACCTTCCTCGACGCCAAGCCGGAACGCGAAGCCCGGGCCGCGCGAATCGATGAAGGCGGCGCGCGGATCCCGGCAGCGGACAAGGCAGACCGCTTTGAGCGGCGTGAACTGATAGACGCCGGCCGCGATGAGAACGCTGGCCGAGAAGGCGACCCCCGCCGGCGCCATATGCGGCGCAAGCGCGCCAAGCCGCGTGAGCCCAGCCTGCGCCAGCGCCGCGACAAGCGCAGCGCCAAGCCAAACCACGGCGTATCCGCCGATCACCGCCAGCGCAGAGCGGCCGCCTACCTCGGCATAGGCGCGAAACGTGGGTGCGGCGGTGGGAAGCATCATCGCGAACACCATGGCGGCCCACATGGCGACGACGAGCGCGATATCGCCCGCGCCCCAGGCCGTCATCGCCGGCATCAGCGGGCCATGGCCGCCGCCGAGCGTGGCAAGGCTTGGCGCCATAGCCGCGAGCCGGTCGAGCAGCGGAGCGATAGCGCCCATCGCTGGCCCCATATCCGCCGCACCGCCGCCGAGCGAAATCGCAGCGATGAGCCAGCCCCAACCGGCGAGCATGAGAAGTACGACCGAGAGCGCGGTTAGCCCACGCCAATGACGAGCCGTCCCAGCGGCGACAAGGGAGGAAGCCGTGTCGGCGAGCGAGGGGGCGGGCGGCTGGGAGGTGGCGAGCGTCATGCTGAAAGGTCCGTTGGTCTTGGGAGACCATGGCGAAACGGACGCTTGCGCACAATCAGGGCGAATGCGGAAGGCGACTAGGCGAGGCCGTAGTCCGCCGCGCGGTCTGGATCGCGGGCGGCGACTTGGGTGGCAAGGTCCCAGATCACCTTGGCCTGCTTCCAGGTGGCATCGTCCTGCATCTTGCCGTCGATCATGACGGCGCCGGAGCCATCTGGCATCGCATCCAGAATGCGCTTGGCGAAGGCGACTTCGGCCTTATGAGGGGAGAACACCCGCTTGGCGATCGCAATCTGGCTGGGGTGCAGCGACCACGCGCCGACGCAGCCCATGAGGAAGGCGTTGCGGAACTGGGATTCGCAGGCCGCCGGATCGGAGAAATCGCCAAACGGGCCGTAAAAGGGCTTGATGCCGGCGCAAAGGCAAGCATCCACCATCTTGGCGACGGTGTAGTGCCACAGATCCTGCTGAAATGCGGGGCGGGCGCCCTGCCCCACCGCATCAGCAAGCACCGCATAGTCCGGATGCCCGCCGCCGACGCGGGTGGTTTTCATGCCGCGCGAGGCGGCGAGATCGGCCGGACCAAGGCTCATGCCGTGCATGCGGGGCGAGGCGGTGGCGATGGCCTCGACATTCTTCACGCCCTCGGCAGTTTCCAGGATGGCGTGGATCATGACCGGCCGGCGGGTGCCGTGACGGGCTTCGAGCAGCGCGAGATACTGGTCGAGAAAGTGGATATCCCAGGGACCCTCGACCTTGGGCAGCATGACAACATCCAGCTTATCGCCGATTTCAGCCATCAGATGGGTGAGATCGTCGAGCACCCACGGGCTGTTCAGGCAGTTGATGCGGGCCCAAACGCCAGTGTCGCCGAAGTCGTTGGCCTTGACCATGTCCGCAAAGCCGGTGCGGGCGGCTGCCTTGGCGTCGATCGGGATCGCGTCTTCGAGATTGCCGAGGATCACGTCCACCTGCGCGATCAACTCGGGCACCTTGGCACGCATCTTCTCGATGTGCGGGGGCACGAAGTGGATCATGCGTTCCACCGTTACCGGCACGTCGCGCATCGGGTCCGGCGCGCCGATTGCGAGCGGCTTGAAGAAGGCTCGCGGGGTCTTGGTGGTCATCGGCGTCTCCTCCGGGCTCGTCAGCGAGGCGTAGCGGAGGATGGGTGCGGCGCACAATGCGACATGGGTCGCAGCCGAGCGATCAATGCGTGCGCGGCAGCGGCCATTTGCGGTGCGCCCACATCCATTGCTCCGGGTGTTCGGTGATCCATTGTTCGAACAGGCGGTGCAGCGTGCGGGTGGCAACGTCGATATCCGCCTCGGCGTCGTCAGTCTTTGGGATCTCGATCGGTACGGCTTCGATCCGGAAATGCGCGCCTTTGGTGCGGATCGTGCGGCCGGCGATCAGGGGCACACCGAGGCGGCGGGCGAGGACGGCGGGAAACGAGGCGACCTTGGTGGTATGCCCGAAGAAGGGCATGTCGATGCCGGTGCCATCGCGCAGATCCGCGAGCATGCCGATGGCGACGCCGCTGCGGGCGAGCGTGCGCAGCTTCAAGGCCGTGGTGGCGGCGCGGGGAAAGAGGCCGCCGTCGAAAATCGGCTCGCGCTGCGCGCGCAAAAACTCTTCCGCCTGAGGGTTCTTAAGGGGCTTGTAGACGGCCGCGACGCGAAAGCCGGCGAGGCGAATGCCGAGGCCGCAAAACTCCCAATTTCCAAGGTGAAGCGAGGCGAAGATGGCGCCGCGCTCGATGTCGGCGCGATAGGGCTCCAGCGCCGAGGCATCGATCTCAAAGCGCCGCCTGTCGGCGATCATGCGCGGCAGGATCAGCGTTTCGGCGGCGGTACGTCCGAGATTCTCCCACATATTGCCGAGAATGCGACGCCGTTCGTCCGGGGTTAGGGCCGGCATCGCGTAGGCCAGGTGCAGATCGGCGCGCAGATGGCGGCGGTTGAGCGGAGCGAAATGGCGCCAGAAAAAGCCCATCAGCGCCGACGCGGCATCAATGCCGATCAGCCGCATGAGAGCCGCAACCGATTTCAGCGCAAGAGTTTGAAGCCGAAAGCCGATCTTGCGCCGGGTGGAGCGAGCGACGCGGGGGAGAAATCGTCTTTTCTTACGGCGCGGGGTATCAGACATGATCTCGAAAGTTGAGAAGAAACAGGGGCTCGGGCAACATTGACCGGGTGGAGATAACGGGCTAGGCGGAAGAATGCCAGGGCCAGTTCCTTTCAACGGAACCGGCTGAACACAAGAACTGGCTCTGCCGATGACTTTTAGACATGGGGTGCTTCTAAAACACTCCCTAGTCTCATGCGCCGTCCGTTCACGCCTTTAATTCTCCTGCCCGCCGCCGGTTCATGCTGCAAGTCCTGACACTCGCATTGCCCTTCTTCGGCGTGATCCTGATCGGCTTTGCCTCGGGCAAGATCGCGAAAATTCCGCGATCCGGCCTTGCTTGGCTGGACTTCTATTTGATCTATGTGGCGTTGCCGGCGCTCTTCTTCGATATCATTTCCAAAACGCCGATCGAGGAACTGACCCGCTGGTCGTTCGTGATTGCGACCACGGCCTCCACCTTCACGACCTTCCTGATCGCATTCGGCGTTGGACTGTTGTTCACCAAGGGCGACCGGACGGTGGCAACCTTTCAGGGGCTGGTGGGCGCCTACGCCAACGTGGGCTACATGGGGCCGGGGCTCACGCTGGCGGCGCTCGGCACGGCGGCAGCGGCGCCGACGGCGCTGATCTTCTGCTTCGACGTGGCGCTGATCTTCACCATCGTGCCGGTGATGATGGCCCTTAGCGGCAAGGAAAAGAAGCCGCTGGGGCCGACGCTGCGGCTGGTGATCCGGCGCGTGCTGCTGCACCCTTTCATCGTTGCGTCGATTGTGGGAGCGGCGGCCGCCGTGATCGGCTTGGAGGCGCCGGCGCCGCTTCAGGCGACGATCACGTTTCTGCGCAATTCCGCCGCGCCCGCCGCCCTATTCGCGCTGGGTGTGACGGTGGCGCTGCAACCGGTGGGGCGGCAGGCGATGGAGCTGCCGGTGCTGATCGGCATCAAGCTGCTCATCCATCCGCTGATCGCCTGGACCTATGTGACGGCGGTGGGCGGGTTCGATCCGTTGTGGGTGAAAACGGCGGTGCTGATGGGCAGTTTGCCGCCGGCCGCGACGATCTTCGTGGCCACGCAGCAATACGGCCATTACGTGAACCGGGCAGCAACCGCGATCCTGCTCGGCACCGCCGCCTCCGTTTTCACGGTGACGCTGGCGCTTTATCTCGTGACGCACGACCTGATCCCAATCACGCCCTGGGGGTGGTGACCGATCAAACGCTCTGGAACAAGCGGGGGCGCAGCCCTTCGCGCATCAGGAGCTTGCGGAGCGGGCCGATGTCGCGGGCAAGCTGCAGCGCGACGGTTCGGGCGATCTGCACCGGAAGGAAATCGGTGAGGAGCGAGCGGTTCAGGAGGTCCACGCCGAAGGTGCGCGTGCGCACATCCGTGCTGCGGGCCGAGGTGTAACGGGCGACAAGCCCGTCGCCGCCCACATCCTCACCGCGCAGACGCCGGACGCGGACGATTTCGGCGAGCGCGGAGATATCGCGAATGCCGAGGTTGAGGCCCTGCGCCCCGATCGGCGGGAAGGCGTGCGCGGCCTCGCCCACCAGCACCACCCTGCCCTGCCCAAGCACGGCCGCGCTGAGGCCGGTCATCGGCCAGGTCTGGCGCGGACTGGCGATCGTGAACTTGCCGAGGATGGAATGGGCGCGGCGCTCAAGCTCCAGGGCGAGGGCGGCGTCGTCCATGCGCTCCAATTCGGCCGCGACTTCGGGCCGCTCGACGCAGACGAGGCTGGAGGCGCGGCTGGCGAGGGGAACGAGGGTGAACGGGCCGGTTTCGGTGTGGAATTCGGTCGAGGTGTCGAAATGCGGGGCGGTGTGCTGGAGGTTGAGCACCATCGCGGTCTGCGGATAGGACCAAGTTTTGGCTGCAATCCCCGCCGCCGCGCGCACCCGCGACGCACGGCCATCGGCGGCGACCACAAGACGCGCCGTGACGCTGCGGCCGTCGGCGGTGGTGATGCGGGGGAGCGGGCCTTGGAGGTCCAGCTCCGTCATCACCGATTCGATGCGGGTGATACGGTCCGGACGCTCGGCGATCACGGCGCTGAGGCCGTCGGTCAGCACCTTGTTCGCGATGTTGTAGCCGAAGGCGTCGAGCCCGAGTTCTGACGCGTGAAACGCGATTTCCGGGGCGCGCACAAGGCGCCGGGTGCCGTCGATGAGGCGCATGGTGCGCAGCGGCGACGCCTTGGAAGCAACACGCGCCCAGCCTCCGACACCCTCCAAAACCTCGACGGAGCCGGAAAGAAGTGCAGTGGTCCGGTGATCGACCGGCGGCGACGGCGGCGCGATCAACGCGACGGTGGCCCCTGTCGCGGCTAGCGCCAACGCGGCGGTGAGGCCGGCGGATCCCGCTCCGACAACGGCAATCTCGGCTTCGACGGAGGGGTGGGACATGAGTGCGCTCTCGCTGACGGTGGCAAGGATGTGGCGCAGGACCGGGGCGCTGGCAAGGGGCGCTGCGGGCTCAAGCGGTTAAAAGTGCCCGACGGTGACGGCGCGACCGCACCCCAGAACGTTTGATCTCAGGAACGACGCACAAGTAGACTTCATAAGACGAAAAGATGCGATCAGAAGGTTCTGACGGAGCGATCAGCAATGCAGGCACGACTTGCACGCTGCATGCATGAGACGTTTACGCCGCCCCATGTTTCCTATTGGAACTAACCTTGACGCCGCCTCCCAAATCACTTCTTTTGCATTTCATTGCATGTTTTCTTAGCAGGCAGGCTCAAAGTGAAAATTTTATACTAAAATTGGGTTAAATTCGACGACGCCGAGAATAGCGGCGGAGGCGTTAGTGTATATCAAAGAAATATCGTGCAGGAAATGCTCCAGCGCGGGCACGAACTTTATTTCTTGAGTTCAGGAATTGCGTATTCTCTCCTTCGCGGAGATACGTATATTTCCAAAATAAAATCAATATTTCCTGAATGCAGGACGTTTGAAATAGTTAAATCTTCCGTGATGGCGCCCGGTCATTCGTTCTTTTATGGAAGTAAAATCGTCGTTTCGGACGATTCGATGGTCCCGGTCTTGAAAAGTTTTGTGGAGATGTACGGCCCGTTTGACGTTGTTCATTTCAATAACATTGAAGGATTAACTCTGAGCGTTATATCTAGAGAAATATTTAAATGTTCGAAACTATTCTATTCCGCTCACAACTATTTCTCGGTTTTTTCCCAGGTCAATCTCTGGAGATATGAGCGATCGAACTGTCTAGATTCAAACAAGGGCCAATCCTGCACATACTGCCTTCCCAATTTCTTCAGTATCAAACAAATTCTGATGGCGCATCAGGTTTCGTTTGCGATTAAGCGCCTTGGTTTTTCACCAAAATCATCATTTTTCAAATTTTTGTTCAAAAATTTTAGAACAATAAAGGCATTTTTAAACGTAATAAATCGAGTCTGATATAACGTATAATTGAAATTTGGTCGAAACCAAATATAGAAATTCATTTACGAAAAAAAATCATTATTACAATAATAAAAAATACTTTCACGAAAGAATTATACGCACCATTGATATTATTTCGCGCAACATGAACAGAATGATTTCCGTATCCAAAAGAACACGCAATGTTTTGTGTGAATTTGGGTTCAGTCCCGATAAGGTCGTCACGTCTTACATCGGCACCAATCATTCCGAAAAATTAGCGTCGGCCTCAAAGAAATTGGCGGTCTTGACCTGCCACTGAGATGTCATCCGCAGTAAATAATTGCATGATTTCTGACGAAATAATAATGTTGCGCCCGTCAGCCACTTGAGCGCATTCGCTCAGAAAAAATTCGACTTCGGCATTTTTTTCGCTTTAACATCATAAGCAAAACGAAAGTGCTGCCAAGCTGATCTCAATTTTTTGGGGTAAAGCCATCCTAATTCAAAAAGCTCATCTTCAAATGATACAAGAGCTTGTTGTAATGATGTTGTACCTGTCTTGTGAGATCCGACGTGGAGCAGCACGACCGGTTGGATTGTTTCTACAGTCACAATTCTACCTGCTCATTTAAATGCGATTTTTTAGTTATATTATCGCAATGGGTAGGCGCAAGCGCTAATCGAACCTCTTTTCGAAGTAGGTTTGGTCAACGCGCGATAGCGGTAAGTTATAGGTCGGCTGGCGCGTCGCGGAGGAGCGCCAACCAAGGAGACCTAGTTCCCTGGTCTGCATCTTCTGTGGTCGACCCCAGCCCTAATGCGAGCTTCGGATCACCTGCACGTCCAGATCCCGGATCTTCTTCCTCAGCGTGTTGCGGTTCACGCCGAGAAGCTCGGCAGCCTTGATTTGGTTGCCCCGCGTGGCTGCAAGCGCTGCGCCGATGAGGGGGTATTCGATTTCGCGCAGAATGCGGTGGTAGAGGCCGGGGGGTGGGAGATTGTCGCCGTAGCCGCCGAAATACTTGGTCAGGAACCGCTCGACGGAGTTTGAAAGATTATCGTCGGCGGGGGTGTCTTCCCCGGTCGGGGCAACGGAGGGGGTCGCGAGTTCCTGCTCGATCAGGTTCACCGTGATGGTGTCCTGCGGGTAGAGCGCGGCGAGGCGGCGTACTAGATTTTCGAGTTCGCGGATGTTACCCGGCCAGCGATAGCGCTTCAGGCGCTCAACGGCGGCCGATTCGATTTGTTTGGAGGGCAGGCCCTCCTTCTCGGCGATGGAGAAGAAGTGCCGCACGAGGTCGGGCACGTCCTCCGTGCGCTCGCGCAGGGGCGGCAGGCGGATGGGCACAACGTTGAGGCGGAAGAACAGGTCCTCGCGGAAAAGGCCCTGGTTGATCAGCTGGCGAAGGTCCTTGTTGGTGGCGGCGACGATGCGTACGTCGGTTTTGATGGGCGTGCGGCCGCCGACGGTGGTGTATTCGCCTTGCTGGAGCACGCGCAGAAGACGGGTCTGCGCGTCCATCGGCATATCGCCGATCTCGTCGAGGAAGAGCGTGCCGCCTTCTGCCTGCTCGAACCGGCCGGCGGAACGGGACTGCGCACCGGTGAAGGCGCCCTTCTCGTGGCCGAACAGCTCGCTCTCAATCAGGTCGCGCGGGATGGCGGCCATGTTGATGGCGACGAAGGGGCCGGAGCGGCGCTTGCCGTAATCATGCAGCGCGCGGGCGACAAGCTCCTTGCCGGTGCCGCTTTCGCCGGAGATCATCACCGTGAGATCGGTCTGCATGAGCCGCGCGAGCACGCGGTAAATCTCTTGCATGGCCGGCGAACGACCGACGAGCGGGATGTTCTCACCGCCGTCGTCGGCGGCGTCGAGGCGTTGGCGGTTCTTCGGCTCGGCGAGCGCGCGGCCGATGATGGAAATCAGCTCTTTCAGGTCGAAGGGCTTGGGAAGGTATTCGTAGGCGCCCTTTTCCGACGCGCGGATCGCGGTCATGAAGGTGTTCTGCGCGCTCATCACGATGACCGGCAGTTCCGGCCGGAGCTTTTTGATGCGCGGGAGAAGATCGAAGGCGTTTTCGTCGGGCATCACCACGTCGGTGATCACGAGGTCGCCGTCGCCTTGCGCGACCCAGCGCCAGAGCGTGGCCGCGTTGGACGTGAGCCGCACTTCATACCCGGCGCGCGAAAGGGCCTGGTTCAGAACGGTGCGGATCGCGCTGTCGTCGTCGGCGACGAGAATGCTGCCGGTCGGCATGGATTAAGCCCCCTCAATCGGCTGTCTTCTCGGAAAATGCAGGTAGAAGAACGCGGAAAACGGTGCGGCGCGGCTGGCTGTCGCATTCGATGACGCCGCCATGGTCGCCGATGATCTTCGCCACCAGCGCAAGGCCAAGGCCGGTGCCGTTGATCTTGGTGGTGACGAAGGGATCGAACATATGCGCAAGAATTTCGGCCGAAACGCCGGGCCCGTTGTCGCGCACGCAGAATTCCAGCGGCAGGCTCACCCGCTCGCGGGTACCGGGCACGGAGAGCCGAACGCCGGGGCGGAAGGCGGTCGTGAGCGCGATTTCGGCGTCGGGCGTATCGGACAGCGCCTCGGAGGCGTTCTTCACGAGGTTGAGGAACACTTGAATAAGCTGGTCGCGGTTCGCCCACACGGGCGGGAGCGATGGGTCGTATTCCTCGACGATCCTGATATCCCGAGCAAAACCGGACTGCGCGAGGCGCTTCACATGCTCCAGCACGGCGTGGATATTCACCGGCACGCGCTCGATCGGCCGCTCGTCGGAGAACACCTCCATACGATCGACCAGCTTCACGATCCGGTCGGCCTCGTCGGTGATGAGGCGCGTGAGCGAGCGGTCGTCGTCGTCCACCGACTGTTCGAGAAGCTGCGCCGCGCCGCGAATGCCCGACAGCGGATTTTTGATTTCGTGGGCGAGCATGGCCGCGAGGCCGGTGACGGAGCGCGCGGCGCCCCGGTGGGTGAGTTGGCGGTCCATCTTGTCCGCCATCGTACGCTCTTGCAGCATCAAAACGACGTCGGACGATCCCTCGGCGGCAGGGGCCGCGTAGATGTCAACGATGCGCTCGCCGCCAATGCGGGGCGTGCCGACGTCGACCCGGTATTCATTCACGCTGGAAAGCCGCTCGCGGACCTGCTCGATGAGGGTTATGAGCGGGCTGCCGAAGGGGACGAAATGAGTGAGCGGATGGCGTGCGAGCACGGCGGCGCTGGCCTGGAAAAAGCCCTGGGCGGCATCGTTGGCGAGCCGAACATGGCCGCGTCCGTCGATCATGACGACGGGGTGCGGCAGGGCGTTCAGGATTGCGAACGGATCGCCGGAGCTATGGGTTTCGCGGTCGGATCCGGGCGGACGGATGGGCTCGTTCATGCCGCTTTCCTTTCGCCGAAATCCGGGGCGTCGGCGAACCAGCGCCGAATGCCGGAAATCACGGCGGCTGGCTCGTCGGAGGTGAAGACTGCCGCCTTCAGGCTTACGGAATCGGGTTCGGTGCGGGGCACGACGTCAAACATCCAGCCGATGTGCTTGCGCGCGATCTTGAGACCAAGCGCCTTGCCGTAGAGGCTGAGCATGGCCTCGTAATGCTCGACTGCGACATCGTGGACTTCTTGGGGCCGAGGGTCGATCATCTCGCCACCGTTGGCGAGCGCGGCGGCGATGCGGCCGGGCGCCCAAGGGCGGCCATAGGCGCCGCGCCCGACCATCACGGCGTCGGCGCCGGACTGGCTTAGTGCCTCACGGGCAGCAGCGGCGCTCACGATGTCGCCGTTGACCACGACGGGTATGCTCACCGCATCCTTCACGGCGCGAACCTTCGACCAATCGGCGGTGCCCTTATAGAACTGGCAGCGCGTGCGGCCGTGCACGGTGACCATGCGGATGCCAGCATCTTGCGCGCGGCAAGCGAGATCCGGGGCGTTCAAAGACCGGTCGTCCCAGCCGAGGCGCATCTTCAGCGTGACGGGCACGGACACCGCACCGACCACAGCGTCGATCAGCGACACGGCATGGTCGAGGTCGCGCATCAGGGCGGAGCCGGAATAGCCGGTGGTTACGCGCTTGGCGGGGCAACCCATGTTTATGTCGATAACGTCGGCGCCGGCCGCTTGCGCGCGAATGGCACCTTCACGCATCCAGGTGGCCTCGCGGCCCGCCAATTGCACCACATGCGTCGCAATACCGTCACCTTCGGCCCGCATGACGGTTTCCGGATCGCCTTCGAGCAAGGTTTCGCAAGCGACCATTTCGGAAACGACTAAGCCCGCGCCATAACGCTGCGCCAGCCGGCGGAAGGCAACATCGCTGACGCCCGACATCGGCGCGAGGAAAACGCGATTGGTAGCCGTGGCCGAACCGATCGAGAGCGGCGCGAGGCTCGTGTTTTCCTGTGCGGCGGGGCCTAAAGGCATTCGGTTGCTCACATGGTGGGCACTCGCGCGCCCTGCTTACATTTTACGCAATGGATAGCCTGTCGAGCCCGTCCGCGCAAGGCTCCTTGCCGTCCGGACGGCGTGTGGCGTAACTAGCGTTACCAAATGGATGCATAAGCAGGGCCAACCCGTTGCCGAAGATCGACGCGCAGACCCAACCGGCGGAAAAACTTCGAATCGCCGTCGTGCTCGTCGCCGCCGGACGAGGCACCCGCGCGGGGGGGGCGTCGGCGGTTCCAAAACAGTATCGCGAGATCGGCGGGCGACCGGTGCTGGCGCGGACGGCGGCGGCGTTTCTGGCGCATCCGAACGTCGCGCATATGGTGGCGGTGATCCATCCGGACGACCGGGTGCTCTACGACGCAGCCATGGCGGGCGACGGGCGCGTTCTCCCGCCGGTTTCAGGCGGAGCGGACCGGCAGACTAGCGTGCTGCGGGGACTGGAAGCGCTGGCGCCGCTTTCGCCGGACATCGTGCTGATCCACGACGCCGTGCGGCCTTTCGTAACGACTGAGATGATCAACGCCACGGTGGCAGCGCTGAGCCGCCATGCGGCGGTGATTGTGGGCACGCCCGTGGTCGACACCGTGAAGCGCGCGGATGCGGCGGGGCGTATTGTGGATACGGTGCCGCGCGAGGGGCTCTGGCGGGCTGCAACGCCGCAGGGTTTCCACTTCCCCGTCATATTAGACGCGCATAGGCGCGCGGCCTCAGCCGGTGTGACGACCCTGACGGATGATGGCGCCGTGGCGGAATGGGCAGGGCTGCCTGTGCATATGGTGGCCGGCACGGGGGACAACATGAAGCTGACGACGGCCGACGACTTCACCGAAGCCGAAAAGCGGCTGACTGCCGAGGCATTTCTGCGCTTGCCGGATGTAAGGGTGGGGATCGGCTACGACGTGCATGCGCTGGAGCCGGGCGAAGCCGTGACGCTTGGCGGCATCGCGATCCCCCATACGCACCGGCTCAAGGGGCACTCGGACGCCGACGCCGCGCTGCACGCGCTGACGGATGCGATCCTCGGCTGCATCGGCGACGGGGATATCGGCCGGCATTTCCCGCCCTCCGACCCGCAGTGGCGGGGGGCGCCCTCCTCCGTGTTCCTGGCGGATGCGGTGCGGCGGGTGCGGGAACGCGGCGGCATCGTGGCGCATTGCGACATAACGATCATCGCCGAAGCGCCGCGCATTGGTCCATACCGTGAGGCGATGCGAGCGGAAATCGCCGACATTTGCGATATCGCACTCGACCGCGTGGGCGTGAAGGCGACGACGAACGAGGGCCTGGGCTTCACCGGCCGCCGCGAGGGCATCGCCGCCATGGCAACCGCGACGGTGCGGCTGCCGATCTGAGGAGTTCGCGATGACGGACCTCGCCCCCCTCCACGCCCGCGCCGCCGAGGTGCTGGCGCTTGCCCGCGCGGGCGGACATGTGATCGCAACAGCGGAATCATGCACGGGCGGGCTGATCATCGGCACGCTGACGGAAATCGCCGGATCGTCCGACGTGGTGGACCGGGGGTTCGTGACCTATTCCAACGAAGCCAAGAGCGACATGCTGGGCGTATCGCCCGACCTGATCGCGCGCCATGGTGCGGTGAGCGAGCCGGTGGCGCGGGCGATGGCGGAGGGCGCGCTGGCGCGGTCTCGCGCGACGATCGCCGTCGCCGTGACAGGCGTTGCCGGACCGGGTGGCGGATCGGTGGAAAAGCCGGTGGGGCTGGTGAATCTCGCGCTGGCGCGACGGGGCGGTGGGATTGTTCACAGGGAATGCCGGCTCGGCGACGTTGGGCGCAGCGCCGTGCGGTTCAAGACGGTTGAGGCGGCGCTGGAGATGTTCGCGGCGGCGTTGGCGAGCGGCGATGGTTCGAGCGCGGCATAGCCGAACAAACATCAGACCTGATCCGTGGCCTTGCGCGATACAATGACCTAAGCCTAGGATCGAAATAAGGATTCGGCCGAGATGATGGATTGCGGGGGATGATATGGCTCAGCGCATTATGATGAAACATAAAGACACCGGCGTTGTGAAGACGGGGTTTTATGGGTTTTCTTGGACAACGCTGTTCTTCGGGTTCTTCCCGGCGCTGTTCCGTGGCGATTACATCACTTTTATCGGTGGATTTGTAATCTACTTGATATTGGCCATTGCAACGTTCGGTATTCTCCCTCTCATTATATCGATTATTTGGGCCTTCATCTATAATAAGTATTTTACAACAAAGCTTCTTGAGCGCGGCTATGTCTTCAACGACAGTGAAGGCAACGTTCTAGCCGCGCGCGCAAAGCTTGGGATCGTCTGATCGACGTTGATTTTGCGGAAGTCCTGTAGGCCGCCCGGCCTTGCACCTTTCGGTTAGGATTTCGCGAGGAGCAGGTCTAGTTCCTCGATCTGCGTTTCGGAAAAGACGCGGAATCCGTTGGCTTGAAGGAATGCGGTGGTTGTGCCGGATCCCGATTTCGTCTGGCCGGAAAAGCTTCCGTCGTAAATGACACTGCTGCCGCAGGAAGGGCTTCAGTCTGTCAGGACGGCGAACTCGCATCCGTTTTCCTGCGCGACTTCGAGCGCGATCTGACCGGCGATCAAATAGAGGCCGGGAACATCACGGCCGCTATCTTCGACAACGCGCCCTTCACCCAGGATGAAATCGTTGCCGTCCGTCGCGTCGACGATTTCGGCCGGCGGGCGCGGGGTGCCGAAGCCGGCGGCGACTTCCGGGCAGATCAAAACGAGACGCCCCTCGGCGTGCCATCGCTCAAGTATGGGATGACCGTCGAGTTTGTCCGAACCGTCGTACCTAACCTTGCGGCCCATCAGGCAGGCCGACAGGAGAACGCGCTGCATTTTCAAATCCGGTTCATTTGTGGTCGGCACCGTCAAGCAGGTTACCCATGAACCGCATCCGCCCGCGCCTCGAAAGCCGCAGCGAATTTGCGGAAGGCGCGGTCGAACATGGCGCCCATGAGCGCGCCGAGCGTTCGGCTTTTGAACTCGTAGGAGATCCAGAACCCCACCTCGGAGTGCCCGTCGTCGATGGGTTTGAACGTCCAGCGGTTTTCCAGGTAACGGAACGGCCCGTCGAGGTATTCGACGGTGATGAGATTGTTCGCCGGGTCGAGCGTGACTTTGGACGTGAAGGTTTCGCGGATCAGCGAATAGGCCACGGTCATGTCGGCCACCAGCACCTCGCGGCCGTCGTCGAGGGTCCGGCGCACGCGCACGGAGAGGCTTTCGCAAAGCGGCACGAACTTCGGATAGTTTTCGACGTCGGCTACCAGCGCGAACATCTGCTCGGCGGAGTGGCGAACGCGGCGGGTGGACTGGAAAACGGGCATGTTTTGATGGATCAGCCAGCCGAAACCCGCGCGGCGCGATTGGCCTTCAGCCGCGCGAAATCGTCTCCGGCGTGATGCGAGGAGCGGGTCAGCGGGCTGGACGACGCCATCAGGAAGCCCTTGGCATAGGCGACCGTCTCAAAGGACTTGAATTCGTCCGGCGTGACGAAACGGATGATCGCGTGATGCTTTTTGGTCGGCTGGAGATACTGGCCGATGGTGATGAAATCAACGTCGGCCGAGCGCAAATCATCCATCAATTGAAGCACTTCGTTCCGCTCTTCCCCAAGGCCGACCATGATACCGGACTTGGTGAACATCGTTGGGTCGAGTTCCTTCACGCGCTGCAAGAGGCGCATGGAGTGGAAGTAACGCGCGCCGGGGCGCACAGTCAGATACTTCGACGGAACGGTTTCGAGATTGTGGTTGAAGACGTCGGGCTTGGCGGCGACCACGACTTCGAGAGCGCCTTCCTTACGCAGGAAATCCGGCGTGAGCACTTCGATCGTGGTGGCAGGCGAACGGGCACGAATTGCGCGGATGACCGCCGCGAAATGATGGGCGCCGCCATCGGCGAGATCATCGCGATCGACCGACGTGATCACGACATGGGAAAGGCCGAGCTTTTCCACTGCGATCGCGACGTTTTCCGGCTCGTTCGGATCGAGCGGTCCGGGCATGCCGGTCTTGACGTTGCAGAAGGCGCAGGCGCGGGTGCAGGTGTCGCCCATGATCATCATGGTCGCATGCTTTTTCGACCAGCACTCGCCGATATTCGGACAACCGGCTTCCTCGCACACCGTGACGAGACCGTTCTCCTTCACGATCGCCTGGGTCTCGCGATAGAGGGGCGATCCCGGCGCCTTCACGCGGATCCAATCGGGCTTGCGTAGTACCGTGCTATCCGGCCGATGCGCCTTTTCGGGGTGGCGCGGCTTCGGCGGGTTCGTGACCGTATCGAGCAAGGTGACCATGGGCGGCGCTCCGGGCTCCAACCTGATGCGCAGAAGCCCCAACGCCGGGCCGACCTCGCAACGGGATGCGCCGGATCAGCCGGCGCGCTTCACCCCTTCAGATGAACGATGTCGGCCCATTTCTCAAGCCGCACACGGGCATTTTAGCCATGCGGAACGCGCATTACGCGCGCCTGACCGCGCGATAGGCGACAATGAGGAGGACTGCGCCCAAAGTTCCGCCGATCAGGTTGGCGATCCAACCCTCGATGTTCAGGCCGAGGCGACCGGCGATCCATCCGAACAGGATCGCGCCGACGACCCCGAGGATGAGGTTTGTTATCAGCCCATGGCTGGAACTGGTGAACCGCTCGGCAAGCCAGCCCGCGAGAAGGCCGATGATGATGGTTCCGATGATGCCGACGCCACTCATGATTGCTCCTTCCGGATTGTCCCACACCTTGGCGGCACAGGCCAAACACCGGAACCGGTTCAAGGTTGCCGCATCGCGATAACGCCGCGCCAGCCAAGCCCGCGATAGGTCTCATACCCCGGCGTGGCATGAAAGGCGACGACGGCACCATCGGGCCCGGAATCGAAGCCGCTGGCCCTGCCTTTGGCGTCCAGCGGGAAGCGCTGATCGAGTACACCCTGACCGTCGGATGATGCGATGATGCGCTGCTCGGAATCGATGATCAGGATGCGCGCCCGCGCGCGCTCCTCGGGCGTGAGGCGCACGCCCTCGATGATGGTTCCAGCTTGCGGCGCCCAATCGAAATGGATGCCGAGAACGCCGATGGTCTGCCCCTTCGTCGCACCGTCCTTGCGAACGGCCGTTGCGTAGGTTGCCACCTCCGCGCCGCCAAGCAACGGCTCGCGCCGGATGTCTTCGGCATGGTAATCGTCACCGGAAGCGAG
Source organism: Oharaeibacter sp. (assembly GCA_051861205.1). GTDB lineage: Bacteria > Pseudomonadota > Alphaproteobacteria > Rhizobiales > Pleomorphomonadaceae > JBHYDC01. The sequence continues at coordinate 23,253 of JBHYDC010000011.1, forward strand.
GCCCTTGGCTGCCCTGAACCAAGATGAATCCGCAACGGAACGGCCGACGACGCCATATCGATCGCCCCGGCTGGAGGCAACGATTGTGCCGTTCATGTCGCAGAGCCAGAGGTCGATGTAGACCGTGTAAGCCCGCAGAATGACGCTTAACCGGTCTGACGCGAACGCCGAGGCGGCGGGATTTAAGTCTTGAAGGCAGGAAACAAACGCGGAATCGGTTGCCCACCAGCGAACGTCGCAGGTTCGCTCATAGAGATTACGGTCGATGATTTCGATGGCGTTCAGGGCAAGATCCACGAGCCGCTGCCCTTGAGCGCTCATGGCCATATGCCCGGCCATTGCCGAAAGCGCTTCGATTTCTGCGGCAAGTTCGGCCTCAAGCGACAGAGACAGCGCCTCTACCTCGTCGGAAATGCCGCGCACCTCCTGCGAAACGACGCCGAAGCCCCTCCCCATCTCGCCGGCCCGCGCGGCCTCGATCATGGCGTTGAGCGCCAAGATCCTCATGCGGCGATTGATGGCGCGAATCTGCCCGACCTTACTGATCGCAAGGTCTCGCGCAGCATCGGACTTGGCCGATATACTCGCGATCGATGTTCCATCCAGGGACATCAACAACTCCGGAATGAATTAAATAATTCGATTCAGAATTGCGTGAATTTAGCAAAGAATTGGTTAAGCTTGAATCTAGGTAAGAATCCTCACAGTTCTTACGAATTGAATGCAAATTATATAAAACTTGAATAAACTAAAAGTTGTATTCAATCATCAGGTAAATAGACGGCGATGATCTAGAATTTGGCGGTCTGTTTCATCAAGCGGACCGCCAAATGTTCAGATGTGAATAGCGCGTCCATAGGCCGAAAGAACACTTTCGTGCATCATTTCGGACAGCGTCGGGTGCGGGAAGACGGTGTGCATGAGGTCTTCCTCAGTGGTTTCGAGTTGCATAGCCACAACAAAACCTTGGATCAGCTCCGTCACTTCTGCCCCAATCATATGAGCGCCAAGCAATTGACCGGTCTTGGCGTCGAAAATCGTTTTCACAAGTCCTTCCGGTTCGCCAAGCGCGATGGCTTTTCCGTTGCCGATGAAGGGGAAGCGGCCCACCTTGATCTCGCGGCCGGTTTCCTTGGCCTTCTTTTCGGTGAGCCCGACGGATGCAACCTGCGGGTGGCAATATGTGCAGCCCGGAATCTTGGCCTTGTCCATGGGATGCACAGGCTTGCCGGCGATCGCCTCGACGCAGATGACGCCCTCATGCTCGGCTTTATGGGCCAGCATCGGCGGGCCCGCGACGTCGCCGATGGCATAGACGCCGGGAACGTTGGTGCGGCCAAGACCGTCCGTCACCACGCAACCCCGGTCCGTCTTCACGCCCAGCGCTTCAAGGCCGAGGCTTTCGATGTTGCCGACGACGCCGACGGCGGAGATGACCCGGTCGACTTTGATCTGCTGCTTCGTGCCGTCTTTGAGTTCCACCGTGGCCGTCACGTCGTTCGCGCCCTTGGCGAGCCCAGTGACCTTAGCTTCGAGAAGGATCTTGATGCCCTGCTTCTCGAACCGCTTCTTGGCGTGCTCGGCGATCTCGTGATCTTCCACGGGCATGACTTGCGCCATCACCTCGACCACGGTGACTTCGACGCCCATCGTACGATAGAAGCTGGCGAATTCGATGCCGATCGCGCCGGACCCGACCACCAGCATTGATTTCGGCATGACCTCGGGGACCATCGCGTCGAAATATGTCCAGACCAGTTTACCGTCCGGCTCCAGCCCCGGCAGCACGCGCGGGCGCGCGCCCGTGGCGACGATAATGTGCTTGGCCTTATACTCGCCGGCCCCCAGCGCGCCGCGCGGCGCGGGGTTGGGCTTGCCGTATTCGGTGTCCTTCGCCGCTTCGACGGTGACCGTACCGGCCTTCGGCAGCGACGCGCGGCCCCAGATAACGTCCACCTTGTTCTTCTTCAGGAGCCCGCCGACGCCGCCGTTGAGCTGGGCCGACACCCCGCGCGAGCGTTTCACGATGGCGGCGGGATCGAAGGACACGCCCTCGATCTTGAGACCGTAAGCCTCGGCGTGGGTGGCGTAATGGTAGATTTCGGCCGACCGCAGCAGCGCCTTGGTGGGGATGCAGCCCCAGTTCAGGCAGATACCACCGAGGTGCTTGTTCTCCACGACCGCCGTCTTGAGGCCGAGTTGAGCCGCGCGGATGGCGGCGACATAACCGCCCGGACCACCGCCGATGATGATGACGTCATAGTCTGACATGGGGAGGACTTGTCCTTCCTGGCGCCTGGTTTGGGACGGATCGACGCGCTCCCCTAACGGGGAGGGCCGGACGCCTATGCGGCGTCCGGAGGGGCAAGGCTGTGCCTATACCAGCATCGAGAACGGCTTTTCGATGAAGCCCTTGAAGGCGCTCGCAAGCTGAGCGCCGAGGGCGCCATCGACCGCGCGGTGGTCGGTGGAGAGCGTGACGCTCATGACCGTGGCGACGGCCAGCGCGCCGTTCTTCACCACCGCACGCTGTTCACCCGCGCCAACGGCGAGGATGGTGGCGTGCGGGGGATTGATGACGGCCGCGAAGTCCTTCACGCCGAACATGCCGAGGTTGGACACCGACGTGGTGCCGCCCTGGTATTCCTCCGGCTTTAGCTTACGGTCCTTGGCGCGCTTGGCGAGGTCCTTCATCTCGTTGGAAATGGCGGACAGCGATTTGGTTTCCGCGCTGCGGATGATCGGGGTGATGAGACCGCCGGGGATCGACACGGCAACGCCGACGTCGGCCGCCTTGTGGCGCAGCATGCCGCCCTCGGTCCAGGACACGTTGGCATCCGGAACCGCCTTCAGCGACAGCGCCATGGCCTTGATGACCATGTCGTTGACGGAGAGCTTATAGGCGGGCTTTCCGTCCACCGTGGGCGCGGCGTCGTTGAGATGGGACCGCAGCGCGAGCAGCGCATCAAGCTCGATGTCGAGCGTGAGGTAGAAATGCGGGACGGTCTGCTTGGATTCCGTCAGGCGGCGCGCAATGATTTTGCGCATGCCGTCATGGGGCACAAGCTCGTAGGACTTCGGGTCGTAGAGTTTGAGGACGGCATCGTCCGACGGACCGGACGGAGCGGGCCTTGGCGCGGAGGGCGCTTCGGCGACAGGCTGCGGCGCGGGCTTTGCGCCCGGCTTGGCGCTTTCCACGTCGCGCAGGATGATGCGGCCGTGGGGGCCGGAGCCGAGCAGATCGGCAAGGTTCAGCCCCTTGTCCTTGGCAACGCGCTTTGCCAGCGGCGAGGCGAAGATGCGGGCCGAACCCGTGGCGGATGCAGCGACCGGAGCGGGCGCCGCCTGCGGAGCCGGAGCGGCAACCGGCTGCGCCGGGCCGTTTCCGGATGCGGCCGGTGTGGGAGCGGGAGCTGGAGCTGCCGCGGCGGAACCGCCGGCAGCCGCCTTGGCGTCCTCGCCCTCCCCGGCCAGGATCGCGATCGGCGCGTTCACCGCCACGTCCTGCGAACCTTCCGGCACCAGGATCTTGGCGATGACGCCCTCGTCCACGGCTTCCACTTCCATGGTCGCCTTATCGGTCTCGATTTCGGCGATAACATCACCGGCCTTGACCGTATCGCCTTCCTTCACCGTCCACTTGGCGAGGTTGCCCTTCTCCATGGTGGGAGAGAGCGCCGGCATCAGGATTTGAATCGGCATATGTCCCCTCCCCTCAGCGATATGTCACGGCGCGGACAGCCTCGATGACTTCCTTGACCGTCGGCAGCGCGAGCTTTTCAAGGTTCGCGGCATAGGGCATCGGAACGTCCTTGCCGGTGATGCGGCCAACAGGAGCGTCGAGGTAGTCGAACGCGGCCGCCTGGATCTGGTAGGCGATCTCGGAGCCGACGCCGGACTGCGGGTAGCCCTCTTCGATGGTCACGGCGCGGCCGGTCTTCTTCACGCTTTCGATCACGGTCGCGATGTCCATCGGGCGGATGGTGCGAAGGTCGATGATCTCCGCGTCGATACCGAGCCCAGCGAGTTCCTCGGCGGCTTTCACCGCATAGGTCATGCCGATACCGAAGGAGACGAGGGTCACGTCCTTGCCGCGCTTGTGAATGCGCGCCTTGCCGATCGGCAGAACGAGATCATCCACCTTTGGGACCTGGAAGGTCTGGCCGTAGAGGATTTCGTTTTCGAGGAAGATGACCGGGTTGGGATCGCGGATCGCGGCTTTCAGCAAGCCCTTAGCGTCGGCCGCCGAATAGGGCTGCACGACTTTGAGGCCGGGGATCTGCGAGTACCAGGCGGCGTAGTCTTGGCTGTGCTGGGCGCCGACGCGGGCGGCGGCGCCGTTCGGGCCGCGGAACACGATCGGGCAGCCCATCTGGCCGCCGGACATGTAGAGCGTTTTGGCGGCCGAGTTGATGAGATGGTCGATCGCCTGCATGGCGAAGTTGAACGTCATGAACTCGACGATCGGACGCAGGCCGGCAAAAGCCGCACCGACACCGAGACCGGCGAAGCCATGTTCGGTGATCGGCGTATCGATCACGCGGCGGGCGCCAAATTCCTGGAGCAGACCCTGCGTGATCTTATACGCACCCTGATACTCGGCGACTTCTTCGCCCATCACGAACACGTCGCCGTCGCGGCGCATTTCCTCGGCCATGGCGTCGCGAAGGGCTTCGCGAACGGTCATGGATACATACTGGACGTCGGACGGAAGGTCCGGATCGGCCAGGGGCTCGGATTTGGGCGCGGCGGGCACGCCCGATACGGTGGTGGATTGCACGGCGGGGGTGGCCGGCTGTGCCGTCTCCATCTGCGCGGAAACGGTGGGCGTGGTCGGCGACGTCGGGATGACCTTCGCGCCATCGGAGAGCGCGGCCTGACCCTCGCCATCGGCGGAGATGCGGGCGATGGGCGTATTCACCTTCACGCCCTCGGTGCCTTCACCGATGAGGATTTCCGAGATGGTGCCCTCGTCCACGGCTTCCACTTCCATGGTCGCCTTGTCGGTCTCGATCTCGGCGATCACGTCACCGGATTTGACCGTGTCTCCGACTTTCTTCGTCCACTTGGCAAGTTTGCCCTCTTCCATCGTCGGCGAGAGGGCCGGCATCAAAATATCGATCGGCATGTGAAACCTCGTCGCGGGCGATCAGTGAAGGATGTCCGTGTAAAGCTCGGACGGGTCCGGCTCCGGATCGTGGGTTGCGAAGTCGGCGGCTTCCGCGACGACACCGCGCACGTCCTTGTCGATGGACTTCAGATCGTCCTCGCTGGCCCAACCGTTCTCAAGCAGACGGGCGCGGACCTGCTCGATCGGATCGTGCTCGGTACGCATCTTCTGGACTTCGTCCTTGGAGCGATACTTCGCCGGATCCGACATGGAGTGACCGCGATAGCGATAGGTCTGCATCTCCAGGATATATGGACCTTTACCCTCGCGGCACCACGCCACAGCCTTCTCGCCGGCGGCCTTGACGGCGCGCACGTCCATGCCGTCCACCTGCTCGCCGGGGATGTTGAACGACAAGCCGCGCTTGGAGAAATCGGTCTGTGCGGAGGCGCGCGAAACGGCGGTGCCCATGGCGTAGCGGTTGTTTTCGATCAGGAACACGACCGGCAGCTTCCAAAGCTCGGCCATGTTGAAGCTCTCGTAGACTTGGCCCTGGTTGGCCGCGCCGTCGCCGAAATAGGTGAGGCTGACGAGGTCATTGCCCCGGTAGCGATTGGCGAAGGCCAGCCCGGTGCCGAGCGGAACCTGCGCGCCGACGATGCCGTGCCCGCCGAAGAACTGCTTCTCCCGGCTGAACATGTGCATGGAGCCGCCCTTACCGCGCGAATAGCCGCCGCGGCGACCGGTCAGTTCGGCCATGACGCCCTTCGGATCCATACCGCAGGCGAGCATATGGCCGTGGTCGCGATAGCCGGTGATGACCTGATCCTGGCCCTCGCGAATGCACATCTGCATGCCGACGACGACGGCTTCCTGGCCGATGTAGAGATGGCAGAAGCCGCCGATCAGGCCCATTCCGTACATCTGACCCGCCTTCTCCTCGAAGCGGCGGATCAGCAGCATGTCGGAATAGGCTTTCATCTCCTGCTCGCGCGTAAAGCCGGCTGGAGCGGACGCCACGGCGTCGCCATTCGACTTCTTACGCACTTTTTCTGTGGCAGGACCGGCCGATGCGCGGCTGCGCTTTTCGGCGGTGGATCGCTCGGCCATGGAAAACTCCTCCCGGTCGGGTTTTTATGTCACCGGGAGGGACGGAACGGCATCGGGCGGAGCAAGTCAACTACGCGGTTGCATGACCATCATGCGATCGACGCAGGGCTTCGAAAAGCAATTAACTGAAATTGAGCTTATTGAGTGGATTGAACCGAATCCAGGTTATCTTGCAGTGCAACATTCTGCGCACGCATAATGACGACCTCGCTGGGATGCACCATGCTGAGCTGCGCGCGTGCCTCCTCGTCGACCATATCCTGATCAAGGGTTGCAGGCCGAAGCAACCGGACTCGAGCGTCCAGATCCTTATGCTGGGCGATCAGTTGCTCCAATTCATGGTTCAACTGCTGGGCGCGATTTTCAAGACGCGCCCGTCCAACAATGCCGTTCTCGCCTTGGAAGGCGTGATACGCGAAGTAACCTAAGAAGATTATGGTGATAACCGGCAGAAGTAACCGGCGCATCTTGGATGGTCGGTACTGACGAGTCGTCATGCGCACGCACACACTGAATTGCACGGGCGAACGGCCCGCTCAGAAGGATCATGAGCGAGCTTGGTAAAGGGCTGGTGAACGCCGACCCTCGATTGTTGGACCTCTAGGGGAAATTGCTTATCGCCAACAGCCGAATTGAGATCGCGGGCCGGGACTTGCGACCCCTCACGCGATCGCCAAGCTTTTCAGCTTACGGTGCAGTGCGGAACGTTCCATGCCGACAAATTCCGCAGTGCGGGATATGTTTCCGCCAAATCTGTTGAGCTGCGCCTTAAGATACTCCCGCTCGAAAATTTCGCGTGCATCGCGCAGCGGCAGCGCCATCAGATGCTCGCCGCCGGTGGACGTGGGCAACGTCGGCAGCATCGTGCCGACTTCCGACGGCAACAGGTCCGCCGTGATGACGGCTTCCGGATCGCCGCGCGTCAGAATCATGAGCCGCTCCACATTGTTGCGAAGCTGGCGCAGGTTACCCGGCCAGTCATGCGCTTGAAGCACGGCCATGGCGTCGTCACCGATGCGGCGAACCGGTAGCCCGGTGGAGCGGGCGATTTGCCGCATGATGTGATCGATCAGGAACGGAATGTCCTCGCGCCGCTCCGACAATCCGGGCACGCGAACAGGCACGACGGCGAGGCGGTGGAACAGATCTTCGCGGAAACGGCCCTCGGCAATCTCGCGTTCGAGATCGCGGGCGGTTGAAGAGACGATGCGCACATCCACCTGCACCCGCTGCGTGCCGCCGACGCGCGTGAAGGATTGGTCGACCAGCACGCGCAGGATGCGGTTCTGGGTCTCGCGCGGCATATCGCCGATCTCGTCGAGATAAAAGGTGCCGCCATGCGCTTCTTCAAGCGCACCGACCTTGCGCCGGCCGTCTTCGTCAGTTTCGGTGCCGAAAAGCTCGATTTCCACGCGTTCCGGCGTGATGGCGGCGGCGTTGAGCGCCACGAACGGACCGCCGGAGCGGGCTGACTGCGCATGGATTGCCCGCGCCACGATTTCCTTGCCAGAACCCGAGGGGCCGGAAATCAGAATGCGGCTGTTGGTCGGCGCGATCCGGTCGATGGTATTGCGAAGCTGATTGACGACGGACGACGCCCCGACGATCCCATCCTGACGGTCCGAGAGCAGTTGCAGCTCCTTAACCTCACGCTTGAGCTTGGAGGCTTCAAGCGCGCGCTCGGCGACCAGCAAGAGGCGGTCGGCCTTGAACGGCTTCTCGATATAGTCGTAAGCGCCGCGCTTGATAGCCGCGACGGCGGTTTCGACGTTGCCGTGACCGGAGATCATGACGACCGGGAGATCCGGGTGGTCGACCTTGATTTCGTCGAGCAGCGCGAGCCCGTCCAGCCGGCTTCCCTGCAACCAGATGTCCAGGAACACAAGCTGCGGACGCCGTTCGGCGATACAAGCAAGCGCCCGGTCGGCATCACCCGCCGTTCGCGTGCCATGACCCTCGTCGTCCAGGATTCCGGAGACCAGTTCGCGAATGTCGACCTCGTCGTCGACGATGAGAATGTCTGTCGCCATGCCGTTTATGCGGCCTCCCGACCTCTGGAACAGGGTATCCGGATTGCGCCGCCGCCACGGTGCGAACCGGATGAGACTAGAAACTCAGGCATGTTGCCGTCGAAGATCGGCCTGAGCTTCTTCTTCCGGCGCTATCGCGCCAATCGGGCGCGGGTTCACCGGCAAGGTCATGCGCACCAGGGCACCTCGCCCCCCGTGCGCCACTTCAGGTGAATCGAGGAGTTCGATCCGCCCGTCGTGTTCCTCAACGATCTTTCTGACAATCGCGAGGCCGAGCCCGGTGCCCTTCTCGCGGGTCGTCATATAGGGCTCAAGCAGCCGTTGCCGGTCGTGAGCCGGCAGGCCGACGCCCGTATCGACAACTTCGACGACGTTGAAAACGCCATCCGTGCGCCCCGTAACATCCACCCGCGCCCCCTCGCGATCCTCCAGCGGCAGCGCGGTGATCGCTTCCACGGCATTCTTCACGAGATTGGTGACGGCTTGGCTCATCAGCCGGTGATCGAAGCGGCCGATAAGGGGCGTGTTTTGAAGATGGGTTTCGAAGGTGATATCGGGATGCCCGACGCTGAGCAGGAAAACCGCCTCGCGGATGGAATCGCTGAGGTCACGCTCTTCCATGATGGGTTTGGGCATGCGCGCGAAGGCCGAGAACTCATCCACCATGCGCCCGATGTCGCCGACCTGCCGCACGATCGTATCGACGCACTGGTCGAACACTTTGCGGTCATCGTCGGCGCCGACAAGCTTGCCGAAGCGGCGCCGGATGCGCTCGGCCGAGAGCTGAATTGGTGTCAGCGGGTTTTTGATCTCATGGGCGATCCGGCGCGCCACATCCGCCCAGGCGGAGGTTCGCTGCGCGGTGACGAGATCGGTGATGTCGTCGAGCGTAACGACATAGCCATGCTCGCGGTCCGGCGAGCGATCGGACGCGACGCGGGCCGATACGGTGCGCTCCTGGCCCTTGCGCACAAGGGTGATGGTGGCCTGATGCACCTTCGTGTCATCGCGGATCGCAGCGGCAAGCAGCGGCTCGACCTCCGGCACCTCGTCGGTCAACAGCTTGCCGATGAAGTCGAACTCGTCGAGACCGAGCAGCGCAGTCGCAGACCGGTTGACGATGGAAACGTGCCCGTCGTTCGAAACGCCGACGACGGCGGCGGTCACGCCCGTCAGAACGGCTTCGGTGAAGCGGCGGCGGCGGTCGACCTGATCGTTGGCGGTGAGGAGTTGATCGCGCTGGGTGCGAAGTTCCGTCGTCATCTTGTTGAAGGTGGTGCCGAGCGAGGCGAGATCGTCACCCGCATGGCCCACCGGCACCTCGGCGAGGAGATTACCCTGCGCGACCTCGTCGGCCGCATAGATCAATCGTCGAACCGGAGCCACAAGGCCGTTGGCAAAGGACAGGCCAAGCCAGACCGCGCCGAGCAGGAACACCGCGCTGAGGCCGGCGAAAACGAGACCGAAGCCGATCTGCACATCCGCCCGGCTGGCCTCTAACTGACGATACTCAACCGCGCTTTCCCGCGCGAGGCGCAGATTATCGAGCACCTTCGGGTCCAGCATGCGCACGACGTATAGATAGACGTCGTCATAAGCCTTGAGCTTCAACACGCCGCCGACCTGGTTGGATTCGCCCGGCGAAATCAGCGCGGCACCGCCCTTCGACGCCTCGTCGAAGGCGCGTGCCGGCGGCATGATCGTGATCACCTTCGGATCAAGTTCGGTCCGCAGGATGACCGCGCCCTTGGGATCGAGAAGATAGGCGCCTTGTACGCCGCGGAGCGACGCCTGGGCTTGGAGCATCGCGTCAAACCGGCCCGGTTCGTAGTCGTAAAGCGGCTTTGCGGCATCTACGGCCGTCGCGATGCCGATCAGGTCGCCGCGCAAAACCCGCGCATGCTCCTGCATGTAGGCACTGGCGACCGTAAGCACATTGTCTACGATCTGGCGGGTGCGCGACTCGAACCAGCGGTCGAAACCCTGATCGATGGTGACGGCGAAGGCACCCGCAACAAGGGCCGCCGGCAAGGCCGCCATCAGTGAGAACAACACGACGATGCGCACGTGAAGCCGCGCGCCGGCCCTGCCCTCCCGCCAGTTCGCCCAGATCTTATGCGCCTCGATCCAGACGAGAACGACGATGCCGAGCACCAGGACCGCATTCACGATCAGGGCCGGCCGGATGATTTCGGGCGTCGGCGCGAAGGGTGTCAGATTGGTGATGAGCGCGAAGGTGCCGAGCGAAGCAACGACGGCAAGAACGACAAGAACAAGGCCGAGCGCACGCCGGGGAACAGCCTCCCCGTTGATCGGCTGGGACCGGATCTTCGCCGCGCTACCTGCTTCCGCTCCAACCGCCACGCGCTACACCTCGCCCCTTGCGGACTGCCACCCCGAACCCGGCCGAAAGCCGTCCATGATGCAGGGGTGTAACACGATTGTTGCAAAATTGCGACAGTTAATGGTGCGCAGCTTTAAGCAAGGGTTCGGCCCTCGCTTGACTCGCGCATTAGGCAGGTGCCCTGATAAATGATACCAAGCGGGCCCAAGAGCCGCGGAACGGGCTATCACGGTATCAGGATATGAGCATTTTGAAGATCGCGAAATTCCAGATCGGCGATGTCGTCAAGCACCGGCTCTTCCCCTTCCGGGGCGTCATTTTCGACGTGGATCCAATTTTTTCAAATACCGAGGAATGGTACGATTCCATTCCCGAAGCGATGCGCCCGTCGAAGGATCAACCCTTCTACCATGTGTTCGCGGAAAATGCGGATAGCGAGTATGTCGCTTACGTATCCGAGCAGAACCTGGAGCCGGACGAATCCGGCATGCCGATCCGCCACCCGGAAGTTGAAGAAACACTGATCACCAAGGCCGATGGGTCTTACGGTCTGCCGAGCGCGTCGCTGAACTGAGCCGCCTTTCCGGGCCACAAACAAAAATGCGCGGCCCACCGGACCGCGCGTTTTGCTTTAACGGTGCAGCCCGTTATTGAGCCGGGGCGGCGGCGCCTTCGGCGGCCTTCTGCGCGTCGATCAGCTTTTGCTGCGCTTCCTTGGCCTTGCGCTGCAATTCGGACTGAAGCTCCTGCTGCTGACGCTGCAGAGCGGCCGTATCGATGGCCGGGCCGTCATAGGCCGCCGTGAAGCCCTTCAGCGACAGCTTGAAATTCACCGCCTTGGCCTGTTGGTTCAAGGTGGTGAGGATGATCTCGCCGCCCTTCTTCATGGCCCCGGTGAATTCGTCGGTGATCGGCAGTTCTGCAAAGCAGGCATTGGCAAAGCAGATCGTATACTTGGCCGCGTCCTGCTTGCCCTTGTCGATCTGAACACGCATGCCCGGCTGAATCAGCATGCCGACCGGCGTCTGCAAGAGAAGGATCTTGCGGGCCTCGCCGGCGACCTCACGCACACCCGCCGACGCCAGGAACTGTCCGGAATCGGTGCGAAGTTCGCGCTGTGTGAAGCAGATCTGCTTCTTTGCGGCCTTGTCTTCTCCGCAGAGCTTGACCCAGTCATTGGCCTGAGCCGCGTCCGTTCCGGCCGCGGCCGGAGCGGGCGCGGCGGCGTCCTGCGCCATGGCCGAACCCATGAGAGCGAGCATCAGAGCGGCGGCTGCCACGGTGGTGCCGGAGCCGATCGCCCGCGTGAAAGTCTTGATCGCCATGCGCCTGGATCCTTCGATCATCCGTCCCAGTCCTAGCCAGTCCCGGGAAACAAACTTGTGAATTACGGATCGTCCGATTTCGGGTTCAAAGTCAACATCTGCCGTGACGATCCCCATCGGCGTCTATCGACAAAGTTACCGCAGCCTACACCGTCCGCGCGGTTTCCTGACCCGCAATTAGGGCGACATGGTGACCTCCCGCGCCTCAGTCTGAGCACATGCGCGTCTCATGCCTTTTCGCCGATACACTGGACCGCGCACAGCAACCGCGTGCTATCGTTCTCACTGAGATTCGCCGAGATTCGGGGATGGTTCCTTGGCTTCGTTATTGACCCGCCATACGCTTCTTATTGCCGCCGTTCTTGCGCTGACCGGAGCCTTACCCGCCGCTGCCGAACCCAAGCACGGCATAGCTATGCACGGCGCGCCGGCCCTGCCGGCCGATTTTGCCAGCTTGCCCTATGCAAACCCCGAAGCCCCCAAGGGCGGGCGCATCTCCTACGGGTTCGTAGGTACGTTCGACAGCATCAACCCCTTCATCGTAAAGGGAAATGCGCCGCGCGGCTTATCCGATGCGTCGCTCGGCAACAATGTTTGGGACACGCTTCTGACCCGATCGGCCGACGAACCGTTCACGCTCTACGGCCTGATCGCCGAGACGGTGGAGGTTCCCGACAACCGCGCGTGGGTGGAATTTCAGCTCCGCCCAGAAGCTAAGTTTTCGGACGGTACGCCGCTGACCGTGGAAGACGTCATCTTCACCGTGGACCTTCTGAGGACGAAGGGGCGCCCGATCTACCGCACGCGGTTTTCCAAGGTCGCGTCCGTCGAACAGGTCGGCGAACGCGGCATTCGCTTCATTTTCGGAGACGACGCCGACCGCGAACTGCCGCTGCTGATCGGCCTGACGCCGATTTTTCCGCGCCATGCCACCGATGCGGAAACCTTCGACCAATCGACACTTGAGCCCATGATCGGCTCTGGCCCCTATGTATTCGACCGGATCGATCCTGGTACGCGGGTGGTGCTGAAGCGTAACCTCGGTTACTGGGCCAAGGACCTGCCGATCAAGCGCGGCGTCGACAACTTCGACGAAATCAGCATCGAGTATTTCCGCGATGCGAACGCCTTTTTCGAAGCCTTCAAGACCGGCGAATTTGACGTGAACTTCGAGAGCGACCCCGGCCGCTGGAACAAGGACTATAGTTTCCCTGCCGTAAAGTCCGGCAAGATCGTCCTCGACAAGACGACCAACGGCGCGCCCCGCAGCATGATCGGCTTCGTTTTCAACACGCGGCGGGAGATCTTCAAAGACCCCAAGGTGCGCGAGGCGCTGATCCGTCTTTTTGATTTCGAGTGGGTGAACAAAAACCTCTATTTCGGCGCTTACGCGCGGACCGGATCCTATTTCCAAGGCTCAGTTCTTTCCGCACTCGGCAAGTCGGCCGACGAAGCGGAACGGGCGCTGCTCGCGCCCTTCCCCGGATCGGTGCGCACCGACGTGATGGAGGGTACATATGCAGTGCCCAAGAGTAACGGTTCCGGCCGTGATCGCAAAGGGATGCAGCAATCTCTTCAACTCTTTGGTGAAGCAGGTTGGACGCTGAAGGACGGCGTTTTGAAGAACGCGGCAGGGGCACCCTTCGCGTTCGAATTCATGGCGAAAACCAGCGAAGAGGAGCGGCTCGCGCTCGCTTGGCAGCCGACGTTGAAGCTGGTCGGCATCGACATGACGATCCGCTCGGTCGATTCCACGCAGTATTTCGACCGGCAGAAGTCGTTTGATTTCGACATGCTGCAAATGGTCTGGGCCGCATCGCTCTCGCCCGGAAACGAGCAGAATAACCGCTGGTCCAGCGAAGCGGCCGTCACCGAGGGCACGTTCAATTACGCGGGTGCGGCCGATCCGGCGATCGACGCCATGATCGCCACGCTTCTCGCCGCCCGCGAGCGTCCCGAGTTTGAAAGCGCCGTTCGTGCGCTCGACCGGGTGCTGATATCCGGACTTTACTGCATTCCCTTGTTCCATTTGCCCGAAGACTTGACAGCGCGCTGGAACCGGATTGCCCGTCCGGAAACAGTGGCGCTCACCGGGCTACAACCGACGACATGGTGGTTCGCCGGCGAGTAACCCCTTAACTCCTCTTGGAAAAACGTCATGATCCTGACCCCGGAAGAGCGTATCGCCAAATCCGTTGAAGCCGGCGCGTGGACACGGGTCACGGTGGACCAGATGTTCCGCAAGGGCCTTTCCGCCCACCCGGACCGAGTGGCGTTTCGCGACGTAGGCGAGGGTTCGATACCCGGCGTTGCCGCCACCTTCACCTATGCCGAGGCGGACAGGCGGATCGAAGGACTGGCGGCGTTTTTCGCCGGAATCGGGCTGAAGCCCGACATGGTGATCGGCGTGCATCTGCCGCCGTGCGCCGACGGCGCGCTGATCGTGCTCGCGGCGCTGAGGGCCGGTCTCGTGGTGTGCGGGCTGCCGGTGCACTGGACCCAACTGGAAATCCAGGCGGCAATCGACGCCGGTGCGATCAAGGCGATCGTCACCGCCGCCGAGATCGAGGGCGATGCCTCGGGCGAGCGGGTGCGCGATGTGGCCGCCGAAACCTTCGCCATCCGCTTCGTCTTCGCGGTCGGAGTGGGACTGCCAGACGGTCTGATCGACCTTGCCGAAGTTCTGAGGGACGTGGAATCGCTCGGTCCCGCGCCGGAGGTATCGCGCCGAGGCGCCGCCGCCGATCACGTCGCGCTTTTGTCGATTGCCCGTGCGCCGGACGACCGGCTGTTGATGGTGCCGTTCAGTCACAACCATCTCGTCGCGTCCGCGCTTGCACACCTGCTCGAAGCGGGTCTCGACCGCGACCCGGTGCTGCTATCAACGATGCATCCGGCCAGCGTGGCGGGATTTGCGGGCTCGATCGTGACCGGATTGATGGGCGGGGGAACCGTTGCCTTCCATCACGCGACGTCGCTGCACGGGCTTCGCGAAGCGGCCGTGGCCGCCGGGGCGACGCGGATTATTCTACCCTCGCCCTTCGGCGCGGCGCTGGCCACCATCACGGAGCCCGATCTTGCGTTTTCGCTGGTCTCGACCGGGCTCGACGCGACGCCGCTGAAGGCCATAGTCGGGAGCCGCCGGGTGGTCGACCTCTATACCTTTGGCGGGCTCTGTTTGATCCCCTCGGCCCGCAGTGCCGACGGCACTCAGACACCGCTTCCCCATGGTCCGATGCGCTTGCCGCGCGGCATCGATACGGGGCCCGTACTCTATGAAACCCGCGTGAAGCCGCGGGTGAAGGCCGGGGAACGGCGCGCCATGGTCAATGCCGGGGAATTACATCTTTCCGGCGCGATCATTCCGGATGCACCGTGGCCCGAACCGGCCTCGGGCGGTTCCGGCGCCATGCTCGGCTTCACGAGCGACGCACAATTGCGGACAGGGCTTCTCGCCGAAGCCTTGGACGAAAAAATCCGCATCCGGGGCCCGATCGCCGAATCGCTGATCATCGGCGGGCGCACCCTGTCGCCGAGCCGGCTGGACGCGCTGTTTCGCACGCACCCGGACGTTCTGGACGCTGCCGTATTCCCGATCGGTTCGGAGGCGGACGGTATTCGCCTGGGTCTCGCAGTCGTTCCCCGCATGGGCCAACCCCTGAACTTGGACGACTTCCTGACATGGCTGGACGATCAGCAGGCGGGCTCTCTCGACAAACCCGCGTCGCTCGTTTCGGTTCGCGAAATTCCAAGGTCGGCGGATGGGGCTGTGTTGCGCGCGTCGCTGTTCCGGCGGGCGGCCGCCTGAGGGATTAACGAGGGATCAGACGCCTTTCAATACCCGGTCTGCGAGCTGAGCGCGCGCCGTCGAGAGCGGCATCGAACGCGGTTCGGCGACATGGCGCTCCAAGAAATAGCCGGTGAGCCTCAGCGCATCGGCAAGCTCGGCAGCGGTCGGCGGATCGGATGCCATCGGCGACAGCAAAAACGCGGGCAGCGGCAGCATGCGGTCGGCGTAGGGTGCACCGGCCGAGCGACTGACCGCACGGGCGCTTTTCGGGCTGACGAAGATGAGATCGCTGGTCACGCCGGTCGCCGCGCATGACGTGAGGTCGAGGCCGAAGCCAAGCTCGTCGAGGAGCGCGATCTCAAAACGAACGAGCAGGCGAACTGCATTGCCCGCGTCATCGAGATGATCGAGGATCACGCTGGCGGCTTGAAACAGGCCCGGATGCGGGTCCCGCTCGGCGAGGTATCGCAGATGGGCGGCGAGGATCTGGATGCTGTAAACGCCGACCGCGCTTTCCATCAGCCGCGCGGCGCGTGACGTCACGAGGTCGGCCGTAAAAAGGCCGAGGTGCCCCTCCAGCCGCGCCCTCCAGGTGACCTGCACGGTATTTCCGGGCTGAAGCATCGGCTGCATCCGCCGTCCGCGCCCGCCCTTCACCAACCCGAGGTGACGCCCACGCTCGGCGGTCATAACCTCCAGGATCGCGCTGGTCTCGCCATGAGCGCTGGTGCCGAGAACGATGGCGTCGGATGTCCATTCCATGAAGCGGAGAAGGTCTCCCGAACTGACCAGCCGTCAACTAATGCCGGGCGGCATCACGCCTGCGCGCACCAACACTGTCGCACAGAAGCGCGGAGGCCGCCCTGTTCAGATCACCCGCGCGGAAATTCCAGCCCCATCTCCCGGTAGCGCTGGGGATCATCAGCCCAGTTTTCGCGCACCTTCACAAACAAGAATAGATGAACGGGGCGCTCCAGAAGCTCTGCAAGCTCTTGGCGCGACGACATTGAGATTGAGCGAATGGTCTGACCGTCCTTGCCGAGTACTATCTTCTTCTGGCTTTCGCGCTCCACATAGATCGTCTGCTCGATGCGAACGCCGCCGTCCTTGTGGTCCTTCCATTGCTCGGTCTCGACGGTGGAGGCATAGGGTAGCTCGTCGTGCAGGCGCAGAAACACCTTTTCCCGCGTAATCTCGGCGGCGAGCATGCGCATCGGAAGATCGGAAATCTGATCCTCCGGATAAAGCCACGGGCTCTCCGGCACTTCGCGGGCGAAGTATCGCGTGAGATCCTTGGTGCCCGATCCGGTGAGGGCGGACACCATGAAAGTGGCGTCGAAGTTCACGCGCGCGTTGAGGTCGGAGGCAAGGGCGAGCAAGGTCTCGCGCCGAACCGTATCGACCTTGTTCAGGATCAGAACGCGCCGGCGTTTCAAGTCGCAGAGCTTGTCGAGAATTTCGCTGATGTCTTCCGAGATGCCCTTCTTGGCGTCGACCAGAAGCCCCACGATGTCGGCATCAGCAGCCCCGCCCCAAGCAGTATCCACCATCGCACGGTCCAGGCGGCGCTTGGGGTGGAAGATGCCGGGCGTATCGACGAAGATCACCTGCGACCGGCCGACCATCGCAATGCCGCGCATGATCGCCCGCGTGGTCTGCACCTTGTGGCTGACGATCGACACCTTGGCGCCGACGAGTTTATTGAGAAGAGTGGATTTTCCCGCGTTTGGGGCGCCGATCAGCGCAACGAATCCGGCCCGCGTGGGCCCGTCGTCCGGTAGATCGTCATCGGATCCGTCGAGGGCGGCGAGATCGTCCAGATCATCATCTTCGTCTTCGTCTTCGAACCCGTCGCCGATAAGCGCCGCGTCCTCGAGTTCGTCATCGGTGTGGTCATCGCCTGTCATTCGGATCTCCAAAGACCTTCCCGATTCAAAACAACGGTCGCGGCCGCTTGCTCGGCTTCCCGCTTCGATTTGCCCTGGCCTTCGCCGGTGGGACCGCCCGTGATCAACACGCGGACGGTGAAGACCGGCGCATGGTCGGGCCCGGTTCGATCGATGGCCTCGTAGATCGGCGTCGCCAATCCCCGGCCCTGCGCCCATTCCTGGAGCATCGTCTTGGGATCCCGAAGCGAGCCGGAAAGCTGCTCCATCCGGGGCCGCCAATGGCGTGCGATAAAGGCGCGAGCCGGTTCGAGGCCCCCGTCCAGATAGATAGCGGCGATGATCGATTCCGCCACATCGCCGAGAATGGCTTCCTTGCGGCGTCCGCCCGACTGCCGCTCACCAACGCCAAGCCGAACGGCGGATCCCAGATCCAGTTCCAGTGCAACATCGGCGCAGGTCTCGCGCCGCACAAGCTGATTGAGCCGGCGCGCAAGGTCGCCTTCGTCGGCCTTGGGATAGGCTTTGAACAACATGTCCGCCACAACGAGCGCCAGGACCCGGTCGCCCAAGAATTCGTGCCGCTGATAGCTTTCATGCGCCACGCGGTCGCCCGGAACCGCGCTGCGATGCGTGAGCGCGCGCATGAAACCTTCGCGGTCGCGAAACACGTAGCCAAGGCGCTCCTGAAGGGCCTCGATCGGTCGCGTTTTTTCCTGGCTCATCACCCGAGCGTCTGAAACAGGCGGTCCCACCGAACCGACCACGGCCACGTCCAGACCATCCAAGGCCTGGAATCTTCGTCGATGGAGAAGAAGATGATGTCGGCACGGCCAACGAAATTCTCGATCGGGACAAAGCCGACACCGGAATCATCAACACGGCTGTCGGCCGAATTGTCGCGGTTGTCGCCCATCATGAAGTAGTGATCCGGCGGCACTTCGAAGACGCGGGTATTGTCGGCCGATCCGTTCGGAACGATGTCGAGCGTGTCGTAGCTGACGCCATTCGGAAGCGTTTCACGATAGACGTCGGCCGAAAGCTCACGCCCGAACGCGCCCTGTTCCGTGAACCGGCCCTTCGGCTCGCGCTTCACCGCCTGGTCGTTGATGAAAAGCGCGCCGCCGCGCATCTGGATCTTGTCGCCGGGCAGGCCGATCACGCGCTTTATGTAGTCGGTCGAATTGTCCTTGGGCAGCTTGAAAACCGCGATGTCGCCGCGCTCGGGCGCCTCGGTCCAAACCCGGCCCTCAAAAGGCGCAATGGCCCACGGGAATGAATAGCGGCTGTAACCGTAGGAAAACTTCGACACGAACAGATAGTCGCCCACTAGAAGCGTGCTCTTCATCGAAGCCGACGGGATGGAAAACGGCTGATAGAAGAAGGTGCGAACCACGAGCGCAAGCAGAAGCGCCTGAATGACGACCTTGACCGTCTCTCCAATTCCGCCCTTTACTGACGCTTTATCGCTTGTCGCGCTCATGCTCATGTCTCTTGAAGTGTCCGGGGCCGTCGCCGGATCCGGCCTTGTATAGGGTCGCGCATCGGCGCGCAACGCGTCGTCGCGGACAAAACGAGCGGAAATGCGGCGAAACCGGAGGCTTCGCGGCGAGAAACACGAACGGAAGCGCCTGTCACCTTCAACCCTGAACCGGACCCGGCCAATCGGGCGGCCACGCGGAGATGACCACGAACGCCTGCGCATGGGGATAATCGTCGGTGATCGTCAGATCAATGCGCGCAACGAAACCGGCGGGCGTCAAACGCCGCAGCCGATCGGCCGCCGACCCGGTGAGGTGCATCGTCGGCTGACCGGTCGGCAGGTTCACGACGCCCATCTCCCGCCAGTTCACGCCCATACGGATGCCCGAACCAAGCGCTTTCGAGCAAGCTTCCTTGGCCGCGAACCGCTTGGCGTAGGAAGCAGCACGCTCCTTGCGCCGGTCCGACCGCTCGCGCTCAATGGGCGTGAAAACGCGGTTGGTGAAGCGCTCGCCGAAACGCTCCAGCGTCTTTTCTACTCGCAGGATATCGATGAGATCGCTTCCGATTCCAATGATCACGTCTGGTGCCCTCGATGTCGGTGGGCGGCAAGCCGCTGACGGCGACTGGTCTGGAATCCGCTTACCGCCGAGTAGACCAACCCATAAGACAAGGCAGCGGCCACGAGCCCAAACGGCACGCTTCCGATCAACATGGGCTCGATGACCGGCCAAATACGGGCAAAGCCCGCTTGGAGAAGCCCTTTGTGAAGCAAGAGATCGCTGCGCTCAACCATACTGGCCGCATGTGCGCTGCTTCCTGCCACCGAGAGCATGAAGGAGCCGGCCTCGTATGTCGCAGCCCAGATGAATGGCAGCGTCAGCGGGTTGCAAAGCGTGGTTCCAATCGCCGCAGCGATAAGATTTCCACGAATCACGCTGGCGATCGCAAGCGCGATCACAACATGCAGCCCCAGAAAGGGCGAGAAGGCGAAAAATGCGCCCACCGCGAAACCCGCGGCAACTGCATGGGGCGAGGCCGAAAGGCGGGCGACTCGCCGGACAAAGAAGCGCAACCGGCGCCACCACCCCTTGCGAGGCACGATGGCTTCGCGGGCAGCCGCCTGCCATGTTCGCTTATGGCGCCGCGCGAACATCATTACCCTGCCCTTCTCCAACCTCCGGTCAGCCGTTGACGCGCTCGACTTTGCTGACGTTGGGCCTTGTCCGCAATTGATTGATAATGCGGTTCAGGTGCTTGAGATCCCAAACCTCAAGGTCGATCACGACCTCGTGGAAATCGGACGTCCGGCGCGCCATCCGGATATTGTCGATGTTGCCGTCGTTGTCGGAGATCGTCTGAGCGATCCGCGCCAGCGAGCCGGGCTCGTTGAAGGAATGGATGGAAATCTGGGCTGGAAACCGCACAGGGTCGTTCGCGTCGATGTCCCAGCGCACATCCAGCCAAAGGGCCGGCTTGTCGTCATACTGCTTCAAAGCCGGCGATTGGATCGGATAAATGGTGATGCCCTCGCCGTGGTCGACGATGCCGACAATCCGGTCTCCAGGCACCGCGCCGCCGTTCGGGGCGAAGCGCACCGGCAAATCGGCCGCGATCGAGCGGATGGGAAGACCGCGCTCGCTATCGTCGCCCCCAGAGAGGTGGCGGAACTTCACGCCGCTCTGCGAGGCGAAGGAGAACCAACCTTCTTCCGCGCGCTTCAGTTCGCCCGAGCGGCCGGTGGTGGCCCGTTCGTCTTTGTAATCGGGGTATGCGGCCTTCAAAACGTCGGCCGAGGGAATTTCGCTGCGCCCGACGGCGGCGAGAAGATCATTCAGCGTCGGTTGTCCCAGGCGCGGCAGAGCCATTTCGAGGACGGCGTCGGAAAGCTCGCGATCGGCACGGCCGAAGGAAGCGCCGAGCACTTGCCGGCCGAGGCTGGAGAACTGCTTGCGCGTCGCCTCCCGCGTTGCTCGGCGGATCGCGGCCCGCGCCTTGCCGGTGATCGCGATCGCTTCCCAGGTCGCGGGCGGGATCTGCGCCTTGGAGCGAATGATCTCCACTTCGTCGCCGTTCTGCAACTGCGTGACGAGCGGCATTATGCGCCCATTCACCTTGCAGCCAACGCAGGTATTGCCGACGTCGGTGTGAACGGAATAGGCGAAGTCAATCGGCGTGGCCCCGCGCGGCAGCGCAATCAGCCGGCCTTTGGGGGTGAAACAGAACACCTGGTCCTGGAAAAGCTCCAGCTTGGTGTTTTCCAAAAACTCTTCCGGGCTCGATCCATCCGAAAGCGATTCGATCGTGCGCCGCAGCCAAGCGTAGGCGCGACTTTCTTCCGACAATTTCGGGAGCGAACCGTTCAATCCGTTCGGCTTGCCAAGTGGCACCGCTTCGCCGGACGCATCCTTGTAAAGGGCATGGGCGGCGATGCCGTATTCCGCGATGCGGTGCATATCCTGCGTGCGAATCTGCAATTCTACGCGCTGCCGATGCGGCCCGACGACAGTGGTGTGCAACGAACGATAGTCGTTCTGCTTGGGCGTCGAGATGTAGTCCTTGAACCGGCCGGGCACGGTGGCCCAAATTGTGTGGACGACACCAAGCGCGCGATAGCAAGTGTCTACATCTTCCACGAGGACGCGAAACCCATATATATCGGATAGCTGTTCGAAGCCGAGTTGCTTCGTAATCATCTTGCGGAAGATCGAATAAGGCCGTTTTTGACGCCCTTTTACAGTCGCCTTAATCCCGCGTTCGGCCAAATGTTCGGAAAGTTCGCTTTCGATGTCCGCGATCAGCGTAGAGCTGCGTGCCTTCAACTCATCGAGGCGGGTCGAGACCGTTTGGAAGGCATCTGGTTGGAGAGTCTTGAACGATAGATGCTCCAACTCCTCGCGCATATCCTGCATACCCATGCGCCCGGCAAGCGGGGCATAGATGTCCATCGTCTCCTCCGCGATCCGGGCGCGTTTGTGCTCGGGCGCGTAGTGAAGCGTGCGCATGTTGTGCAAGCGGTCCGCCAGCTTGACGAGCAGCACGCGGACGTCTTCGGCGATCGCGAGGAGCAGTTTCCTAAGGTTTTCGGCCTGTTCGGTTCGCTTGGAAACCAGATCCAGCTTCTTCAGCTTGGTCAGCCCCTCGACGAGGCGGCCGATCTCTGTACCGAAAAGCTGGTCGATTTCCTGGCGCGTTGCGTCGGTATCTTCAATGGTGTCATGCAGCAGAGCGATGACGATCGTGGCGTCGTCCACGTTGAGCGACGTCAAAATCGCAGCAACTTCAAGAGGATGCGAGAAGTAGGGGTCCCCGGACGCGCGCATTTGCAGACCATGCTTCTGCATGGCGTAAACGTAGGCGCGGTTTAGAAGCCCCTCGTCACAGTTCGGGTTATACCGCTGCACCCGCTCAACGAGTTCGTACTGCCGCATCATGGATGGCTGGCCACGAGGTCCGGAGAAGATTTATGGCCCCGCACCGGCGACTCGAAAGAGAGTCGCGACACGAGGCCATCGTTGGAGACTAACGAAAAGACGAGAGGGCCGCCATCCTAATCGGCGCGACCGGCGTCAAATGCTTAGATTTCTTCGACTTTCTCGGGCGGAACCAATCCTTCAAGGCCCTTGAGGAGGTCTTCCTCGGACATCTTGTCGAAGGCAATCTCGTCGCTGTCGGGCTCGTCGGAACTGGAGCCGAGAAGACCGGCGACAGCCTCCTGCTCAGGCTCGTCGACTTCGACATACTTCTGAAGCGAGTGGATGAGGTCTTCCTTGAGATCGCCAGTCGAAACCGTCACGTCGGCGATTTCACGCAAGGCGACGACGGGGTTCTTGTCGTTGTCCCGGTCGATCGTGAGCGGCGAGCCGGACGAAATCATGCGGGCGCGGTGGCTCGCAAGTAAAACGAGCTCGAATCGGTTCTCAACTTTGTCGATGCAATCCTCGACCGTTACGCGGGCCATTGTTCAGCTCCTGATGAAAATCGGCTGGACCTCTTTCAAGGCGCAGCGCGCCAAAGACAAGATACCAGATCCGAACGACCCCTAAAGACGTAAAGGCGCACACACCCTTCGTGCACGCGCAAACGCCGGTTATCATTCCGTGACATAAATCGCGCTCGACACGATTGCAAGCGTCGCCTATCTTTCGATTCGAAGCTGAATGTTGTTACATCGAAGAAAAACGACGTAATGCAATAAGATCGCTGTGATGGTAGCGAAACTTGATTGACGAAAATCGCTCGTTAATATCATTTTTCGCTAGATCGCAGTAAGTGATTTTGCCGGCCTTACACAAAGCCTGTAAAATTATAAAATGCAGATTGCATAACAACGAAAAACAATTCTAACAAGGCGGATACTCGCCGGCACCCGCCCTAGAAACCATGAAAAATCACAACAACGAGCCGGTCGGTTAGAGGTAAACGTCTGATAATGTTCGACGAGAGAGAAAAAATCGCCCTTTTTATTGACGGCGCAAATCTCTATGCGACCGCTAAGGCGCTTGGTTTCGATATAGATTACCGGCGCTTGTTGAAAGAGTTTTCGGCCAAAGGTTACCTTCTCCGGGCTCTTTACTACACTGCTCTTGCGGAAGATCAGGAATACTCGTCGATACGCCCGCTGATTGATTGGCTCGATTACAACGGATACAAGGTTGTGACGAAGCCGACCAAGGAGTTTTTCGACTCCACCGGGCGCAGAAAGATCAAGGGTTCCATGGATATCGAGCTTGCCGTGGACGCAATGGAGCTTGCCGAGCACGTCGACCATATCGTGCTTTTCTCCGGCGATGGTGATTTCCGCTCGATGGTTGAGGCAATTCAGCGCAAGGGTCGCAAAGTGAGCGTTGTCTCGACGCTCCAGACGCAACCTGCGATGGTGGCTGATGAACTGCGCCGGCAGGCCGATCACTTCATCGATCTTGCAACGCTCGCCGGGCGAATTGGACGCGATCCCTCTGAACGGGCTGCGCGAATGACCGATCGCCCCCCGCAGCAATCGCTTCCAGACGAAGTTTAAGCCAATCAACCTTGGGGAGTATAAGGGCCGGGCGCTAAACGTCCGGCCCTTACTGTCTAAGTCCGTGTGTGTTTCACAGTTCACGTTTGATCAAAATGCAATGACCGAGATATCCCCCTGCGAACCATCGCGTGATTGCCCGCGGTGCGCCCGTCTTGTAGCCTATCGCCACGAAGCCCGCGCAGCCCATCCAGCTTGGCATAATGCGCCGGTGCCCACCTGGGGCGACACCGACGCGCGGCTCCTGATCGTCGGGCTGGCGCCGGGTCTGAAGGGTGCCAACCGTACGGGGCGGCCGTTTACGGGCGACTACGCTGGCGACCTCCTCTACGAAACCCTACTCGATTTCGGCTTTGCGCGCGGCACTTACGCAGCCGATCCGAGCGACGGACTGGAGTTGACAGGCGCCACCATCACCAACGCGGTGCGCTGCGTTCCGCCGGAAAACAAGCCGACGAGCGAAGAGATCAACAACTGCCGACCCTTCTTCTCCGCAACAATTTCACGGTTTCGAAGCTTGGGCGCGGTGCTGGCGCTTGGCCGGATCGCGCATGATCAGGTTCTCAGAACGCTGGAAACGCGCGCCGTGCTGCACCCCTTTGCCCATGGTGCGGTTCACGCCGTTTCGGCGCTCGCGTCCGTGCGCCTCTACGACAGCTATCATTGCTCCCGCTACAACACCAACACCGGACGGCTGACGCGCGCCATGTTCCACAGCGTCTTCGATCGCATCTCCGCCGACCTTGCAGAGCGGGCGCCAAGCGAAACTGCCCGTTGAAGTCATATCCGAGAAAAATCTACCAAGCGTATATTCAAGTTTCATTTATTGTTTTGACTATGCAAGCTGCACTTCAATAACCCCAGGCACGGCCCTGAGTGCGCCCGCCACTTGCGGCGAGACCCGGTAGCGCCCCGGCAACTTGACTTCCACTTCGCCGCGGCTGCCGTCTCCGAGCACGATCAGCGACACGTCGCCATCGCCGTGGGAGTCGAGTTGCCGGGCGATACTCTCCAGCGGATCGCTGGAACGCAGGAACACCCGGAGGGCGTGCTGAAGGCGGCTTGCGGCTTCTTCAAGCGGTTCAACGGTGTCGATACGGACGGAAATACCTTCGGGCTTGTCCTCGGCGGAGACCAGCATGATGACGGACTGTCCGGGCTCTAGAAGTTCCCGGTAATGGTTCAGTCCTTCGGAGAAGATCACCGCCTCATACTGGCCTGTTGGGTCGGAGATACTGAGAATTCCCATTTTATTGCCGGTCTTGGTCCGGCGTTCCTGGCGCTGCACAATGGTGCCGGCGAGGCGTCCGGCGGCAGCGCCGCGCTTGACGCCAATCTGGAAACCAGACCACATCTGAACGCGCAGCCGTTCGAGGATAGCCGAATAGGCATCGAGCGGATGCGCCGAGAGATAAAAGCCGATGGCCGCATACTCGCGCTGCAACCGCTCTTCGGGCAGCCAGTCCTGAATATTCGGCAGCCGGACCGGCTCGCGCTCGCCGCCACCGAACAGGCCGATGAGATCATTTTGCCCCGAGGTCTGTTGCTCCATCCGCCGCGCGGCAACCGCGAGGACCACATCGAGCCCCTCGGATAGGCGGGCGCGATTTTTCTCCAAATCGTCGAAAGCACCTGCTGCTACGAGACCTTCAAGAATGCGTTTATTCATCGCCTTCGGGTTGATGCGATCGGCGAAGTCGGCAAGATCCTGGAATGGCGCCGCCCCCCTGACCTCGACGACATGCTCGACCGCGTGCCGCCCCACGCCCTTGATTGCGCCGAGCGCGTAGAGGATCGCACCGTCCGCGACCTCGAAATCGGCGTGCGACTGGTTGATCGAAGGGGGCCGGACCTCAATACCGAGCCGCATCGCCTCGCGGCGGAAATCGTTGAGCTTGTCGGTGTTCGCCAGATCCAGCGTCATCGACGCCGCCATGAACTCGACCGGGAAATTGGCCTTGAGATAGGCGGTCTGATAGGCGACCAGCGCATAGGCAGCCGCATGGCTTTTGTTGAAGCCATAGTCGGCGAATTTCGCGAGCAGGTCGAAAATCGCGTCCGCCTGCGGTCTATCAACACCCTGCTCGACCGCACCTTCAACAAAGCGCGCGCGCTGCGCGTCCATCTCCGACTTGATTTTCTTGCCCATGGCGCGGCGCAGGAGATCGGCCTCGCCAAGCGAGTAGCCGGACAGGATCTGGGCGATCTGCATCACCTGTTCCTGGTAGACGATGATGCCGTAGGTCTCTTTCAGCACCGGTTCGAGCTTGGGGTGGATGTAGTCCGGCTCCTCATGCCCGTGCTTGCGCGCACCGTAGACGGGAATGTTGGCCATCGGGCCGGGGCGGTAAAGCGCCACGAGCGCGATGATATCCTCGAAGCGGTCGGGCTTGATATCCGCGATCGCCTTGCGCATGCCCATGCTTTCTAGCTGGAACACACCCACCGTCTCACCGCGCGCGAGCATGGCGTAGGTTTTCTCGTCCTCGAACGGCAGGGCGGCAAGGTCGATGGTGATGCCGCGGCGCTCGATCAGCTTCAGCGCGGTTTGCAGCACGGTCAGCGTCTTCAAGCCCAGAAAGTCGAACTTCACCAGCCCGGCGCTCTCGACCCATTTCATATTGTACTGCGTCACCGGCATATCCGAGCGCGGATCGCGGTAGAGCGGCACTAGGCGGTCGAGCGGCCGGTCGCCGATCACGATGCCGGCGGCGTGGGTGGAGGCGTGGCGGTAAAGCCCCTCCAGCTTCAACGCCATGTCGATCAGCCGGTCGACCACAGGTTCGTCGCGGCGCGCCTCTTTGAGACGGGGCTCGACTTCGATCGCTTGGGCGAGCGTGACGGGATTGGCCGGGTTTTGCGGCACCATTTTGCAGAGCCGGTCCACCTGCCCATAGGGCATTTGCAGCACGCGGCCGACGTCGCGCAGAACGGCGCGGGCTTGCAGGGTTCCAAAGGTGATGATCTGCGCGACCTGCTCGCGGCCGTATTTCTCCTGGACATAGCGGATCACCTCGTCGCGGCGATCCTGGCAAAAGTCGATGTCGAAGTCCGGCATCGACACGCGTTCGGGGTTGAGGAAGCGCTCGAACAGGAGAGCGAACCGCATGGGATCGAGGTCAGTGATGGTGAGCGAGAAAGCCACCAGCGAGCCCGCACCCGACCCGCGCCCCGGCCCGACCGGAATGCCGCTCGCCTTGGCCCATTTGATGAAGTCCGCCACGATCAGGAAGTAACCGGGGAATTTCATGCGGCGGATGATGCCGAGCTCAAACGTCAGCCGGTCGCGGTATTCGGTTTCGGAGATGCCGGGCGCGAGGCCGAGGACACGCATGCGCATCTCAAGCCCCTCCCACGCCTGCCGCTCCAACTCGTCGGCCTCCAACGCCTCGGCGACCTTCACATCCGCCACATCGCCGCCGGCAAAGCGCGGAAGGATGGGCTTGCGCTTCTTCGGGCGGAAGGCGCAGCGGCGCGCGATCTCGACCGTGTTTTCCAGCGCTTCGGGCAGATCGGAGAAGGTGGCGATCATCTCCGCGCGCGTCTTGAAGTAATGCTCGGGTGTCAAACGCCTGCGATCATCGTCGGCGACCACGCGGCCTTCCGCGATGGCGATCAGCGCGTCATGCGCTTCATAGTCCCCTCGCGCTGGAAAATAGCATTCGTTGGTAGCAACGATCGGCAGGCCGCGGCCGTAGGCGAAATCAAGGAGATGCGGCTCAACCGAACGTTCCGCATCCATGCCGTGCCGTTGCAACTCCACATAGAGCCGATCGCCGAACAAAGCCTCCAAGCGGCTGAGCCGGTCGGCCGCAAGCGGTTTCAGGCCGAGCACGAGCGCCCGGTTGATCGGGCCGTCCGGCCCGCCGGTGAGCGCGATGACCCCGCCCGTGCGCCCCTCAAGCGCACTGAGCGGCACATGCGGGCGCGCGCCTGGATCGGTGTCCATGAACGACTTGGAGACCAAGGCGGACAGGTTGTCGAAGCCCTCCTCGGTTGCAGCGAGGAGAACGATGGTGGGCAGCGGAACGGGAAGACCGCCGGGCCGGCGCCGATCGGTGGGTTCGTCCCCGAACTCGACCGCAAGTTCGCAGCCGACGATGGGCTGCAAGCCCTTTTCAACAGCCTTTTCGGAAAACTCCAAGGCCCCGAACAAATTGCCCGTGTCGGTGATCGCGATGGCCGGCTGACCGTCCGCATCGGCAAGCTTCAGGATTTTGGTGAGCGGCAAAGCCCCTTCCAGCAGCGAATAGGCGCTGTGGACGCGCAGGTGCACGAAACCGAGGCGGCTCATCCCATGTGGTCCTTGATTGCCGGCTACGCGATGTTCGCCATGAATGCCACCTTAGGAGCGGCGATGGGTCGGGCTCAACCCATCCCCCTTCGCTGTCCCCACTTACGTGGCCTACCAGAGGACGGCGAGCATCGTTGCGAAGAGCACGACCGCCCCGAAGGCCGCAACGTCGCGTACCATCGATGCCGAGGCGATCTGCTGAGCGAGCCGGACGGGTGCGGGCACCACGAAGTCGCGGACCGTCGGAGCTTCCGTAACCGCAATGCCGGGCACCGAGGTGGGCGCGACCATATGCAAGTATGGCCTCCTTTTGTTCTCAGACCGAAACGATGCCGAAGACAAGGTGCCCCATCCGCCGCTGGTCCGGTTCATCCGCGCCGCATTTGCCATCACGACCTCCTACGCCTCAACTCCATCGCATGATGTTCAATCTTTGTTCCATCGTCAAGCCCGCCGGTTCACAAGATGTTCGCCCTGCTTTGCACAGGAAAGGAAACCCGGGGCCGCCCTCGAAATCGGAGGCAATCTCGCCAGTTTGCGCCCGGCTCAATGCCCCATCAACAGCGCGGCCGCGTCCATCTCGGTCTTGCGATAGACGCGGCGCGCTACGGCTTCGGCGTCGACGCCCCACAGTTCTATGTTCCAGTCCTCGTCAACGTGGGCGGCGGTCCAGGCTTCGTCCGGCGAAAGCCTGCCCTCCCAAAGGGCGAGGGCAAGCAGCGCCGAACCCATCAACGTCGTGGCGGTATGGAACCCGGCAAGCGCGAGCGGCTCTTGCGGAACAGCGGCGCGAACGGCGGCGAGCGCGGCGGGGTCCTGGTCCACCGGCATCACACCGGCCGCGAGTTGGAAGCGCACGCCGAGCCGCTGTTCGGCCCAGGCGACGACCGGATCCCAGTGTGCCGTCTGGCGTGCGGTCAGGCGCTCCGGTCCGTCGGCGCGGTAGAAGAGAAGGTCGGAGCTGGCGTAGCCGGCGGCTTCGTCCGCAACGGCGGCAACCGCGTCCGCAACACCGTCGATCGCCGAATTCACCATGCGGGTCAGGGGCATGGTGCCGGGATCGATGGTCGCGCCTTGGCTATTCCATTCCACGGCGAGCGCCTCTGCCACGCGCTCGTCCGGCACCGCCAGGATCTGGCGGGAGGGGGTGCGCACGGGTTTGCCGTCAAGTTCGATCTGCCAGCCGGTTTCAGTGCGCGCGGCTTCTGCGCTTTTGTAGAAGCGCTTGGTAAGGTTCCGGCGGGCGTGCGCACGGGCCAATTCCACGGGGTCTGTGGCGCCGTGCTCGGGTCCGGTCAGAGATTCAAAAAGGTCAGCCATGCCTTGAATTTCCAGCTAGAAGGCGATGAACCGCGCCGGGCACCTCGTGGAAACGCTGCACCACCACGGCGGCGCCGGCAGCTTCCAGCATCGCCGTGGAGTGATAACCCCAACTCACGCCGATTGCTCCCGTGCCCGCGCTGATCGCCATCTCCATGTCGAAGGAGGTATCGCCGATGACAACGGTGCGCGCGGCCTGCGCCCCGACCTCGGCAATCGCGTCGTGAACCATGGCCGGATGCGGTTTGGAGGGCGCGTCGTCTGCGGTCTTCAGAACCTGGAAATAGGGCCTAAGGCCGTGCATAGCCAGAATGGCGTCGAGCCCCCGGCGCGATTTTCCCGTCACGATACCGAGAAGCGTATTCGGTTCGGCGGCGAGGCGTTCGATGGTTTCACGTGCGCCGGGATAGAGCGGTTCCTGATGGAGGGTGGAGTTTCGAAGGTCGAGGAACGAGGCCTTGTAGGCGTCCACCAACGCATCGATCGGCGCCTCCGGGTGGTGCGACGTCAGCCGCGCGATCGCGATCGGGAGCGATAGGCCGACGATGGAGAGAATTTCCTCGCGGGACGGCGGCTGAAGAGCGCGGGCCTGGAAGGCGCCGGTCATGGACGCGACGATCATCACCTGGCTATCGACCAGGGTGCCGTCGCAATCGAACAACACGAGATTCACGGGCGCGCCCCTTCCCAGATCATGGGCCGCCTCCATAGCAGGACGAGAGGGACGGAACCAGACGATTGGGGCGCCCCTGCCCGGCTGTGAGGCTCAATCTTCCGGAAAGCTCGTGTCGCCGAGGTCCTCGCCCGACGTTTCAAAGCCGAGCAGGTTCCACGATTGCAGCATATGCGGCGGCAGCGGCGCGGTGACGTCGATGATACCCTTGCCGGAGGGATGCGGGATGGTAAGGCGGCGGGCTAAGAGATGCAGCCGGTTCTGAATGCCGCCCGGAAGCTCCCAGTTTTCAATGTCAAAATAGCGGGGATCGCCGAGGATCGGGTGGCCGATCGCCTGACAATGAACGCGGAGCTGATGGGTGCGCCCCGTCGTGGGCTTCATGGTGAGCCAGGAAAGCCGGCCGCCGGCATGATCGACCACGGAGTAATAAGTGATCGCGTGCATGGCGTCTTTTTCGCCGTGCTTGGCAACAACCATCATGTCGCCGTCGCCCTCGGGGTTGGCGATTTTTTTGAGGTAGCTGGAAATCTTGCCCTGCGCGGGTTTCGGCATGGAATAGACCAGGGCCCAGTAAACCTTGCGGGCCGATCGGGTCTGAAACGTGCGGCCGAGCGTGGCTGCGGCAAGGCGCGTGCGGGCAACCAGCAGGCAGCCGGAGGTTTCGCGGTCCAGCCGGTGCACAAGGCGGGGCTTTACGCCCTTTGCGTCGCGGAATGATTCCAGCATGCCGTCGATGTGGCGAGACATGCCCGAACCGCCCTGAACGGCCAGCCCCGCCGGCTTGTTGAAGACGAACACGTGGTCGTCCTCATAAAGAAGGAGGGAGCGCAGATACTCCGCCTCATTGGCCGAGGGCGTCTGCTTCGGGCGGGCCATAGGCGCGCCGGTACCGTCGGTGGCGAATGAGGATGACGATGATCCAGCATCGCCGATCTGGAGCGGCGGCACGCGCACCTGACTGCCGGCGCCAAGGCGCGACGAGGTCTGCACGCGGCCCCCATCCACCCGCACCTGACCGGACCGGATGAGCTTCTGGAGATGGCCGAAGCCAAGGCCTGGGTAATGCTCCTTGAACCAACGATCGAGCCGCATTCCGGCCTCGTCCTTGGCCACGGTCAGCATTTCCACACGCGGACCGGCGGCAGGTTCGGGCTTCTTCATAGCAACGTCCTCACAACGGCAAGCCCGGCGACGAGCCCGGCCACCGACAAAATGATCGACCCGAGGGCATAGGCGGCGGCCGCGAACACCGCGCCACGCTCCCATAGAACCACGGTATCGAGCGAAAACGACGAAAGCGTCGTGAACCCGCCGAGAAACCCGACGGCCACGAACAGCCGCACCGAATGACTGGCATGCAGCTTCAGCGCCAGCAATTCGATGAAAATGCCCATCAAAAACGAGCCGGCAATGTTCACGATCATCGTGCCCCAGGGGAAATCGAGCCCGAGATACCGCCCTGCCCCCACGGAGACCATATAGCGGCACACCGATCCGATCGCACCGCCAAGGGCAACGATAAAGAGGTTCGCGAGCGTCATCGAGGCTTACTGGCCGTTTGGGGTGCAGCGCAGGGGTTGCGGCCCGGATGGTCGCACGGGTCCGCGCAAGCTGGACGTGAGTTGGATGATCTAAAGCATTTTGCCGGTCGGCGTGAGTGGTTTTGCAAGTGTTGTCGCGGTTGCATGCATAAGGTCACCTTTAACCACGATTCAAAGAATAGAGCCAGATTTAAGACGTATTACCGGCGCTTACCCTGCAAGTTATCTCAATCGCAATAGCGATAATCATAATACTCCTGAAGTTCAGGAGGTCATCATGTATCGTTTAGGTGCCCTGGCGTTCACAGTTGCTTATTCGTTTACAATTTGCACAGCGCATGCAACGCCAACGAATGTTGCAACGTCACCGGAAGCCGGGTTTACACAGCTCCGTTCGTCGCTACCGGCCGATCCTGCTTTGGTGAATCAGGCTATGATTTCGCCGACAATGGACTTTGCGCCCGTGCAGCCCAGTCTTGCGGCGCGGGCCGTGATGGCGCCGAAGCTGATCGCGCGCGTCGATATCGCGACCCAGACGATGAAGGTCATGGTGGAGGGGCGGCTTGCCTATACGTGGAAGGTCTCCACCGCCGGCAGCGGCTACATCACGCCCGCCGGTTCGTGGACGCCCTACCGGATGCATACGATGTGGCGCTCGCGCAAATACAACAACGCCCCGATGCCGCACTCGATCTTCTACCACGGGGGATACGCGATCCACGCCACTCCGCACGTCAAACGGCTTGGCACGCCCGCCTCGCACGGCTGCGTCCGCCTGCATCCGGACGATGCCGAGACCCTTTTCAAGCTCGTCAGCAGCTATGGGCGCGATGCAATGCGGGTCGTCATCGTGAACTGACGACGTCATCACAAACATGTGAGTGGCTGCAGATCCGCGCGGCTCGATGAACGCCCTCCGAGGCGACGCTGCAACCGTCGCGCCCGCGATTTTTTCGACATCCGAACTTTAATCCGATTTAGGTGCCGAAAATCCGCCGTTTGGCGAATTTGTGCTGCAATGCAGCATAAACATGGCAGTGCTAAAACATGGTCAATCACCACAGCCCTCAACTGCTTTTCCGGCGCATTTGCCTCATCAGGGCCTAATTCAGCCCTTGCCAAGCCGCAGTTTATCCCCATAACTAAACAACATGTAAACACGCCTGAGCGCACATTAATGTTGCTCTGCAACACGCGCAGGCCAGTCATGCAAAGGACCCCCTCCCGGCAGTGCCCGGCTTAACCTATCTCTGGACCTGTAGCGAGCAACGCGCCGCCGGCCAATCGGTCGAGGCAGCGGCTCTCAAAGGAAAACAAAGGGCTAGATTATGTTGGACACCGTCGTCTCTAAGCTTCGTTCGTACCGCAAGTATCAGGAAACCTACCGCGAGCTGTCTCGTTTGACCGCCCGCGAGCTTGATGATCTTGGCATTTCGCGTGCGGATATTCCGGTCATTGCCCGTAAGTGTTCGGTCTGACCGGTCCTAGTTCTAGAAATCGGGCCGACCGCTGCAAACCCTTCCTCCTCCCTGGGTTCCCCGGTCTCCCCGGTGAGGCACCGAAACCGACCTCCTCCCCGGTTCGGTGCCAACCAACAAGACGGATCTCCTCCCCCCGTCTTGTGACGCCTACCGCGAACCTTGCCGGACCTCCTCCCCTGGCAACTTTTGCGACTTGGAATGCCGGGTACGTCATCCATCCTCCTCCCGGATGGCACCCCGGAAGACCGCGATGATCTCCTCCCTCATCGCGGGCAGACCGTGGGGCAGACCTCCTCCCCTGCCGCCACGGACCTAAAGCGACGCCCGCCGGATCTCCTCCCCCGGCGGGCGTTCGTCTTTTGAGGGCGGCGCTTGCCGCTGAGGATCGGGACGATTAGGGTTCCGCCATGTCGAACACAGTCAATCCCATTCACATCGTCGGCGGCGGGCTCGCGGGCTCGGAAGCCGCTTGGCAGATCGCCTCGCGGGGCATTCCGGTTGTACTGCACGAGATGCGGCCCGAGCGCCCGACCGACGCCCACAAAACCGATAAGCTGGCCGAGCTTGTCTGCTCGAACTCGTTTCGATCCGACGATGCTCAAAACAACGCGGTCGGCCTGCTTCACGAGGAAATGCGGCGCGCCGGCTCGCTCATCATGGCATCCGCCGACTGTAATCAGGTGCCGGCCGGCGGCGCGCTGGCGGTGGACCGTGAAGGCTTCGCCGAGGCGGTAACCGCCGCGCTTCATGCCCATCCGCTGATTACGATCGCGCTCGGTGAGGTCGCGGGCCTGCCGCCGGACGACTGGGACAGCACCATCATCGCCACCGGCCCGCTCACCTCGCCCGCGCTCGCCGAAGCGATCCGGGGGCTGACGGGCGCCGAGTCGCTCGCCTTCTTCGACGCGATCGCGCCGATCGTCCATTTCGATTCGATCGACATGAGCAAAGCTTGGTTCCAATCGCGCTACGATAAGGCGGGACCGGGCGGCACGGGCGCGGATTACATCAACTGCCCCCTCGACAAGGACCAGTATGAGGCGTTCCTGGACGCGCTGATCGCGGGGGATAAGACCTCCTTCAAGGAGTTCGAGGGCACGCCCTATTTCGACGGCTGCCTTCCCGTCGAGGTGATGGCCGAGCGGGGCCGCGAAACGCTGCGCTATGGCCCGATGAAGCCGATCGGCCTCACAAACCCGCATCAGCCCACCATCAAAGCGCACGCCATCGTGCAGCTTCGCCAGGATAACGCGCTCGGCACGCTCTACAACATGGTCGGCTTCCAGACCAAGCTGAAGTATGGCGAGCAGACCCGCGTGTTCCGGATGATTCCAGGCCTGGAAAACGCCGAGTTCGCCCGCCTCGGCGGCCTTCACCGCAACACCTATCTCAACAGCCCGCGCTTGCTGGATCGCACGCTGCGCCTGAAAGCGCTGCCCCGCCTGCGTTTCGCCGGTCAGGTCACCGGCTGCGAGGGCTATGTGGAATCAGCCGCCGTGGGCCTGCTCGCCGGCCGGTTCGCGGCGGCGGAGCGGCTTGGCACGGAACCTTCGGTGCCGCCGCTCACCACAGCCTTCGGGGCGCTCCTCAATCATATCACCGGCGGTCATCTGGTCGTCGAAGGCGAAGGCCCCCGCTCGTTCCAGCCGATGAACGTGAATTTCGGCCTGTTTCCGGACGTCGAAGTGCCTAGGGAACCCGGCGTGCGCGTGCGCGGCAAGGAAAAGACAGTCGCCAAACGCCGCGCGATATCGGCGCGAGCGCTGAGCGATCTGGCGGGATGGCTGGACGAGGAACCGGCGAGGGTCGCGGCGGAATAGGGTCGCGGGCAACCGGCAAACGCCTTCTCCCACCACGGGAGAAGGAAGCTTGTGCCACGTCTCAAGCCGCGCTCTTTTCCTTCTCTCCAGCAATGCCTATAAGGGGTCCGCGGATCGGGCCTTACTTGTCCGGCCGATTCATCCTGCTGACCCTTGGAAGCCCCCTTGCCGCGTGACGTCTTTGTTCTCAACGGACCGAACCTCAACCTGCTCGGCACCCGCGAGCCCGCCGTCTATGGCGCCGGCACGCTGGCCGATATCGAGGCGGCCTGCCGGGCGAAGGGTGCGGAGCTTGGGTTCGACGCGGTGGAGTTCCGCCAGTCGAACCACGAGGGCGACCTGATCGACTGGATCCACGAAGCCGGCCGGCGACAGGCGGGCGTCGTGATCAATCCGGGTGCCTACACCCACACATCCATCGCCCTGCATGATGCCATCAAAGGCAGCGGTGTGCGGTTGATCGAAGTTCATATTTCCAACGTTCACGCGCGTGAAAGTTTCCGCCATCACTCCTACGTATCGCCGGTGGCGACCGGGGTGATCGTCGGTCTCGGGCCGCAAGGCTACTTGCTCGCGCTTCAAGCCCTGGCCGAGGTCATGTCGCGATGACCAACCGGCGCAACGACGACGAGACGATGTCCAGCAAACCTTTCGACTACGACCTGATCCGTCAGCTCGCGACCATCCTCGACGAAACCGATCTCACCGAGATTGAAGTCGAGCACGACAAGCTGAAGATCCGCGTCGCCCGGCAGGCCGCGCCCGCGCCGGCCTATGCGATGCAGGCGCCCGGCCCCTGGGCTTATCCGCAGATGGGCAGTCCGGCTCCAGCCGCCGCCGCGCCGGTTGCCGCCGCCGTCGTCGCGGAGGTGAAACCCGCCGACCCCGCGAACAATCCGGGCACGGTGCCCTCGCCCATGGTCGGCACCTGCTATCGCACCCCCGAACCAGGCGCCCGCCCCTTCGTCGAAGTCGGCGATAGCGTTCGCGTCGGGCAGACTGTGCTGATCGTAGAAGCGATGAAGCACATGAACCCGATTACAGCGCCGCGCGCGGGTAAAGTCACCGCAATCTTTGTCGAGAACGGCCAGCCGATCGAGTACGGCGAACCACTCCTCATCATCGAGTGAAGAGGCCGATGTTCAACAAGATCCTCATCGCGAACCGGGGCGAAATCGCGCTTCGGGTTCTGCGCGCCTGCAAGGAACTCGGCATCGAGACCGTGGCGGTGCATTCCACCGCCGATGCCAATGCGATGCACGTGCGCCTCGCCGACGAATCGGTGTGCATCGGCCCGCCCGCCGCGCGCGACAGCTATCTCAACATCCCCCAGCTCTTGGCGGCCTGTGAGATTACCGGCGCCGAAGCGGTCCACCCCGGCTACGGCTTCCTGTCGGAGAATGCCCGCTTCGCGGAAATTTTGACCGCGCACGGCATCACCTTCATCGGCCCGAGTGCCGAGCACATCCGGATCATGGGCGACAAGATCGAGGCAAAGGCAACGGCCCGCCGCCTCGGTATTCCGGTCGTGCCCGGCTCTGACGGCGCGGTGACCACCGACGAGGACGCGCACCGCATCGCGGCCGATATCGGCTACCCCGTGCTCGTGAAAGCGGCCGCCGGTGGTGGCGGACGCGGCATGCGCGTCGCGCTCAACGAGAGCGAGATGTCGGGCGCCCTTTCGGCGGCGCGATCGGAAGCTAAGAACGCTTTCGGCGACGACTCAGTCTACATCGAGAAATACCTCCTGAAGCCCCGGCACATCGAAGTGCAGGTGCTGGGCGACGGCCAGGGCAATGCCATTCATCTGGGCGAGCGCGACTGTTCGCTCCAGCGCCGCCATCAGAAGGTTTGGGAAGAAGCCCTGTCTCCGGCGCTGAACCAGGAAAGCCGCAATAAGATCGGCGCGATCGTGGCGAATGCCATGGCCGAGTTGAACTACTCCGGCGTCGGCACGATCGAGTTCCTTTATGAGGACGGCGAGTTCTATTTCATCGAGATGAACACGCGTCTCCAGGTCGAGCATCCCGTGACCGAGATGATCACCGGCATCGATCTCGTAAACGAGCAGATCAAGGTAGCCTCCGGCGCGGCGCTTACGATCCGGCAGTCGGACGTGACCTTCAACGGCCACGCCATCGAATGCCGCATCAACGCGGAAAATCCGGCCACCTTCGCCCCCTCGCCGGGCACGATCAGCTATTGGCACCCGCCGGGCGGACTTGGCGTGCGCGTCGATTCGGGTGTCTACCAGGGTTATAAGATCCCGCCGAACTACGACAGCCTGATCGGCAAGCTCATCGTGCACGGCCGCACGCGCGTGGAATGCATGATGCGCCTGCGCCGCTGTCTCGATGAATTCGTGGTGGACGGCATCGATTCGACGATCCCGCTGTTTAAGCATCTTGTAGAAAATCAGGACATCGCCAACGGCATGTATGACATCCACTGGCTGGAAAAGTGGCTCGCGACGAGCCCGTTCGAGGCTTGAGGCTTTGGGTGCGTGAAGGCGAAACAATGGAGTGCGGCGGATATAGGCTCCGCCCCACCTCGCCGAGCGACAGACACTTTCCTATTTCCGTCGGTCGCAACGGGATTTGGATGCCATGACCGGCCGTGACGACCTTGCCTTCGCGATCACGCCAGACGTTATCCTCAAAGCCTACGCCGTCGGCATGTTCCCGATGGCGGAAAGCGCCGAGGATCCAACGCTGTTTTGGGTGGAGCCCGAATGGCGCGGGGTGCTTCCGCTCGGCGACTTCCACATCCCCAAGCGGCTCGCGCGCACGGTGCGCCAAGACGTGTTCGACGTTCGCGTCGATACCGACTTTCCCGGCGTGATCGAAGGCTGCGCCCGCCCCGCCCCCGGCCGCCGCAAAACCTGGATCAACGCCCGCATTCGCCGCCTTTACGGCGAGCTTTTCCGCCGCGGCCATTGCCACACCGTGGAGTGCTGGCACGAGAACAAGCTGGTCGGCGGGCTCTATGGCGTCTCGATCGGCGGGGCCTTCTTTGGCGAGAGCATGTTTTCCTTCCAAACCAACGCTTCGAAAGTGGCCCTTGTCCACCTCATCGCGCGGCTGAAGGCTGGGAGCTACCGGCTGCTCGACACCCAATTCGTAACGGAACACCTCACCCGATTCGGGGCCGAGGAAATTCCAAAAGAGGTCTACGGTCACCTCCTAGAAGCCGCCATCGTGGAGCGCGGCGACTTCCACGCGTTGCCCAAATCCGTGAGCGGCACTCTGGCCCTCAAATGGGCAACGGGAGATGGGGAAACCTAACGGCGGGCCCGCCCGTCAGTCCAGAATTTCGCCCTCGGCGCCGGGCACTTCCTCGGTCGGGGCGTTCGGGTTGGAACTGTCGATCGAAAGCGGAATGGCGGGCTTGCGGCGCGGGATCGGAATGCCGTCGATCATTTCCACGCCCAGCACGCCGCCCTCGGCGCCCGGCTCGGTTTCCTGATTGGCCTTCGCCTCGCGGGCTTCGCCGTTCCGCTCATTGGGCGGCGGCACGTCGCTTTCCATACGGCAATCGTTCAGCCACACGTCGAACACAGGATGTTCCACGGCATTGAGGCCGGGGCTGGCGGCAAACATCCACCCGGTGAAGATGCGCTGGATCTTGTTGTCGAGCGTGATTTCATCGACCTGCACGAAGGCGTCAGTCTGGGCAGCCTCGGTCGGCGGACGGTTATAGCAGACCTTGGGCGTAACCCTCAGAGCGCCGAACTGAACGGTTTCTTCGATATAGACGTCGAAGGTGATGATGCGGCCGGTGATCTTATCGAGCCCAGAGAACACAGCGACCTGATTCGCCACCTTCTGGGCCGACGAGGGCACCGACGACGATGCAATCACCAGTCCGGCAACGGCGAGCATTTTAAGGCGGCTGGCAATCATCTGGCGTCGGTCATCCAAGGGGTATCGGCGCGTGGTTAGCACTCGCAAGCCGCGCTGGGAAGCGACCAAACCCCGAGATTGCGGCGCGTTCACGGCCGTATCGCCCTCCAGGCCCACGCGGCAAGCGTCACGGCAGGTTTCGGAAAGCATTCAGGATCAGCGCAAAGAAGCCATCGGCATCCACATGCGTAATCCATGTGGCGTTCTTCTTGCGGGCGGTCACAGACCAGCGATCAACCACAGTCTGGCCGAACCCAAGACCGGGAGCCGTTTCGATTTCGACGTTGACGAACTTGCCATTGAAAAGCTCCGGCGCCAGCAGGTAGGCGATGGTGGTGGGGTCGTGCAGCGGCCCGCCATCGGTGCCGTATTTGGCTTCGTCATAGCGCTCGTAGAACGACAAGAGCCCGGCGAAGGCCTCGCCGACGCGGGAGTTGAGGCCCTTCATCTCGGCAAGCCAGGACTTCTTGATCAGCGCCTGATGCGTGACATCGAGCGACATCACGACAATCTCCGCACCGGACGCGAACACGCGCGCGGCCGCATGAGGATCGACGTAGATGTTGAACTCGGCCGTGGGCGTAACGTTGCCGCCTTCGATCTGCGCGCCGCCCATCAGGACGATTTTGTCGAGCCGGGCCGCGATGCGCGGTTCCTTGGCAAGCGCCAGCGCGATGTTGGTGAGCGGCCCGAGCGGGCACAAGGTGACCGACTTCTCCGGCCGGCTCATGATCGTGTCGACGATCCAATCCGGCGCGAATTCAGGCCGCAGCGGCGTTTTGGGTTCCGGGAAGGTCCAGCCGTTGAGGCCGGTCTCGCCGTGCACATATTCGGCCGTTTCGAGCGCCACGACGAGCGGCGCATCCGCGCCCGCGAACACCGGAATATCCGTCCGACCGGCCAATTCGAGAAGCTTCAAGGAGTTTGTCGCCGTCAGCGCCAACCCCACGTTGCCCGCCGCCGCAGTCAGACCCAGCACTTCGATCGCATCCGGCCGACCGAGCGCCAGCATGATCGCAACGGCGTCGTCCTGGCCAGGATCGGTATCGATGATGATGGAACGGGGAGCCATGGGCGACCTTCAAAAGCGGGGAGTGAAACGAAATCGGGACGAACCGTTCAAAGTCCGCCCCGTTTGACGATCAAGCG
Organism: Oharaeibacter sp.; assembly: GCA_051861205.1. Lineage (GTDB taxonomy): Bacteria > Pseudomonadota > Alphaproteobacteria > Rhizobiales > Pleomorphomonadaceae > JBHYDC01. The sequence goes on from JBHYDC010000011.1 coordinate 63,533, forward strand.
ACAAAGAGTGTCGGCAATCAGGAACCCGGCGTCCAGGCGTCATAATCGCCGGTCACACGCGGCCGCGTTTCGCCCGAAAGGATAGAGCCCGGCGGGCGGTAAGCTGCAGGCGAGCCTGTGGGATTGGGCCGGTGCGGCTTTTGCCACTCGCGCGGGCTATAGGTTTCGGCGGTGGGCGGTGTGTTGACCCGGTGGTGCATCCAGCCGTGCCAGCCGGGCGGAATGGCTGAGGGCTCGGCCACGCCGTTATAGATGACCCAGCGGCGCTTTCCGCCCCGTTCCTGATAGTAGACGTTGCCGGCATCATCCGCCCCGACGCGCAGACCGCGCCTCCAGGTGAAGAAGCGCGTGCCCATCGTCTGGCCGTTCCACCAAGTGAAAATCTGAAGAAGAAAACTCTTCATGGCCGATCCGCCTTGCCCGCCGAATACGCAAATGCGCAACGGCGGCTGCCCTAGAAACTCGCGCGGACTATGGCCACGCAGCATCGCAATGTAAAGCCGGATCGTGGGTCCCGCGCGCCCCTCTCAGCGGTTCGAAGAGACCCGCAGAGCGGCGTAAGGGTGACAGAACTTCGGAGGCGCTTTTTCCGCGTTATCGGCGTTGACCGGCACCTGATCAGCCGCCGACGTCAATTCCAGCGCAGACGCGTCCTCGCGCACGCGATTCGGCTTGGCATTAAGCCGTTTTGCGCCCAATGCAGCCCGTGCGGCAATAAGGGCTTCCACCTTGGCCTGCCGCAGCGTGAGTTGATCTTCGACGCCCTCGATTCCGTAACTGCCTTGCGGACCAAGCACATAGCGGCGCGGATCGTGCATCACCCAATCGATTCGCGAGAACAATACGTGCGGCGAAACGGGCTTGGCGATCACGAGATGCGCGCCATTGGCCATCGCAACGTCAACGACCTGCCGCGTGGCGTGCGCCGTCAAAATGACGACCGGCACGAAGCAGAGCGGTTCTGCCCATTGATTACGGAGGTTGGTCAGGAGTTCGGACGCACTATGCTCACCGATCCGCCAATCCGAAATGATGAGATTCGGCGGATCGCGCCGCATCGCCTGCATCGCATCGGAAATGCTGTCGTACATGCGAAGTCGCTTTGACATCAGCCCAACGAGCATGGAGCGAAGTATCGCTTGCATGGGCTTAGCGTCTTCAATGACAACGATATCAAGTTCATCCAAGGTAAGACCGAAGCAAGCGTTGAAGCTCATCGTAATCCGCTTTCAGGGATCTGCCGTCGTTACCGATATATGCGCGCGGCTGAGGCCTTGCGTTGACCCAATTGCCAAATCCGACATGGGCGAGTCTATCATGTGACTTTGAAAGTTGGCTCAATCCGTATGGGCGATATTGATTCAAATTGGAAAGATTGATCGGCCTGAAAGACACAAAATCTGGTATCCGCGTCACCGCGCAGCACCATAGCTTGACGCTCAAGATTGATTGACCGTAGCTTCGGGCAGACTTCGAGTCGGGAAAAAAATGCAGCGCGATTGTCGAGGATTACAATGTTGGTATTCGCATATTAACATTTGTAACGCGAGCAGAGCAGTTGAAAGCGTCAGCCGAATCGCTGAGCTGGCGAACAGATCGGTCAAGCGAATACATGGCTTTGACCCTAAATTTTGCCTCGCGGGCAAGCCCCGTTAGGTTCCTGGGGATAGGGGCGAAGGTGTTGTGGACAGGCTTCAGCGCTATGCATTAACCCGGCTTTAAAGTTATAGCACTCAAACTACATCTAGCGCCTCACGCGGCGGTGAGACCCAAGATAGTGTAAATGTCGATGAAACCGAGTGGCGCCTGACCGCGTTTTAAAAACGTGGCCGGGCAGCTTACTGATGCGGCACGCGCCAGCGGGATGTCAGCGACAACCTGCGGCAAGGGGACAAGGGGCTAAGATATGCAAATCGGACGGCGTTTCACCACGGACGGTCAATCTCCCTATCAGGAGATCGAATTCCGGCTCGCCCTCAGCGAGATCCGCAATCCGGACGGGTCAGTGGTTTTCCGCGCCGCCGATATCCAGGTTCCCGCCGCATGGAGCCAAGTGGCGAGCGACATTCTCGCGCAGAAATATTTCCGCAAGGCCGGCGTGCCGAAGATCCTGAAGCGCGTGGAGGAAAACTCCGTGCCGTCATGGCTGTGGCGCTCCGTGCCGGACGACAAGGCGCTTGCAGCCCTTCCCGAAAAGGACCGCTTCGGCGGTGAAACCGACGCCCGCCAGGTGTTCGACCGGCTCGCCGGTACCTGGACCTATTGGGGCTGGAAGGGCGGCTACTTCGCCTCCGAATCCGACGCCCGCGCCTTCTTCGACGAATTGCGCTTCATGCTGGCGACCCAGAAGGTGGCGCCGAACTCCCCGCAATGGTTCAACACCGGTCTGCATTGGGCCTATGGCATCGACGGCCCGAGCCAGGGCCACTACTACGTCGACTACAAGACCGGCAAACTGACCCGTTCGGCCACCGCCTACGAGCATCCCCAGCCGCACGCCTGCTTCATCCAGGGCGTGCAGGACGATCTCGTCAACGAAAACGGCATCATGGACCTGTGGGTCCGCGAAGCCCGCCTCTTCAAGTATGGCTCCGGCACCGGCTCCAACTTCTCCAAGCTGCGCGGCGAAGGCGAGAAGCTGTCGGGCGGCGGCAAGTCGTCGGGCCTGATGAGCTTCCTCAAGATCGGCGACCGGGCCGCCGGCGCCATCAAGTCGGGCGGCACCACGCGCCGCGCGGCGAAGATGGTGGTGGTGGATATCGACCACCCCGACATTGAGCAGTATATCAACTGGAAGGTGCGCGAAGAGCAGAAGGTCGCCGCTCTCGTAACCGGCTCCAAGGTGTGCTCCAAGCACCTGACAGCCATCATGCAAGCGATCGCGGGCACTGAGCTTGCCAGCGACGACCGCTTCGATCCCTTGAAGAACCTTGGCCTGAAGCGCGAAATCCGCGCCGCCAAGAAGGCGCTTGTGCCGGAAAACTACATCCGCCGCGTCATCCAATTCGCGCGGCAGGGCTACACCTCGATCGAATTCCCGGTGTTCGACACCGACTGGGATTCGGAGGCCTATCTCACGGTTTCCGGCCAGAATTCGAACAATTCCGTCCGCGTCACCGATGACTTCCTGCGCGCCGTGGAAACCGACGCCTCCTGGAATCTGACCGCCCGTAAGGACGGCAAAGTTCTCAAAACACTGAAGGCGAAGGACCTGTGGGAGACCATCGGCCATGCCGCCTGGGCCTCCGCCGACCCCGGCATCCAATATCACACCACGATCAACGACTGGCACACCTGCCTCGCGTCGGGCGAGATCCGGGCGTCCAATCCGTGCTCGGAATACATGTTCCTGGACGACACGGCCTGCAACCTAGCGTCGCTGAACCTTCTCCAGTTCCGCCGCACCGACAAATCCTTCGATATCGAAGCCTTCGAGCATGCCTGCCGGCTGTGGACCGTCGTTCTGGAAATCTCCGTGACGATGGCGCAGTTCCCCTCCAAGGAAATCGCGCAGCTTTCCTACGAATATCGCACGCTTGGCCTGGGCTTCGCCAACATCGGCGGCCTTCTGATGTCGGCGGGCATTCCCTATGACTCGGCCGAGGGCCGCGCCATCTGCGGCGCGATCAGCGCCATCATGACGGGCGTTTCCTACGCCACGTCGGCGGAAATGGCCGGCGAGCTTGGGCCCTTCCCCGGCTATAAGAAGAACGCCGAGCACATGCTCCGCGTCATCCGCAACCACCACCGCGCCGCTCACGGCAGCAAGGACGGCTACGAGAAGCTGCGCACCCCGCCAGTGCCGCTCGACCACGCCGCCTGCGCCGACAAGCGCCTCGTCGCCGCCGCGTCCGCCGCTTGGGACAAGGCCCTCGCACTTGGCGAAAAGCACGGCTACCGCAACGCGCAGGCCACCGTGATTGCGCCGACCGGCACGATCGGCCTCGTGATGGACTGCGACACCACCGGCATCGAACCGGACTTCGCGCTGGTAAAGTTCAAGAAGCTGGCCGGCGGCGGCTACTTCAAGATCATCAACAACGCGGTTCCCGAAGCCCTGCGCGCGCTCGGCTACGGCGAGGCGCAGATCGCGGAAATCGAAGCCTACGCCGTCGGCCACGGCTCGATCGCGCAGGCCCCGCACATCACCCCGACCTCGCTTCGGACCAAGGGCCTGTCCGACAGCGCGATCGAGAAGGTGCAGGGCTCGCTGAAGTCAGCCTTCGACATCAAGTTCGTATTCAACCGCTGGACGCTGGGCGAAGACGAGCTTCGCAAGCTCGGCGTCACCGACGCGCAGATGAACGATCCGAGCTTCGATCTCCTCACCTACCTCGGCTACACCAAGGCCGAGATCGAGGCGGCGAACACCCACGTCTGTGGCGCGATGACCCTGGAAGGCGCGCCCTTCCTGAAGGCCGAGCACCTTCCGGTGTTCGACTGCGCCAATCCCTGCGGGCGCATCGGCAAGCGCTATCTCTCGGTCGAAAGCCACATCCACATGATGGCGGCGGCGCAACCCTTCATCTCGGGCGCCATCTCCAAGACCATCAACATGCCGAACGACGCCACGGTTGAGGACTGCAAGGAAGCCTACATGCTGTCCTGGCGCCTCGCTCTCAAGGCGAACGCGCTCTACCGCGACGGCTCCAAGCTCAGCCAGCCGCTGAACTCGCAGCTTCTCGCCGACGACGATGAGGATGCCGAGGACGCGGTGGAGGCCATCGTGGCGGAAAAGGCCATGGCCGCCCGCGCCACCATCGCGGCCGAGCGGATCGTGGAACGCATCGTCGAGCGGCAGATCCGCGCCCGCGACAAGTTGCCGGACCGCCGCAAAGGCTATACCCAGAAGGCTATCGTCGGCGGTCACAAGGTCTACATCCGCACCGGCGAGTATAATGACGGGCGTCTCGGCGAGATCTTCATCGACATGCACAAGGAAGGCGCTGCCTTCCGTGCGATGATGAACAACTTCGCTATCGCCATCTCGCTTGGTCTGCAATATGGCGTGCCGCTTGAAGAATATGTGGAGGCCTTCACCTTCACCCGCTTCGAGCCGGCCGGCATGGTGCAGGGCAACGAGATGATCAAGAACGCGACGTCGATCCTCGACTACGTGTTCCGCGAGCTTGCCGTCTCCTATCTCGACCGCCACGACCTCGCCCACGTCGTCCCCGAAGACGCCGGCAACACCGGCCTCGGCGGCGGAGTTCGCGAGGACAAGGCAGCCGAAGGCCCGCTTTCCAAGGGTTTGGTGCGCGGCAAGGCGGCTCAGTTCAAGGTCGTGTCCGGCAACGCCGACCCGAAAGGCAGCGCATCCGGCAGTGCCACCGCGTCAGCCGGCAGCGCCTTCGCCACGGCGCGCGCAACAAGCAACGTGATGTCGATCGCATCCAGCGGCGCCGCCACGGCCTTCAAGCGCGACCTGGAGGAAGCCCCCTCCCCCGCAACCTCGGTGGGCACCACCGCCCCCGAACCCGACTACGCCACCAAAGCGGCTCACGCCCGCATGAAAGGCTACGTCGGCGAAGCCTGCGGCGAATGCGGGAACTTCACCATGGTGCGCAACGGCACCTGCCTGAAGTGCGACACCTGCGGATCGACATCCGGCTGCTCGTAATCAGCCGGCTGAACGGGTGTGGGCCCGCGTAACTCACGCAGCGCACACTCTTAAACAACCGATTTGCCCCGATTGCTGCGCGCCGCTGAATGGAAATTCAGCGGCGCAAGCTTTTGAGGCGGCCCAGTGTTTACCCAGCCCGCAACCCGCTCTCGCCCTAGCTTGTTCTTGGTGCAAATGCTCAGCATTTCATCGTCCATCCCGGATAAAACTGCTCAATCCGCAGCGCCGAAGCACAAACCCGTGCAGCCGGCGCGGTCCCCTGGCTTGGCATAAATCTTGATTGGCTGCGGTGTATTACGTAGCGATCAGGAGCGTGGAATGGGTTGCGATGCGGTTCGATGGATGCGGTCCGGTGCGGTTGCCCTTGGCGCCATGCTGGTCATGTCGGGCTCGGCGATAGCCGAAACGGCGATCAAGTTCACGCTGGACTGGAAGTTCGAGGGCCCGTCGGCTCCCTTCCTGATCGCGCTGGAGAAAGGCTATTACAAAGCCGAAGGCCTAGACGTCACCATCGATACCGGTGCCGGATCCACCGAAGCGCTGCCGCGCGTGGCCACGGGCGCCTACCAAATGGGCTTCGGCGACATCAACTCCCTCATCAAGTTCCGTGACCAGAACGCCGCTTTGGACGTCAAAGCGGTCATGATGATGTATAACGTGCCGCCCTTCGCAATCGTCGGGCGCAAGTCGCAAGGTGTCACCGGTTGGCAGGATCTGGCCGGCAAGAAGCTCGGCGCACCGCCGCCGGACGGCGCTTTTGCGCAGTGGCCCGCCTTTGTGAAGGCAAATGGCATCGACACCTCCGCGATCACCATCGAAAGCATCGGCTTTCCGGTGCGCGAGCCCATGTTGGCTCAAGGCGCGGTAGACGCCGTGTTCGGCTTCTCCTTCTCGGTCTTCATGAACCTCAAGGCTGCCGGCGTGCCGGCCGAGGACATTTCCGTGATCCTCATGGCCAAGAACGGGCTCGACCTCTACGGCAACGCGATCATGGTCAACCCCGACTTCGCCGCCGCCAACCCCGAGGCCGTCAAAGGTTTCGTCAAGGCAACCATCAAGGGCGTGATGGACACCATCGCAGACCCCGATGCGGCTGTTGAATTCGTTCTGGCCCGCAATGATGTGGCCAAGAAGGAAGTCGAACTTGAGCGTCTGAAAATGGCGATCGCCGACAATATCGTGACCGATGCCGTGAAGACCGACGGCTTTGGCGGCGTCGATTTCGCGCGCCTGTCCAAATCTATCGAGCAACTTGGCTTCGGATACGAATTCAAGACAACCGTGAAGGCCGAGGACGTCTTCACGGACGCCTACCTGCCGCCCAAGGAAGAGCGGATGTTTCCCTGATCGGGACCGCAACCAAAGAGAGGCCGGGCGCCAGGGTTTCGGCGCCCGGCAACCCCGACCGCCGCCCTTCCCGGAGCACCGCCTGACGATGTCCGTCCCCGTGATTCTCGACGCCGTATCGCACCGTTACGGCGGCGCGTCCGGCACGCTCGCCATCGAAGGCTGCTCCATCGCCGTCGAAGCAGGTGAGTTTGCCGCCGTGGTCGGCCCGTCCGGATGCGGGAAATCGACGTTGATGAAGCTGGCGACCGGGCTTCAATTCCCGTTCAAGGGCATGGTCAAGGTGGCGGGCGCCCCGGTGGCAAAACCGGTCACCATGGCCGGCATGGCCTTCCAGAACCCGACGCTCCTGCCCTGGCGCACGACGCTTGAGAATGTGATGCTGCCGCTGGAAATCGCGCAGCCGCATCGAAGCCGGCTTAGAAAGCACAAAGACGAATACATCGCACGGGCCGAAGGCTTGCTGAAAATGGTCGGCCTTGAGGGCTTCGGCGGGAAATTCCCGTGGCAGCTTTCAGGCGGCATGCAGCAACGCGCCAGCCTTTGCCGGGCTCTGATCCACGAGCCCGAACTTTTGATGCTGGACGAACCCTTCGGCGCCCTCGATGCCCTCACACGCGAGGAGTTGTGGTGCGTGATCCGCGATTTGCACGCCGCTCGCGGCTTCACCGTAATCCTCGTCACGCATGACCTGCGTGAGGCGGTGTTCCTGGCCGACCGTATCTTCGTCATGAGCGCCCGGCCAGGTCGCATCGTGGCCGAACGGCGGGTTACTTTCCCCAGGCCCCGCGATCTTGAGATCAACTACACCCAGGCCTTCGTCGACGTGGTTCACGAACTGCGCGGCCACATCAAGCACGCAAGGGCGGCCGCATGACCCTCTCCTCGAACGAGACCCGCCGCATCGACTGGATCAAGGTATCGCCCTGGCTCTATACGATCGCGCTTTTCACGATCTGGGAGGTGGCGGTTCGCATCCTCGGGCTTCCCGCCTATGTCCTCCCCGCTCCGTCCGCCATCGTCATGGCGATGATCGAATTCTGGGATGCGATCTGGAAGAACGGGTTGCAGACCCTGATGACCACGTTGGCCGGCTTTGCCCTCGCCGTGGTCGGCGGATTGGCGCTTGGGCTTCTGGTCGGATGGTCGCGGGCCATCTATGCCGGGCTCTATCCGCTGATGATCGGCTTCAACTCGGTGCCAAAGGTCGCCGTGGTGCCGATCCTTGTTCTGTGGTTCGGCATCGGTACCGTTCCGGCCATCATTACCGCGTTTCTGATTTCGTTCTTTCCGGTGGTGGTCAACGTTGCAACCGGCCTTGCTACGATCGAGCCGGAGATGGAAGACGTTTTGAAGGCGCTCGGCGCCAAGAAGCTCGACATCATGCTGAAGGTCGGCATCCCACGGGCCCTGCCCTATTTCTTCGGATCGCTGAAAGTCGCCATCACGCTGGCCTTCGTCGGCTCGGTGATCGCCGAAACAGTCGCGGCCAATCGCGGTGTTGGGCACATGATGCTGGCCGCCCAATCGAATTTTCAGGTTCCACTGGTCTTCGCCGGCCTCTTTGTTCTAGCTTTTGAGGGTATCGTCGCCTATGCGGCAATGGCCTGGGTGGAAAAGCGCATGACCGGCTGGGCCCATCGCTCCGGCTTTGCGCAAAGCTGAATCAAATCTGGCACGTCGATTGATTAGTAAAATATAGCAAGAGATTGTCGATGGATCGTAGATGAATGTATCCATATCGCAGTCTCTAGCTGTGACTAATGAATCTCGCGTCTAAAGGTAAGTCATATGGGTTTGTTACTGTTAGTCACATACCCGCGTTGGCGCGCCCGCTAGTCCACTGCTAGGAGGAAAGCTCCGGCTACAGGCAAGGAGCGCAGTCATGGCAAGGTTCGTCCTTTCATACGTTTGCATCGCCGCTGCCCTTATTGCTTTGCCGGCTGTTGCTCAGGACGCAGGCGAGTTCAACCCTGAAGCGATGAAGAGGGCCTTTTCCGACAAGCCGAACTACTCGCCCTATGCAGGACGAAATTTTCCCACGCGGCCGTTTTTCGGCGACACCCATCTTCATACCGCCGCGTCGACGGATGCCGGTGCCTTCGGCAACCGACTTGGCCCGCGCGACGCTTACCGGTTCGCCCGGGGCGATGAGGTCATGGCGTCGAGCGGCCAGCCCGCGAAACTTTCTCGTCCGCTCGACTTTCTCGTCGTCGCCGATCATTCCGACAACATGGGGTTCTTCCCTGACCTCTTGGCGGGCAAACCGGAGATCCTGGCCGACGAAACCGGTCGGCGATGGTACGAACTCATAAAGTCCGGCAAGGGTCAGCAGGCGGCATTGGAGATTATCACCGCCTTCTCGCAAGGAAAATTGACGCCGGCCCTGACATACTCTCCCGACTCGCGCGCCTATCGCAGCGCATGGCAGGATACGATCGCCGCGGCTGAGGAGTATAACGATCCCGGCCGGTTCACCGCCTTCATCGGCTATGAGTGGACGTCCAACACGGGCGGCAACAACCTCCACCGCAATGTCATCTTCCGCGATAACGCCGACAAGGCGAGCCAGGTGGTACCATTCACGGTCTCCCCGCCCTACGGCAGCGACGATCCGGTGGAGCTGTGGAAATGGATGGAAGCCTACGAGACGAAGACCGGCGGGAACGTGCTTGCCATCGCTCACAACGGCAATCTCAGCAACGGGCGCATGTTCCCGATCGTCGAGGCCATGGATAAGCCGATCGATCGCGCCTATGTCGAGGAGCGTGCGAAGTGGGAACGTCTTTACGAGGCGACTCAGACGAAGGGCAGCGGGGAAGCGCACCCGGCCCTTTCGCCCAATGACGAATTCGCCGACTTCGAGATCTGGGACCTTGGCAACCTCGACGCAAGCGTTCGCAAGACGCCCGGCATGCTGCCGTTCGAGTATGCCCGTTCGGGCCTGAAGAACGGACTGGCGCTGGACGCGAAGTTCGGCACCAATCCCTATAAATTCGGCCTCATCGGCAGTACCGACGCGCACAACAGCTTGGCGGGCCCCGAGGAGGAGAATTTCTTCGGAAAGACAACATCCCTTGAACCAAGTCCGGAGCGCGTCAAGTCAGTCTTCGTCGACAATCCGGCGACCGGCATCAAGATCTTCGACTGGATGGTCTCGTCCTCTGGCTACGCCGCGGTGTGGGCCTCCGAAAACACCCGTGCTTCAATCTGGGATGCGATGCAACGCAAGGAGACCTACGCGACGACGGGGACGCGCATGGCCATCCGCCTTTTCGGCGGCTGGGACTTCAAACCCGAAGACGCGCACAACCGCCTGCCAGCCGCGATCGGCTACACCAAGGGCGTACCCATGGGCGGCGATCTCAGCCGCGCGCAGGCCGGTCCCGGCAAGGCGCCGACATTTCTCGTGGGCGCGCTCAAGGATCCGATCGGCGCCAATCTCGATCGCTACCAGATCGTGAAAGGCTGGCTCGATAAGGACGGCGCCGTTCAAGAGAAGGTCTACGATGTTGCTTGGTCGGACGAGCGGGTCGTCGGCGCCGACGGCAAGGTGCCCGCTGTCGGCACAACGGTGGACGTGGAAGAGGCGACCTACACCAACACGATCGGCGCGCCGGAATTGAGCGCCGTGTGGACCGACCCCGATTTCGACCCCACCTTGCGCGCCTTCTACTACGGCCGGGTTTTGGAGATCCCGACGCCGCGCTGGACGGCTTATGATGTGAAGCGCTTCGGCACGAAGCCGCTGCCGGGAACCGTCATGACACTACAGGAACGCGGCTACACCTCGCCGATCTGGTACACGCCCTGACAGGTGGATCCTACATGCTCAAACGCATACTGCGCGAGCCGCTTCTCCATTTCACAGCAATCGCCGTCGTCATATTTGCTGCAAACGCGGCGTTGGGGGGCGATCAGAACGCGTCCCAGCCGATCGTCGTGTCGGCCGCCAAGGTCGAGCAGCTTGCCGCCCTATTCGCAAAATCATGGCGGCGGCCACCCGGCGCGGACGAACTTAAAGGCCTCGTGGACGACTACATAACCGAGGAAATCTACACCCGCGAGGCAAAGGCAATTGGACTTGATATCGACGACACCGTGATCCGCCGGCGCCTGCGGCAGAAGATGGAGTTCCTGAACGACGCCGCAGCCGAGACCGGCACCCCCACGCAAACAGACCTCGCCGCCTTCCTGACGGCCCACCCCGATCAATTCGCAACCGAGCCGATGATCGCCTTCCGTCAGGTTTTCCTGCGTCCAGACCGGCACGGCAACGAGATCGGCGGGCGGGCGGCCGCGATCCTCAAGGTTCTGGCCGCCGGAGGCGCCGACCCGGTGGCGCTTGGCGACCCGACGCTTCTGGAACCCGGTGCCGGGCTCACGGCCAAGCACTCGATCGCGCAGGTCTTCGGACCAGCCTTTGCCGATGCGCTCGAAAAAGTTGAGCCGGGCGACTGGACCGGACCGATCCCATCGAGCTTCGGCTTGCACCTGGTGCAGATCACGGAGCGCAAGGCCGGGCAGGTGCCGCCGCTTGGAGAAATTCGAGAGGCCGTGATCCGCGAATGGCGGAACGAAAGGCGGCAGGTTCTTGCCGCAGAACGGCTTGCGGCCCTTCGCGAGCGCTACGAAGTGGTGATCGAAATGCCTGCGCTCCCCCCCGGCGACGCCCAATGAAGCTGCGCGCCGGCCTCCTCTTTGTGTTGGCCGCGTTCGCTTGGGCTATGCCTACATCAGCCCACGAGTTGCGACCGGCCTATCTGGAAATGACTGAGAAAACGGCCGATACCTTCAGCGTATTTTGGAAAGTCCCGGCGCTCGGCGACAAGCGGCTTTCGCTCTATGTCGGGTTACCCGAGACGTGCCGAACCGAGGGCGAGCCGTCGCGGACCATTGAGGGCGCCGCCTTCATGGAGCGGTTCACCGCACGCTGCGAGGGCGGACTGAAGGGCAAGACCATCACCGTCGAGGGGCTGCGCGCGACGCTGACGGACGCGATGGCCCGCATCCAGTATCGCAATGGAACAACCGAGATTGCGCGGCTGACGCCGGAAGCCCCGGTCCTGCAGGTCGCAGGCGCGCAATCGGCGATGGACGTGGCATGGACCTACTTCAGGCTTGGCGTTGAGCATATACTCACCGGGATCGATCACCTGCTGTTCGTGTTCGCGCTGATCCTGCTGATAGGGAATCGTTGGATGCTGGTGAAAACGATCACCGCCTTCACGCTCGCCCATAGCATCACTCTGGCCGGTGCGGCGCTCGGCTATGTCTCGCTACCGCAAAAGCCGGTGGAAGCGACGATCGCGCTGAGTATCGCCTTTGTCGCGAGCGAGCTTCTTCGGGCAAAAGCCGGCGACTGGCGGCTGCCGGGAACCGCACCCTGGGTCTTCGCATTCGGGTTCGGGCTTCTCCACGGCTTTGGCTTTGCCGGCGCGTTGAAGGAGATCGGACTGCCGCAAACGGATGTCCCAATTGCCCTGCTGATGTTCAACGTGGGGGTGGAGGCCGGACAACTCATCTTCGTCGCGGCCGTGCTCGCCCTCATCGCGTTTGGACGCGCCGTAATCGCGCTGCCCGCAGCACCGCTGCGGACGACTGCGGCTTATGGCGTTGGGATAACGTCCATGGTATGGGTTTTGGACCGGTTGGCGCAACTGGGAACGTGAACTCGCACAGATCGCGCCCTTCAATGCAGCATCGTCATTCCGGGCGGCAGGATGGCCGTGAGGAGAATCGCGATCGCGAAGAGCCCTATGCTTGCGATGGCGGTGCGGATAGCGAAGGCGTGATAGGCCTCTTGCAAGGCCGCACCAGTGAGGCGCTGAGCGACATCGGCGGGCGGGCGTTCAGCCTTGGAAAGCAGGATCCAAGTCTCTGTCTGCCGATAATCGCGCGTCGGCGCATGACGCGCCTTGGCCATCATCGTCAGCGTTGCAACGAGACAAAGAACGCCGCCGGTTTTGGCAGCGAGCGGCGGGTTCCAGGACAGTCCGACCAGCATGCATGCGATAAGCAGGCCAAAAAAACCCGTCGCCCGAGCAACCGACTCGAATGCGGCTCGTCTCACCGGGTTCATGGCACCGCTCTCCTTCGCCACAAACCAGTATGGCCCTTGCCATTCACATGGCAAGACGCGCATCCGGTCAGCAATGGCGCGAAAAGGCGCCGAGCAACGCGGTTAGAGCATTCCGATGGCGCGGATGACCGCACTTGCAGACAGAAGCGCCGTGCCTGTGAGCCAGATCCAGGCCGAAACCTGATTGCCGTCGCGCCGACCGACGACATGCTCGTAAATCGCGGCCGGAACACCGGCCAGCATGATCGTCGAGGTCGCCACGATCAGCGACGACATCATGAAGACGATCGGAACGTAGAACGGCGCTATCGGCGGGTACCACAGCGGGTGCAAAAGAAACGTCATCGCGGTGGCGGGCGAGAAAATCCCGTTGACGATGGCGAAGGCCAGGAGGGCGGCATAGAAGGACTGAGTGGACATCGTGCTTGGTTCCTTTCCGAAGCCGTCAGCTTGCGCCCGGCGCAAGGCCGGTTGCGGCGAGGCCGACATAAAGTGCGATACGGACTAGGAAAACCCAGAGAAACCCGAAGACGAGAAGCACGATCGGCGGAACCGAGGCGGGCGTCGCCAGTGCAACAATCTTCAAGACGGGGTCGGTGAGGCGCACGAAGGAACGCCAGATGTAATTGCGCGAACCTTGCACGACGAACGGCGTGAGCAGAAGCCGCCCCATCATCAGGTACATCGCCAGCGCCAGCGCATAGTTCGGAATGTGAAAGTACCAGTAACCCCAAAAAGGGTTGTTCTCAAACATGCGGCGCGCCCCCGGCTCAAATCCTACCGCGACCTTCTAGCGGGCTGCGGCGCAAAATAAAACGGCGGGATCGTGGACCCCGCCGTCTTTTCGTTTACGCGTTCATCACGCGGTCTTTTCCTTCATCACCACGCCGCCGCTGGGACGCCGGATCTCGTCGATGAGATCCTGCATTTCCTTGGACGGAGCAGGCGTCAGCCGGCTGACCACAACCATCACGATGATGCCAAGCGGCAGACCGAACAGAGCGGCCGAGATGTTGCGCACGCCGAACCAGTTCGCCATGGTCTGGGCCTGCGTGTCGAAAGCCTTCCAGGCCGCGGCCTTGGCTTCCGGCGCAGCAGCTTCCCAGGCGGCTTTCAGCTCGGTGTACTTGGTGATCGCAGCATCGCTGGCACCAGACAGACCCGCCCAGAACTCGTAGAAGCCCGACGCATAGTAGCGGGTGCCGACGAGGTAGTAGAGCGTGATGCTGAAGCCGGCAATCATACCCGCGATCGCACCGGCACTGTTGGTCCGCTTGGACCAGATGCCGAGCACGAGGGCCGGGAACAGACCGGCTGCCGCGAGGCTGAAGGCCCAGGCCACCATGGCGACGATATCCGCAGGGCGGAACGACGCCGTATAGGCGGCCAGGATGGCCACCGCGACCAGAAGGACGCGGGCGATGGTGAGGCGACGAGCCGTCGGCGCGTTCGGGTTGATCATCTTGTAGTAGATGTCATGGCTGAGCGCGTTGGCGATGGCCAGAAGCAGACCGTCGGCGGTCGAAAGCGCCGCCGCAAGACCACCGGCGGCAACAAGGCCGGCGATGACATACGGCAGACCCGCGATTTCCGGGGTCGAGATCACGATCGCGTCGTTGTCGATCCGGAAGTCGGCGAGACGGACGATGCCCTCATGGTTCGCGACGCTGGCACACGCATCGATGATCGCCTGAGCACTGGCTGCGTCGACGCCGCAGACCTTGACCAGACCGATCGCACCCCACTTGAAGAGCCAACCGAGGTCGGGGTTGGTGCCGAGATCGGCAACCTGAGCGCCGATGACGGTGGTATAGATTTCAAGCTTCGCGAAAGCCGCATAGGCGGGCGCCGTGAAGTAGAGGATGAAGATGAACAGGAGCGACCAAGCCACGGACTTGCGCGCCTCACGAACGCTGGGCGTCGTGAAGTAGCGCATAAGGACGTGCGGCAAGGACGCGGTGCCCACCATGAGGCAGAGGATCAGGCCGAAGTAGTTCAGCGGATCAAGGTTCATGAAAGGCTGGATATGAGGCTTCAAAGCCTCAGCCGCCACCAGACCCTGGGCCACCATTTCCTGCTCGCGAGCCGCGATTTCCTGCAGCACCTGCCCATACATGATCTGCGGCAGCGGCACGCCGTACTTCTGGAAGGAGAGCACGACCACCGGGATCAGGTAGGCGACGATCAGAACGATATACTGAGCCACTTGAGTCCAAGTCACAGCGCGCATACCGCCTAGCAGCGAGCACACGAGGATGCCGACAAGACCGACGTAAACGGCGACCTCGAAGTCCATGCCGATGAAGCGGCTGGCGATGAGGCCCGTACCGACGATCTGCGCGACCACATAGGTGAACGAGCAGCTCATCAGAACGATGATTCCGAGGATGGACGCGAACTTGCCGCCATACCGGGCGTAGAGGAAATCAGGCACCGTGTAGGCGCCGAACTTACGCAGGTAGGGCGCTACGAGCACAGCCACGAGGACGTAGCCGCCGGTCCAGCCCAGGATGTAGGCGAGGCCGTCATAGCCGAGGGCATAGAGGGTGCCCGCCATGCCGATGAACGACGCGGCCGACATCCAGTCGGCGCCCGTCGCCATGCCGTTGTAGAACGCCGGAACGCGCCGACCCGCCACGTAGTATTCCGACACCTGCATGGTGCGGGAAAGAATGCCGATCATCGCGTAGACCGCGATGGTGAAGATCACGAACAGATACCCGAGGACGTTATCGGGTACGCCCATCTGTTCGAGAACTGCGATCAGAAGAACGAAGG
Source organism: Oharaeibacter sp. (assembly GCA_051861205.1). Lineage (GTDB taxonomy): Bacteria > Pseudomonadota > Alphaproteobacteria > Rhizobiales > Pleomorphomonadaceae > JBHYDC01. The sequence goes on from JBHYDC010000011.1 coordinate 79,363, forward strand.
CCGCAAATCCACCCGTGTAGGCCGCATAAATACGGCCAAGGTTGGACGTGAAGGCGTCGCTGCTTTGTGCTGCCATGATGCCCCCCTCAGACTTCTTCTGCAAAGCCATGTTCGTGGTCAATCTTGTCCTGCGCCTTGGCGAACCAGAACAGAAGAGCCACGAAAACGATCAAAGACCCCTGCGCAGCCATGTAGAAGCCAAGCGGGAACCCGAAAATGACGATGGTATTCAGCGTGCTTGCGAACGCGTGGATGCCGAAGCCGAATATGAACCAAACAACGAGGCAGGTTATCATCAACCCCCTCGTGCTGGCCCACCAAGCTTCCTGATTTCCAGCAGACATCTTAAATCACTCCCCCGTACGGACTGTGCCGGACTTGTTACGGCCAGATCACACGTCGCGAATCCTCCTCAGGCACACGACTGCAAGTAGCGTATCACTAAGGATTAAGTGCTCTCGCTTATACTTTCGTTAGGCATGATATATTCGTGTATAATGCATATATCTGTATTCATATGTTTTGGCCGAAGCTCGGGCCAGTGAAGGGAATGGTTGCGGCCGGGCGCGTATTGCCCCAACCTATAGGCAGAAGCCGCGAACGGCGCTGCCAAGCTGGGAAGATCCGATGGGCCTGTTCAACCTGTTCCAGAAGCCGGTCCGGATCGGTGATCGCGGCGCGCTCGATGCGTTCTTGGCCGAGCAGACCGCGTTCCTTGACCAGAAGACGACGTGGGAATACTCGCGGGCCCGATCCGGCGTGCTGTGGCAGAAGCTCTTCAAGGAAGAGGCGTTCAAGGCAGCGATCGATGCATCCACCTGGCGCAACTATCCACTCTGCCTGGCCTTCGTGGGCGAAATGACCGCGGCAACTCTGCGGGTAAGTGGCGACGTGGAACCCGATCTGGCCGTCAGCGGCGTTGCCGAGGCGTGCCGGCGCGTCATTAAAACCCATCCGCTGCCGACCGGATTCGAGCCGGAGTTCTGGGACGACGCCGCGACCTTCGTCACCGAGCGGCTGAACCGGACGCTGGTCGCGCCGCCTAAAGCCGTGAAGGACATTCCCTTGGACGGCCATCGGACGTTCTTCGATCGGCTGCCGATGCACCCGGACCTGACCAAGCACGACGGGCTTCTGCTTCAAAATACGCTGCGGATAAACCTATGCCGTGCGCATGAAATACTTCTGGCGCGCATGAACCCCGCCGCGCTTGCGCAAGTCTTTGCATCGGAAGCAGAGTCTAAGGCCGCTTGATCCAGCGCATGTTCAAACCCCGCTTGGTGTGAAAGGCTATGCCAAGCGTGGGTGGAGAAAAGCGTGATGCAGCCTGGGGCGACGCCGCTTGTGGCGGTGGATGCTGTGGTGTTGGACACCGAAACGACGGGCCTCGACACGGCCAAGTCTCGACTGGTCCAAATCGGCGCCGTTCGGATCCAAGCCGGGCATCTCGTCGCAGGCGACAGCTTCGAAACATTGGTCAATCCAGGCGAGCCTATCCCGCCGGCATCGACGCGAATTCATGGCATCGACGACCGCCGCGTGGCCGGCGCACCACCTTACATCGATACGATCGACCGGCTGGAAGCGTGGATCGGCGGCTCTTTGGTCATCGGGCACTCCATCGGCTTTGATCTGGCGATTTTGAAGCGCGAGACGAAGCGGCTGGGGCGGACTTGGCGCAAGCCCCAGGCTCTCGACACGCGCCTTCTCGCGCGGATCGCCAATCCGAAACTGCCGGACGTAACGCTGGAAATCATCGCAAGCTGGCTCGGCCTTGAAATCGTGGGTCGTCACACCGCACTCGGCGATGCATCGGCAACCGCCGCCATTTTCCTGGCACTGGTCCCAAGACTGCGCGAAAAGGGCATCCGCACGCTTGCCCAAGCCGAGGCCGCCTGCCGCCGCCTGACCGACGCCATGGACGCCCAGCATCGTGCCGGATGGGAGATAGCCGACGCGGCAGTGAGCGACGCGGAACGGTCGCTGGCGCGGATCGACAGCTACCCCTACCGGCACCGCGTATCCGAGGTCATGGCGACGCCCGTGAAAACGACGGCACCGGACGAAACGCTGACTGCCGCATTGTGCCGGATGGTGGAGCAGCGGGTCAGTTCGCTGTTTGTGGTCGCGTCCGGTTTGGAAGAACCGCCACCCGTATCCGAAGTCGGCATCGTCACCGAACGAGACGTGATGCGCGTTCTGGCTCGTTTTGGGGCGGCCGCGCTGAGCGAACCGGTGTCGACCGCAATGTCCAAGCCGATCGCGACGGTGCCGGCCGACGCTTTCGTCTACCGTGCCATGGGCCGCATGAGCCGGCTCGGCATCCGCCATCTCGGCGCGACGGACGAGATGGGACGGCTGGTCGGAGCGCTCTCCGCGCGCGATCTTTTGCGGCTGCGTGCCGGATTGGCGACGGCACTCGGCGATGAGATCGACGTTGCGCCGAACGCGCCGGCGCTGGCGCTCGCCTTCGCAAAGTTGCCGAAACTGGCCGAAAGCCTTCTGGCTGAAGCCGTGCCTATCGCCGACGTCGTGGCTGTAATCTCCCGCGAAGTTGGAGCGCTCACCCGCCGTGCGGCGATCTTGGCCGAGGAGCGGATGGCGCAGGAAGGGCTCGGCACGCCGCCCTGCCGTTACGCGCTGGTGGTTCTGGGTTCGGCCGGGCGCGGCGACAGCCTGCTCGCAGCCGACCAGGACAATGCGGTCGTGTTTGAAACGGGCGCGCCCGACGGACCTGAGGACCGCTGGTTCGCCGGTTTCGGCGACCATCTGGCGGCGATTCTCGACGCAGCCGGTCTGCCCTTCTGTAAAGGCGGGGTCATGGTCCGAAACCCGGCTTGGCGCGGAAGCGTGGAGACTTGGCAGCAAAGGATCGAAGCCTGGGTCCGCCGCTCCGAAGCTGCCGACCTTCTTGCGGTCGACATTTTTTTCGATCTCAGAGCCGTACACGGCGACGGCCTCATGGCGCGGGAAATCCTCGATTTCGCTTATGAGACCGGAGGTCAGTCGCTGCCGTTCTTGAAGCTGCTCGCAGCCGATCTCGATGACTGGCGCCCACCGCTTACGATGTTCGGAGGCCTTCGCGCCGACGAGGGGCGGCTGGACCTGAAGCGCGGCGGTTTTCTGCCCATCGTGACCGCCGCCCGCATCCTCTCGATCCGCCACGGCATTGTTCACAGGGCAACGCGCGACCGGATCGCCGGACTGCGCGCCAAGGCGGTTGGCCAGGATGCGGACCTTGCAGGGATGGGAAATGCCTACGACCTGCTGCAACGGATGGTCTTGGAGCAACAACTCGTCGACCTTAGATCCGGCAACCCGCTCGGCAACGCCGTCGAGCTTGCGCGTGTCGGCCGCGACGAACGCGGTGCCCTGAAGCTACTGCTGGGAAAGCTTGCTCATGTCCCCGAAATGACGCGGGACGTATTAGTCTGAGGGCGACCGGGCGGCGCGTGCGAACCGCCACGGCCCGTGAGCGGCTTTTTGACTTTCTCCCGATACATTCGCGTGGCAAAACGGCGCTCGGCGCCCGCGACTCGCGGTGGCGCACAGAAACTCTCGGCCGAAATTGCCGAAACTGGAGCCTCCGTGACCCTATCCGCAGAAATGGGCGCCCCAACGGCAAGCTCGTGCCTCATGAGTTTATGCGCCGTGACGGTAGGCCGCTGATGAGGCGCCGCACCTTATCGCTCGGGCTCGCCTCTCCCGCTGCCATGGTGTGGATGCTGGGCGTAACGCAGGTCATCGGCTACGGCACGGTTTATTACAGCATCGCCATTCTGACAGCCGACATCGCAGCGACCTTTCAGGTACCGGTTTCCTGGATATTCGGCGCGTTTTCGCTGTCGCTTCTGGCAGGCGGATTCGCGGCGCCGATGGTGGGGCGGCGGATCGATCGGCACGGCGCGGGTGCGGTCATGTCCATCGGCTCGCTCGCGGCTTCGGCCATGCTGGTTGCGGCCGCGCTGGCGCCGGAGCTGATTTCCTTTGTGGTCGCCTTGATCGCCCTACAGATCGCCTCGGCCTTGATCCTCTATGACGCGGCCTTTGCGGCGCTCGTGCAGTCTTATGGTTCGCAAGGGCGAAGCCGGATCACGCAATTGACCCTGATCGCGGGGTTCGCATCCACGCTGTTCTGGCCGCTGACGACGTGGCTCGATGGGGTCATGGACTGGCGGCAGGTGTTCCTCGTCTTTGCCGCGCTCAACTTTGCCTTGTGCCTGCCCCTTCATCTGATTTTGAAGATAGCCCCGCCGAAGCCGGAAACCGAGCCGGCGCCGGCTGATCCGGGTGAAAAGCCACACGTTCAGCATGCGCCTGTGCCGAAGCATCTCCAGCGCCGGGTTCTTGTTCTGGTTACGGCCGGGTTCGCCCTTTCCGGCTTCATGCTTTCGGCCGTTTTGGCGCAAATGGTGCCGGTGTTGACGGCGCTCGGCATCGGTTCGGTATCGCTCTGGATTGCGGCCTTGTTCGGCCCGGCGCAGGTGCTGGTGCGCCTTGTGAGCATGATGTTCGGCGTTCGCCGGCACCCCCTGTTCATGACGCTGATCGCGTCATCGATGCTGCCGCTTGCCGTGATGATCCTCACGCTATCCGCCCCCATGACGGCGGGGGCGGTAGCGTTTTCAATTCTGCTCGGCTTTGGTTCGGGCCTCAAAAGCATCGTGCAAGGGGCGCTACCGCTGGCCCTCTTCGGTAGCGCATCCTATGGCACGCGCCTTGGCCAGATCGCCCTGCCCCGGCAGGTGCTGGCCGCCGTGGCGCCCTTCGCCTTCGCCTTCATGGTGGACACGGCGGGCCAGACAACGGCCATGGTGGTGCTGGTCGTTATCGCCGGCTTCGGATTGGCCGCCTTCGTCGAAGTCGCGCGGTTGCAGAAGCGCTTGGAGTAACCGGCTTTTCCGTGCGAAAGGCTGCGCGTTACACCTTGGCGGCCACGCTTTGCCCGGCGATATCGGCAGGGCGAACACGCTCGCCGCGCTCATACCAGCCCTTGCTGGCGTTCACGATCTTGACGACCGATAGCATCACAGGCACTTCGACGAGGACGCCGACCACGGTTGCCAGCGCCGCGCCCGAGCCGAAGCCGAACAGGCTGATCGCGGCTGCGACGGCAAGCTCGAAGAAGTTCGATGCGCCGATCAAGGCCGACGGTCCGGCCACGCAATGCGCCTCGCCCGACCAACGGTTGAGCACATAGGCAAGACCCGCGTTGAAATAGACCTGGATCAGGATCGGCACCGCCAGGAGTGCGATGATTATGGGCTGGGTGATGATCTGTTCGCCCTGGAACCCGAACAACAGAACCAGCGTGGCGAGCAAGGCAACGAGCGACATCGGCTGGAGCCTCGACAGCACGCGCCCAAGCCCATCCGGCCCGCTCGAGGCCAGCAGAAAACGCCGGAGCACCTGCGAGATGATCACGGGAATGATGATGTAGAGCCCAACCGAGAGGAGCAGCGTTTCCCAAGGCACGGTAATCGCAGACAGCCCCAAGAGCAGGCCCACGATGGGCGCGAAAGCAACCACCATGATCGCGTCGTTCAGCGCAACTTGGCTCAACGTAAACCCAGGCTCGCCCTTGGTGAGATTGCTCCACACGAACACCATGGCGGTGCACGGCGCAGCGGCGAGGAGAATGAGACCCGCGATGTAGCTATCGATCTGGCCGGCCGGAAGGTAAGGCCGGAACAGCCAACCGATGAAAAGCCACCCGAGCAGCGCCATCGAAAACGGCTTTACGCCCCAGTTGATGAACAGGGTGACGCCGATGCCGCGCCAATGCCGTGTCACTTCGCCAAGCGCCGCGAAGTCGATCTTGAGCAGCATCGGGATGACCATCAGCCAGATCAGCACGGCAACCGGCAGGTTCACCTTGGCGATCTCGGCCCCGCCCACTGCTTGGAAGACGGCGGGGAATATGTGCCCGAGCGTCACCCCCACAACGATACAAAGCGCGACCCAGAGCGTCAGAAATCGTTCGAACAGGTTCATTGTGCGGCCGCCTTTGTCACGATAACGACTTCGCCGTCTTCCTTGGTGAAGGTCGCGGGTGGATTATCCAGGAGATCGATGACGGTTTCAGACGGGCGGCACAGGCGAACGCCCTTCGCCGTCACGACGATCGGCCGGTTGATCAGGATGGGGTGGGCGATCATCAGATCGACAAGCTCGGCGTCGGTCCATTTCGGATCGGAAAGGCCGAGTTCGTCATAGGGCGTGCCCTTCTGGCGCAAGAGGTCGCGCACGGAAATCCCCATGCGGGCAATCAGATCCGTCAGTGTCGCACGGTCCGGCGGCGTCTTCAGATACTCGATCACCGTCGGCTCTTCGCCGGCGGCCCGGAGGATTCCAAGAACGTTGCGGGAGGTGCCGCACGCCGGGTTGTGATAGATCGTGGCAGTCATGAAGTCTCCGGCCCTGGCAGGAATGAAAAGGGTGTCGCGCGGCACTGTCGGCGCGTTAACTGCAGCCGCAATCCGGCTCGCTTGGCAGCGCCAACCCGTCGCAAAGCTCGGGCCGGCCCCCACAGCAATCGGCGGTGAGGAAGGTCAAAAGCGCCCTCACCTGCTCGAAATTCACGGCATAGAGGATCTTCCGCCCCTCGCGCCGGGAGGTGACGAGCCGGGAGCGTTCAAGCGTGGATAGGTGAAACGACATCGCCGTTGGCGGCACGTTGAGTTCCGCCGCGATCTCGCCGGACGGCATGCCCTCCGGCCCCTTGCGAACGAGCATGCGGAAGGTGTCGAGGCGCACGGGGTGCCCGAGGGCCACGAAGGCCGGTACAGCTTGAAGATCTGTCAACATGCGATACTACAAGCATAATTGTAGTATCGCGTCAACGGGAGTTTATGCATGACCACGAGAGCGGTTCGGGAGAAGGGCAAGCCCTCCTCCCGGTCTCATCACGCGCCCACAATCGCCCGCATGCCCGCCACCGTGAGATGACAGGCGGATGCCGCTTCCCTGCCCTTCACAACGAAATGGTCGCGGAAAAAGGCGCGGTGTTCGTCGTGCTCGTGAAAGCGGATGGGGGTGAGCACGGCACTGAGGACAGGCACGCCGGTGTCGAGCTGCACCCGCATCAATCCATCGATGACGGCGGTGGATACGAACTCGTGCCGGTAGATCCCGCCGTCGACCACGAAGCCCGCCGCGACGATGGCGGCATAGCGCCCCGTCTCGGCCAAAACCTTGGCCCGCAGCGGAATTTCGAACACGCCCGGCACCTCGTGCAGATCGATCAGCGCGCGCGCCGTGCCAAGTTCCGTGAGTTTATCCACGAAGGCATCGCGGCACTGGTCCACGATGTCGCGATGCCACACGCCTTGAATGAACGCGATGCGGCCTTCGGGTGAGTAAGCGGAAGAAGAAGTGCGAAAAGACTGATTCATGGCTCGTCTCCTGACGATCGTTTCCAGAATCAGGGCATGCGAAAAGGATCGGCCCGCCCGAAAGGGCGATGCCGCTCCGTTCTCTTTCATCCGGACTATACCGTCGGCTCCGGGATCTCACCGGATCTGCTGACCCCGACGGCGGGGAGCCATCGGGCGCTCGCGGGCTCGCGCGAGAGTCGCACATCACCGCCGGTGGGGAGTTACACCCCGCCCTGAGAACGCTGTCGCCCTTACAGGCAACGTTGCCATAATTATTCGGTGTGGCGCGCCTTTACAACAGCCCTCCGCCCGCCGAAGCTAGGCGCGACTACAAAACGGTAAAACCTGAGGAAACCATGTCCGACCGCGCCCGAGTTCTCGTCTGCTTCGGAGACTCAAACACCCACGGCACCATCCCCGTCGTCGATCTGGACGACGCCCGGCGCTTTGGTCCAGGCGAACGCTGGACCGGCCTGCTCGCGGCCCGCCTTGGCGCCGGCTGGCGCGTGATCGAAGAGGGACTGCCTGGCCGCACCACCGTGCATTCCGATCCCATCGAAGGCGCGCACATGAACGGCCTTGCCGCCGTGCCCATCATTATCGGCAGCCATAGCCCGATCGATGCGATTGTCGTCATGCTCGGCACCAACGACTTGAAGCCGAGGTTCTCGGTGGGGCCGGCCGATATCGCCGGCAGCCTCGACCTTCTGATCCGCACGATCCGCAACGCGTGCGATCTACCCGGCCGGATCCAGCCGCGCATCGTCCTCGTCGCGCCGCCGCCGATGCTGGAAGTCGGCAGCCTGCGGGAAGTGTTTGCAGGTGGAGCCGCAAAATCCGCCAGCTTGGGCACCCGCCTCAGAACGCTGGCGGCGCATCTCGGCACCGGCTTTGTGGATGCCGGCGCCTACATCCGGTCGAGCCAAATCGACGGGATTCATTTCGATGCCGATCAGCAAGCGCCCCTCGCCGAAGCGATCGCGCTGGAGCTTGATCGGATCATGGAACCCGGCTGACCTCGCCCCACGCTCCGCCTAAAGCCGGAACCGGCATGGCGCACGCACGTTGTCCTTTCGAGCGGCAAATTCAGCCGTTGAACAGAGGATCACAATCATGGGTAGCACCACCGACAAGATCAAGGGCAAAGCCAACGAGGCTATGGGCAACGTCAAGCAGGCCGCCGGCAAGGCCACCGACGATCCGCGGCTCCACGCCGAAGGCGTCGTCCAAGAGGGCAAAGGCGAGGCTCAGCAGGCGGCCGGTAAGGCCAAGGAATTCGTGAAGGACAAGATCGACAAGATCTGACGCCCGAACAGTTCCATAGGAAAGGGTCACCCAACTGGGCGGCCCTTTTTTCATGAGCATGATCCAGATCAAGGCCTCGCCGCATCTGCGGTTCCAAGCTGCCTCCGACGCATGAAGCATGCTGCTTTGTGCGATCGGGACACATCGGAGGCAGCCCCATGAGTGACGGATCCATCGATACCGCTGATTACGGACGTGAATCCCTCAGCTTCGGTGAGCCCGAACTGATGAGGCGAATGGCCCATACTCTCGGAGTGGACGGCTTGCTTGGTGCCGATGCGGCGGCCCGGTGCAATAGCTGCACCGACAAAGCCGATTGTCATCGCTGGCTCGACGTCGCGGCGCTCGCAGGGATGGAACGGGCTCCGTCATTCTGCATGAACACAGAGCTTTTCGCGGAACTCACGACGGAAGTTCCCGCCTCGCTTTGAGCCTGGCTCACCGACAGAGCATTGCCTCCGCTTGGAACGCGGTTCGAAACTGCGCGTTGACGCTTCGTTGACGCCGGTCCGTCGTGACGGCCACGATCCCAGACGCAAAACGTCTGGCTCAGCCGGCGGCGGGGCACACGCGCTCAAGGGAGTTGGCCATGTCCAGAGAGCAGAAGGCTGTATTCTCCAAAACGATGACCGCCGGTCTCGCCGGACTGACGATGCTGGCCGGTGTTGGCGATAACGCGGCTCCTGCCTTCGCAGCCGGCATCCCGGTCGTTACGTTGGGATCGCAAAGCCCAGTCGAGCAATTCAAGGATCACCCGCTACTCATACGCGACAGACATTGGAACGGCCGCAGACAGTGGGATGGCGGTTGGAACGGGGGGAGATGGCACGGCAACGGCTGGAATCGTCATCACCATAACCACTCGGGCGCCTACCTCGGCGCCGGCATCGCGGGTCTTGCCACGGGTGCGTTGCTCGGAGGCCTCTTCGCGGGGCCGGGCTACGGCTATTATTGGCCAGGATTTTATGGCTCCGGCTACTATGGCCAGCGCTACTATGGTTCCGGCTATTACTACAATCGGCCCTACATCTACCGGCCGCCGCTGCGTTACGTAGTACCGGGCGGTGGCTATGCCATGTGGAGTCCGGCTTGGTATAGCTACTGCGAAAGCCGGTACCGGTCGTTCGATCCGGGAAGCGGCACGTTTCTAGGCTATGACGGCCTCCGACATTACTGCCGCTGATCCTGTCAAGCCGCGTTTTGCTTGTCGTCGAAAAGAATGTCTTCGGCTTCCGTATTCGCTTCGCTCGTGACAGCGATAGGTGTGACCGCTACGGGGGTGACCGACTTTGCAATTGCTTCGAGGAATACGGCGGCAGGAACCGGGGGCGAATAGAGATAACCCTGTGCCGTCGCAATTCCGATACTGCGCAGGTATTCCGCTTGTTCTTCCCGCTCCACACCTTCGGCAATGACTCCAAGACCGAGCTGCGTGCTAAGCTCAATGAGTGTATCGACGATCGTCTGAGAGGAATGGTCGGTATCGATGTTATCAACGAACATCTTGTCTATCTTGATGATATCGACGCCAAGCTTCTGGAGATAAGCAAGCCCGCTATGGCCGGTGCCAACGTCGTCCAACGCAACCGCCGCACCCAAAGCCTGAATACGCCCGATGATTGCACGCGATAGATTGAGATCCTTGAGCGGATTTTGTTCGGTGATTTCAAAGCAAAGCTGCTCGAACCGAATGCTGCTATCACCGAAGATTTCTTTGATCTCTTCAATAATCTCAAGATCTTTGAAATGCATCGCCGTCAGATTGATCGATAGCTTGAGCGTGGGATGCATCCGGAAGATATCGGCGCAATCCTCAACCGCCCTGGCCATGAGTTGGCGAGTGATATCGCGAATGAGGCCGGTGGCTTCGGCGTAAGGAAGAAACTGTCCGGGCGGGACCATGCTTCCGTCGGGCCGCTGCCACCGCACCAACAGCTCGCCGCCTTTGACCTCGCCGGTGAAGATGTCGATAACCGGTTGGTAATACGGGATGAATTCCTGATTTTCGACAGCGCGGCTGAAGTTGTCTCCATCCTCCCGGTGCCAGGCCTTCCAGAGACTGAAAGCGAAAACGATCAACGCGCCGACCGTTGAGAGAATGACCACGATCGACTTCAAAGGCGCGATGGTGGCGCGCGCGGCTTCTGCGGACGCCGCGGCTACGACCTTCACAGGATAACGCGTCGACGATGCCGATTCCACGATTGCATCCTGCCCGCCCGCACCGACCCATTCGCCTGTGGGCAGCAACCACTGCGATCCGTCTTCCAGATAGATCGCGACAGAACTGACACTGGTCAGAAACTCGGGCCCAACATCCGTTTCCACGCTGGATCGCGAGAAGCGCGCCACGAGGCGCAGCGTGTCCGCGACCCGCAAGGTCACCACGGCTTGCCGGTCGTCCTTGCCCAAAAGAATGCCGATCATCACGGAGGGATCGCCGCGCTCCGACATTGGCAGGCGGGCGGGCTCCGCGAGCGCGCCCATGGGCTCCCCACAAAGCAGCGTGCCCGCACTGTCCACGATTCCGATCTGCTGAATGTAGCGTGAGCCGAACGCCTTCAGGCCGAATGCATTGCGATCCTCGATCGAGCAGGAAACATGTCCGGCCATCTTGAGTTCGCCGAGGACCGCCAGCCCTTCGGTGACCACCGTTTCCGTTCGCTCCAGCGTCCGTTCCGCCATCGATCGTGTTTCGACCCGGCCGCTTGAAAGCGCGTGCTGACTCAGCACGAAATCTGACAGGAGAATGGGCACGGCTCCGGTCACCAGCGCGGGACCTAAAATCATCAACCAACGAAAAAACGCATTCGTCACGACTGGATCACACCGTTCTACAGCCTGCACAAGGGAGAACTATGGATGAAGCCTAGTGAACTTTCCGTTCCACTGCCTGGACAAGTCCATATTCAGGATGCTGGTAACCACCTGGACAATTGAAAATCTGATTCCACCACCTCCGGCTGGGGGATGACCTCTTTGCCGTGCCGCGCTAAGGATAGCTTCATCAACCTAAGACATAGCTTTGGAGTCGATTTTATCGAGGCCTCAAAATGATCTGAAACGCTAATCAGATTGATAGTCCGGCCGTTGCGCGCGCCGGGATCACGCGCAGCCGAAGAAACCTCTATCCCCGGATTGTTGGGAGATGACCATGCTTTTTCAACGCTCGGTGACAACGTCAGTCGCTGCGTTCACGCTCTTTCTGTTCTCGTCCGCGACGAGCTTTTCAGCGACTGACACGGAAATCACCGAAGCGCTCACCGCGATTCTGAAGGGCGGCGTTGCCAGCGTCACCGTCGATCTTGGAACACCCACGACGGAAGACGGAAATCTCGTCTACAGCAACGCGACCATCAAAGAAGGCCCGAGCACCACGACGATCGGTACGATCACCGTAACGGGTGGCGATGTTGTGGACGGCGGGCTGACAGCCGAATCGATCGATGCCGAGAATATGGAAACGGTGTCGGACGGTTCGGTCGCCAAGGTCGAGTCGATTGAGATCACCAATCCGGATATCAAGCTACCGAGCAAGCCGGACGCAACGGACGGGCGAGCCAAGTTCGAAAGCTTGATCGCATCGAAGTTTTCCTTCACCCAAAACGATGGGAAACCCGTGACGATCGACGAATTCAGCGTCGTCGCTTCCGATTTCGACGAGAATATTCCGCGTAGCGCCGAGATAACTCTGAGCGCCCTCACTATCGATCCGACCAGTTTGGACACGAACGATAGCTTCTCCACCCAGATAAAATCGCTGGGTTACGAGACCATCGTGCTCAACCTGTTTGGCTCGGCAAAATGGAACGCCGATGCGGGTGAAGTCGATGTGGAGGAGCTGTCCATCGATGGTGTGGACATTGGTTCGCTCTCGCTGGCAGTCCTGCTTGGCGGCGTGACAAAGGACCTCGTTGCCCAGATGCAGGCTCCTGGCGGGGCTGAAAATGCCATCTCCAAGATTACGGTGAACGAAGCAAGCCTCACCTACGAGGATGCCTCGCTGGCTGGACGAGTTCTCGATCAACAGGCAAAGGGCGCCGGTCAGTCAAGAGAGAGCTTCGTGGAGCAGATCACGGCCGCGATTCCGCTGCTCGTCACCGTTATCGGCAATCCGGCCTTCCAGAATAAGGTGTCCACCGCTGCGAGCTCCTTCCTCAAGGATCCGATGAACCTGACGATCTATGTGGCCCCGGAAAAGCCCGTACCGCTGAGTGATATCGCCATCGCCGGTCAGACCGCCCCCCAGACGCTCCCGGACCTGCTGAATGTCGACGTCACGGCCAACGAGGCCGACGACCAATAATCGCCAAAGCGGCGGAAAGCGGCACCATGGCCGCTTTTCGCCACCATTTTGCAGCCGATTGCTAGGAACCGAAACATGATAATGCCGAGAAGCTTTTACCTGTTTATTGCCATTTTGGTTGTCTCGGTTTCTGGGGCAACAGCGCAGGTGGCCTCTCCGCGCGAAGAGCTTGTAAAGGAATGGCTCACCGCCAGCTCGTTCGGCTTGCCGGTGGCGATTGGGTCATCGACCTGGGATCCGGCAATCCAGTCGGTCGTGATGAACGACGTGGTGCTCGGCCAGCCCGGCAAGTCCAAGATCACGATCACCTACCCCACGATCACCGTGGAGGATCCCCGCCGCACGCCCGACGGGATGTTCGCCGCTCAATCGATCCGGTTGGACGGTCTCACGGCAAACGTGATCGTGGACGAATTGGCACTATCCTCCGCTCTGCCCGGTGCAGACGCGAACACCGCCGGGACGAAGCCCGCCAATGTCACGTTCAGCGCCGAGACGGCTTGGATCGAACGGGCCGTTCTTCCCCTCGCAGCGCCGAAGTTGAAGCCGGACGCCGATTTCGTAGAAACCGTCGTGGCCTACTTGGACTGGATACGATCGATCCGGGCTGACTGGGTCGAGTATTCCAACGTAGCGATTGAGACCAGAAACGCAGCCGGCGGCGATACGGCGACATCTTACGGCAACCTCGTCTTCGCCGGGCTGCATGAGGGCCGCCTGGAGCGCTTCGGCTTTACCGATATGGTTCAGGAACCGCTCGGCGCGGCCAGCGAATTCCCCTACACGAGCATGATGGTCGGCAGCGCCAGCGTCATCGGCATCGACCTCAATGCCTTTGTCAGGGCGTTCGACCCCGCCGCCTATAAGAATGGCAAAGGCGACCGCGTCTGGCGGACGGTCATGACGAAGGCGATCCTTAGCGACATCGCCTACGAATTCACCGAGGGCACGCTGACAGTCGGCACGTTTGAAACGAACGGCGTGCGCGTTCGTCAGACCGAAAAACCGATTGCCGCGATCCTGAGTAGCGTCCTCAAGGACCCAACAATTATCGACAAGAATCCGGCCAAGTTCGTCGAAGATCTTTTCCCCAATGCCACGGGTTTCTATGGTGTCGACTCGATTTCCATTGGAAAGCTATCCTCCAAGCTGAAAGACGGCACGTCGTTCGACGTTGGAAGTTTCGGAATCGACAAGATCGACTTGAACGGCATCGGCGCGATCACGGTGCGCGATATTGCCGGTTCCAGAGAAGGGAATTCGGGAACACTGGATCTGTTTACCGTCAACAACATTCGCTTTGGCCAAGTGCTTGCAGTGGTCCGGGCGAGCATGACCGACGGCGTAACCGAACCCTCCGCCGAAGCAATATCGGCGGCTGCGCTGGAGGGAATGCCAGCGATAGACTACATCGAACTCACCGGTCTCAACGTCGATTCACCATCGACCTTCGGCAATGTATCGCTCGATAGCTTCGCCATTACCTCGGGCGACTATCTGAAGATGTTACCCCGGCGCTACGATGTGACGATGACGCGCCTGCGCGTGCCCGCTTCGATCTTTCAGGACGAAATGGTCAACAGTGAACTGTCGGCCATGGGCTATGAGCAGCTAGCGATCTCGCTGGCCAGTACCTCGACCTGGAACAGCGACAAGGGCGATGCCTATCTTGAAGATGTGACGCTCAAGATCGAGGACATGGGAACGCTGTCCGGCAATCTGCGCCTTGGAAATTTGCCCGCCTCCATACTGGACGATCTGTCCATTCTTGAACAGAAGATCAGCGCGGCAACCGTGGTGTCCGGCTCGCTCACATTCTCCAATCAATCGATCGTGGAGCGCACCTTCGAGGCACAGGCCAAGAAGCTCAATCAGCCGGCTGAGGAATTCCGCAAGAACTTCGCAAACGCGCTTCCGCTGATGCTCGGTTTTCTCGACGACAAGACGATCCAGGATCGGTTCATGACCGCGTTGCGCGCGTTCTTCAACGATCCGAAATCGCTGGTCGTGTCGATTAAGCCGGAGCCACCGCTGCCCCTCGCCGCGCTTAAGGCCCTGGATCCGACCGATATCGGATCGCTTCTCGATCTCCTCAAGGTGAAGATGGCGGCCAACCGGTAAGCTTCGCCACGGAAAGCAAAAGGCCGGCACTCGATGGAGCGCCGGCCCTTTTTGTTGATCAACCCGCTGCCAATCCTCAGGTCGGCAGGTTGAGGCGGATGTGCAACTCGCGAAGTTGCTTATTGGTCGGATCCGACGGCGCGCCCATCAGAAGATCCTCAGCGCGCTGGTTCATCGGGAACAGTGTGATTTCGCGCAGGTTCTCGGCCCCGCAGATCAGCATAACCACCCGGTCCACGCCCGCCGCCATGCCGCCATGCGGGGGCGCGCCATACTGGAACGCCCGGTACATGCCGCCGAACCGCTCGATCAGAACCTCTTCGGGATAGCCCGCGATCTCGAAAGCGCGCTTCATGATCTCCGGCTTGTGATTGCGGATAGCGCCGGACACGATCTCGTAGCCGTTGCACACCGCGTCATACTGATAAGCTTTGATGGTGAGCGGATCTTGCCCGTTCAGCGCATCGAGGCCGCCGGCCGGCATGGAGAAGGGATTGTGCGAGAAGTCGACGCGCTTTTCCTCGTCGTTCCACTCGTACATCGGGAAATCGACGATCCAGCACAGCTCAAATCTGTCCTTGTCCACCAGCCCAAGATCGGTGCCGACCCGCGTGCGCGCGTCGCCTGCGAAGCGATAAAACTTCGCCGGATCGCCCGCGACGAAGAAGGCGGCATCGCCCTCATCGAGGCCGAGTTGAAGGCGGACGGCTTCAGTGCGCTCCGGTCCGATGTTTTTGGCAAGCGGGCCCGCGCCTTCCAACGCGCCCGCTTCGTCGCGGCGCCAGAAGATGTAGCCAAGGCCCGGCTGGCCCTCACCTTGAGCCCAGGCGTTCATCCGGTCGCAGAAGGCGCGGTTACCACCGGTCTTGGCTGGAATCGCCCAGACTTCCGTCTTTGGATCCGCCTCGATCATCCGGGCGAACACCTTGAATCCGGACCCGGCGAAATGCTCGGTCACCGCCTGCATTTCAATGGGATTGCGAAGGTCGGGCTTGTCCGAACCATAAGCACGGATGGCGTGATCATAAGGGATGCGGCGGAAGCGCTGAGTGACCGGCTTGCCCTCGCCAAACTCCTCGAAGATGCCGCGGAGCACAGGCTCCATGGTGTCCCAAACGTCTTCCTGGGTCACGAAGCTCATTTCCAGGTCGAGCTGGTAGAATTCGCCCGGCAGACGATCGGCGCGCGGGTCTTCGTCGCGGAAGCACGGCGCGATCTGGAAATAGCGATCGAACCCGGCGACCATCAACAGTTGCTTGAACTGCTGCGGGGCCTGCGGCAGCGCGTAGAACTTGCCGGGATGAATGCGGCTCGGCACAAGGAAGTCGCGCGCGCCTTCCGGCGAGGACGCGGTCAGAATCGGCGTCGTGTATTCGTTGAAGCCAATCTCGTGCATGCGCCGGCGCATCGCTGCGATCACCTTGGTGCGGGTCACGATGTTGCGGTGAAGCGTCTCGCGGCGCAGATCGATGAACCGGTACTTGAGGCGCACGTCTTCCGGATACTCAGGCTCGCCGAAAACCGGCAGCGGAAGTTCCTTGGCGGCGGACAGCACCTCCATCTCGCGCACGTAAACCTCGACCTCGCCGGTCGGCAGGTTGGCATTCACGGTTTCGGGCGTGCGCGCCTTCACCTCCGCATCGACGCGAATCACCCACTCCGCCCGCACCGTCTCGGCCGTCTTGAAAGCGGGCGAGTCCGGATCGATGACGCATTGGGTGATGCCGTAGTGATCGCGCAGGTCGATGAACAGCAGACCGCCGTGGTCGCGCACCCGGTTTACCCAGCCCGACAGGCGCACGGTTTCGCCAACCGCAGCGACTCGCAGCTCACCGCAAGTATGGGAACGGTAGCGATGCATGGGCTCAGATCCTGTCATGGTCGAAAATACCCGTTATACGTGCAGCGAAGCATCCGCCGCCCATCTCGGGCGCGCGGGCGGAAAAGCGCATGGCAGAGGGGTTGTTGTCAAGAACGGCGCCATTTCCCTCGCAACCGCAGACACACCGCAGGTCATAGGCAGTGCCCTTTGACCTTCTCATGCCATCCGACGATTCCAGCGGCTTAGACGCGACAGCGGCCCTCGATTCAGCTATAGAAGTCTTCAGCCATGACGACGATCACCACCACCTCTGCGCTAGCGGAAGCTTGCGCCCACCTCGCCCGCTTCGATTCGGTGACTGTCGATACGGAGTTTCTGCGCGAAACGACGTTTTGGCCGAAGCTTTGCGTCGTGCAAATGGCCAGCCCCGATCAGGCCTATGTGATCGACGCGCTGGCCCCAGGCATTGATCTTGCTCCCTTTTTCGACCTGATGCGCAACGAACGCGTGGTGAAAGTTTTCCACGCCGCGCGTCAGGACATCGAAATCGTGTGGCACCTCGGCGGCTTCGTGCCCCACCCGGTGTTCGATACCCAGGTTGCCGCCATGGTGTGCGGCTTCGGCGATTCGATCTCCTACGATCAACTCGTCGCCCGCATCACCGGCGCCCACATCGACAAGACGCACCGCTTCACCGACTGGACGCGGCGGCCGCTATCGTCGAGCCAGCTCGAATACGCCATCGCCGACGTGACCCACCTTCGCGACGTCTATCGCTTTCTCAGGGCCAGCCTCGCCGAACAGGGCCGGACCGAGTGGGTGCGC
The DNA here is from genome assembly GCA_051861205.1 of Oharaeibacter sp. Classification (GTDB taxonomy): domain Bacteria; phylum Pseudomonadota; class Alphaproteobacteria; order Rhizobiales; family Pleomorphomonadaceae; genus JBHYDC01. The sequence goes on from JBHYDC010000011.1 coordinate 97,118, forward strand.
GAGGAAATGGAGGTTCTGACCTCCGAGCAAACTTACAACGTGGAACCCGAAGAGGCTTGGCAGCGCCTCAAGATGCGCCTCAAGAAGCCGCGCGAGCTGATGGTTCTCAAGGAGGTGGCGGCTTGGCGCGAGCGTGAGGCGCAGTCCCGCGACGTGCCGCGCTCCCGCGTTCTCAAGGACGACACGATCTTCGAAATCGCCACCCACGCTCCGATCGATGCCAACAAGCTCGGCGAGTTGCGCACCGTGCCGAAGGGCTGGGAGCGTTCGCGCGCCGGTGAAGACGTGACCGCCGCCGTCCGCCGCGCCCTCGATACTCCGAAAGAGCATTGGCCGCGCACGCCCAAGAGCCGTCAGGCGCCGGAAGGTGCCGGCGCGGCTGTGGATCTGATGAAGGTCCTCCTGAAGCTCGTCAGCGAGAACGAGGGCGTCGCCGCCAAGATCATCGCCACGGTCGACGATCTGGAAGACATCGCCACCAACGACGATGCAGACGTCGCTGCCCTTCGCGGCTGGCGGCGCGAGCTTTTCGGTGAAAAGGCGCTGAAGGTGAAGCGCGGCGAGATCGCCCTCACCTTCGACGGAAAGCGCGTCGTGGCTGTTGAAGGATCGCTGACGGCGGCGCGGGCCGTTCGAACGGCAGCCGAGTAACCCAACCTTTTCAGCCGAGAATTCTGATCGCGCCCTCGCGAGCCCCGCCAAGCTTTGCAAGCTGCGTCAGCCGCTTCAAAAGCCGCTCGCCGACAATGTCGGCAAGCTCTGCGGGCACTTCCAGGAACAAGCGATCACCCTCGCTGACGATCCGCGTGCGCGGTATCACGTCTGGCATGGACGCCGAAACGAGATAGGCCACCCGGAGCACCGCCCCCAGCGTGCGCGCCCGCTCTTTCAGCCGCGTGGACGCCAACTCGCGAATGCGCGGGCTCACCGCGTCGTCAACGAGCCCGACATGCCGGTAGAAGGTCGAGAGCGCAAGATATGCGCGGCCAGGGTGATCGATGCCGACGAACGAGGCGTTCGCGAGAATGCCGAGGCTCTGTTCACCGCGATAATCGGGATGCGCCCGCCAGCCAATGTCGGACACGAGGCAGGCGGCATGGCGCAGCCGCGCTTCTTCCTCGGTCTCGTCGATGCCGAGTTCACGAAACACATTCGCGGACCAGGGCACCAGTTCCTCCGCATGACGCGGCGAGCGGGAGCGCAGATAGTTAAGCTCCGCGCAGGCCTCGATCAGCGGATCGCTAGGCTTCTCCTCGTCCGACAAAAGCTCGTAAAGGTGCCCCTCGCGAACACCGAGCGCGGAAATCACCACCTGAGCCGGCCGGATCGACCGGATCACCTGTTCAAGCACCAGCGCCCCAAAGGGAAGCAAACCGCGCCTCGCCTTCGACACCACTTCGATTTGGTCGATGGACTCAAGATCGCGCCGCGCAACGACGCGAGCAAACTCCAGCGCCTCGTCGGCCCGGATCGCATAATGGTGCATCACATGGAGCGGATAACCCGTCTCGAACATGTGCAGCCGCGCAAGCGAGCGCCATGTGCCGCCGACGGCGTAGAACGAACGGCCGTCGCAGGGTACCAGCGTGCCGGCCTCTGCCAACGCATCGGCGACGATCTTTTCAGCCTTGCGGATGGAGCCCTCCGCCGCCTCCTCAAGCCGCAATCCGCCGAGCGGAAAGGTGCGCCCTCGCCCGATCCGGCCGTTTTCGATCGACACGAGTTCGAGGCTGCCCCCGCCCATATCGCCCACGATGCCGTTTGCTTTATGAAATCCGGACACGATTCCAAGCGCCGATAGCCGCGCCTCGTCGGCACCCGACAAAAGCTGAACCGGCGCGCCGCAGATCGCCTCGACGGCCTGAAGAAACTCGGACCCGTTCGCCGCGTCCCGCGAGGCGGCGGTTGCGAGGATAAAGGTCGCCACCGAGCCGCTCTGGTCTGCCAGCATCTTGAAGCGGCGAATGGCGGAAAGCGCCTGCTGCACCGACGACGCCTGCAACTTGCCGGACGTGGCAAGCCCCTTGCCGAGCCCCGCCAGCACCTTTTCGTTGAACAACATAGTCGGAGACCGTGACAGCCGCTCGTAAATGACGAGCCGCACGGAATTCGAGCCTATGTCGATAACCGAAATCGGGCCGTTACCCGGCAGGCGTCCCGGCGCGTCCATCGGCTGAGGAGCGGCGGCGGCGGCGGGCGATCGGTTTGGGCGAGTCGGTTTCAAGCGAGTGTCCACGTCCCGAAAGAGAAGGATTTGTCATGAAATACTGATGCGCGTTGAACGGTTCGTCCCCCTCCTCCGGCACGATCCGCTCATGACTTCCGTCTGCCAGCAAACGCCAGCTTTGTTGGTTGTCCCTGATGCTGGCGACCATGATCTGGTCGACCACTTGGGCATGCACGGTCGCCGTCGATATCGGAACGAGAACCTCCACTCTGCGATCGAGGTTCCTCGGCATCAGATCGGCGGACCCGATGTAGACCTTGGCCTGTGGTGATGGCAAGCCATGGCCGTTGCCGAAACAGAAGATGCGGCTGTGTTCCAGGAACCGTCCGACAATAGACTTAACGCGAATGTTTTCCGACAGCTCCGGCAACCCCGGCCGAAGGCAGCAGATGCCGCGCACGATAATCTCGATCGCAACGCCCGCCTGGCTTGCCCGGTAGAGCGCGTCGATGATCGCGGCATCCACAAGGCTGTTCATCTTCAGCCAAATCTGAGCCGGCCGCCCGGCTTTGGCATGTGCGACCTCGGCGGCGATCAAATCGAGGATCGTGGTCCGCAGCGTCAGGGGGCTCATGGCCAGCGCGTTGAGCTTCTGCGGTTCGGCGTAGCCGGTGATGAAGTTGAAGATGCGCGCCACATCCTGCCCGATCGCCTTATCGGCGGTGAAGTAGGAAAGGTCGGTGTAAACGCGGGCGGTTACCGGGTGATAATTACCCGTTCCGAGGTGGCAATAGGTGGTGAGACCCCCACCCTCGCGCCGCACGACCATGGACAGTTTGGCGTGTGTTTTCAGCTCGATGAAGCCGAACACCACCTGCACGCCGGCCCGCTCCAAATCGCGCGCCCAGCGGATGTTGGCTTCCTCGTCGAACCGCGCCTTAAGCTCGACAAGCGCGGTCACCGACTTGCCCGCCTCCGCCGCCTCGATCAACGCGCGCACGATCGGGCTATCGTTGGAGGTGCGGTAAAGCGTTTGCTTGATGGCAATCACGTCGGGATCGGCCGCGGCCTGCCGGAGATACTGCACCACCACGTCGAAGGATTCGTAGGGGTGATGGACCACGATGTCCTTTTGCCGGATCGCCGCGAAGCAATCCCCGCCGTGCTCGCGGATGCGCTCTGGAAAGCGCGGCGTATAGGGCGTGAATTTCAAATCCGGCCGGTCCAGCCCCACAAGCTGCGATAGCTCGTTGAGAGCAAGCGCGCCGTCGAGCAACGACACCTCGTCGCCCGTCGAACCCAGCGCTTCCGCAACGAAATCGCGCAGCGCGGCGGGCGTGGAGCGTTCAAATTCCAGCCGGATCACCGACCCGCGCCGGCGCCGCTTCAGCGCCGTTTCATAAAGGCGAACCAAATCTTCCGCCTCCTCCTCCACTTCGATGTCGCTATCGCGCAAGATCCGGAACGCGCCCTGCCCCTTCACCACATAGCCGGGGAAGAGCCGGCCGATGAACAGCGTCACGAGCTGCTCCATGATGATGAAGCGCTGCGCCCCGCTGCCGTCGCCGCGATCCGGCAGCTTCACGAAGCGGTCGATCTTGGAGGCGAGGCGGATCAGCGCCATCATCCGCTCATCGTCGCGGGTGCGCTCCAGATCGAGCGCAACGGTGAAGCCGAGGTTGGGAATGAACGGGAAGGGATGCGCCGGATCGACCGCAAGCGGCGTCAAAACCGGAAACACGGACGAGAGGAAGTAGTCCTCCAGCCACGCCACTTCCACGTCCTGGAGATCGTCCGGCTGAACGATCACGATACCGGACTCGGCCAGTTCGCTCCGCAGCCGCACCCAGCGCTGCTGCTGCGCTTCGGCCAGCTTGGCGGCGGCATCGGAAATACGCGAGATAAGCTCGGTCGGCGTCAACCCATCGTCCGAAAGGGTCATCACCCCCTCGCGGATCTGACCCTTGATACCGGCCACCCGGACCATGAAGAATTCGTCGAGATTGTTGGCCGATATCGAGAGAAACCGCAGGCGTTCAAGCAAGGGATGGTTCGGGTTTTCAGACTCCTCAAGCACCCTGCGATTGAAGCCGAGCCAGGAAAGCTCACGGTTGATGAAGCGGCGCGGGCTGGTCCTGATATCCTGACCCAGGTCCGGGATTTCGACGGCCGCTATCGATATGTCAAACTCGGCTAGCTCCACGCCATCCTCCCACACGACCCCGATCAAACGACTGGTCGTAACGGCAGATTATGACGGTTCGATTGCAGGTGAAACGACTATTCAATCATCGGTGTCGGAACCCGGCGCAATCACCTCTGCCGCCAGCGCTTTCGTGACGCGGCGCCCGCGCGCGAGCGACTCCCGGTCGAGCGACTCCGCGATTTTGGAGGCGGCCGCGAACGAGCGCTCCATGCGCATGAGGATATAGTCGATCACGCCGGCATCGACGTCCAATTGGCGATCGGAGAACAGCTTCACGAGCACGCGCTTCAAAAGTTCGTCGTCGGGCGGACCGAGGAAAGCGGGCTGAGCCGCCCGCAAGCGTGAAAGCAGGTCAGGGAGCGAAAGCCCCCAATCCGCCGGGATTGAGTCGGCCGTGATCAGCACCGAGGCCCCGCGCCCGCGCGCAGCGTTGAGAAGATGGAACAGCGCCGTCTCGTCCATCGACGGATCGTCCGCATCCTCGACCGCCACCGCCCCGCGCCCGACCAGCAAGACGGGATCTTGATCGCGCAGGTCTTCCCCAGCGATAACAGGCGCGTTGCTCCGTTCGGCCCAGGCCCGCACGAGATGGCTCTTGCCGGACCCCGGCGGCCCGATAAGCAACACGACGAGCGCGGGCCAATCCGGCCATGCGTCGATGAACGACACGGCGTCGGCATTGGCTTCACCCACCAGAAAATCCGCCCGCCCCAGCGCCGGCTCATGCGGCATGGAAAGCGGCAATTGCTTGGGCGGCTTGTCGCTCATCGCTCCACCCCAGCGTCCGGCGGCAACTTTGCCGTTTCGTTGATGGTGATGATGCCCGGCCTGTGGCCCTTGTAGAGCGGGCTTTCAAGATACTTTCCCGTGGCAAAACGGATGAGCACGGCTACTGCCGTCGCGGCCGGCACGGCGATCAGCATGCCGACAAAGCCGAACATAGCCGCGAACGCGAACAGCGCGAACATAAGCCAAACCGGATGAAGCCCCACGCTGGAGCCGATCAGCTTGGGCTGAAGGATGTTGCCCTCGATGAACTGGCCCACCGCGAAAATGCCCGCAACAACAGCCACCCACGTCCATTCCGGCCAGAATTGAACAACCGCGACACCGATGGCGAGCACACCGCCGAGGATCGACCCGACATAAGGAACGAAGCTGATCAAACCGGCGAATAGACCGATCAGAAGCCCGAAATTCAGCCCCGTCATGGTCAGGCCCACGGCATAGAACGTGCCGAGCAGTGCCGACACGGTAACCTGCCCGCGCACGAAATTCGAAACGCCCTGATCCATCTCGCGGGCCAGCCGGCGGATCGTGGTCTGGTGATCGCGCGGCAGCAAAGCGTCGATCTTGGCGATCATCCGGTCCCAGTCGAGCAGCATATAGAAGGCGACGACGGGCGTGACCACCAGCAGCGAAACGATCGAGACCAGCGCCTGCCCGCCATTCCAAAGCGATGCCATGATGCTCGTGATCCAGCCGGCGCCTTGATTGACGATCTCGCCGAGCGACCCCCTCAAATCCTCTGGCGAAATCTTCAGCGCATTCACGATGCCGCCGCCCGCCCAGCTATTCACGAAGGTCTGCAAGCGGTTCACATAATCCGGCAGCCGCCCGAGGAAGCCCGCCAACTGATTGCCGAGGATCGGCACGATCACGATGACCAGCACGATCGCGACGAGCACGAACAGGATCAGGATGAACAGCGTCGCGAAGATGCGCGATAGGCCAAGGCGTTCCAGCCGGTCAGCCACCGGATCGAGGAGATAGGCGAGCGCCATGCCGGCCACGAAGGGCAACAGTATGCCCGAAAAGAAATAGAGCAGCAGTGCGCTGACAACCGCCGTGCCGAACCAGAAAAGAATGTTCGCGCGCAAACTCAAGGACGCTGACCCCCTGTCGAACCGGCCATATGCCGCCCCCAAGCGATCAGGTAGGCCGCAGCCGAACCGATCGTCAAGACGGCCACGGCGATTTGCAGGACCATCACCAAACCGCTCAGCCGCCACGTCAGCCCAAGGTCCGCCAAAAGCACGGCCGCGAACAGGATCTGCGCCACCGTATTGGCCTTGGACACGCGGCTCGGCGTGATCGGCACGGGCCTCGTCATCAACCAAGACAGGATCACGCCACCCACGATCAGCACATCCCGGCTCACCACCAGAACCACCACCCAGGTCGGCATATGGCCGGTCGCGCCCAGCGTCACATAGATGGAAACGAGCAGCGCCTTGTCCGCGATCGGGTCGAGATACCGGCCAAGCTCGCTCGCCTGCCCCGGCACATAGCGCGCGATCGCCCCGTCCACGCCGTCGGAAATGCCCGCCGCGACGAAGGTGAAGAACGCCCAGCCGAACTCGCCTTGGACGAGAAAGATGACGACAGCGGGAACGGCGATCAGCCTCGCCAGCGTAATGATGTTCGGGATCGTCAAGGCGCGGCCGGTCTCCCTTGTTTTCATTATGCAACATGTGGCGCCCGCAAACGCCGAATGGAAGCAGCTTAGCCCAAAATGCGGCACGATTTCCGCGTTGGATGCGAATACGGCTTGTCAGACAAGCCGCTTTGAGGTTCTTCGCGGTCAAATGATGACGGAGGCGTCGAACCGGATGCAAGGCACCAACGGGCTCACTTACCGCGACGCGGGCGTGGACATCGACGCCGGCAACCGCCTCGTCGACCGGATCAAGCCGCTCGTTAAAGCGACGCGCCGCTTGGGCGCCGACGCGGACATCGGCGGCTTCGGCGGATTGTTCGACCTGAAGGCCTGCGGCTTCAAGGATCCCGTGCTGGTCGCGGCAAACGACGGGGTGGGCACCAAGCTCCGGGTCGCGATCGAGGCGGATATTCACGACACCGTGGGCATCGATCTCGTTGCCATGAGCGTCAACGATCTCGTCGTTCAGGGCGCGGAACCCTTGTTCTTCCTGGACTATTTCGCCACCGGCGCGCTCTCGGTCGACACCGCGACCGCCGTCATCGCCGGCATCGCGGAAGGCTGCCGCATCGCAGGCTGCGCCTTGATCGGCGGCGAAACGGCCGAAATGCCGGGCATGTATGCCGGCGGCGATTATGACCTCGCGGGCTTTGCCGTGGGCGCCGCCGAGCGCAGCGCGATCCTGCCGCACAAGGACATCGCGGCCGGCGACGTGGTGCTGGGTCTTGCCTCGTCGGGCGTTCACTCAAACGGCTATTCGCTGGTCCGCAAGATCGTGGAACGGTCGGGCCTTGCCTACACAGCACCCGCCCCTTTCGCCCCAGGAAAGACGCTCGGCGCGGCGCTTTTGGAGCCGACGCGCATCTATGTGAAAGCCGCCCTCGCCGCCCACCGCGAAACCGGCGCCGTGAAGGCGCTTGCCCACATCACCGGCGGCGGCTTCGTGGACAACATCCCCCGCGTGCTGCCCGCCGGCCTTTCGGCCCGCGTGGACCTCTCCGTGATCGCCCTGCCCCCCGTGTTCGCTTGGCTCGCCCGCGAAGGCGGACTGGATGAGGTGGAGATGGTGCGCACCTTCAACTGCGGCATCGGCATGATCGCCGTCGTCGCCGAATCAGATGCCGACGCCGTTAGCGCCGTTTTGATGCGCGAGGGCGAAACGGTCGTCCGCCTCGGCCGCTTGGAAGGCGACGAGGCCGGGCCGCGCACCCTTTTCGACGGCCATCTGCAACTTGGCGGCTAGCGACGGCAGCGCGACATGACGAAGCTTCCCATCGGCATTCTCATTTCCGGTCGCGGCTCCAATATGGCCTCGCTCGTGAAAGCCTGCGCGGAGGCCGACTATCCGGCCGAAGTGGCGCTCGTTCTCTCGAACGTGCCGGATGCCCCGGGCCTGGATTTCGCGTGCGCCCACGGCATTCCCACCGCCACGATCAACCACAAACATTACCCGGACAAGGCCTCGTTCGAGCGCGCGATGACCCAAGTGCTCGAATCACATGGGGTCGACTTCGTCTGCCTCGCCGGGTTCATGCGCCTGCTCTCACCCGTTTTCATCGAGCATTGGCGCGACCGGTTGATCAACATCCACCCGTCGCTGCTCCCCGCCTACAAAGGGCTGCACACACACGAGCGCGCGCTGGCCGACGGCGTGAAGATCGCCGGGTGCAGCGTACATTTTGTGAGGTCCGAGGTGGACGCCGGCCCGATCATAGCGCAAGCCGCCGTGCCGGTTCTGCCGGGCGATACGCCGGAAACGCTATCGGCCCGCGTTCTCACCGCCGAACACCAACTCTATCCGCACGTATTGAAGCTTATTGCGAGCGGCGCGGCGCGGGTGGTGGATGGCCGCGTTGGGCTGAGCGCCGAAGCAGCGCGAGACGCCACGCTCATCGTCCCCGCGCCTTGATTCTAGCCCGTCAGGGCGTGCCGTAGACCGCCTCGATCATACTGTCGAGGGCTTTAGTGACCCGGTCCCAGTCGGCATCCGTGGCAATCGCCAGACCGGCGAAAAGGCCGGTTGTCTCGCCCGCGGCGGCCAGATGGTGGATTGCCGCGATCAGTAGCGCGTTGACCGCCGGCGCGTCCAGCCCCGACGGAGCGACGAGGTCGCCCCGCATTTCCGCCATCCACGCCATCATCGCCCGCGTCCGCGCTTCGGAAAGGGGCGCAAGATTGCCATCGGAACCAGCAAGCTCCAGTCCCGCGATGCGACGCATCAGCGGGTCCGTTCGCAAGGCGCTCAATAAGCGGGCGGCAAGTTGGCGGATAAGGGCTGCGTAGGTGCGCGGTCGCTCCTCTCCCGGCTCCGGCCGAAGCCGTTCGGTCCACCAGGACGCCAAAGCCGCGCCGAGCGCGGCCATGAGACCGTCCAGACCGCCGTAGTAACGGTAGATCAGCTGCTTGTCGCATCCGGCCCGGCGCGCCACGGCATTGATCCCGATGCCTGACGCCCCCTCCTCCACCAAGAGATCGCGCGCCGCTTCCAGGATCCGCCGTTCCGTCGCGTCTCGGTCGCGCGCACTCACCCCAGCCGTTGCCGAAGCCATGTTCGACCTCCTTATGTCACTTGTCGGTGATAACCCTATAAGGCGCCGCACGCAAGGGGTTGACGCCTGTCACCGACCGGTGATAACTCGGAATATCACCAGACAGTGACACAATGGAGGACTAGATGCATACCACCCGCCGGAGCCCATTGATTGGCCCCTCGGCTATCCTTTTCGCCGTCGTTTTCAACGTGCCCTACGCAATCCTCGCGGCGCGTTTCGACTACCCGGCCGTCCTGCGGCGCTCGACGAGCGAGGTGCTCGACCTCTTCGCCGCGGGAGGGCCGTCGCTAATCGTGACGTGGTATCTGATTGGTTTGGCCGCGCTTGCTTTCGTGCCGCTCAGCTTTGCGCTTGCCCTGTCACCGCAGCGGCTCTCAGTGACTCCCGGCCTTGCGATCGGCGCTGCGATTACCGGCGCGCTCGCGGGACTGACCCAGGCGATCGGCCTTTTTCGCTGGACTTTCGTGGTCCCCGCCCCTCGCCCGCAGTCACACAATGAGCCCATCCGGAGGGCCGGGACATGCGATCACCGAGACGGCCTTCGACGTGATCCATGGCTACGGCGGCGTCGCCATCGGCGAACACCTCGGCCAGCTTCTGACGGCTCTGTTCGTGGCGATGATCGCGGCCATGCAGGCTAGCGAAGGAGCGCGCTTCACATCGCTCGTGGGCTGGTCCACGGCTACCGCCATCGCGACAGGAACGATGGAGGGTTTTAGCATCAGTCTAGGCACGCCCACCGCGGCCTTCTCGATCGCGACGATCCTGGGCTTCCTGGGCCTGACGATCTGGCTGCTTGTCACCGGCGTCGATCTTTGGCGCAGGGCTGCCGCCTGATCGCCTCAGTCCTTGGCGACGCTGATATCCGGCGCGTCCACGGCCTTCATGCCGACGACATGATAGCCGCTATCCACATGGTGGATTTCGCCGGTCACGGCCCGCCCGAGATCTGAGAGCAGGTATAGCGCGCTATCGCCAACTTCTTCGATCGTCACGGTCCGGCGCAGCGGTGCGTTGTATTCGTTCCACTTCAAGATGTAGCGGAAGTCGCCGATGCCGGAAGCCGCGAGCGTTTTGATCGGGCCGGCGGAAATCGCGTTCACGCGGATGTTCTTGGGGCCAAGATCGACTGCCAGATACTTCACGCTGGCTTCCAGCGCGGCCTTCGCGACGCCCATCACATTGTAATGCGGCATCACCTTTTCGGCGCCGTAATAGGTGAGCGTCACAAGCGAACCGCCCTCCGTCATCAGCCGCTCCGCGCGCTGCGCAACGGCGGTGAAGGAATAGGCCGAGATCAGCATCGTCTTGGTGAAGTTGTCAGCCGAGGTTTCGACGTAACGGCCGGTCAACTCGTCCTTGTCGGAGAAGGCGATTGCGTGGACCACGAAGTCGAGCCGGCCCCAGCGCTTTTCAACCTCGGCGAAAACCGCATCGAGCGAAGCCGGGTCCGTCACATCGCAGTGGCCGACGACGATGCCGCCAAGCTCCTCGGCCAGCGGCTCAACGCGCTTGCGCAGCGCATCGCCCTGATAGGTGAACGCGAGTTCGGCGCCAGCCAAGCGAGCGGCCTTGGAGATACCCCAGGCGATCGACCGGTTGTTTGCGACTCCCATGATCAGGCCGCGTTTGCCAGCCATCAACCCTTCGGTACCCGCCATCGTCGTCTCCTGTTCTACCATCGTCGAGGGCCGGGGACGTATGGCACAGCCACTGCGACAATGGCAAGCGAGCTATGCGACCGGCAGTCGCACTGCACCTCGTTATCCGATGAAGCGATACCGCTTTAACACCAAGCGGTTGAGCAACGACGCTAGCTTTTGCCGGCATTGTGAATCCGGGCTGTTAGATGCTTGGAAAACGAAAAGCGTGCCAAAATTGCACGGTCTGCGTTCCAATTCCGACCGCCGAACGACCCTCACCCGGTCTTGCTTACCGTGCAGCGCTCGACGCCGCGTTTCGCCAAGGCTACGGTCGTCCTCATGACCGCCCGCATCACCCCCGATCTCATTGCCCGTTTTGCCGCCATTGTCGGGGACCGCCACGCGATCACGAACCCCGCCGATCAGGCGCGCTATCTCGTGGAATGGCGGGATCTTTTTCGCGGTGAAACACCGCTTGTCCTGCGCCCGGCGAGCACCGCCGAAGTTGCCGCCATCGTAACGCTGGCTGCTGAAACCGGCACGCCGATCGTTCCGCAGGGCGGCAATACCGGGCTTGTCGGCGGTCAGATCCCGGTGCCGGGCTCGGGCGAAGTCGTCGTGTCGCTGGAGCGCCTCAACGCCATCCGCGCCGCCGACCCGCTCGGTAACACGATCACAGTGGAAGCCGGCGTCACGCTGGAGGCCGTCCACGCTGCCGCGACGGCGGTGGACAGGCTGTTCCCCCTCACCCTCGCCTCACAGGGTTCCTGCCGCATCGGTGGAAACATTGCAACAAACGCCGGCGGAACCGCCGTTCTCGCCTATGGCAACACGCGCGATCTGGTCCTCGGCTTGGAAGTCGTGCTCGCCGACGGGCGGATTTGGAACGGCCTAAACGCCCTGCGCAAGGACAACGCAGGCTTTGACCTCAAACAGCTTTTCATCGGGTCGGAAGGCACGCTCGGCATCGTCACCGCTGCGGTGCTGAAGCTCTTCCCAAAGCCGTGCGAGGTCGCCGTTGCCATCGCCGGACTGCCCTCGGCGTCAGCAGCGCTTGCACTTCTCGGCCGGGCCAAGGATGCCGCCGGTTTCGGCTTGACGGGGTTCGAACTCATGGCCGGCCGTGCGATGGAGTTCGCCCTCCGCCATCTCGCCGGCGCCCGCCGCCCCACCACCGAAGCGCACCCCTGGTACGCGCTGATGGAGATATCGTCTGGAACAGGCGATGGTTCCGCCCGCCGCATGCTGGAAACCGCCCTCGCCGCCTCGCTCGAAGCCAATGAAGCGAGCGATGCGGTCATCGCGGAAAGTCTCGCTCAAGCGGCCGGTTTCTGGCATCTGCGCCACGGCCTGTCCGAGATCCAAAAGTTTGAAGGCGGGTCGATCAAGCACGACGTATCGGTACCGCTCGCCCACCTCCCGGCCTTCCTGGATGAGGCGATCGCGGCGGTCGAAGCCGCATTCCCCGGCTGCCGTCCCGTCCCGTTCGGCCACATGGGCGATGGCAATATGCATTTCAACGTGAGCCAGCCGGTAGGCGCCGACAAGGCGGCCTATCTCGCTGAATGGGCGCGTATGAACGCTGTCGTCCACGAGGTGGTGCTTCGCTATAGCGGCTCCATCACGGCAGAACACGGTGTCGGCCTGCTGAAGCGCGACCTCCTGGCCGCCACCAAGGACCAGGTGGATCTCGACCTGATGCAGCGCCTGAAATTTGCCCTGGATCCGGCCGGAATCTTGTCGCCGGGCCGTGTAATCACTCCTCGGCGGTGAAGTTTATCCACCGGCCGTCCACAGCGATTTCCACACGATAGAACATGTATTCTCCCACCGATTGCATCATCTCGAATTCGCCCCCGGTGATGATGCGGAAGAGTTCGACCATCTGGCGCGGATCAAGCTTGTCCGGCGGATAGCCGGCGAAATAGGGCCACACGAAGCGTTCGCGCGGGGTGCCCTCGTCAACCCGCACCCACCCGGCATCCAGCACGTCGAGCATGATCGCAAGCACTTCCCGCCCGGACTCGTCGCCGGAAATCGAGGCGAGAATGTCGATCGGATCGCCGTCTTCGAGCGCGGAAAAACGGGGCGGCGGATCGAACACCTGGATGATCGGCCGCAGCGCCTCTAGCTCTCCGGATTTCGCGGCTGCGATAATGGCCTCGCGGGTTTGCCGGACCACGGACGGCAACTGCGCGGGATCATAGTGGATCGGCGGCAAAGGCCCGGCGAAATCCGCATCGCCGGGCAAGTCCGGATTGTTGCCCAGAAGCGAGGGATCCGATGGCAAGGTGAGCGAAGGGCCGTCGCCGGGCCTCATCGGAGAATCAACCCCATCGTCGGGCGCCGGACCGGCGATCACGAGTTGCGGTGCGTGCCCATCGTTCGCAAACGCGGGCGCGAGCGACAGGACGGCTCCCATAACGACCGCCGCGAACCAACCTGATCGCATCGTGCACCCCAGCCCCAATCGGTGATCTTCTGATCGCATGGCATCCCATGCCGAATCGATGATAGCCAGTTTAGAGGTTGGACAATCCAGCAGAAATTCATGTCAGGTCTGCATAATCGCGTTAGACCTTAGCTACCCCCTGCTTCACCGACGCAGGGCGACATCCCGGCCAAGCTTCATCGCCCATCAGTCATACGGAAAAACGAGCATCCGTTTTATGCCACACGTTCAGGCTGTGGAGAGGTCGTTCTAGACATGAACTTCGCGATCTTGTTCGTAACCGGCATGGCGATAGGCCTGATCATGGCAATTCCCGTTGGCCCGGTGAACCTGCTCGCCATCTCCCGCACACTTCGGCACGGCTTCGTCGCGGGCTTCGTGGCCGGTCTCGGGGGTATGGTGGCCGATGTGGTGTTCGCCGCTTTTACGGCCTTCAGCGTCACCACGGTCATTAATTTAATGGAGGGCCATGAACGGCCGATCCAATTTGTCGGCGGCCTGCTGCTCCTCGCCATGGGTGTAGCTGTGATGCGAGCCCAACCGCATCTGGCCGACACATCCGGCGCCTCCACTGGTGGCGTTCTGCGCGGCGGCGTGTCCGGCTTTCTGATGACGATCACGAACCCAGGCGCGGCTTTGGCCATGGTCGCCCTATTTGGCAGTCTCGGCAAGATCGAGAACCTGAACGGCGATAACGCCTCAGCGCTCGTCGTCGTAGCCGGCGTGGCGGCCGGCTCCACCGCGTGGTGGTTCATCCTCGCCACCATGGTCGGGCGTCTGCGCGAACGCATGAACGACCGGTGGCTGCAGGGCATCAACCGGGCTGCCGGTTTGGTCCTTATCGTATTCGGCGCCGCTCTGATTACAGGGCTGGCGCTCGGCATCAAGATCGTCTGACGTGCGCCGCTTGCGCGGATGCGCTACTGGATCGTGCGGTTGAGGGTATAGCCGCCGGTCGAGATTTTATCGGGAAGGTCGGAGACGAGACGCGCCACGCTCTCCTCGCCGAAACAATCGACCAGCGTGGTCAAAGCGGCAAACAGCGCCGCATGGGCCACCGCGTCCGCCGGCACACCATCGGCTTCCGCGTCGTCGAAGGCGCGTTCGAGAAGCGTGAGCGCACGCCGCTTCACGGTGTCGGCGCCCGGTATCTCAACCGGGTCCAGCAACTCGTCCCGCATATCCGTCATGATCGGTTCCTAACCACCACCGGAACGACTCGGCGGGTCTGCTTTCAATGTCATTCGTTGAAACGACACTAGCACCAGAGTGCCTGAGCGCAATCCGATCCCTAAGACAGCGTTAACATCTTCGTCTAAAAATGGTTAATCCGTGGGCGAGAGTAACCCCGAAGCTGCACCCACCGGCGGCAGTCCGCCGGAGCCGAACCGCTCATCGATACGGTTGGCGATTTCGGCGCCTTCAGTGAGGTATTGTTTCAGCACGGACCGTGTCTGGTCGCTGCAAGTTCGGTGGATGGAGGCGAAAGTGCGGTAGCCCCGGTTGTATCGATCCACCGTGCGCCGCCGCTCATCCTCCGACATCGCCTGCGCTGCGATCAGCGCCGCCATCTTCGCCCGCCAAGGGCCGTCGACGCCGGGATCGCAGAGCAAATCCAGATAGGCCACAGCCCCGACGATCTCGGAAAAGCGCATCAGATCCGACTCGAACGGAGGCGGATTATCCGCCGCTCTCACCGTCTGCGTTGCAAAAAGCGCGGCGATCGCAGCCAATGCCAATCTTATCCTCGTCCTCACGGCGAACTCACTTAGGTTGAGTGCAATAAAGGGCCGAAACCGCAGCCCAATCCAACAATGCACCCTATTCATGGCGCGACGTTGGCGATCATCGCCCGCGTTACCGAAACGAAATGCGCCAGCCGATCCGTCGTTTGAAAAGCCGCCAGCGTTTCCGAGTCCACAAACCGGGCCTCCGCCGCATCCGAAGCAGCCACCGGTTCGCCGCCGCCAACCACAATCGCGGCATGGACGAGCAAAACGTGATGCCCGGTCAACGCACCCACGTCCGACCGCAAAATGATTTCATGCACGATCGGAGTGCCGACCAGCCGCACGGTGAGCCCGGTTTCCTCCATCGCCTCGCGCCGCGCAGCATCCGCCACCGTTTCGCCGGCCTCCACCCCGCCGCCGGGGAACGTCCATAGGCCCGCGAGCGGTGGATTAGCGCGGCGAATCAGCAGCACGCGACGATCACGCCAGATGCCGATGCTCACGGCAAGACGCGGTTGAGGACCGGCTATCGCGGCGGCCGTCATGGGGTCTGCGGCGCAAACACCGCATCGACAGCCGACTGGGCGTCGGAGGGATCTTCCATATCGTTATCGTGATCGGTCACGGGCGCTCCGTTGATCAGGCCCATCGCGTGCACCAGAAGCGGCTTTAGCCGCATTTCCGAAAGATCCGAAATGATCGGCAACGGAAGCGCGCTCATCGACCCGATGGAAATCAACGTCTGGATATCGGCAATCGCACGATCGATGCCGCGAATTGTGCGTTCGAACGCGATCAACCGGTCTGGATCGGCGGTTGCATAGGCCTGAACGGCGAGTTCGCGTTCCTTGAACTGCGACATATGGAAGTGATCGACGTAGGATCGCGGCAGCCAAGCCACCACATCCGGCGCGCATTCGGGCATCGACGGCAGCATGTCGATCAGCATAACCACTTCGTTGAAATGGTTGAGGTAATCGGTAGCGAGCTTGGTTTCCGGATGAATATTGGCCGTAATGAGCCGATGACGCGAAAGCGCCAGCTCTTCGCGTGCCTCCAGATCCAGCGTGCCGAACGCCCCCACCAGTCGACCCCCCTGACCGACATCTCTACAGCCATCATGGCGAAGGTAGGTTGCCAAACGCTTACATCTGATTCAACCAAGTGAAGACGATCAGTTGATCGCCGGACCACACAGGATCGACCAGAGTAGGAGCACGGAAATGTGCGGTCGGTACACGCTCACCATGACGCCCGACGAAATGAAGCGGTTGTTGCGGTATCCGGAGGTTCCAAATTTTCCGCCCCGCTACAACATCGCCCCCACGCAGCCCATCCCCATCATTCGGGAAGATCACGGGGAGCGGCATTTTCACCTTGTCCGCTGGGGCCTTATTCCCGGCTGGGTGAAAGATCCCGCCGATTTCTCGCTGCTGATCAACGCGCGCGCTGAAACGGTCAGCGAAAAGCCCGCCTTCCGCGCCGCGATGAAATACCGCCGCTGCCTCGTCCCTGCGAGCGGCTTTTACGAGTGGCGGCGCGAGGGCAAGACGAAACATGCCTTCTTCATCCGCCCGCGCGGCGGCGGCCTGATCGCGATGGCCGGAATCTGGGAAGCCTGGATGGGCAAGGACGGAAGCGAAATCGACACCGCCGCCATTCTGACCACCAGCGCGAACCGGTTGATGGCATCGATCCACGACCGAATGCCCGTGATCATTCAGGAGCCCGATTTCGAGGCTTGGCTCGACAACGACAACAAAAAGCCGGCCGAGGTCATGCCCCTCACCCGCCCCCTGCCCGACGAAATTCTCGAAGCTATCCCCGTCAGCGACCGGGTCAACGCCGTGCGCAACGACGATCCGGCGGTCCAAGATCCGCTGAGTGAGCCGATCTCCGTCGAGCCGGAACCAGCGCCCGAAACCCGCCCCGCGCAAGGCAACCTGTTCTGAAGCTCCGCTTCACCCGCGCGGCAGCGAATCCTGGAACCGCACCGCGCGCCCGCCGCTCGGACTGGTGAGTTCGCCCTCCCACATCACGCGCCGTCCGCGCACGATCGTGCCCACCGGCCAGCCTTGAACGGACACGCCGTCATAAGGCGTCCAGGCGCACCGGGATGCGATCCAGGCATTGGTGATGGTTTCGCGCCGCTTCAGGTCCACCACCGTGAAGTCCGCGTCATAACCCGCCGCAATCCGCCCCTTGTCCGCGATGCCGAACAGACGCGCCGGCCCTGCGCTCGACATATCCACGAAGCGCTGGAGCGACAGCCGCCCCGCAGCCACATGGTCCAGCATGATTGGAACGAGCGTCTGCACCCCCGTCATCCCCGAGGGGCTGTCCGGATAGATCTTCGCTTTTTCGGCGAGAGTGTGCGGCGCATGGTCGGAGCCGAGCACGTCGGCGATGCCCTGTTCCACCCCCCACCAGATCCGCTTCTGATGTTCGGCGGAGCGCACCGGCGGGTTCATCTGGATCAGCGTGCCGAGCCGGCCATAGGCCTCGTCGGTCAGCGTCAAATGATGCGGCGTGACCTCGCAGGAGGCGACGTCCTTGTGGTCGCGCAGGAAATCCATCTCCGGACCCGTCGAGATATGCAGCACATGCACCCGCGCACCCTGCTCGCGCGCGATCCGCACCAGCCGCTCCGTACAGCGCAGCGCCGCCACCGCGTCCCGCCACACCGGATGCGACGACGGATCGCCCGCGACCCGCTCGCCGAGCCGTTCGCGCAAACGATACTCGTCTTCGGAATGAAACGCCGCCCGCCGCCGCGTCTTGCCGAGGATCGCAGAAACGCCTGCGTCGTCCTCCAGAAGCAGATCGCCGGTCGAGGATCCCATGAACACCTTGATCCCCGCCGCGCCCGGCAGACGCTCCAGCTCCGGGATATCGGCCACATTGCCCCGCGTGCCGCCCACCCAGAACGCGAAATCGCAGTGCATCCGGTTGGTCGCGGCCGCGACCTTTTCCGCCAGCCGCTCGGCCGAGGTTGTCAGCGGATTGGTATTCGGCATCTCGAACACCGCCGTTACCCCGCCCATCACCGCCGCGCGCGACCCGGATTCCAGATCCTCCTTGTGCGTGGCGCCCGGTTCGCGGAAGTGGACCTGCGTGTCGATAACGCCCGGCAAAATGGTCAGGCCGGTGCAGTCGATCACCTCGCCCGCCCGCGCCGCATCGAACACGCCAAGTTCGGCAATCCGCCCCGCCCGAACCGCCACGTCGCGCAGGCCGATGCCGTCTTGATTGACGACCGTGCCGCCTTTGAGAAGGAGATCGAAGGTGTCGGCCATGGCCAGCTTAGCCCTTGTATGCTGCGATGATGCCCAGGAAATCGGCGGCCTTCAGGCTAGCCCCGCCCACCAGCGCGCCGTTCACATCCGGCACGCCCATCAGTTCCGCCGCGTTCGACGGCTTCACCGAGCCGCCATAGAGAATGCGCACGCCAGCCCCTTCCGCGCCGAACCGCTCGACGAGCCGGGCGCGGATGAAGGCATGCACTTCGGCCACATCGGCCGTCGTCGGCGTCAGGCCCGTGCCGATGGCCCAAACCGGCTCATAGGCAACCACCGTCTTGGCTGCGGCGATGCCGTCCGGCAGCGAACCGGCAAGCTGCGTGCCGACCACGTCCAGCGTCCGCCCGCTTTCGCGCTCGCCGCGGGTCTCGCCCACGCAGACGATCGCGATAAGCCCCGCCCGCCAAGCGGCGCGCGTTTTCGCGTTAACGAGGGCGTCGGTCTCGGCATGGTCGGTGCGCCGCTCCGAGTGCCCGACGATCACATAAGCCGCGCCCGCATCCGCCAGCATTTCCGCCGCTATGTCGCCCGTGTGCGCGCCAGAGGCATGGGCGTGGCAATCCTGGCCGCCGACGCCGATCGAACCCATGGCGGCGAGCGTCGCCACCAGCGTCGCCGGCGGGCAGATCGCAACGTCCACCTTGGCGGCAAGTGCCGCATTGAGGCCGCCGGCAATCGCGGCGAACTCTGCGGCGGAGGCCTTGAGGCCATTCATTTTCCAGTTTCCGGCAACCAGCGGCTTCACGGCCATTGCGACATTCCCTCAGAAGGACAATCTGTCATTGAGCCGGTCTTAGCAGAAGGAACCGCACTGGCAAGATCGCCGCGCGCCATCGCTTGCGGCGGCCTGCGGTCCTCCCTATGATCCGCGACCATTTCAGGCGGGGTCCTATGCCTCGCCGGGCCAACACCAGGGCGCGCCAACCGCGCCGAACCGGACGACACGATGCTCGATAGTTTGCGCCGCGGCGCCAAGACATGGGTTGCCAAACTGCTTCTCGGCCTCCTGGTCCTCTCCTTCGGTGCCTGGGGCATCGCCGACGTGTTTCGCAACACGGGCGTTCCGGTCGTGGCGGAGGTGGGCAATACCGAAATTGAAGCGGCCACTTTCCAGCGCCAGTATCAGCGGCAAGTTCAGGCGTTTTCCCGCCAGATCGGGCAGCCTGTGACACCCGAGATGGCCACCGCCTTCGGCGTGCCGCAGCGCGTTCTCAGCCAGCTCATGGCCGACGCCGCCCTTACCGGCACCGCCAAGGACTACGGTCTCGGCGTGTCGAACACAGCGCTCGCCAAGGAAATCGCCGACGATCCGGCGTTGCGTCCGCAAGGCGCCCCCGCGTTCGACCGCGTGTATTTCACCCAGCTTCTCGCACAGAATGGCCTGACGGAAGCGGCCTATGTGGCCGATCGGCGCGTCGACAGCCTTCGCCGCCAGCTTTTCGAGGGTCTGGTCGGCGGCACGGCGGCGCCCAAAGCGCTGGTTGAAGCGGCTTACCGCTACACCAACGAAACCCGGCAGGTCGACTACGTCACGCTCACGGCAGCCGCCGTTCAGCCGATCCCAGCGCCCACAGAAACGGAACTGAGCACTTGGTTCGAAGACCACAAGGCGGAGTTCCAGGCCCCGGAACTGCGCACGGTCGATATCCTCGCCGTCACGCCTGAGGCGATCGCCGATCCCTCCGCCATAACGGATGATGATGCTCGCAAGGAGTATGATCGCACGAAGGCACAATATGTCGTGCCCGAGCAGCGGCAAGTCGCGCAGATTCTGTTCCCGACGACCGAGGAAGCCGCCGCCGCCGATGCCAAGATCAAGTCGGGCACCAGCTTCGAGCAGATCCTGGCCGAGCGCTCGCTGAAGCCCGAAGACGTTGATCTTGGCCTCATCACCAAAGACAAGATCATCGATCCAGAAGTGGCCGAAACAGCATTCAGACTGTCTCTCAACGAGGTCAGCGCGCCGGTGACCACAAGTTTCGGCGCCGCCCTCGTCCGCGTGTCGAACATCGTGCCGGAATCGGTGAAGCCCTTCGAATCGGTGTCCGCCGAAATCAAAAAGACGCTCGCGATCCGCGCCGCCGAACGCAGCGTGCTCGAAACCCACGACGAGATCGAAGATGCGCGAGCGGGCGGCGCAACGCTGGCCGAGATCGCGACCCGCTTCAAGCTCACGAGCCGCACGATCGAAGTCGACGCATCCGGCAATGGCCCCGACGGCGCCCCCGTTGCCGACATTCCGGAGGGTAAGGCCCTGGTCGACGCGGCGTTTGCCTCAGACGAAGGCGCCGAGAACGACCCACTGCAATCGGGTCGCGGCTTCATCTGGTATGACGTTGCCAAGGTGGCGCCGGCTCGCGAGCGCCCGCTGACCGAGGTCAATGACAAGGCCGTCGCCGCCTGGACGGTTGAGGAAACCGACAAGCGCCTCACCAAGAAGGCCGATGACCTCGCGGCCGCTCTAAGGAACGGCGGCGACTTTGCCGCGCTGGCGGCGGCAGCCGGGGCCGAGGTGAAGTCCACCGAAGCCTTCGCCCGCACCGCCGACCTGCCGGCGCTCGGCGCGCCGGGCATCGACGCGGCGTTCGGCGGCCCGGAAGGTCATGTCGGCACGGTTGAGGGGGCGGATCGCTCGCGCATCGTTCTGAAGGTGAAAGCAGCCGTCGTACCGCCCTTCTTCGCCGAAGCGGCCGATGCCGTGGAAGCGACGCAGCGGTTCGCCGGCGACCTTCAGAACAGCCTGATCACCCAATACATCGACGAGCTTCAGACCAAGCTTGGAACGACCGTGAACCAGCAAATTCTGGATTCCGCGATCGGGCTCTCCAACCGCTGATCCGGATTGGCGCCGGCAGTTCGAACACCGCGGGGGGCGGAGCGACGATGACGGACTTCAAAGCGCTCCTTGGCAAAGTCGCCGGCGGGGCATCGCTCTCCTTCGAGGAAGCGCGAGCGGCGTTCGATGTGATGATGTCCGGCGAGGCGACGCCCGCACAGATCGGCGGCTTCCTCATGGCGCTGCGCGTGCGCGGCGAAACCGTGGACGAAATCGCCGGGGCGGTCGCCACCATGCGCGCGAAAATGCTGCGCGTGGACGCTCCCGCGAACGCGATGGATATCGTCGGCACCGGAGGCGACGGCAGCGGCAGCTTGAACATCTCCACCGCCACCGCCTTCGTGGTCGCGGCTGCGGGCATCCCCGTCGCCAAGCACGGCAACCGCGCGCTCTCCTCGCGTTCGGGTGCGGCGGACGTGCTGACCGCGCTCGGCGTGAACATCGAGCTTGGCCCGGAGATGATCGGCCGCTGCGTGCATGAGGTCGGCGTCGGTTTCATGTTCGCGCCGGCCCACCACGCTGCCATGCGCCACGTCGGCCCCAGCCGGGTCGAGCTTGGCACCCGCACGATCTTCAACCTCCTTGGACCGCTGTCCAATCCGGCTGGCGTGAAGCGCCAGCTCGTCGGCGTCTTCGCGAAGGCCTGGGTGGAGCCGATCGCCCGCGTGTTGGCCGAGCTTGGCTCCGAAGCCGTCACCGTGGTGCATGGTTCGGACGGCATGGACGAGATCACCACCGCCGGTCCAAGTTTCATCGCAACGCTGGCGAACGGAACCGTCACCACAGCCGAAATCACCCCCGAAGACGCAGGCCTGCCGCGCCATCCGCCCGGCGCTGTCAAGGGCGGCACGGCTGAGGAAAACGCGGGCGCTCTCCGCCGTCTCTTGGGCGGCGAACCCGGCGCCTACCGCGACACGGTACTGATCAACGCCGCCGCCGCCCTGATGGTCGCGGGCGCCGCCTCGTCGCTGCGCGAAGGCGCGGCACTGGCCGCCGAGGCGATCGATTCCGGCCGCGCGGCCGATACGCTCCAGCGCATCATCGTCCTCAGCACGGACGCGCGGGAATGACCGATATCCTCGCGCGGATCGAAACCTATAAGCGGCAGGAGATCGCCGCCGCTGAAGCTGCCATTCCGCTTGCGGATATCAAAGCCCGTGCCGCCGCCGAGCCGCCCGCGCGCGGTTTTCGCGCGGCCATCGAACGAACCATCGCATCGGGCCGCTATGCCCTGATCGCAGAGATCAAAAAGGCGAGCCCCTCCAAGGGCCTGATCCGCGCCGACTTCGACCCGCCCGCACTTGCCCGTGCCTATGAGGCCGGAGGCGCGACATGCCTCTCGGTGCTTACCGACGAGCCTTCGTTCCAGGGGCACCCGTCCTATCTCGGCGCCGCTCGCGACGCCGTGGCGCTGCCCGCGCTGCGCAAGGATTTCCTCTACACGCCCTATCAGGTCTTCGAAGCCCGCGCCTGGGGGGCCGACTGCATTCTGATCATCCTGGCCGCCGTCGACGACGATACCGCCCGCGCGCTGGAGGACACCGCCCTATCGCTTGGCATGGACGTGCTCCTGGAAGTGCACGACGCGGCCGAACTAGAGCGCGCGTTGAAGCTCTCCTCGCCTCTTCTCGGCATCAACAACCGCAACCTTCGCACCTTTGAAACGCGGCTGGAGACCACCGAGGAATTGTCCCGGCAGGTGCCATCCGACCGCATCCTGGTCGCCGAATCTGGCCTGTTCACTACGGCGGATCTGGCGCGCTTAGCCAAGGTCGGCGCCCGCACCTTCCTGATCGGCGAAAGCCTGATGCGCAAGGACGACGTGACCGCCGCAACGCGGGATCTGCTCGGGCTCGCCTGATCGCAGCCCTTGTCCGGCCCTTCCACCCTCCCCCGTCCCGTTCTATCCTTCGCCGTCCTTCAGCAGCGGATCACCCCTTGTCCTCAAAGCTCACCCATCTAGACGAAGCCGGCGCCGCCACGATGGTCGACGTGACCGACAAGGCGGACAGCGACCGCGTGGCGACCGCCGAGGGGCTGGTGGTGATGCGGCCGGAAACGCTGGCGCTCATCGTTTCGGGCGGCGTGCCGAAGGGCGACGTGATCGCCACGGCGCGCATCGCGGGCATCATGGCCGCCAAGCGCACGCATGACCTCATCCCGCTCTGTCATCCGCTGCCTATCACCAAAGTCGCCGTCGACCTGACACCCGACGACGCCCTGCCCGGCCTGCGCATCACCGCCACCGTTCGCGTTTCGGGAAAGACCGGGGTGGAAATGGAAGCGCTCACGGCCGCATCCGTCGCCTGCCTCACGGTCTACGACATGGCGAAGGCGGTTGAAAAAGGCATGCGCATCGAAGGCATCCGCCTTCTTGAAAAACAAGGCGGCAAGAGCGGCACCTGGCGGGCATAGCCCCGTCGCGCTGAAAACGGACGGGCGTGATCCCACCCCTGCGACCGCGAGGACACCCATGGCCCTGATCCCCGTCGCCGATGCGCAAGCCCGCCTTCTCGCAGGCGTCGTGCCACTCGAACTCGAACTGGTCCCCATCGATCAAGCCGCCGGCCGCACCTTGGCAAGCGACGTCCGTGCGCTCCGCACCCAGCCGCCCTTCAGCGCCTCCGCCATGGACGGTTACGCCGTTCGCGCAGCCGACCTTGCTCCGGGCGCCGTGTTGACCGTGATCGGCGAAGCTGCAGCCGGTCATGGCTTTTCCGGCACCTGCGGGCCCGGTCAGGCCGTCCGCATTTTCACCGGCGCTCCCGTACCGGACAGCGCGGACACAATTCTCATTCAGGAGAACGCCACCCGGTTCGGCGACAGCGTCACAGTAAACGAGCCGGAAAAGCGCGGCCGGTATGTGCGCCCGGCCGGCCTCGATTTTGCGGCGGGTTCCGTGCTTTTGCACGCCGGACAGCGCCTCGGCCCGCGCGAGATCGGCCTTGCCGCCGCCATGAACCACGCCAGCCTGCCGGTGCGCCGCCGCCCGAAGGTGGCCATCCTCGCCACCGGCGACGAACTTGTCGCACCCGGCTCAAACGCGGGTCCGGATCAGATCGTCGCGTCGAACCAACTCGCCCTCGCCGCCCTCGTGCGCGACCTCGGCGGCGAAGCAATTCCGCTCGGCATCGCGCCCGACGACATGGACGATATTCGCGCCCGCATCCGCGAGGGGCTGAACGCGGCGGCCGATGTGATCTGCCTCCTCGGCGGCGCATCGGTGGGCGATCACGACTACACCCGCGCCGCGCTGGAAGCGGAGGGCATGGCGCTGGACCTCTGGAAGATCGCGATGCGGCCGGGCAAACCGCTGATGTTCGGCCGCCTCGGCTCTGGCCGCGCGCTTGGCCTGCCCGGCAACCCGGTTTCCAGCATCGTCTGCGGATATCTTTTCCTGGCTCCACTGCTCCGCGCACTTCTTGGCGAACAAAGCGTGCTCCCACCGGAAGAAACCGCCACCCTCGCCCGCCCGCTTGCCGCCAACGATCAGCGGCAGGACTACCTGCGCGCCCGCCTTGAAACGAAAGAGGGCCGGCTCATTGCCGACCCCTTCGAACTCCAGGACTCGTCCGTGCTGTCTCTGCTTGCCGCAGCGCACGCCCTCGTCATCCGCGAACCGCACGCCCCGGCGGCCGGCGCCGGAGAGACCGTCCGCATCATCCGGCTTTAACGCACCTCAGGCCACCGCGCGTAGTTTCGCGACCGGCGCACGCAGCGCCTCGGGGATCCACTCGCCGTGTTCGGCAAGCAGATCGTCCACCAGCGACCAGATCTGATCGAGGTCCAGTTCCGCCGCCGTGTGTGGATCCAGCATGGCGGCGTGGTAGATGTGCTCGCGTTTGCCGGTCAAAATGGCCTCGACCGTCAGCGCTTGCACATTAATGTTGGTCTGCATCAGCGCCGCCAGATGCGGCGGGATCGCGCCGATCCGCGTTGGCTGAATGCCGTTCCGGTCCACGAGGCACGGTACCTCAACACAGCATCCGCGCGGCAGGTTGGAGATGAGATCGTCGTTGTCCACATTGCCGTAGATCACCGACGGCTCACCGGTTTCCATCGAGCGGATGATAGTGGAGCCATACTCCACGCTGCGCTTGATCGGGAACGGCTTGCTGGTGTCGGTGAGATCGCGCGAAAGCGTCTGCCATTCCGCGATCTGGTTTTCGCAGCGGCGCGGGTATTCGTCGAGCGGGATATTGTAGCGCGCGATAAGATCCTCGCGGCCCGACTTGATGTACCAGGGCACATACTCGGAGAAATGCTCGGAGGATTCCGTCACGAAGTAACCGAGCCGCGTATACATGTCGTAGCGCACACGGTTGAACGCGGGCACGCGCCCTTCTTCAACCACTTGGCGGATCAGCGGATAAAGGTCTTCGCCGTTACGCTCGAACTTCAGGTAGAAAGCCATGTGGTTGATGCCCGCCACCACGTAAGAGATTTCCTCGACCGGTACGCCGATGTCGACGGAAAGCTCTTTGGCGGTGTGCTGCACCGAATGGCAAAGGCCCACGGTCTTTATCTTCGTGGCGCGGTTCAGCCCCCAGCAGTTCATCGCCATGGGGTTGGCGTAGTTGATGTGCATCACATCCGGGCAAAGGCGCTCCATGTCGTGCGCCATGTCGATCAGCACCGGCACCGTCCGAAGCGCCCGCATGATACCACCGATGCCGAGCGTATCGGCGATGGTCTGGCGCAGCCCAAGCTTTTTGGGCGTCTCGAAATCGATCACGGTGCCCGGCTTGTAACCGGCAACCTGGATCATGTTGATCGCATAATTCGCCCCGTCAAAGGCGCGCGCCCGGTCTGTCGTCGCTTCAATCGTGGCGGGAACGCCGAGGTGATCCTTGATCCGGTGGCCAACGGCTTCCGACGTTGCAAGGCGCGCCGCGTCGATGTCGTAGAGCACGATTTCGGCGTTCGCGAGTTCCGGATAGGACAGGATGTCGCCCATCAGGTTCTTGGCGAAAACCGTGCTGCCGGCGCCTATAAACGTGATCTTGGGGCGAGCCATGACAAACATCCTCTTGTGATGGCGGGCGATACCGGTCGAGGCGCCATTAAGAAAAGCCCTCCATCCGCGGTGGGGCGCGGATGGAGGGGGGCGACCCCGCACCACGAACGTGGGCCGGGTCAAGCTTGAGAGCGAAATACACGGATGCGGTCCACTTGGAACGGCACCGCACAGCACGATCAGCACCAGCCCCGCGCGTTTAACAAAACGACGATGGAACCGTGACTAACACGTGTTAGTATTGTTTATTCATCCCACTTTTGGTTGTCAACGGGGTTTGCGGCATGCTCTATCGATCCGGAACCCCTATGGGTGAGAACGGATATCGACCGGTTATGGCGCAGGATAAAGTGACAAGCCACGATGTGGCACGGCGCGCGGGCGTGTCCCGCACTACGGTCTCCATGGTGCTGA
Organism: Oharaeibacter sp.; assembly: GCA_051861205.1. GTDB lineage: Bacteria > Pseudomonadota > Alphaproteobacteria > Rhizobiales > Pleomorphomonadaceae > JBHYDC01. Next base: position 123,874 of record JBHYDC010000011.1, read on the forward strand.
ACCGCTCGGACGCCGTAGCGCTCAGCAAGGAGACCCGCGAGCGCGTCCTGCAAGCGGCATCCGAACTCGGCTATCGCCCGAACACCGCCGCCCGCAATCTGGCGCGCGGCAACACCGAAACGATCGGCCTCGTCATCTCCGACGCTGCGATCCTGCCAAATGACGCGTTCATTCCGCAGCTTCTGCACGGCATCGGCCAGGTCAACCGGCGGCACGGCTATCATGTGCTGCTGGAGGGTCTCGGCCCCGGAACCGGCGACGACAGCTACGAGAGCCTTGCGGAAACGCGGCGGATCGATGGGATGATCGTGCTCAATCCGCGCACGGACGATCCCGGATTGATCAACCTTATCGAGCGGGATTTTCCGGTCGTCATGATCGGTTCTATCCGGCACCCGCTGGAGTATTCGGTCAATTACGCAACGGGTGCGGGAATCAAGGCGTCGGTGGACTTTCTGGTCGGTCTCGGCCATCGCCGCATTGGAACCGTCAGCTTCTCGCAGCTCGGCTTCGTTGCGACCGACGTCCGCCTTGCCGCGATGCGCCGCGCGCTGGCCGGCCACGGGCTGCCCCTCGACGACGCAGACATCGAACATGCCGCCTTCAGCGCGGAAAGCGGGCACCGGGCAACGCTTAGGCTGCTCGAACGACGGCCGGACCTGACGGCGGTTCTGGCCGGCAACGACACAATCGCTATCGGCGTGATCAGCGCTGCCGTTTCAACGGGCCGCCGCGTTCCAAACGACCTCTCGGTGATCGGCTTCGACGACCTGCCCTTCGCCGCGTGGCTGTCGCCCGCCCTCACCACCGTGCAGGTGGACGCGGTTTCGCAAGGCGCGCAGGCCGCCGAAATCCTGATCCGGCTTCTCACGGGCCAGCCGGTCGAAAACCGGCAGGTCCGCACATCGACAAAGTTCATCGTCCGTGCCTCCTGCGCACCCTGCGGCGGCGCCATGGGCACGGATGTCTAGGCCAAGCGTCAGCGCATCATCGCCGCGACATTCCCGCCATCCACCGTCAACACGGCGCCCGTGCTCGTGCGGGCTTTGGCGAGGTGGACGAAGGCAGCGGCCACATCGGACGCCAGCACTTCCCGCTGCACCAGATTGCCGCGCATATAGGCCTCCGGCGTCAGCCCGCGCGCCTTGCTGCGGTCCTGAACCATCTGATCGGTCATCAAGCCGGTACGGATCCGATCGGCGTTGACGGCGTTCGAGGTGATGCCCGACGGGCCGTGTTCGATCGCATACTGGCGCATGAGCGCCAAAAGCGCCGCTTTCGACGTGCCGTAGGGCCCGAAATCAGGACCGGGGTTGACGGCCTGCTTCGACACATTGAACAGCAAAGCGCCGCCCGTGCCCTGCCGCTCCATCACCCGCACCACCGCACGAGCGATGTAGTGATGACCCCAGAAGTTAAGCGCGAACGCTTTTTCGAACACGTCGTCCGGCACCGTCACAAGCGAACCCTGGAAGGCCGCACCGGCATTCGAGACGAGGATATCGATGCCCCCGTAAACCGCCGCCACCTTCGCAATGGCCGCATCCACAGAGGCCGGATCGGTCACGTCGCAAGTTACGGCGAGCCCGCCGAGGCGTTTGGCCGCCGCTTTCAGCGGTTCATCCGCGATGTCGAGCAGCGCGACTTCCGCCCCTTCGGCCCGCATGGCTTCGGCCACCGCAAGCCCGAGACCACCGGCCCCGCCCGTGATGACCGCGACTTGCCGCGTCAGCGGTTTCTCGCCGGATTTGGCGAGCTTGGCCTGCTCCAGCGACCAGTATTCCACATCGAAAAGGTCGGCCTCACCAAGCGGCTCGAAGCCGCCCATGCCCTCCGCCTTGGTGATCACGTCGATCGTGGCCTCGGCCAGATCGGCCGCGATGGCCGCGTCCTTCTTTGTCGCGCCAACGCCGAAGAGCCCGACGCCAGCCACGTAGAACACCCGCGGCATCGGATCCAGCATCGTCAATCCGCCGCCGACGCGGGCGTTGTTGCGCTGGAAATACGCGGTGTAATCCTCCACGTATTTGGCAACCGCGTCCTTCACAACAGACGTGTACCCGCCGAGATCACCGGCTTGTGGCGCCGGCAGCGACAGGAACAGCCGCTTGATGCGGATGACGTGATCGGGCGTTGCGTTTCCACGCGACGTCAGACTGGAAGCATTCGCCGCGTTGCAGAAATCAAGGATCGGCTCGCTCGCGCGGTGATCCAGCACGAAGCGCTTCGGCCGCCCCTCGACCGCCGTTTCCTGCGCGATCGCCCCGCGCAGGATCGGCGCGACGTCCGCAACTGACGCCACGGCAGGCGGCAGCGTAACAGGCGTAAACGGCCGTGCCCTCCCGGTGGCAAGCCGGCGCTCCGCCTTGTCGACCATGACGATCATAGCCTCATAGGCCTCACGCGGATCGTCCGAGAAGGTGAAGATGCCGTGCTTGAGAAGGATCATGCCGTCGCCGTCCGGCTGCGCCTTCACGGCCGCGTCGCAGGCCTTGGCGAGATCGAAGCCCGGCATCACGTAGGGAACGATGATGGCTTTCGGGAACAACTCGCGGATCAGCGCCTCGCCGTGGGGCTGGTTCGTCAGCGAAACGATGGCGTTGGCGTGGGTGTGATCGACGTGCTTATACGGCAAGATGGCATGGAGAATGGCCTCAACCGACGGATTGGGCGCACCCGGATCCATCAGCAGCCGACGCTGCAACATCACCATGTCATCGTCGGATAGCCGGTCGAAGGCGGCAAGCGCCTGAAGCGGTTGGAGCCGCACGGCCGGCAAACCGGCCGGGGCGATCGTACCCATGTCCCAGCCGCTGCCCTTGACGCAAAGCACGTCCACCGACGAACCATCCGCATCCGCCATCGCCGTTTTGACCGACGTGTTTCCGCCGCCGTGCAAAACCAGCTTGGGGTCTTGGCCCAGCAAGCGGGTGGTGTAGACGCGGATCGCCAGATCGGCGTTGCAGCCCTGTGCCATGAGCGCATCGACGGTGGAGCGAGCTTCGCTGTCCGACCAGTTGGATTTCATCGTCGCATCCTATTGAGAAAGGCGCGGCCTTGGCACGCGCCGCCTGCGCTCAGACGCGGCGTTCGGTCGCCGCGTCGAAAATGTGGACCTTGACCGGGTCGACCGAGAAGCTCACAGCCGCGCCTTCCATGTGCGGCACATCCTTGTCGACAACCGCGACAAAGGTGCCGCCCGCCGCCGTGGTGAGAAGCTGCGCTTCATGGCCGGTTCGCTCGAACAGGCTGACCGTGGTGCGGATCGGCCCATCGGCCGCAAGGCGAAGATCATTGGGGCGTATGCCGCAGACCACTTTTTGACCGGCCTTAGCCGCCGTTCCGCTCGGGAGCGGAATGAGCCCGTCGGTCGTCTCAACGACAGGGCCCCCGCTGTGAGCCGCCACGGTGCCGGCGAGGAAGTTGATACCGGGCGAACCGATGAAATCGGCCACGAACTTGCTCTCGGGCCGGTCGTAGACCTCGTCGGGCGTGCCCATCTGCTCGATCTTGCCGGCACGCATAACCACGATCACGTCGGCCATGGTCATGGCCTCGATCTGATCGTGGGTCACGTAGACCGTGGTGGTTTTCAGGCGGTTATGGAGCTGGCGGATCTCCGTGCGCATATGCGCGCGCAGCTTGGCATCGAGATTGGAGAGCGGTTCGTCGAAAAGGAACACCTTGGCTTCGCGAACCATGGCGCGACCCATGGCGACGCGCTGACGTTGACCGCCCGAGAGTTCCTTCGGATAGCGCTGAAGATAAGGCGTGATGTTCAAGATTTCCGCCGCGCGGGCGACGCGTTCCTTGATCTCGGCGGCGGGAACCTTCGCCACTTCCAAGCTGAAGGCGATGTTGTCGTAGACCTTCATGGTCGGATAGAGAGCGTAGTTCTGGAACACCATGGCAATCCCGCGGTCGCGCGGATGCACATCGTTGACACGCTGGTCATCGATCAGAAGATCGCCCTTGCCGACCGTTTCAAGCCCCGCCGTCATACGCAAAAGCGTGGTCTTGCCGCAGCCCGACGGCCCCAACAACACGACGAACTGCTCGTCCTTGATACGGAACGAAACGTCCCGAATGATCTCGACGACGCCGAAGGACTTGCCGATATTCTTGTATTCAACGGTCGCCATAGAAAACTCCAAGGCCGGTTAGACACCCGGCGGTATGTCCTGCAACCCGCAACCGCCTCAATAGGTCTGGCGAGTTGGAGTGATGCAGATTTCCTGCACCAGTGCGTTCTGAGGGAGCTGATAGGTCGTCAGGATCAAGTCAGCGACGTGATCCGCCGAAATGCCGCCACCGATAGCGGCCTTATTGGCCCTGTAGTTGGCTAACGTATTGGGATCCTTCACGTGATCGAGAACCTCGGTTTCGATCACGCCGGGCGAAACAACGACCACCCGCACGTCGTAGCCGGATAGGTAACCCCGTAAACTCTCCGATACACCGTGAACAAAATACTTGGTGCCGCAGTAGACGGTGTGGTCGGGATATACCTTGCGCCCGGCAATCGAACTCATCATCACCAGCGTCCCGTGCCGGCGCTCCATCATGCCTGAGAGCACCGCGTGCACGCTGTTCATCACACCCTTGGTGTTGATGTCGATCATCTCGTCCCAGTCGGCGGGATCCTGCTTGCCGATATCGCCAAGGCGGGCAATGCCAGCATTGCAGAACATCATATCCACCGGCCCATAAAGCTCTTCCGCGTCCTTCACGGCGTCGGCGATCGCGTCGCGGTCGCGCACATCGACCTGATGGCAGAGCGAATTCGGCAGGCCAAGCGCCTCCATGCGGTCGATCCGGCGCGCCATCAGCAAAACCGGGTGACCGGCCGCCGAGAAGGCCCTCGCCGTCGCCTCTCCAATCCCCGAACTTGCCCCTGTTATGGCCACGAGCGGTTTGGCGGACATGTCTGTCATCCCATCTGAAAATCAATTAGGGCGGCGGCGAGTAATCGCCACCGGCCGTTACCGTATCAATCAAGACACCGACCCCGATCGCTTGAGCAACCGGAGCCGATGTCTACCCCAAGGCCCGATGGATAGGGTCTTAGGTCTTGATCATGCCGTCAACCTTGGCCTTGATGTCGTCCATGGCTTCCTTCGGCGAATTGTATTCGCCAGCGAAGTACTTTCCGAGCGCCACCGGGATGGTGTCGTTCGAAATTTCCGCCCATTCCGGAAGATCCGGCTCGGAGCCCATGTGGTTGGCGATGGTGTCGCGCACGACCGGCAGATGCCGGGTGGTGCCGGCACCGACGCGGGCGTTGGCGACAACGCGCGGATCGTCGTAGACGCTCGCGCGGGTCGGTCCCGTGCCGCCGCCGAGGGAGGTGATGAGAGCCTGCGTATCGGCACAGGTCGCCCACTGCATGAACACCCACGCTGCGTCGATGTTCTTGGAGTAGCGCGACACTGCGAGCGACGAACCGCCCTGATGGCCGACACCCGGAATTTCGCCGTAGCCGGTCTGATCGACCGTACGCAGCGAGATCGCCTGCGGCGGAACGACCGCCTCGCACAGACCCGAAACCTTGGTGGAGTTCGGATCGTCGAAGTAGGGAAAGAACTCGCCCCAGCTCAGCATGGACGCGGCGACACCCTGCGCGACCGACTGGCCCTGACCGTCCCACGTCCAGCCATCCACGCCCGGGGGCATCGTGGCCTTCAGCTTGGTCCAGTACTCCATGGCGGCGAGACCCTGCTCGTCGTTGCCGGTGAACTTGCCGTCGGGTCCGAAGATCGAACCGCCATGACCCCAGAGCCAAGCCGTCCAGTCGCATTCCAGGCTGTAGTGGCCCGACTTCATCTGGCCGGTGGTGCCGTACATCGTCGGCCCCATCTCGTCCGTGATCGTCTTGGAGTTGATGTAAAGCTCTTCGAGGGTCGTCGGAGCCTTGAGGCCGAACTTCTCGTAGATGTCCTTACGATAGATCATGATGAAGATCGGAATATCATAGGGAACGCCGACCCAGCTGTCCTTGTACTTCGCAATACCGTCGACGAGCGCCGGCAGGAAGTCGTCAAGGTTGTAGTTCGGCATCGCGAGCGCCGTGTTGCTCGCATACTGCTCGCGCGGGTCGAACACGTCCTGAGCGAAGCTCGCCGCCCAGCTCTGGTCGATGTAGTAAAGGTCGTAGGTACCCAGGCTCGACGCAACGTCAAGGGTAAGCTTCTGGAGAACCTGCTCCAGCGGAAGCACTTCGATCTCGATCTTGATGCCCGAAGCTTCTTCGAAATACTGCTTGAGCTGCGAAGCGATCGCGTTTGACGGCGGGGTCGATTCCGTCGCGAGCTTCAGCGTGGTGCCGGCAAACGGCTTGCCGACGTCGCGAAGCCAAGCCATCACTTCGTCAGACGGCTTAAGCGACTCGTTGGCCTGTGCCTTCGCCTGCGAAATGAAGCCGAACGGACGGCGGCTTGCGCCCATACCGAGACCGAACGCACCGGCACCGAGGCCGAGCTTGGCTGCACTGAGAAGGAAATCGCGGCGTCCCATCTGACCGCGGCTGAACTTATCCATAATGGACGCAAGATGCGCCTTCCGAATACTTTCTCTCATTTTCTTTCCTCCACTATGCGGCCGTCTGTTTTGCGACCGCAGTTCCGCGCCTTATTGCTTCAGCGACCCCATCGTCAGACCTCGAACGAGGTGCCGTTGAACCATCAAGACGAAGATGAATGCCGGAACCATCGCCGCAGCGCCGAGCGCGGCCATGTTGCCCCAGGCAGTGCCGGTTGAAGTCACGAACGTCGAGGAGACCACCGGAACGGTTTTGAGACCGGTCTGGGTCAATGTCAAAACGAACAGGAACTCGGTCCAGCTAAAGATGAAACACAGGACGGCCGTGGCGGCGATCCCGCCCTTGGCCATCGGCAGAACGACACGCCGGAAAATAGTCCACCGCGAAGCGCCATCCACGATCGCGCTCTCGTCGATTTCCGTCGGTATATCGTCCATGAAACTTTTCAGAAGCAGCACCGCAAGTGGCAGATTCATCAACCCATGGATCAAGATGATCCCGATATACGTATCCAGAAGGTTAAACTGCTTGAAAATGAAAAACATGGGCACGGCAACCGCCACAGGCGGCATCATGCGCGTTGAAAGCACCCATCCCACGAACGAATGACGGCCCGTGAAGCGCATACGCGATAACGCGTAGGCCGCTAATGTCGCCACCGACACTGCGAGCAGCGTGGAGAATGTCGCTACGACCACGGAATCCCAAAGGCGCGGCGCCATGTAGAAGTTGCCGCCACCCGGCGTCACGGCGCGCTGATCGCCAAAGCCGAAGCCGAGCGATATGCCGAACACCTGCTCGAAATTCGCCAGCGTCGGGGTGAAGTTGAAGATCAGCGGCGGCTGATTAAAGATATCCTTTGCATTCCGGAACGCCACTGACGTCCAGAAATAGATCGGAAAGAAAAACAATCCAACCACGCCCCAAGCGGCGGCGATTCGGATGTATCGGGTAGCTCCGGTCTGGCGCATATTACCACTTCACCTTCGCGAGCCGAATAAAGCCATTGGCGAGAACCAGGATTATAGCAAGGCTGACCAAACTGAGCGTGGCGCCATAACCCCATTTCACAAAACTGAACGTCTGTTGCCAAGCATAAAGGCTGAGCGAATACGTCGCAGTTCCTGGCCCGCCGGATGTCATGACGAACACATAGTCGAACACACGGAACACATCGATGCCGCGCAGAAGAATCGCAACTGCGATGACTTTGGACATCATCGGCAGCGTCAAGCGGCGGAACATCTGGAAAGACGACGCGCCGTCGATAACAGCAGCCTCATAGGGCTCGGGCGGCAAAGCGCGAAGCCCTGCCAAGAAAATCAGCACCATGAACGGAGTCCACTGCCAGATTTCAGCAAGCAAAACACCGGAAAGAGCAAGCGAAGAACTGGCGAGGATCGGGACTGTCGGGTCTAGAATACCAAGCCAGTGAAGGAAATAGCTGATCACGCCAAACTGCGGATCCTGCATCAGCATGAACATCATGCCGCCGATAGCAGGCGGTATGACAAGCGTCAGCGTGAGCATAGCGCGCAAAAAGCCGAAGCCAGGCTCTTCAGAATCCAGCAAAAGGGCGATCGCCATGCCAAGCGTCAGTTCAACAGACAAAGCCACGATGAAATAGGTGAGCGTGACCCAGAGCGATTCCCAGAACCGCGTATCGTTGAAAAGAAACACCCAGTTATCGAAACCGACAAACTCAACCGTCCGTCGGCGCGGCACGAACTCGTGAAAGCTCAGCCAGATATTGTAAAAAAGCGGATAGATCGTGAAGACGAGCAAAAGCGCGATGAGCGGAAGCAGCCACGGCAGCGGATGATCCGAAATAGCCATCCTTTTTATCTTAGACGTGACCACGGATTCCTCCCCATGGAACTGCAGGTACTTTTGTTCTTCTTTGTTAGCGCCTAGGCGCTTCTAGTCTTATCGGACCCATGCTCGCCATCAAGCCACTCTCCCCGTGGCATCGCCAGCTACATCGGACCTTTCGTTTGCACGACGACTCGTTAGGCCAAGTTACTTATATCGCAAGCCTTTCGCGCAGATAAAATGCGCTCTGCAACTTCGACAAACCCCTTTCCGCCCTCATGCGCGGCGACATAGGCAGGCTCAGCGTCGAGCTGGCCTTTGAAGCGCAGCACGTTTGCAACGCCACAGGCATTCGGGAAAAAACCGAACATCGGCGCATCGTTCGGACTGTCGCCGACATAAACCACGCGATCCTTATCGCGGTCGAGATCGAGGCCCAGCACGTCGGCTGCAAATCGGCGCGACATCGACAGCTTGTCATACTGGCCGAACCAACCGTTTACATGGATCGACGACACCTTGGCAACGGCGCCTTCTTCCTCGAAAACGGCTTGAATGCGGGCAATTTTGTCACGCCCGAGCGGCTCTACGTCCTCACAAAAATCGATCGCCAGATCCGCTTCCCGGTAGAGCTGATCGGCTGAAACCGCCGATCCCGGTACCTCCGTCAAGATCCGGTTCCGCACGGCGACAAGGCGTTCGCGGTTGCTGCGGCGCTCGTCTTCGCTCGCCGCGAACACGCGACGCATCTTCTTGGCGGCAGCCTCATAGGCGAAATAGAACGCACCGTTCTCGCCCACCACCCCTGTCACCGGCCAGAACCGCGCGATCATGTCGCACCAACCCGCCGGCCGCCCTGTGATCGGCGCGACCACGAGGCCAGCCTCGTACAACTCTTCCAAAGCGCGGTAAGACTCAGCCGGAAGGCGTCCTTCATGGGTCAGCGTGTCGTCGATATCGGCGAACACAACCGTTATGTTGGCCGCGACGGCCTCGGGCATATCGGCGACGGGGCGCATGAGTCAGGCTTCCCCCGCCGCAAAGTCTTCGAGGGTGCCAGCATCAGCCGCGATATCGAGGAACGAGAAGCGATTGCGCATCTCGCGGCAATGAACCACCGCCTCGCGGTAGAAGGGCAGCGGCACACCAAGCTCGGCGGCCGTCACCGGCCCGCCTGCCCCCCGCAGAAGGCGCGTCATTTCTGCGACCGGGATGATGAACGGCGCAAGTTCCGCCTTCAAAGCCGGCCAGATTTCCTGAAGCCGCTCATTCATCCGCGCGACGCCGTCGGCATCCAGCGCCTTATGGCCAAGCTCAACGAGACATTGCTCGGCAACCGGCTTGCCCATACGGCGGATCATATCGTCGCGGCTCACGGCGGTGGGCTTCACCACGGGCGGACGGTCGCTTGCCAGCATCGCCTGCTGCAACCGTGCCATCGTCAGGGATGCGACGCCGACCTGCTGGCCGTGCAACGTTCCGGGGTGACGGTCGCCGGCGAAACAGTCAATGTAGTGGGAGATCTGATGCTCGCCCATCGAGCCGTGGTTCGACACGCCCGTGAACGCGATCCCGAGGCCGCACAGCGTCAAAACCCGGTAGAGATAGCCAAGCGAAGAAATATCGCCGCTCGGCAAGCCGCCAGCGCGCTTGTTCAGCTCCACCTCGTCGGCGTCCTGGATCATGTATGGCGCTCGCCAATAGTCCGTACCGAGCAGGCGGTGCGAAAACCACCAGTCGACCTGCGCCACCGAGCGGGCCAGACAATCCGCAAAGCCCGACGCCGAGAGATAGGCCGGCGCGGCACTGGAAACGCCAAGATCCACAAAAAACCCGGACGGCGCGATCGACGGCAGTGACACCTTGAGCCCGCTTTCCAGCGTGATCGAAGCCGTGCTGGAGGTATAGCCGTTCATCGAAGCGGCAGTTCCGAACACGCAATAGCGCCGGCCTTCCAATCCGCTCACATATTTGCAGAGATCGTTGACCGTTCCAGAACCCACTGCGACGACTGCATCCGCCCCGCGCAGCTTTTCCTTGAGGTCGGCCACCGTCGCCATGTCTGCATGGGGATGATCGAGCACCAGGGTATCGACCGGGCCAAGCGCCCGTAGCGCCTTTGCCACCCGGCTCCCCATGGCGTCATAGGTCTGTGTGTCGGAAACCACCGTGAAGCGCGATCCGAGATTGAGAGCGCGCACCAGATCAGCCTCGCGGCCTTCAAGGCTCTCGGCCATTACAATGGATTCGTAGGGAACGCGTGCGACTTTGCCGGATTCAGGATTGGTCCAGTGGCCTGCGGCGATATCGTCGATCAAAGCGGTCCAGCCGCCCTCCGGTGCGCCATTGACCGTGGCGGTTCGCTCCGGCGGAACAACACTCATAAATTGACTCCAGTCTTGTCTCCGCATCCAACAGACACCCTGCGCCGCTTCCTGTCAAGACATTTGCCGGGACACCTTGACAATTGTCGCCGCATTGCAGCATGCTGCAAAAATGGGCATCAAAAAACCACAGAATGACAACTTTACGGGACCTACGCCCGTACCGCCCGAGTTCGACGACGCGGTGGTTTGGGCAGCTTGGCTCTACTACGCCGACCAGATGACACAGAGCGAGATCGCAAAGACGCTTAATCTCTCGCGCGCGACCGTCGTGAGCCTCCTGCAGGCGGCGCGCGAGCGCGGAGTGGTGTCGATCCGCATCAACACCGAAACGTCCATGCGCACGACGCTGGCGCGCCGCCTTTCCGAGCGGTTCGGCCTTGCAGGCGCCTGCATCACCCCGAGCCGGTCCGACCGGCCGCTGGTGGATCGCCTAGGCGACGCGGGCGCGCGCGTGTTGTCGGACCTGCTTATGCCGGGCGATGTGATCGGCGTTGCGTGGGGTCAGACTGTACTTGCCGCCGCGCGGGCGATCGCGCTTCCAGAGCCAATAGCGCCATTGACGGTCGTTCAGGTGTCCGGCAGTTCGGTTGGCTCGGCCGATTTTTCGCCCGAACTCTGCACGTCCCTGCTCGCGAGCCGGCTTTCGGCGCGCTGCGTTAATCTTTTTGCCCCTGCCCTAGTCTCTTCCGATGAGATGCGTGAGCGGCTGCTGGCTGAACCCGCGCTCGTCAAGCAATTCAGTCTCATCCGCTCGGCGAACCGCATTCTTTTCGGCGTCGGCGATATCGGGCCGAAAAGCACCGTGCGGCGGGCGGAACTTGCGAGCGCAGAAACAATCGACGCCTACGCGGCCTTCGGCGCCGTCGGCGTGATCATCGGCCGCTTCATCGGCCGCGACGGCGAATTGTTGCCGGGCGAACTCGACCGGCGAATGATCGGCATTTCGCTGGCGGATCTCAAAGCAATTCCAACGCGAGTGTGCGTTGCCGGCGGCCCTGAGAAGACCGAGGCATTGAAGGCTACTTTGCAAGGCGGCTATGTTACCCACTTGGTAACCGACGGGGAAATGGGGGAACGGCTCCTCGACTAGAGCATTTCCCGATCCGATAGAGTAATCTTATCGGAAAGAAATTTCCTAAATTCAAGAACTTAGAGCGCTATCTCGTCCGTTGACCGACTTCCATTTGACGGGGAAACGCTCTAAGAAGACGCTTCTGGGGGTGAGAAATGGACGAGCGTTACGTCGTCGGGATCGACGCATCGACGCAATCGACCAAGGCGATAGCCTGGAACCGGGAGGGTATTCCGGTTGCCGAGGGGCGCGCGCCGGTTCCGCTCCACCAGCCGCAGCCGGGCTACATTGAGCAGGATCCCGAGGATTGGTGGAGCGCCACCCGGACGGCTCTGAACGCGGTCACGAAGGCCATCGATCCGGCCCAAATCGAAGCTCTAGCGATCTCCAACCAGCGCGAAACAGTTGCCTTCATCGATCGTGAGGGCCGTCCGCTCGCACCGGGCGTTACATGGCTGGACAGCCGGGCGATCGATCTCTTTCGGGCGTTCGCCGAGGCGGTTGGACCGGAGCGCATCCATAAGATCACCGGCAAACCGGTCGACGTGATTCCCGTCGTCTATCGGTTGGATTGGTACCGGAAAAACGCCCCGGACCTTCTGGATTCCGCCCATTGCATCGTCGACGTCCACGGCTTCCTCACGCGGCGTCTGACGGGCGCCGCGCACGCGACCTACACAAGTGCGGACCCCTTCGGGCTCTTCGATATCGAGGAGAAGGCTTGGTCCCAGCTCCTTCTCGACCGTCTTGAAATTCCCCTCGTCAAGCTCCCGCCCGCCCATAAGCCGGGTTCGCTCATCGGCCGCGTGTCGCAGGATGGTGCACGCGAGACGGGGTTGCGCGAAGGAACGCCTATCTATGCCGCCGGGGGCGACGGGCAGTGCGCCGGCCTTGGCGTCAACGCGGCGCGCGACGGCGTGGTCTACCTCAACCTCGGCACGGCCATCATCGCCGGCCTCTGGTCGCCGACGCCGGAAATCGGCCCATACTGGCGCACGATGATCTCGCCGACCGGTTCAGGCTATTTCCTGGAATCGGTTCAGCGCGCCGGCGCCTTCTTCGTGAATTGGGTGATCGACACCTTCATGGGCGGCCGCTCGGACCCCGGCATCTTCGCGCGCATGGAAGCCGAAGCGACCGAAATTCCGATCGGATCCGGCGGGTTGTTGGTGTGCCCCTATCTCACGGGATGCATGGACCCGCATTGGGATTCCGCCGCGCGGGCCACATTCACCGGCCTCGGTTCCGAGCATCGCCCCGCCCACATCTACCGTGCCGCACTCGAAGCCATCACGCTGGAAACGGCGCGGGCTTTGGAAGCGATGCGCGGCGCAGGCCTGCACACCAACGAAATTCTGGCCATCGGCGGCGGCGCCGGCAGTCCGCTGTGGCTTCAGATGATCGCCAACGCCACCGGTCTGCCCACCCGCCGCAGCCTGACCAACGAGGCCTCTGCGCTGGGCGCAGGCATCATCGCCGCTGCGGGCGCAGGATGGTACCCGAGTATCGAAGCGGCCGCCGCCGGCATGACCCGGATCGCAGAAACGATCGAGCCCGACACCTCCGTCCGTGCCACCTGGGACGCTCTCTCCCGCCGGCAGGCCGCCGTTTACGCGGCGAACAAGGCGTTCAGTAGTCCATAAGGCGCGGCGGCATGACCGTGGTTGCACGCAGATGGATTGGATCGCCCGCCAGGACGGCCGCAACCTGGGCGGAATCAACACTCCGGCCGGTCACGATCATCGCCGTTCGTCCGTTCAGGCGGACCTTCCCCGCCAGCAACGCCGCATAAACGACAGCGCTCGCGCCTTCCGCGATCCAGCGATCCTCCTGCATCATAAAGCGCATGCCGCGATAAATTTCTTGCTCGCTGACGAGCACAAAATCGTCCAACAGGTCCCGGCACAGTTTGAAGGTTTAACGATTGTCGAGCCCGATGCCGCCCCCCAGGTTGTCCGCCAGGGACGCCGTTTCGGACACGGCCACGGGTTGCCCGGCGGCTAGGCTGGCGGCCATTGCGGCCCCCCGTTCCATCGAAATGCCCACGATCCGGACCGACGGCTTGATCGCCTTCACCGCCAGTGCAACGCCGGAAGCGAGCCCGCCGCCGGATACCGGCACGAGGATTGTGGTCAGGTCGGGGCAATCCTCCATGAGTTCCAGCCCCACGGTTCCCTGACCTGCGATGATCCAGCGGTCGTCGAAGGGCGGAATGAGCACGATCCGGCCGGATGCAGTCTGCGAAGCGGCGCGGGCGGCGGCTTCGTCCTGACTATCGCCGACGCGCTCCAAGGTGGCGCCCAGCCGTTCGATGGCGGCGACCTTCCCCTCCGGCACAAGGCGGGAGAGGAAAACCGTGGCGGGGGTTTTAAGGTGCCGGGCCACGAAAGCAACGGCCCGCCCGTGGTTCCACGTCGAGAAGCAACCGACGCCGAGCGCCAGTTCGTCAGGCGAAAGGCGCGTCATCGCCGCCGCCGCGCCGCGCAGTTTGAAGGCACCGGTTAGCTGGCAGATTTCCAGTTTCGCCAGAACCGTTTCACCAACGATCCGGCTAATCTCGCTGGGAACCAAAGGCGAGCGGACCGCGATCCCGGCAAGACTCCGGCGAGCCGTCAGCACGTCTGCGGGGATCGGGTCCATCATCATCGATTACGCCAATTGCGCGGTTACACGGGTGACGGCAAGGTCGACACGGCCTATGATCTCGTCCACGTCGTCCCGCGTCGTGACCAATGGCGGGGCGAACCCGAGGATGTCGCCGTGAGGCATAGCCCGGACAATCACACCTTCCTCCAAACAGGCCGCCGACAGCCCCGCGCCGATCTTGAGGGCCGGATCGAAGCGGGTCTTCTGGTCAGCATCCGCGACGAACTCGATGGCTCCCAGCAGGTTGACGCCGCGCACTTCGCCGACGAACGGGTTTTGCTGGAACGTCTCGCGCAGGCGCCGCTGGAAATAGGCTCCGGTTTCCCGCACATTGGCCATCAGGTCTTCCCGTTCGATGATCTCCAGGTTGGCAAGGCCCGCGGCGGCACAGGTGGGATGAGCCGTATAGGTGTAGCCGTGAGAGAATGCGCCAAACTGGTCGGTCGCCTTTTGCAGCACCGACCAAACGCGCTCGCCCACGATGGCGGCCGAGAGTGGCAGGTAGGCGCTCGTCAATCCCTTGGCTATCGTGATGAGGTCCGGCTGAAGATCGTAGAAATGGCATCCGAACGGCGTTCCCATCCGGCCGAAGCCGGTGATGACTTCGTCGGCGATGAAGAGCACGTCATAGCGGTCCAGCACGGCCTTGATGGCGGGCCAATACCCGTCCGGTGGCGGGATCAACCCCCCGGTTCCCAGCATCGGCTCGGCGATGAAGGCCGCGACCGTATCGGGGCCCTCCGCCAGGACAAGCGTTTCAAGGTCCTTGGCGCAGTGGGCGGAAAACTCCCGCTCGGACATGCCCGGCTCGGCTTCCCAGTAATGGTGCGGGTTGGTCGTGTGTAGGATCGGGCCCGTCGGCATATCGAAGGCAGTATGATAAAAGGGCAGGCCCGTCAGGCTGCCAGCCATGATCGAACATCCGTGATAGCCGCGTCGGCGAGCGATGATCTTCTTCTTGCCGGGTTTGCCGAGGGCGTTGTGGTAGTACCAAGCGATCTTGATCTGGGTCTCGTTGGCGTCCGAGCCGGACAGGCCGAAAAAGACGCGGCGCATGTTGGCGGGCGCCCACTCCAGGATCTTGGCGGCTAGGCGGATCCCGGGTTCGTGGCTTTGCATGGCGTAGGAGTGGCAATAGGCCAGCGTCTTCGCCTGAGCGTATATGGCGTCGGCAATCTCCGTGCGGCCGTAGCCGACATTCACGCAGTAAAGCCCGGCGAAGGCGTCTATCAACTCGTTGCCACGAGTGTCGCGCAGACGGATGCCCTGCCCGGACTCCATGATACGGGGGTCGGGCGTCTCGCCGCGCGCGAAGGGCCCCAGCGGGGTGAAGGGGTGGATCAGGCTATCCCGGTCCATCGTTTCCAGTGATGTCGGGACGTGCGCATCCATTGTTGCTGTATCCTAGAAGAGTGTTCCAAGGCCAAGCGAGCGGGCCGTTTTCAAGACGTGCAAGGCGATGGCCGTATCCTGGACGCCGAGGCCGACGAGATCACAAACGGTGATCTGGCCCGCGTCCGCTCGCCCCTGAGCGAGGCCGCGCGCGATGTCTCCCAGCGCGACCGGTGGCGCGCGCAGCGCCAGCGGGTCCGCTATGTACTGGAGTTCGCCGTGGGTCCGGCACTGATCCGGCTTATCGCAGACGAGGAGATCGGCGCGGGTCAGGATGCCGGGATCCAGCTCCTGCTTGCCGGGAAGGTCGGAGCCCATCGCGGTGATGTGCTGGCCGTCACGCAACCATTCAGTGGTGATCAGAGGCTCCCGGCTCGGCGTCGTGGTGAGGATGACCGTGCTGTCCGCCATGAGCGAGCGGATGTCCTGGGCGATTTCGACGGAAACGCCCAAGGCCTCCTCCATCTCCTGGCCATAAAGCAGCGCTTGTTCACGGCTCCGTGCAAACACCCGGACGCTGGAAATCGGACGCACCAAGGCAAGCGCTTGCAGTTGGAACCGCGCCTGGATGCCGGCACCGACCACGCCGACCGCAGCGGGTCCGGGCGGGGCAAGCCATTTCGCGGCCACCGCGCCCGCAAGCCCGGTGCGCAGGTCCGTCAGATAGCCGTTATCCAGCAAGATCGCCTCGCCGCGACCGGTTCGGGCATCGAGCACGACCATCAGTCCGCTGGAACTGGGCAATCCCAGCTTGGAATTGCCGAAGTAGCCGGCCGCGACCTTCACCGCGATCGAGGGCTGACCGGCAACGAAGGCGGACTTGATGTCCACGTCGCCGGCGTGCTCCGCAACGTCGATATGCATGATCGGCGGCATCGCGACACGGCCCTCGCTAAGCCAGGCGAATGCCTGCTCCACGGCGGCTAATGAGCCTGCATCCAATCCGGCGCAGCGGCGGATCTCCGTTTCGGTCAAGACCCGGATGGGTGTCGGCGAGGTCGTCATGTGAGGCCCATGCAAAGATATTTCGTTTCCGTGCAGTCGGCGAAGCTGTAGGCCCCGGCCTCGCGGCCAAGCCCCGACTGCTTCATTCCCCCGAATGTAATGGGTGGACCGGCGAAGGACGGCGTGTTGATGCCAACCATACCATATTCCAGCGCATCGCCAACGCGCCAGATCCGCTTGGCATCGGAGGTGTAGAGGTAGGCGGCAAGGCCGTAGTCGCTGGCGTTGGCAAGGGCGACCGCCTCCCCCTCGTCGGAGAAGGGCGTGATCGCAGCCACATGCCCGAAGGTTTCCTCTGAAAAGTTCCGCATGTCTGGCGTGACGTCGGCCATGACCGTTGGCGCGAAGTAGCAGGGCCCCAGATCAACGCTGCCGCCCCGTAGCACGAGACGGGCGCCCTTCTCCAGCGCGTCGGCCACTTGGGCGCGGCATTTCTCAACGGCGCGCGGGTTGATCAGCGGGCCGATTTCCACGTTGGGCGAAAATCCCGGCCCAACCCCGAGCGCTTCCACCGCGCGGGCGAAGCGGTCGCAAAAGGCGTCATAGATCGGGGCCTCGACGAGCAAGCGGTTGGCCGCCAGACAATCCTGCACGCTTGTCTGGGACTTGGCCGTCACTGCATCGGCAACGGCGCGGTCGAGATCGGCGTCGGCGTCGGCGAAAACGAGGAACGGTGCGTCCCCGCCCAGTTCCAACGAAACGCGCTTCACCGTATCGGCGCACTGCCGCTGCAAAATCCGGCCGACCGCCGTGGATACGGTGAAGGACAATGAGCGGACGGTGGCGCTGGTGGCCAGAACCTTGCCAAGCTCGGCCCCATCGCCCACCACGACATTGAACACTCCGGGCGGTAGGCCCGCCTCCTCCGCCAGAACGGCCAGCGCGAGCGCGGATAAGGGTGTCTCGCAAGACGGCAGCAAGACCATGGTGCAGCCCGCCGCGAGCGCCGCGCCCGCCTTGCGGGTTATCATCGCCGAAGGGAAATTCCAGGGCGTGATGGCAGCGACCACCCCGATCGGCTCGCGCACCACAATCATGCGCCGGTCCGCGCGATGCGGTTGCAGCACCTCCCCTTCAAGCCGCTGGCCTTCCGCCGCGAACCAATCCAGGAAGCTCGCCGCATAGTCGATTTCGCCGCGCGATTCAGCCAGCGGCTTGCCCTGCTTGCAGGTCATAATGACCGCCAGATCCTCCAGATGGCGCCGCATCAGGTCTGCCCAGCGTTGCAGGCAAGCCCCCCGGTCATTGCCAAGCTTCGTGCGCCATCCCGGAAAAGCGTCGGCCGCCGCCGCGATGGCCTGCTCGGCCTGCCGAGGCGTCGCCATCGCCATTCGGCTAACCGTCTCACCGGTCGCCGGGTCGCAGACCGCAAGATGCCGGTCCGACAAGCCCGGTTGCCAGACGCCGCCGATGAACTGGAGAGGTGCGACGAGCCCGGTGTCTCAAGGCGTGCAAGCAGGCCGGCCGCCGTATCGGGTACCCGTCCTGTCGCAGCCATCATCATCGCCCCGTCAACCACCCCACTCTATTGACGGTCAAGATACAGGGCTTCTGAGACAGCTTCAGGCGTAGTATGGTGTAATCATGCCTGTTTTTATCGCTGAAATGGCTCTGAACGACATGTTTCGTCCCCTCGACAAACCCGATCGGACCCTTCTGGAAGCGGTCCAGTAATCCGTTCGGCTGACAGTCGAGCAACTCGGCGCGCTATGCGGGCTGTCGCCGACGGCCGCACTCAAGCGGCTGAAAAGATTGCGCGACGACGACATCATCGAGGCGGAAATCGCCGTCGTTCCGCCCAAGGCCCTCGGCTACGGCGTCATGGTGATCGCGCTCGTCACGCTGGACCGGGAAGGCACAGCCATCATCGACAAGTTCAAGAAGGCGATCCGCGAAACCCCTGAGATCATCAACGGCTATTACATCACCGGCGACGTCGATTTCGCACTGATGATCGTCGCGCAGAGCCCCGATGAATATGAAAAGTTCACGCGGGAATTCTTTTACGAACGGCACCGGGTGCGCAGCTTCAAGACGCTGGTCGTCCTGGACAGGGTCAAAGCCCACGGACCGATCCCCATCCCAGATTGAACCCCTCACCAAGCTTGGATGCGTTGACGGCAAGGCGTGCGGTCAGTCGATGATGTGATAGCCGCCGTCGACGTAAAGCACCTGTCCGGTGATCAGGCGCGTGGCGTCGTGAGCAAGGATCGCGGTTGCCACGCCGACATCGTCGATGCTGACAAGCTCGCGCGTGGGCGACTTCACCTTCGCCTTTTCAAGCAACGAGTCGAATTCGGGAATGCCCGATGCAGCTCGTGTTGCAAGCGGACCCGGCGAAATCGCATGAACGCGGATGCCCTTGGGCCCGAGTTCGGCCGCCATATACCGCACCGCGCTTTCAAGCGCCGCCTTGGCGACGCCCATGATGTTGTAATTCTCCACCACCATCTGCGAGCCGTAGAAGGTCATCGTGAACAGGCTGCCGCCGTTCTTCATCAGCGGTTCGGCCAGATGCGCCATGCGCAGGAACGACCAGCAGGATACCTCCATGGTCGCCAGAAAACCCTCGCGCGGGGCGTCGACCACCCGGCCGGCCAGCGTATCCCGAGGCGAAAACGCGATCGAATGGACGAGGAAGTCGAGTTCGCCCCAGGTGTCCGCGATCCGCTCGAACACCGCTTCAAGCTGGCCGGGCACGGCCATGTCCATCGGCATGAAGATCGGCGCCTCAAGCTCCCGCGCCAGCGGCTCGACATGGGGCTTCGCCTTGTCATTGAGATAAGTGACGGCAACCTCGGCCCCGAAGGCGCGAAACGCCCTGGCGCACCCCCATGCGATCGACCGATCGTTCGCGATGCCCACGATCAGGCCCTTCTTTCCGTCCAGGATCTTGGCTTTCGCGGTGGGGATAGCCATGTCGCGGTCTCCAGGTGGGGATTACGTGCGAGCTGTTTTTTCAAGAAGCGCCAGCGTGTGCCGGGCGATCATCAGTTCCTCGTCCGTCGGCACCACGAACATCGCGATACGGCTCGAATTTGCCGAGATGCGACTTGCGCCGGCCTCGTTCGCCGCCGGGTCGAGCACGGCTCCGAGCCAGCCCAGACGTTCGGCGATGCGCGCGCGGATGGCGGGAGAATTCTCGCCGACGCCGGCGGTAAACACGAAGGCGTCGAGCCCGCCGAGCGCCGCTGCCATCTGCCCGGCGTAGAGTGCGGTGCGATGCACGAAATGGTCGATGGCGAAGGCGGCCTGCGGATCGTCGCTCGCCAGCAACTCCCGCATATCGTTGGAAATGCCGGAGAGACCGAGAAGCCCGCTCTCCTTGTAAAAGAGGTTTGAAACCTCCCCCACCGTCATCCCCCGCTGCCCGATGAGATAGAGCACGATGCCCGCATCGATCTGGCCGGGGCGCGTGCCCATGGGCAGGCCGTCGAGCGCGGTGAAGCCCATGGAACTCTCGATGCTCCGCCCGCCCGCGATCGCGCACATCGACGCGCCGCTGCCCAGATGCGCCACGATCACCCGGCCGCCCGCCACCTCGGGGGCGATGCTGGCAAGCCGTTCCGCCACGTATTCGTAGGACAGGCCGTGAAAGCCGTAGCGCCGCACTCCGTCGTCGTAGTAGCGGCGCGGCAGCGCGTAGTGGTCCGCCACCGCCGGATGCCCCCGGTGAAAGGCGGTGTCGAAGCAGGCGATCTGCGGCACGTCGGGATTGATCTCCATCGACGTCCGGATCGGCGCGAGGTTGTTGGGCTGATGCAGCGGCGCCAAATCCTGATACGCCGCAAGCCTTTGAAGCACCGCCTCATCAATGCGAACCGGGTGCGCATAGTCCGGCCCGCCGTGCACCACCCGGTGGCCGATCGCGACAAGCTCGATGCCCTCCAGGCTGCGGAGCCACGTCCGCGTTTCGCGGATCGCCGCCGGCAGGTCGGGGATCGCATCCTGAGTGAAGGTCCGGTCGACAAGAACCTTGCCGTCCGGCGTGCTCGCCCGGAGGCGCGGCCGGGTGCCGACGCCGTCCATCTGCCCGCGCAGCCGGCGTTCGAGCGTCCCGCCTTGAACGTTGAAGATCTGAAACTTCAGGCTCGATGAGCCGGCGTTGACGACGAGGATCGCTTGCATGGCGCTACTCCGCCGCGATCGGCAGCACACGCCGCCGCGCCGCTGCGTAGAGGGACGCCACCGCGCATGACGCCATCCGCGTGCGTACGCTGTCCGCGCGCGATGTCAGCACGATCGGCACGCGCGCGCCGAGCACGATGCCGGCGGCGTCGGCATGGGCCAGGAACGTCAGGTTCTTCGCCAGCATGTTGCCGGCTTCCAGATCCGGCACGACCAGAATTTGCCCCCGCCCGGCCACCGGCGAGTCGATTCCCTTGATCTCAGCCGCCTCCGGGCTAATCGCGTTGTCGAACGCCAATGGGCCGTCCAGCACGCCGCCGGTGATCTGGCCGCGCTCGGACATTTTGCACAGCGCCGCCGCCTCGATCGTCGAGGGGATCTTGGACGTCACGGTTTCGACCGCGGACAGGATGGCGACGCGCGGCTCGCCAAGGCCGATGCCGGCGAAGAGGTCGATCGCGTTCTGAATGATGTCGCGCTTGTCGTCCAGCGTCGGCGCAATGTTGATCGCCGCGTCGGTGATGAACAGCGTGTCGGGATGTCCCGGCACGTCCATCACGAAGACATGGCTGATCCGCCGGCCCGTTCGCAGCCCGGTCGCGGACGCAGCGACTTCGCGCATAAGCTCGTCGGTGTGCAGACTGCCCTTCATCAAAAGCTCGCCGCGCCCCTCGCGGATCAGCGCGACCGCTTTGCTGGCCGAAGCATTGCTGTGCGGCTGATCGACGATCTCGACGCCGTCCAGCGACAAGCCGCACTCCCGCGCAACGGCGCGGATTTTCGCTTCCGGCCCGACCAGAATCGGCACGATCAACCTCGCCTCGGCCGCCTCCATCACGCCCCTGAGCGAGGTCTCGTCGCAAGGGTGGGCCACCACGGTCACGGCCGGGGGGATCTTTTGCGCCTCGGCGATGAGGCGGTCGTACTTGGAATGCTGGGCCTCGGCTTTGGCTTGGGACTTGGGCTTGGGCGCATCCGACATGACAATGCCTCCTTGTCTTGATGGCTAACCGGGCCGACGCCCACGACTTGGATGAGAGGTTGTCCCCCGCGTATCGCTCACCGAGGCAGCGGCAGACCGCCGTCCGCCAACCGGGATCGGGGTCGGCGTTTCGCGCTCGGCTTCAAGGTCGAACAGGGCCTCGATACGGGAGAGCCGGTTGGCTCGTTCTCCGGTGATCTCACCGCGCGCGCTGAGCAGACCTTCGAGCGTGTCGAACAGTCGCTGCCTGGCCGGTCTTTCCTGCGGGAGCATCTGCGGGATGGCGGCCAGCGCCGCCTTCTCGTCGATCAGCAGCATGAAATACTGGTCGCGGATCATCGCCTTGAAGTCGAGGAGCGGCAGCCGCGTCTTCTCCGGCTGCGCGGCGCGAAGCCGCTTGATCGCGGCGAAACCGCGCTCGTCGACCTCGTTCTTCGCCAGCCCGATGTAGATGAGCGACCGGGCCAACGCTTCCCGCGCCTCGCCCTCCCCCATGCGCGAGCGCAGCTCCTCGATCTGCTTCTCGACGAGCGAGGCATGCGCCAAACTCTGCGCCGCCTTTCGCGCCGGCCGCTGCGACTTCGGGTCGACGCCGAACGCGACTTGCAGCGCCGGCAGGCCGTAGATCGCCTGGAACGTCCGTTCCGAGGCCCGCTCCATCATGACACGCCAACCGTCGAGAGCATCGACGATTTGCCGCGAGACCTGCTCCTGGAGGGCCACCATCGAATTGTCGGGCGAAACCGGCCGCCGGTCGGCCTTGACCCTTTCGGCGGCTGTCTCGATCCATCGCATAAAGGGGTTGGCCTTACCGAAAACGTCGTCCTGAAGCCGCAGTGGATGCATCTCTCGCATCGTTTTTGCGACAAACGGGTTCGCCATCGCGCGGATCACAGGCTGTGCGAACGCTCGGTACAGTGCGAGGTTGATTTCCGAAACGCGCGCGGCGGTGGCAAAGCGGCGGTCATCCTCAAGGGTGTTGCCGCCGAGCGCGCGGATGTCGTCGAGCGTGCGCGCCTCGCAGCGCATCACCCAGTTGCCGGTCACCAGATCCGGGTTCGCGTCCGCCTCCCCGATCGGCGAGAGCACCGCCTCGTAGAGCCCCGGCGGCAACACCTCAATCAGGTCGATGTTGCTGGCGAACTCGTCGTGTTCCTTGCGCGCCACGCTGGCCGACACGAAGATGCCGAGATGCCCGACGGTCTCGTGGATCGTGTAGACGATGGTTTGGCCCTGCCTGCGGATATCGGCGACGCTATCGTAGAGGTCGAGGATCCAGTCCAGCGCCTGCTGCGGCGGCGTGATGTTGTCGCCCTTCGAGCAGAACACCACGATCGGCGAACGGATATTGCGCAGGTCGATCGACGTGCCGTCCTCTGTCCGGATCTCGCCGGCCGCCAGCTTATTGCCCACGAACAGCTCGTCGACGATGAACTGCATCTCCTCGGCATTCAGCGAGACATGGCCGCCCCACCAGCGCTCGAAGCCGAGATAGCGCTCGGCCTCGGTGTCGGCCTTGGACCAGAGATTGTAGGGCTTCGACCACAGCGTGTTGGCCGGGTTCTGATTTTCGAAATTCTGCACCAGCCATGCGCCGTCGAAAACGCCATTACCCAGATCGCCAAGCAGCGTGGAAAGCCAGCTACCGCCGAGCAGCCCGCCGGAGTAGCGCATGGGATACTGACCTTGAACGCCCGCCCAATAAGACAGCGGCGCTCCCGCGATGATGATCGGTCCGAACAGCTCCGGCCGAAGCGCAGCCAGCATCATCACCGCCCAGCCCGCTTGGCAATTGCCGATCACGCAGGGCTTGGCCTCGGCCTCAGGGTGTCGTTCGATCACTATTTCCAAAAACCGCGCTTCGGCCCGCACGATATCCAGAATGGTTTGCCCCGGAACCGGATCGGGCAGGAACCCGACGAAATAGCAGGGATGCCCCGCCCGGAACGCGACGCCGATCTCGCTGTCGGCCTTGAAGCCGCCGATGCCCGGCCCGTGGCCGGCCCGGGGATCCACGACCACGAACGGCCGCTTGGTCTCGTCGATCTCGACGCCGGCGGGCGGCTTGATCTGCGCCAGAATGTAGTTGACCGGCCGCTCCAGCGTGCGCCCGTCGCAGATCAACCCAGCCTCGTAGGAGAGCACGTTTGGGGCGATCTTCGCGGCCTGTTCCTCGTTCTGCACGCTGCGCTTGCGCATCACGTCCAGCGTCAGCAAGCCGCGTTGCCATGCGTCCACTTGATACGCGAAGATGTCGATGAGGGTCGGCGGCGCCTTCCAGAGCGAGCCCGCGTTCGCTGCGGCATCGGCTGTCCGTGCGGCCATGGTCTTCACTCCTTTTAGGGCGACGATCAGTAGTTTTCAGGTTCCCAGTTCAGGAACAGCCCGACATCTCCGGGCACCCCGTCCGGGAAATTGATGATCATGGCTTTCAGCTTGTAACCCTTCGGCTTCACAGCTGCTGTGTAGCGGTCGTAAAGCTCCTTGGCCTTGCCCTGCAGGGTTTCCGGCCAATCCGGCTCGCCGTTGTTGATCGCCCGGCCGCCATCTGTGCACAGGCGCGATGGGAAGCTGTAGACCAGCGCCTCCAGCTTGCCCTCGCTGACCGCGTTGAGCACGATCCGGCGGATCATCTCGCGTTCTTTGTCCGACACGTGCTGGGTCATGAACTCGTCGGCGAGTTCCGCCAACTTCTTCTGCGCGGCGGACTTGGCGTCCTCCCGCTGCTTCATCAGCTCCATTTCCCGCGTCAGCACCGTCATGCGCAGATCATCCGCGCTCGGCACCACGCCGGCGGGGCTAGTTGTTGCTTGCTCCGGCATATCTCGTCTCCCTCTTCCCAGCCGTCGCGAACGGCCTGATTGCTCCAGTTGATTCCCATTGATCAATGGCCTGAGAAGACTAAAACCTGCAAAGGCATAACGAGTGCCTTTATTCTCAAAATCATCGCGTGAACGAGGCCGACAGTATCGATGACATGCAGAGCAATACGATGCATCGTGCCCAATTCTTCCGAATGAAGTCGGTCATAGTTGCTTGTGTAGGCGTTGGCGATACAACTGCTTCCGGGAGGAAGTCCTTGCAATTCCCCTGCGAAAAGCGGCTCCAGCATCACCAAAATCGTCCCCGGCTTGGCGACAAGCGACGGATCAAGCAACTGATCGGTCGGACGCACCTGCCCTGACGCAACGAAGTCCTGCACCTTGGTCACAACCATCGGGATCACGGTAAAGGGCTTGGAGGTACAGACCATTTCGGCGATCATGCCGACCTTCATCACCTGCGCCTCGATCTGGTTGAAGCCGGCCTGAAACCCCAAGCGCCCGGCTTCCTCAGGGATCAGAATGCCGGCGGGCCGGGAGATCGGGTTGACGAAATCGCCTGGGCGCAACGCGAACTGTTCCACCCTCCCGTTCACGCCGGCATAGACGACCGTCTTGTCGAGTTCGACCTGGGCCTGCGCAAGCGCCGCCTCCGCGCTCGCCTTCTCAGCCGGGAGCAATGACGAGATCTTCGCTTCGGCCGACTGCTGGTTCGCCCTTGCGGAAGCGACCCCCGCCAGCCGCCCGTCGGCAATGTTCTGCAATCGCTCCAGATCGCGCAGCGTCACGGTATTCTCGTTGCGCTGCCGGAGTTCGGTCTTCGTCTCCAATTCGTCGAGCGCTTGCTGATAGGCACTCTCGGCCTCCTGGATCTTCGCCTCGCTCGCGGCAAGCTCCGATCGGGCGATGAGGATCGTTGACTCGACTTCCGCCACGTTCCGGCGAGCCGTCTCAACAGCAGCTCTCTGTTTGGCGTCGTCCATCCTGAACAGCCGGTCCCCGGCCGTGATCTTGTCATTCATGTTGACGTAGACCTCGGCCACACGCCCCGATCCCTCGATCATGATTGGAATGGTTCGGAAGTAAGAGATGACCGAGGTCGTCGCGGGGTGATTGTAGAATATCAGCGTAATGAGCGACAAAGTCAGTAGTATGCACAAGGTAATTCCCCAGCGCAGCTCATACCAAACCGAATAGAGCGTGATCTCCTGCCCGATCCGCTTGCCCTGAACAAAGCGGCGGATCAGAAAATCCGGCAGGATGGTCAGCATCGAGCACAGCATCAACTCGATCACGGGATCACGCCCTTTCCCCAATCAGCTTGGGCCGAGGCTCCGGCTGCGACTCCGGACGAAGATCCGGCGGCGGCACGCCCATGTGTTGGATCGGCTCGATGAGTGGTTCTTGCGCCTGGACGGGCCCCTGAACCGGCGTTTCGCGGTCGCCCGCCATCTTTTCCAACGACTTCGCCATCATGATCATTGGCGTCAGGAAGTCGGGAATACTGACCATCGCGAGCAACAGCGCCGCGATCCAATAGACGTGCTCGTGCGTGAACAGAGCGAGCAACGCCAGCACCGCCACGATCTCGAACTGAACCTTGCTGGTGCGGTGCGCCATGCGCTCCGGCAGGGAATGCAATGTGAAATAGAAAACGCCGATCAACAGCACCATCAAAAGAAGAAATACGCCCATCACCACCAGCAGAGTGTCCGTCTCTCCCGGAGCCGTGATGAACATCGGCAGGTGCCCCGTCGCCAATGGGTGCAAGGGATGCGCGGAAGGCGTTTCCATATCTCACCATCATTCTTCAGCGTAATCTCGTGCGTTCAGGGCCAGCATTCTTCGCTTTGCACCCAAGCCCGCTCCTAGAGGCGCGGCCCCCGCATAAGTCGCGGCAGGACGCCAACACCCCGCCCCACCGCGACCGTAGTGACCGGGGCGATGCCGAACCAGCGTGGCCGTGTTAATCACTGTGACGTGCGGGCCGACCCCATCCCGGCAACGCCAACCCGCCAACCGACCGACCCTCGACGCCGTCACGCGCACCGGCCCGTCGGCGGAACGGGCCAGCGTATCGATCCGAACCAGGCTCACCGGCCGGAATGCCCGGCAGCCCGGCATTCCGCAGCCCGGTTACGATCACTTCAACGAGTTCTGGGTGGAGGTTGCGGGCCTTCAGGTCGGCGACGACCTTGGCCCCATAATGCGGATCGATCGCCAGCACATCGCGCACAGCCAGCGCGGCTTCGTCCGTCAACCCGGCTGCCGCAGCCGCGATCGCGACCAGAACGGAGCCATGGACGAGGTGGGGCGTCTCGATCTTCAGCGCCTCCGTTAGAGCCTCATCAAAGCGCCCCAGCGCATAGTGGTGCAAACCTAGCCCGATGCGATAAAGCCCCGGCTGGGCCGGATTTTGCGCATAAGACCGCTCCAAAAGCGGAACCGCTTTATCCCATTCGGCAAGCAAGGCGTAACGCAGACCAAGATCGGCCATCACCTCGGTATCGTTCGGGTTTAAAACGCGCGCTGTCTTCATCTCCGTGAGGCTGGCGGCCACGTCCCCGCTGAACCAATAGGCCAGTGCCAGTGCGAAGTGTCCGCAACTTGCGTTCGGAGCAAGTTCGATCGCGCGGCGCGCCATAACGAGCGCCCTGGGACACGGATCCCGCGTGTCGCCGGCAAGGTCATGGCCGAACCGGAAGGCGTTGGAATACATTTGGGATAGCCGCGCGAAGGCTTCGGCACAGTCGGGATCACTGACGATCACCCTTTCAAGGCCGCAGCGAACGGGCTCGAACAGATCGGGGTCGAACGTTCGCCAATACTGATGGAAGCGAACCAACCACTCATACGATCTCAACGTTTCCGGTCTGTCCCCAATCAGCCGGCACGCCTCCTGCGAGTAGAGCACACCATAGGGCTGCGCAAGCGCGCGCACCACCACATCAGCCACATCGCCCCGCGTGCTGATCATCTCGAAGGCTTGGAAGGTGCGATCGATGCTGTACCCCCACAAAGTGCGTCCGCTCCTGGCGTCCGTCAGCAAGGCCTCCACGCCGAAGCGGCCGGCGGAAACGCTCATACCCCCGCTGAGAATGAAATCGACGTCCAAGACCGAAGGCTCGGCTCCGGCGGTATCGGCCTCCGCGTCCGGACCAAACACGACGAGACCGTTGAACCGCGTCAATCCGGCGATCACCTGCCGCGTAAATCCGCGCGTGAAGTTCGGAAAAGCGGATTGATCGCCTTCCTCCTCAAACGCCCGCACCAGGATCGACGGCCCCCGGTAAGCCGGCCTTCGCGCCTCGCTCGCCGGAGGTATGGCCTCGCCCGCGTCTCCGGCAGCGTTTGCCACCTCGAAAACCGGCGCATAGGAGCCCTTCGGTATCGTGATCCGGATCCGGTCGGCCGCGCCGGCCGTCAGGTAATAGCGTTCGAGTGAACGTCGCAGCCGGCCCGCCTCGATCCGGACGATCGAATCGAGCTGCGGGTCAAAGCCCGGATCGCGCCCGAACACATCCGTCGCCACGCTGTAGGCCTTGATGCGGTCCGCGCGATCCCCAAGGGTTTCCTCCACGGCATATTCGAGAAACCGGCGATTTCTCGGTGTCGCGTCGAAAGCGCTCGACTGCAAAATCCGTTGAAGTTGCTCGCGGATCTCAGCCGGTCCGGTACAGGAACCGTTGTCAGCCATCATGCTATCCCACACCTTGCGTCCAGCACGTCACGTCGCGGAACGCCACACGGTAGCATCGGGCAGAAATTCGAATTCGGAAGCGCCCGAACCGTCAGCCGGGGCGCGCATAGGGCGTATGTGTTTACAGTGACGTACTTCCGGTGCGGTCTGGAACGCGGCGACGCTGCCATCCGATGGATACATTGGACTGTCAGATGTCGCACCGCACAGCGTGGCCCGAATTGACGTGCGTGCTGGAGCGATTCCCAGATAGCACAGCTAAAATACGCCGTCTTTTCCTCGCCGACCAGAGCTTCCGAAGCGCCTGCGAGGATTATCTTCTAGCGGTGGAGTCCCTGAAAAAGATGAATAGCCTTCCAGGTCCCTCAAAAGGTATGGAAATATATGACTATACATCGCTTATTGAGGCCCTGGAGTGCGAGATCCTCACCTATATCGCCAGATCAGCCAGATCGGGCTAGCGCAAGATCCCAAAAGTGGAAACCGGTATTTGGAAAAGATGACGCGGCTTAAGCGCACTAGAGCCGCGATCTGACGCAGTCGGATCGAAATTCCCTCCACATCGGTGTCTTCGGCGGCGGAGATCATGGCCGACACTCTCGATATGCTGCTCAAGCTCTCCCTCGTCCTCTTCATGGCGGGCTCGCTGCTCGGCATGGGGCTCGCCCTCGACGTCAAGGACGCGGTGGCGGGTCTGCGCGACCCCTGGTTCATCGGCTACGCCGTCCTTTTCGGCTTCATCGTCGGCCCGCTCATGGCGTGGATGTTGACGCGCATCATCCCGCTTGCCGAGCCCTACGCGTTCGGCCTTCTCCTGATTGGGCTGACGCCGTGCGCCCCGTTCCTGCCCGCCATGGTGACAAGAGCGCGCGGCGACATGAACTATGCGGCCGCCATCATGCTGCTGTCCGCCATCGGCACGGTGCTCATCCTGCCCTTCGCGGTTCCCCTCATCTCACCGGGCGCAACGGTGCGCGCTTGGACGATTGCAGAGCCGCTGGTGGTTCTCGTCCTGTTGCCGCTCGCGGTCGGGATGGCCGCGTTCCGGGCGGCGCCGCGTTTGGCCGGCCTGATCCAGCCGGTCGTCAAGACAATCGCCTCGGTAGCGGCGATCGTGGCGCTCGCGCTCTGCATGATCATTTACGGCGCGGACTTCGCCAGCTCCATCGGCAGCTTCGCGATCGGCACACAGGCGCTGTTTTTTACCGTGATGACGGCCCTCCCCTATGCGTTGAGCGGCAATCTGGCGCTAAACCGCCGCAGCGTGCTCGCGTTGGGCCTATGCACGCGCAACGTCGGTGCCGCGCTCGCACCGCTGTTCCAGATCGCGGCGAGCGACGAACGCGCGATCGTCATGGTCGTGCTCGCGGTTCCCATGCAGATCGTGTTCGCCCTTCTCGCGGCGCGGTGGTTCGCGGCGGGCGAGAAAGCCACCCCCGCGCCCGGTCTGTGACACCGCAAACCCGATCGATGGGAATAACCGTGACGTACTTCTGCCGCCTCTCTCACCCCATCACGGTACAAAACGCGATTGGGCCGGCGGCATGTCTCCGGTCATCGCGGCGCGGTGCGGGGGGCGACGTATGGGCATGATCTTACAAAGCATCCGCCGCACGCCGGTTCTCTGGCTGCTCGTCTTCGTCCCCGTCGTTTTCGTTGCCGAGACGGCATTTGCGAATGCGCATACGCTTCTGTTCGTCCTGTCCGTGCTCGCGATCGTGCCGCTCGCGAGCTTGTTGTCGCTCTCTACCGAGGCCGTGGCCGAGCGCACCGGCGACGCCGTCGGCGGGCTCCTCAACGCCACTTTGGGCAATCTGACGGAATTGATCATCGCCATCGCGGCGCTGCGCGCCGGTCAGTATATGCTGGTCAAGGCCTCGCTCGCCGGGGCGATCGTGACCAACACCTTGTTCATGATGGGGGCGGCCTTCCTGCTCGGCGGCCTCCGATACAAGGTTCAGGAGTTCAACCGACCCGGCGCCCGCTTCCAGACGACCCTTCTGTTCCTGTCCGTCGTCGCGCTGATGGCACCCTCCGCCGTCGGCAACACGGATGCGCTCGACATCACGGCCGATCTCAGCCTCGCCGTCGCGATCCTGTTGATCGTGACCTACGCCCTCGGCTTGCTCTTCACGCTCGGCACGCACCGGGAGTATTTCAAGGCGGCAGAACACGAGCCGGGCGCGGAGCATGAAAAGGTCTGGCCGATCGGCGTGGCCCTCGCCGCCCTTGGCGTCACCACCGTTTTTGTCGCCCTTATCAGTGAGATCTTCGTGGAATCCGTGCAGCGCGCCGCTGTGGACCTCGGTCTGTCTGCCGCCTTCATCGGCTTCGTCGTGGTCGCCCTCGTTGGCGGCGCCGCGGAAATGACGGCCGCCTTTTCAGCCGCCCGTCGGAACCGTCTGGACCTCAGTGTCTCGATCAGCTTCGGCAGTGCCACCCAGATTGCCCTGCTCGTCGCTCCGGTTCTCGTCCTGATCAGCTATGTCGTCGGACCCCAGCCGATGGACCTTCAGTTCTGGCCCGGCGCGCTTGTGATGATCATGGTCGCAGCCCTGACAGCATTCCTCGTCACCGAGGGAGGTCGCTCCGCATGGTTCTCCGGCGTCTTGATGCTGACGGTCTACCTCGTCTTCGCCATCACCCTCTACATGCTGCCCCCAACGCCCATGGCAGCCCTGCCCTGACGATGGGCTCACGGGCTGGAACAACGGATAGGGCCTTGTGGAACACACGAAGAACATGTTAACCCTGTTCGTGTTTTGTACCGAATCAACGGTACCTCCGGCACTAAGGTGCCGAACCGACGCGAAGGTTGGGGTCCATGCTCACGCGCAAGCAGCTAGAGCTGTTGATGTACATTCATGAACGCCTGAAGGAATCGGGCGTGCCTCCGTCCTTTGACGAGATGAAGGATGCGCTCGATTTGAAGTCCAAGTCGGGCATACACCGCTTGATTACCGCATTGGAGGAGCGCGGCTTCATTCGCCGTCTTCCCAATCGCGCTCGCGCCTTGGAGGTTATCAAGCTGCCAGACTCGGTGCAGCCTGGTCCCGCCCGGCCGCGCAAGGGGTTCGCACCCTCCGTCATCGAAGGCGGCGGGAAGTCTCGTCCGGCAGCTCCCTCGCCTGAGGAAATCGCCGCGAACCGCGACACGTTGCCGGTGCCGGTCATGGGCCGGATCGCGGCGGGTGTTCCCATTTCCGCGATCCAGAACCATTCGCACACCATCCACGTGCCCATTGATCTGATCACGGCGGGCGAGCACTTCGCGCTTGAAGTGCGCGGCGACTCGATGATCGAGGCCGGCATTCTCGACGGCGACACCGTGGTGATCAAACGTTCGGATGCGGCCGAAACCGGCGATATCGTTGTCGCCTTGGTGGACGACGAGGAGGCGACCCTCAAGCGCCTGCGCCGCAAGGGCGCCTCGATCGCGCTCGAAGCGGCCAATCCCGCTTACGAAACCCGGATTTTCGGTCCGGATCGCGTTCGGATCCAAGGCAAGCTGGTCGCCCTGATGCGGCGCTACTGAGCCATCGGGGGTGCGCCGCCGAAGGCTTGGGAACCGTCCACGGATCGCTAATCGTCTGCCGGGCACCCCTGGCGCATCACATCGCGGATCGCCTCGACAAGGTCGTCCGCGATCAGTCCCACCCCGGCGATCTCGCCGGAGCTGCCGTGGATCCATGTTGCCATGGCGGCGGCCTCGAAGGCGGGAACGCCTTGGGCCGCTAGTCCGGCAATGATGCCGGCGAGCACGTCGCCGGATCCGGCCGTTGCCAAGGTCGGCGGTGCGTTCACGTTGATCGCGGCCCGGCCGTCCGGTGCGGCAATCACCGTATCCGGTCCCTTGATGATCATGATGGCGCCAGACCGCACCGATGCCGCGCGAGCGCGGTCCAGCTTCGACCCGGCGATGTCGCCGAACAGGCGCTGGAATTCTCCCTCATGCGGGGTCATCACCACGGGCGCGGCGCGCGTGCCGATGGCCTTGAACACCTCGGCAGGATTGGCCGCTGCGGCCGTGATGGCGTCGGCATCCAGAACCGCGACGGCCGGTCCGGATAGAATGGCCAGAATAGCCGCCAACGTGGGTGCACCGACCCCAAACCCCGGGCCGATTACCGCTGCCCGCAGACGTGGATCCGCCGCAAGGTTTTCGATGTCCTGCGCGCGTTCGACCGGCTTCACAACGAAAGCGGCCTTATATGCCGCCACCACCGCAACCGCATCGGGTGGCGCGGCTACCGTCACGATCCCCGCACCGCTTCTCAGCGCCGCCGCCGCCGCCAGCCGCGCAGCGCCGCTCGCATGAACGGGCCCGCTCGCCACCAGCACGGCGCCACGGCTGTATTTATAGCTGTTCGGATCCGAAGTCGGCCAAAAGCCGCGCCAGAGTCCGGGCAAATTCAGGAATGTTTTGACGCCGATCGTGCCAAGCACCGCCGGCTTGATCCCGATATCCGCAACGATCAGTCGTCCGGTATGGCGCCGCCCCGGCGTCAGCACATGACCGGGCTTCGGCCGAAAGAACGTCACCGACCGCGTCGCTTCCACCGCAACGCCGAGCACGGCGCCCGTCCGTCCATCAATCCCACTCGGCAGATCCACGGCAACGATAACCGCACCCCGCCTGCCCGCCTCGTTGATGGCGGCCACAAGATCGGCGGTTACCCCCTCGATCGGCCGAGCAAGGCCCGCGCCGAACAAAGCGTCGACGATCACCACGGCGTTCCGCAGCAGGTCCGGCGCCGCGTCCTCCACGGCTCCCGTCCACCGGGCTGCCGCCCGTGCGGCATCGCCGGTCAGTTTACCCCGCTCGCCGGCAAGCCCGAGCCGCACCACGAAGCCCCGCTCTGCCAGCACGCGCGCCACAACGAAGCCATCGCCGCCGTTGTTGCCCGGCCCGCAAACCACTGCGGCCCGCGTTCCCTGCGGATACCGAGCCGCTATGTCGTCGGCCACCGCATAGCCGGCGTTTTCCATCAAGGCGGCACCCGGCGTTCCCGCCGCGATCGTAAGCTGATCCGCCAAGCTCATCTCGCTGGGTGCGAGAAGGGCAAGGCCATGGTCGTCATGGTTCAAGGCTTTAGCCTCCGGTCGCGGAAACGCCAGCGTCCCCACCACCATAGCGCGCAGCCCTATCATCGCGGTAGTCCGCGTGCCTTGCCCCTCTCAAGGGTTACATCCGAGCTGCCCATAGGCACTCACCGAGCTGCCCATAGGCACTCACGGCGCTGAATTTAGCAGCATGTGCCTTCTGTTTAGGCATTTCTTCTGCGGCACATCGCCCAACCCGCGATATTCGCCAGTCTTGCACGCCTCATTTCTCAGCAAGCACTGGAACTGTGTCATTTGGCACGTCACATGCTAGAGAGCAGACGTCTCGGCCTAAAGCGTGGTTCCCTTCGGGAGTCCCGTGGCCGATCGTCACCAGCGGCGGGGACAAGGAGGCAATGAAGAAAATCGAGGCAATCATAAAGCCTTTCAAGCTCGATGAGGTGAAGGAAGCTTTGCAGGAGGTAGGCCTGCAAGGAATCACCGTCACCGAGGCGAAGGGCTTCGGCCGCCAGAAGGGTCATACCGAACTCTATCGTGGCGCCGAATACGTCGTGGACTTCTTGCCCAAGGTTAAGGTCGAGGTCGTCCTGGCCGACGAGATGGTCGAAAAGGCCGTGGACGCGATCCGCAACGCAGCCCAGACGGGCCGCATCGGTGACGGAAAAATCTTCGTCTCGCCGATTGAGGAAGTGGTACGCATTCGCACCGGTGAGACCGGCAATGACGCGATCTGACGACGCGAAAGCTGCGGCGTCGGATTTTTTGGTTTCGCCCGCGGTTCGCCCGGGCCACTCAGTAGAAAACCCCGAAAGGAAGGGCAAATGACGACTGCTGCCGACATAATGAAGAGGATCAAGGACAACGACGTCAAGTTTGTCGACCTGCGCTTCACAGATCCGCGCGGGAAGATGCAACACGTGACGTTCGACATCGGCCTGATCGACGAAGAGATTTTCGCTGACGGCACGGCGTTTGACGGC
Organism: Oharaeibacter sp.; assembly: GCA_051861205.1. Lineage (GTDB taxonomy): Bacteria > Pseudomonadota > Alphaproteobacteria > Rhizobiales > Pleomorphomonadaceae > JBHYDC01. The sequence continues at coordinate 158,402 of JBHYDC010000011.1, forward strand.
TCCTCGATCGCGGGCTGGAAGGCGATCAACGAATCCGACATGACGCTGATTCTGGATCCGGAATCGGCTCACATGGATCCGTTCTTCGCCCAGTCGACGATGGTGATCTTCTGCGACGTGGTGGACCCGGTTTCCGGCGAGCCCTACAATCGCGATCCTCGCTCCATCGCCAAGCGCGCTGAATCCTACGTCGCCTCGCTCGGCATCGGCGATAAGGTCTATTTCGGACCGGAAGCCGAATTCTTCGTGTTCGACGACGTTCGCTTCGCGTCCGAACCCTACAACACGGGTTTCAAGCTCGACATGATCGAGCTGCCGACGAACATGGACACCGAATACGAAAGCGGCAACCTCGGTCACCGCGTTCGCAAGAAGGGCGGCTATTTCCCGGTTCCCCCGGTCGACAGCCTCCAGGACATGCGCTCGGAAATGCTCTCGGTCATGGCCGAAATGGGTGTAGTCGTAGAAAAGCATCACCACGAAGTGGCATCGGCGCAGCATGAGTTGGGGATGAAGTTCTCCACGCTCACCCGCATGGCCGACCACATGCAGATCTACAAATACGTGATCCATCAGGTCGCTAATGCCTATGGCAAGACGGCGACCTTCATGCCCAAGCCGGTCTTCGGCGACAACGGTTCGGGCATGCACGTGCATCAGTCGATCTGGAAGGACGGCAAGCCCGTGTTCGCCGGCAACCAGTATGCCGACCTCTCGGAGACCTGCCTCTACTACATCGGCGGCATTCTGAAGCACGCGAAGGCGATCAATGCCTTCTCGAACCCGTCGACCAACTCCTACAAGCGCCTGGTCCCGGGCTACGAAGCCCCGGTGTTGCTGGCCTACTCCGCGCGTAACCGCTCGGCCTCTTGCCGCATCCCCTACACGACCAACCCGAAGGCCAAGCGCGTCGAGACCCGCTTCCCGGATCCGGCCGCGAACCCCTACCTCTGCTTCACGGCCCTTCTCATGGCCGGACTCGACGGCATCAAGAACAAGATTCATCCTGGCGATGCCATGGACAAGAATCTTTACGACCTGCCGGCCGACGAACTGAAGCAGATCCCGACCGTCTGTGGCTCGCTCCGCGAAGCGCTCGGCGCCCTCGACGTGGACCGCGACTTCCTGAAGGCCGGTGGCGTCATGGACGACGACTTCATCGACAGCTGGATCGAGCTGAAGATGGAGGAAAACATGCGCTACGAAATGACCCCGCATCCGATCGAGTTCGACATGTACTACTCCTGCTGATCGTTTTCAGCAGCCAAACACGGACATGGCCCGGAGCAATCCGGGCCATTTTCATAATGGGATCAACGCGCTGTCCTGCAGGCGCCTACTGAACGGACGCCAGGGCGGATTCAGCCGGCCCATACCCCTGCTTCGCCGCTCTGGCGAGCCACGTCCGCGCCAGTTCGGGATCTTTCTCCACCCCCGCACCGGTTTGATGCGCAAGTCCCAGGCGAAACTGGCTTTCCGGATCGCCCGCCTTGGCGGCCTTGCCGTACCAGTCCAAGCTTTCGGCTGCGTCGGGCGCCACCGGGCCACCGGATCCATAGAAACGGGCCAGGGAGAGCATCGCGGGCACGGATCCTTTGCTCGCAGCTTTTCTCAGACTGCTCAGCGCCACATCGGCCATCGGCTCACCTTCGGGCAGCGTCGCCGCGGTCCGGCTCAGCGTCTCCACAGCCTTGTCGTCACCGCCGGCGGCCGCGATCGCCAGCATATCCATCGTGGCAGGGTCATCCCCGCCCTTGGTATCCGTCAGGATCTTGGTCGCCGTGCGAGCCGCCGCCACGTCGCCGCGCCGGGCTGCGCTTTCAAGGCTACCTAGGATTTTGGCTTTCGCGTCAGCCGAGGTTGCCGCCGCATAGAGCTTGCCAAGCGTTCCGGAGGTGGCCGCACCGTCCACATTCGCCAATTTGCCATACCAATAAAGCGCCTCGTCGCCCTTACCGGACGAAGCCGCTTTGCGCATGAAGGAGCCGTAGGCCGCTTGCACCTCGGCGGGCGGCGCAAACGCGAGCCATGCCTCCGCGCGCACACGATCCGGCTTCAAACCGTTCTCGCCGACCGCCAGACTTTTGCCATAGGAAAGCGCCCGCCGGCCCTGCTCGCTCGGCGGAAACCGGGCCAGAATACTGCGGGCAATGTCATCCTGCCCAGACGCGACCGCGCGATCGAGCGTTTTGATCAGCGCACTTTTCGACCCGCGCTGCGCCGCCAGTTCGTACCAGAAACCAGCGTCGGTGTTCTCAATTCCGACGCCGCTCAGCCGGCCGCGCTCCGCCAGCGTAGCCAGCAAAAGCGGAACGGAGGTGGAGTCCGTCGCAAGCGCCTGCTGCTCATAAAGCGGTGCGATAAGGTCGAAGGACGGCGGAGCTAAGCCGGTGCTGGTCTCTATTTCCGCAAGGCGATTGATCGCGCCAAGCCGGCCCGCCGTTACCGCGAGTTCGAGATATCCAATCTCCTCCTGCAGATTGCCGGAGGCTTGGGCCAATCGAACCAGTCGGTCCAGCGCCTCGCGAACCGCCTTTTCAGACGGCTGGCTTTCAACGATCCCGAGATAAGCAGCCTTCGCCTCCTCAAATCGCCCCGCGCTTTCGAAGTAACGGCCCCGCACATAGGTGTTCGCTCCGGGATAGGACATCGTGTCCGCAACGGCTGGGCCGGCGAGAGCCAAAAAAACGAATGTGACGGCGCACGCCCGCAGTGAACCCCGCCATGGGTCGTGAATGCGGATCATCGGACAACTCCCGTGGTGTAATCGCGACCAAACCGGCGGTTGCCCGTGCCGGTTCCCCCTTCAAAGCTCCGGGCTGATGGTGCTCGGCGCGTTAACGAGCGAATAAAGGCCGCTCTTGCGCAGCTCAACGAATTCACGCCCCGTCCATGTCAAAACGGGATTGCCGGAGGCGTCCATGCTCACGAGCCCCATCTGAGCAAGGCGGCTGATGAGTTCCGCATCGGGGGCGAGCCAAGGGCTGGCTCCACTGTCGAGATCAAGAAGCACCTCCCATTCAGCGCCAGTCAGGGCGCGCGCACTTGTCGCCATCGTCCGTCTCCGCGCAGGTCGGTTTCGAAGCATGGATTGGCCTCGAAACCAGCTGCAGTGTTCGTGGGCATAAGACCGGCACCGCAATCCGGGCTTTCAATAACGGACCAGACGCCCCGTTATTCCAGCCTTGATTCACGCTGACGAACAATCACCTTCAAAGCTCATGTATTCGTTTCAGTTTCCACGTATCCGCAGGCGCACATACCGCTTGAAAATGATTGTTGTATTTGGAAGCGAACTCAAAGCGTCTGATTATACGCTCCGACCTCGGGGTTTTCGCGCAGCAGGGCGTCGAGGGCGTGGAACATGGCGGTGAGGCGCTCTCGCGCGACCGGGCTTTCCGCCACCACGACCAGTTCGGGCTTGTTGGAGGAGGCGCGCACCAGGCCCCAGGTGCCGTCGGCGGCGGTGATGCGCACGCCGTTGACGGTCGTCAGTTCGGCGATCGGCTGGCCGGCGAGCGGCGCGCCGGCGGCCTGCATCGCCGTCAGCCGGGCGGTGACGCGCGTCACCACCTCGTATTTCACCTCGTCGGCGCAGTGCGGCGACATCGTCGGCGAGCCCCAGGTTTGGGGCAGGTCGCGGTAGAGATCGGCCATGGATTTGGTGGGGTTGCGATCCAGCATTTCCAGCACTGCGATCGCGGTGACGAGGCCGTCGTCATAGCCGCGCCCGATCGGGGCGTT
>JBHYDC010000012.1:0-158001 GCA_051861205.1 Oharaeibacter sp.
AAGGCGCGTTGCCGTTCATCATCGGAACGGCAACGCTGGGAGTTTCGATGCTGCCGGTGCTGGCGGCGCTCGGATCGAACCCGTCGATGGAGCAGGGCGGCAACCGGTCTTTCTTCCGCTATCTCACGCTCGTTCCGCTGGCCACCTTCGCCGCGCTGACGATGGGCGCGAACGAATCCGGCATGCTGAGCTTCCTCGCGATCTACGGGATGCGGCTTGGCTTCGACTTGCAATATGCGGCGTTGCTGGTCACGGCCATGGTGATCGGCCACGTCGTTTCGCAGGTGCCGCTCGGCATGCTGGCGGACCGGATGGACAAACCCAAGCTGTTGTTCCTGATCGCCACCGTCGGCGCGGGATTCGCGGCGCTTATACCGGCGGTGGCGCATATGCCGCTGCTGCTGTTCCCGGTCATTGCGGTGATGGGTGGGGCGACGGCGGGCCTCTATACGGTGGGGCTGACGCATCTTGGCGCGCGGCTGACCGGAGGCGATCTCGCCTCGGCCAACGCCGCCTTCGTGATGATGTACGGGCTTGGAATGCTGGTTGGACCGGCGACGATGGGCGCGGGCATGGACATTTATAATCCGCACGGGCTGGCGGTGGTGTCGGCGGCGTTCCTTGGCGCCTATGCGCTTCTGGTGGCCTATCGAATTTGGCGGACGGGCGAGGCCAAGAGCTGACCGCCATTCTTGACATTCGATGCGTTTCGAATAGGGTGCGCCCCAATCCGACACCGCCTTCGCGGCGTCCGGCCGAACCGGCCGTTTCATCAATGACAAGCTCAAGGACCGGACGCCATGGCGAAGGCGACGACCATCAAGATCAAGCTCCTCTCGACGGCCGATACGGGCTTCTTCTACGTGACCAAGAAGAACTCCCGCACCATGACCGACAAGCTCACAATGCGGAAGTACGACCCGGTCGTGAAGAAGCACGTGGACTTCAAGGAAGCCAAGATCAAGTGAGGCTATGGGCCATCCGATGGCATGAGCCGATACCGTGATGTAAAGCCGCCCATTGGGCGGCTTTTTTCTTGGAGGCTATTCGAGCTATGGATTGGCTAAAAAAGAAAAAGCGCCCGGTGATGGGCGCCTGATTTCCGCTTTTGCGGTGCAACAGACTGATGTGAAAATCGATAAAGTAGCTAACGGTCGGCCGACGTCGGATCAACGAGGAGGCCACTCTAACCGACGCCGGCCGACCTACCCACGAGTTCCAGGAGATGCGGCGGACCTGGAACCTTTGGGTATACCAATATCACCTTCGCGAAAATTACTTCGAGCGACGTGTGTCTTTTGTTTCGATGATTGAAATTTAGTTCATGGCGCATGTAACTGCAACGTTAACCTGGCGTTTCCCATAAGCTCTTGGCTTTTACGGTGAACAGGTAAGGTTAATCTTGCGCTCTTGGTTAATGCACAGCCCTGCGCGCGCGGTTTGCTCGGGCGGGACGGCGGCTCTGACGGGGTGAGGGGCCGGCCGCCGCGATTAGGCGGCGGCGGCGACGACGCGGTTTCGGCCGTCGTGCTTGGCCTGATAGAGCGCGACGTCGGCGCGCTTCAGGAGGCCTTCCGTCGTTTCGTCGGGACGTTCCACGGTGGCAAGACCGACGGAGACCGTGACGTTGATTACGCGGCTGCCGCCGGCGATCGAGAAGGGTTCGGAGGCGATCCGTTGGCGCAGCCGCTCGGCCACCATGCTGGAGGTGGCGCGGTCGGTTTCGGGCATCACGATCACGAATTCCTCGCCGCCGTAGCGGCAGGCAAGGTCGATGCCACGGATGTTCTTGCGCAACCGGCGTGAGAATTCGCGCAGAACCTCGTCGCCGGCATCGTGTCCATAGGTGTCGTTCACGGCCTTGAAGTAATCGATGTCGACGATCAGCAGCGACAATTCGCGGTTCCGCTGGGCCGCGTGCTGAACCATTTTGGGGAGATGGTTTTCGAGGTATCGACGGTTGTGCAGGCTGGTCAGGCTGTCGATCACGGCCATTTCGATGGTGAGCTGCACGTTGTCGCGCAGCCGGTCGCCGAAGCGTTTGCGGCGGACCTGGGTGCGGACGCGGGCCTTCAACTCGTTCTTGTCGAGGGGGCGGACGAGGTAGTCGTTGACGCCGAGATCGAGGCCGCGCAGCAGGCGGGCATTGTCCTCCGGCTCGGTGACAAGCAGGATCGGCAGCATGCGGGTGCGTTCGAGCGAGCGAAGCTGCGAGCAGAGGCGCAGCGCGTCGTAATCGGCGAGCGAGATGTTGACGATCACGAGGTCGTAGCCGCCTTCCGCCGCGCGAAACAGCGCTTCCTGCGGCACGCTCTCGACGTCGACCAAGTTCTCCGAACTGATCGCCTGCACGATCCGCTCATAGGAGGAGCGGCGGTCGTCGACGATGAGGACGCGGCCAAGCTGGTCGCCGGTGAGATCGGCCAGCGACACCCGCTCCGCCATGCCGATGCTGTCTTGAGCGGCGCGCATGTAAAGCTCGTCGGTGAGGAGCTTCAGGCGCACGAGGCTTTTCACGCGCGTGATCAGGGCGACGTCGTTGACGGGCTTGGTCAGGAAATCGTCGGCGCCGTTCTCAAGGCCCTTTACCCGGTCGGCGCTTTGGTCGAGCGCGGTGACAATGATGACCGGAATATGCGTGGTTTTCGGGTTGGCCTTGATCAGCCGGCAGACCTCGAAGCCATCAATGCCGGGCATCATGACGTCGAGCAAAACGATGTCGAAGGGCCGGCGGTCGAGCAGATCCAGCGCCTCGATACCGGAGGTGGCCGCGTGCACGTCGAAATACTCGGCGGTCAGCCGAGCTTCGAGCAGCTTTACGTTGGCAATGATATCGTCGACGACAAGGATGCGCGCGCTCATATCGACCTCGGTCAGCCCTCTCCCAAATAGGCACGAACCGTTTCCAGAAACTTCGACACTGAAATCGGCTTGGAGATATAGGCCTCGCAGCCGCCCTGACGAATGCGCTCCTCGTCGCCCTTCATGGCGAAGGCCGTGACCGCGATGACGGGGATGGAACGCAGGTCGTCGTCTTCCTTGATCCACTTGGTGACTTCCAACCCGGAAATTTCGGGAAGCTGGATGTCCATGAGGATCAGGTCGGGATGATGGGCGCGAGCAAGGTCCAGCGCTTCGATACCGTTGCGCGTTTGAATCGTTTGGTAGCCGTGGGCCTCAAGAAGGTCGTGGAAGAGCTTCATATTGAGCTCGTTGTCCTCGACGATGAGAACGGTCTTAGGCATACGATGCTCTTTCCACCCGCAAGCGGGTACGCAACTTACACAGCCGTGGGTTCATGCCCGGTGGGCAGCGGCAGACGGAACTCAGTGTTATCAACGAAACTCGGGAAAACCGGCTATTCTAAGAAATAGTTATACGACGGATTTCTTACGTAAACGCAAACGGTAAAAATCGATGGCTAGGAATAACCGGTTGGACCGCGAAGAAGCAGAGGGAATTGCCATATCGGGCTTGCAGTTCCTGGTCGGCAATCCAGAGTCGCTTGGGCGATTTCTGGCTCTGACCGGGATCGGACCCGGCGATATCAGGGCGGCGGCGCAGGAGCCTGGGTTTCTGTCGGGCGTCTTGGAATTCTTTCTCGAAGACGAGTCGCTGCTGCTCGCCTTCGCAAGCAGCGCTTCGATCCGCCCGACGATGATTGCGGCCGCCCGCTTTGTGCTCGCTGGCGAGGCGGCGGACTGAGCCATACCGGCGGAACTTGCGTTGCGGCGGGCGCGGGTTTGCGGCACGGTTGGGTTGATGATGAAGGTGTGACGCCCGATGCCCGATGGGTTCTGCCGTGACTGCCTGCTGCCGGCCGGTGACACGGCGCGCCGCTGCACGGGCTGCGGCAGTCCGCGCCTCGTGCTGCACGGCGAACTCACCGCGCTTTCCATCGCGCATGTGGACTGTGACGCTTTCTATGCCGCCATCGAGAAGCGGGACGATCCTTCGCTGCGCGACAAGCCGGTGATCATCGGCGGCGGCAAGCGCGGGGTGGTGGCAACGGCCTGCTACATCGCGCGCGTTCGCGGCGTTCGCTCGGCGATGCCGATGTTCAAGGCGCTGGCGGCGTGCCCGGATGCGGTGGTCGTGAAGCCCAACATGGAGAAATATGTGGCGGTGGGGCGCGAGGTGCGCCGGATGATGCTGGAGCTGACCCCGCTGGTGGAGCCGCTTTCGATCGACGAGGCGTTTCTCGATCTGACCGGCACGGCCGAACTGCACCGGGCGATCCCCGCACTAACGCTGGCGCGCTTTGCCGCGCGGGTGGAGCGGGAAATCGGGATCACGGTTTCGGTGGGGCTGGCGCCCAACAAATTCCTGGCCAAGATCGCATCCGATCTCAACAAGCCGCGCGGGTTTTCGGTGATCGGGCGCGCCGAGGCGGCGGCGTTTCTGGCGGCGCGGCCGGTGACCGCGATCTGGGGCGTCGGCGCGGCTTTCGCGCAAAAGCTGGCGGGCGACGGGATCCGCACCATTGGCGAGCTTCAGCGGATGGACCCGGCCGATTTGGCGCGGCGGTATGGCGCGATGGGGCTGCGGCTCGCCAAGCTTTCACGCGGGGAGGACGACCGGCGTGTCGATCCCACCTCCAAGCGCAAAAGCGTGGGGGCGGAGACCACATTCGACCAGGACACCGGCGACTTGGCGGCGCTGCGGCCGATCCTGCGGCGGCTTGCGGAAAAGGTGGCGCGGCATCTAAAGACGGGTGGCATCGCGGGGCGAACCGTAACGCTGAAGCTGAAAACGGCGGATTTCAAGTTGATGACGCGCGCGCGGCGGTTGCAGGATCCGACGCAGCTTGCGGACCGCATCTTCCGCGCGGCCGACGATCTGCTGGCGAAAGAGCCGGCGAGCCCGCGCTACCGCTTGATCGGCGTTTCGGTTTCAGACCTTGAGCCAGACAGGCTGGCCGACCCCGCCGATCTCGTGGATGAAACGGGCGCGCGCCATGCCGCCGCCGAACGGGCGATGGACGCGGTGCGCTCCAAATTCGGCAATACGGCGGTGGAGATGGGGCTGGTGTTCGGCGACAGGCTGAAGCGCGGGCGGTGACGGCCGGGCGGGCCTACTCCTGGCACTTGGGAACGGGCAGGGGCTCGTAATTGGCGAGCTTGCCCTCCAGCGCGAAGTCGCCGTAGTCCATGGTCAGATCCGATGAGACGCCGTTCTCCCACAAGTCGAAGGAGATGGCGTAGTCCGGCGTGAGGTCGCCCGTCGTTGACGTGTCGAAGTAGGACACGGTGACGGGCCAGCGGCGCATGGTGCCGATTTTGGCGGCGGGGCCGGTTGCGGCGGCGGGGCGCTCGCGGCCGATGATGGTGGTGGTGCGGTAGAGCTTGCTGCCGCCTTCGCTGCCGTCGAACACGTCCTGCTCGATCACGGTTTCGCCGCGCTCGGCCGCCTCGATGATGTGGAGAAGGTGGGCGGTGGGGAACAACACGCTGGGGGCGAGCGACAGCGATTTGGCCTCCGGGGTGACGACGTCGACCTTGATGCCGGTGTCGTCGCGCTTGGCGGTGCCCTTCACGTCGTCGGTCAGCACGGTGTTGGTGTAGGTTTTCGACACGAATTGGAATTCGCGGCCCGGTCCATCCTCGAAGTTCGAGGTGCGCAGGTCGGTGACGGTGGGTTGGCCCTCGCCATCCGTCGATTGAAGGACGAAGCGGAAATTGACGGTGTAGCCCTCGCAGGCCGCGCCCGTGAATTCATAGACCATGCGCCCGGAGATGGAGCCGGATGATTCCTGAAGGCTCGTCTGCGGATCGGCGAGGCGAAGGTCGTATACCGCGCGGTGCGGGATGAGCGTTGCGGCCGACACGCCGGACGGGGCCAAAGCGCCTGTCGCCAGCGCGCAGGCGGCGAAAATCGATTTCCAGGGCATGGCGTCGCATTCCTCAGGCGCCCGAAGGCATGGGCTGATGGCCGATGCCTAGCACGATCGGGCAGGCGGGAAAAGAAAGCCCGATGGGGGTGGACAGGATGGGGTGACCGATGTTCCGGCGGTGTTGCCATCGCAGGCGGCTTCGGCCACAACAGACGCCGGTTTTCATGCCTTAGAAGGAACACGCGCCATGGCTGGTGTTGTTGAATCGCTGCTCGCCGAACTCGGGCTTTCCCTGCCGAATGCACCGGCGCCTGCCGCCAATTACGTGCCGTTTGTGCGCACGGGGAATTTGCTGTTCGTGTCCGGTCAGATCTCGCGCAATGCGGCGGAATCGATCGACGGGAAGCTCGGCGCGGGGCTGGATATCGCGGCGGGGCAGCGGGCGGCGGAGATTTGTGCGGTGAACATACTGGCGCAGGTGAAGGCGGCGGTCGGCGACCTCGACAACATCGTGCGCGTGGTTCGGCTGAACGGCTTTGTGAATTCGGCGCCGGATTTCGTGGACCAGCCGCAGGTTGTGAACGGCGCGTCTAACCTTTTGGCGAAGGTGCTGGGCGAGCGCGGCAAGCATTCGCGCTGCGCGCTCGGCGTTGCCTCGCTGCCCTTCGGCGTGGCGGTGGAAATCGATGCGGTGATCGAGGTCGCCTGACGGTCATGGCAGACCTCGGATGGCTCACGGCACAGCCCGTCGCGCATCGCGGATTGCATGATGCGGCGGCGGGGCGGATCGAAAACACGCTGACCGCCATCACGGCGGCGGCGGAGCGCGGGTTCGCGATCGAGATCGACGTGCATCTTGCGGCGGACGGGCGCGTGTTCGTGTTCCACGACGAGACGCTGGACCGGCTGACGACAGGAACCGGGCGGACGGCGGGGCTGACCTTGGCGGAGCTTCAGGCCGTGCCGTTCAAAGCGGCGGCGGACCGGATCCCGAGCCTTGAGGACGTGCTGGCGGCGGTCGCCGGGCGGGTGCCGCTTATCGTCGAGGTGAAGAGCCATTTCGGCGCAAGGCAGCGCGATCTCGTGGCGGCGGTGGTGGCGGTGCTGGCCGGCTATGCCGGGCCGGTGGCGGTCATGTCGTTCGATCCGCGCATGGTGGCGGATTTCGCTGAGATTTCACTGGGGCTGACGCGGGGGATCGTGGCGGACGATGCGGCCGACCCCGATGATTACGGCGCGCTTTCGGCCGCCGAGCGAGCGGACTTGGCCAGCCTTGCGCATATCGGCTGGTCGAAGCCGGATTTCGTGGCCTATTGGGTGAAGCTCCTGCCCAACGATCTATCGCGGCGGGTGCGGGACGAATGGCGGCTGCCGCTTTTGACCTGGACTGTGCGCGACGCGGCCGACCGGGCGAGCGCTGCGGCGCACGCCGATCAGATGATCTTCGAGGGGTTCGATCCCAACGCTTGAGACTTAGCCGAGGGCGGCGCGGATTTTGGCGGCGTGTTCGGCGAGCAGCGCCTGATCGGCCATCGCGCCGGTATGCGGGCGCAGGGGAACGCCCTCGAAGCGCGGAATCACGTGGAAATGCAGGTGGAACACGGTCTGCCCGGCGGCGGCTTCGTTGAACTGCATCACGAAAACGCCGGGGGCCGAGAAGGCCGATTTCACCGCGCGGGCGATCTTCTGCACCGTCACCGTCACGGCGGCGAGCTGCGAGGGCGAGGCGTCGAGAATGTTGCGGGCGGGCGTTTTCGGGATGACGAGCGTGTGGCCGTCGCCCTGGGGCATCACGTCGAGGAAGGCGAAGGTCTCGTCGTCCTCAAAGACCTTATGGCTCGGAATTTCGCCGCGCAGGATCTTGGCGAACACGTTGTTCGGATCATAGACGGACATGGGACGGCTCCTCACTGGGTCGTTTCGTTGTGCCGGGGCCGGCGCGCGCGGTCAATGCTTCCTCTGCAACGGGGTCGGGTCACGCCGGCTTGGGAGGCACGGCCCTTCTCGCTGCGACAACCCACCGCATGGTGAAAACACGTAGATCCCGCCATTTCAGAAAAGTCTGAAATGTGAGAAATTCATGAACCTCCCGCATCTCGTCCAATCCTTCGTGCTGCATTTCGGCGAAATGGGCTCGCGATGGGGCATCGCGCGGACCGTGGGCCAGATGTACGCCGTGCTGTTCGTGGCCGAGCGGCCGCTCTGCGCCGACGACATCGTCGAGCGGCTCGGCGTTTCGCGCTCCAACGTGTCGATGGGCCTGAAGGAGCTGCAATCCTGGAACCTGGTTAAGCTGAAGCACGACCCGGACGATCGGCGGGATTTCTTCGTCACGCCCGATGATGTCTGGGCCATCGTGCGCATCCTCGTGGAGGAGCGCAAGAAACGGGAGATCGACCCGACGCTGTCGGTCTTGCGCGATCTTCTCATGCAGTCGCCCGCCTCGGATGCCGAAAAGCATGCGCAGGACCGCATGCGGGAGATGCATGAGGTGATCGAACTGATGACGCGCTGGCATGCCGATGTCGAAAAGCTGGAGACGGAACGGCTGATCCAGTTGCTCTCGCTCGGCTCGCGCGTGGTCAAGGTGCTGGAAATCAAGGACCGGCTGCTGCCAATGGGGCGCAAGCCGAAAGAGTCTTCCACCACCTGAATACTGCTGAAATCCGGCTCATCCGGGGGATTTTATGTTCGAAGGTCTCGACCCCACCATTCTGGCGCGTATTCAGTTCGCCGCGAATATCTCGTTCCACATTCTGTTTCCGACCATCACCATCGCCCTTGGCTGGGTGCTGCTGTTCTTCAAGCTGCGCTTCCAGGCGACTGGCGACGCCAAGTGGATGGACGCCTATGCGCTATGGGTGAAGGTGTTCGCCCTCAGTTTCGCGCTCGGCGTGGTGTCGGGCATCACCATGAGCTTCCAGTTCGGCACGAATTGGCCGGGCTTCATGGAAAAGGTGGGCAATATCGCCGGGCCGCTGCTGGCCTATGAAATCCTCACGGCGTTTTTCCTGGAGGCCGCGTTCCTCGGCATCATGCTGTTCGGTTTCCGCCGTGTGCCGAACTGGGTTCACACGCTGGCGACCTTCCTCGTCGCTTTCGGCACGACCATGTCGGCCTTCTGGATCATGGTGCTGAATGCCTGGATGCACACCCCGGCGGGCTTCGAAATGCGCGACGGCGTGGCGCATGCGACCGACTGGTGGGCGATCGTGTTCAACCCGTCGATGCCCTACCGGCTGACGCATATGCTGCTGGCCTCCGGGCTGACGGCGGCCTTCCTGATCGCGGGTATCTCGGCGTTTCAGTGGCTGCGCGGCGATCGGCGCCACGGCGTCGCGGCCGCGCTGCGGACGGGCGTCACGCTAGGCGCGGTGCTGATCCCGGTGCAGATCTTCGTCGGCGATCTCCACGGCCTCAACACGCTGGAGCACCAGCCGGCCAAGGTGGCGGCGATCGAGGCCAACTGGGAAACGCGCGGAAACGTGCCGCTCGTGATCTTCGCATGGCCGGACGAGGCGGCGCGGGAAAACCGGTTCGAAATCGGCATTCCGAATGGGGCGAGCCTCATCCTGCGGCATGAGGCGGCGGGGGTGGTGCCGGGCCTCAACCAATTCGTGGGCGCGCATCCGCCTGTCGCCCCGGTGTTCTGGTCGTTCCGGGTTATGGTCGGCGTGGGCATGCTGATGCTGGTCACGTCGTGGCTTGGTGCTTGGTATCTGTGGCGGCGCGGCAGCTTGCCGGTCTGGCTGGCCGGCGCCTTCGTGGGCATGACCTTTTCCGGCTGGGTGGCGACCCTTGCGGGTTGGTATGTGACGGAAATCGGCCGCCAGCCCTGGCTCATTACCGGCGTGCTGCGCACGGCGGAAGCGGTGGGGCCGATCGCCGCGCCGATGGTGGCCTCAACGCTGACGATGTATCTCGTCACCTACGCTGTTCTGCTGGTCGTTTACATCGGCGTGCTGTTCGGCTTGGCGCGCAAGGCCGCCAAATCCTCGCCCGCGACGGATCCGGCGCCAACGCCTTATCGCGGTGCGGGTTTGCCCCGTCCCGCCGTTGCCCTGCTGGATTGAGGTGAGCGTCATGGACCTGTTCGGACTGCCCGCCGCCACCTGGCTTCCGCTTGCCTTCGCCGGATTGATGGCGCTGTCGATGCTGGCCTATGTGATCCTCGACGGCTTCGATTTGGGTGTCGGCCTGTTGATGGCGGATGCCACGCAGGCGGAAAAAGACACCATGGTCGCCTCGATCGGCCCGTTCTGGGATGCGAACGAGACGTGGCTGGTGCTTGGCATCGGGCTGCTGCTCGTCGCCTTTCCAGCCGCTCACGGCGTTATTCTAACGGCGTTTTACGTGCCGGTAGCGGTGATGCTGCTGGGACTTATCCTGCGCGGCGTCGCCTTCGAGTTCCGCGCGAAGGTGGCGATCGGGCACAAGCGCTGGTGGAACCGGATCTTCGTGACGGGGTCGGCCATGGCGGCGCTGAGCCAGGGCTATATGCTCGGGCTTTATGTGATGGGCCTGAACGCGACGCCGGCGACGGTGGCCTTCGCCATGCTCGCGGCCGTCTGTATTGCGGCGGGTTATGCGTTTCTCGGCGCGGGTTGGCTGATCTTGAAGACGGAAGGCGCCTTGCAGATGAAGGCCGTGCGCTGGGCGAAGGTGTCGCTGGTGATGCTGGCTGTTGGCATGCTGGCGGTTTCGGTGGCGACGCCGCTGACATCGGACCGGATTTTCGATCGCTGGTTCTCGATGCCGGCCTTCGTATCGCTGGCGCCCATCCCGCTGGTGACGGCGGGGCTGTTCTGGCTGATCTGGAGCCTGCTCGTTACGCTGCCGCGCCGGAACGATCGCTGGTCATGGACGCCGTTCGCGGGCGGGATCGGCTTGTTCGTGCTGGGATTTCACGGGCTCGCCTATTCGTTCTATCCCTATGTGGTGCCGGAAAAGCTGACCTTCTGGCAGGCCGCATCGGCGCCCGAAAGCCTGATCATCATCTTCGCCGGAACGGTGGTGATGATCCCGATCATCGCGGCCTATAGCGCCTTCAGCTTCTGGGTGTTTCGCGGCAAGGCGACGGCGCTGAGCTATACGTGACGCGGTGTTGCGTCAGTCAGGCTCGCCCTTGCGGAAGGGGCCGGCCTCGGCCAGCGCCTCGCTCACCTCCGTCACGGCCTCGCGCTCGCGCTTCAGAAAGGCCGCGACGGCGCGGCGGAAGTTCGGATCGGGCAGGAAATGAGCCGAGCGGGTGGTGACGGGCAAGTAGCCGCGCGCTAGCTTGTGCTCGCCCTGCGCGCCCGCCTCCACGGTCTTCAGGCCGCGAGCGATCGCAAAGTCGATGGCCTGATGGTAGCAGACCTCGAAATGCAGGAAGGGGTGATCCTCCGTGCAGCCCCAGTTGCGGCCGTAGAGCGTGTCCGAACCGATGAAGTTCAGCGCGCCCGCGATGTAGCGGCCCTCGCGCTTGGCCATCACCAGCAGAACGCGGCCCGCCATCCGCTCTGAGATTAGCGAGAAAAAGCGGCGGGTGAGATAGGGGCGGCCCCATTTTCGGTTGCCGGTGTCGATGTAGAACGCGAAAAACGCATCCCAATGCGCCTCGGTGAGGTCGCGGCCGGTGATCCATTCCACCGTTATGCCGTTCTGCAGCGCATCGCGGCGCTCTTTCTTCAGCGCCTTGCGCTTGCGGGAGGCGAGTTCGGCGAGGAAATCGTCGTAGCTGGCATAACCGGCGTTGTGGAAGTGGAATTGCTGGTCGATGCGGGGCAGGAAGCCGCGCGCGTCCAGGATCGCGGCATCGTCCTCGGTCGCGAAGGTGACATGCGCGGAGGAGAGCCCAAGCTGCTGCACCACGGCCTTCAAGGCATCGGCAAGGATGGCGCGGTGGGCGGGATCCGGACTGAGCAGGCGCGGGCCGGTGGCGGGCGTGAAGGGAGCGCTGACCTGGAGCTTGGGATAATAGCGCCCGCCCGCCCGCTCAAACGCATCCGCCCAGCCGTGGTCGAACACGTATTCGCCCATGGAATGGGATTTGAGGTAGGCGGGGACGGCGCCGATGAGTTCGCCCGCTTCGGTTTCGAGTAGGAGGTGCGAGGGGTGCCACCCGGTCGCCGACGAAGCCGATCCGCTATCCTCGCAGGCGGATAGGAAAGCGTGCGATATGAAGGGGTTGTAGGGGTGTGTTGAAGCGGCGGACGCTTCGAGCGCACCATCCACGCTCATCCGCCAGCCGGGATTGGCGATCGCGTCCCAAGCGGCAGCCGGAACGGCGCCAATGCTGTCGACGGTGCGGATCGTGAGATCGTCGGTCATGCGGGGCTCAAGCTTCCCATCGTCTTCAAGGTCGCGAGACCCACGGCAGTCGTATCTTGACCCGAAAAGGCTGCCCGCGTCGATAAGAGGTGTTTGCAGCCGCTCGCTTCACGAACCCGGCTTGCCATAGACCTCGGTGGGGTCGAAGCGGGGGGTGGTTCCGGTGTCTTCGAGTTGTACCGGTCCGTCGGCGGCGCGTTGGCCGAGCGGGATACGGCGGTAGAAGCAGGAGACGCGGCCGGTGTGGCAGGTGGCGCCGTGGCCGTCGACGGTGACGCGCATGACGAGGGCGTCTTGATCGCAGTCGGTCAGGAGTTCAACGACGCGCTGCACGTTACCGCTGGTGGCGCCCTTGTGCCAAAGTTCCGCCCGCGAGCGGCTGTAGTACCAACCTTCGCCGGTTTGAATGGTGAGCGCGAGGCTCTCCGGGTTCATGTGGCCGAGCATGAGCACGGCACCGGTTTCCGCATCGACCGTGACGCAGGTGACAAGGCCGTCCGCGCCGAAGCGGGGGGCGAAAACGGTGCCGGATTCAAGCTCGGATTTAGCGGGGAGGGTGGGGAACAAGGACATGAGCGCAGCCGGGGTCAAAACACGGGATGCGCGTTGTGTACTCCTTCTCTCCTTGCGGGAGAAGGTGCCCCGCAAGGGGCGGATGAGGGGTCACGCCCGTGGGCGTCACCCCGGGCGCTTTACCGCCCGGCGCGGATCAGCGTCATGAAGCGGACCTGCTCGCTGGGATCGTCGCGGAAGACGCCGGTGAACTGGGTGGTCAGCGTGGAGACGCCGGACTTCTGGACGCCGCGCATGGCCATGCACATGTGCTCGGCTTCGATCATGATGGCGATGCCGCGCGGCTTCAGGCGCTCGTCGATCGCTTGGACGATCTGCGAGGTCATGGCTTCTTGCGTTTGCAGGCGGCGGGCAAAAGCATCGACAACGCGGGCGAGCTTAGAGAGGCCGACCACGCCTTCGCTGGGGTAATAGCCGATGTGGGCCTTGCCGACGAAGGGCACCATGTGGTGCTCGCAATGCGAATGGAACGGAACGTCGCGCACGAGGACGATGTCGTCATAGCCGGCCACGTCTTCGAACACGCGGTCGAGAATGGTGTTTGCGTCTTCGCTGTAGCCCTTGAACAGCTCACCGTAAGCCTTGGCGACGCGCTTGGGCGTATCGATCAGCCCTTCGCGGTTCGGATCATCACCGGCCCAGGCAATCAGCGTGCGAACGGCGGCTTCCGCCTCTTCGCGCGTGGGGCGTTGAACCGGCCCATCCTGGCGAGACTTGGGGACCAAGCCGGCGGGGGTGACGATGGCGTCCATCAGGTTAGCTCCCGGAATTCTTTGTTCCACCGCTTCTACGTCTCGGTTTTGAAATCGGACCATCGCTAAACGACGGGCCAAGATCGAATTTTCACATGGTTTCGGCGCGGTGGCAGATCCGGCCAGCCTCGCTTATATACTCATTCAAAGGCGGGTTTGGAAGCATGGGTCTCCGGCGCGCCCGGTAAAATAACCGTTCCCGCAAACGCAAAGTGCCGCATGATCGACGATATTTACAATGCGAAGATCCTGGATTTCGCCGGTAACATTCCCCGGCTCGGCCGGCTGGATGCGCCCGATGCGACCGCCAAGGCGCATTCCAAGCTGTGCGGCTCCACCGTGGTCGTGGATCTGAAGCTGGATGGAGACACGGTGACGGATTTCGCCCACGACGTGAAGGCCTGCGCGCTCGGTCAGGCGTCGTCCTCCGTGATGGCGCGCACGGTGGTGGGCGCAAAAGCAGACGAGTTGCGCGCGCTGCGCGAGACAATGCACCGCATGCTGAAAGAGGGCGGGGAGCCGCCGGCAGGGCGCTTTGAAGATTTCAAATATCTTCAGCCCGTCCGCGATTTCAAAGCGCGCCATGCCTCGACGCTTTTGACCTTCGATGCCGTGGTGGACTGCCTGGACCAGATCGATGCCGCCCGCAGCGCCGCCGCCCGCAAAGCGGTCTGACCCCGCCATGTGCGCCGCCTGCGATCCACCGCGCCGCCGCACCCCCGGACGGATGATCGCGCATGTCCTGATCCGCACCTATCAACTCACACTTTCCGGTTTCATCGGCCGCCAGTGCCGCTATGAGCCGACGTGCTCGGCCTATACCGACGAGGCGATCGGGCGGTTCGGGCTGTGGGCGGGCGGGTGGATGGGGCTGGCGCGTATCCTGCGCTGCAATCCGTGGGGGCCGTCGGGCTATGATCCGGTGCCGGAGACGGTGGATGCGCGCTACCGGGTTTGGATGCCGTGGCGGGCGGGGCGCTGGACGGGGCGGCATATGCTCAGCGGTTCGCGTTTGGATGAATGACGGGCGTCCGCGCTTCATTTGCGGACGGGATGATTACCCGATCCGGGCGCTTGCGGCTGGTGCGCGCCCGGAAACCTCGGATCCCGCATCCCGTGGCAAGCGCAGGAACACCAGCGTCGAGATCAGGCTTACCGCGCTCACAATAAGGAACGCCGGGGTGAAGTCGGAGGCGATGAGGGTGGGGTCGGCGCGGGCGGTTCGGGTCCATTCGAGGGCGCCGGCGGCAAGCGAGACGCCGAAGGCGACGGAGAGTTGCTGGATGACGCTGGTGAGGCTGGTGGCCTGGCTCATGCGCTGTGTGTCGAGGTCGGAGAACGCGAGGGCGTTGAGGGCGGTGAACTGGAGCGAGCGGAAGAAGCCGCCGACGAGCAGCACTGTGAAGATGATCGCGCCGGGCGTTGCCTCGGTGAACATCACAGTGGCTAGAAGGAAAAGGCTGGAGACCACGGCGTTCACCGTCAGCACCGCCTTGAACCCGAACCGCCGCAGGATGCGCGGCGCGGTGAACTTCATGCTGATCGCGCCGATGGCGGCAGCGAAGGTGAGAAGCCCGCTTTCGAAGGCACTTATGCCGAAGCCGATTTGCAGCAGCATCGGCAGCAAAAACGGGATGGCGCCGGCGCCGACGCGGAAGAACATTCCGCCGAGAACGGAGGCGCGAAAGGTCGGGATCTTGAACAGGCGAAGGTCGATCAGCGGCGCGGCCGCGCGGCGGGCGTGGATGACATAGGCCATGAGCGCGACGGCGCCGGTGCCGATGAGCGCCGCGATCACAGGCTGCGGCAGGATGCCGATACCGCCGGCCGCAACGCCGAACACGAACCCCCCGAGGCCGACGGCGGAGAGGATGGCGCCTTTCAGATCGAGCGCGCGCGGGTCGTCTTCCCTAATGTTCTGGAAGTGGATGGAGACGAGCACGAGGCCGACGACGCCGATCGGCACGTTGATCCAGAAGATCCAACGCCAGTCGAAAAACGTGGTGATGAAGCCGCCAACGGGAGGGCCGAGCACCGGCCCGATCAGCGCGGGGACCGTGAGCCAGGAGAGTGCGCGCAGGTAATCCGCCTTTGCGATCGAGCGCAGAAGGACCAGCCGGCCGACGGGTACCATCATCGCCCCGCCGGCGCCTTGCAGAATGCGCGCGGCGACGAAACCTTCCAGCGACGACGACAATCCGCACAGGATCGACCCGCCGACGAACACCACGATCGCGGTGCGAAACACCGTGCGTGCGCCGAACCGGTCTGCGAACCAGCCGGAAACCGGCGTGAACACCGCGATCGAGATGAGGTAGCTCGTAAACGCCAGCTTCAGCGCGATCGGATCCACACCCAGATCAACCGCGATGGCGGGAAGCGCGGTGGACACGACGGACGCGTCGAGGTTCTCCATGAAAAGCGCACAGGCGACGATGAGAGGAATCAGCATGAAGCGCGGCACCTGCGGCTAACCCGGAGCAAGCATACACCGCCACGGGCGGCCGTTGCTTGGGGAACGCCGCTTTTGCGGCCGCGATCCCCTGAAACCCCGCGCGATTGCGTGGACAGCCGCGCGCGTGGACTTTATACCCTCCAGCGCCAACACCAAGCCGCTTACCCGCGCTCGTCAGCGGGAGTGAGCAGGAGAGACATGATGATCCACGTGACCTTCCCAGACGGTTCCATTCGCGAATTCGAGCCCGGCACGACGGGTCGCGCCATCGCGGAGGGGATTTCCAAGTCGCTTGCCAAGAAGGCGGTGGCGATGGCGCTTAACGGCACGCTGGCGGATCTCTCCGACCCCATCACCGCCGACGCGCGGCTTGAGATCGTGACGCGCGATGATGCCCGCGCACTGGAACTTATCCGCCACGACGCGGCGCATGTGATGGCCGAGGCGGTGCAGGAGCTGTTTCCGGGCACGCAGGTGACCATCGGCCCGGTGATCGAGAACGGCTTTTACTACGACTTCTTCCGTCCGGAAGGGCCGTTTACGCCCGAGGATCTGCCCAAGATCGAGGCGAAGATGCGCGAGATCATCGCGCGCGACCGGCCGTTCACCAAGGACGTGTGGACCCGCGACGAGGCCAAGGACTTCTTCGCCAAGCGCGGCGAAGGCTTCAAGATGGAGCTGATCGACGCCATCCCGGAAGGGCAGGATCTGAAGATCTACCGGCAGGGCGACTGGCTGGACCTGTGCCGGGGGCCGCACATGACCTCCACGGGCAAAATCGGCAATGCTTTCAAGCTTATGAAGGTGGCCGGAGCCTATTGGCGCGGCGATTCGAACCGCGAGATGCTGACGCGCATTTATGCGACCGCGTGGCATGATCAGGCCGAACTCGACGCCTATCTCCACATGCTGGAGGAGGCCGAAAAGCGCGACCATCGGCGGCTCGGGCGCGAGATGGATCTCTTCCATTTCCAGGAGGAGGGGCCGGGCGTCGTATTCTGGCACGGCAAGGGCTGGACGATTTTCCAGGAACTCGTTGCCTATATGCGCCGCCGGCTGCGCGGCGATTACCAGGAGGTGAACGCCCCGCAGGTTCTGGACAAGAGCCTGTGGGAGATTTCCGGGCATTGGGGCTGGTATCGCGAGAATATGTTTGGCGTGAAATCAGCCGGAGACGACACCGAAGACGAGCGGCTGTTCGCGCTGAAACCGATGAACTGTCCCGGCCATGTGCAGATCTTCAAGCACGGGCTGAAAAGCTATCGCGAGCTGCCGCTGCGCATGGCGGAATTCGGCATGGTGCACCGCTATGAGCCGTCCGGCGCGATGCATGGGTTGATGCGCGTGCGCGGGTTCACGCAGGACGATGCGCACATCTTCTGCACCGAAGAGCAGATGGCAGCCGAATGCCACAAGATCAACGACTTGATCCTGTCCGTCTATGAAGACTTCGGCTTCAAGGAAGTCGTTGTGAAACTCTCAACCCGGCCGGAAAAGCGCGTCGGGTCCGACGAGCTTTGGGATCATGCCGAAGAGGTGATGACGCGCGTTCTCGGCGAGATCGCGGAGACTTCGGGCGGGCGCATCAAGACCGGCATCAACCCGGGGGAGGGCGCGTTCTACGGTCCGAAGTTTGAGTATACCTTGCGCGACGCGATCGGCCGGGAATGGCAGTGCGGTACCACGCAGGTGGACTTCAACCTGCCCGCCCGCTTCGGCGCCTTCTACGTGGACAAGGACGGCGAGAAGAAGACGCCCGTGATGATCCACCGCGCGATCTGCGGCTCGATGGAACGGTTCCTCGGCATTCTCATCGAGAACTACGCCGGCCACTTCCCGCTCTGGCTGGCGCCGACCCAAGTCATTGTGGCTACGATCACCTCCGACGCTGATTCTTATGCGCAGGACGTCTATGAGGCCCTGCGAAAGGCCGGCGTGCGGGCCGAAGTTGATCTTCGCAACGAGAAGATCAACTATAAGGTCCGCGAACACAGCCACGCAAAAGTGCCGCTGATCTTCGTCTGCGGCAAGCGCGAGGCGGAAGAATCAACCGTAAACGTCCGCCGCCTCGGCAGCCAGCATCCGACCGGGATGACGCTAGGCGAGGCGATGGAGATGGTGAAGAGCGAGATGGTGCCGCCGGATTTGCGGCGGGGGTGAGCTGTGGCGATGACGGAGCGGGCGCTTGACCGCTAGCGCCCAGCCCACTCATCCCGCCTTCAACCCCTCCACAAACGTCGAAACCTCGCGTTTCAGCACGTTCGAGCGGTCGGCTAGGGTGCGGGATAGGGTTTCGAGTTGGGCAGAGGCTTCGCCTGTCATTTCGGCGACGGTACCGACGCCGGCGATGTGCTGGGTTACTTCGGTGGTTCCGGCGGAGGCGCGCTGGGTGTTGACGGCGATTTCGGCTGTGGCCGCGCCCTGTTCGGTCACCGCGCCCGCGATCGACTGAGCAACTTCCCGGATCGATTCTATCGTCGTGACGATCTTTGCGATGGATGACACCGTGGTCGATGTCGCCGACTGGATCTCGGACACCTTGGCGGCTATTTCGCCGGTGGCTTTGGCGGTCTGCGAGGCCAAGTCCTTCACCTCGGCGGCGACGACGGCGAATCCCCGGCCGGCTTCTCCGGCGCGGGCGGCTTCGATGGTGGCGTTGAGCGCGAGGAGGTTGGTCTGCGAGGCGATCGAGCTGATGAGGTCGACGACTTGCCCGATCGTTTCGGCCGCCTTGGCAAGCTCGCCGATATGGCGGCTCACGGCCGCCGCTTCGTCGGACGCGTCGGCCGCGATGGTTGCGGACCGCGAGACCTGCACGTTGATCTCTTGGATCGACGAGGTCAGTTCCTCCGCCCCGGTCGCGACCACTTGAACGCCGGCGGAGGCGGCTTCCGCAGCGCCCGCCACGGAATTGGCCTGCCGGGATGTTTCCTCGGCTGATGACGAAAGGTTGCGCGCGGCGGTCGCCACCTCGGCCGAGGTTTGCACGAAGTCGCCGGCTAGGCCCTCCATGCGGTTCATGAAGGTTTCGGCGGCGTCAGCGCGCTGCTTGGCGACCTCGGCGGCGGCCAGGGTCTCGGCTTCCCGCAGGTTGCGGTTCTGCTCGTTTTCGCTGAGCGCATCCCGGAATCTGACCAAAGCGCGAGCCATGTCGCCGATTTCATTGTGGAGTTTGGCTTGCACGATGGGGGTCGTCAGATCGCCTCCGGCAACGCCGCGCATCGCTTGGGTCAGTCGCTGAAGCGGCCGGATCAAACCGACGATCGTGAACGCCAAACTGCCGACCGCGATCAGCACGCCAGCGCCGATGATGATCCACGAGACCATCGATCCGAAAGCATAGTTCGTCGCGCCATCGACAACCGCTTCGCTCGCAGCGTCATCGGCTCTTTTAATCTCGGCCGTCAGCACGTCCAGCGCTTTGTTGAAGGCAATGAGATTGGGGCCGTTGTAGGCCGTCATGAACATGTCCACGCCTTCGGAAAGCCCCTTTGCCAGCAACGCGCGCTCGGCCTCTAGATACGTTTCGTAGTTTTGCCGGAAGGTTTGAAGAGCGGGCTGGAATTCCGGTTCGTCGGCAACCTCATGTTCCCATCTCGACAGCATGGCGGCTTGCTCGCTCGTCAATGCGTCAGTGTCGGTCGCCAGCTTTGCGGCCTGCGTAGGGTCGCTCGTCATCACGCTGCGAATGTCGAGCAGCCGCCGCCGAAGGGTCGTGAAACGGACGTCGGCCAGAACGTTAACGAGCGGCAACTGTTGCTCGCCAACCTCGATCAGATCGGCATTGATGGTTTCCAGCCCGCGATTGGCCGTGAAACTCAAGACGGCGATCACAATCATCTGCAGAAAGGCTGTGGCTAGCAGCGCCTGTTTAATCGTCAAGCGCATGATGGCCACCCGCCTCCTTGTATTACGATATTCGCAACTGTCGGCTTGTATGTTTAATGAAGCGTGAACGGCGGGGATGCGCTTTAGTATGGGCGACCGTTTTCGCGACCGCTGTGGTGAATTGATGCGCGGCGGATGTGTTGCGCCGAGGCGAAGGGCGGCCAGCTCAACGGGGCGGCAACCCAGCCGGTTCTTGTATTTCGGCCAATTCCATTGGAAAGGAACAGGCCATAAGAATGGCAGAATTGGATTGAGGCGCCCATGAACCCTCCGCTCTCGCCCCGCATCGCCCATTCGGTTTGCCCGCACGACTGTCCATCCGCTTGCGCGCTGGATGTCGAGCTTCTTCCCGACGGGCGCATCGGGCGGGTTCGGGGCGCAGAGGAGAACGCCTACACGGCCGGCGTCATTTGCGCGAAGGTCGCGCGCTATTCCGAGCGGGTGCACCACCCCGACCGGCTGACGCAGCCGCTCTTGCGCGTTGGGGCGAAGGGGGAGGGCCGGTTCGCGCCCATCTCTTGGACCGAGGCGTTGGACCGGGTGGCCGAGGCGTTTCTATCCGCCGAGACCCGGTTCGGGGCAGAGGCGGTTTGGCCCTATTACTATGCCGGCACGATGGGTCTGGTTCAACGCGACGGCATCTTGCGGCTCGGCCACGTAAAGCGCTATTCGCGCATGTTCGACACGATCTGCACCAACCCGGCGTGGACCGGCTGGATTGCCGGAACGGGGCGGCTTGCCGGCGTCGATCCGCGCGAGATGGCGGTGTCGGACTGTGTGGTGATCTGGGGCACCAACGCGGTTGCAACGCAGGTGAATGTCATGACCCACGCGATCAAGGCCCGCAAAACGCGCGGTGCCAAGATCGTGGTCGTCGACGTCTATGAGACGGAAACCGTGCGCCAAGCCGACCTCGGGCTGGTGATCCGGCCGGGCACGGATGCCGCGCTCGCCTGCGCGGTCATGCATGTGGCGTTCCGCGACGGCTATGCCGACCGGGCTTATATGGCCGAATTCGCCGACGCGCCGGAAGAGCTTGAGGCGCATCTCGCCTCACGTGGTCCGGTTTGGGCGGCTGGCATCACGGGGCTGGAGGTTGCAGAGATCGAGGCCTTCGCAAAGCTTGTCGGCACCACGCCGCGCAGCTTCTTCCGGCTCGGATACGGCTTCACGCGCTCGCGCAACGGTACGGTTTCGATGCATGCGGCATCCTCGATCGCGACGGTACTTGGCTCGTGGAAGCATGAGGGCGGCGGGGCGTTCCACAACAACGGAGCGATCTACCGGCTGAACAAGACGATGATCGAGGGCACCGACCGGCTCGACCGGACGACGCGCCAACTCGATCAATCGCGCATCGGGGCGGTTCTGACCAGCGAGGCCGAAGCACTTCAGGGTGGGCCGCCCGTCATGGCCATGTTGATCCAGAACACCAATCCGATGTCGGTGGCGCCGGAGCAGGCCAAGGTTCGCGCGGGATTTGCGCGCGAGGACCTTTTCACCTGCGTCCACGAGCAGTTCATGACCGAAACGGCCAAGATGGCCGATATCGTGTTGCCTGCCACGATGTTCCTGGAGCACGACGATATCTACAAGGGCGGCGGCCACCAGTATATCCTGTTCGGCCCGAAGCTCATCGATGCGCCGGGGGAGGCGCGCGAGAATCATTTCGTGCACGCCGAACTCGCCCGCCGCCTCGGTGCGGAGCATCGCGGGTTTGGCATGACCCCGCGCGAGCATGTGGATTGGATGCTTAAGGCGTCTGGCTGGGGCAGTCTCGACACTTTGGAAAAGAACCGCTGGATCGACGCGCAGCCGCCGTTCGAACAGGCGCATTTCCTCAAAGGTTTCGCCTATCCCGACGGCAAATTCCGCTTCAAGCCGGATTGGGCCAAGGTGAAGGCGGCGAACATGGGGCCGATGGGGCCGTGGGAGGATATGCCGGCGCTGCCCGACTTCTGGCCGGTGATCGAGGCGGCCGACGAAACGCATCCGTTCCGCTTGGTCACTGCGCCAGCCCGCTCGTTCCTGAACTCCACCTTTGTTGAAACTCGATCGTCGCTGAAGCGCGAGGGCCGGCCGACGGTGCGCATCCATAGTCAAGACGCGGCGCGGATGGGCATTGCGGACGGTGAACTCGTCGCGCTCGGCAACGCGCGCGGCAAGGTCATGCTGCACGCTGTGCTGTTCGACGGGGTAAAGCCGGGGGTGCTGATCGCGGAGGGCATCTGGCCGAACGCCGCGCACGCCGGCGGCGTGGGCATCAACACGCTGATCGGGAGCGATCAGGTCGCACCCTTTGGAGGCGCGGCCTTTCATGATGCGAAGGTTTGGCTGGCGAAAGCCTAACCTCAGGCCCAAAGAGTTTCCCGCCTAGGGAAGCCGCTTGGCGGACGGGGAGGCCCTCTTTGGAGATTGCTTTTTGAGGCGAGCCCCGACGAACGGGGCTCGCCTCTTGGCTTCAGCGAGTCCTCTGCCGAGACCTCAAAGACCCTGCCAGAAGGCAGCCATTTGCCAAACGATCGGAACGCCTGCCAGCACCATGAACGGGAATGTGATGCCGAGCGAGGAGGTGAGATAGATTGACGGGTTGGCTTCAGGGAAAGTGGCGCGCACGGCGGCGGGCGCATCGATGTAGCTGGCCGAGGCCGCGACCGCGCCGAGCACGAATGCGGATCCCATCGGCAACCCTACGAAAGTTGCAAGTCCGGTCACCACGAACCCGTTGATCATCGGCATGATGAGGCCGAATGCCAGCATCCGCCCGCCGACCTTGGCAAACCCCTTGAGGTGACGTCCGGCTGTCATACCCATTTCCAGAAGGAAGAGTACCAGAACGCCGCGGAAGAGATCGACAAAGAAGGGTTCGACTTTGGCGAAGTTAGCCTCGCCGGACGCAGCCCCGATGATAAGGCCGCCGACCAGAAGAAGAAGCCCGCGCCCCCGCAGTGTTTCCATGAGAATGGAAGAAAGTCGGCCGCCGCCTTCACCATTGGCGCGCGAAAGCGCCAGCCGTCCGTAGAACAGGGCGACGAGAATTCCCAGTTCCATCAAGGCGACAAGACCGGTGATGTATCCCTCCATCGGGGTGCCGACGCTCTCGCCGTAGGACCGGGCCACCACGAAGGTGACGGACGACACCGATCCATACAGAGCTGCCAGACCGGCGGCGTCCACTATGCTGAGCCTCACGACGAAGCGGCCGACGAGAAAGGCTAAAAGCGGGATCAGAACCACGGCCAATGCCGTTACCGCCACAGCGCCGCCGATGTTGCTCAAATCGGCCGTGGCTAGTTCGCGCCCGCCTTGCAGGCCGATCGAGAACAGCAGGAAAATCGCAAAGATGCGGATCACCGGTTCGGGAATTTCCAGATCGGACCTGATCAGCGTTGCGAATATGCCCAGAAGAAACGCAAGCGTGATCGGTGAGATCAGGTTTTCAATGAGGATGCCGTCCATTTTGACCTCGTAAGTTGATGATGGGGCCCTTCTGCATGACGGCGATTGAAAAGAGAAACGCGAAGTCCTTATGATATTAATCGGCAAAACTGATAGGTCCGTCATATGCACGATATTGATACCGCAGTGCTCCGCACCTTTGTGCTGCTCGCGCAGACGGGTAGCTTTTCGCGCACCGGGGCGCTGATCGGTCGCTCGCAGTCGGCGGTGTCAGGGCAGATCCGCAAGCTGGAACAGGTCTTCGACCGCATTCTCGTAGAGCGGGATACCCGAAATGTACGCCTCACGCCGGACGGAGAACGGCTCCTTGTCCATGCCAAGCTCATGGTCGCTCAGGCCGATGCGATGCTGGCGCGCTTCCGGGCCGCCGAGATCGCCGGCGAGGTCCGCTTCGGCAGTCCGGAAGATTTCGCCTCGACCTATTTACCTGATATTCTTGGAGTTTTTGCGTCTGCCCACCCGGCGGTGGAGTTGCATGTGATCTGCCAATTGACCCTGCCGCTGGTCGAGGAGTTCGAGGCCGGGCGGCAGGACTTGATCATTGTGAAGCAAGATCCCGAGCAGCGATATGCTGGGTCGAGGCCCTTGTGGAAGGAGAGGCTCGTCTGGGTCGCAGCGCCCGCAGTCCAGGCCGACTTTGGAAAAGCACGGACACGTCGAAGCCTACACTTGATCCTGAGCCCCGCGCCTTGTGTCTATCGGAGCCGCGCCACCGGCGCGCTAGATGCGGAGGGTGTGCCGTGGACCAGCGTTTTCACGTCGCCGTCTTTTGCAGGACAAGCTGCGGCAGTTCGTGCCGGACTTGGCTATGCTGTCATGCCGCAGGCCATGGTTCCTGCCGACTTGGCGGTGCTGAACGGTTGGCCCGAACTGATTGAGGTGGAAATTGCGCTCCTGGGTCAGGCCCGCTTGCCGCCAGCGGCAGCGGCGCTGGCGGAGTTCATTGCAGAACGGGTGACGCGTTGATCGGTGAGCCGCCAACGCTCACTCAAGCGACTGATTTCGCTCGGTTTAAACCGGCGATCAGATGCTCGGCTCAGGCCGCGATGGAGCGAATGAAGTCCGCGATGCGGGTTTCCAGGGTGGCGGCTGTTTTGCCGAGTTCGGCTGCGGCGTTGCGCACGTCGGTCGCCGAATTGTTGGTCTGGCGGCTGTCGTCGTCGGCACGGCGGGAGATTTCGGCGACCGCGCCGGTTCCGTTCGCGGCATCCTGGACGCTGCGGGAAATCTCGCTCGTGACGGCCTGCTGCTGTTCCATGGCGGTGGTGATGGAGTTGGCGTAGCGGGCCACGTCTTCGATCTTCATGGCTACGCCCTGGATTTCGCCCACGGCCTTCTTGGTGGAATCGGCGATAGCGGAGATGCGCTGGCCGATGTCTTCGGTGGCCTTGGTCGTCTGGTTCGCAAGGTTCTTCACCTCGGCGGCGACGACGGCAAAGCCCCGCCCCATTTCGCCGGCACGCGCCGCTTCAATGGTGGCGTTGAGGGCGAGCAGGTTGGTCTGCGCCGCGATATCCTGGATGATGTTCACGACTTCGCCGATCCTCTCGGCTTCGGCGGCGAGGATCGCCACGCTGTCGGTTGTGGCGAGCACGGTTTCCTTGGCCTCGTCGACAACCTGCTTGGTGCGGACCACGTTGCTGTTCATTTCCGTGATGGAGTTCGACATTTCCTCCGTCGCGGCCGCCACGCTTTGAACATTGCGTGAGGCATCGGCCGAACGGGCGGCGGCATCGCCGGCGCTGCTGGAGGCGCTTTTGGCGATGGTGGTGAGGCGTTCGGCGGTGCCGGACATGCGCTCGGCTTCGCCCTTCATGCGGGTGATCAGCGTTTCGACTTCGAAACGGAACCCGGCGACGGCCTCTTGAACCGCCTTGCGATGGGAGACTTCCTGAGCCGCGGCTGCGGACTGGTGGGAGGCGAGACTGTCGGCCTGTGCAGTGGCCGCCTTGGCCTCATTCTGCGCGCTATCGGCTGCGGAATGGAAGGTTTCCATCTTGAACGTGACCCAGCACAAGACGCCCGTCTGGATCACCACCACGACCGCGTGAATGACGACGCGGATAAAGTCGGCGCCCTGCGGGAACACGGCGGCGGGGATCGCGAAGTTCAGCACGAGATGATGCACTGCGGTGACAGCCGCGCCCGCCACGATCGCGCGCCAGTCCGACCAACCGGTCATGATCGCCAGCGCGGCGAAGAAGTACATGTGCATGTCCATCTGGTAGGGGTGGCCCGAAAAGGCGAACACCAGCAGAGCGACCAACGCGACCAACGCCATCGACGTGACGATGCGCGTGGATGCGCCTACTTTGTCGCGCCACCAAGTGATAGTTGCCCCGGCGGCCACGGCGGCGGCGCCAAGCGTTGCCGTCAGCGGCGACACGGTGCCCACCAGCAGCGAGCAGACCGCGATCAGACCCACGTTCAACCACAGGAAGGCGATCAATCCGTTTCCGAAGCGCAGGCGCAGGCTATCGAGGCCGTTCATCACGTTTCCTTTGTCGACGAAAGGCAACCGGCAAGGCCGCCGATTCCGATGACGGCGCGCGCACCGTTTCGGTAAAGCTGTTGAACGAACGCAGCGTCGTTCGAGGCGGCGTAGGCGGCAAAGTCTGCGGATGTGCCGTCCAAGATCTGCCCGCCCGCCCGCGCGATGACACGCTCCACGTCGCCCTCAGCGGCCCAGGGCGCGACGGCCACAAGCACAGGATGACCCGCGGCCGGGCTTAGCGCCGCGATCCCTAAGATGGAACCGATGAGAACGGCATTGAGGACGATGGCGCGACACATCAATGAGACCGGATGACAATATTTACAGCCTCTTTTCACCCCTAATTGGCTAATAAACAGAAAACAGCGAATCTGCTCGGAACCGAGCCACTTCCCCAGCAACGAAGCTGGGGTGAAGGGCTGGAAACCCCGTTTGCGGCGTTTCAAATGCGAACGCGGGATTGTAAGGATTGGGCATTAGGGCGCGGGTGCGCCCACCGATTCGCCGAGAAAGTTTCCATGCACCGCACATTGTCCGCCGCTATTGCCGCGATCGCTTGTCTCGTTGCCCTTGCACCGCCGGCCGAGGCCGCGTCGATTTCACGAGAAACGCTGACGCGGCGGCTTTTGGATACCTGCATCTATCGGCAGTTCCAGATGAAGGACATCGAGCGTAGCCGCATGGTGGAGCGCTGCCACTGCGCCAGCGATACGGCGATGAAAACAATCGAGGGCACTGAATTCGAGATGCCGCGTTCCGGCGGTCTGACCGGACCGCAGGACGCCGCGATCCGCACGGCGATCGCCGCCTGCTTCCCCCAGATGGAAGCCGCTAAGCCATAATGGCCTTCACGCCGTCCGCCACGAATTGGACGGCGAGTGCCGAGAGCAGAACGCCGAGGAGGCGGGTGAGAACGCTGCGGCCGGTATCGCCGAGGTAGCGGTCCACCCTGTCGGCTGCCACGAATACGACGAGGCAGCTTGCGATCAGGACGATCACGATCCCGATCAGCGCGACAAGCCCAATGGCGGATGGCGCTTGGCTGGCGAGCAGGATGGTGGCGGAAATCGCGCCGGGGCCGGCGATCAGCGGAATGGCCAGCGGGAACACCGCGATATGGCGCATGTCCTCAACCGGGCCGTGCGGCCGGGGAGACGCGCCGTCCGTCCGCTCTTGAAGCGCCTGTTCGGCGGTCGCCTGTTTGCGCTTTTCGCGCCGCTCGAACACCATTTCAAACGCGATCCAGAACAGCAGCAACCCGCCCGCGATGCGGAAGGCGGGCAAAGAGATGCCGAGGAAGGTGAGCACCGTGGTGCCGGTGAGCGCGAAGGCAACCAGGATCGCGCCCGCGATCAACGAGGCGCGAACCGCAATGATGCGGCGCATGTCCGCGCTCACGCCCCGGGTGACGGCCAGGAAAATCGGCGCGAGTCCGATCGGATCGATCGTCACAAGCAAGGTCGCGAGGGCGTTGAGCAAAAAGTCGGACATAAGGCCTCGCGAGGGTGGCGCCGCGCATTTTCAACGGAACTTGTTTGCATTTAGCATAAACCTTGGCTCAGTCTTAATAATTTCCTGTTCTGACACGCTGATCGGACACGAAAGAGCCCCGTTTGCATTGCAATAGAGCGCTATCGTCTGAATGCGAGAATTTTTTCATGAACTACCAAGTCTGCCGCGCTTTTTGTGTTGCCGTTGCCGTTTCATTCGCGCTTGCAGCCTGTTCGTCCTCCCCGAAACCGACCGGGCAGCTTTCGTCCTATGACGGGCTTGGGGACGAGGAGGGGATTTTGTCCAAGCAAAGAAATCGGGCCGAGCCGAGCATTCTCAAGGCGACAACCAAGGTTCGTATTCAGACCACGACTTTCGCGTCAGGCGCGCTTCCCGAAGGCATCACGGAAAAGGAGGCGGCTTTCGTAAGTCAGCGGCTTTCCTATTCGCTCTGCCGCGCGCTATCGGGAACCTATTCGATCACCGCCGAGCCCGGACCGGGCGTGCTGGACGTTCGTGCCGTTGTCACGGAGCTAAAGCTGACGAACCAAACGGCGGCCGGCGCCACAGTTGCCACATCCTTCGTCAACCCTTTGCCGATCGGCCGGATTCCCATCGGCTTTGGCGGCCTTATCGTCGAGGGTGAAGCGGTGACGCCGAACGCCTCGGGAGCGCCCGCACAAGCTGCGGCGATCTTGTGGTCCAAAACCGCCGATCCAATTCTCTCAAGCTCCAGCATTTCGAAGATCGGCGACTCATTTAACTACGCAGACGAATTCGCCGACGATTTTGCCAGCCTGCTCATCGAGGGCCGAAAGGCGGAAAGTGAAAAGAGGCTCGTCGACAAGCTGCCGCTTCCCACAATGGCATCCCTGTCAAAGCCGTTCCGTAACGACCCTGCTTGCAACGCCTTCGGAAAAACCAACATCGGCGCCGATCTGTTCGATGCCGTGTCGCCCATCCCGCTGCCGCTCAAGTGGCGCTATGAAGCGGCGCCCGTGACGACGCAGGGCTAACCGGCTGCGCGGCAGGCGTCCCGCCCGATTACCTGGGCTTCCGGCTGGTGCGCGGGGTGTCGCTTCAGCGGCGCGAGGCCATGGCGACGGCCCCTTGAAACCCGCCGCCGCAGCCCGTAGGTACCTGTGGCTGCAAAGGAGGCATCCTATGTCCGGTCTGTTCGTCATCTGTGCGACGCGCCCGCAAAGGCACCTGTCGCAGCGCCGCAACGGATATCTTGAATACTCGACGGGCGCGGGATGGGCTTATGTGCGCGAAGAAGCCAATTCGGCCCATCTGGGCCGCCGCGCCGCCGGGCAGGTGACGCTGAGCGCCCCGTTCCTTGCGGATGCAGCATCAGTTGCCGATGATCCGGGGGCGTCGGTCTTCTTCATCGACATGCGCAACGCCGAGACCATCGAGGCAGCCGTCGCCCGCGGCCTGCGCCTGCCGCTTGGCAGTCCGGGGGCGCAGACCCTGCAGGTCGATGGCGAACGCCGCCCGGCGTCAGGTGCCTGACCGGCAGAAGGGGCAGCCCCTTTTGCGCCATAAAGCCCTTCGGCGGTGACGGTCAGCACGTCATCCTCGCCCAGCGCGCTTTTGAACGGCTCGACCCTATCGGGCAGCATGCCCTTGATGGATTCGACTTACCGCTTCCCACAATGGCATCCCTGTCGAAGCCGTTCCGTAACGACCCTGCTTGCAACGCCTTCGGAAAAACCAACATCGGCGCCGATCTGTTCGATGCCGTGTCGCCCATCCCGCTGCCGCTCAAGTGGCGCTATGAAGCGGCGCCCGTGACGACGCAGGGCTAACCGGCTGCTCACTGAATAATGCCGATGGCTTTTGTTTCACCAACCCACGACTTGCGGTTTGCGGCAGGTTTCGGCAGAACCGTTTGAGGCGGCGCGCGGTGTGCGCGCCCTTTGAAAACGCTTCGTGGGGCATGACGCTGAGCCTACCCATCCGCCTCGCTGCCGTGAACGATCTTCCGGCGGGCGATTTCGTGGCTTTGTTCGGCGATGTCGCCGAGCATTCGCCGTGGGTGGCCGAGGCCGCCGCGGAGCGCCGTCCGTTCGAGAGCCGCGAGGCCATGATCGGCGCCTTCGAGGCGGTGCTGCACGGGGCGGACACCACGCGCCAGATCGCGCTGATCCGGGCGCATCCCGATCTTGCGGGCCGGGCTGCCATCGCGGATCTCGCCATCGATTCGCGGCGCGAGCAAACCGGCGCGGGGCTCGACCGGCTGACGGCCGAGGAATTCGCCCGCTTCACAAAGCTCAACGACGGTTACAAGGCGCGGTTCGGCTTTCCCTTCATTTTCGCGGTGAAGGGGGCGACCAAGGATATGATCCTTGATGCCTTCGAAAGCCGGGTCGGGCGCGATCCGGGCGAGGAATTCCAGACCGCGCTGGCGCAGATCGCGCGGATTTTTCGCTTCCGGATCGAGGACCGCGTGCTGCCGTGACGAAATCCACACCTGCCGAACTCGGTTCGCGTGCCAGCGCGATGTTGAGCGCCCTGGCCGCCATCAGCGATGACGATTGGCGGCTGACGCGGCTCTATCTCTCGCCGGCCCATCGCCGGGCGGCGGATCTCGTCGCCCGCTGGATGGGGGAGGCGGGGCTCGGTGTTTCGATCGACGCACTCGGCACAGTTCGCGGCACGCTGCCGCCTGGGGCGGCCGGACGGCAATCGAACCGGCGGCTGCTCGTCGGCTCGCACATCGACACCGTGGTGGATGCCGGCCGGTTTGACGGCCCGCTCGGCGTCGTCGCTGGGATTTTGGCGGTGCAGGAACTGGCGCGACGCGGGACCGTGTTGCCGTTCGGGCTGGATGTCCTTGCCTTCGGGGACGAGGAGGGCGTGCGCTTTCCGACCACGCTTGTGTCATCGTCGGCGGTTGCAGGCACGCTGCCGGCTTCCGCGCTGGACCTTGCCGACAGCGACGGCGTGACCGTGCGCGAAGCGCTGGTGCGGTTCGGCTGCGATCCGGATGCGGTGCCGGCGGCCGCCTATTCCAAGGGCGACGTGCTCGGCTATCTCGAAGTGCATATCGAACAGGGACCGGTGCTGGAGGCGGAGAACTTAGCCCTTGGCGTCGTTACCTCGATCGCCGGCCAGTCGCGCTATCACGTCACGGTTTCCGGCGAGGCGGGGCACGCGGGAACGGTGCCGATGACGATGCGGCGCGACGCGCTGGCCGCTGCGGTGGAAATCATGGGGGTGATCGAGAAGGTCGCACGGGCCGGGCGGGACGATCAGCTTGTGGCCACGGTGGGGCGCATCAGCGTGGAGCCCGGCGCGGTGAACGTGATCCCGAGTGCCGTGCGCTTCACGCTGGACATTCGCGCCGAATCCGACGTGCCGCGCGCCAAGGCGGTGGCCGAAATCCGGCGGCGGATGGCGGCGATCGCCGAGCGGCGGCACATCTCCTATCTCATGGATCGCTACCACGACACGCCGACGACCCCGTGCGGGGAGGCCTTGCAGGCGGCGTTCGCAGAGGCCGTGGACTCGCTCTCAATGCCGGTGCGGCGGCTGACCTCCGGCGCGGGGCACGACGGGCACGCCATGCATGCGTTGACCGACGTGGGCATGCTCTTCGTGCGCTGCCGGGGCGGCATCAGCCACAACCCGAACGAACTTGCCGAGGCCGCCGATATCGGCCTTGCGGTCGAGGCGCTCATTCGCGCCATCACAACGCTGGCGGAGACCGGCGAGGGTTAGGGGGGACAGGACATGAGGTCCATCATCGAGGCCGCGTTCGCGGAGGAAGTGGCCTTTCTGAAGGCGCTGGTGCGCGTGCCGAGCGACAATCCGCCCGGCGACTGCGAAGCCCATGCCGACGCCGCCGCCGCGCTGCTGGAGCATTTGGGTTTCGAGGTGGAACGCCACCCCGTGCCAGAACCCTTCGTGCGCCAGCACGGCATGAAATCCGTCACCAACCTGATCGTGCGCCATCGTTTCGGCAGCGGCCGGGGGCCGGTGATCGCGCTGAACGCCCACGGCGACGTGGTGCCCCCCGGCGACGGCTGGACGACGGACCCTTACGGCGCCGAGGAGCGCGGCGGCGCGATCTACGGGCGCGGCGTCGCCGTGTCGAAATCCGATTTCGCGACCTATGCCTATGCCCTGAAAGCGCTGATCGCCTCCGGGCTCGACCTTGACGGCACGGTTGAACTGCACCTCACCTATGACGAGGAAGCCGGCGGCTTCGTCGGGCCCAAGTGGCTGCTGGAACAGGGGCTTTCCAAGCCGGATCTTGCCTTTTCCGCAGGCTTTTCCTACGCCATCACCACGGCGCACAACGGCGTGCTGCATCTCGAAATCGTCGTGCGTGGGAAGCAGGCCCATGCCGCCATGCCCGAGACCGGCATCGACGCGCTGGAAGCCTCCTGGCCGATCCTGAAAGCGATTTACGGCGAGCGGGCGCGGCTATCCGATACGGTGTCGGCGCAAAAGGGCATCGGTTCGCCCAAGATCACCGTCGGCCTCATCTCCGGCGGCATCAACACCAATGTGGTGCCGGACCGGATCGTGATGCGGCTTGACCGCCGGCTCATCCCCGAGGAAGTAGGCACCGACGTGGAAGCCGATCTGATTGCGCTGATCGAAGCCGCCGCGCCGCGCGCCCCCGGCCTCGAAGTGGAATGCCGCCGCATCATGCTGGCCGAACCGCTGCGCCCGCTGCCCGGCGTGGAAAAGCTCGTTGCGGCGGTCCAGCGCCACGCGAACGCGGTGCTCGGCGTCGACGTCGAGGCCACCGGTGTGCCGCTCTACACCGACGCCCGCCATTATTCAGCGGCCGGCATCCCGACGATCCTCTACGGCGCGGGGCCGCGCTCGATCCTGGATGCCAACGCGCACGCGGCGGACGAGCATCTGAAGCTCTCGGACCTGAAGGCTGCGACGGAGGTTGTTGCGCTCGCACTCGCGGATCTGCTCAAGCGGGGGTGAGGGCGGCGGTCAATGATATGAGCGTGCCGGGTTAGGTCAACCCAAGCTGCCCGCGCTGCTTTTTCAGACCACCGTCCCGTGCAGGTCGTAGGCGTCGGCGCGGTCCACCTTCACCGTCACGATGTCGCCGGCGCGGATCGGGCGGCGGCTGGTGATGTGTACGGCGCCGTCGATTTCGGGAGCGTCCCACTTGGAGCGGCCCTTGGCGGTGGTGCCGCTCGCCTCGTCCACGATGACGGGGATGCGCTTGCCGACGCGGCGTTGCAAGAGCTTGGCGGAAATCGCCTGTTGATGCGCCATGAAGCGATTCCAGCGGCGCTCTTGAACCTCCGGCGGCACGGCGGGAAGGCCGAGGTCGTTGGCGGTGGCGCCTTGCACCGGCTCGTATTTGAAGCAGCCGACGCGTTCCAGCTTGGCTTCCGTCAGCCATTGCAGCAGGAATTCGAAGTCGTCCTCGGTCTCGCCGGGGAAGCCGACGATGAAGGTGGAGCGGACAGCCAGATCCGGGCAGATTTCCCGCCATTTCTGGATGCGCTCCAAGGTCTTTTCCTGGTGAGCGGGCCGGCGCATCGCTTTCAATACGCCGGGGGAGGCGTGCTGGAAGGGAATGTCGAGATAAGGCAAGATCTTGCCGTCGGCCATCAGGCGAATGGCGTCGTCCACATGCGGGTAAGGGTAGACATAGTGCATGCGCACCCACACGCCGAACTCGCCCAGCGCTTCGGAGAGATCGAAGAACTTGGCGCGAACCTCGCGGTCTTTCCAAATCCCGCTCTGATATTTGATGTCGACGCCGTAGGCGGAGGTATCCTGGCTGATGACCAGCAGTTCCTTCACGCCCGCCGCAACCA
Organism: Oharaeibacter sp.; assembly: GCA_051861205.1. Classification (GTDB taxonomy): domain Bacteria; phylum Pseudomonadota; class Alphaproteobacteria; order Rhizobiales; family Pleomorphomonadaceae; genus JBHYDC01. Next base: position 33,065 of record JBHYDC010000012.1, read on the forward strand.
GCCGTTCGGCCTCGCGCAGCACGTCCACGACCGGGCGCGACACCAGATCGCCGCGCAGCTTGGGGATAATGCAGAAGGTGCAGCGATTGTTGCAACCCTCTGAAATCTTGAGATAAGCATAGTGGCGCGGCGTCAGTTTCACGCCCTGTGGCGGCACCAGATCCATGAAGGGATCGTGCCTAGGCGGCACGGCGGCATGCACGGCCGTCATCACGCTCTCATAGGCCTGAGGGCCGGTGATGGCGAGCACGCCGGGGAAGGCCTCGCGGATCTGCTCGGGCTCGGCGCCCATGCAGCCGGTGACGATGACCTTGCCGTTTTCCTTCATGGCGAGCCCGATGGCGGCCAGACTTTCCGCCTTCGCGCTATCGAGGAACCCGCAGGTGTTCACGATCACCACATCCGCGCCGTCATGCTTGCGCGCGATTTCATAGCCTTCCGACCGCAGGTGCGTGACGATCCGCTCGCTGTCCACCAGCGCTTTCGGACAGCCAAGGCTGACGAAGGAGATTTTCGGCTGAACTCCATCAGCGGCCGCGGGCGGTGCGGCAAGGGCGGTATCGGTCATATCGGGAGGTCCTGGCGCACGGGCGCGGGCGCGTAAAATTTGCGCGGAGCCTTGCCGGGGAAATGCGGTGGCGTCAAGGGTAGCGGTGATTGCGCTGGCCGAACCGCCGCAGCGTTGCGCGGCAAAGCTTGTTTCGAAAACATAATCAGTAGACCGATTCCATTAAACAGCACTACTCTCGTGGGGTTTACCATGCCTATCGGCATAACTTCACGGGCTCTCAATGTGTGATCATTGTGTAATGGAAAGCGTCAAACAGCGTATGCTGTCGCGGCGTGGGCTTTTCTCGGGCCTTGCCGCGGCAGCCGCGGCGACCACCTTGTCGGCTGTCATGCCTGCGCCTGTTTTCGCAGCCGAAGTTGCCGCCACCGGCAAGCCCTTTGACCTTACGCATGAACTGCACCCGGACTTCCCGACCTTTTTCGGGGCTCAGCAATTCTTCGCCGAGCAGAAGTTCAATTACGCCGAACACAAGTTCAACCTCTTTGAACTGCGTGTGAACGAGCATACCGGCACCCATGTCGACGCGCCGCTGCATTTCTCGGCCGACGGCCAGAGCGTGGCTGAAATCCCGGTCGAAAGCCTGATCGTGCCGCTGTCGATCATCGATATCCGCGCCAAGGCCGACGCCGATGCCGACGCGCAGCTGACGCCGGACGATATCAAAGCGTGGACCGCCGCGAATGGTCCGCTGCCCAAGGGCGGGGCCGTGGCCATGCTGTCGGGCTGGGACGCGCATGTTGCAACCGCCAAGTATCGCAATGCCGACGATGCCAAGGTCATGCATTTCCCCGGCTTCCATGTGGAGGCCGCGCAGCTTTTGATCGAGGACGGCAATACCGTCGGCATCGTGTCGGACACCCTGTCGCTCGATTTCGGCAAGTCGCCCGATTTCGCGACCCATTATGGCTGGCTCCCCACCGGACGGTGGGGCGTTGAATGCGCCGCCAATCTCGCGGCGCTGCCGGCAAAGGGCGCGACGCTGATCGTCGGTGCGCCCAAGCATCGCGGCGGGACGGGCGGACCGGCGCGCGTTCTGGCCATCGCCTGACCTTAAAGCTGCCGGGCCGCCTCGGTGGCCCGGCGATTCTGGAGCGCGTCATGTCCCTCGTTCGCATTCTCACCGACGACGAACTTTCGCCGGAGGCGGCCGCCGTGTTCGCGGACATCCGGGCGACGCGCAAGACGGAGTTCGTGAACAACTTCTGGCGCTCGCTGGCCCACGACCCCGCGCTTTTGAAACGTACCTGGGAAAGCCTGAGGGCTGTGATGGGCGAGGGGTCCATCGACCCCAAGGTGAAGGAGATGATCTACATCGCGGTTTCCATCGCCAATGGCTGCGAATACTGCATCCGCTCGCATACCGCCGCAGCACGGGCGAAGGGCCTCGACGACGCCGAGTTCATGGAACTTGCGGCCATCGTGGGTATGGCGAGCGAGACGAACCGGCTGGCGATCGCGCTGCAAGTACCGGTCGACGATGTGTTCAAAGCTGTACCGTAACCGCCCGCGACTTCCGCGCATCTCGACAGACCGCGCCACGGGGCCTAGCCTGCTGGGCCTGTGAGGGGCTCGTGCGGCGAGCCCTTGCCCCTTGAGATTGCGCGAAAAGTCCATGCTCGTTCGCCCCCTCTCGCTCCGCGACCCAGTGGAAGCCGTGCGCCGGCTGCGTGGCCTTCCCAACCTCACCTTCCTCGACAGCGCGATGGGGCACCCGACGCTGGGGCGGTTCTCCTTCTTGGCCGCCGATCCCTTCGCGACCTTCCGGGTGGAGGGCGGCGTGGTCACCTGGAACGGGGTGGCGGTGTCCCTGCCGGACGGGCCGCATGCGGGGTTCGGCGCGCATGCGCTGGATGTGCTGAAGGAAAAGCTTGCCGCCTACCGCATGCCGAGCGTGCCGGGCCTGCCGCCGTTTCAGGGCGGGGCGGCGGGGTATTTCGGCTATGATTTCGGGCGGGAGCTTGAGCGGCTGCCGGTGCCGGACAGGCTTCAACCCGGCATTCCCCAGATCGAATTGCATTTCTATGACGTCGTGCTCTCCTTCGATCACCGGGAGAACAAGGCGTGGCTGATCTCGACGGGCTGGCCGGAGACGGACGCCGCGCTGCGGGACCACCGCGCGGCCGAGCGGGCGCAGCGCTTCGAGGCGCTGCTGGCGGAGCCCCCCACGCTCACCGAGGGCCGGGCGACCGCGCCGCTCGATTGGCGCTCCACCTTCACGCGCGCGGGCTATGAGGCGGCGGTGGCGCGCACGGTGGATTACATCCTCGCCGGCGATATCTTCCAGGCCAACATCGCTCAGCGCTACTCCGCCGCGCTGCCGGAGGATTTCGATCCGTGGGCGTTCTATCGCCGGCTGCGGGTCATGAACCCGGCCACCTTCGCCGCGTTTTTGGACTATGGCCGCGTCAAGATCGCCTCCTCGTCGCCCGAACGCTTCTCGCAGGTCTACGACGGGCGGGTCGAGACGCGGCCGATCAAGGGCACCATCCGCCGTTCGCCTGATCCGGCCGAGGATAAGCGCAACGCGGAAATCCTGCTCGCCTCGGAAAAGGACCGGGCGGAAAACGTCATGATCGTCGATCTCCTTCGCAACGATCTCTCACGGGTCTGCAAGCCGCACACGGTGCATGTGCCGCAGCTCAACGGGCTGGAAAGCTACGCCACGGTGCATCATCTGGTCTCGGTGGTGTCCGGCGTGCTGGAGCCGGGCCGGGATGTCGTGGACCTTGTCGGCGCCGCCTTCCCCGGCGGCTCGATCACCGGCGCGCCGAAGATTCGCGCGATGGAGATCATCACGGACATCGAGCGCATCGAACGCGGGGTCTACTGCGGCTCGATCGGCTATCTCGGCTTCGACGGCGCAGCGGATCTGAACATCGCCATCCGCACGGTGACGCTGGCGAACGGCGAGGCGGTGGTATGGGCGGGCGGCGGCATCACGGCGCTGTCGGAGCCGGGGGCCGAATACGACGAGAGCGTCGTCAAAGCCCGCCGCGTGCTGGAGGCCTTCGCGCTCGATAACCCCGATAGCGGGGAGGGTTCGTCATGATCCTCGTCATCGACAATTACGACAGCTTCGTCGGCAACGTCACGCGCTATATCCGCGAGCTTGGCGAAGACGCCATGGTGCTGCGCAACGACGCGGTAAGCGTCGACGAAATCCAGGCGATGCGTCCGCGCGCGATTGTCATCTCGCCAGGGCCTTGCACGCCGCGGGAGGCGGGGGTGTCGAACCGGGTCGTCGCGGCGCTCAGCGGGCGGGTGCCGATCCTCGGCATTTGTCTTGGCCACCAATGTATCGGCGACGTGTTCGGCGGCCGGGTGGTTCGCGCCCGCGAGCCGGCGCACGGTCGCGCCTCGCAGGTGACGCATGGCGGCACGGATGTATTTCGCGGGCTGCCCAATCCGGTACGCGTCGGGCGTTATCACTCGCTTATCGTGGAACTGGACGAGCCTTCGCCGCTCGTCGTCACCGCGCGGTCCGAGCGGGGCGAGGTGATGGGGCTGGCGCACCGCGAACACCCCACCTTCGGCGTGCAGTTTCACCCCGAAAGCATTCTCACCGAAGGCGGGCATGCGATGCTGGCGAACTTCCTTCAGATCGCCGCGCGCTTTGCCGAGGAGAGCGTGGCGTGATCCTCCTCAACGGCGTCTTTCATGAGGGCACCACGGCCCCCTTCGACGTCACCGATCGCGGCCTGACGCTGGGCGATGGGCTGTTCGAGACGATGCCGGTTTTCGGCGGCAAGCCCTTCCGCCTTGCTGATCACCTGGACCGATTGGAGCGCGGCCTGCGCCTTCTCGGCTTCGCCGTCGCCCGCGCCCGGCTGGAAGCGGATCTAGCGGCGATGGCTGCGCGCGCCGGCTCATCCGGCGTTCTGCGCCTCACGGTGACGCGCGGCGCGGGTGCGCGCGGTCTCGCCCCGTCGCCGGACCCCGCGCCGGCGGTGATCGTCACGCTGGCGCCGTTCAACCCGGCGCTGGTGTTCGAGCCCGCTACGCTCGCCACCGCGTCGGTTCGGCGAAACGATCGCTCGCCCGTCTCGCGGCTGAAGGCGTTGCCCTATCTCGACAACGTCCTTGCGCTGCAAGAGGCGATCCGGGCCGGCGCCAAGGACGCGCTGATGCTGAACACGGCGGATCATGTGGCCTGCTCGTCGGTCGCCAACGTCTTCCGCATCAAGGACGATCGCCTGGAAACGCCGCCCCTGGAGGATGGTGTGCTCGACGGCATCACGCGGCGGCTGGTGCTGGATCATGCGGTGGGGCTTGGCTTCAAACCGGCCGAATGCTCGCTCACGCCGGGTGATCTGATGGCCGCCGATGCGGTGTTTCTCACCAACTCCGTGCGCCTCATTCAGCCGGTGGCGGTGCTGGATGGGCGGTCGCTTGCTACGAATGACGGGCCGGCGCGCATCTTGGCCGCGCTGAAGCGGTTGATATCAGCCGATCATGCAACTTCCGGCACCGTTGCGCCGTTCTGACCTAGATCATAGCGGACGGCCTTATCCCCGGCCAAGGTCTGAATGGTTATGGGGGAGGCCTTGATGGGGCGGAATGGGATTGTCGGATTGGTCGTGGCGCTCGCGCTGGCCGCCGGCGGTTACATCTATCTGAGCGAGCGTCCGGTGGCGGTGACCACCGTTGCCGTCACCACAGGCACCGCCGCCGAAGTGGTCTACGCCAGCGGCGTCGTGGAGCCGAAGACCTGGGCGAAGGTCACCAGCCTTGTGCGCGAACGCATCGTCGAGGTCTGCGGCTGCGAGGGCCAGCCGGTTGCGGCCGGGGCGCTTCTCGTCCGCCTCGACGATAGCGAGGTGCGCGCCAATATGCGTGAGCTTGATGCCCGCCGCACCCTTCTCCTGAAGGAACTCGACCGCGCCGCCGCCCTGTTCGAGCGCAATGTCGGCTCGCGTCAGATGTGGGAGCGCGCCAGCGCCGCTCTCTCCGAGAACGAGGCCTCGCTCGCCGCCTTGCAGGAAAAGAGCAACGAGCACCGGATCACCGCGCCGATCGCCGGCGACGTGTTGCGCCTCGATGCCTCTGTCGGCGAGATCGTGGAGCCCGGCGAGGAGATCGCCTGGGTCGGCCAGCCGCGACCGCTGGAAGTGGTCGCGGAGGTCAACGAGGAGGATATCCCGCGCGTTAAGACCGGGCAGAAGGTGCTGCTGCGCTCGGATGCCTATGTCGGTCAGGCGCTGGCGGGAACCGTTGGAACCATCACGCCGAAGGGCGATCCGGTGGCGAAAACCTACCGGGTGCGGATTGCGCTTCCCAATGATACGCCCCTTTTCATCGGCATGACGGTGGATGCCAATGTGGTGATCCGCGAGGTGCCGGACCGCGTGATCGTGCCGGTCGCCGCGCTCACCGCTTCCAAGGTCGCCGTCGTCGAAAACGGGCGGATGGTGGAGCGCAGCGTGAAGCTCGGCATCCGGGGCCTTGAAACCGCCGAGGTCACCGAAGGGTTGGCCTCCGGCGACCAGGTGGTGATGCCGATCCCGGAGGGCCTGACGCCCGGCGACCGGGTGGTGGTGCGAGAGGCGGGATCATGATCCGGCTGCTCATCGAATTGGCGATCACCCATGTCGCCGGGCGCGGCCGGCAGACGGCCGTTTCGGTTGCGGGCGTCGCGCTCGGCGTCGGCTTTTCGATCGCGATGGCAGCGCTGATGCAGGGCTCGCAGAATGATCTGATGGATACGCTAGTGGAGGAATACCCCCACGTCACCGTAACCGTGGACACCAAAAAGCCGCCCCGCCAGCCGGCCGAGGAGGTGTTCCAGGCGACGTCCTACTCGGGCCTGCGCCCACGCGAGGACCGGCGCGGCATCCTGAACCCCGTCGCGGTGGAGGCATCGCTGCGCTCGTGGATCCCCGGCAACATCGCCTCGACCATGAATATCGAGGCCGTGGCCCGCTACGGCGGCACCGACAAGGGGCTGCGGCTCATCGGCATCGTGCCGGACGAATACTCCGATGTTTCCACCCTCGCCGACAAGATGGAGGCCGGCACGCTCGACGATCTGAAAGCGGTGACGTCGGGGATCATCCTCGGCGACGGGGCGGCGGAAGACCTCGGCGTTGCAACCGGCAGCACCATCTCGGTCGCGTCCTCGCTTGGCGTGAAGCGCGATTTCAAGGTGGTGGGCATCTTCAACTCCGGCGTGTCGGCGGAGGATAACGGCCTTGGCTACATCACCCTGAAAAACGCGCAGACGCTGGCAGGCCAGATCGGCGGGGTCAATTCCATGCGGCTGCGGCTCCAAGACCCTTACGCCGCCGACGGTATCGCCCGGCGCATCGAGGCGACCTCCGGGCTCGACGCGGAATCCTGGGAGGAGGCGAACCAATCCTTCCTGGAGGCGATCCTCGTGCGCAACACCATCATGTACACGGTGGTGGGCGCGATCCTCTTGGTGGCGGGGTTCGGTATCTACAACATCGTCTCTACCATCACCCACGAGAAGGCGCGCGACATCGCCATCTTGAAATCGCTCGGCTTTTCGGCTGGCGACATGCGGCGGCTGTTTCTGATGGAGGGGCTCGCCATGGGCATCGCGGGCTCCTTGCTCGGCTGGGCGATCGGCTATGGCCTCACGCAAGTGCTCGCCTCGATCCGCTTCGAGATCAAGGCCGAGGTGGAGATGACCCATTTGCCTGTCGTGGTGGAGCCGCTGCATTACGCCATCGCCGCGGCCTTCGCCGTGCTTTCGGCGGCGGTTGCGGGCTATCTCCCGGCGCGAAAGGCGGCGTCCCTCAACCCCGTCGACATCATCCGGGGGGCGACATGAGCGATGTGCTGGTCGAAGCGATCCATGCCACGCGCGTGCTCGAAGGCGTCGTACCGGTCACGCTGGTGAAGGATGTGACGCTTGCCGTGGGGCAGGGGGAATTCGTGGCGATCACGGGTCCGTCCGGCTCGGGCAAATCCTCGCTGCTCTACCTGCTCGGACTTCTCGATCATCCGACCTCGGGCGAAGTGCGGATCGGCGGCAAGCCCACCGCCGGCATGAGCGACGACGCCCGCGCGCGGCTCCGGTTGGAGACCATCGGCTTCGTCTTCCAATTCCATTTTCTGCTGCCCGAATTCAGCGTGATCGACAATGTGACGATCCCGATGCGCCGGCTCGGCCGCCTCTCGCGGCCAGCGATGAGGGCGCGGGCGGAGGAAGTGCTGTCGGCGCTCGGCCTTGCCGACCATATGCAAAAGCGGCCGGATCAGCTTTCCGGCGGCCAGCGCCAGCGGGTAGCGGTTGCCCGCGCGCTCGCCAACGATCCGCCGCTGGTGCTCGCCGACGAGCCGACCGGTTCGCTTGATTCCAAATCCACCGAGCAGGTATTCCAAATCCTCTCCGACATCGTGGAGAAGCAGGGCCGCACGGTGATCGCCGTTACCCACGACCTCAACCTCGCCGCCCGCATGCACCGCCGGGTGCACCTGGTGGACGGCATGGTGATGCAGGATGCGGCGGCGGCGAGCACCGCCTTCGCGGAGGCCGGCACGGTTCGCGGCTGAACGGGAACGTGAACGGAGGCGGTGGTCTGGCGGCCTCGACGGCGCGGGCGCCCTCGGCTAGAAAACCCCATCCTTCACGACCGGAAGTCCTCATGGAAACCGACGTCACCGTGGTTGCAGCGTTCGGAGCCGGTCTCCTGTCGTTTCTCAGCCCCTGCGTGCTGCCGCTGGTGCCGCCTTATCTTGGCTATCTCGCCGGGGCGTCGATCGAGGAATTGACGGGCAAGGAGGGGGAGCGCCGGATCGGGCGGGCCCGTGTGGTGGGGTTGGCGGCCGCCTTCGTGCTCGGCTTCTCCACGGTGTTCATCACGCTCGGCGCAACCGCCTCGGTGTTCGGCCAGCTTCTGATGCGATGGTCCTACGAGCTTGGCATTGTGGCCGGCGTCGTCATCATCATCATGGGGCTGCATTTCCTCGGGGTCTTCCGCGTGGCGCTGTTCTACCGCGAGGCAAGGTTTCGCGCTCAAGGCGCCAAGGCGGGGCCGGTTGGGGCCTATGTGCTCGGCCTTGCCTTCGCCTTCGGCTGGACGCCCTGCATCGGGCCGATCCTATCGGGCATTCTCGCCGTCGCCGGCTCGCGCGATACGGTGGGGGAGGGTGCGTTCCTGCTCGGCGTCTATTCGGCGGGCCTTGGCGTTCCCTTCATCGCGGCGGCGCTGTTTGCCGGGCCCTTCGTTGCTTTCCTCAAGCATTTCCGCGCCCATTTCGACCGGGTGGAAAAGGCGATGGGCGTGGTGCTGATCGCGACCGGCATCATGTTCCTGACCGGCCAGATGCAGCAGATTTCCTTCTGGATGCTGGAAACCTTCCCCGCCCTTTCGCGCCTCGGCTAATCAGCGCGTGGCGATGTCTTGGCCGAGGTAGAAGGCGGGCAGGCAACTCACGCCCGACTTTTCCACCACGGTACAGCGCTTGGAGGCCGCCTCGGCGTTTGGGAACGGCCCGGCGACGAGCAAAAGCTCCGTCCGGCCATCGCGGTCGCGCACGGTGGCGAGCGCTTCGAGATCCCCGAACAGATACGGGTCGTCCTCCTGGAAGCGCGCCCATCCCTCTTTCAGCGCCGAAAGATCGCTGTAGGTGCCGATTTCGATGCCGAATTGGGTGCGGGGCAGGGCGAGGCTTCCGTCGGCTTCGTCGATGGCGGCGTCGCCCGGCAGTTCGGGAATGGACGCAGCCGGTTGCGAAGCCGGCATGGCGGGGCGCGCGTCGACGCTGCCGGTCAGTTCGGAAAACTTGTTGTCGAGCTGGGTGATCCGGTCCGACAACATTCCGACCTGATTGCGAAGGCTGTCGAGGCCCTGCCGCAACGCGGAATTCTCGACGCGAATTGCCACAATATCGTTCGGCGGATTCCCGTCGATCGGCTGCATTCCGGAAACGAGGTCGCTTGCGCCCGCAGCATCGAAATTTCGGTTTGCGAGTTGGTCGGCGCCCAAGGCTGCGGTTTGCGCTCCATTATAGTCAGGGGTGCCGTAGTGCCACGCGACTAAGGCCATCATCAACGAGAAGAGGGCCACTGCGGACCAACTCAAGACGACAAACCTTGTCGGCTCCGACAAGTCGGCTCCGCTTGGATCATACGGGTCTGATCCTCTCCCCCTCACGCTGCCGCCTCAACCCTTGGACCTTGCTCACGTCAAGTTTCGTGATGCATCGCTTTAATCTGAAGGGAACTCGTTGATTCTCTCAAGCTTTGTGTTGCCGCGACGCAGGATTCAAGGGGTTTTTCCCGCCTGTCAGGTGTCCGGGCGGGTTGCAACATATCCGCCGCTCGCAATCAGCACCGCCGCGACCAAGAGACTGGCCCAGAGGTCCGGCTTGACGGTCAGGTGGAAGATCACGAATCCTACCGCCATTCCGCTGATCGCAAGCTTCTTGGCCGGCGGCGCGATGGCCCCGTGATCGCGCCATCGCATCAGCGCCGGGCCGAAACGGGGATGGTCGAGCAGCCTCTTTTCCAGGCGCGGGGAGGACTTGGCGAATGAGCCGGCGGCTAGGATCACGAAGATCGTGGAGGGAACGACCGGAAGAAATGCACCGACGATCGCCAGACCCAGAAACGCGATGCCCGCCATCAGGAAAAGGATTCGCATGAAGGCTCCAGGGGGCTGTCTATGGTGAAGGCGGGTAGGCGAAATTCGCGCTCCAGTCGTGAACGCACACTATGCTAGAAGGTCTGTGTGCGCCGCAACAGCGCTAACCGCCGGTTCGCATCGCAATCCGGTGAACGAACGCATGGCCCGCCCCGACCGCATCCTGGCGCGGTGCGGTATTTGAAGTGAGGGTCCGACGGTGGCAAGGCTTCGAAATTATTTCCTGACCGGCCTTTTGGTAGCCGGCCCCGCCAGCATCACCCTCTATATCAGTTGGGCTCTGATTACGTGGATGGATAGCTGGGTGAAGCCCTATCTGCCGTCGCGCTACAATCCGGACAACTATCTGCCCTTCTCCGTGCCCGGCTTCGGCCTCGTCGTCGCGGTGCTGGTGATCACGATTATCGGCTTTCTCACCGCCAACATCGTCGGCCGCACGCTGTTCGGCTACTCCGAGCACATGCTTCAGCGAATGCCGGTCGTTCGCAATCTTTATAAGGGGCTGAAGCAGATCTTCTCGTCGGTGCTGGCCGAGCGCGGGTCGTCGTTCAAGCAGGCGGTGCTGGTGCAATTCCCGCGCGAGGGCGTTTGGACGATCGGCTTCGTCGCCGCGCCCACCAAGGGCGAAATCGCACGGCGGCTGCCGGGCGGCGAGGATCTCATCACCATCTACGTGCCGACCACGCCCAACCCCACCGGCGGCTACCTGCTGTTCGTCAAGCGCAGCGAGACCATGGCGCTCGACATGAGCGTAGAGGACGCGGCCAAGCTGGTGATTTCCTTCGGGCTCGTCGCGGCGGACTCGCCCGAGGAGGTTCTGGCGCTCGCCAAGCCGCCCAAGCAGTCCGAAGACGCGGCGGCGTGACGCCTCGCTTCAAGCTCCGGTGACAACGGGGGTATCGTCCCGCCCGCCCCATTCGGTCCACGATCCGTCATAGAGCGAAACGCCGTGCACGCCGATGGATGCGAGCGCGAAGGTGAGCACCGCCGCCGTCACGCCGGAACCGCAGGACGTGACGATCGGCCGTTCGAGGTCCACGCCGCGCGCTTCGAACACGGCGCGCACCGCGTCCGGCTGTTTCAGCTTGCCGTTTTCGACGACCTCGCCCACCGGCACATTCAGCGCGCCCGGCATATGGCCGGATCTGACGCCGGCGCGCGGTTCGGGCTCATCGCCTTTGAAGCGCCCGGCGCTGCGGGCATCAACCACCTGCGCCGCGCCGTTCTGCAACACCGCCCGCACGGCGGCTATGTCGCGCACCGCCGAATTGTTCAGCCGGGCGGTGAAGTGGCGTTCGGGGCGGCGGATCGGGCCTTCCTCAAGCTCGCCGCCGGCCGCGATCCAGGCGGGCAATCCGCCGTCGAGGATCACGACGTCGCGCACGCCCATCACCTTGAACGTCCACCACACGCGCGGCGCGGAAAACAGACCGTAGCTGTCGTAGACCACGATGGTCTGCCCGTCGCCGATGCCCATCCGCCGCATCCGGCTGGAGAAGGCTTCCGGGCTGGGCAGCATGTGCGGCAGGCCGGATGCGGTGTCGGCGATGGCGTCGATGTCGAAGAACAGCGCGCCTGGAATGTGCCCGGCGAGATAGTCCTCCTGGGCATTGCGGCCGGTTGTCGGCAGGTGCCACGTGGCATCCACGATCACCACGTCGGGCGCGCGCAGGTGCGAGATCAGCCAATTGGCGGAAACGAGATTGCGGGCTTGCAGGGCGTCCTGCTCGCTGGTCGTGGGCATGGGCGTCACTCCTCGGCCGCGCCGGCGGGGAGCGGGCCGAAGCGCAGCCGAACCCGCCTGTTGATCTTGCCTTTCTTCTCCACCTTCCCGACGTGAACCTCGCCGATTTCGCCGGTGGACCGCACATGCGTGCCGCCGCAGGGTTGGAGATCGAAATCCGTGCCGATCCGAACGAGGCGCACGCGCCCGCTGCCGGTCGGCGGCTTCACCTTCATCGTTTTGACGAGGCCGGGGTTGGCGGCCAGTTCGTCGTCGGTGATCCATTCGGTGGTGACCGCGTGGTCGGCCGCGATATGGCTCATCAGCGCCGCCGTCACCTCCGCCTTGTCGATGCCGCCCTCCGGCATGTCGAAATCCAGCCGGCCTTCTTCAGCCCCGATCTGGCCGCCCGTGACCGGATAGGGCAGCACGACCGACAAGAGATGAAGCGCGGTGTGGATCCGCATGTGCTTGTAGCGCATCGCCCAATCGAGATGCTGCACCACGGTTTCGCCGGGCGCCGGCAGGCTCGCCCCCTCCGCGATCTCAAGGCGAATGAAACGGCGATCCTCACCATATCGGGCGGTGACGACGGCGATGCGCGAGCCGTCCGCCCGTTCCAGATGCCCCGCATCCCCGGGCTGTCCGCCGCCGTTCGGATAGAAGATCGAGCGGTCGAGCACCACGCCGTTCTCATCCGCCGACACGACCAGCCCCTCGGCGGCCATCAGATAGGCATCGTCACGAAAAAGGGCTTCGGTCATCGCGGCTCCGGTGCTGTCGCCTAAGCCCTAACATCGAAGGTATCGCGGTTGATATCAACTGTCGTGAATTACCAAGGCTCTCTCTCAAACCGGCTCGAACGGCACCGCGATCGTGCTCGTTCGCTCCAGCCATGCCGGCACCGGCAGGTCCTTGGAGCGCAGGAAGGCGGGGTTGAAGAGTTTGGAGGCGTAGCGGGTGCCGTAATCGCACAGGATCGTCACGATGGTGTGGCCGGGGCCAAGCTCGCGCGCGAGCGCCATCGCGCCCGCGATATTCACGCCCGACGACGAGCCGAGGCACAGCCCTTCGTGCTCCAAAAGGTCGAACACGATGTCCACGGCCTCGCGGTCGGCGATGCGGCAGGCGAAGTCTATCGGGGCGTCTTCGAGGTTGGCGGTGATGCGGCCTTGGCCGATGCCTTCGGTGATCGAGGAGCCCTCGGCCTTCAACTCGCCCGTCGTGTAATAGGAATAAAGCGCCGCGCCGTGCGGATCGGCGAGGCCGATCTTTACGCCGGGCTTCAGCGCTTTCAGCCCCATGCCGACGCCCGCCAGCGTTCCGCCGGACCCGACCGCGCAGATAAAACCGTCCACCTTGCCGCCGGTCTCATCGAAAATCTCGCGGGCGGTGGTTTCGATGTGGGCCTGCCGGTTCACCACATTGTCGAACTGGTTCGCCCAGATCGCGCCGCCGGGCACCGTACGGGCTAGGCTTTCGGCGAGCCGGCCGGAAAGCTTCACATAGTTGTTCGGGTTCTTGTAGGGCACGGCCGGCACTTCGACGAGTTCGGCGCCGAGGAGGCGCAGCGCGCTCTTCTTTTCCTCCGACTGGGTGTCGGGGATCACGATCACGGTTTTCAGTCCGTAGACGCTGGCAACCATCGTCAGCCCGATGCCGGTGTTTCCGGCGGTGCCTTCAACAACCGTGCCGCCGCGCTCGATCCGGCCCTTCGCCAGCGCGTCGCGGATGATGTAAAGCGCGGCCCGGTCCTTCACCGACTGGCCGGGGTTCAAGAATTCCGCCTTGCCCAGGATCTCACAACCCGTCGCCGCCGATGCGCGTTCGAGGCGGATGAGCGGCGTGTTGCCGATGAGATCCAAAACGGTGCCGGGCATCGTATCTCCACGCGGTATGTCTGACGGAACGGGCGCCCCATCACGGCTGTTCATCTGGAAACTAGGACCGTGGTAACGTGGCATCAAGGCAATGATTTTCGTGCTTGGGGTTCAACCAACACTTCCTTATCTGTAAGAACCCATAGATATGATCCACGTTCGATTAATTTGCGTATCTCGATCATGCAGGGCAAAGCGCCCGTCCGCCTCTAGGGACTAGTGTTTCGAATGGCTCCGAACCAGGACCAGGAACTGAACGCACTTTTAGCCGGCTACGCCATGGGCGCCTTGCCGGCCCCTCTCTCTGTGCTGGTCGAAGCCCACCTGGAGCTGTCGCCCCGCAACCGCCGGTTCGTCGCCGATCTCGAAGCCTTGTCCGGCCGCGCGGTCGAGGATCTGGCGCCCGCTCCGATCCATGATCGCGATGCCAAGCTTGCCGCGATCTTCGCGATGAGCGGCACGCCCGCCCCGCTCGCCCCCAAGGCGGCGCGCACCCGGCGTCTGCCCGAAGCGATCTGCCGCTTTGCCGGGCATGACGTCGATACGCTGCCGTGGAAGTCGCGGCTGCCGGGCTTCAAGGAATTCAAGGTCGGCGAGTTCGAGGGGCTGAAGACCAGCCTGTTCTGGATCCGCTCGGGCCAAGCCATCCCGTCGCACACGCATGACGGGGCCGAGATCACACTCGTGCTCGAAGGCGGCTTTTCGGACATTCTCGGCTCTTATGAGCGCGGCGACATCTCGATCAACGATTCAACCGTCGATCATCAGCCGGTTGCCGATGACGACGGGGATTGCATCGGCTTCGCCGTCACCGACGCACCGCTGCGTCTCACGGGCGTGATCGGCCGTTTGTTCAATCCGTTCCTTCGCGTCTGACTTTTTTCCCTCGCGCTAGAAGCACCCAGCACTCGCCCATGCGGGCGAGAGCGCTTGACCTTGCGCGGTTCTCTTCAGCTTGGTCGCCAGAAAGGCCGCTTGCCATGTCGCCATCTCCCGCAAAACCCGCCGACGGCGTCGCCTGGATCACCGGTGCGTCCAGCGGCATCGGCCGGGAAACCGCCAAGCGCCTCGCCGCCGCCGGTTGGATGGTGGTCGCCACGGCGCGGGGGGCGGATGCGCTCGCCAGTCTTGCGGCCGAGGGTCCGGCTGGTCGCATCGTCGCGATGCCGGGCGATATCACCGACGCGCCCGGCATGGCCGCCATCGTGGCGCGCATCGAGGCGGAGGTCGGCCCGCTCGCGCTTGTCATCCTCAACGCCGGCACCTATCAACCGCTCGACGGCAAGAACCTCGACGCGGAACTGATCCGCCGCACCTTCCACGTCAATGTGGACGGAACGGTCAACGCGCTGGTCCCGGCCGCTGCTGCCATGAAGCCACGCGGCAAGGGCCAGATCGCGATCGTCGCGTCGGTCGCCGGCTATGGCGGGTTGCCGAAATCGGCGGCCTACGGCGCCACCAAGGCCGCTTTGATCAACATGGCGGCGAGCCTGAAATTCGACTTCGACCGCCTCGGCATTTTGATGCAGGTCATCAATCCCGGCTTCGTGGAAACGCCGCTGACGGATCAGAACGAGTTCGAAATGCCCTTCCTCATGAAGGTCGATGCGGCCGCCGACCGCATTCTCAGCGGCCTTGCCACCACCCGTTTTGAAATCGTCTTTCCCCGCCGCTTCGCGCTGATCCTGAAATTCTTGAACATCCTGCCTTACCGGCTCTACTTCCCCCTCGTCGGTCGCATGACCAAGGCGCAATAGCCGGAGTGAAACCGGCTTACGCCGCCGCCTCGATCTTGGCGCGCAGATGCGCCTGTTCGGCCCGCCCGACGGGGAAGTTCCACATCAGCGCGATCGCGCCGAGCTTCATCACGATGGGGATGCCGGCGTAGAGCAGGGTGAGCGTGCCGAGCGCGAATTCGCTCTGTGCCCCGCCCGCCGCGTTGAATCCGGCCCAGTCCAGCACCGGAAAGGCAATGCCGACGCCGAGCGCGAGCGCGAGCTTGGTGCCGAGCCCCCAGGCCGCGACATAGGTGCCCGTTCGCTGCTCGCCGCTCGCCGCCGTATCGACGTCGATCACATCGGCCTGAATCGACGACGGCAGCACGAGGTCCGCGCCGAGCGCAACGCCGGTGATCACGCAGACGGCGAGGAAGATCCAGGCGTCGCCGGCGCCGAGGAGCGGCACGGTCGCGAAAACGGCCACGTTGATCAGCATCGCGATGCACCATGTCCGGTGCTTGCCGAGCCGCTTCGAGACCCTCAGCCACAGCGCGACACCGCCGATACCGAACAGGAAATAGGCGAAGAGCAGGATACCCGCGAAGTCCGGCGCCTGAAGGCGTTCGGTCACGAAGAACAGAAACAGCGTGGCCGGCAGGCCGTTGGCAAAACCGTTCAGCACGAAGGCCGCGAGCAGCCGGAGGAAGGGCCCGTTTTGGCCAAGGCTCTTCAATCCACTGAAAAGGTCGAGCCGCGTGCGCGAATACTCCGGCGGTTCGGGCACCGTGAACACCGCAACGGCGGTCGTCAGCGGCAACAGCAGCGCCACGAACACCGCCAGGATCAAGAGCGCCAGCCCGCCGTCCGTCGCGCCCATGGCGGTTGCGATGGCGGGTGTCGCGGTTGCGAACAGCGTACCCAGCACCACCACCGCCTCGCGCACGCCGACCACGCGGTTGCGCGCTTCGTAATCCGTCGCAAGCTCCGCACCCCAGGCCCAATAGGGGATCAGGCTCGCCGTTGTGCCGAGCGATAGCAGCACGCCGAAGCCGAACAGCCAGGCGACGCCCACCCCCGCCGGCGGCACGAACAGCGCGATCACCGCGATCACCACCACCGGCACCGAACAGACGAACCACAGGCGCCGCCGCCCGAAGCGCGGGCGCGTGCGGTCCGCCAGAACGCCGACGATGGGATCGGAAATCGCATCGATCAGCCGCACCAGGAGTAGCGCCTGACCCACCGCGGCAAGCGATAGTCCCAGCGTTCCCGCGTAATAGGCGGGGACAACGATGTAGAACGGCAGGGTGAGAACCGCCAGCGGCAGCGCGGGCAGGGCATAGGCGAGAAGCCGGGGCAGGGTAAGTGTCATGGCTCCGATACGCGCGGCGCGGCGCAAAGGATCATGGCCGGCATAATGGGAATGGCTCGATCAAGTCCCATTTGTTGCCAAAGGGGTCGCGGAACACCGCCACGATGCCGTAAGGCTCCGTGCGCGGGGCTTCCAGGAACTCCACGCCCTCGGCGGTCATGCGCGCGCGGTCGGCGGCAAAATCGCTCGTGTGCAGGAAAAAGCCCACCCGTCCGCCGGTCTGGTTGCCGATCGCGGCGCGCTGCGTATCGTCGGCCGCCCGCGCCAGCAGCAACGACGTGCCGCCGCCCTCCGGCGTCACCGTCACCCAGCGCTTGCCGCCGCCAAGGTTGGTATCCTCGGTCAGCGCGAAACCCATGGCGCGGGTGTAGAAATCGATCGCGCGGTCATAGTCGTCCACGACCAGCGTCACCGCTCCGATGGTTCGGCTCATTCCTCGTCCACCCGTTCCCAGCCCTTCGGCATCAGGTGTTCCTGCGGCTGGAACCGGCTCTTGTAATCCATCTTGTGAGAGCCCCGAACCCAGTAGCCGAGATAAACATAGGGAAGCCCGCGCGCGCGGGCGCGGCGGATATGATCGAGGATCATATAGGTACCAAGCCCCCGCCAGCCCGGCTCCGGATCGTAGAAGGAATAGACCATCGACAGCCCGTCGGCGAGCACATCGGTCAAGGCCACGCCGAGCAGCGAGCCAACGCCGCGCCCGGTCAAGAAGCTGTCGATCCCGCGCCGGCGATATTCCACGACCATGGTGTCGACATGGGTGTCCTCCACCATCATCGCATAGTCCAGCATGGTCATGTCGACCATGCCGCCGTCGGAGTGGCGGCTGTCGAGATAGCTGCGGAACAGCGAATATTGCTCGGCGGAGGGAGAGGCCGGCAGTTCGGCGCCGATCAGGTCTTCGTTGGTGCGAAGGGTGCGGCGGAAGCTCTTGCCGGTCTTGAAGCCGTCAACGCAGACGCGCACGGAAACGCAGGCGCGGCAGGTTTCGCAGGCCGGGCGATAGGCGATGTTCTGGCTGCGCCTGAAGCCGCCTTGGCTGAGAATGTCGTTCAGCGCGGGCGCCTTGTCCCCCACGAGGTGCGTGAACACCTTCCGCTCGAACCGCCCCGGCAGATACGGGCACGGCGAGGGCGCCGTCAAAAAGAACTGCGGAGCGTCGGTCGGATGATGCGTCATACCCTGTCAGGGGGCTCCAAATACGGTTCGGCTTCTCGAACCGGACACGATCCTGACATGGAATTCCGGCCGATGCGAGACGCGAAAATGCCGTATCGTGCCTCGCAGTTCCATCATCGGCGGATAACCGCGCCCCGCCCATAACGGCGTCTCAACGGCGGTTGATCACCACCGTGCCGAGCACGATGTCGTGCAACAGGCGCTTGCGGTCCGTGATCAGCGAAAACAGCAGCACGAAGGGCGTCAGCAGCGACACCGAAACATAGAACAGCACGGAATGAATGGCCGCTAAAACCGGAGACATCGGCGACCCGTCGAGCTGGCGCATCTCCAGCCCCATCATCCGCATGCCCACCGTCGCGGAGTTCCGCCCGCCCAGGCTGAACGCGCTATAGAGCAGCGCCACCCCTGGCCACAGCAGCGGAAACAGCAGCCATCCCAGCCCCAGCGTGAACACGCCGAGGATCGTGACCAGAATGCCGACGAGGAACGTCAGAATGCCGATGATCACGGCATCCAACAAAAACGCCATCGCCCGCCGGGTGCGCACGCCGCTATAGAGCCACGCATCCGTGTAGGGATCGGCGGAATAAGAAGCGGTGGACGGGTTCATCAGGCATCTCCGAAACGGCAACAGGCTCTATTTGGTGATGGAGTTGTCGATCTGCAATCCGATCATGCCGCTTGGCGCACGCGCTGCGGCCTGCAAAGATGAAGGCGAGGGATCGCGCGGAGAAAATCATGGCCGAAATGGCAATCATCGTTGAATTCGAGACGAAGCCGGGCAGCGAAGAGGCCTTCATCGCTCACATCTCGGATCACGCCCGCCGCACGCTCGCCGAGGAGCCCGGTTGCCTGCGCTTCGAAGTGATCAAACCCATCGAGCGCGACGGCACGCCCATCCCAAACCGCGTTCTCGTCAATGAACTCTACGCCGACATCGACGCGGTCACCGCTCACGAACGGAACCCCCGCATGCCCGCGCTCTCGGCCGTCCTCGCGCCCTTGCTGGCCTCGCGCCGCCTGATTCTGGCGCAGAAGCTGAACGGCTCCGGCCCATCTGACGAGGGCCTCCGCCCGCAGGACCTGAATGCGGAAAACGATGGTTGACCGGCGGTTATGGCCGGTGCACCCCGCGTTTCCAGCCTGCTCCGCCGCACCGGCCCATCCCGGCTTGACCGGAATAGAGCGCGATAGACCGCTTTGGCGCCTTGCATGGTGCCCAAGAAATCGCTAGGAATTCCGCGGTTCCGCCCATGTCGGGGCATAGCTCAGCCTGGTAGAGCACCTGCTTTGGGAGCAGGGGGCCGCAAGTTCGAATCTTGCTGCCCCGACCAGCGGCGGGACTTTGGAGCAAACCGCCCGAAAGGGCGTCGATGTCCATCACGCCGGGGATAGAAGCCGCCATGACCGCTCGGATCTACAAGCCGTCCCGGACCGCCATGCAGTCCGGTCAGGCCCGTACCAAGCAGTGGCAGCTCGAATATGATGCCGACCGGCCGCGCACGGTGGATCCGCTGATGGGCTACACCTCCTCGTCCGACATGCTCTCCCAAGTGCGCCTCTCCTTCGACACCAAGGAAGAAGCGATCGCTTACGCCGAACGCCACGGTATCGCCTACCGCGTTCAGGAGCCCAAGGAGAAGGGCACCAAGCGCATGTCCTATTCCGACAATTTCAAGTTCAACCGCCCGGAAACCTGGACACACTGACCCACACAGCGTCCACCGATCTGACCCCATAGCTCAGCTGGATAGAGCAGCCGCCTTCTAAGCGGCAGGTCGGAGGTTCGAGCCCTCCTGGGGTCGCCACCTTTAAGGATTGGGGCGAATGTCAGTTGGCTTCAGGATCGCAATAGCGACGATCTGCAGCGCTTTGGCTATTTCAGATGCCATAGCGTTTTGCGCCGAGCCCAGCCCGCCCGATGACGGTCCTCAGGCCCCTTCGACGTTTTCCAAGCCGAGCGCGCCGTTTTGTCTCCAAGGCTACCGCGTGAGTGGAGAGCACAGTTGCGAGCGCTGGGAAATCGACGGCTACATATCTGAAGTCGAATACTACATCCGCGATCTCAAGACCTACGTTGCTGATGCATCGGATTTTGCGGATGAAGCTATCGAATTTGCAAACGCCGCCGCCGCCGCCTATGCCAAATGCGAAAGGGACGATGCCGCCTACGAATTGGAATAGCTGGGCGCGGCCACGGCATGCCATAGCGTCCATTTCGTTGCATCATTTTCGCGCCCGTTTTGCGGAGACGGGAATCGGCCCCCACACATCGGCGCCATTTCTCACTCACCCTCCCGCTTCGCCCCAAGCACCAACCCACCGATCTTCGGCGCGGCCTTGATCGGGCCGAGCTCACCCTCGATCGCCAGATGCGCGTAGCCGTGGGCGGTTGACCAGACGAGGTGCTCCAGGCGCAGGCGTTCGGCGGGATCGGTGATGCCGAGAGCGTCGGCGGCGGGGGCGACGATTTCGGTCAGTTGTGTCCGTCCGGGCGCCGAGGCGGTTTGCAGATCGGGGTCGGTCCAGTCCAGCCGATCGCCTGTGAACATCAGGCGGAACAGGCCGGGCTGGCTGGTCGCGAAGGCGAAATAGCCCTCGCCGGCCGCGTCCAACTGCGAGGACGGATCGGGCCCGGCGCTGGTGCGGGCCTCTCTCATGGCGGCGTCGAAGCGGTGGAAGCCGATCGTGGCGAGCGCGGTCATCAGCGCGGTCAGCGTCGGGAAATAATGCGTCGGCGCGGCGTGGGAAACGCCCGCGCGCGCCGCGACGCCGCGCAGGGTCAGCGCGCCCAGCCCGTCTCGCTCCAAAATCTCAAGGCTCGCGACGAGAAGCGCGTTTTTCAGGTCGCCGTGATGATAGCGCGCGCGCTGCGGCGCCGGTTGGTGGGTATTCATGACCCGGTAGATGCTCCTTCGTCGCCGGCTTGGCAAGGCGGTCCAGCCTCATATCTTGACGTTGCCAAGATTGATGTTGACACCGCCTAGATGATCAGTCATATCCGATGTTGTCAACGTCAAGATCGGATTTTTCGATGAACTGGGACATCGTTTTTCAAACCGCCAACCAGATCGCGCTGCCATGCTGGCTCGCGCTGATCCTGCTGCCGCGCCATCGTTTCTTGATCTGGTCGATCCGCTACGGCGCGGTCGGCGTGCTGGCGCTGCTCTACTCGGCGCTCATGTTCACCAGCTTTTTCGAGGTCACCGGCGGCGGTTTCGGTTCCATTGCCGAAGTGCGGGCGCTGTTCGCGTCCGATCCGGTTCTGGTGGCCGGATGGGTGCATTATCTCGCCTTCGATCTTTTGGTCGGGCTCGGCATCGCCGCCTCGGCCGATCGTCATGGGCTGTCGCGGATCGTGCAGGCGCCGATGCTGCTGGCCACCTTTCTGTTCGGGCCACTCGGCCTCGTGCTCCTCCGGCTCGTCGTTCTTTTCGTCAATCGCCGTCCCGCTCTTGAAGGAGCCACGATATGAACGCGCTCACCTCCGCCCCGCTTGCCGCATCGCGCGGCTTCTCGTTTGCCACGGGCGCCAACGTCAAGCTTTCGCTGGAGGTCGCGGCCTTCATGATCGCGCTGGCGGTGCCCACCATCTTCGCGCTTTACCTCGACGGACGGATAATTTCCGGCGTTCCGGTTTGGGTGAAGCCGCTGAAGTTCGAGGCATCGATTGCCCTCCATTTCCTCACCCTCGCGCTGCTTTTGGGCCTCGTACGGCCGGAAACACGCGATAGCTGGTGGATGCGCGGGGCGTTCATGGTGGCTGCGGCCGCTGGCATTTTTGAGATCGCCTACATCGCGGTGCAAGCGGCTCGCGGCCGGGCTTCGCACTACAATTTAGAAACCGAGGTTGAGGCCACGATGTACAGCCTCATGGGTATTGGCGCGGTCACGCTGGCGGCGATCGCGCTCGTCCTTGCCATCGTCATCGCGCTGCGTCCCGCATCCGGCATTGGAGCGGGCCTCAAGGCGGGCGCGTTGACCGGTCTGGGGTTTGGCGCCGTCGCTACGTTGGTAACAGCGGGCTTTCTTTCCACCGGCGCGGCGTTCAACCCCGGCGAATGGGTCAACGGCCTTCGTGTGGACACGGCGCGGCTGCCGCTGGTGGGTTGGTCGATGACATCGGGCGATATGCGCGTGCCGCATTTCTTCGCGACGCATCTGATGCAGGCGGTGCCGCTCGCCGGCCTCCTCGCCGATCGTTTCGCACCCTCGCGGGCGTTGGCTCTCACGCTCGGCGCCGGCGCGATCGGGGTTGCGATCGTGGTCGTCACCTTCCTCCAGGCGCTTGCCAACGTGCCGTTGATCGCGGCGGGCTGACTGTCGCTTTCGACGATGCGGACCCGCCAAAAATGCCGGTTCCCCGTTTTTCGGGGAACCACACTAGCTGAAGCGGCCGGGCGTGATGCGGGCAAGGGCGCTTTTCACCCACTCGGCCAGGGCGCTCGCGGGCTCCGGCGGGGGCATGCTGAGATCCACGATATCCTCGATCCGAAGGCCTGCACGCACCACGCGCTGTCCCTCCACGTCCCGCGCGACCAGAGAGGCGAAGGAACCGAGATCGATGCGGCTGCCGGCGCGAACCTTGCCGCCGTAACGGGCGGTGAACGCTTCGGTCACCGTTTTACCAACGAGCGCGGGCGGAACCTCCAGCCCGTAAAAGCCTGCGACGCCAGACATGCCGGCCGTGCCGTCAATCGGGAATTCGCCGAAGAACAGCCGGGTGGCGGCATTCAATGCGTCTGGCGGCAACGGCGCGAACATTCGGTCCAGCCGGCGAACTCGGTCTTGCGACACGAGGAAATAGGCGTAGTCGCCCACGCGCAGCTCGCCGAATTCGGAAGCGTTGCGCACGTCGCCCTCGCGCACCACCAGCATCGGCCGCAGCCAGCTCGGCAGCGAATTCGGCCTCAGCGCCACGAAACTGTCAGCGAGGATCGGGTAGCCCACAAGCTCCTTTTCCTTCTGGCCGGGCAGGTCGATGTCGATACGCGAGACGGCGACGGCCGGTCGCTTCAGCGCCATGCCCAGCCAGCGCGCGGCGGGCGCCACGGTCCAGCCTTGCACGATCAGCGACACCATCACCACGAAGAAGGCCACGTTGAAGTAAAGCTCCGCCCCCTCCACCCCCGCAAGGGTCGGAATCGCGGCAAGGAAAATCGATACCGCGCCGCGCAGGCCCACCCAGGAGATGAACGAGATTTCCTTGGGCTCAAACCCGAACGGCTTCAGGCATAGCCACACCGCCGCCGGGCGGCCGATCACGATCAGGAAGAACGCGAGCAGCAGGCCCTCGGGAGCATAGTTGATCAGCGTGGACGGCGTAACCAGTAGCCCCAGCATCAGAAACATCACGATCTGGCAGAGCCACGTCGCCGTGTCGTGGAAGTTCACGATGCTCGGAAACGCCCGCACCGACCGGTTTCCCACCACCAGCCCGCACACATAGACCGCCAGGAACCCGGACCCGTCGAGCAGCGCTGTAGTGCCGAGCACCGCGATCGCAACTGCGATCACGAACAGCGGGTGCATGCCGCTGAGGAAGTTCAGCCGGTTCAGCAGAAGCACCGAAAGAAAGCCGGCCGCCAAACCGAGCGCGCCGCCAAGCATGGCCTGACGCAGCAAATCGCCGGCCATCTCCCAGCCGGGCGGCTGGCCCGCAAGCGCGATTTCGGTGAGGATCAGCGTCAGGAACACCGCGACCGGATCGTTCGACCCGGATTCGATTTCAAGGATCGAGCCGATCGGCGGCTTCAACTGCAGTCCGCCGGTCTTCAGTAGAAAAAACACCGCCGCCGCGTCGGTCGAGGCCACGATCGCCCCCAGCAGCAAGCCCTGCGGCCACGTCAGTCCGAAGGCGAGACTGGCGAAAGCACCCACCACCAGCGTCGTCAGGCCCACGCCGGCCGTGGCCAGCACGATGCTCGGCGCAAGCGCGTCGCGCACCGTGCTCAGCCGCGTTCGCAGCCCGCCGTCGAACAGAATGATCGCAAGCGCGCAGGAGCCGATGAGGTAGGTGGCCTGATAACTGTCGAAATGGATGCCGCCGGGGCCATCCTCCCCCGCGATCATGCCAAGCACCAGGAACACGAGCAAAAGCGGCGTGCCGAACCGCGAGGCGATGAGGCTGGAGAGAATGCCGATCAGAACGAGCAGCGCTCCGAGAGCCAACCCGAAATTCGCCGCCGCGATTGCATCCATCCCATCTCCACCTTTCGTTCGAATTCTTTATCTGACGTGTTCTAATGTGACCTTATTGTCGAAAATGCGATCCTATCCGCAGATAGGAGTCTGCCATCTAGTTATTGTACCTCACCCCTGTGCCGGGTGCCATCCTCAGTGTTGATCTATCGGAAGGTTTTTGTGGTCCTAAAGGGATTAGGAGGCAACCGATGATCGTTATTTTTTCCAAACTTGGAGGATAGATCAGGATACTGTTGAGTTGTTTCTAAGTCTGTATTCCATTTTTTTTGATCTATTTCATAGGATTTGCTTGCCCATCTTCGCTCTTATTGGCCGATTCTTTTTGGGCTAATGATTTTCGATGCTAAGGCGTATGACCAGGAGACGATACAGGCGGTTCGCAATTGTGTGAGGGCAGGGCTCGGTCTCAAAGGATTGACTATTTGTCCGAACGTCCGCTTATAAATCCTGTAGCCGGCAAGTGCGGCATTTAAGTCCAGCTTCTGCTGGCCGCATTGGGCGGTGATCGCAAACTAACCTCAGTGTCTGCAAAGCCCCGCTTAGGCGAGGTTTTGTTTTAAGGGCCGTCTCTCCCGGCGCATTTTGGCAACGGCGGCGGTAATCTCGATGATTAGCCTGTTGCGCCAAACGCCAAATTGCTGCATTCCCGCGAAAGCTGCTTGGTCTTGAGCCAGGCGTCCACGGGACGAATGATGACGGGCGCCGAGCCTCTCCACCAAACCGCCAATCCAGACCCGCAATCGGATGCGCCGCGCCAGCCCCAATGGCGGCAGGCCGGGCGGCAGTTGGGGCGGCAGCTCCACGTCACCATACACCTTGCGGCGTTGCTCGTGTTGGCGCTCGTTGTGTTCCTGCCGGGCTTTGCCAGCCTTCCCGTCACCGACCGCGACGAAGGCCGCTTCGTGCAGGCCACCAAGCAGATGGTGGAAACGGGCAATTGGGTGGATATCCGCCTGCAAGACGAGCCCCGCTACAAAAAGCCGATCGGCATCTATTGGCTGCAAGGCGCGTCCGTCGTTGCCAGCGGCTATGGCGCCGACGCGCCGATCTGGGTGTATCGCATTCCCTCGCTGATCGGCGCGGTCGTCGCGGTGCTTCTCACCTATGCGATCGGGCTGACGCTTGGCGGCACGGGCGTCGGCCTCGCGGCGGGGCTGCTCGCGCTCGCAACCGTCGAGATCGGCATCGAGGCACGCATCGGCAAGACCGACGGCGCCTTGCTCGCCACCATCATGGCGGCCCAGTGGGCGCTGGCGTCGCTGTGGATGGACCCGGCGCGGCGCGCGGCTCCCGTCCGCAACGCCGTGTTCTGGACGGCGCTTGGCCTCGGCATCCTGATCAAGGGACCGGTGATCCTGCTCGTTACCCTCGGCACGCTCGCCGGGCTTGCCGTTGCCGAGCGGTCCACCGCGCTCGTCAAAGCGTTGCAGCCTCTGCGCGGCGTGATCTGGACGCTGGTGCTGGTGCTGCCGTGGCTGATCGCCATCGCCTACGTGTCCGGCGGCGCGTTTTTCCAGCAGTCGATCGGCACCGACATGCTCGGCAAGGTCGTCGGCGCGCAGGAAAGCCACGGCGCGCCGCCCGGCATGCATGCGCTTGTCGCCTATGCCACCTTCTGGCCGCTGGCCGCCTTCATTCCCGCCGCGATCGCGTGGGGCTATGCGAACCGGCGCGCCAAGCCCGTGATCTTCCTCGCCGCTTGGGTCATCCCCGGTTGGCTTGTTTTCGAGGCGGTGCCGACCAAGCTGCCGAACTACGTGCTGCCCTTCATGCCGGCCTTTGCCGTGCTGGCCGGGCTGGCACTGATATCCGGCGGTCTGGCCGCGTCATCCCGCTGGCGGCGGATTTCCTTTGTCTGGATCGCGGTGGCGGCGGTCGTGCTCGCCTTGGGGCTTAACATAGCCTTCGTGGTCGTGGAGGGCCGGGCCAGCGTGGCCGGCCTTGCCGGCGCGGTGCTCGCAAGCGGCATCGCCGTTCTGGCGTGGCGGCTGGCGGCGCAGGGGCGGACCTGGCTGGCGGTCGTCTCGGCGGTTGTCGCCTCCGCATTTCTGACCGCGACCGCGTTTGGCGTCTTGATGCCGGGCGCCAGCAAAATCTGGCTGTCCGACCGTCTGGCCGAGGCGGCGGCGGACGTCGCGGCTTGTCCGGATCCCCTTGCCATATCGATCGGCTACAACGAACCCAGCCTCGTGTTCCAGCTTGGAACCGATACGGCGCTGACAAGCCCCCTCGACGGAGCCGATTCCTTCCACGCCGCGCCCTGCGCCGTGGCCTTCGTCGACGCTGAGCAATCCGGCGCGTTCCTCGCGCGCCTCGCCGAACTCGGCGGCAAGCCCCTCCCCGCACGCTTGGTTGAAGCCCGCAATCTCAACGGCTTCGACCTGCGCATGATGCAGGTGTTCGCCAAACCATGAAGGGACACGCCTTGAAAAGCTGGTGGGGAACTTTCTGGCGCCGCCGCAGCACGCGGCAGGCGCTCATGGCGCTTTGCGCAGTGTTAACGATTGCCGCCATATCAGCCGCCATCCAATATGACGCCGCCGCTACGCTGCTCGCCGAGGAGTTGAATGGGCGGATGCGCATCGCGTTCGCATGGCTCACCGGTTGGGGTAAGTCCGACTGGTTGCTGATACCGCTCGGGCTGGCGATGATCGCCTTTCACGTTCTGCCACGTTTCACAAAGCTTCAACCCGCCAGCGATCTCACCCGCCTCCGGCAACGGGCAGACTTCTTCTTTCTCGCCATCGCCGTCAGCGGTGTCTTGGCGATTATGCTCAAATTCGGGCTCGGTCATCCCCGGCCGTCCGTCGAGGGTGCCACGGGGCCGATCGGCTTCACGCTGGATTCGGCCTATGCGAGCTTTCCCTCCGGCCATTCCACGACGATGGGCGCCTTGGCGGCCGCGATTATCTTCCTCTCGCCGCGTCTTGCCATCCCCGCGCTTGTCTTCACGCTCAGCGTCGCAGTATCGCGCGTGGTCGTCGGTGCGCATCACTTCTCCGACATCGTCGCCGGCTACGGCCTTGGCGTGTGGACGGTGATTGTGATTGCTCTCGTCATGGCGCGGCGCGGTTACGGATTTTCGCCCGGTTCCGGCGCCTTGCCAGTCGCGGCGCCTTATCCGCGAGCGGCGCTTTTTGCCGATCTCAAGGCCCTCTTCGGCTTTTTGCTTGCAACGATAGTCGCCGTGGTGAATACCCGCCGGCGACGTCGCATTCCAGCAGGCACGGACCGTCCATGAGTTCGTTTATCACGCTCCCGTCCGACGCCGGCCTCGTTTCCGTGGTCATTCCGGCAAAGGATGAGGCTGACAATCTGGCTGTCTTGATCGAAGAGATCCATGTTGCGCTCGGCTCGGCCCCGCATGAGGTTCTGGTCGGCGACGACGGCTCGACCGACGGCACCGCCGCGTTGCTCGCCGGCATGCGCGCCGCCGGCAAGCCGGTTCGTCACGTCCGCCACGACAAGCCCTGCGGCCAAAGCGCGGCCGTCCGGTCGGCGATGATGCACGCGCGTGGCGCGGTCGTCGTCACCATCGACGGCGACGGCCAGAACGACCCGGCCTATATCCCCGCCTTGGTCGCAGCGCTCGAACGCGCAGGTCCGGGCACCGGCCTTGCCGCCGGCCAGCGGCTGGGGCGCACCGACGGCACCGTCAAGAAATACGCTTCGCGCATCGCCAACGCCGTTCGCGGCGGCATCCTCAAGGACGGCACGCGCGACAGCGGCTGCGGGCTCAAAGCCGTGCGGCGCGACGTTTTCCTGCGCCTGCCGTATTTCGACGGCTGGCATCGCTTCCTGCCGGCTCTCGTCATCCGCGAGGGCTATGCCGTCATCCACGTCGACGTTGTCGATCGGCCCCGGCGATTCGGCCGCTCCAACTACGGCGTTTTCGACCGTGGCCTGCGCGGCGTCTTGGACCTGTTCGGCGTATGGTGGTTGATCAAGCGCCGCAAGCGCGTGCCCGTCGTGTCAGAAATCGGAACGTCCCATGGCTGATCTTTTCGCCCAATTTTCGGGCTGGCTGCACGATGTATTCGTCAAGCAGCTCGATTTCTGGATCATTCTCGGCTTCATCGCGCAGTTCTTTTTCATGATGCGCTTTGTCGTGCAGTGGATCGCCAGCGAAAAAGCCAGGAAGTCCGTGGTCCCGGTTGCGTTCTGGTTCTTCTCGCTCGGCGGCGGCATGTTGCTGCTGATCTATGCGATCCAGCGCGAAGACCCCGTGTTTATCGCAGGCCAAGCGCTTGGGCTCATCATTTACACGCGCAATCTTGCGCTGATCCGCAAGGAAAAGCGCGTCGACGAGGGTTGAGCGCCGTCCACGCGGCCCGTCAGATCGCCGCGTTCATGCGGGCAAAGCCCTGTTCGATGTCGGCGATCAGGTCCTTGGGGTCCTCAAGCCCGACATTGAAGCGGATGAGGTGTCCCGGCTCGTCCCAGGTCGTGGCCGTGCGGCATTTGCGGGGGTCGGCGTAGATCGCCAAGCTTTCAAAGCCGCCCCAGGAATAGCCGAGCCCGAAATATCTGAACCCGTCCAGCATGGCCTTCACGCCGGCAAACGGCATCTCCCGGGTCACGATCGAGAACAGGCCGGACGCGCCCTTGAAGTCGCGCTTCCAAAGCGCGTGGCCGGGGTCGGAGGGCAGGGCGGGGTGAAGCACCTTCGCCACTTCGGAGCGGGTGAGCAGCCATTCGGCGATGGCGAGCGCGCTGGTCTGATGGCGTTCAAGGCGCACGCCCATGGTTCGCAATCCGCGAAGCGTGAGGTTCACGTCGTCCGGTCCGACGCAGAGGCCCATCGCGCCGTGATAGGCCTTCACCTTGGCCCACGACCGCGAATTCGCCGCGACTGATCCCATCAGCACGTCGGAGTGTCCGACTACGTATTTCGTCGCGGCCATGAAGGCGATATCGACGCCGTAGTCCAGCGGGCGGAAGAAGATCGGGGTCGCCCAGGTGTTGTCCATGATCGTGAAGGCGCCATGGCGGGCGGCCACGGCGGCGATCGCGGGAATGTCCTGCATCTCGAACGTCAGCGAGCCCGGCGCTTCGGTTAGAACCGCGGCCGTGTTCGGGCGGAACAGCGCCTCGATGCCGGCCCCGATACGCGGATCGTAATAGGTCGTTTCCACGCCCAAGCGTTTCAGCGTGGTGTTGCAGAAGTGCCGGACCGGATCATAGGCGCTATCGCTGACGAGCAAGTGGTCGCCGGCCGAGACCACCGAGAGGATCGCCGTGGTCGCCGCGCTGAGGCCGGAGGGGCAGAGCGCCACGCCCGCCGCGCCGTCGAGTTCGGCCAGAATGTCGCCGAGTGCGTCCGAAGTTGGATTGCCGCGCCGGCCGTAGACGTATTTCTGCCGCCCGCTCAGCATCGTGTCGACGTCCGGAAAGGTCACCGTCGAACCGTGATAGACGGGCGGACTGACGAAGCCGTGTTGCGCACGCGGGTCGCGTCCGCCGTGGGCGAGGCGCGTGACGACAGTGGCGGAAGACTTGGAAGGATCGTCGCTTTGGGTCATGGCGCCAGCATATCAGAGTCTTTGATCAGGCGATGTCGCTAGCGCGATCGGGGGCTGCCCGACAACCCAAATCCCAACGAAGCTTGGTCGATGCTGCGTCTAAGCAACCAAGTAAAAAGCAAGCGTATCTCTGCTTGCAAAGCAATTGAAAGCATCTTCTTCTATTATTCCAATATTTCTTGGATCCATCTTTCGTGCGGCACCTTCCGCGCTCCGATTTCAGAGTTCGTGCCGCCTGTTTAATTCATTGGCAGTATGCCGGATTATAAGGCGGCTTTTTGCGCGATTCAGTACCATATCGTCTATGATTCTTAGCGACCGAAGCCTCTATTGACCGGGTGCGCTAAATGTCATGTATTGAGCTAATCGCACAATTCTCGGGCGGTTTCGCAAATTGTGCAAACCGGTTGTCGGATTGATCGGCGAGATTGATGGCTCTATCGATTTTTGGAATGATTGGTCTCAGAATAGCATTGGAAGTCACAGGGGCGCCATAATACGAGGACGGCGCGCCGTGACAGCCTTTGCATGATCAGTCCGGACGGCGAAGACGCCAGTGGGTCAAAAAGATAAAGGGAACACCATATGATCTCCAATTCCGTCAAGACGCTTGTTCTTAGTGCAGCGCTTGCCGCTACGGGTTCGATGGCCGCTTCGGCAGCAACCTTGGACGACGTCAAAGCCAAGGGCTTCGTCCAGTGCGGTGTGAACGGCGGCGGTCTGCAGGGCTTTGCCGCGCCTGACGACAAGGGCGAGTGGGCAGGCTTCGACATCGATATCTGCAAGGCCGTCGCGGCTGTGGTTTTCGGCGATGCGACCAAGGTGAAGTACACCCCGCTCAACGCCAAGGAGCGTTTCACCGCGCTTCAGTCCAAGGAAATCGATCTGCTCTCGCGCAATTCGACCTGGACCATGTCGCGCGACACTCAGCTCGGCATCCAGTTCGTCGGCACCAACTACTATGACGGCCAGGGTTTCATGGCCAAGAAGTCGCTTGGCGTCACCTCGGCGAAGGAACTGAACGGCGCGTCGATCTGCGTGCAGTCCGGCACCACAACCGAGCTGAACCTGGCCGACTGGTTCAAGGCTAACGGCCTGACCTTCAACCCGGTCGTGTTCGAGAAGCAGGAAGAGGCTGACGCCGCCTACAACTCCGGTCGCTGCGACGCCTACACCACCGACGCTTCGGGCCTCTACTCGATCCGCCTCAAGCTGACCACGCCGGAAGAGCATCTCGTTCTGCCGGAAATCATCTCCAAGGAGCCGCTCGGACCTGCGGTCCGCCAGGGCGACGACCAGTGGGCGATGATCGTGAAGTGGACGCTTTATGCTCTCGTCACCGCTGAGGAACTCGGCGTGACCCAGGCCAACCTGGAAGAGCAGAAGACCTCCGAAAACCCGGAGATCAAGCGTCTCCTCGGTCTCGACAGCGACTTCGGCAAGTCTCTCGGCCTCGGTCCGGACTGGGCCGCGAACGCCATCAAGGCCGTCGGCAACTACGGCGAATCCTTCGAGCGCAACGTCGGCGAAGGCTCTCCCCTCAAGATTGCTCGCGGCCTGAACGCGCTGTGGTCGAAGGGTGGCCTCCAGTACGCTCCGCCGATCCGCTGATCGGGCTTTCATCCGGCGGGCGGGATCATTTCCGCCCGCCGGTTCTCGACCTCTACTGACAGCGTCGACCGAGGCCCGTCATGACGACCCGCAATACTCCACTGGCTCCGTCGGTGCCGCGAACAGCCACCCGGTCGTCGTTGCTCTACGACCCCGTGATTCGCGGCTATGTGATCCAGGTTTTGTTCGTCATCGCCGTCGTCGCCTTCGGCGCGTGGATCGTGCACAACACGGTCACCAATATGCGGGCGGCCAACATCACCTCCGGCTTCGACTTCATGTCGAACCGCGCCGGCTACGACATTTCGCAAAAGCCGATCGAGTATACGAGCGACGACACGCACGGACGCGCCTTTCTGGTCAGCCTTTTGAATACGCTGATCGTTGCCGGGCTCGGCATCGTGTTCGCCTCCATTCTCGGCTTCATCATCGGCATCGCGCGGCTTTCTCCGAACTGGCTGCTGTCCAAAGTGGCCATGGTCTACGTCGAGACCTTCCGCAACATCCCGCTGCTCCTACAACTTCTGTTCTGGTACAAGGCGGTACTTTCGGTGCTGCCCGGCCCGCGCCAGGGCATCGCGCTTCCCTTCGGTTCCAATCTCTCCAATCGCGGGCTCATCCTGCCGCGGCCGATTTTCGGCGAGGGAATCGGCGCCGAATTGGTTGCGATCGGTGTTGCCGTCGTCGCGGTGTATTTCATCCGCCGCTGGGCGCGCGCCCGTCAGATGGCAACCGGCCAGATCTTCCCGACGCTTTGGGTCGGCCTTGCCATCCTCATCGGCTTCCCGTTGCTCGCCTTCTTCCTGCTCGGCAATCCGCTCTCCTTCGAAATTCCGGAGCTGAAGGGCTTTAACTTCGTCGGCGGCTTCGTGATCGGCCCCGAACTGGCGGCGCTGCTGCTCGGCCTTTCCATTTACACCGCCGCTTTCATCGCCGAGGTTGTGCGCGCGGGCATTCTGGCGGTCTCCCACGGGCAGACCGAAGCGGCCTCCGCGCTCGGTTTGAAGCGCAGCACCACTATGCGTCTCATCATCGTACCGCAGGCGCTGCGGGTGATCATACCGCCGCTCACCAGTCAATATCTCAACCTCACGAAGAACTCCTCGCTCGCGGTCGCCGTCGGCTATCCCGATCTCGTGGCGGTCTTCGCGGGGTCCACGCTGAACATCACCGGACGCGCGGTGGAGGTCATCTTCATCACCATGTCGGTGTATCTGTTCCTCAGCCTTGCCACCGCCGCGTTCATGAATTGGTTCAACGCGCGCGTCGCGCTCGTCGAACGCTAGGACTGGAGCCCTCATGACCGACGTCAGCTCTCCCGGACCTAGCGCGCGCTCTGCGATCTATGTCGCCGGACCATCCCTTCCCGCCCAGCCGGCGCCGTCCTCCGTGGTCGGCCCCATGGCGTGGCTGCGTCAGAACCTGTTCTCCTCGCCCATCAACGCGGCCATCACCATCCTCACCCTGCTGCTCCTGGCTTGGGTCGTGCCGCCGATGGTGCGGTGGCTGTTCATCGATGCGGTGTGGACGGGCGAAAACCGCGAGGCGTGTCTTGCGCCCGAAGGCGGCGCCGTCGGTGCCTGCTGGGCTTTCGTGAACGCCAAGTTCAGCCAGTTCGTCTACGGCCGCTACCCCATCGACGAGCGCTGGCGCGTGGATCTGACGGGGCTGATCTTCGTCATCGGCCTCATCGCCCTTGCGGTGCCAAGCATCCCGAAGAAGCGTGAAGTCGCTATCTTCATGCTCGTGCCCTTCCCGGTCATCGCCTATTTCCTGCTTTACGGCGGCTTGGGCCTGCCCATCGTCGAAACGCCGCTGTGGGGCGGCCTGCTCGTCACGCTCGTCGTCGCGGTCACCGGCATCGTCGCGTCGCTGCCGCTCGGCATTCTGCTTGCGCTCGGGCGCCGTTCGAAGCTGCCGATCGTGAAGTTCTTCTCCATCGTCTTCATCGAGTTCTGGCGCGGCGTGCCGCTGATTACCGTGCTGTTCATGGCTTCGGTGATGCTGCCGCTGTTTCTGCCCACGGGCGTGAACTTCGACAAGCTGCTGCGCGCCCTCATTGGCGTCGCCTTGTTCTCCGCCGCTTACATGGCCGAAACCGTGCGCGGCGGGCTCCAGGCCATCCCGAAAGGACAAACCGAAGCGGCCGCCTCGCTCGGCCTCAACTACGTCCAGTCGATGTTGCTGATCGTGCTGCCGCAAGCGCTGAAGATCGTGATCCCCGGCATCGTCAACTCGTTCATCAGCCTGTTCAAGGACACCTCGCTCGTCCTGATCATCGGCCTGTTCGATGTGCTCGGCATCATCCAGTTCAACTTCACCGACGCGAACTGGTCGGCGCCCAACGTACCGGCCACGGGCTTCATCTTCGCGGCCGTCGTGTTCTGGGTCTTCTGTTTCGGCATGTCGCGTTATTCGCAATACACCGAGCGACGGCTAAACACCGGCCACAAACGCTAAAATCACTTGCCGAGGCCTCGCGCCCGGCCGATCATAGAACGAAGAGAAAAGGTCGTCAGGGGACATCATGAGCAGCGTTTCCAACCTGAAGCCCGCCGGCGCGGAAGTCGCCGTCGAAATGATCGGCGTCAACAAGTGGTACGGCGAGTTCCACGTTCTGCGCGACATCAACCTCAAGGTCGCGCGCGGCGAGCGTATTGTGATCTGCGGGCCGTCCGGTTCGGGCAAGTCCACCATGATCCGCTGCATCAACCGGCTGGAAGAGCACCAGAAGGGCACGATCGTCGTCGACGGCATCGAACTCACCAACGACATCAAGCGGATCGACGAGATCCGCCGCGAAGTCGGGATGGTGTTCCAGCACTTCAACCTGTTCCCGCACCTCACCATTCTTGAAAACTGCACGCTTGCCCCGATCTGGGTGCGCAAGATGCCCAAGAAAGAAGCCGACGCTCTCGCGATGCATTATCTTGAGCGCGTGAAGATCCCCGAGCAGGCCAACAAATACCCCGGCCAGCTCTCCGGCGGTCAGCAGCAGCGCGTCGCCATCGCCCGTTCGCTCTGCATGCGACCGAAGATCATGCTGTTCGACGAGCCCACCTCCGCGCTCGACCCGGAAATGGTCAAGGAAGTGCTCGACACAATGACCAGCCTTGCCAACGACGGCATGACCATGCTCTGCGTAACCCACGAAATGGGCTTCGCCCGTCAGGTCGCCGACCGCGTGATCTTCATGGACCAGGGCCAGATCGTCGAAGAAAACGAGCCCAACGCCTTCTTCTCAAATCCCCAGCACGAGCGCACCAAGCTCTTCCTCAGCCAGATCCTGCATTGACGGGGCAAGGGCGGGGCGCTGATCGCAGCGCCTCGCTCGCCGCTCTACGGTTCCGAGGCGAGCGTCCTTAACGCGTCCATCGTAGCGGGCATCATGCGAACGCCGAAAAAAGCCGCATCGGCGTTTTCCACTGCGACCAGCGCTGTCTTCAAGCACGCCGCGCCTGCCGGTGTGAGGTCCGCGTGCTTCGCCCGTTCGTCTTGAACATGCGCGCGTGCCAACAGCCCGCGCGACTCAAGCGCCCGCATTATGGACGAGAGCGTGTTGGCATCCATACCAACATGGCGGCCGACGGCCGTTTGACTGATCGGCCGCCCCTGCGATCCCAGCCAGCCGACCCCGGCCAGCACCACGAATTGCGGATGCGTCAAGCCAATCGGCTTCAAGGCGGCCTCGACGCTTCGGCGCCACGTTATCGCGGCCTTCCAAAGCAAAAAGCCGGGGCTGTCGGACGCCTCGGAAAACCGGCTTGCCTCATTCCAGTTCAAGCTCACGGGTGCGGTCTCGTCAGAGGCGTTCATGTTTAAAGCGTTGCCCCCATCGCCTGTGCAATCACCGCCATGTCAGCGCGCGATACTTCGACAAGCCCGAAGCGAAATGGTGCGCCCCAGTATTGCTTATCCTTGATGAACGCAAGGTCGTTCAAAAGCGGCACGATCGGCGCGGGCCGCACCGCCGAAACGAAGTCCACGGTCCGCCTGAACGGCTGAAACCCGCCCGGCATGGAAACCTGATACGGCTCGCCCGCGACGCGGCCGAGGGCGGTGAAGCACCTCAGCTTCGTGCCCCCGCCCATCTCGCTCGACGGTGAATAATAGGCAACCCAGTCGCCTGCTTTCATGCGGGCGAGCGGGCCGGGTTTACCATGGCAAACCTGGGCGAAGCCGCCGGTCACGCCCACTGAAACATGGCTTGCGCAAGCCACCGCCACCCAGAACCGTTCGGATGCCGGGCCGCTCATGTCAGCGCCCCCTTAGGCGTCCCCGCCAGAGTCCGGACCGCCTCGGCAATCGCCTTGCGCAAGCTTGGTCCGAGCAGCAGCCGAACCACCAGCGCCAGCGGGCCGAAGGCATGGGCCTCATGCACCAGTCGCCGCATCGCGCCTTCTCCCTCCAGCCGGTGATCCACGACGATCCGGGTGCCGAGCGGCAGCAGCGTGGTGCACTCGAAGCTGGCTCCGGCAACGAATCCCGTGATGACAAACGTCGCGGCCGGGCCGGACTTCGGTTTCAGCCGCCCCTTGGCGCCAAGCTGAAACGGACCCTCGATGCCGGCGCTCGCAAGATCCGGATCCCAGTTTGGCCAGTTCGGAACGTCCGCCCACGCCTGCCAAATCGATGCGGAATCGCAAGCCGCCACCGCCTCACTTCTCGCCAATATCATTGATGCCTCCGTATGATACGTAAACGTATAATACGTATCAGCACAAAACGCAATGCCGCTCAATGCAGCGTCCCTCAAGCCAACCCCATAGCCATCGCCCATAGCCACTGCGGCGATGATTTCACTCGTCTTTACCCCCTTCCGCCCATCCCCGGACTCGTGCGACAATTTCGGGCACGATTAAATCGGCAGCGAATCCTAAAATGGCGGTTCGGGCTGGAATATCAGCGGGGTAGTGGGGTGTCCGAAGGTCGATTGACGACGCATGTGCTGGATACCGCGGCGGGCAAACCGGCGGCCGGGGTGCGGGCCGATCTTTATCGCGTGAGCGGCAACGGCGAGCGCGCTCACCTCAAATCCGTCGTCACCAATGCCGATGGCCGGGTCGATGGCGCGGTTCTCGCCGGTAACGAGTTCACCGCCGGCACCTACGAGCTTTGCTTCCACGCCGGCACCTATCTCAGCGGCACCGGCGCCGTCCTTTCCGATCCGCCCTTCCTCGACATCATACCCATTCGCTTCGGCATCGCGGATCCGTCCGCGCATTTCCATGTGCCGCTGCTCCTGTCGCCCTACGGCTATTCCACCTATCGGGGAAGCTGATCGATGCGTGATTCCATTCGTATGGTGCGGTCAGGCAAGATCGTCGAGCTTAACAAGGTCGGGCCCACCGAAACGCTGCTCGATTATCTGCGCCTGCGCGAGCGTTCGGTCGGCACTAAGGAAGGCTGCAACGAGGGCGATTGCGGCGCCTGCACCGTGGCCGTCGGCTGCCATGAGGATGGCCGCATGGTCTACCGGCCGGTCAACGCCTGCATCCAATTCCTCGGCCAGTTGGACGGCAAGGAAGTCGTCACCGTCGAGGATCTCTCGGCCGGCGGCACCCTCCACCCCGTCCAGCAGGCGATGGTCGAGCATCACGGCTCGCAGTGCGGTTTTTGCACTCCCGGCATCGTGATGAGCCTCTTCTCGCTCTATCACCAGGACGGCCGCGCCACCCCGCCGGCGCGCGCCGATATCAACGATTGGCTCGCCGGCAATCTCTGCCGCTGCACTGGCTATCGCCCCATCGTCGACGCAGCAAAGGCCGCTCTTGGCGAACCCGCCGCCGACGCCTTCAGCGCCGCCGAAGCCGCCACCGGCGGCATTCTGCAATTCCTGTCCGACCGGCAGGACGTGTTCATCGGCACGAACGACGCCTTCTTCGCCGCCCCCCGCACCATCGAATCGCTCGCCGCCCTCTATCACAAGCATCCGGACGCCACGCTCGTCGCCGGCGCCACCGATGTCGGCCTTTGGATCACCAAGCAGTTCCGCCCCATCACCAAGGTCATTCACTTTGGCCGCGTCATCGGCCTCGACCGGATCGAGGATCTCGGCAACGCGCTCATCATCGGCGCCACCGCCACGTTTGAAGCCGCGATGCCGCATCTCGCCGCCATCGACCCCGACCTTGGCGAAGTGTTCCGCCGCATCGGCTCGCGGCAGGTCCGCGCGTCGGGCACAGTCGGCGGCAATGTCGCGAACGGCTCGCCGATCGGCGACAGCCCGCCGGTTCTCATCGCGCTCGGCTCCACGGTCGAGCTTGTGAAGGGCGAGGAGGGTAGGGCGCTCGCGCTGGAAGACTTCTTCATCGACTACGGCAAGCAGAACCGCGAGCCCGGCGAGTTCGTAGCCGGTCTCCTCGTGCCCAAACTTGCCGAAAACCAAGTTTTCCGCGCCTATAAGATCTCCAAACGCTTCGATCAGGACATTTCCGCCGTCATGGGCGCCTTCCGCTTCACGATGGATGGCGGCGTCATCACCGAAGCGCGCGTCGTGTTTGGCGGCATGGCCGGAACGCCCAAACGGGCAGAAGCGGTAGAGCGCCTGCTGGTTGGCGCGGAACCGGCCTCCGCCGCCACCTGGAGCGCGGCGATCGAGGCGATGTCGGAGGATTATTCGCCCCTCACCGACATGCGCGCCAGCGCGGCCTACCGGCTCGAAACCGCCCGCGCCCTGCTCGCCAAGGCGCTTGTGGAAACGGCAGGCGCACCGTCCGCCCGCACCCGCGTTGTCGGCCTGCGCGAAACGGAGGTGGCATAATGTCCGCCCTCGAAAACTCGTCCCTGCCCGAAGACGAGCGCCCGTTCACCGTCGCCCGCCAGCCCTTGGCCCATGACAGCGCGCCGCTCCACGTCACCGGCAAAGCCGTCTATATCGACGATATCCGCGAGCCTGCCGGCACTCTGCACCTTGCCCCCGGCTGGTGCCCGAACATCGCCAAGGGCCGCATCCGCGACGTCGATCTCTCCCGCGTCCGCTCCGCCCCCGGCGTCGTCGCCGTCCTCACCGCCGCCGACGTGCCCGGCGTCAACGATTGCTCGCCCTCCATCGGCGGCGATCCGGTTCTCTCCGCCGGCGACGTGGAATTCTGGGGTCAGGCGATCTTCTGCGTCGTCGCCGAAACCCGCGAGCAGGCCCGCCGCGCCACCCGTCTCGCCCTCTTTGAAGGCGAAGCGGAAACGCCGCTCATCTCGGTCGCGGACGCCAAGACCGCCGGCTCGCACATCCTCCCCGAATACCGCTTCGGCCGGGGCGAGGTGCATCGCTCGCTCGCCAACGCGCAGCGCCGGCTGGAAGGCCGCATCGTCATCGGCGGCCAGGAGCATTTCTATCTGGAAGGCCAGATCGCGCTCGCCGTACCCGGCGAAGCCGGCGACATGCTGGTCTATTCGTCCACCCAGCACCCCACCGAAGTCCAGCACATCGTCGCCAAGGTGCTGGCTCTGCCCGACGCCGCCGTCACCGTCGAGATCCGCCGCATGGGCGGCGGTTTCGGCGGCAAGGAGAGCCAGGCCAACCAATGGGCCTGCCTTGCGGCGCTCGCCGCCAAGGTCACCGGCCGTCCCTGCAAGATGCGCCTCGACCGCGACGACGACATGGTGATGACCGGCAAGCGCCATGACGACGTGGCTGAATTCCGCGTCGGCTACGACAGCGACGGCCGCATCCTCGGCGCCGACTATCATTTCATGGCCCGCTGCGGTTACTCCGCCGACTTGTCGCTCGGCGTCAACGACCGCACCATGTTCCACGC
The DNA here is from genome assembly GCA_051861205.1 of Oharaeibacter sp. GTDB lineage: Bacteria > Pseudomonadota > Alphaproteobacteria > Rhizobiales > Pleomorphomonadaceae > JBHYDC01. The sequence continues at coordinate 72,219 of JBHYDC010000012.1, forward strand.
CGACAACGCCTATTTCTATCCCACGGTCGCGATCCGTTCGGAACGGCTGAAAACCAACACCTGCTCCAACACCGCCTTCCGCGGCTTCGGCGGCCCGCAAGGCGTGCTCGCCGCCGAGCGCGTGATGGACAGCCTCGCCGTCCTCACCGGCCTCGATCCCTTGGAAGTGCGCAAGCGCAACTTCTACGGCCCCGGCCGCGACGTCACGCCCTACGGCATGAAGGTCGAGGACAACATCATCCTCGAACTCGTCACCGACCTCGAACGCTCCTGCGACTATGCCCGCCGCCGCAGCGAGGTGAAGGCGTTCAACGCCAAGAACCGCATCCTCAAAAAAGGCATCGCGCTGACGCCGGTGAAGTTCGGCATCTCCTTCACCCTCATCCATCTTAACCAAGCCGGCGCGCTCGTTCACCTCTACACCGACGGCTCGGTGCACCTGAACCACGGCGGCACGGAGATGGGGCAGGGCCTCTTCACCAAGGTTGCCCAGGTCGTCGCCGAGGAGTTCGGCCTCACGCTCGACCGCGTGAAGATCACCGCCACCACCACCGCCAAGGTTCCGAACACCGCTCCCACGGCCGCCTCATCCGGCACCGACCTCAACGGCATGGCCGCCCTGATCGCGTCGCGCGAGATCAAAGGCCGCATCGTCGCCTTTGTCTCCGAGAAATACGGCACGCAAGCTGAGCTGATCGATTTTCGCGACGGCAACGTCATCATCGGCAACGGCTCCGTCCCGCTCGCGCAGATCGCGAAGGAGTGTTACCTCGCCCGCGTCCAGCTTTCCTCGGCCGGCTATTACGCCACGCCGAAGATCACATGGAACCGCGACAAGGCCGAAGGCCGCCCCTTCCTCTACTTCGCCTATGGCGCGGCCTGCTCGGAAGTCACGGTCGACACCATGACCGGCGAAATGCGCATCGACCGCGTCGACATCCTCCACGACTGCGGCAAAAGCCTGAACCCGGCCATCGATATCGGGCAGATCGAAGGCGGCTTCGTCCAGGGCATGGGCTGGCTCACCACCGAGGAATTGGTGTGGGATGACAAGGGGCGCCTGCGCACCCACGCGCCCTCCACCTACAAAATCCCCTGCGCCTCCGACGTGCCGGACGCCTTCAACGTGCGCCTCTGGAACGGCTCCAACATCGAGGCCACGATCTACCGCTCCAAGGCTGTCGGCGAGCCGCCGGTCATGCTCGCATCCTCCGTCTTCTCCGCGATCTTCGACGCCATCGCCAGCCTGAAACCCGGCGTAATTCCCGCCCTCGACGCACCCGCCACGCCCGAGGCCATCATGAACGCCATCACCGCGATCCGGAGGACGGAGGGGTGAAACCCGTTCTCGCCACGCTCGTCGACCTGATCGAGCGCGACGGCATCGCCGCCCTCATCACCGTCGTTGCCGCGCGTGGCTCCACCCCGCGCGAGGCGGGCGCGCGGATGCTGGTCACGAAGGCGGGTGCGATTTCCGGCACCATCGGCGGCGGGCGCCTCGAAATGGAGGCGATCGAGGCCGCATCCAGCCTTATCGCCGCCGCCCGCGACACAGCCGCCCTCCGCCGCTTCGCGCTTGGCCCCGCGCTCGGCCAGTGCTGCGGCGGGCACGTTACCCTCGCGCTCGAAGCGATTACCGCCGCCCGGCTTCCCGCCTTCCGCGCGCTCGCCGAGGCCGAAGCCGCCGGCGGCGTTGAAACCGAGGGCGTGCTCCACGAAGGCGCCGCCTTCGAGCGAAGCCTTGTCGGCCCCATCACGCGCGAGCCCACCGCCATCTTCGACGGTGAAATACTACGTGAGGTTTTCGGCAGAACCAACCGGCCTGTCTATCTTTTCGGCGCTGGTCATGTCGGTCGCGCCGTCGTTCTGGCGCTCGCCAATCTGCCCTTCGCCGTCACCTGGGTAGACGAACGGGCCGATATGTTCCCGTCCGCCGTGCCATCCGGCACCCGCCTCATCGCCACCGACTGCCCCGCCGCCGTCGCCGCCAGCGCCGAACCCGGTTGCCTCGCCCTCGTCATGACCCACGACCACGGCATCGACCTCGACATCGTCCACGCCGCCCTCGTCTCCGGCCATTTCGCCGAGGTCGGCCTCATCGGCAGCGCGACCAAGCGCGCCCGATTCGAAAGCCGCCTCAAGGCCCTCGGGCTTGATCCCGCCGTCGCCACCTCGTTCAAATGCCCGATCGGCGTGCCTGGAATCCGGTCAAAAGAACCCGCCGTCATCGCCGCCTCGGTGGCCGCCTCCCTGTTGATCACCGACGAATGCCTACGTGCTGGTCAACGTGCGCCGGAAACTCCCTTGCTCAAATCGGTGGCTGCTGAAAAGATGGTCAAGTCTGATGACGGCGTGGGTGAAAAATCCGCGCGAAAAAGTCGCCGTAGCGTGCTGTGATCCGTGTGCGAGACCGGCGATCGTCGCTTCCGGCCCATGCGCATGGTTGAGGTCTGGGGATTGGGGCCCGGATGGATGTGACAACGACCACGATGCCGAAAACCGGCCGCTCCAGGGATGCCGGCTCCGTTCCGCTCATCGAAGCGCGGGGCATCGTAAAGCGTTTCGGTGCGACCACCGCCAACGACGACGTCAGCCTGCGCGTCATGCCCGGCGAAATCCACGCGCTACTCGGCGAGAACGGCGCGGGCAAATCAACGCTGGTCAAGATCATCTACGGTGCTCTCCAGCCGAACAGCGGCGAGATTTTCTGGAAGGGCCGCCCGGTCGTCATCGGCTCGCCCGCCGAGGCGCGCTCGCTCGGCATCGGCATGGTGTTTCAGCATTTCTCGCTGTTTGAAGCCCTTACGGTGGCCGAAAACATCGCGCTCGCCCTTCCCAAGGGTACCGTCATCCGCGACCTCGCGGCCACCATCGCAGCGGTGTCGAAGGACTACGGCCTGCCGCTCGACCCTTCCGCCCACGTGGTCGACCTTTCGGTCGGCGAACGCCAGCGCGTCGAAATCGTGCGCTGCCTCCTGCAAAACCCCGAACTCATCATCATGGACGAGCCGACGTCCGTGCTCACGCCGCAAGAGGCCGACCAGCTTTTCGTCACCTTGAAGCGCCTCGCGTCCGAGGGCTGCGCCATCCTCTACATCTCGCATCGCCTGGAAGAGGTGCGCGCGATTTGCCATCACGCCACCATCATGCGCCGCGCCAAAGTCGTCGCTGAAACCGATCCGACCACTGAAACCGTCGGCACGCTCGCCCGGCTCATGGTCGGCTCGGACATTGCGGCCGTCCACCACGACAAAGCCTCCCCCGGCCGCGAACGCCTCTTGCTCTCCGGCCTCACTTTGCCCAGCCGCGAGGCCTTCGGCGTTTCCCTCCACGCCATCGATCTCAAGGTCCACGCCGGCGAAATCGTCGCCATCGCGGGGGTTGCCGGCAATGGTCAGAGCGAATTTTTCGACGCCGTCTCCGGCGAGCGCCCGGTTCCCGATAGCGGCATGATCGTGATCGACGGCACGCCTGTCGGCCACGCCGGCGTCAACGCCCGCCGCCGCCTCGGCGCCGCCTTCGTGCCCGAAGAACGCCTCGGCCACGGCGCGGTGCCCACGCTGCGCCTTTCCGACAACGTCGTCCTCACCCGCCATGGCACGGGGGAGGGCATCTCGCGCGGTGGTTTCACCCGCCCCAAAGCCGCAGCCAAAGTCGTCGGCGACGTCACCGGCCGCTTCGACGTGCGCAAAGGCACGGTCGATCCCGAAGCCCGCTCGCTATCGGGCGGCAACCTCCAGAAATTCGTCGTCGGCCGCGAGGTCGACCGCGCCCCCGGTATCCTCGTCGTCGCCCAGCCCACCTGGGGCGTCGACGCAGGCGCCGCCGCCGTCATCCGCCAAGCCCTGATCGACCTCGCCCGCGCCGGCGCCGCCGTGCTCGTCATCAGCCAAGACCTCGACGAAATCTTCGAATTCGCCGACCGCATCGCCGTCATCTCCCGCGGCCACCTTTCAGTCCCCAAACCCGCCGCCGAAATGACCCGCGAAGAAATTGGCCTTCTCATGGCCGGCGGTGCGGAAAAACGCGGGGAGGGGGTATGATGGTCTCCCACCCGGCCCTTCCGGACCCGCTCGCCGCGTGTTCTTCACCCTCGCCCCTTGCGGGGTCGCGAAGCGACGGGACGAGACCCGTGTCTCGGCCCAGGGGCTGTGGTGGGCGGGCCTTATGGCCCGACCGGGTGAGGGGTCCGGCTCTGAGGCTTCCGAACGTACCTCCCCAACCCCATTCGTCCAGCCAGACCCCTCATCCGGCCCTCCCGGGCCACCTTCTCCCGCAAGGGGAGAACGATACGCCGCTCGCCGCGCGTCCTTCACTCCCGCTCCCCTCAAGCCCCTCTCCCACCCCGGACCACCGCCCATGCGCCTAGAGCTTGTGAAGCGCCCGGCCATGAGCCGTGTCATGATGGTGGCGTCACCGCTCATCGCGGTTGGGCTCACCGTCGTCTTCGCCGGCTTCGTGTTCCTCCTTCAGGGGCACGACCCGCTGGCCGGTATCTGGCTGTTCTTCCTGGAGCCGCTCACCTCGCTGTGGGGTCTCGAACAGCTCATCGTCAAGGCAACGCCGCTCATCATCATCGCGCTGGGCCTGTCGGTCTGCTACCTCTCCAACAACTGGAACATCGGCGCCGAAGGCCAGCTCACGATCGGCGCGATCACGGGCTCGATCCTGCCGGTCCTCTTCCCGGAGTTCGTCAGCCCCATCGTCCTCCCGCTGATGTTGATCATGGCTGCGGCAGGCGGGGCGGCCTATGCCAGCATTCCGGCGGTTCTCAAAACCCGCTTCGGCACCAATGAAATTCTAACGTCGCTGATGCTGGTCTACTGCGCGAATATGTTCCTGGATTGGATGGTGCGCGGCCCCTGGCGCAGCCCGCAGGGCTACAACTTCCCGATCACGGTGGATTTCAACGCCAGCGCCGTGCTCAATTCCGTCAATCTCGGCGGCGTTTATCTGAACATTTCCGCGCTGGTCGCGCTCATCGCCGTCGCGGTTCTTGCGATCGTCATGCGCTCCACGCTCAAGGGCTTCGAGATCCGCGTTCTCGGCCAAAGCCCGCGCGCCGGGGCTTTCGCGGGCTTTTCCGCCCGGCGGATGACGCTATTTTCCTTCGCGCTTTCCGGCGCGCTCGCGGGCCTTGCCGGTATGATGGTCGTGATGGCCGAAATCCAGAAGCTGCAACCGGTCATCTCGCCCGGCTACGGCTTCACCGCCATCATCGTCGCCTTCCTCGGCCGTTTGAACCCGATCGGCATTTTGGTCGCGGGCCTCGTCATCGCCTCGTCCTACCTCGGCGGCGAGGCGATCCAGACCACGATGCAGCTCTCTTCCAAGGTCGCGACCGTCATTCAGGGCGTGCTGCTCTTCTTCGTGCTCGCCTGCGATACGCTGATCCAATACCGGGTCCGCCTCGTCACCGGCCGCACCGCAACGGAGGCCGCCCGTGCTTGAGGCCGTCATTCTCACCGTCATCACCGCCGCAACGCCGCTGTTGCTGGCGGCCATCGGCGAACTCGTGGTCGAGCGGTCCGGCGTTCTCAACCTCGGCGTCGAGGGCATGATGGTGATGGGCGCCGTGTGCGGATTCGCCGCCGCCATCACCACGGGCAGCCCGGCGCTCGGCATGGTCGCGGGCCTTGTGGCGGGCCTTCTCACCAGCCTGATTTTCGCCTTCGTCACGCTCACGCTAGTCGCCAATCAGGTGGCGTCCGGCCTTGCGCTCACGCTCTTCGGGCTCGGGCTCTCCGGCCTCATCGGCGAAGGCTTCGTCGGCACGCCGGGCGTGAAACTCCCCAGCCTCTACATTCCAGTCCTGACCGATATCCCCGGCATCGGCCGCATCCTGTTCGGGCAGGACGCGCTCGTCTATCTCTCCTTCGCTCTCGTCGGCGCGGTGTCGTGGTTCCTGTTTCGCACGCGGGCGGGGCTCATCCTGCGCGCCGTCGGCGATAATCACACCTCCGCCCATGCCCTCGGCTATCCCGTCATCCGCGTGCGCTATCTCGCCGTGATGTTCGGCGGCGCCTGCGCGGGGCTCGGCGGGGCGTATCTTTCGGTCGCCTACACGCCGCTCTGGGTCGAGAACATGACAGCCGGACGCGGCTGGATTGCGCTGGCGCTCGTCGTATTCGCGTCCTGGCTGCCGTTCCGCATCGCGATCGGCGCTTATCTGTTCGGCGCGGTCTCCGTTTTCAATCTGCATGCGCAGGCGCTCGGTATCGGGGTGCCCTCGCAGTTCCTCACCATGCTGCCTTACCTTGCCACTGTGGTCGTGTTGGTTGCCATTTCCGGCAATCGGCGGGCCACGCTGTTCAACACGCCGGCTTGCCTCGGCGTGCCCTTCGTCCCCGACCGATAACCGGCCTGGGATCTATCCGGCGGGATCGTTCGCGGTCGATCTTGCCAGACCAGTCCAACCGCACCGACGACGTGACACCGTTCAAGAGGAACACAATGAAGAAGATACTGTTCGCGGCCACCGCCGCCCTTGCTCTCGCGGCCGGCTCCTTGGGCGCCTCGGCCCAGGAAAAGCTCAAGGCCTGCTGGATCTACGTGGGTCCGGTCGGCGACTTCGGCTGGTCCTATCAGCACGACCAGGGTCGCCTCGCGGTTGAAAAGGCGCTCGGCGACAAGGTCGAGACCGCCTATCTCGAAAGCGTCTCCGAAGGTCCGGATGCCGAGCGCGCCATCGAGCGCTTCGCGCGCGAGGGCTGCAAAATCATCTTCACCACCTCCTTCGGCTACATGGACCCGACCATCAAGGTCGCCGCCAAGTTCCCCGACGTGAAATTCGAACACGCGACCGGCTACAAGAAGGCCGATAACGTTGCGATCTACAACGCGCGCTTCTACGAGGGCCGCTACATCATCGGCCAGATCGCGGCCAAGGAATCGAAGACGGGCGTCGCCGGCTACATCGGCTCGTTAGCCATTCCTGAAGTCGTGATGGGCATCAATGCCTTCCTGCTCGGCGCCCAGTCGGTGAACCCGGACTTCAAGCTGAAGATCGTGTGGGCCAATTCCTGGTTCGATCCCGGCAAGGAAGCCGATGCCGCCAAGGCCCTGCTCGACCAGGGTGCCGACATCATCACCCAGCACACCGATTCCACCGCGCCGCTTCAGGTTGCGCAGGAGCGTGGGTTCAAGGGCTTCGGTCAGGCCTCCGACATGGTGAAGTTCGCGCCGACCGCTCAGATGACCTCGATCATCGACGAGTGGGCGCCCTACTACGTCAAGCGCGTTCAGGCCGTGCTCGACGGCACCTGGACCTCGACCGACACTTGGGCCGGCATCAAGGACGGCGAAGTCGTGATGGCCGAATACATGAACATGGCTGACGAAACCAAGGCGCTTGCCGAGGAAACCGAAGCCAAGATCGCGTCCGGAGCCTTCCATCCCTTCACCGGCCCGATCTTCGACCAGGACGGCAAGGAGCGCTACGCCGCCGGCGTCGTCGCCCCCGATGGCGATCTGCTCGGCATGAACTGGTACGTCAAAGGCATCGACGACAAGCTGCCGCAGTAAGGCGGATAGGGCCAGGGGCCAAGTGGCCCGCAACACTTTTCCTTCCCCTTGTGGGGTCGCGAAAGCGACGGGCCGAGACCCGTGTCTCGGCCCAGGGGCCCGGTGGCCCGCGAAGGCCGGATGAGGGGTCCCTTGGCTCACCCCAGAGCACCCCCTCCACCGGCCCACTCTTCCCGGCAGACCCCTCATCCGTCGCTGCCGCGACACCTTCTCCCCTTGTGGGAGAAGGATCTTCACGCCCCACCGTCTCCCCTAATCGGTCCTGTCCATGCTCGCTTTTTCCGCCGAATGGCTCAACATCCTCCTGCGCTGGGCCCATATGGTGGCGGGCATCGGCTGGATTGGGACGTCGTTCTACTTCATCGCGCTCGACCTCTCCTTGAAGAAGCGCGCGCAGATGAACCCCGGCGTCTACGGCACTGCGTGGGAAGTCCACGGCGGCGGCTTCTACCATGTCGAAAAATACATGGTTGCCCCTGCGCAGCTTCCAGATGATCTGATCTGGTATAAATGGGAAGCCTACGCCACCTTCCTCACCGGCTTTGCGCTTCTCACCGTCCAATACTACTTCAACGCCGAAGCATACCTGATCGATCCCGATCTTCTGACGATGCGGCCGTCGGAAGCCATCCTGATATCGATCTTTTCCTTGATCGGCGGTTGGTTTATCTACGACCGGCTGCTCTGCCGCTCCAAGCTCGGGCAGAATACGCCTCTCCTGGCCGTGTCGGTTTTCGTGCTGATCATGGCGTTCAGCTATCTCTTCACGCATGTTTATTCCGGCCGCGGCGCCTTCATCCACGTCGGCGCTTTCGTCGGCACTATCATGGCGGCCAATGTGTTCGCGGTGATCGTGCCCAACCAGAAGAAGATCACTGCCAGCCTTTTGCGCGGCGAGGCGCCCGATCCCCGCCTTGGCGCCATGGGCAAGCAGCGCTCGGTTCACAACAACTATCTCACGCTGCCCGTGCTCTTGATGATGGTGTCGAACCATTATCCGATCCTCACCAACCATCCGCATAGCTGGATCCTGGTCGCGCTCATCCTTGTGCTCGGCGCCATGGCCCGTCATTTCCTGAACCGCCATGAGGCCGGCGATCCCTTCGCGAAGATCTGGTGGACGCTCCCCGTCGCCGCCGCGGCGCTCGTCGCCGCCCTCATCATGACCGCACCCGCCGCTCGCACCGGCGGCGAGGCCGTCGTCAGCGACGCCGCCGTTCTGACCATCACCCAGACCCACTGCGCCATGTGCCACGCCGACAAGCCCACCCACGAGGGCTTCGCCGATGCCCCCAAAGGCGTCGTCCTCACCGACATCGCCCACCTACGCCGCTACGCCGCCGTCATCGACCAGCAAGCCGTGAAGTCCGACGCCATGCCGCTCGGCAACGAAACCGGCATGACGGAACAGGAACGCAAAACGCTGGGCGATTGGATCGCGGCGCAGTAGGGGAGGGGCGCGGTCATAAGACGAAACGAGCCGTGAACACCTCAGGGGTTTGCGGCTCGGCGTTTCGAATGCCTTGCACCACAATGCAGCCGGTCAGGCATGTATTGGATTAAAGTCCAAAACGAGCGGGCGTTCTCACCCCATCCGCTCCGGCAAGTAATCCTCGCGTGCCAAGTTCCCGAACCGCGTGAACTGGGCCTCGAAGGCCAGTTGCACCGTGCCTGTCGGACCATGCCGCTGCTTGCCGATGATGACTTCGGCGATGCCTGTCACGGCTTCCATTTCGGCTTGCCACCTGAAGAATTCTTCGGTGCCTTCCTTCGGTTTCTTGCCTTGCATGTAGTATTCGTCGCGGTAGATGAACATCACCACGTCGGCGTCTTGCTCGATGGAGCCGGATTCGCGCAGGTCGGAGAGTTGCGGGCGTTTGTCGTCGCGGTTTTCCACTTGGCGGGAAAGCTGCGACAGCGCAACCACCGGCACCTGAAGCTCCTTCGCCAGCGCCTTCAGGCCGGTGGTGATCTCGGTGATTTCCTGCACGCGCCCGTTGCCCTGGCTTTTCGCCGACCCGGAGAGCAATTGGAGATAGTCGACCACCAGCAGATCCAGCCCGCGCTGGCGCTTCAGCCGGCGGGCGCGGGCGGCAAGCTGGGCGATCGAGATGCCGCCGGTGTGGTCGATGTAGAGCGGCAGCGTCTGCATCTCCTGCGCCACGGCGGCGAGCTTGGAGAACTGGTTCTCGTCGATCGCGCCGCGGCGGATGTCGGAGGACGAAATCTCCGCCTGCTCGGCCAGAATACGCGTGGCGAGCTGCTCGGACGACATTTCCAGGCTGAAAAAGCCCACGATGCCGCCGTTCACGGTCTTCATCGTGCCGTCCGGCTGCTCCACAGCCTCGTAGGCGGCGGCCACGTTATAGGCGATGTTGGTCACGAGCGATGTCTTGCCCATCGCAGGGCGCGCCGCCAGGATCACAAGGTCGGAGCGCTGCAATCCGCCCATCTGCCGGTCGAGATCGTCGAGCCCGGTAGAGATGCCCGAGAGGTGCCCGTCCCGCTGATAGGCCGCCGCCGCCATGTCGATCGCATCGCGCAGCGCGTCGGAGAAGGCGTGGAAACCGCCCTCATAGCGGCCGGTTTCCGCCAGTTCGAACAAGCGCCGCTCGGCATCCTCGATCTGCGCGCGGGGCGGCATGTCGATCGGCGCATCGAAGGCGATGTTCACCATGTCCTCGCCGATGCGGATCAGGTTCCGCCGGACGGCCAGATCGTGGATGACGCGGCCATAGTCTTCCGCGTTGATGATCGTCGTCGCCTCGGACGCCAGCCGCAGCAGATACTGCGTTACCGGCATTTCGGCGATCTGATAATCGGAGGCGTAGAAGGTCTTCAGCGTGATCGGCGAGGCCACCTTGCCGGCCCGGATCAGTTGGCCGATCTTCTCGTAGATCACCTTATGCTGTTCGACGAAAAAGTGCCCCGGCTCCAGGAAATCCGAGACGCGGAAAAAGGTTTCGTTGTTGATCAGCATGGCGCCAAGAAGCTGGCGTTCCGCCTCCACGTTGTGCGGGGCGTTACGGGCGAGGACAGCGGCTTCCTCGATCTTGCGGGCTTGGGCGGCCATAGTTTTCAGCGGCTCTTGAATTTGAAAGTGTTAATAACCTGTAACCCGTCATATCGGGTCCGGTTGCCAAACGGGCGTTTGGTTTGGGGTTGTCAGTCCTTTCCACAAGACACGAAAAGAGGCGATTTGGGCCATTGACTCAAAATGCCCCGATTCGGGGTTGAATATGCACTTGTTGATATAGAATCAAAGAGGCGCCCTGTGAGGGGCGCCTCCTGAAACTGTCGGGGCCGACTGCGTTTTTCAGCCTTCGTCGTCGCCGCCGCGTTCCTCGTCCATCACCGAGCCAACTTCGCGCACGAAAGTCTCTTCGCGGGCGCCGGCGGTCAGGTCCTCACCGCGCGACTGGCGGTTGGCTTCGTCTTCCGAGCGGGCGATGTTGAGCGTGATCGTTGCCGACACTTCCGGGTGCAGAACGATCTCGACCTTATGCAGGCCGATCGTCTTGATCGGGGCGTTCAGCGGCACCTGACCGCGCGTGACGGTGAAGCCGGCAGCGGCCAAAAGGTCGGTGATGTCGCGGGTCGAGACCGAGCCGTAGAGCTGGCCGGTTTCGGCCGCCTGACGCACCACGTTGAACGAGCGCTGGTCGAGACCGATCTTGATGTCATCGGCTTCGGTGCGGCGTTCGGCGTTGCGCTGTTCCAGGCTGGCGCGCTCGTTGTCGAAGCGGGCTTGGTTGGCCTTGTTGGCGCGCAGCGCCTTGCCCTGCGGCAGCAGGAAGTTGCGGGCAAAGCCGTCGCGGACGCGGACGACGTCGCCCATGTTGCCGAGCTTGGCAACGCGTTCGAGCAGAATGACGTGCATGGTGTTTCTCCTTGAAGTCAGGGCCGGGCTGTCACACGCCCGGCGTTTGGGCCAGCCGCCGCGCGCGGATTCCGGTGGCGGCGTCGGCCATGCCGAGGAGCGCCAGAGGAAACAGCGGAAGCGAGATGAGGAAGGTGATGCCATAAAGCGCGCCCAGCAGGATCTGCCGGCCGGGCGAAGGGCGGAGCAGGGCGTGCACGACGGCAAGCCCCTGAAGCGCGAAGGCCATGCCGAGCCCGCCGGCAAACGCGCCCGCGATCAGTCCGACAGGCCCGTCGACGGTCATCAGCAGCAACGCGATCGCAAAGCCCGCGATCATGATCGGCGGCAGCCCCACGGACCGGGCGATATTGTCCCACGGGCGGCGCAGCTTGCCGGAGAGCTTCACGATGCGCGCCGCCAGCCAGATGCCGAAGGCGATCGTACCGAGCCACACCATAGTAACCGTGATCGGCATGAGGCGCACAATGAAATGAGCGTTTTCAAGCACTTGCGCCTGATCCGGCAGAGGCTCGCCGGTTTGGGCGGCCATCGCCACCAGGGCGCCGGCGAGTTCTTCGGCCAGTTGATCGACGTCGGCGCCGATCATGGCGCCCGCCGCGATGATTGTCAGCGGTGTGATAACGGCCATGGCGGTGAATACGCGGGCGAGCGGATACCACTCCATCGCCGCTTCGCCGCCGGCGTTCTCGTCCGCCCGCGCCAGACCAAGCAGATGCGCATACCAACCGGTCGGCGCGCCCGCGATCAGCAGGAACAATAGCGCGGAGAGGGGCGAGATCAGAGCGGCGAGGATCGCGCCGGAACTGACCACGGCCGTTACTGCCGCGCCCGTACCCCAGCCGAGGCCGGCGATCGCGATCGGTAGGGGCGATATCAGGAAAAGCGGCAGACCGAGCACGCCGCCGCCGGTTACGGCGGCATAAAGAAGGGCCGCGGACAAACCGCCGGCAAGGCCGATCAAAATGGCGTTCGGTTTCATATTCTCGCTGTCCCGCGGTGGGCGGTTAGGAACGCCGAGCGGCATCCGCCGCGCTCCAGCTTGCAGGGATGGGCGCCGCCTTTTCGCGGCACCCGGTTTTCAAGAGACGGCGTTTCGCCGATCCCACAAGGCAAGAACAGATGGGCTTTCAGCCCCCGGAACTTACTTGATCACGAAGGGCAGCAGGCCGAGGATGCGCGCGCGCTTGATGGCTTTCGCCAGTTCGCGCTGCTTCTTGGCCGAAACCGCGGTGATGCGGGAGGGGACGATCTTGCCGCGCTCGGAGATGTAGCGCTGCAGGAGGCGAACGTCCTTGTAGTCGATCTTCGGGGCGCCGGCGCCGGAGAAGGGGCAGGTCTTCCGGCGACGGAAGAACGGACGGCGGGTCGGAAGCTGGTTGATCTCGATCATCACTCGATGTCCCCAAACTCAGAGTCACGGCGCGGGCCACGGTCGCGGCGCGGACCACGGTCCCCACCACCCCCACGCGGGCCACGATCCGGACGGCCGTCGCGGCCGCCTTCGCGGTCGTCACGGTCACGCTTCTGGAGCATGGCCGACGGACCTTCCTCAAGCTCGTCGACGCGGATGGTCATGAAGCGCAGGATGTCTTCGCTGATGCTCTGCTGACGCTCCATTTCGGCCACGGCGGCCGGAGGGGCATCGAGGTTGAGCAGCACGTAGTGCGCCTTGCGGTTCTTTTTCACGCGATAGGCGAGTGCCCGGAGACCCCAGCTCTCGACCTTCTTAACGGATCCGCCATTGCCTTCAATGACGGCTTTGTACTGTTCGACCAGGGTGTCGACCTGCTGGCTCGACACGTCCTGACGAGCCAGAAACACGTGCTCGTAGAGCGCCATGTGTGGTTAGCCTTTCCAACGTTTCATCACGACCCGGCGCCAAGCCTCTGCGAACCCATTGGAAAGGCTCGGAGATGAATGATCGAGAGCGGAGACACGGGAAGCCGGGTCCGATCGTCCGACCCTGCCGCAGCCAACCTCCGAAGAGATCGCCCGCAACCTTCCGTTCAGCCCCCAGCCGGGCATCACCTATCGGCGATGGTGCGGGCGATACAGGAGATGCGGCGCAAATGCAAGGGTGTGCCTGATTGGCGGCGGTTTTGCTTAAAATGCAGTGTCACTCACTCGCCTGACCAGGAAAAGATTGCATCATTAAAGTCCGGGATCAAACACCTAGTCCTCTGGACATCGATACCCGCAGGGCGAGGATTTTCGATGAAAATCGACTCCCTTCGTCTTCGAGATAAGGGCGACCTTGTCAAAAAAATCTCGCCCAGGCAGTTATCGTCCTAATACCGAACTCGAAAAGCGGCTTCGACACGTTCGGCGTTCACGACTAAACCCTACGCCTACTCCGGGATGAGGTGTCCGGCTTTGCTGACTAATAAGAGTGGGCCGCACGGTCAGTCGAGCAAGTAGCCATCAGATCTCGCAAGGCTCAGATAAACGCTCGGGTCGCGCTGGAGGATGCCGGGTTGCCGAAGTCACCACTAAAGGCGGACAGGGCGTGCGGTCGAAGGTGAACCAGCCGAGGAAAACGCTGCCTCGGCGGCTTCGGCCTTCGGTACATAGCGGTTGCGTCTACGCTTGCCCCCGCACCCGCCCGATTGCATCGGCGGCCTAGGCCCGCCGCGTGCCTGCCCCGATCCGCCCGGCGACGGCAAGGCTCGCCCAGGTTCCCGCCACGCAGAACACGAGGAAAACCCAGCCCGACAGGGCGCCGGCGTGAATGCCGGACAGGAGAACGCCCACGGTGCAGCCAAGTGCGGTCATCGCCGCCCATCCCATCAGCACGCCGCCAACAAGGCCGCGCACCACCTGGGAAGATGTCGGGATCGCCGGCTTGAACTGCCCCGCCGCCAGCGCCGAGGCGAACGAGCCCACCACCAGCGCTGCGACGAACGCGCCGTTGCGTGACAGCAGCGCCTCCTTGACCGCCGTCGCGCAGCCGCGAAAACCGTCGAGGCCATGCAGCGTTTCCGGCAGCAGCCCTGCCGCCGCGCCGGCGGTTCGGCTGAGGCTCCCGATCTCGGCGGTCACGCCCAGCGGCCCGACCCGGAGATACGCGATCGCGGAGATGACGCCGACCGCGACACCCCCGAGGATCGCGGGCCACCGCTCCACGAACACGCGCGAAAGAGCCGCCCGCACACCGGGCTTGGCCGCATCCGTCGCGTCTACCGGCTTAGCCATGCGCAGCACCAACAGCGCCAGCCCCGCCAGAACCGCCAGCGCGAGCACGAGCGCGCCCGTATATCCCAAGGTATGCGGCAGCCAAACGACCGGCGCATAGGAGATGCTGAGGAGATAAATCGGATTCCAGGTGAGGAACCCCAGCCCAAACCCGGCCAGCGCGCCGATCAGCGCGAAGGGCGATGTGGGCGAGCCTTCGCCGAGGCGGTAGAGGTGCGCGGATAAGCAAGATCCGGATACGGTCATGCCCACCCCGAATACCATCGCCGCGAAGGCGAGCGCCGGACCGACCGGCCCGATGTGCGCGTCAGGCGGCAGCGCGCCCGCTCGCGGCACGGGCATCCACGCGCCGATCACCGCTTGCGTCAGCACCAGACCCACCGCCAGCGCCACGATAATCGAGAGCACGCCGCGCGGGTCTCGCCGGTCGCGGAAGTCGCGCAAGTTGCAGAAGAAGCAGAACCGCGACCGCTGGAGGACGATCCCGAACACCGCGCCGACTACAAGCGAAAACGCGATCTCCCGTCCCTCTGTCGTCGGCGCAAATCCGAGTTGGGCGGTCGCCCCGATGGCGAGAAGCAAGAGGGCGGCAATGGTCGATCGCAGAACGATGGGCGCGGTCATGGCATCCAGGCAGCGGAGGAGAGGGGAGGAATGTGGAACGGCCGCCCACGGAGTTACCTCCGGGGCGGCCAAGTTTGATGGACATAAAGGCTCGTTACTTGCCGGTCCACACCGTTCCGGCGAGGTTGGCGACGGGCACGCCGACGGCGTTGCCATACTCGGTCCACGAGCCGTCATAGTTGCGCACGTCATAGCCGAGGATGCGCTTCAGTGCGAACCAGGTGTGGCTCGAACGCTCCCCGATGCGGCAATAGGTGATGATCGGCTTCGATCCATCAACGCCGGCCGCCGCATAGAGCGCCTTCAACTCCTCGGCCGATTTGAACCGGCCGTCCTCGGCCACAGCCGCCTTCCAGGGCACGTTGACGGCGCCTGGCACGTGGCCGGCCCGCACCGACAGCTCCTTCACCCCTTCCGGCGCGAAGATCTTGCCGGAGAATTCGTCCGGCGAGCGGATATCCACGAGCACGGCGTCGGAGGTCTTTTCCGCCACGGCGAGCACGTCGGGCAGGCGGGCGCGCAGCGCCGTGTTCCGCTCCGGCAGCGTGATGGAGGTCGCCGCATAGCTCGGCGCGGCCGTATCGAGCGGCAAGCCCTGCGCCTCCCAATAGACGCGGCCGCCGTCCAGCAGCTTTACGTCCTCAAAGCCATAGACCTCGAACACCCATGCGCCCCAGGCGGCGAACCAGTTGTTGTTGTCGCCGTAGAGCACGACGACCGTATCCTCATCCACGCCGGATTCGCGCAGCTTCGCCTCGAAAGCGTCGCGGGTGGCGATATCGCGGGAAATCGGGTCCACCAGATCGGTGTGCCAGTTGAGGTTCACGGCGCCCGGAACATGGCCGCGCTCATAAACGCCCGTGTCCACGCTCACCTCGAACACCCGCACCTTCGGATTATCGAGGTTTTCCGCCAGCCATTCGGCCGAAACGAGCGGCCCCTCTTGCGCCGCGGCCGGCAGCACCGGAGCGATCAGCAGCGATAGGCCAAACAGGGCCCGACCAAGAATTTTCATCATCATGCTCCCATCAACAAACGATGGGACAGATTTTTAAGGCCATTCGCCGCGCTCATACAGAAACGCCAGTGCTCATGTCCCCGCTCAAGCCGAAAAACCGTTCCGGCCGGATTAAACTTCGCATAATTTCTATTCTACCCGGCAGTTTTTCATCGCACAGGGTTGGTACCGTTCCTTCTGATGGGCGGTGGCGAGAGACGCAACTCTTGCCGCTGAAAGCGCCCGCACGGCATAGACTGCTCGTCAATCACTGCCGCCCATCCCGAACACGGTCCGGCAAGCCTCTGCACCCGTCCCGAGATCCACCACGAACCAAGTGGAGGTGCGCCGCTTGCCCAGAAGCGTGGGCGGCCAGGGCACGTCGATCCGCGTTGCGTCCGGTGCTGCGGGAAGCAGAGCGGCAAGGGCGGCGGGCACTTGCACGTCCGGCACGCTTAGCGGGTCCGTCCGAAAGCCGCCGTGCCAGATCGCAAGACACGGGTCGCCGGATTGAAACGCATGGGTTTTCAGGCGCCGGGATCCGCCGGCAGCGGCGGCGTGGGCGGAGGGCAGATAGGTCCACAGATTGCCCGACAGCGTGGTCGTTTCGGCAATGAAGAAAGCTTTTGAAAGCCCCAGCTCTTCCAGCTTCACCGCAAGCGCGGGATAGGGGATCAGGTGCTTGTTCTGCTTGCGCTCCGGATATCCGCCCGTCGTCAGAGCCAGCAGCCGCACGGGCACCATGATCGTGACCGCGACCAGCGCGAACACGGCGAACCCAAGCGCCACCCGCCGCGCGTCCGTCCGCCGGCTGATCGTCAGCGCCGCCGCGATCGGCACCAGCAAGGCAACCGGGTACATATAGCGTTCGGCCACGTTGGTGGCGCCGGTCGCCAGCAGCCCCAACCAAGACAAAGCGCCCGTGATCACCGCCGCCCGCCACAGCACAGCTTCCGTCGCACCCGCCGGTTTGAACCCGCTCGTCCGCGCGCGGTAGCCAAGCCCCGCCGCGAGCAAGGCCCAGGGCAACAGAAACGCCAGATAAGACGCCGGAAAGCGCCACAGCGCTTCAAGCGCCCGCTCCGCCCAAGGCGCGCTGCTTGGAACAAGATTGTCCGCCGACATGGCAACCACGCTTTCGCCTTGGCCGGCGATCCACATCAGCGTCGGCGCCAGCGCTGCCGCGCCGATCAGCGGCACCCAAAGCAGTCGCGGGTTCCACAGCGCGGGGCGTAAGCCTTTGTCCAGGAGTATCGCGGCGGCAAGCCCGGCCAGCGGAATCACAAAGCTCCACTTCGCCAAAAGCCCGATCGCCACCACGCCCGCAAGCGCGATCGCCGCGCGGTTGGAAGGGTTTTTGAAATAGGCATCCACAGCCTCCGCGAGCCAGAACACCGCGATCACCAGGATCATCGTATGGGTGGCCCAGGTGTGGAACGCCGCTGTGAACCAAACGAATCCGAACAGACCCAGGCTCGCCGCCGCCGCCGCGTTGTCATCCCGCGTGATCCGCCGCACGGCCCCGTAAGCCGAAAGCCCAATCGCCAGAATAAGCCCGTAACGCAGCGCTATGGAGGCCACCGGGCCGGGGCCGAATAGCTTTGTGCTGCCGTAGAGCAGCCACTCGAACAGGGGAGGATTGCGAACCTGATAGCCCCAAGACAGCGTGTTCTGAAGCATCTCGCGCGCTTCCGCGTCGTCGCGATCAAGCCCGGTGTTGAACGACAGGTTCAGCCCGACATGCAGCAGCCCATATCCCACCCAAAACACGAGGAGACCGGTCGGCGTCGTCAGAAGGCGGGTTAGCCTGCGCATGCGATCAACATGAAATAAGCCGCATATGAAAAATCCGGTGTAACCATTTGAGCAAAAAGAGATCAACGCGACGGCGCGGCAATTCTGATCTGCCTCAATCTACGAATCCAGCGCCACTTCGTCCAGTCCATCAATCCACCGCCGCCGCCCCGATCTTGACTCCCGCCCCCGCCCATGGTGACACCGCGCCCGGATCATCCAGCGGGTCGGGAGAGCATCATGGCCGTGGCATTCGTGTTTCCGGGGCAGGGCAGTCAGGCGGTCGGGATGGGCAAGGCGCTCGCCGAGGCCTATCCGGCGGCCCGCGCCGTGTTCCAAGAGGTTGACGACGCGCTCGGCGAAAAGCTGTCCGATCTCATGTGGAACGGCCCTGAGGATACGCTCACCCTCACTGCCAACGCCCAGCCCGCGCTCATGGCCGTCAGCCTCGCCGCGCTGAAGGCGTTGGAAGCGGAAGGCATCGCGCTGCGCGATCACGCCGCCTTCGTGGCCGGTCATTCGCTCGGCGAATACTCAGCGCTCGCCGCAGCCGGCAGCCTCTCGATCAGCGACGCCGCCCGGCTCCTTCGGGTGCGCGGCAATGCCATGCAAGCCGCCGTCCCCGTCGGCGTCGGCGCCATGGCAGCCCTCCTCGGTCTCGACTTCGAGGCGGCCGATGCTGTCGCTAGGGAAGCGGCCGGCGACGAGGTTTGCCAGGCCGCCAACGACAATGCGCCGGGCCAAGTCGTCATCTCCGGCCACCGCGCCGCCGTCGAGCGGGCCGTGGAACTGGCCAAATCCCGCGGCGCAAAGCGGGCGATGATGCTCACTGTCAGCGCCCCGTTCCACTCCGCGCTCATGGCACCCGCCGCCGCTGTCATGGCCGAGGCGCTCGCCGCAGCCACGGTGCGCGCGCCGGCGGTTCCCCTCGTTGCCAACGTCACCGCCCGCCCGATCGGCGAGCCGGACGAGATCCGCCGCCGCCTCGTCGAGCAGGTCACCGGCACCGTGCGCTGGCGGGAATCGATCGCTTGGCTCGCGGGCGAGGGCGCCATCACCACCTTCGTCGAGCTTGGGTCCGGCAAGGTGCTCACCGGCCTTTTGAAGCGCATCGCCCCCACCGCGTCCGGCGTCAATCTCGGCGCGCCGGAGGATGTCGCGGCGGTCCGGGCGGCGCTCGGGCTCTGAAGGGCATCGTGAAAAAGATACGGTATAATTATACCGCATCCGTAAGTCATTGATTTTACTAGGCCCATCAACGACAGTTGGCTTGACGCGGTTCCGCGCCTCGCGTATAGCCTCGCCCCGACGACGGCTCGCCTCACGGCCTGCGGTCATCTCCTGCTCGAAACGGCGGGGGACGAAGAACAAACTGGTAAGAACGGTAGCGCCCATGAAGACCTTTACGGCGAAACCGGCTGATATCGAGAAGAAGTGGATCTTGGTTGATGCCGAAGGCCTCGTTGTGGGTCGCCTCGCGTCCATTATCGCGATGCACCTGCGTGGCAAGCACAAGGCGTCCTACACGCCGCATATGGACGACGGTGACAACGTCATCGTGATCAACGCCGACAAGGTGGTGCTCACGGGCCGCAAATACACCGACAAGAAATACTACTGGCACACCGGCTACATCGGCGGCATCAAGGAGCGCACTGCGCGTGCCATCCTCGAAGGCCGGTTCCCTGAGCGCGTGCTCGAAAAGGCCGTGGAGCGCATGCTTCCCGAAGGCCCGCTCGCCCGCCAGCAGCTCAAGAACCTGCGTGTCTATGCCGGCGCCGAGCATCCTCACGCGGCGCAGCAGCCGGTGGCGCTCGACGTTAAGTCCATGAACAAGAAGAATGCGAGGGCGTGAACATGGCTGAGCTGTCCTCCCTCTCCGAGCTTGGCGCCGTTGCGCCGGCCGTTCAGCCGGAAGCCCCGGTTCACGTCCAGAAGCTCGACAAGTTCGGCCGCGCCTATGCGACCGGCAAGCGTAAGAACGCGGTCGCCCGCGTCTGGATCAAGCCGGGCACCGGCAAGATCGTCATCAACGACAAGGACTTCGGCACCTACTTCGGTCGCCCGGTTCTTCAGATGATCGTTCGTCAGCCGATCTTCGCCGCCGATCGCGATGGTCAGTTCGACGTGATCGCGACGGTTGCCGGTGGCGGCCTCTCCGGTCAGGCCGGCGCCATCCGTCATGGCATCTCGAAGGCTCTCACCTATTACGAGCCGGGCCTGCGCGGCGTCCTGAAGAAGCTCGGCTTCCTCACCCGCGACAGCCGCGTCGTCGAGCGCAAGAAGTACGGCCGCGCCAAAGCCCGCCGTAGCTTCCAGTTCTCGAAGCGCTGATTTCCGGCTTACCGGATCTGCGAAAGGCGGGGCTTCGGCTCCGCCTTTTTGCATTTTCGGCCAGACTTCAAGAACCGATGCCGACGATGTGACCGCGCCATTGGTTAAGTTTACCGGTTGCCTTGATGCGCACCCCGGTCACTTTGGCTAACAAAAGCTGCCAATAACTTGGAGTTCCTGATGCGCCTGATCGCTACCGCTGCTCTCCTTGCCGCGACCACCGCCGTCTTTGCCGCTCCCCTCACAGACGATCAGCTTGCCTCCGAACCCTTCGACAAGGTTGTCGAGGCGGCTAAGGGCGGCACCGTCAACTTCTTCCTGTGGGGCGGGGATGACCGGATCAATGCCTATGTTTCAACCTATATGGCCGACCGGCTAAAGGCGGACTACGGCATCACGGTCAACCGCGTCGGCGTTGCCGCAACGGCTGAAGTGGTGAACCAGGTTCTCTCGGAAAAGGAAGCCGGGATACTGGAAGGCGGCAGCGTCGATCTCGTCTGGATCAACGGCGAAAACTTCCGCACCCTGCGCCAAGGTAATCTCGTTACCTGCGGTTACACAGCCAACCTTCCGAATGCGGCCCTGATCGACTGGACCGACCCCACCATCGCCAACGATTTCGGCACCCCGATCGACGGCTGCGAGGCACCCTGGAGCCGCGCGCAATTCGCACTCGCTTATGACAGCGTTCGCGTTCCCGCCCCGCCGCGCACTATTCCGGCCCTCGTGGATTGGATCAAGGCGAACCCCGGCCGCTTCACCTATGCCGCCCCGCCGGATTTCAACGGCAGCGTCTTTGTCCGCCACGTCTTCTACTCGGTCGCGGGTGGGGCGGATGCTCTCGCCGGGCCCTTCGATCAGGCGAAATACGATGCGGTGGCTCCAAAAGTCTGGGCGTTGCTGAACGAGTTGAAGCCAAATCTTTGGCGTGAGGGTCAGACCTACCCGACCGACATCACGCAGCTCAATCAGCTCTTCGCCAACAGCGAGGTCGACTTCACCTTCAACTACGAGCCCACCAGCTTCGGCGCCGGCGTTGAAAACGGCACCTTCCCCCCGACCACCCGCTCCTACGCCCTTGATGACGGCACCATCGGCAACACCAGCTATGTCGCCATCCCCTTCAACGCCGCCAACAAGGCCCCGGCGATCGTGGCCGTCAATTTCCTCCTCTCGGTTGAGGCGCAGTTCGAAAAGGCCAAGCCCGAGGTCTGGGGTATGGCCACCGCGCTCGACCTTGATAAGCTGTCCCCGGCCGATGCGGACAAGTTCCGCTCCATCCCCCGCCATGAGGCCGTCGTGTCCGAAAAGGACCTCGCCGACCGCGCGATGCCCGAGTTGACCGCCGAGTGGTCGGCCGCGATCGAGAAGGGCTGGATCGCCAATGTCGGGCAATAGCGATTCATGACTACACATCGCCGAAAAGACGACTACACCACACTTCACGGCGACTACACCTGAGTGACATGATTTCAGCCCGGCCCGCCCTCCTGCTCGCACCCGCGCTTGTCGTGGTCGGGGGCCTGTTTTTGGGCGGGCTCGGCCTTGGAATCCTTCGCTCCTTCGGCGTCCATCTCTGGGGTGAATCCAGTGCCGGGTTGCATTTCTACGCGCGCGCCCTGGCCGAACCGGGCCTCGCCGGTTCGATCGGAGCCACCCTGTGGGTGGCGATCGTTTCGACTGCTATCGCCACCGTGCTTGGTATTGCGGCTGCCGTTTTGATGGATAAGGCCTTCCGCGCCGTCCGCTGGCCGCAGGCGCTTGCCGTGTTGTTTCAACTCGGATTGACCGTGCCGCATGTCGTCGCGGCGGTCGCGGTCGGCACGCTGATCGCGCAATCCGGGCTTATCTCCCGCCTCACCTTTGCGCTCGGCATCACCGCGCAACCGGCGGATTTCCCGGCTTTGACCGCTGATCCTTGGTGTGCCGGCATCATCATCGCCTATGTCTGGAAGGAAGTGCCCTTCATCGGCCTCGTCGTTCTCACGCAGTTATCCGCCCTCGGCTCTGCCCCCGCCGATATCGCTCGCACGCTCGGCGCCAGCCGCTGGCAGGCATTCCGCCATGTCACCTTGCCGCTGATCGCCCCGGCCGTTCTCGGCGCGGCGGCGCTCGTTTTCGCCTTCACGCTTGGCGCCTACGAGGTGCCCGCCGTGCTTGGCGCCAGCAATCCCAAGCTGTTGCCGGTTGTGGCTTACGAGATGTTCACCTCCAACGATCTCACCGATCGCCCCGCCGCCATCGCGCTCGCGCTGATGACCGCGCTTGCCGCCGGAGCCCTGATTCTCGCCGCGCGCCTCCTCATGCCCCTTGCCGCGCGGGAGGCCTAAGATATGCCCGCCGTTCTCGCTGTCCGCTCCCCCCGAAACCGCTTCGACCTGCGGGTCATCCTGTCCGCCGCGCTCCTCGTCGCGGTGCTGCTCGCCCCGTTCATCCCGCTGATTCTATGGAGCTTTTCCAGAGGCTGGTACTTCCCCGCCCTGGTTCCCAAATGGAGCCTTGCCGCCTGGGCCGCCGCTTTCCACCCGGCCTCCGGCATCCCCCAAGCCATCGCCACCTCGCTGCTGATCGCGATCGTCACGACCGCGCTCTCCCTGGCGATCGCGCTGCTAGCCGCTAAGTCCTTGACTCAGTGCCGTTTTTCGGGTCGCACCTGGGTGCTCGCGCTCCTCCTCGCCCCGGCCGTCGTGCCCGCGCTCGCCGTCGCCATGGGCCTCCACGCCGTCGCTCTCCGCCTTGGTCTCACCGGTACGATCGCAGGCGTTGTCGTCGTTCACCTCATCCCGGCGATGCCCTATGCGGTTGTGGTGCTCTCGGCCGTTTTGCGCAATCACGACCCTTCGTTCGAAGCCGCTGCTCGCTCGCTCGGCGCGTCAAAAGTCCAGGGTTTCCGGCATGTAACCCTCCCCATGCTGGCGCCCGGCGTGGCCGTGGCGGCCGCTCTTGTGTTTCTGGTCTCGTGGAGCCAATACACGCTGACGTTGTTAATCGGCGGAGGCCGCGTCATCACCTTGCCGCTCATTCTCACCCAATTCGCCGGCGCCGGCCGCAATGATATCGCCGGTGTGGTGGCCATCCTCACCATCCTCCCCGGCGCGCTCGTCCTCGCTCTCGCCGCCCCCCATCTCTCCAAAATCCGCCCCCGCCGGGCAAGGGTCGGGCGGTCATGACGGCGGTAATCTTAAGGGGTCTCACGGCGACCTATCCTTGCACCACCGCGCCCGCCTTGAACGGTGTCGATCTCGACCTTGAAGCCGGCACGTTGACCACGCTGGTGGGTCCGTCCGGCTGTGGAAAGTCCAGCCTTCTCAAAGTGATAGCCGGCTTAATCCAGCCCGGCAGCGGTGACGTTTCGATCGGCTGCCGATCGGTTCTGGCCCTCCCGCCCGACCGGCGCGGTGCGGTCATGATGGTGCAGGATCACCTCCTGTTTCCCCATCTCGACGTCGCCGGAAATGTCGGATTCGGGCTGCGGATGCGCGGTGTTCCGGCCCCCGAAATCCGCCACCGCGTCGCCGAAATGCTCCGCCTCGTCCACCTCGACGGCTTCGAAAAGCGCTGCCCCGACCAGCTTTCCGGCGGACAGGCCCAGCGGGTCGCGCTCGCCCGCGCGCTCATCGTCAAGCCGCAGGTTCTGCTCCTCGACGAGCCGCTCTCCAGCCTCGATCCGTCGCTGCGCGCCGACATGCGTGACCTCATCCGCGAGGTCCAGCGAGCCACGTCAACCACCATGCTGTTCGTCACCCACGACCGCGAGGAGGCTGTTGGCATTGCGGACCGGATGGCGCTCATGCTGCACGGCCGCATCGTTCAGGCGGGCCCTCCGGAGGAGTTGTTCGAGAGACCGCAAACGGCGGACTCTGCAAGGTTTTTTGGCGTTCTGAACCTGATCGCGGGTCAGGTCGAATCCGGCCGTTTTCACTCGCCGCTCGGCTCGTTTCCCTGCGACCGGGCAGACGGCCCAGCCACCGCCGCCCTTCGTCCGGAGGCGCTTGGGCTGACGGACGGGGAGGGCGCCGAGGCTATCATCCGGCAGGTGCTCTATCGCGGAACGCACCGGCTCATCATCGCCGACATGGCCGGGATCGTGCTCACGGTCCAGGTCGGAACCGCTGCCGGCGAGGCGCTTTCGCCCGGCCAAAGTGTGCGCATTTCGGTTCCGGCCGGCCGGGTTTGGCTGCTGCCGAACCCTTAAGCCTTGGTCAATTCGTAAAGGGCGATTCCGCTGGTTGTCGCCACGTTCAGGCTGTCGAAACCACCGGCCATATCGATGCGAACGGTCTCGGTGCGCGCCATCACCTCGTCGGAAAGACCCGGACCTTCCGCCCCCAGGATGAGCGCAACCTTGCCGCCGCGCGGCACCTCGTCAAGGCGCATCCGACCGCGCGGAGAAAGGCCGAGAACAAGATAGCCCTTCTTGGTCAGAAGGTTGGCCATCTCCACGGCCGATGCCACCCGCGCGAACGGCACCCGCAACACGCCCCCGACCGACACCCTCAACGCCTTGCGATAGAGCGGATCGCAGGTCGCGCCGTCCATCAGAACGGCTCCAGCGCCGAAGGCGGCGGCGTTGCGGAACAGGCCGCCCACGTTGTCGTGGTTGGCGATGCCGGCAAGCCCGAGCACCATCCGGGGTTCCGCATCCAGAAGCTCGGACGCCAAGAGATCCGCGCCGCGCAGGCCGACGCCCAGCATGCCCCGGTGAATGTGGAAGCCGACGATCGCCTCCATTATCGGCTTGGCGGCGACATAGATGGGAATATCCCGCCCGCCCGCCAGCGCCTCGGCCGCCGCGACGCGGTTTTCCGCCACCAGCATGGATTCCGGCGCAAGACGGCTTTCGCCGACGAGCACCCGCAGCACCGTTTCGCCCTCGGCCACGAAGCGCCGCCCGTGCCCGCCCGCAAGGTCGCGGTCGCGGATGTTGAGATAGGCGGCAACGCGCGGGTCGGCGGGGTCGTCGATCGGGACCAGGGTCGGCATGGCGGCGTCCAGGTGGCGGCGCGCCCTTCTCGCACGTGGCGCCATGGCCTGCCAGCCCGATGACCGAACCGTGAGCAGCGCTCGCGCCCGTCTTGCGCTAACTCTCGCTGAGTCGGCTGATTCAATGACGGCAAAGGGGGGCGTTTATGGCGCTCGGTGCGGGCAACGGATTTGAGCGGGTGATCGGCGTTTGCGCCGGTTTGGCGGGGGCGGCCGGCGTCGCGGCATCGGCGGCGGGGGCTCATGCTTACGCCGGAACCAATCTCGACACGGCCGGCAAGATGCTGATCATGCACGCTGCGGCCTTGATCGCGCTTGCCGTTCCCTCGATCGGTTCGCGCTGGCTCAGGCGGATCGCGGCGGCCACGATGGCGCTTGGAATCACCCTGTTTTCGGGCGATCTCACGCTTTCCTCCACCATGGGCGCTTCGTTGTTCCCCATGGCCGCGCCGCTCGGCGGGCTGCTGCTGATCGCGTCATGGCTGGTCGCCGCGCTGTCCTTCCTCGCACGCCGCGACCAGCCGTAACTCAAGTGATCAGTCCTTGATCGTGACGTAGCTCCCCGGCGCGTCTTCGATAGCGTTCAGCCGCCCGCCGCCGATTTTGCGCGGTTTGGTGCGGGCGGGCTCCAGGCTTTCCGCCCAGGTGTGCCAGTGCGGCCACCACGATCCTTTGTTTTCGGTGGCGGTCGCCATCCAGTCCTCCAGCGTGCCGGTCGGCTCGCCGTCGGTCCAGTATTGATACTTGTGGCGATCCGGCGGGTTGATCACGCCGGCGATGTGGCCCGATCCGGACAGCACGAATTCCACCGGCCCGCCGAACAAGCTGGAACCGTAGAACACCGACTTTGCCGGCGCGATGTGATCTTCCCGCGTGGCGAGATTGTAGATCGGCACTGTGACCTTCTTCAGGTCCAGCTTCACGCCGCCGATTTCCATTTCGCCCGTCGCCAGCTTGTTCTCAAGGTAGCAATTGCGCAGATAAAACGAGTGGTTGGCGGCCGGCATCCGGGTGGAATCGGAATTCCAGTAGAGGAGATCGAAGGGGAAGGGCTCCTTGCCGCGCACGTAGTTGTTGATGAAATACGGCCAGATCAGATCGTTGGCTCTCAGCGAGTTGAAGGCATTGGCCATCTTGGAGCCTTCCAGATAGCCGCGCTCGCTCATGCGCTCTTCGAGGATCTTGATCTGCTCTTCGTCGACGAAGACCCTGAGGTCGCCGGCGTTCTGGAAGTCCACCTGCGTGGTGAACAGCGTGGCGCTTTTAATGCGCTCGTCGCCCTTCGCGGCCATGTAGGCGAGCGTGACGGCGAGCAAGGTGCCGCCCACGCAATAGCCGATGGCGTTCACCTCGCGCACCCGCGTGACTTTCTGGATCACGTCGAGGGATTCAAGAATTCCCTCGTTCATGTAGTGCTCGAAACTTTTCTCCGCGAGCCGCTCGTCTGGGTTCACCCATGAGATCACGAACACGGTGTGGCCCTGATCGACGGCCCACTTGATGAACGACTTCTCCGGATTGAGGTCTAGAATGTAGAACTTGTTGATCCACGGGGGCACGATCAGCAGCGGGCGCTTCAGAACCGTATCGGTGGCCGCTTCATACTGGATGAGCTGGCAGATGCCGTTCTGATGGATCACCTTGCCGGGGGTGAGCGCCATGTTGACGCCCAGCTTGAACTTCGTCGTGTCCGATTGGCGGATCTTCAGGTCGCCGTGGCCTGCCTTGATGTCCTCGGCTAGCATTTTCATGCCGCGCACCAGATTGGCGCCGTTGGACGCCACGGTTTCCTTCAAAAGCTCCGGATTGGTCAGAACGAAGTTCGACGGGGAAACCGCTGCCGCGATCTGCTTGATGTAGAAATCGGCTTTCTGGCGGGTGTGCGGGTCAAGATCACCGGCATCCTCCACCATGGATTCGGCCCAGCGGGTGGAGATCAGATAGATCTGCTTGAGGAAGTCGAAAAACTGGTTTGCGCGCCAGTCTTCGTCCTGGAAGCGTTTGTCGCCGGGGGCGGGTTCGGCGGCGGGCGTGGCGGGCTCGCCCATCATTCGCCGCATGCTCGACGACCACAGGTCCAGGTAGCCGTTGACGAGGCGGGTCTGCGCTTCCATCACGCGCTGCGGGTCGCTGGTCCAATAGTCACCCACCTTGGCGAGCGTTTTCACCACCTCGGTGAACTCGTCGGAGAGGCCGACTTTCACCTCGCCCTTCTCGCGCGGCTCCACATAGGCCGCGGCGGCCCGGCCGAAGTTCTCCACCACGGCCGCGATGTTGTGGGCGAAAGCTTCGGGATTGTTCACGATGTATCGCAGCAGCGGATTGGTCTCTGCCGGCATATCCTTATCGCTCATCAGCCTCGCCACTCCCTCCCGGGAAAGTTTTGGCACATCCGGGGTGCCTTTTGACGGCATCGTGATGCCACATGCTGCCGTTCTCCCGATCTCCATGGTATCCTGAAAACGGTTGATTGAGGCAATCGCTCCAATCACTTTCAGGCGTGCGGGACACCGTATTAACGTCTCCTTGGCAGCGCATCCTGAACAATGGGATCAGAACGAAAGTTGAGAAGGCGGGTTCAAGCATGGCGTCTCGAAATTCCAGCGCACGCAATTCGATGGGAATGGCTGTCGCGGCCCTTGCCGCAGCCTTGCTTGCGCTCGCTGCCTGTTCGAGCGGGCCAACGGATTTCGTGGAAGTCGCGGCCCCGCCCAGCCTGGAGACGACGGTGAAAACCGACGTTCAGCGCACCGCGCTGGAGCGTGAGTTGACCGCCCAGGGGCAACGCCAAGTCGCGGCCGGTTCGGTTGCGGATAGTTCATTGCCGGCGGCGATGGCTCTGCAAGTCGCCCGCGATCAGCAGTCCGAGGACGTTCGGGCGCTGCTCGATAGCGCGGGCATCCAAGGCGCCACTGAGGCCGCCCTCGTTTGTGCGGAGGGCCTTGTGGCGGCACTCGATGGCACTTGCGTCAAGGCGCCCTGACCGGCGGTCCGATCGGCGCGGCGCAGACTCTCCATCAGAATTTTTCATACCGGCGGCATCCCCGCAGGTGATAGAAGCTTTTTATCCGTTCGCCGCAACGGGCCTGCTTCGACCCGGCACACCAGGACCTGCCCATGAGCACCGACGAGTTTCACAAGATCAAGCGCTTGCCGCCCTATGTCTTCGAGCAGGTTAACCGGCTGAAGGCCAGCGCACGGGCAGGCGGGGCTGATATCGTCGATCTCGGCATGGGCAATCCTGATTTGCCCACGGCCAAGCATGTTGTGGATAAGCTGATCGACACGGTGCAGCGGCCTGATACGCATGGCTATTCGTCGTCGCGCGGGGTCGCGGGCCTTCGCCGGGCGCAGGCGGCCTATTACGAGCGGCGGTTCGGCGTGAAGCTGAACCCGAATACGCAGGTTGTGGCTACGCTTGGCTCCAAGGAAGGCTTTGCCAACATGGCCCAGGCGATCACCGCGCCGGGCGATCTGGTTTTGTGTCCGAACCCGAGTTACCCGATCCACGCCTTCGGCTTCCTGATGGTCGGCGGCGTGATCCGCTCCGTGCCGGTGGAGCCGGGGCCGGAGTTTTTCCATGCGCTGGAACGGGCGGTGATCCACTCGATCCCCAAGCCCATCGCGCTGATTCTCTGCTATCCGTCCAACCCGACGGCGGCGGTGGTCGACCTTGATTTCTACAAGGACGTCGTGGCCTTTGCCCGCAAGCACAATGTGTTCGTGCTGTCGGATCTGGCCTATTCGGAGATTTATTTCGACGGCGTTCCACCTCCTTCGGTGCTTCAAGCGCCGGGTGCGATGGACGTTTGCGTCGAGTTCACATCGATGTCGAAGACCTTCTCCATGGCCGGCTGGCGCATGGGGTTCGCGGTCGGCAACGAGCGGCTGATCGCCGCGCTCGCCCGCGTGAAGAGCTATCTCGACTATGGCGCGTTCACGCCGATCCAGGTGGCGGCGACGGCGGCGCTTAACGATCCCGACGCCGACAAGCATATCGAGGACGTCCGCCAGACCTATAAGCGCCGCCGCGATGTGCTGGTGGAAAGCTTCGGCCGGGCAGGGTGGGACATTCCGGTTCCACAGGCCTCCATGTTCGCTTGGGTGCCGCTGCCGGAGAAGTTCAAAGCGCTCGGCAGCCTGGAATTCTCCAAGCTCCTCATCGAGAAGGCCGACGTTGCCGTGGCGCCGGGCATCGGCTTCGGCGAGCATGGCGACGACTATGTGCGCATCGCGCTGGTGGAGAACGAGCAGCGCATCCGCCAAGCCGCCCGCAGCATCCGCCGCTTCCTTGAAACGGCCGACGAAACCATGCACAACGTGATCCCAATCAGCGCGCACCGCTAGGGTTTGGCGGCGGCCGTCGATTGGATTTCATTCAGCCGGGAAGGCTGAAGGCGCCGGTCATTACGCCGGCGCCTTCGTGCGTTTTCGGCAGGCATTTTTTCGAACTCGGGATGGGTCATGTCGAAACCGCTTCGGCTGGGGCTTGCGGGCCTTGGCACCGTGGGTGCGTCGGTTCTCAAAATCGTGACGGCCAATGCCGCCATGCTCGCGCAGCGGGCCGGGCGGCCCATCGTGGTCACCGCCGTTTCCGCGCGCGATCGCACGCGCGACCGGGGCGTCTCCATGGACGGAATCGCCTGGCACGACGATCCGGTTGCGGTCGCGACCGATCCGAATGTGGATGTCGTGGTGGAGCTGATCGGCGGTTCGTCCGGACCGGCTGAGGATGTGGTTAGCGCGGCGCTCGGGCTTGGCAAATCCGTGATCACGGCCAACAAGGCGCTCTTGGCCCGGCACGGCGTGGCGCTGGCGCGGCTGGCGGAAGAAACCGGCGCGGCGCTGGCCTTCGAGGCGGCGGTGGCGGGCGGAATTCCGGTCATCAAGACGCTGCGCGAGAGCCTTGCCGCCAACCGCATCACCCGCATCTACGGCATTCTCAACGGCACCTGCAATTACATCCTGACCCGGATGGAGAAGGAGCAACTGTCGTTCGATGCGTGTTTGGCCGAAGCGCAGCGGCTCGGTTACGCCGAAGCGGACCCCACCTTCGACGTTGAAGGCTTCGACACCGCGCACAAGCTGTCGATCCTCGCCAGCCTCGCCTTCGGCACCGAAATCGATGCCGAAGCGATCTATGTCGAGGGCATCTCGGCCATCACGCTCGCCGATATCGATGCTGCCGACGAACTTGGCTACCGCATCAAGCTGCTAGGCGTTGCAAGGCGCACGGAGAGCGGCGTCGAGGCGCGCGTGCATCCGACCATGGTGCCGAAATCCTCCGCCGTCGCCCGCACCGACGGCGTGCTCAACGCCGTGGCGCTGGACGGCGACGCGGTGGGCGAGATCGTGCTCGTCGGCCCCGGCGCCGGCGGCATGGCGACGGCCTCGTCCGTGATCGCCGACGTGGTGGACATCGCGCGCTGCCGCGCGGTGCCCGCCTTCGGACGGCCGGTGGCCGATCTCGATCCCTACATTCGCGCGGAAATGCAGGCCCATAAGGGCGGCTATTACGTGCGGCTGTCGGTCTATGACCGGCCGGGCGCGCTGGCCGCGATCGCCACGCGGATGGCCGAGCACGGCATTTCGCTGGAATCCATCGTGCAGCGCCGCCGCGCGCCGCGCTCTGAAGCGCCGTCTGCCCCGTTGCCGGTGGATCCGCAGCCGCTGGTGCTGATCACCTATGCCACGCGCGAAACGGAAATCCGCGATGCGCTGAAGCTGATCGAAGCCGACGGCCACATCGCCGCCCCGCCGACGCTGATTCGGATCGAGGAACTTTGAGGGCGCGGATGAGGCTAGGATCCGTGGCTTAGGTCGGAGCCGTCACGCTGCGCATCCAGCAGTTTGCGCACGCGCTCCACGGTGGGCAAAATCGCCACTATGCCTTCAAGCGAGAGATGGCCGGCAAGCTGGCGCAATTCCGGCTCCACAGCCGCAAGCGCGGCCTCGCGGATTTGGCGGCCTTGCGGCGTTAGGTGGACGCGCTTCGATCGTCCGTCGGTTGCATCCGGTGTTATGGAAACGCGCCCGGCACGTTGAAGGGCGCCGAGCGTGCTGGTCATGGTCCCTTTGGTAACCTGCATCGCGCGCGCGATCTCGACCGGCAATTGCCCGTCTCCCACGCGCGCAAGATGGTTCAGGATGCCGAACTGGGCCAATGTCATGCCGTCTGGAAAGACCTTTTCGAGCATTTTGCCCGAAAGCTGCGCGGTGATCGCGATTTCCGTGAAGTAGCGGAACAACACATCGATCGGCGCATCCGACGTCGTCATGCGGCTTTGATCCTCGTTTCCATCGGCCAGCGCGGGCTGCCTTTCGGGGCCGGACCATAGCCCAATCTTACGAACATCTGCAGGGTGTCGGCCGTATCAATGGCAAGCGTCGTCAGCATCGTCTGCCGATACTCCGCCATCTCAGGAAATTCCTGGAGCGCTTGGCTGAACGGCTGCATGGCAACGCCTAGGCCGGTTGCCGCCAAGTTCACGCGGACATAATCGCGTCCGGCGCGGATCTGGTCCGCTCGCGTGTTGCCGGGGGTCGTTAGCCAAAGGAACCCCATCGCCGTATCGAAGGACGCTTTGAGAAAGGGGATCTGCTGCTGGAATGTGCTCGAATTCTGGTCGAGCATATCGTCGCGGTTGAGCAGTCCGGTCAGAGCCAGGCCTTCGAGGAGCGGACCGGCGAGCGAGATGCCGTCCGGATTGGCTTCGATTTCGGCGCGTCCGATGCGGGTCAGGTCCACGCTTTCCTTGGCCGTTGCATAGTTCCGGATTTCAAGGTCCATGGCCGCCCAACTGAGGGCACGCAGACCCTCCAAGCGGGCAGGGTCGTTGGTATGGAACACAGCCGACGTTCGCGCGGCCTTCGCGATCTGCGTGAGGGTGCCGGTTTCGACCGGTCGTGCAGTGTCATAGGGGTTGCGGTTCGTTCGCCGGTCGAGGATGTGGAGGAAGAGCGGATCGCGCACCGCAGCCTCGTTTTTCACAATGCGGATGCGGGCGACGGGGCGGCCGTCAAGCCGGTCGGCTGGCTCACCCTCCGGGAAGAGCGCGACGTCGGTGTCGAAACCGTCCTCCGCGGCGGCCTGCGCCAAGAGTTCGATGAAGCAACCAAGGCCGACGGTGATCTGCCGATCGAAGGGATCGGTGTGCTCCAAGCGCCGGTCGGGGTCGCAGGTGAGTGTGATTTCGTCGGCCTTGCTGAGATCGACGATCCAGGGTTGGCGGTTGTGTGGATTGGGGGCGAGCACCGCATAGGACAGCGCTTTGCGACGGGGATCGCCGGCATCCTGTCCGGCTTTCGTCCATGCCTCTCGCGCACGTGCCGGATCGCGCGTTGCCACCCACGCCGCCCCGCCCACGGCCGCCGTGATTATGCCGCCGCCAAGGACCATGATGAATTTGCGTCTGCTGGTCATGATACCCTCATCTAGTTCGATATCAAACTTACTTAGTTTGATATCGAACTACTGTCAACTGCTGGGTCTTGTCGCCGACAAGTCACCCTTCGGTGCATTGACGAAGCGGACCGGAGGGCCTTACGTCGTCGTTACATTCCATGAGGTTCATTTTTCATGTCTCCCAAGCTCGGCAATTCCCTCGACCGTATTCTCACTCTCGAACTCGTTCGTGTGACCGAGCGAGCGGCGGTGGCGGCGGCGAGATTGCGGGGGCGGGGGGACGAGAAGGCGGCCGATCAGGCAGCGGTGGATGCCATGCGGCGCGAGCTGAATCAGCTACCCATTCAGGGCACCGTGGTGATCGGCGAGGGCGAGCGCGACGAGGCGCCGATGCTTTACATCGGCGAGGAGGTTGGCGCGGGGAAGGGCCCGCGTGTCGATATCGCGCTCGATCCGCTGGAGGGCACCACCATTTGCGCGAAGAACCTGCCGAATTCGATCGCCGTGATTGCGATCGCCGAGCAGGGCGGGCTTCTCAACGCGCCCGACGTCTACATGGACAAGATCGCGATCGGGCCGGGCTATCCCCAGGGGATCGTGGATCTCGACGCGACGCCGTCTGAAAACATTCGCGCGCTTGCCGCCGCCAAGGGCGTGCCGGTGGGTGAAATCACCGCCTGCATTCTCGACCGCCCGCGCCATGCCCGGCTGATCGAGGAGGTTCGCGCAACCGGCGCCTCGATCCGCCTGATCGGCGACGGCGACGTGGCGGGCATCATCCACACCACCGAACCGGACGAAACCGGCATCGACATCTATCTCGGCATCGGCGGCGCGCCGGAAGGCGTGCTTGCCGCCGCAGCGCTGCGCTGCATCGGCGGCCAGATGCAGGGCCGGCTGGTCATCAATCGCGACGAGCAGGTTCAGCGCGCCCAGCGCATGGGCATTCAGGACGTGCGCAAGAAATTCCTGATGGAAGAGATGGCCGTCGGTGACGTCCTCTTCGCCGCGACCGGCGTAACCGACGGCAACATGCTGTCTGGCGTGAAGTTCTCGCGCGGCGAGCGCGTGACGACGCATACCGTGGTCATGCGCTCG
The DNA here is from genome assembly GCA_051861205.1 of Oharaeibacter sp. Taxonomy (GTDB): domain Bacteria; phylum Pseudomonadota; class Alphaproteobacteria; order Rhizobiales; family Pleomorphomonadaceae; genus JBHYDC01. Next base: position 106,053 of record JBHYDC010000012.1, read on the forward strand.
TCCACCGGCACGGTGCGCTGGATCAAGGCCAGCCATACGGATATGTCGAAGTTCGAAGCGATGTGAGGGGGGAGGGTTACCCCGCGTCGGCTGCGATTTGCCGGAACGCACCCGCCAGCGTTTCGGCTTCCTGCGCGCCTGAGATGGCGTATTTGTTGTCAACGATGAAGAACGGTACGCCCGTGACACCCGCACGGGATGCCGATTCGATTTCGGCTTGGATCGCCTCGTGGTCTGTGCCGTCGGCGAGCTTCGCCGCGACGGCTTCGGCGTCTAGGCCGATGTCGGCAGCGGCTTTGATCAGGGTGCCGGCGTCGCCGATGTCCTCGCCCTCGACGAAGTAGAGCGCGAACAGCCGCTCGGCGGCTGCCTCGCCCTTGCCGGCCTCGGTGGCCCAGCGCAGCAGGCGGTGGGCGTCCAGCGTGTTCGGGGCCACCTTGATCTTGTCGAAGGCAAACGGGATCCCGATCTCGTGCCCGATCGCTTCCAGGCGTTCTTGGGCGGCGGCAAGGCGTCCGGAATCGCCGAATTTGGCGATCATGTAAGCGTTACGCTCCTTGCCTTCGGGCGGCAGCGTCGGATCGAGTTGGAACGGGCGATAGCGTGTGGGAAGCGCGATATCCGGAACCAGCGCGCGGGCCGCGTCCAGCCGCCGCTTGCCGACGAAACACCACGGGCAGACAACGTCGATCACGACGTCGATATCTAACTTTTTCATGCCGCCGGGTCCGCCGCTCTGATTTGCCTATCCATAAGTTTATTCTAGCGCAGAAGGCGCGGCAATTCATCGCTTGGTGATCGGCGCGGCTTTGCCGCAGTGCAAAAGACCGAGGATCCGGCCGGTTGAGGCGCGTGGGCGGGTTGCTCTCCGGCGTTCTTGATTCTACCCCATAGGGCATGGGACAAGACCTGATTCCGCCGGGCGGCGTAGAGCCGATCAATCTTCGCGAAGCGCTTGAAGAGCGCTATCTCGCCTACGCGCTCTCCACCATCATGCACCGGGCGCTGCCCGATGTGCGCGACGGGCTGAAGCCCGTGCACCGCCGCGTGCTTTATGCGATGCGGCTGCTCAGGCTCGATCCGGGCGCGGCGTTCAAGAAATGCGCGCGTGTGGTCGGCGACGTCATCGGTAAGTATCACCCGCACGGCGACCAATCCGTCTATGACGCGCTTGTGCGGCTCGCGCAGGACTTTTCGCAGCGCTATCCGCTGATCGACGGCCAGGGCAACTTCGGCAACATCGACGGGGATAACGCCGCCGCGATGCGCTACACTGAGGCGCGGCTCACGGAAGTGGCCCGCCTGTTGCTCGATGGGCTCGACGAGGACGCGGTTGATTTCCGCGAGACCTATGACGGCGAGGACAAGGAGCCCATCGTTCTCCCCGGCGCCTTCCCGAACCTTCTGGCCAACGGTTCGTCCGGCATCGCGGTCGGCATGGCGACGTCGATCCCGCCGCATAACGCGGCCGAACTCTGCGACGCCGCGATGCTGTTGATCGACAGCCCGGACACCCCGATCGAGCGGCTTGTGCACCGCTTCGCCGGCCCCGTGCGCGGCCCGGATTTTCCAACCGGCGGCGTGATCGTGGAGAGCGAGGCGGCGGTGCTGGAGGCCTATCGCACCGGCCGCGGCTCTTTCCGCGTCCGCGCGCGCTGGGAAAAGGAAGACCTTGAGCGCGGCATGTGGCAGGTCGTGATCACCGAGGTGCCCTATCAGGTGCAAAAATCACGGCTGATCGAAAAGATCGCCGAGCTTGTGAACGAGCGCAAGCTGCCGATGGTGGAGGATGTGCGCGACGAGAGCACGGAGGATGTGCGCGTCGTCATCGTGCCGAAAAGCCGCAACATCGATCCGGCGCTGATGATGGAGGCGCTGTTCAAGCTGTCGGAGCTGGAATCGCGGATTCCGCTCAACATGAATGTGCTGTCGCGCGGGCAGGTGCCCAACGTCATCGGCCTGAAGCAGGTGCTGGTGGAGTGGCTGGCACACCGGCGCGAGGTGCTAGTTCGCCGCTCCAATCACCGGCTGGCGGAGATCGTGGCGCGGCTGGAACTGCTCGACGGCTACATCATCGCCTACCTTAACCTCGACGAGGTGATCCGCATCATCCGCGAGGAGGATGAGCCGAAGAAGGAGCTGATCGCGGCCTTCTCGCTGACGGACAATCAGGCCGACGCCATCCTCAACATGCGACTGCGCAACTTGCGCAAGCTGGAAGAGATGGAAATCCGGAAAGAGCACGCCGAGCTTTCAGCCGAGAAAGCCGATATTGAGGCGCTGCTCGCCTCCGAGGCCAAGCAGTGGAAGACGGTGCGCTGGGAAATCGCCGCCGTGCGCAAGTCCTTCGCGGAAACGACCCCGCTCGGCAAGCGCCGCACCACCTTCGGCGAAGCCTCCAGCCATGACGCGGAGGATGTGAGCCAAGCCCTGATCGAGCGCGAGCCCGTCACCGTGGTCATCTCGGACAAGGGCTGGATTCGCGCGCTGAAGGGGCACATCTCCGACCTTTCCGCCGTGCAGTTCAAGGCGGGCGACAAGCTGAAGCTGTCGTTCAAGGCCGAGACCACGGACAAGCTGATCGTGCTGGCCGACAACGGCAAGGTGTTCACGCTCGGCGCGGATAAGCTGCCCGGCGGCCGGTCGACCGGCGAGCCGCTGCGGCTAATGGTGGATCTCGACGACGATTCCGACGTGGTGGACGTGTTCGTGCACCGCCCCGAGCGCAAGCTTCTGGCCGTGACCGCCCACGGCTACGGCTTCGTCACGGCCGAAACCGATCTGATTGCGACCACGCGCAAAGGCCGTCAGGTGCTCAATCTCGCGGCCGGCGACAAGGCGCGCTTGGTCGTGCCGGTCGAGGGCGACATGGTGGCGATGATCGGTGAAAACCGGAAGTTCTTGGTGTTCCCGCTGGCCCAGGTGCCGGAAATGAGCCGGGGCAAGGGCGTGCGCCTGCAACGCTATAAGGACGGCATCGTCGCCGATGTGCGCATCTTCGCGGCCGACAAGGGGCTGACCTGGACCGATACGTCCGGCCGCGTGTTCCTGCGCACCATGACGGACCTCACCGATTGGATCACCGAGCGCGGTGCGGCCGGCCGGCTGCCGCCCACCGGTTTCCCGAAGGCGAACAGCTTCGGCGCCGCGAAGACCTGACCGCAGGCGTAGGGCATTCCGGTCAGCGCGGTTTGCGCTGACCGTTCAGGGCTTTGCGGGCGGCGCGCTCGGCAGATAATGCATCGGGAAAGGTTTGGCCTTCCAAGTCCTGCACGCTGGCCTCAAGGGCATGGAAGGCGAAGGCATCGCCTTGCCTAACCAGGATTCCAACGGGACTGTCGCGGACTTCGACGAGATAATTCTTAAACATTCCGGGCCTCGAAGGCGCGCCGGGCAAAGGGCCGGCTCAGGGTGCGAAAACGGAGAAAATGCGGCTCTGCAGGGTCGTTATCGCGCGCGACATACTCGCATTTTGGCCGTACACCGGATCGCTTTGGGAAGCGCCTTTGGCATCGAGGCTGGGACAAGTCTTGCAAGCTTTGTCATGGTCAAACTTCGTCATGGGTTGGGGCCACGACAGTTCGTGGCCACTTAGCGTTTGGTGTCGCGGCGCAAGCAGCGTGGAAAATGCCCGCGGCTTCAGGAAGCACGGTGCTTCGAAGCGAATCTAACTTATCGCATCTTTCTTATAGATGCGAACACAAGCCTTGCGACATTCTAAAAAGTCGAGAATTATTTGTTCTTTTCGTCTTTCTATCGCGAAATAGCGATTGCTATCTGCCCTCACAAGGCCCTGTCATCAAAAAAAGCCCGGCGCCTTTTGTGGGCCGGGCCTTAAAGTTTTGGGCCTTGGAGGATCAGGACATTGGTCCTCGCACCGGTAAAACGTCCGGCTAGGACGACGGTTCCGCCGGAACGATGACGAGATTGGAAATTCCAAGATGCGGGTTCACATCCTGCACCGTGATGTTTGAGTTAGCCGGAACGAGTTCGATGATCTGGTCGCCTTTGGCAAGGCGGGCCGCGTCTCCGGACATGGGAGCATCGAGCGCGTAGGCCGCCCCGACGAGAGCGAGCGCCACGCCGGCGGCGCAGCCAAGGGTCACCAAGGTGGAGGACGTTTTCATGACGATGTCTTTCGCCTGCAATCCACTTGTCATGAAGGTTCCAGCAACGACGCCCTCGTTGGGGTCCGGCGGTGTTATGGATGCCTTCGTGTTCATGGCGAGGCCCCTAGATCAGCCGATCGCCACGACCCAATCACGGATCGTTGACCTTGCCGGTGAAAAGCAACGGCAGCGGACGTCATAGATTTCGCCTCACGCGGTGGTGATGGGCGAATCTTGATTTCGTGAAGGGTGGAACGCTTGTCAGCCGTTCACTTGCGCAGCCAGGGATAGACCGGGCTTTACGGCGATGGTTTCTGCCTGCGTGATCGGAAGTTCGATGCCTTGACAGTCGACCCCCGTCGCCAGGTCGGGATCGCGGCAGTCGGCGATGGACGGCAGGCGGTCGTTCTTGCCGATGACGGCGTATTCGTAAGGCGTCGCGCCCGACGATAAGGCGGCTACACCGAGGCCGGCAATCGCAAGCGCAACCCGCTTCAAACGAGCGGGAAACTCTGGACTTCTCATGCTTGCGTCCTCAGCTTTCCAAGCCAACCCCGAGCCCGATCTTCAGCCCGCACTGGTTACCGAAAGCTTTCATAAAATGAGATCAATCGACGTAACGAAGCTTCAAGCTTAACGCGTCGTAAACGAGCGGATGCGGCAACCGTCTGGTGTCCGCGTTGCGGCGGGCGCGATCAATTAGCGCGGCGCGCGCGTTGTGCTTGCAGGCCGGAACGGATAAATCCTTGGGGCATGACGACTGCGCTCTATTCCGGGTCCTTCGATCCCGTCACGAACGGTCACATCGACGTTATCGCGCGGGCTGCGCGCATTTTTCCGCGTCTGGTGATCGCTATCGGCGTGCATCATTCCAAATCCGGACTGTTTTCCCCCGACGAGCGCGCGGAGATGGTTCAGGTGGCTGTGAGCGGTATCGCCGCCGGTTCCACCATCGAAATCCTGCGATTCGACGGGCTGGTGGTGGATGCGGCGCGGCAGAGTGGGGCCTCCGTGATCGTGCGGGGCCTGCGCAGCGCCACCGATCTCGACTATGAAACCCAGATGGAAGGCATGAACGCCGCTCTGGCGCCGGACATCGATGTGGTTTATCTCGCGGCGTCAGCTCCGGTTCGCCACATCGCGGCGAGCCTCGTTCGCCAGATCGCCGCGCTCGGTGGGCCGGTGGATGCCTTCGTTCCGCCGCACGTGGCCGAGAGGCTGCGCGCGAGGTTCACCACCTCTTGACGCATTGAACGCCTGCACGGGAGACACCTTTGTTCCGCAGCTTCGTCGCGGCCCTGGCCGCCTTCGTCATCCTCTCGGCCGCGCCTGCCTTGGCCGCCGGCGATCCTGAAAACACGGTGGTGATGAACACCACCAAGGGCAATGTCACGATCGCGCTGCGGCCCGATCTTGCGCCCAAGCACGTTGCGCAGATCAAGGCGCTGGTGGCCGCCAAATTCTACGACGGCGTCATCTTCCACCGTGTGATCGACGGCTTCATGGCCCAGACCGGCGATCCCACCGGCACCGGCATGGGCGGTTCGGATCTGCCGGACATTCCAGCCGAATTCACCAACGCCCATTTCGAACGCGGCGTGCTCGGCATGGCCCGTGCGGCGGATCCCAACAGCGCCAATTCGCAGTTCTTCATCATGTTCGCCGAGGGCGGCTTCCTCGACACCCAGTATACCGTGTTCGGTCAGGTGCTCGAGGGCATGGAGGTCGTCGACCAGATCGAGCGCGGCGAACCGCCCGCCAACCCGGACAAGATCATATCCATGCGTCTTGCCTCGCAGCCGCAGTAACAACGCTCAAAAAGAACAAGGAGGCCGATATGGCCGATATCAAGGATCCTGAAAACACGCTCATCCTCGAAACGACCAAGGGCAACGTGGTCATCGAGATGCGTCCGGACCTCGCTCCGGGCCACGTCGCGCACATCAAGAAGCTGGCGCGCGAAGGCTTTTACGACGGTATCGTGTTCCACCGCGTGATCGAGGGCTTCATGGCCCAGACCGGCTGCCCCAACGGCACCGGCACCGGCGGCTCGAAGTATCCGAACCTCACCGCCGAGTTCAACGCCGAGCCCCATGTGCGCGGCGTCACCTCCATGGCCCGCGCGCAGAGCCCGAATTCGGCCAACAGCCAGTTCTTCATCGTGTTCGACGATGCCCGCTTCCTGGATCGCCAGTATACGGTGTGGGGCAAGGTGATCGAGGGCATGGAAAACGTGGACCAGATCAAGCGCGGCGAGCCCGTGCGCGATCCCGACCGGATTGTCAGCATGAAGGTTGCCGCGGACGTGGCCGCGTAACCTTGGAGCAAGCTCGCGGGCATCGCCTCTCCCAGTCGAGAGGGATGCCCGCGCGACCGCCATGCACGTATCCCTGTTCGATTTCGATCTCCCGCCCGAACGCATCGCGCTTCGCCCGGTCAGTCCGCGCGACGGTGCGCGTATGCTTGTGGTCCGGCCGGGGCAGGGCTTTCAAGACCGCATCGTGCGCGATCTGCCGGAGCTGCTCCAGCCCGGCGATTCGCTGGTTTTCAATGACACCAAGGTGATTCCGGCGCAGCTTGACGGTGTGCGGCTGCGCGAGGGCGCCGAACCCGCGCGGTTTTCTGCCACCTTGCACATGCGCACGGCGCCCGACCGCTGGAAGGCCTTCGTCAAGGGCGCACGCAAGCTCGCCCCCGGCGACCGCGTGCGCTTCGGTGAAGGCGCGGAGGCGGACGGCATCGTCTGCCTGCTCGGCCGGCTGGAAGGCACCGTGGCGGAAAAAGGCGAGGAGGGCGAGGTGACGCTTGCCTTCGACCTGACCGGACCTGCGCTGGACGAGGCGATCGCGGCTGTCGGGCATATCCCCCTGCCGCCCTACATCGCCGGAAAGCGCGCCGAGGACGAGCGCGACCGGGCCGATTATCAGACCGTCTACGCCCGCGAGGAGGGCGCCGTTGCTGCCCCCACGGCGGGTTTGCATTTCACGCCGGAGCTTCTCGCCCGCCTCGACGCTCACGGCATCTCCCGCCATTTCGTGACGCTGCATGTGGGCGCCGGCACATTCCTGCCGATGAAGGCGGACGACACGACCGAGCACAAGATGCACGCCGAAATCGGATATGTATCCCCCGAAACCGCCGCCGCGCTCAACGCCGTGCGGGCGCGGGGCGGGCGGATCGTCGCGGTAGGTACGACGTCGCTGCGGCTCCTGGAAAGCGCGACCACGGAGGACGGCGTCATCCGGCCCTATGCCGGGGCGACGGATATCTTCATCACGCCCGGCTACCGATTCCGCGCCATTGACGCGCTGATGACGAACTTCCATCTGCCGAAATCGACGCTGTTCATGCTCGTTTCGGCGTTTTCGGGCCTTGCCACGATGCGCGCGGCCTATGCGCATGCGATCGAGACGGGCTATCGCTTCTATTCCTACGGCGATTCCTCGCTGCTCTTTCCCGGATCCGAATGACCGCCCCCTTTGCCTTCCGCCTGATCGCCACCGACGGCGCCGCCCGCCGGGGCGAAATCACCACGCCGCATGGCGTCGTGCGCACCCCCGCTTTCATGCCGGTGGGCACGCAAGGCACGGTGAAGGCGATGTTCATGGACGACGTGCGCGGCACCGGCGCCGACGTCGTTCTCGGCAACACCTATCACCTGATGCTGCGGCCCGGAGCGGAGCGGGTGGCGGCGCTGGGCGGGTTGCATAAGTTCTCGACGTGGCCGCACACGATCTTGACCGATTCCGGCGGCTTCCAGGTCATGTCGCTGGCGCAGCTTCGCAAGCTCGACGAGCGCGGCGTCACCTTTCAGAGCCACATCGACGGCAAACGCTATGACTTGACGCCGGAACGGTCGGTCGAGATTCAGGGCCTCCTCGGCTCCGATATTCAGATGCAGCTCGACGAGTGCGTGCGTCTGCCCGCCGAGCCCAAGGACGTGGAGCGCGGTATGCGCCTGTCGCTGCGCTGGGCCGAGCGGTCACGCGCGCAATTCGAAGCGATGGGCGGCCCCGCCAAAGGGCAGGGGCTCTACGGCATCGTCCAGGGCGGCGACGTGCCGGCGCTGCGGGTGCAGAGCGCCGAGGCGCTGACCGCGATGCCCTTCGAGGGGTACTCCGTCGGCGGCCTTGCGGTCGGCGAGCCGCAGGCGGTGATGCTGGCGATGCTCGACATCGTGAACCCGGTGCTGCCCGTTGAAAAGCCGCGCTATCTCATGGGCGTCGGCACGCCGGACGACATCATCGAGAGCGTTGCGCGCGGTATCGACCAGTTCGACTGCGTGATGCCCACGCGCGCCGGCCGTCACGGCCTTGCCTACACCCGCTTCGGCAAGCTCAACTTCCGCAACGCCCGCCATGCCGACGATCCCCGTCCGATCGACGAGACGTCGTCCTGCCCGGCCGCGCGCGACTACAGCCGCGCCTATCTGCACCACCTCATCCGCACGGGCGAGGCGCTTGGCGGCATGCTGCTGACGTGGGTGAACGTCGCCTATTACCAGTCGTTGATGCAGGGCATCCGCGACGCGATCGAGGCCGGCCGCTTCGCCGATTTCATGGCCGAAACCAAGGCAAGCTGGGCGCGCGGCGAAGCCGGTTGATCCGTGGTCGCCGTCACGCCGATTGCGCGGGAGCCTTGACGATCTGGCAGGCGGAAATCTTCCACGCGCCATCCGGCTGGCGCTCCAGCCGGTAAAGCGCGGTGTAGGATTCCCCGTCCGGGCCGACCAGGAACACCTCCTGCGCATATCCGCCGGGAATTTCCTTCAGCCGCCCGTAAGCGACCGATTTCGGGCGATAAACCGGCTGATAACCGTTCTTCACCATCGCCATGAAAACATCCGCGCTTGGGAACATCCGGCGGATTTGCGGGGCGGCGAAGGAATAGGCGGTTGCGCCGTCGTCGGCCTGGAAGGCGCGGATCTGGCTGTCGATCACACTGCGAATGCCCGGCGCGTCGGCGCTCTCCTCCGCCCGCGCCAGTCCCCCGATCATCAGCAAAGCGGCCATCAAAAAAGCTGCAAAGCGCATTGCATCCTCCCTCGGTCGGATGGGAGCGCATGCGAGATAGCGCGCTCCTATGATGATTAAGGCTAGCACTCCAAAGCCGCACGGAAAGGGGGCGGGGCGAAAAAAGCAGCGAAATCGCGAAAATTCAGAGGAGGCGGCGCCGATCGTCGAGCCGTTCGGCCACATGCAGCCGGTCGAGGAAGCCTTGCAGGATGAAGCTAGCGGCCATCTTGTCCACCACTTCACCCCGGCGGCGGCGGGACGCGTCGGCTTCCAACAGCGTTCGCGTTACGGCGGCGGTGGAGAGGCGCTCGTCCCAGTAGGTGATCGGCAGGGCGGTGAGCGGTCGCAGGTTGCGCACGAAGGCGCGGGTGGCCTGCGCGCGCGGCCCTTCCGACCCATCCATGTTCACCGGTAACCCCATGACGAGGCCGCCGACGCCGTGCTTCGTCGCCAGCTCCAGAAGGGCCTGAACGTCCCTGGTGAACTTCACCCGTGCTATGGTCTGCATCGGAGAGGCGATGCGCAGCCCGCCGTCGGATATGGCGATGCCGATCGTCTTGGTGCCGAGATCCAGCCCGAACAGCCGGGTGCCGGAAGGCAAGGCAGCAGCGAAGGCAATGGGGTCTTCCAGTGGGGGGATGCTCATGCGCGGGGCATAGCACGCGCGGGCGGGATGGTCACGGGGAGTGGAGGGGATGGGTGGCAAGTCTCCTCTCGAGGGAGCGTGCACCTTTTCCTTCTCCCCTTGTGGGAGAAGGTGTCGCGGCAGCGACGGTTGAGGGGTCTTTCCCGCTTTGCTTGCGGTTTGGGCTTGCCTGTAACGTAAGCAACCCCTCATCCGGCCCTCGCGGGCCACCTTCTCCCGCAAGGGGAGAAGGAGAAGGTAGGGCGGCGCGTGTCGGTGAGGTTGTGCTACGACCCCGCTCGCACCCCTCACTTGTCATACTTGATATACGCGAAGCGCTGATCTTGCGGGGTGCCTTCCAGGCCTTCGCCCTCCAGGCCCGGCTGCCAGCCGATCACGTCTTCGATCTTCTTTGCCAGCGCGAAGTCTTTGTCGGTGATGCCCTTGGCGTGATGGTTCATCAGCCGCACTTCTACCCAGGCGTAGGACGCGGTGATGTCGGGGTGGTGCCAGGCGGCTTCGGCGAGGTGGCCGACGGTGTTGATCACCATCAGCGTGCCCTTCCAGGAGGCGGTTTTGTAGGTGCGGCGGATCCAGCCGTCCTCATAGCGCCAATGCGGCAGGTCGCGGGCGAGGCGTGCGGTGATTTCATCGTCGGAGTAGGTCTTTTCAGCCATGATTGCATCCTCCACCCCGCGACGCCAAACTACGGGCGATGCCCAATGGTATCAGCTAGGCTTGCGCGGCCAAGGGTTTAATGGACGCAGCGGCGGATGATCGGAACGGCGATGGCAGAGCGCGGTGGACCCGGCGGAGCGGTGGCGAGCGTGCGGGTGCGCGCGCCGGCCCGGCTGCACCTTGGGCTCATCGACCTATCCGGCAGCCTCGGCCGCCGCTTTGGCTCGATCGGGCTGGCGGTGGATGCGCCCGCTTTCGACATGACGATGCGCCCCTCGGCCACGCTCACCGCAACGGGGCCGGAAGCGACCCGCGTGCTGCGATATGTCCACGAGGCGGCGGCGGCGCTCGGGCTCCCCGCGCTGGCGGACATCACGATCCGCGAGGCGATTCCGGCGCATGCTGGTTTCGGGTCCGGCACGCAAGTTGCGCTCGCGGTTGCGGCGGGGCTCGGGCGGCTCAACCGGTTGGCGGTGGATATCGGCGCGGCGGCGGGGCGGCTGGCGCGGGGCGCGCGATCGGGTATCGGCGTCGGCGCGTTTCTGACGGGCGGATTTCTGGTCGACGGCGGGCGCGGGCCGGACGACGCGGTGCCGCCTATCATCGCGCGGCTGCCGTTTCCGGAGGACTGGCGGCTCGTTCTGATCGAGGACGCGGCGTCCACGGGCGTGCATGGCAGGGCGGAGGCTGCGGCGTTTCAATCGCTGCCGCCGATGGACGACGGAGAAGTCGCCCATCTCTGCCGGCTGGTGATGGTGCGCCTGCTGCCGGGCCTTGCCACCGCCGATATCGGCGCGGCGGGTGCGGCGCTGACGGAGATCCAGGCCCGGCTCGGCGACTATTTTGCCCCAGCGCAAGGCGGGAACAGGTTCGCGAGCCCGGCAGTTTCAACGGTACTCGACGCGGCAATGGCGGCGGGCGCGGCGGGGGTCGGTCAGAGTTCGTGGGGGCCGACCGGCTTCGCGCTCACCGCGTCGGCGGCTGAAGCGAGTGCGCTTGTGGACCGGATCGGGCGCGACGGACACGCAGGGTTGAGGGTGCGGATCGTGCGAGGCAGAAATCAGGGTGCGGTGATCGAGACCACGACGTTCTAACGTCGCATTCGCTGGAGTGCTTTCCGGCTTGGCGGACTCGCCGGACAGAAGAAATCGCTCCAAATTCAAGAGGCTCGATCGGCTGAGCTGCAAGCACATGCGGCATCGGACGCAAAATCTACCGTGAGGGATCGATGGCCAAGACTATCCTGCACATGATCACGCCGCAAAAACACATGAGCCCGTTCGACGTGAACATGGCGGTCGATGCTGGATTTGATGTGGTCGTGCCCTATGAGGGCGTTGAGCTTCAGGAGGTTCGCGGCCTCGTGCAGGACGCGATCTTCTCCCGTTCGCCGGCAAACGCGGTCAAAACCGGCTTCTTCATCGGCGGCAAGAGCGCCGGTCTTGCGCTCGACATGATGAAAACGGCGGTCGAAAGCTTCGTGCCGCCCTTCGCGATCAACGTGTTCGCCGATCCGGCCGGCTCGTTCACCACCGCGGCCGGCATGGTGGCCTCGGCGGAATGGCTGCTGGCGGGCAGATTCGGCACGGATCTGAAATCGAAGCGCGTCGTGATCTATGGCGGTACGGGCGTGGTCGCCTATTCCGCAGCGGTGATCGCGGCGCTTCAGGGCGCGTCGGTGGTCATCACGGGTTACGACGGGCCCGCGCGCGTGACGCGGATCGCGGCCGACATGAAAACCCGCTTCGGCGTGGACGTGGAAGCGGCCGACGGCTCGTCCGGCGAGAAGAACCTCCAGGCCGCGAGCGGCGCGCACGTTATCTTTTCCGCCGGGCCGGCGGGTGTGCGCATCCTCGACGAAACCCAGATCGCCGCGATCCCGACGCTGCTTGTCGCCGCCGACGTCAACGCCGTGCCGCCCTCTGGCATCGCTGGCATTGATGCCATGGCGAACGGATCGCCGATCGCGGGCGCGGAACGGGCCGTGGCGCTCGGCGCGCTCGCCATCGGCAACGTTAAATATCAGGCGCAACACCTTCTTTTTAAACGCATGATCGAAACTGAGACCCCGCTCGCGCTCGACTTCCGCCATGCCTTCGACGAAGCGCGGCGGTTCCTGAAATGATGCCCTCGCGCCGGATTTCGTCCTGACCGCCCCCGCCATCCTCGTCATCGCCCAATCCGCCCGCGCGCTCGCGTCGGCGGCGGTGCGGGCGGGATATCGGCCGATCGCGGTGGATCATTTTGCCGATGAGGACACCCGCGCGCTCAGCCTCCACGCCGAACGCTACCCCGGCGGTTTTCTCTGCGGGTTCCGGCGCGGCCTGCTGATGCCCGCCATCGAACGGGCGATTGAAGCCGCGGGCACCGATCCGATCGGCGTCGTGCTCGGATCGGGCTTTGAGGACCGGCCGCGCCTGATCGCCACGATCGCCGCGCGCTGGCGGCTTTTCGGCTGCGGGCCTTCTGCGGTGGCGGCGGTCAAGCACCCGGAGGATTTCGCCCGCGCGCTCGATGCGCTCGGCGTGCCGCATCCCCGCGTTTCCCGGAGCGTGGAAACGGCTGGCGATTGGCTCATCCGGCGGCGCGGCGCATCGGGCGGCGGGCATATTCGCCCTGCAGCGCCCGGCCCGGTGCCGCCTCATCACTTCGCGCAGCAGCGTATGCCCGGCACGCCTGTTTCCGCACTGGTTCTCGCCCACCGCACGGGAGGATCGGTGGTCGCCTTTTCGCGCCAGTGGGCGGACCCCGCGCCGGACCAGCCCTACCGCTTCGGCGGGCTTACCGGCCCGGTTACGCTCGCGCCTGCGCTGGAGGTTAAGATCCGCGTTGCGACCGACCGGATATCGGCCCATTTCGGCCTTGCCGGCCTCGTCAGCCTGGACATGCTGATCGAGGGCGGCGACTGGTGGCTGACTGAGATCAATCCGCGCCCCGGCGCGTCGCTCGACGCGCTCGACCTTACCAATCCGCCGCTTCTGGCCGCCCATATCGCCGCGTGCAACGGCGAGCGGTTGAACCTTGCCCCGTCCAATGCGACCATCCGCGCGACGGCGGTCGTTTACGCGCCCGCGACGTGCTGCCTACCGCCGGTGGTATGCTGGCCCGATTACGTGCTGGACCGCCCGCCGGGCAGCGCAAGGTTCCAGGCAGGTGAGCCGGTTGCGACGGTGATCGCCGAGGCCGCCTCGGCCGAAGACGCGGAGCGGCTGGTGCGCGAACGGGCCCGTGAAATCACGGGCAAACTTGAGGAAGCGGCCGATGACTAACCCATCGAAGCGGGCGAGCGTGGGGGCTCTGGCGGCGCCTCTCGTCGAGGCGCTGGTGCGCGACGCCGACCGGCTGCGGCTTTCTCTTGCCACCGGCCCGCTCGGCTGCCGGTTGATCGACGCGGGCGCGGGCGTAGCCGGCGGGCTGGAGGCCGGGCGCCGGATCGTCGAGATTTGTCTCGGCGGGCTCGGACAGGTCGCGATCGTGCCCACGCCGCATCTGACAAACTGGCCGTTTTCGATCCAAGTAGGGTCCGCAGATCCGGTCACGGCCTGCCTCGGCAGTCAATATGCCGGGTGGTCGCTTGCGGGCGGGGAGGGCGACGATGGCTGGTTTGCGCTCGGCTCCGGCCCTGGCCGGGCCACCGCCGCTGTCGAGGCGCTCTTCGGTGAGCTTGGCTATAAGGACGCGGGCGGCGATATCGTGTTGGTGCTGGAATCCGCCGCGCCCCCGCCGGAAAGCGTGGTGCGCATGGTGGCGGACGTGACGGGCGTTGCGGCGGATCGCATCACCTTCATCTATGCGCCGACGCAGAGCCTCGCCGGGTCCACCCAGGTTGTGGGCCGGGTGCTGGAGGTGGCGCTCCACAAGGTCCACACGCTGCATTTCCCGCTGGAGCGCGTGGTCGACGGCATCGGCCTTGCCCCGCTCGCCCCGCCGACGCCCGACTTCGTGACCGCCATGGGCCGCACCAACGACGCGATCATCTACGGCGGGCGGGTGCACCTCTTCGTCACCGGGCCAGAGGACGAGGCCGAGGCGCTAGCCCATAATCTGCCCAGCCGTGGATCGCGCGATTACGGCCGGCCCTTCGCGGAGGTTTTCCGGAAATTCGGCGGCGATTTCTACGCCATCGACGCCGCTCTGTTTTCGCCTGCCGAGGTGCTGGTGACGGCGCTCGTCAGCGGCCGAACCTTCCGTGGCGGCGCCATCGCACCCGATCTCGTCGATGCCTCCTTCCGCTGACTCCGCCCTTGTCGTCGTCTTTACCGACGGGCCGGACTGGCACCTGAAGGCGCTGAAACGCGCGCTGGGGCGGCGCGGGATCGTGCCCGTCGTGGCGTCCTTGCGCGATGTGGCCTTCGACGTGGGTGCGCGCGAACCGGTCTCGATTCCAGTCTCGATTCCGGGCACGGGAGGCCGTTTTCCGCGCGCCGTTCTCGTACGAGGCATCGCGGCGGGCAGTTTCGAAGCGATCACGCTTCGGCTCGGCGTGCTGCACGAGTTGGAGGCGGCGGGCGTGCTGGTGTGGAACCCGGCGCGGGCGATCGAGCGGTGCGTCGACAAATCCGCAACCAGCGTCGCGCTCGCGCGGGCCGGCCTGCCGACGCCGCGCACCTTCGTGTCGGAAAACGCCGAACGGGTGCTGGATTTTCTGGATGGGGAACTCGCGGCGGGTCATTTCGTGGTGTCGAAGCCGCTGTTCGGGTCGCAGGGCAAAGGCATCCGCCTCTTGACCGCGCGGGAGGATTTGCCGCAACCGGAGGCCGTCAACGGCGTCTATTATCTCCAACGGTTCCTGCCGCCGGCCGACGGGCGCTTCCGCGACATGCGCGTATTCGTTTCCGGCGGCGCGGCGGTGGCGGGCATGATCCGCCGCAGCCAGACATGGATCACCAACGTCCACCAAGGCGCGACGCCGGAACCCTATGTTGTGCCTGCCGCCGCCGAACGCCTCGCCGTCGCGGCGGCTCGATCGGTCGGCGCGGCCTTCGCGGGTGTGGATCTGATCGAGGACGGCGACGGATTGTCCGTGCTGGAGGTGAACTCCATGCCCGCCTGGAGCGGCCTTCAAAGCGTCGCCGCGCCCGATATCGCGGACCGCCTGATCGCCGATTTCCTGCGCGCGGCCGGCATCGCGGGACGGGAACCGGAGTTGCCGGTGTGACCGCCGATCCCGTCATCGCCCGCGCCTTCATCGCCGCATGCGATGCCGAGCTTCAGGCGATCAAGCCCGGTAACGTCCATATCCATGCGCCTGGCCACCGCATGACGGTCGCGGATTTTGAGGTGAGCGCGCGGGTGTCGGCGCCGTTCATCGCAAAGCGCGGGGCGAGCATCGGCGCGCGCGTGCTTGGCGCTGTGCAGGCGACGAAGGATGCGGTTGGTCAGAACACCAACCTCGGCATTCTGCTCCTGTGCGCGCCCATCGCGGCTGCGGCCGAGCACCTCTTTGAGGCGGGGCCGGCCACGCCCGAACGCTTGCGCGACGCCCTTCGCCGCGTGCTTGCCGCCACTACTGTGGCGGATGCGGCGGCGGTCTATCAGGCGATCCGCATCGCTAGCCCCGCCGGGCTAGGTCACGCGGAGGCCGAAGACGTTGCAAGCGCGCCCACCGTTCCGCTTACCGAGACGATGCGGCTTGCGGCCGGCCGCGACCGCATCGCCCGGCAGTATGTGACGGCGTTCGACGACGTCTTCGACATCGGCGTTCCCATCGCGCTCGCTGCGTCAGATGCGCCCGTTATCGATCCTTGGACGACGACCGCGATTATGTTCGCCTTTGCCTCGCGGCTTCCTGACTCGCATATAATTCGCAAATATGGTGAGGAGTTTGCCGAGAGTATTTGTACAGAATTTTCTGACCAATTATTTCTTGTTATAGGCAAAAACGTGAATCGTCTCAAATTATTCGACGCAAATCTTAAAGTTCGGAGCGTCAATCCGGGTACTAGTGCCGATCTCACTGTTGCATCAGTATTTATTTCATCTCTCTTGGGACGTAAGCCGCACAGCGTATAAGGCTTTTCTTGCCGGTACACCCGCGCGGCATTACGCTGCTAAGTGTCTGGTAAATCCTCGTATCCGGCAAACCGGTTTGGGGTCATCCCAAACGCTGTCAACAAGGATGATCGGGGCACGGCGCATGACGCTTCAGCGTCGTGAAATTCCACTTGATTGGGAGGTTTGACCGATGGCCAGGATCAACAAGGTTATGATCGGCGAAGCACTCGTCGGCGACGGCAACGAGGTGGCCCATATCGACCTCGTGATCGGACCGCGCAATTCGGCTGCCGAGGTGGCTTTCGTGAGCAGCCTCTCGAACAACAAGGACGGTTTCACGTCGCTGCTGGCCGTGATCGCGCCCAACCTTCAATGCAAGCCGAACACGATCCTCTTCAACAAGGTCACCATCAAGGGCGCCAAGCAGGCCGTCCAGATGTTCGGCCCGGCGCAGTATGGCGTTGCTAAAGCCGTGCAGGACAGCGTGGCCGACGGCACGATCCCTGCCGATGAAGCCGACGACCTCTATATTCTGGTGGGCGTATTCATCCACTGGGAAGCCGAAGACGACGCCAAGATCCAGCGGTACAACTACGAGGCGACGAAGCTCGCCCTTCAGCGCGCCGTGACCGGCAAGCCGACCGCCGCCGAGGCGACCGCGCAGAAGGACACCGCCAAGCACCCCTTCGCCGCCGCATCCGCTTAGATCCGGGACAACACTGGGCAGGCCACTGCCCCGGCTATGCCGCGGTCACTGCTCCAGCGGTTGTTCGTCAAGTTCTTCGGGTGACCGTGCTTCTTCGGGTAACGGTGCGCCGCACAAAGGCAAGGGCGGCTTCGGCCGCCCTTTGCATTAGGCTCGTCAGCGCAGCACTCCAGACCCAAAAAGCGTGAGCGTTTGCTCATCAAGGGCCTTCGCCGGAGAAGGCGCCAAGCCGCCCGTCGTGCAGTGCCGTCGCCACCAGCGCACCGTGGATTCCGGCCCGCTCCAGTGCCGCCAGATCGTCCGGTCCGCGCACGCCCCCCGCCGCATGGAGGCGGCGTTCGGGACCGGCCAAACGGCGGATTTCGGCCAGCCGCTCCCAGTCCGGCCCCTCGCCGCTGCCGACGCGCGCAAGGGTCATGACGATGACATCGCGCGGCCAGAGCGCGGGCGTGTTCAAAATGGCAAGCGGCCCCACATAGGCCTCGCCCCGGAAATCGAGCGAAAGCACCGCCCTTGCGCCGAGTGCCGCCAGAAGCGCCGGAGAGGTCTGGCTTTCCGTGCCGACCACGAGACGAACGGCCGGCCTTCGCAGCCAATCGGCGGCCATGGTTTTCTCGGCGATGCCGTTGTCCACCCAGAACTCCACCGCGCGGAAGCGATCCGCCAGCGCATCGATTGCCGCATCCTGGCGATCCGCCCCGGTGATCGCGTCGAGGTCTGCGATATAGACCGTATCGAAGGGATGGAGCGCCATGAGACCGGCCAGCACGCTGGCGGGTGCGGCATCCGGGCTCAGCGGCGTCACGATCGGGCGATAGCGCTCGCGGCTCCCCGACCGGGCGCGAACGACGACGCCGTTCATGATATCGAGCACCGGAATGACGTGCACGGGCGGGCCTTCTCCGTGTTCATGCGCCGAGGAGAAAAACGATGGCATCTTCGCAAGGCTCCGGACAAGCCGTGATCGGGTGGGACATCGGCGGCGCGCATCTGAAAGCGGTGCGGGTGGAGCACGGCCGCGTCGTTGCCGTCGCGCTGGAGCCATGCCCGCTGTGGCAGGGCCTCGACCGGCTGGACGTCGCCTTTACCGCGATCGAGGCCCGCATCGGCTGTGCCTACGATAACGCCGTCACCATGACCGGCGAACTCACGGACCTGTTCACAAGCCGCCGCGACGGCGTGTCCGCGATCACGGCGGCTGCGGTTCAGCGGCTGACGCGCCCGATGATCTATGCGGGTGCGGACGGCTTCATCGCGCCCGCCGATGCCGCCTCCCATGCCGACGCCGCCGCATCCGCCAACTGGCACGCGACGGCGGCGCTGGTGGCGGCGCGCCTTAACGATGCGCTGCTCGTCGACATAGGCAGCACGACGACCGACATCATCCCCGTCGTCTCTGGCCGGGTCGCCGCCGCCGGTAGCACCGACGCCGGGCGGCTCGATGCCGGCGAACTCGTCTACACCGGCGCCACCCGCACGCCCCTGATGGCGGTGGCGAGCGCGGCTCCGATCGGCGGACGGTGGACCGGCGTCATGGCTGAATACTTCGCCACGATGGCCGACGTGAACCGCATTCTTGGCCGCATCGGGCCGGACGACGACCAGCATCCCGCCGCTGACGGCCGCGAGAAAACGCTAAGCGCCAGTCGCCTCCGTCTCTCGCGCATGGTCGGCCGCGACGTCGCGGATCTGGACGAGGCGGCGTGGACGGCGCTCGCGGGCTGGTTTGCGGAGGCGCAGCTGCGGCGCGTCCACGATGCCGCGCTGCTCGCGCTGTCGCGGGTCGGGCTTGCCGCCGGCGCTCCGGTCGTTGCTTGCGGGATCGGTGCGGTCGCGATTGACGAGCTTGCGCGCCGCCTTGATCGGCCGGTTGTCAGCCTATCCGAACTGATCCCGGTTGCGCCGGGCGCATCCGCCGGGCTCGCCCCTGCGGCATCGGTCTGTGCCCCGGCAACCGCGATCGCGCTGCTTCACATGGGCCGGACTTGATCCCTACCAGATGTGACGATTCCGCAACAGATGGACTCTCTCTGTTCTCGCCTCGGTTGCCCCATAGGCGGCGCCGCTATTCAGCCATAAACCGGCATGAGCGTCGCGGCCGTAAGTTCCACCTTTTCCACGCGGTGGGAGGGGGCGGACCAGGGCGGGGCGCTTCGGTGCAATTGGCAGACAAGTGTTTTTGCAGGTTTGACGCGGTTATGGACCAGGGTCTTGCCGAGTTTGGGGGAGGGGTGTTGCCGGGGCTGCAGCGGGTCGCAACTTCGCCGAAAACATCAAGCATCTTCATTGATGAGATCGGGGCCGCTGTCGCTGTTAACCAGCATGCCGCGAACCAGGAACGCAGTATTTACCAGTGGTGTTGCAGTTTAAGTAGGGGAGGACGAGGGCTCAAAGATCATGGGTTGGGAATGCTTCCTGTCCTTGTCTTGTCATCGAGCGCTCGAAAGAACTGACATGCGGATTGTAAAGCGTGTTCATCCGATTAGCTTGACCGTTATGGTGTCGGCGTTGCTCACGGTATCGGCCGTGCCCGCCAACGCATTCGACCTTCCCGCCGCAAACGCGCCTGTCTGCTGCGACGAGAGCGCTCTTGAAGCGCTGCGGCAGGGTGCGCGCGCCTATTATGCTGGCGATAAGGCCGAAGCTTTGGACGGGCTACAATCGGCAGCCGCCAGCGGACACCCCGCCGCCCAGTGGAAACTCGGTCGCATGTATGCCAACGGCGACGGCGTGACCGAGGACGACCTGAAAGCGTTCGAATACTTCAACCAGATCATCGCCGCTCACGCGGACGATGCCCCCACGTCGTCCCAGGCGCCTTTCGTTGCGAATGCCTTCGTGGAAGTCGGCTCCTATTATCTGACCGGCATTCAGAATTCGGCGGTCCGGCCGAATGTGGACCGGGCCCGCGAAATCTTCACCTATGCCGCCTCCTACTTCGGCGATGCGCTGGCGCAGGTGAATCTCGGCAGCATGTATCTCGAAGGCATCGGCGGCGATCGCGATCCGCGTCAGGCCGCGCGCTGGTTCCTTCTCGCCGCCCGCAAGGGCCAGATCGATGCGCAGGTGCGCCTCGGCGAACTTCTGACCACCGGTGAGTTGATCGAGCCCAACCCCGTTCACGGGCTGATGTGGCTGACCGTGGCGCTCCAGCGCTCCCGTGCGCTCGGGCAGTTGAACCCGGAAATCATGGCGGTTCACGAGCAGGCTTTTTCGCTTGCGAGTGAAGACGTCCGGCGCAAGGCGACCGCGCTCGCAGAACAGTGGCTGGCCGACAACCCTTCCGTCTACGCCACTGCCGAGGGGCCGGCGAACTAAGTCAACCAATCCACTTTGATTGGTTTCTCCCCAGTTCCCTAGATTTGCCGGGTCGCATTCACGCCGGATCGAGTGCGAAGGTTCCGGCCACTGGCACGTGGTCCGACGGCTTTTCCCAGCCGCGCACGTGGCTGACGATCTCCACCGATCGCAGTAGGTCGGCCGCTTGCGGCGACAGCAGCAGGTGATCGATGCGGATGCCCCAGTTCTTCTGGTATGCGCCGGCCTGATAATCCCAAAACGTATAGCGCCCCGGCGCGTCGTCCACCGCCCGCAGCGCGTCGGTGTAGCCAAGGTTCAGGATCTCGCGAAAGGCCATGCGGCTTTCCGGCTGGAACAAGGCGTCATTGGCCCACATGCGCGGGTCGTGGCAGTCCTTGTCTTCCGGAATCACGTTGTAGTCGCCCGCCAGAACCACCGGTTCCTCGAAGGTCAGAAGATCTGCCGCATGCGCCTTCAGCCGCTTCATCCAAGCGAGTTTGTAATCGAATTTCTCCGTGCCGAGCGGATTGCCGTTCGGCAGATAAATCGACGCGACGCGCAGCGCGCCGGTTTTGGTCGATACCACGGCCTCGATGTAGCGGGCCTGTACATCGCTATCGTCGCCGGGTAGCCCGCGCCGCACGATTTCCAGCGGCAGTTTGGAGAGGATCGCGACGCCGTTGAAACCCTTCTGGCCGTGGGTCGCGACGTTGTAGCCGAGCCGCTCGAACTCACTGCCGGGAAAGCCCTCGTCCACCGATTTGATCTCCTGCAAGCAGACGATCTCCGGCGCGGCCTCGGCCAGCCACGCGAGCGCGACCTCGATCCGGGCTTTCACCCCGTTGATATTCCAGGTCACCACACGCATCGGCTTACTCCTCAAGGCTGGCATGATGGGGGAGGCGGGCGCGGCAGGGAAGGGCAGCGGGTGCCCTTATTCACAACCGGCGCGCGGTCACGTAGTTTACGCGTATGGCGACTCGCGCCTCCATCCGCTGTCGATTGCCATGATCGCCGAACTCGCCCTGTTTCTCACGACCCCGATTTCCACCAAGACGACGCCGCGGCCGGATCTTTTCCGCGCGATCGGCTTGTGGTCGCGCGCGCGGCGGTGCAAGCGCGCTTGGGCGGATCACGAGGCGCGCACCAAGGCCGCCATCCACGCGGCGATCGACGCCACCACATCGCGCCGCAGCGTGGTCGTGCTCGGCTCCGGCCTCTTGCGCGACATCCCGATCGAGCGGCTGAGCGCCATGTTCCGCCAGGTTGTGCTCATCGATATCGTTCACCTCTCCAGCGTGCGCCTGACGGTTCTGCGCAAACGCCTGCGCAATGTGCGCTTCGAAACACGCGACCTATCCGGCTACGATCAGTTGATCGAGCGGCGCATGGTGCAGGTGCAGACCGGGCAGGACGACATCGGCGGACGGCTCGACCCGCTCGGCTTCCTCCGCCGCATTCCCGATCTCGACCTCGTGCTCTCGGTCAATTTGTTGTCGCAGATCGGCGTCGGTGTCGCGGCGCGGCTGAAAAAGCCGAACGGTCGCGACCGCTTCCTGCCCGCCGACGCCGTGGCGCAAATCATCACCGCCCATTTCGAAGGCCTCGCCTCGGTCTCCTGCCGGACGTGCTTTGTGGGCGATGTGTCCTACGTCCTCACCGACCGTGCCGGCAACGTCATCGATTCGCACGACCTGCTCTTTGGCGTCGAACCGCCGTTCATCGACGACGAATGGAACTGGACCGTCGCGCCCTTCGGGGAGGAAAGCGCCGATTACGAGCGCGTGCATCACGTCATTGCCGTTCAGAACGTTGCTATGGAGCTTCGTTCGTAAATCGTGGCCGGCTTCTTCGCGTTCACGCTAAGGTCTAAAGTGCCGCCGCGCTCCGGCTCGTGTAGGGAAGAGCGGCCCTGGTCGTTTGGTCAGGGGTCTGGTGGAGGAGCTTGAGGCATGAAGGACGTGCTCGACGAACTCGACCGGCGGCGCGCGGTTGCGCGGCTGGGTGGCGGCAAGCGCCGGATCGAGGCCCAGCACGCCAAGGGCAAGCTGACCGCCCGCGAGCGCATCGCGATCCTGCTCGACGAGGGCTCCTTCGAAGAGTTCGACATGTTCGTCGAACACCGCTGCTCCGACTTCGGCATGGACGAGACGAAGATGCCCGGCGATGGCGTCGTTACCGGTTGGGGCACGGTGAACGGGCGTGTCGTGTTCGTCTTCTCCAAAGACTTCACGGTGTTCGGTGGCTCGCTGAGCGAGACCCATGCCCAGAAGATGGTGAAGATCCAGGATATGGCGCTGAAGAACCGCGCGCCGATCATTGGTCTGTTCGATGCCGGCGGCGCGCGTATCCAAGAGGGCGTGGCGGCGCTGGCGGGCTATGGCGAGGTGTTCACGCGCAACGTTCGGGCGAGCGGCGTGATCCCGCAGATCTCGCTCATCCTCGGACCTTGCGCGGGCGGCGACGTCTATTCGCCTGCCATGACCGATTTCATCTTCATGGTGCGCGACACCTCCTACATGTATGTGACCGGGCCGGACGTGGTGAAGACCGTCACCAACGAGACCGTCACGCATGAGCAGCTCGGCGGCGCGTCGATCCACACCACGAAATCGTCGATCGCCGATGGCGCCTTCGAGAACGACGTGGAAGCGTTGATCGAGATGCGCCGTCTCATCGACCTGCTGCCCGCCAACAATCAGGCCGATCTGCCGGAGCTGGAATGCCACGACGATCCCGATCGGATCGATAAATCGCTGGATACGCTGATCCCGGACAATCCGAACAAGCCCTACGACATCAAGGAACTGATCCTCAAAACCGTCGACGAGGGCGATTTCTTCGAGATTCAGGCGGCTTTCGCCCGCAACATCGTCACCGGTTTCGGCCGGATCGAGGGGCGGACCGTCGGCTTCGTCGCGAACCAGCCGATGGTGCTCGCGGGCGTTCTCGACAGCGACGCCAGCCGGAAGGCGGCGCGCTTCGTGCGCTTTTGCGATTGCTTCAACATCCCGATCGTCACCTTCGTGGACGTGCCGGGTTTCCTACCGGGCACCGCGCAGGAATACGGCGGGCTGATCAAGCACGGCGCCAAGCTCTTGTTCGCCTATACCGAGGCGACAGTGCCGAAGATCACGGTGATCACGCGAAAAGCCTATGGCGGGGCCTATGACGTGATGGCATCCAAGCATATCGGCGGCGATCTGAACTATGCGTGGCCAACCGCCGAGATTGCCGTGATGGGCGCCAAGGGTGCCGCCGAGATTCTCTACCGTGCCGATCTCAGTGATCCCGAGCGGATTCAGGCGCGCATCAAGGAATATGAAAAGCGCTTCGCCAACCCCTTCGTCGCAGCCGAGCGCGGCTATATCGACGAAGTGATTTTCCCCCATTCCACCCGCCGCCGCATCGCGCGCGGGCTCAGGCTCCTGCGCAACAAGCATATGGAGCAGCCGTGGAAGAAGCACGACAACATCCCGCTCTAAGCTAGACGGGTGCCGGGTTCGCAGTCGTGCCTCCGATTATACGGAGATACATGCAAAAATTTTCAATGTTTCTAAAGTATTTTTTGGCAGCGTAGCGTCATGACACCTGGGAGGTGGAATGCGTCTCTACGCTGGCAAAAAATCCGGGAATAGCTTCAAGCCCGCTCTTGTGGTTCACCAACTCGGGCTGCCTGTCGAAATCACCGTGCTCGATATCGTGAAGGGCGAAACAAGAACGGCGGAGTATCTGGCGCTCAATCCGCGTGGCACAACGCCGTTTCTTGCCGCCGGCAGCCATGGATTTACGGAATCGAACGCCATCTCTTGGTATCTCGCCGAGGCCTCGCGGCTTGCACTCTCAACGGCGGAAAGCCGTGCGGTGGCGCTGCAATGGATGTTTTTCGAGCAGACGGCCCTTGAGCCGTATATCTCTCCCGCTCGCTTTTATCAGACCATTGCGCCGCAGCTTGCCGAAGAGCACGCAACGTCGTTTCCAAGCTGGCACGTCAAAGGTATGCGAGGGCTGAAAGTGCTCGATACCCATCTGAAATCCGTGCAGTTTATTGCAGATAATCGCTATACGGTGGGTGATATCTGTGTATTTGGCTATGTTCATCTTGCAGAAGAAGGCGGTTTCGACCTTAAACCGTTCGATGCCGTTCGTCGATGGATTAGCCGCATCGAGGATCAGGACGGCTATCGTCCAATCTCTGATCTCATTGGTCGGTAAAGCAATATTGCTTCAGCGAATATCGGGAAGGTTATCGTTGTGTCTTCTGATCAGTTTTCACATGAAGACATACTTGGGTCCCTTGACGCCGCGCTTTGGATTTTCGATTTCGACCACAAGCGCGTGGTTTGGGCAAACGCTGGCGGTTTGCGTCTTTGGCGGGCCGACAGTTTGGAAGAGTTGCGCTCGCGGGATCTTGGCGCCGACATGTCTCCGGCCGTCGATCTGCTTTTGAAGCAATACCGCGGCGATTTCTTGCGGCTGGGGTCTACCAGTTTCACCGAAGTCTGGACGCTGCACCCCAAGGGTGAGCCGGTGACGATCCGCGTCGTGTTTCGCGGCATCCGGTTGCGCGATGGCCGCATGGCGATGCTGGCCGAAGTGGTCAGCCACACGTCGACGGCTCCTGAACAGATCCGAAGCGCGGAAGCGGTTCTGCACATGTCCGCCATGGTCACGCTGATCGATCGCAACGGCTGGGCGCTCTATCGCAATCCTGCCGCGCGCGCCGCCGTGCCGGCCGACGAACAGATGTTTCTCGACCGGTTCGTAGACCGCGCGCTCGTCAAGACGACGCTGGAAGACCTGCAAAGCAAGGGTACCGTCAAGATCGCCGCTGAGGTCAGAACCGCTGCCGGTGTGCGCTGGCACGAGATGATGCTGCGCGATTGCGTGGACGCTGTTTCCGGCCAAAACGCAACGCTCATCACCGAAATCGACATCACCGAGCGCAAGGAAAGTGAGGCGCAGGTTCGCTACCTCGCCTATCATGACATGCTGACCGGCCTGCCCAATCGCATCGCGGTCGTCGAGGAAGCCACCTGGTTGCTCGCCAAAGCCCGCGAAACGCAGAGCCGCTTTGCCGTTCTCTTCGTCGATCTCGACAAGTTCAAGCAGATCAACGACACGCTCGGCCATTCGGCCGGCGACCATACGATGCGCGAAGTCGCCGCGCGGCTGCGCAAGGCCGTGCGCCCGGTGGATTTCGTGGGGCGGATGGGCGGCGACGAGTTCGTGGTTCTGATCCAGCACGCAACCGATCAAATGATTGCGGAAATCGGGCACGACATCGTCCGCCTCATTTCACGGCCGATCTTCCTGGATGCGACACGTCTGTCGGTCACGCCCAGCATTGGCGCGGGTGTGTTTCCCGATAACGGCGACTCCGTGGACCGGCTGTTTCGCTGCGCCGATTTTGCCATGTATGACGCCAAGATGACCGCCAGCAAAGGCGTCGCGCGCTATACTGAGGAGATGATGGCGCGCGCCGAGCGACGCCTTTTGATTGAAACCGGCCTGCGCGAGGCCATTGAGGAGAGCCAGCTTCGGCTCGTCTTCCAGCCGCGCGTGGATATTCAAAGCGGTCAGATCGTGGCCGTCGAGGCGCTTGTTCGCTGGCGCCACCAGACGCTGGGCGATGTTTCTCCCGCCGAATTCATCCCGATCTGTGAAGAGCTTGGCCTCATCGGCGACCTCGGCCATTGGGTCATTCAGGCGAGCGTCCAGCAGCAAATCGCTTGGTCGGCCGCCGGCCGGCCGCTCAAAATCGCCATCAATATATCGCCCAGACAGTTCGAAACGGGCACCTTGCATCGGATGCTGATCAAGACGGTGGAGGCGGCCGGTCTTTCGCCGAGCTTGTTCGATCTGGAAATCACGGAGTCGCTGTTGATCGGAGATGACGAGCGCGTCTTGTCGCAGATGAAAGCCTTGTCCGATGCAGGCTTTACCTTCTCGGTGGACGATTTCGGCACCGGATACTCCAATCTGGCGTATCTGCAGCGTTATCCCTTGAATACCCTTAAGATCGACCGTTGCTTCGTCTCTCAACTCCAAGACAGCACGCCGGTAACCGAGATGATCATCGCCATGTGCAAGCTACTGAACCTTCATATCGTTGCTGAAGGTGTGGAAACGCAGGCGCAGCTCGACTGGCTTCGTAGTCACGGATGCCACGAATATCAAGGGTTCCTATTCAGCCCGCCGATTCCGCCCCACGCGATCACGGCTCTCCTCAGCCCCGGCATGCAGCTTGAAATGGCGTCCGGAAACTGACCCTGTTTCCAGTGCGCAATGCTGGCCGTTAGGGTGTCAAGAATCGCGAGAACAGCATGCAGGATCGGTGGGATTTTCTGAGGTCAGAAATAGCGTAAATGCAATCGTTCCATCGTTTTTAAAAAATAAAAGCGGGCCGGTATAAGGAATTACTGGTGATTTGATTTGCCATTTTGGGCCGAAACGACTACACCTTCTCTATTCGAAAATAGGCTCGTCGCTGATCAGCCGACTCGGCTTTTTCTTGACATCGCTGGATTCGGATCAGGCGGGGCGATGGTCGCCCCGCTCGACGCGCATTCGTGCGTTCGTTCAATGGAGGCCAAAATGGCCACAGGCACAGTCAAATTCTTCAACGGCCAGAAGGGCTTCGGATTCATCGCGCAGGACGCCGGCGGACCGGACGTGTTCGTTCACGTCTCCGCAGTCGAGCGCGCCGGAATGCGCGGTCTGGTCGAAGGTCAGAAGGTGTCGTTCGACATCGAAGCTGATCGCCGGACTGGAAAGTCTGCCGCAACGAATCTCCAGGACGCATAAGGCGGACTGAATTTTCGGCGGGGCCCGGTTCAAGACCGGGCCCTGTTCATGCCCGGTATCCATCGTCGGGCTTTCCAGCGCGAGGTTGATGGATGGCCAAGAAGCCAAATTCCAAAGCTGATTTCGTACTCTTCGACGTCGTTTATGACGACGGTAGCCAGCGCTCCAACAGGCGCGTTCCGGCCACACTTCTCGGCGGGCTCGACGGTGACGCCCCCGCCCGTACGGTCATCGAAGAACAAGATCGTCAGATTTCCGAGCAGTCCGGCATTCCGCCGGCTCCGATCAAGCTGATCCGCCGCGCGGGCCGCTAAGGCCGGGCTAATCCCCGGCAGCGACCATGGCGTCGATCGGCATGAGGGCGGCGATATAGCCGCCGTTCAGTGCAAAAGGATCCATGCCATGCGACAGGTCTTTGAGATCGGTCAGTCCGTTCGTCTCATTACTCCTCTGCCTGTCGGAAACGGCGGCGGCGGCGACTATGTCGTCGTGCGCCGTAACGACTTGGAGAGCACCGAGCCGAACTACGTCATCGAAAGCGCGGTCGATCGCCGCCTTCGCCGTGAGCCGCACAGCCGCTTGATGGCGATCGCGGCGCAGGCCGCCGGCACGTTCTGACAGCGGCTCAGCGCGCGTCCGTTCGCCTATTGCCGAATGCCGGCACGGCGGCGCCGCAAGCCGCCGAATTGGTGACCGTTCAGACATGGCGGCCCCCACGAAATGAAAGGGAATTCCTTATGAAGATCGTGGATATGCTGCCGCAGCTCGACGCCGAAGCTCTTGCGACTGTTCGCGCCAACGCCATCCGCCTTTCACAGCGCGGAACGGCCAAGCAGCAATCGCAGGCCAACGAAGCTCTGCCGCACATCGAAGCCGAACAGGCCCGCCGTGCCGAAGCAGCGCCGCCGAAGACCAAGACCAAATCCAAGGCCGTGGCTAAGCCTGCCGTTGCATCTTGACGCGCCACACAGTATTCCGGCGCCGTCTTACTCCTTGATATCCGGCTCGCGTTTGATTGCGGGGGCCGTTCCCTTCTGAAACCTAGAGAAAGCAAGCCAACGTATGCTTAAGGTACCCGACCTCGCCGAACGCCGTAATACCGCCGCTTCCGCCAAGGCCCGTCTCGTCGAGAAACTCCGAGCGCGTCCGGCCGCCGATGATCCTGCCGTCGTTGCACGCGCTGCCGAACGTCTTGCCGTGAGCGAAGCTCGCGCCGCGCGTCAGGCTGTTCGCGAGCGCGAAGAAGAAGCCCGGCGCGAGGCGATTCGCGTGCAGCAGCAGATTGAAGCCGAGGCGCGCGCCGCCGAGGAAGCCGCGGTCAAGGCGGCAGCTCAGGCTGAAGCCATGGCCCGCCAGCAGGCGGACAAGGATAGGGCAGGGCGGGTTATGGCTGATGAAGCCGAGCGCAAGGCCATGCGTGACGCTCGCTACGCCGCACGCAAGGCTCGTGTATCCGGAGGCTGAAGATCGTCGTCTGACGATCGTTCCGTTCTAAAAATCGACGATTGACGTTCGATTATTCCAACCGGCGACGGGGGCCCGCGTTCCGCAGGCCCCACGGCCGACTGCCTCAGGCTTCAGCCGAGGCGCCCGCATAGGGACGACGCGGGTCTGGCTTGATCCGCTTCTTTGGGCCGGGAAGCAGACCTTCCCGTTGCGCCAGCTTGCGAGCGGCCTTCTTGGTACGACGAACGGCCTCTGCCTTTTCACGAGTCTTCTTTTCCGAAGGCTTCTCGTAGGCGCGGCGTTGCTTCATCTCCCGGAACACGCCTTCGCGCTGAAGCTTCTTCTTCAGCACCTTGAGCGCTTGGTCGACATTGTTATCTCGAACGATGACTTGCAAAACATCCCCTGACTGCCTGAAACCCATGCGGGTAGGCCAGCGCTAACGTGGCCACTGCGGCTCTGCGGCGAGACACTATCACCAATCGCGGCCAGCGGCTGAAAATCTTTGGGTGACATCACGAAGTTTTTCGTAGATCCCGCCGGTGGGCTGCACAGCCGGCAAGTGCCGCCGGTGCGGGCGCAGGCTATGTCCTCGGCTTGGCTGGAAGAAAGCGGGCCGATTCAGAGCCTGCTACCGAGCAGATTTAGCAAGGGCTGGTTTTGGAAAAAGATCGGCTTGCTGAAGTTTATGATAGCATTTAAGAACCGCGCTTATGGGGCCACGTGGCGGAGTGGTGACGCAGCGGATTGCAAATCCGTGCACGGGGGTTCGATTCCCTCCGTGGCCTCCATCTTCCTCTTTCACCTTGTCTTTCTTCGTTTTCTCCTGGCAGGACACGCCGGGTTCTCACGCTCTTGTTTCGCGGCCGCGAGAAGGCTATTGGGAACGCCTGAAGGCGCGGGCGCGCGCGCCGGTTATGAAGAGGATTTTCCGAACCATGGTCGACATCGCGGCGCTGCGCACCAAGATGGTCGACGGCCAGATCCGGCCGAACGACGTCACCGACCACCGCATCATCGAAGCGATGCTTGAGGTCCCCCGGGAGGCTTTCGTTCCGGCCGCGCGCGCCGAGCTTGCCTATGTCGACCTCAATGTCGCGGTTGGCGAAGGCCGGCATCTCATCCAGCCGATGATTCTGGGCCGGATGCTTCAGGAAGTCGACATTCGTCCTTCCGACGCGGTGCTCGAAATCGCCGGCGCCACCGGATACGGCTCCGCCGTCGCCGCGCGCCTTGCAGCGCGCGTCGTGCTTGTCGAGGAAAATCCGGTGCTTGCCGACGCAGCGCGCGCCGCGCTGGCTGCAGCGGGTGCCGACACCGTGACGGTCGTCACCGGGCCGCACAAAGCCGGCGCACCGGCGCAGGCGCCCTTCGATGTCATCCTCGTCAACGGTGCCGTGGAATTGCTGCCGGATGCCTTCGCCGATCAGCTTGCCGACGGTGGACGGCTCGTCGTTGTGGTCGGTGCGGGCCAAGCCGCACGGGCCATGCTTTACACCCGATCCGGGAAGGATGTCAGCGGCCGGGCGCTCTTCAATGCGTCGGTTCCCCTGCTGCCGGGCTTTTCGCCGGAACCGGCCTTCGTCTTCTAAACCCAACGGCGGCCCGTCTCGGCGGACTCGATCGGCCTGATGCCGCTCGGGGCCCAACTTCTTTACAATTCCTTGCGTATAGTGGCATGAAAGACGATGTGTCTCAGGTGCCGCATAGAGGTAAATTTAGTGCGTGCGATGCGGTTACGCTCTAGTGCATCAGCTACTTTGCCTTCCATAATGGCGTAAGTCCAAGATACGATTCGAAAACGGTAGAAGCGGTTGATTTTTAGTTGCCGGAATGATGGCCTCGCCGCAGAGCGGGGCTGCGCAGCCCGGTGATAATCGTGAGGTTATGCTGTGGCGTCTAAACGGTTTTTGCTCATCACCGCCGCTTTGGGCGCACTCTTCATAACTACTCCCCTTCATGCCGAAACGTTGCCGGAAGCCCTCGCTTCAGCCTATGCCAACAATCCGACGTTGAATTCAGCGCGCGCCAGCACGCGCGCCACCGACGAAGAGGTGCCGCAGGCGCTCTCCGGCTACCGGCCCTCCGTCAACGCAAACCTTCAGGCCTCTGGCTCTTGGCAGGACACACTGCCGAGCGGCAGTTCGTCAACTGCAAACACGGGCTTTTCGCGTGGCCTGAGCACCGGCATCACGGTTACGCAGCCGATTTTCCTCGGGTTTCGCACGCAAAACAGCGTCAAGGCCGCTGAAGCTGCGGTGGAGGCCGCGCGCGAATCGCTTCGCAACACCGAGCAGAACGTTCTGTTCGATGCCGCCGAGGCGTATATGAACGTCATCCGCGACAGCGCCATCCTGAATCTGCGCCAGACGAACGTCCGCTTCCTGACCGAGCAAGTTCGCGCCGCGCGCGACCGTTTCCAAGTTGGTGAAGGCACCCGGACCGACGTCGCCCAAGCCGAGGCCGCCGTCGCGGGTGCTGAATCCGATGTCAGCCTCGCGCAAGCCAACCTCCAGTCGTCGCGCGCCATCTATCGTCAAGTGATCGGTCGCGATCCTGAGGCTTTGAAGGCCGCCAAGGGGGTGGACAACCTGTTGCCGCGCTCATTGGGTGCCGCGACTGAGGTTTCGCGCGATCGGCATCCGGCCATTTTGGCTTCGCAATTCAACGCCGACACTGCCGCATTTAATGTGAAGATCATCGAAGGCGAATTGCTTCCGAGCGTCACGCTGGAAGGTAACGTCTCGCGGTCTTGGAATGACGGGTTCAATTCGCAGGGCGATGAGACGAACGCAACCATCCTCGGCCGTATCAGCATCCCTCTCTATGAGGGTGGGCAGGTCTATTCGCGGGTGCGGCAAGCCAAGGAGACTCTGGGCCAGCGGAAGATCGAGGTCGACACCGCGCGCGATCAGGTTCAAGCCGCTCTGATTTCCGCCTGGGGCAGTCTAGAAGCCGCGCGGGCGCAGATCGTGGCTGCCCGGTCAGGCGTCGAGGCCTCGCAGCTTGCTCTTGAGGGCGTCATTGAAGAGCAGCGTGTTGGTCAGCGTACGACCCTTGACGTTCTCGACGCGCAGAACGTCCTGATCGATGCCCGCGTTGCTCTGGTTCGGGCCGATCGCGATGCAGTCGTCGCAAGCTATGCTGTACTGTCCGCCGTGGGTCGCCTCTCGTCCGAGGATCTCTCGCTGCAAGTTGCCACCTATAAGCCTGAGAAGCATTACAAGCAGGTTCGCGACAAGTGGATCGGCTTGCGCACGCCAGACGGCCGCTGATCGACCCTATGCATTCGCTTTAGATACGAAGGGCGGTGACGTCAGTTCCTACCTATCGCTTGGTGCAGGTAACAGGTCGCTGTCTTGTTCCCTCCGACTTGGTCGGGCGACCAACTCCTCCAGACTTGGTCGGGCGACCAACTCCTCCAGACTTGGTCGGGCGACCAACTCCTCCAGACTTGGTCGGGCGACCAACTCATCCAGACTTGGTCGGGCGACCAACTCTTCCAGACTTGGTCGGGCGACCAACTCCTCCAGACTTGGTCGGGGATAACCATTTCAAATCCGGGGTGTGGTACACGCGCCTTGCGAAATGCGCCTATAATGCGACATGTCGAATCATGACATTCGTAATTGCGGAAGTCGGCCGGCAGAGGCGTAGGTGACTAGCCAACGAAAATCTTTGCTTCGGCGAGGGTTGATGTGTCCAAGTCGCGATGTGGCGCGGAGTAGAATCGATGGCGAAGCCGAATGCGGCCGCGGAACCTTCAATGGAGGAAATCCTTGCCTCCATTCGTCGGATCATCTCCGACGATACGCCCGCGCCTGTAAAATCGGCCCCCGCTACGGCCGCCTCCGTACCGCCGTCTCCCCCCAAGGTCTCCGACACCGTTTCCGAGGATGATCTGGACCGCCTCTTTGCCCAATCCGGAGAGGAAGACGGAGACGTTCTGGAGCTTACAGACACTGCGGATGCGGAGCCCATGGGCCTCGTTCCCGAGACGTCGGACATTGAGTTCATGGAGCCCGATTTCGACGAGCCGGAACCGGCGCCGCCACCACCGACGCCGCGCCCGGCCGCCAAGGCCCCGCCGCGTCCCGCACCGGCGCCGCGTCTTGCCGCCCCTGTCGACGAAGACCTCGGCGATCCGCTTGTTTCGGCGGATGCCGGAGCCAGCGTCAATGCGGCCTTCTCGCAGCTCACGCACACCATCTTCGCCGCGAACGCCAAGACGCTCGACGATATCGTCAAGGAGCTGTTGCGGCCGATGCTCAAGGGGTGGCTCGATGAGAACCTTCCCGTCATCGTGGAGCGGCTGGTCCGCGCCGAGATCGAGCGCGTTTCGCGCGGGCGCTGAGCCGATCCGCAATCAAGCCGAACGCGTTCGCCCGGAAACGTCGCTTTCCGGGCGTTTCTGTTGATTTCGGGTGCCCATCCGGTTACTCCACAGCCAATATTCAAGATCACCCAAGAAGACGGCGACCATGCTGGACAAGACCTTCGAAGCTTCGGCCGTCGAGCCCAAGATTGCAGCGGAATGGGAAAAGGCGCGTGCCTTCGAGGCCGGGCGCGGCGCAAAGCCCGGCGCCGATCCCTTCACCATCGTGATTCCCCCGCCGAACGTCACCGGCTCGCTTCATATGGGCCACGCCCTCAACAATACGCTCCAGGACATTCTGGTGCGGATGATGCGCATGCGCGGGCGCGACGTGCTTTGGCAGCCCGGCACGGACCATGCCGGCATCGCCACGCAAATGGTGGTCGAGCGCCAGTTGATGGCGCGCCAGCAGCACCGGCGCGAGATGGGCCGCGAGAAGTTTCTCGAAAAGGTCTGGGCTTGGAAGGCGGAAAGCGGCGGCGTTATCGTCAACCAGTTGAAGCGCCTCGGCGCCTCCTGTGACTGGTCGCGCGAGCGCTTCACCATGGACGAGGGCCTGTCGAAGGCCGTGCTCAAGGTGTTCGTACAGCTTCACCGCGAAGGGCTGATCTATAAAGACAAGCGCCTCGTCAACTGGGACCCCAAGCTCCTCACCGCCATTTCGGACCTCGAAGTCGTGCAGACCGAGGTGAAGGGGAACCTCTGGCATTTCCGCTATCCGCTGGCTGATGGCTATGATTCTGAGGATCCGGCGACCTACATCACCGTCGCGACCACCCGGCCGGAGACGATGCTGGGCGACACCGCCGTTGCCGTTCATCCCATGGACGAGCGCTATCAGCACCTGATCGGCAGGTTCGTGCGCCTGCCGCTCGTCGGCCGTCTGATCCCGATCGTCGCCGACGAGTATTCGGATCCGCTCAAGGGTTCCGGCGCCGTCAAGATCACGCCCGCGCATGACTTCAACGACTTCGAAGTCGGCAGGCGCCATGATCTGCCGAAAATCAATATCTTCGATGTCGAAGCCCGCGTTGTGCTTGAACACAACACGGACTTCCTTGCCGGCATCATTCCTTCAACCGAACTGGACGAGACCGTTGCTCGCCTGAACGGCAAGGATCGCTTCGCCGCGCGCAAGATCATCGTTGAGATGATGGAGGCTCACGGTCTGCTCGATAAGATCGAGCCGCACACGCATATGGTCCCGCACGGCGATCGCGGCGGCGTGCCGATCGAGCCCTATCTCACCGACCAGTGGTATGTGAACGCCGCCGAGCTTGCCAAGCCCGCCATCGCGTCCGTTCGCGAGGGCCGCACGGTCTTCGTGCCGAAGACTTGGGAAAAGACCTATTTCGATTGGATGGAAAACATCCAGCCCTGGTGCATCTCCCGCCAGCTCTGGTGGGGCCACCAAATTCCGGCGTGGTATGGGCCGGACGGCAAAGTGTTCGTGGCCGAGGACGAACAGGAAGCCCTCTCCGACGCGCGCGATCACTACGGCGCCCCGACCGCGCTGACCCGCGACGAGGACGTACTCGACACCTGGTTCTCCTCTGCGCTCTGGCCGTTCTCGACCCTCGGCTGGCCGGACGCAACGCCCGAAGTCGCGCGTTATTACCCGACCAACGTGCTCGTGACCGGCTTCGACATTATCTTCTTCTGGGTTGCCCGCATGATGATGATGGGCATCCATTTCATGGGTGAGGAGCCTTTCCGCGACGTCTACATCCACGCGCTCGTCCGTGACGAGAAGGGCGCCAAGATGTCGAAGTCGAAGGGGAATGTGATCGATCCCCTCAGCCTGATCGACGAATATGGCGCCGACGCGCTGCGCTTCACGCTGGCCGCCATGGCCGCGCAGGGCCGCGATATCAAGCTCGCAACCGCCCGCGTCGCTGGTTACCGCAACTTCGCGACCAAGCTTTGGAACGCCGTGCGCTTTTCCGAGGTCAACGGTTGCACCCGCGTCGCCGGTTTCGACCCCGATGGCGCGCGCGAAACGCTGAACCGCTGGATCGTCACGGAAGCCCGCCGCGCCGCCGCCGAGGTCACCGAAGCCGTCGACGCCTACCGCTTCAACGATGCGGCGGGCGCGGCCTACCGCTTCGTGTGGAACTCGTTCTGCGACTGGTATCTCGAACTCACCAAGCCGATTCTCACCGGCGAAGACGGCCCGGCGAAGGCCGAAACGCGCGCGACTTGTGCTTGGGCCATCGACGAAATCCTGAAAATCCTGCACCCCTTCATGCCCTTCATCACGGAAGAGCTATGGGCACGAACCGGCGAAACCGGCCCCGCCCGCGAAAATCTGCTGGTGTTGACCGAGTGGCCCGAAGGCCGGAAGGACACCTCCGACGCGGCCGATGAGATCAATTGGCTGGTCGGCGTCGTCTCGGAAATCCGCTCGGTGCGCGCGGAAATGAACGTCGCGCCTGCCATGCAGCTTCCGCTGGTCCTCGTCGGGGCCACGCCCAAGGTGGAAGGCTGGCTCGCTACGCACACCGCTGCGCTCCAGCGCCTCGCCCGCGTGTCGGACGCCTCCACGGCTTCCACCGCGCCCCCGCAATCCGCCCAAATCGTCACCGCCGCCGGCACCATCGCCCTGCCGCTCGCCGGGATCGTTGACCTCGACGCCGAACGCGCCCGGCTTCAAAAGGAAGCCGACAAGCTGGAAGGGGAGATCGGCCGTATCGACAAGAAGCTCTCCAACGAGCAATTCGTCGCCAAGGCGCCCGAAGAGGTGGTCGAGGAAGAACGTGCCAAGCGCGAAAGCTATGCCGAACGGCTCGCAAAAGTGCGCGAAGCCCTGGACCGCCTGCGCTGACACACCCGCGAGGCCGAACCTTTCCTTCTCCCCTTGCGAGGGAAGGAGCGCCTCCCAGTGAGCATCCGGCGCACGCTTGATGCGCACTCCCATCTCGGTGATACCGGCGGCAAGGAGACCACAATGGGTATGACCGTCAAACTCGCGCCGGATGCCGAGACTTTCGCCAACGAACTCGTCGCCAGCGGCCGCTTCCGCACGCCCGATGAGGTGGTGCAAGAGGCGATGACGGTTCTGCGGCGAACGGAAGCCCGCGCCCAGTTGGACGCAATGATCGCGGCGGGACAAGCCGACCTCGACGCGGGGCGCGTTTACTCCGCAGACGAGGTGTTTGCTCGGCTTGAGGTGCGATACGCCAGTGCTGAGATTGCAGATAAATAATGCAAGTCGTCTTTTCCGCTGCGGCCGAAACCGACATTATTTTGATTGCTCAATTCATCGCCGAGGACAATCCAGTCCGTGCAAAGTCATTCGAAGCTGAGCTCCTCACGGCATGTCTACTGTTAGGCGAAAATCCTTACGCTTATCCGTTTCTAGTCGGATATAGTGCCTCAGGTTACGGGCGAAGAGTATTCGGCCAACATCTCATTATTTTTCTTATAAAGAATGATGTTGTTCAAATCGTCCGTGTCCTCCACGGGGCCCGCGATATCGAAACCGTTCTTCCGTGATTTCAGGGTTCGTGAAGCGCCGAGTCTTAGCCTCCTTTGCCCCCTTTATCCTGCCGGCCCAGAGGTCTCGTTTTGCCTGTGCCGCCGACGATTGCAGCCAGCCTCTTCATCTCCTTTCCTTGGTGTGCCTCGGCTCACTGACCCGCCTCACACCCCGTAAAACGCCCTGATCTTGTCCGTGATCCACCCCCAGGCCTC
Source organism: Oharaeibacter sp. (assembly GCA_051861205.1). Lineage (GTDB taxonomy): Bacteria > Pseudomonadota > Alphaproteobacteria > Rhizobiales > Pleomorphomonadaceae > JBHYDC01. The sequence continues at coordinate 142,801 of JBHYDC010000012.1, forward strand.
GAACTCCTCCGGTCCTGCGCACTTTTCGACCGTCACGCCAAGCCGCGCGATGTCGGCCTCCACCGTCTCGCGCGGCAGGCGGTCTAGCCGTGTCGCCAGGATTGCGGCCTCCAGAATAGCGGCCTCAGCGCGGTTGAAGCCGAGGAACGGCCGGTGCGCCGCCTCATGCAGCACCTGGCAGCGGAAGCGCGGGCGGATCGGATCGTCTTCGAAGGCCGTCGCTTCCAGTTCCATATGCCCGGCGGTATTAGCCAGCCGCACGCCATCCACCACGTCTGCGGGCACCAGCGGCCATGTCTCGCGGCCGGTCAAGAACCCCGCGATCACTCGGATATCTGACGGCGCTGATACCACGAGATAGGGATGGCGCATAAGGTTTTCGATGGCGGGGGAGGGGCGGAAGGGCAGGAACAGCCAACCGTCACCATCCCGGTGCAAGCCATACGGGCGCACGTGGAAGCTGCCGTCGGCGTTTTTGGTGGCGACGATGGTTTCCAGGATGAACGGCATCACTCATTCCCTCGCGCGGGCCGGCGGGTGCCAAGGGTATGTCCGGCCTTTTGCAGCCGCGTCACGTCTTCCGTCTTGCGATCGGCGGAAATGCCCCAATCCAGGGGATTATCCTGCGCATAGCGCTTGCCGAGCTGGAACGCGATTTCGGCCCGTGCCAGCTCCGCTCCGAGGTAGAAGGCATGCCCGCCGTCGGTTTCAACACCGAGTTTGGGGAAGGCTTCGAAGGCATTGGTCTCCACCAGATGCATGTCGCGGTTGTAGACGTGGATGCCGTCCTCGGCCACTTCGATGCGGAAATTCTTGTCCTTCACCTCCGCCGCCACAGCCGCGATGCCGTCCGGCGTGTTGGCATAGGGCGCGCGGTCGTGCAGCCCCATGAGCGCATTCGTGTACCCTTTCGGCAGTCCGCCGTCGCGCTTGGCGGCATACATCAGGCGGCGCGCGGCGTCGTGCTCCTGCACGGTGCGGCGGGTGTGGGGGCTCACCTGCACGATGAGAACGTTGCGGATGGCAAGCTCCGAGCATAGCCCGGTCAGCAACGCGGTGATGCCGGTCGTGTCCGCTTCCGTCAGCTCGGTGAGGTTGCCGGTGCCCATCAGCATCTCGGCGTCCGGCATGCGGCGGCGAAACTCGTGGTAACGCACGATCGATGCGGTGAAGCCGAAATGGATGGGATCGAGGATCGGATCGGCGAGGTAAGGCCGCCCCAGCGCCTCCATCCGCTCACAAGCCCGGATCAGCGATGCAAGATCGCCCGGCCGCGCCGGCACCAGAACCGGCACGGCAGGCCAATCGGCCGCGCGCTCTACCGTGTCTTCGCTGAGCGACAGTATGAAATCCGCCCCCGCGCGCACGCCGGTTTCGATCTCGCCGAGGTCGGCGCTATCGATCGACACGGTGAAATCCAGCCGTTTCAACTCCTGGATCAGTTCGCCCAAATGCGGAAAGGGCGTATCGGGCAAGCCGCCGATATCGATCACGTCGCCCCCGGCCGCGCGGTGAGCGTGGGCACGCGCGACGACGGCCTCGATTGAGCTTTCCGCTGCTTCAACAATCTCCGCGAAGATCCTGATATCATGGTGTGAAAGGTCAACGTCACGGGCGCCCCGGCCGAAGAATTGCGGCAGGTCCACCACCTCGTCCGGTCCCCGCACCACCGGCACGCCGAAGTGCGCGGAAAGCGCATCCAGGTTGGCGCGGCAGCGGCCGGGCACCACGATCCGCGTCGCGCCGTCCGGCAGGCGCACGCGGCGGCGGATGATATCCTCCGTCATTAGCGCCGCGACTTTCACGCCGACGTCCAGCACCGTCCAGCGAAACCGCTCCACGCCGAGCCCGGTCATCACCGCCTCCACGCGGGGATAGGCGAGGTGGCCGGTGAAGAGGACCACGTGATCGGCGGGCGAGGGGTCGGTCATCGGCGTCTCGCGCTGTGCGGAACGGTCAAGTGCCGGGTTCGGGGCGGGGGGTGGCGCGGGGGCCGGACCTCGTCATTACCGAGGTGCCGATGGGGGCGGTCGGCTTGCCCAAAAGCTCGCCCAGGTCGTCCAGCGCAGCCGGTCCCACCAGCCGCACGGGGCAGCCGAGGCGGCTGACGAAGCCTGGAAACGCATCATCGGTGATGCCGGCGGCGGTGAGGTCGGCGGGCGTCGCGGTCTGCGGTCCGTCGCGCGATTTCACGATTACGAGGCCTGCGGCGTCCAGCTCGAAGGCGAGCCACGCCGCGAAACTGTCGGAGGTCATGCCCCAGTTTTCCGGCACGCCGCGCTGGCCCTGGAGCATGGATGTGGGGCACCAGACGGGGATGCGGCCTGCGGCATGACCGCCGTCTATCTCGCGGCGCGAGGTGGCCAGCACGAGCGCGGGGAACAGCTCCACCAGCACCTTGGCGAAGGCGTTCATTGCTTCGATGGCAAGTTTATGCGCCAAGCGGTCGGAAAATCCGAGCGCGGCCTGCGCCTCGCGCACCGCGTCGGCGAAGGGGCCGCCGCCGGGCACAATGACGGTGCGAACCGGTGAACCTGTCACTTCGCGCAGGATCGCGCCGATGCGCGCGCGGTCCGTTGCGTGGCTTCCGCCCACCTTCACGACGACCCGGTGGCCCGTTCGCGGCAGCATCTGTCAGTCTCCTGCCGCACGCCGCGCCGCGTGAACCGCCAGCGCCGCCACCGCTGCGCGGATGCGCGTGGGGTCGAGCGGGCGGGTGCGAATACCGTCTTCGCACAGCGCGCCGCGAAAGCCGATCAGGTCCGGCCGCAGCGGCACGAGGCTGCCGACATCCAGCACCTTCAGCGATCCGGCAAGCCCCACCGTCAGCTTCGCCCGCCGCGCGGCGGCCACAAAATGGGCGATATCGGCCATGTCCATCACGTCGGTCAGGCTGGCGCCCTTATCAAGAGTATCCAGCATCGCGCCGGAAAATCCGGCTGCCGCCGCAGTCGCGACCAGATCGAGATCCTGCTCCCGGTCGGCCGCGAACACGGCCACCAGCTTGGTTGCATGGCCGAGCGACCGGCCGAGAAACTCCAAGAAAGCCGCTCCCGCGTCTCCGCCCGGCACCGGCGTTTTCACATAGGTCGCGCCGGTTTCGGCCATGGCTTGCGCGGTGCCGAGCGTAGCGTCGCCGCCCACGGCGGCCGACACCTCCGCGCGGCCCGCGACCGCCTTGACGATCGCCCGCACAACCGAAACCGGTAGATCGCCCAGCGCGCCGCGCGTGGGATCCTTGGCGTCGATTACGGTGGCGCCGGCGCCAAGCGCGAGTTCGGCTTCGGCGGGCGACGTCACGGAGACGAGCAGGGCGGTCATTTCAAGGTCTCCAAGGCGGGCAGTCGGGTGATGCCGGTGGCATCGAAGTGCCGGGCGTGTTCGCCCACCGTTTCGCCGCCCACTCTCAGGTTCGGCGCGATTTCCGTCAGCGGAACCAGCACAAAGGCGCGTTCCAGCATATGCGCGTGCGGTATGATCAGATCGGGCGTGTCGATCACGCGATCCTCGAAGGCGAGCACGTCGATATCGATCACGCGCGGCCCCCATTTTTCAATCCGCACCCGGCCGAGATCCTGCTCCACGGCCAAGCAAAGAGCCAGCAACTCATGCGGCGCCAGCGATGTTTCAACGATCGCGCAGGCATTCACAAACGGGTTTTGGTCGGTCTTGCCCCAAGGCGGCGTCTGATAATCGGCTGAGCGCGCGACCACACGCGCGCCGCGCGCATCCAGCGCATCCAGCGCGGCGCGGATCGTCTCGCGGACATCGCCGATGTTGCCGCCGAGCCCAAGATAGGCGCGGGCGGGGGCATGCAATTGATAGGGCAGGGTGGCGGATAGGTCAGCCATTGCGTTTCCGCTCGATTTCCACTGAAACGCCCTCGATCACGGCCGGAACCGGCGCGGACGGCTTATCCACCCGTACCACGATCGCGGCAACCAGCGCGAGCCGCCCCAGGATCTCGGCCGCGATCGCCTCCGCCAGCGCTTCGATCAGCTTGAAGCGCCGCTTGGTCGCGATCTCAACGGCTATTTCGGACAGGTCGGCGTAGGAAACGGTCTTGGTGAAATCGTCCTCAGCGCCCGCCGCGCGGGTATCCACGCTCGCGGTCAGCGAAATGAAGAAGCGCTGACCAAGCCGCGCCTCCTCCTCGTGCAGGCCGTGATAGGCAAAGATGGCGATGTTCTTCACGAAAATCCGATCGGTCACCGCATCCGCTCCTTGATGGCCTCGACCACGCGCGCCGCGTCGATATGGGCGCGCACATCATGAACGCGCACGATGTCGGCACCGAGCAGGATCGCGACGCTGTTCGACGCTACCGTGCCATGGATCCGGCTTGCCGGAGACTTCGCGTCGTTGAGGATGCCGATCAGGCTTTTCCGTGACGTGCCCATCAGAACGCGGTACCCCAGCGCCTTGATTTCCGGCAGGCGCGCGATGGCGGCAAGGTTCTGCTCGAAGGTTTTCCCGAAGCCGACGCCGGGGTCGAGAATGATATCGCGATCCGCAATCCCCGCTGCATGGGCAATCTCGATCGAACGGGCGAAATAGCCCTTCATGTCCGCGATGATATCCACCGTCTCGTCGATCTGCCGCCGGTTGTGCATCACGATCACGGGCGCGCCATGAGCGGCGGCAACGCGGGCGATTTCGGGTTCCCGCTGCAACCCCCAGACATCGTTGACGATCCGCGCCCCGGCCCGCAACGCCGCATCGGCGGTGCCGGCCTTGTAGGTGTCGATCGATATCGGCACCGCATGGGCCGCCGCGATCCGCTCGATCACCGGCACCACCCGCCGTATCTCCTCGGCCTCTGCCACCTCCGTCGCCCCCGGCCGGGTCGATTCCCCGCCGATATCGATGATATCAGCGCCTTCCGCCACCAACTCTCCGGCATGCGCCACCGCAGCGTCCACCGCCGCGAACAGCCCGCCGTCGGAGAAGGAATCCGGCGTCACATTCAAGATGCCCATCACCAGGGTCTTGACGCCAAGCTTGGGAAGAACGGTGTTGGTCATCGGATGCAGTCTCAAGCCTTTCAAGCCCTTGGCCTAGGGTGACGGGCCACAAAGGGCAAGCTGTATTCAATATGCGCGGAGCGACAGATCAGGCAGGTCGGCTAAGCTCGACCCAATCGCACACCGCCTGTGAACCCCTTCTCCCCTTGCGGGGTCGCGAAGCGACGGGTCGAGACCCGTGTCTCGACCCAGGGGTCAGGTGGCCCGAGAGGGCCGGATGAGGGGTCTCTTTCCAGAAAGCTCACCCCCCCACCAGCAACTCCCCCTGACCCATGGCCGCCATATCGCCGCGGTATCGGCGCGCGGCGTTCGGCACCGCGCCCGCCGCTGCGTTGCCCGCTTCCGTGCGCAGCCATCGCCGGAGGACCGCCAGGAAGCTGGCGTCGTAGATCCCGGCGGGCACGAATGTCGGCTCCACGCCGCCCGCCGCGCCTGCGATCACCGTTCCGCGCTTCATGCCTTCACCGGTCCGCGCACCCACCGAGCCTGCCACGATGGTGCCGCCGATCATGCGTGCGCCCGTGAGTTCGCCCGCCGCGCCCAGCACCACCACCACGCCGCGCCGCATCCGGTCGCCGAGGAGGGCGCCGGCCGTACCCTCGATCACAATCAACCCGCCCGCCATGCCCATCTTATACCCCGGCACGCTTGCCGCCGTCGCAGCCGCCGCGTCGCCCCGGATCAGAATCACGCCGCCCGTCATCACAGTCCCGGCGTAGGGGCCGCGCGCCGACCCCTCCACGTCGATCCGCCCCGCCGTCATGCCGCGACCGAGATATTGGCCGACATCGCCGCCGACCCGGATCGTGCCGCCCGACAGGCTGCGGCCGATGTTGTCGAACCGGTCGGACCCGCCTTCGAACACCAATTCGCCCGCGTCATCGCCCGTCACCGCAAACACGTCGCCGATCAAAACGCCCGTTCGGCTTGTCCCCACCGGCATCCGCTCGATCTCGGCCAACGCCTTGCCCGCAAGCCGTGACGGCCGCACATCGGAAAGGTCCAGCCGCTCTGGCGGCGTTTCCTTCAGCGTGAAGGTTAGCGCGCCCATCAGACGAGGTCCTTCAGGTGGAAATGGTGCCGGCCGAGGTTTCCGCCATAGTTGCCCGCCGAAATCCGCTGAATTCCGCTCTCCGGCCCGAAGGAGCAGGCCGCATGCAACCCGCGCCGCATCGCTTCCTTCACCGCTTCGAAGGTCAGCCCGTCGATCACGAGTTCCAGCACCGACCCAGTATCGGTATCCAGCACCGAATTCGGCTCGCCCCGCAGAATCGGCGAAAACGCGTCGTTGGTGGAGGCAACCAGCCCGCCATATTTGGAACCCACCTTGGAGCCGGACCGCACCATGCCGCCCGGAAACGGCAGGATCACGCCCGGCACCAACTGTGCCGCTTCAACCGCCGCCTCGGCCGCCGTCAGTACCTCCTCTTGGCTGCGGCCGAGGATGATCAGATTGCCCCCGCCGATCGCGCCCGCCATCAAACCCACGTCGTGCTCCACCAGAAACTCGCCGTCCATCACAGGAATGCGCCAGTAGCGGGTGTCGCCGATCTTCTTCGCGATCTGGTGCCCGTCGCCGAAGTAGCGCAGCGTGGCGCCAAGCTTCAGGCGCGTTTCTCCCTCCATCCCGGAAAAACACGCCGATCCCGGTGAGGTCAGCACGCATTGGCCGACACGGTCGCGAAGCTGCTTTTCAAGGCCGGGTCCGTCGAAGCCGAAGATCAGCACCCGCACGCCCGGCCGTCCATCCGGCGTTTCCTCCGCCGCCAGTTCCACGTCTATCCCCGCCTCGCAGCCGCAGGCGATCACGGATGTCGCGAAGCCCGTCATGGTCCGGGCCGCGATATCGGCCCATTTGCGCGTCGGCGCGGTAATCACCACGCCCGTCGCGGCCATGTCGAAGGCCTCGGCAAAGGTGTCGTCGATGCGCACGCCGTTGACGATCATTTCGTGCATGGGATCGTCCTGAACACGTCGCGTTCGCCAAAGCCCGCCGCCGGCACCGCGAAGCCCGCCGGGCCGACGCCGAAGCGATCGCTGAGATAATCGCCCATCCGGCGGTCCATCGCGGGATCATACTCGGGCTGCACCACGGTCGTTTGCCCGGCGAACCAGCCAAGCGCCTTGCCGTCCCGCACCACCAGCCGCCCGTTCTTGAACACCAGCCGCGCGGCGCGGAACATCGCCGCGCGATTCGGCTCGTCGTCATAAACCGCCACATCCGCAAGAGCGCCGGGCATCAGATGCCCGCGATCGGTAAGCCCCAGCAGCCGGGCCGGCGCCGCGCGCGTCATGATCGCCACCTCTTCCAGCGTGTATTCGCGCGTGATGTCGCCGAGCCCCGTCCGCGCCCGCGCGCGCGCCGGCATGCCCGCCAGCCAGCGCTCCCGCTCGTCTCGGTCCATCAGCAAATGCAGGATTTCCGGATAGGTCGTGAACAAGCCGCCGTTGGGGTGATCCGTCGTCATCAAAACGCGCCAGGGGTCCGGCGAGCGCAGGAAGATCTCCAGCCCGATCGCCCATTGCAGCGCATTCACCCAGCTTTTCGCCTTGTAGCTCAAGGGCACGATGCCGCCGCCTTCCGCGTCCCCGTCCACCAGCGACCATTTGTTCGGACTAGCAAAAGCCGTGCCCGCCCATTGCTTGATAAGGTCCAGCGATATCGTCACCGTCGGCCCGAACATCACCTGTCCCACGTCCACCGTCACGTTCGGATTGGCCGCGATCGAGGCCACGATATCCTCCGCGCCGGAGGTCATGCCGCCGTCCGCGCGCTTTCCGTAGGCATAGAACTGGATATGCGCGAAATGAATGCGCCGTCCTTCCGCCGCCTCGATCGTGGCCGCGATCGTCGTGGGTGCGCCCGCCATGCCAAGGTTGTTCGCATGCACGTGAAGGGGATGGGGCACGCCGATATCGTCCACCGCAGTCAGAAGGCTCTGGAGGATCTGCCGCGACGAAACGCCGTAATGCGGCACCACGTCGTCAAGGTCGAAGCTGCGCAGCCCCTGGTGAAAGGCGGCCGGCCCGCCCGCGTTGATCAGCTTCAGGCCCAGCCCCTTCGATTGGGCCAGCGTCCAAGCGATCGAATCCCGCACGGCCGCGCGCCCCTCCCGCGCCCGGAGCAGCGACAAGAGGTGATCGTCATTGCCGACGACGCTGAGCGCCCCCCGGTCGATGATGGGGATATCGGCGAGTTCCAGATGCGTTTGCATCGCCGCCGCCGGGGGCAGGGCCGGTTCCACCACCGTCGTGAACCCCATTTCGGCATAGAGCCGGCCCGTTTCATAAGCCGACCAGCGCGCTGATCCGAACGGCAAGCCCTCCGCGCCTGGATCCTCGCTCACATGCAATTCAGGCAGCAGCAGCCGCGCCATCGTCACGTTGCCGCCCGCGATATGCGAGTGCACGTCCACCGCGCCCGCCATCACGATCTTGCCAGTGCAATCATAGCTCTCGCCGACCGGCTCGCCCGCGTCCGGCGCCGCCACGATCCGGCCATCCGCGAGATAAACATCCCGCACGGCGGTTGCTCCCGACACCGGATCGACCACGCGGCCGCCTGCCAATTTGACGATCATGGCGCGTCTCCGAGCGCTGCCTCGATCGCCGCGATCACCTCCGCGACGGTCGCGAGATCCTGCCGCGCGGGCGGCTCCACATAGGCGAACGCATCGCGCGGGGCGTCGATCAACACGCCGGCGTGAGTGACGCCCGGCACGCCCACTTCGATCGTCACATCCGCCGTCGAAGCCCCGGCGCCATGATGCATGAGCGCGATAGTCGGCACTTTGGCGGCCCAGTCCGGCAGATCCGGGCCGAGCGCGCCGATCCACAGCAGCGCGTCGATCTCGCCGTCCGTCACCGCGCGTTCCACGTCGAAGCGCCAATCGTCCTGTTCGGGATAGCCGCGCCCGAGGCCGATCGGAAGCCGGTCGCCCGTCATCCAGGCTGAAACGAGGTTGGCGCCCCGGCCATGGTGATGGGCGGGAACGGGCAGGGTGGTGAACCGCGTCTCGTTGTTCAGCGCCTTGACCAGCGCCTGAAGCTGTTCGAAAGCAACATGATCGAGGTCGTTCGGGTCAACCACCATCACGCCGAACTTGGCCGATTTCAGTTCCGCCACCGCGCCGTCGATCGCCTGGAGATCCGGCCCGTTGCCGAGATCGCCGACCGGCCGCCCCGAAAGCCGCGCCCGTAACAACCCGACCACCCTATGCAGCGGTGCCCCGTCGCCGAGCACCGCGACGCTGCCGTCCGCCGCGATATGCACCGGCCGCGTGCCGCCAGTCGACAGGCAAAGCACGCTCCGCACCCCGCGCCAGGGATAGAGCCCGCCGCCGTCCGCGAACGCTTTGCCGTGGTCGGCGAAGGCCACCGCGCCCGGTCCGGCCAGCACCACCAGATCGCCGCGATGCTGCGCCTCGCTCGCCGTCGTCGTCATCACGCCAAAATCTGAAAGGCCGCGAAGCTCCACCCGTTCGTGGGCCGATGCGGCATGGTCCACGATGGCCCCGATCCGCAAGCCTAGCCGCAGCACTGCGCGCAACCCTTCGACATCGCAGCCAAGTCCGCCGATCGCCGGCTGGCGAGCCCGCCCCAGCATCGCCGCCGCCCGCGCGGCCAGTCCGTTCATCGTAGAATCGGGTACGGGCACATCATTCACCGGGTCATCGATCGACTAGCCCCATGATGGCACCGGATGTCGCCCCGGAGCAAGCAAACCGGCGGCGTAGCAAACAGCGGCAGATTGGGCGGGGAGGAAGGCGTTCCGGCAAGCGGTGCAAAGCAATCGACTTGGAGGCGGCCCAGTCCTCGCCATGCTTCAAGTCGAGGCCGATCTGTTTGGCGCTGGCTCCGCGCGCGAGGAACCGCGCCCGTCAAAGACGTCCGGTTCAGGCGGAGCAAGCTCGTCAGAACTGCCCCACGACGCAACCCAGCGATCCATTGCATCGGCAGAGATAAAGACGTCCTCCCGCGCCTCGCTCAGAGCCGCTTCTGCTGCGGCCCGTGCTCTTGAACGCAGATCTAAAAAGTCACTGATAGCAACTTCGGCAAGTTCGCTTACCGATTGCTTCGCCAACTTTGCTTCCATCTTGAGTCGATCCCGCAATGAGGGATCCACCTGAAAACTCGACGAAGCTCTCACCATAGCATTCCTCTCCAAGTCGATCGCCTCACCATAGCATAGGATCAAGTCGGGCTCTCACTTTGCCTGACCTGCGTAGCATGATGGTCGGTAGGACACGCCACTCCATCAACGTCGCGCCTGCTTTGAAACTGATTTCACGTAGCTTTCAAGCACTGCATTCATGCGGGTTTGATATCCTTTCCCTCCAGCCTTGAAGGCGTCCAGCACAGACTGCTTGACCCTCAACGTTATGCTCTGCGTGCGATCAGGGTACACTAAACTGGCCTTCGACCAGAACTCGTCGCCAAGTTCCGGCACATCGCTGAAGTCGATCTCATCAGGCGTCAACGCCGCGATCTCAAGGGGCGTCAAAGGCTTTTCGTAGCGCTTGTTCATATCGACCTCGTTCCCGCCGAGATGCAGCTCGCGCAGATATCAGGCGGATCAAACCGGCACGGTCTACGTGAACCACCGTCAACACGGCCACCCCGTCCACCATGCCGATACTGATTTCACGGCGTTCGCCATAGTCGACACGATCATCGAAAGCCGTCAGGACCAGTCCGTCGAAAATCCGCGCCGCGAGTTCAAAGCTTATACCGTGCTTGGCAATATTCGCGTGGTTCTTACTTTCATCCCATTCAAATTCATCGCATCGGTATTAACAAGTTGTATGTACAGAACAGTCGACGTAATCACTCCGCGGCTTCAGCGCGGCCTTGCGGGCGGCGCTCCAGGAGGTCTTTGAGGTAGCGGCCGGTATAGCTCTCCGGCACCTTCACGATATCCTCCGGGCGTCCCGCCGCCACGATACGGCCGCCGCCGTCGCCGCCTTCGGGGCCGAGGTCGAGGATCCAGTCGGCGGTTTTGATGACTTCGAGGTTATGCTCGATGACGACTACCGTGTTGCCCTGCTCGACCAATTCGTGCAGCATTTCCAAGAGTTTGGCCACATCGTGGAAATGCAGGCCCGTGGTTGGCTCGTCCAGAATGTAGAGCGTGCGGCCGGTCGCGCGCCGCGACAGTTCCTTGGCAAGCTTCACGCGCTGCGCCTCGCCGCCCGAAAGCGTCGTCGCCTGCTGGCCGACCTTGATGTAGCCGAGACCCACGTCGCGCAGCGAAAACATCTTGTCGCGCACCGCTGGAACCGCCTGGAAGAAATCGCAGGCTTCCTCCACGGTCATGTCCAGCACGTCGGCGATCGACTTGCCCTTGAAGTGAACCTCCAGCGTTTCCCGGTTGTAGCGTTTGCCCTTGCACACATCGCAGGTGACATACACGTCCGGTAGGAAGTGCATCTCGATCTTGATGACGCCGTCGCCCTGGCAGGCCTCGCAGCGCCCACCCTTCACGTTGAACGAAAACCGCCCCGGCTGATAACCGCGCGCCTTGCTTTCCGGCAGCCCGGCGAACCAGTCGCGGATCGGCGTGAAGGCGCCGGTGTAGGTGGCCGGGTTCGAGCGCGGCGTGCGGCCGATCGGCGACTGGTCGATATCGATCACCTTGTCGAGATGCTCCAGGCCCTCCACCCGGTCATGCGCCGCCGCCTGCTCGCGCGCGCCGTTCAGCCGCCGCGCGGCTGCTTTGAACAGCGTATCGATCAGAAACGTCGATTTTCCGCCACCCGATACGCCGGTCACGCAGGTGAATGTTCCGATCGGCACCTCCGCCGTGACGCCCTTCAGGTTGTTCGCTCTGGCGCCGACCACGCGGATCTGTTTGCCCTTGGCAATCTTCCGCCGCTTTTCCGGCACCGGGATCGAGCGCGCGCCGGAGAGATACTGCCCCGTCAGCGAGGCCGGATCGGCCATCACCTCCGCCGGCGTTCCCTTGGAAACGATACGGCCGCCGTGGATACCCGCGCCCGGCCCCACGTCCACCACGTAATCGGACGCGAGGATCGCATCTTCGTCATGCTCCACCACGATGACGGTGTTGCCCAGATCGCGCAGCCGCTTCAGTGTTTCGATCAGCCGGTCGTTGTCGCGCTGATGCAGCCCGATCGATGGTTCGTCGAGCACGTAAAGCACGCCCGTCAGCCCCGATCCGATCTGGCTCGCAAGCCGGATCCGCTGGCTCTCCCCGCCCGACAGCGTGCCGGACGCCCGCGCGAGGCTGAGATAATCCAGCCCGACGTCGTTGAGAAACTTCAAGCGATCGCGGATTTCCTTCAAAATCCGGCCGGCGATTTCGTTCTGCTTGGCCGTCAGCCGGTCGGGCAGGGCATTGAACCACGCTGCCGCCTCGCGGATCGATTTCGCCGTCGTCTGCCCGATGTGCAGCCCGTCGATCTTCACCGCCAGAGCTTCCGGCTTCAGCCGATAGCCGTTGCAAACCTCGCACGGATGGTCGGATTGGAAGCGGCTGAGTTCCTCGCGCACCCAGTCCGATTCCGTCTCGCGCCAGCGCCGGTCGATGTTGCCGACTACGCCTTCGAAAACCTTCGTAGTCTTGTAGGCGCGCAAGCCGTCGTCATAGGTGAAGGCGATTTCCTCCTCGCCTGAGCCGTGCAGGATGGTGTTTCGCACCTCTTCCGGCAGGTCGCGCCAGGCGGTGTTCATCGACTGTTTGAAATGCCGGCAAATCGCCTCCAGCGTTTGCGCGTAATAGGGTGACGACGCGCCGGTTTTCGCCCACGGCACGATCGCCCCGCCGCGCAGCGACAGGCTATCGTCCGGCACTACAAGCTCGGCCTCGAAGCGCAGCGTGGTGCCCAAACCGTCGCAGGTCGGGCAGGCGCCGAAGGGGTTGTTGAAGGAGAACAGTCGGGGCTCGATCTCCGATATGGTGAAACCGGAAACCGGACAGGCGAATTTCTCGGAAAACAGTATCCGCCGCGCTTCGCCGTCGTCGCTCTTTTCGTCGGCATATTCGAGAACGGCTATGCCATCGGCAAGCCCGATCGCGGTTTCGAAGCTGTCCGCCAGCCGCGTCGCGATATCGGCCCGCACCACGATGCGGTCCACCACCACGTCGATGTCGTGCTTCAGCTTCTTGTCCAGCGCCGGCACGTCTTCGATCGCGTAGAAAGTGCCGTCGACCTTGACGCGCTGAAACCCCTTTTTCTGAAGCTCCGCGAACTCCTTGCGATACTCGCCCTTGCGCCCCCGGATCATCGGCGCCAGCAGAAAAAGCCGCGTCCCTTCAGGAATTTCCAGCGTCCGATCCACCATTTGGCTTATGGTCTGGCTCTCGATTGGCAGGCCCGTCGCCGGCGAATAGGGCACGCCCACCCGCGCGAACAGCAGGCGCATGTAGTCGTAAATCTCCGTGACGGTGCCCACCGTGGAGCGCGGGTTCCGCGACGTTGTTTTCTGCTCGATCGATATCGCCGGCGACAGTCCGTCGATCTGGTCAACGTCCGGCTTCTGCATCATCTCCAGAAACTGGCGCGCATAGGCCGAGAGGCTTTCCACATAGCGGCGTTGGCCCTCGGCATAGATGGTGTCGAAAGCGAGCGAGGATTTCCCAGAACCCGACAGCCCCGTCATCACCACCAGACTGTCGCGCGGCAGATCGATGTCGATGTTTTTCAGATTGTGCTCGCGCGCGCCCCTGATCGAAATCACCCGGTGCGCCGCCATGTCGAAGGCCGAAATCTTGTCACCCGCCATCGTGCCGATCCGTCCGTCCCGGCCCAATGGGCCCTTCATTCAGCCGGCCGTTCGGCCGTAATCCAGTTCACTATACGCAAAGGCCGCCGCCCGTGCCGCCCAATCCCGCGTCGTCGCCCAGAATGTCCACCCACCGCACCCCAAATCCGTCAGCAGCGCGCGGGCGCCGCTCGTTTTGCTCCAGCACAGTGGAACCCAATTCGGCCCGCCGGAATTCACGGCAAGACCGAGAGATATAGGCACCGGTTGCGTGCTGACAATCGATGGTATAGAACATAGCAAGAACGACAGGGGCTGACCACTGTTTTTTCCTGCAGCTTGTGGAAAACCGGCGCCGAGCGGGAGCCGTGCTTTCCCACTGCGTTTCAAAGGCGTAAGCTGCGCGGCCCACAAAGATGTGCCGGGTTGCAGTGAGCGCGCGGTTACGAGGCGAAGGAGACCAGCGCCATGGCAGGCAGCGTCAATAAAGTGATCCTGGTGGGCAACCTCGGTAAGGATCCGGAAGTGCGGCGCACCGGATCTGGCGATCCCGTCGTCAATCTGCGGATCGCGACGTCGGAAAACTGGCGCGATAAGAATACAGGCGAGCGCCGCGAAAAGACCGAGTGGCATCAGGTCGTCATCTTCAACGAAAATCTCGCGAAGGTGGCCGAGCAATACGCCCGCAAGGGATCCAAGGTCTATATTGAAGGTCAGTTGCAGACCCGCAAATGGCAGGATCAGTCCGGTCAGGAGCGTTACACCACGGAAATCGTGCTCCAGCGTTTTCGCGGTGAACTCACGCTGCTCGACGGGCGCAACGAACGCGGTTCGGGCGGCGACTTGCCGGACTATTCGGAAGGCGGCTCGGACTTCGGCTCGTCCAGCCCGATGGAGACCAGTCGCGGCTCGTCCGGCGGCGGACAGCGCTCCGGCGGCGGCAAGCCGGCTCCCCAGTCGGGCAGCTACGCCAGCGACATGGACGACGAGATCCCGTTCTGATCGTGGGACCAAAAGCGGGGCGCTCGCGTCAAGCGGGTGGCCCGCCTCAGGTATTACGTCTGCCGCTGGCCCGCCTCCGGACCCGATGTTTGCAAGTGTCCTGCCTTGCCGGTGGAACGGCGTCGGTTGCGAGCCCTCAAGGCGGGTGCTTGCCGGCTGATTGCCCGAGACGTGACCGCTGTCACCCCCTTTCAAGTTCTACGCCGTCGTATCAAACCCGCTCGGCACCCTCTCGCGCGGGTTTTTGCATGAGGGCTCGGAACCTTAGAAAAGCGTCAGTTGCACGCCGCCGTTCGCCGGCTTTCGAAACAGGTCCGTGGTCAGCTTCGCCTTCGCCTTGTTGAGCCCCAGCCGCTTCGACGCGATTTCGAAGCGCCGGCCGATTTGCCAGGCATAGGGCCCGGTGCCGCGCATGCGCTTGCCCCATTCCGCGTCATAGTCCTTGCCCCCG
>JBHYDC010000013.1:0-139336 GCA_051861205.1 Oharaeibacter sp.
TGATACCGGAAACGAAAAAGGGCGCCTCACCGGGCGCCCTTTCCACATCCACTCATCGCTTGGGGCAAAACCGCCTCAGATCGCCGTCGCCGTCCACGCCACCACTTCGGTAAAGGCTTGGCTCGCAGCAGCGTCAATCGCCTGGATCGCGGCCCCCGGCGCATCGCTCGGCGCCGGCACCCGCACGTTGAATACCTTTGTCGCCCGCACCCGGCCGCTGCGGTCATCGAGCAGCTTCACGCCCAGTTCCACATGCGCCGTCCGCCCCGCCGAAACGTCGAGTTCGAAGGCGCGGATATCCACGATCACCTGATAATCGATCGCCAAACTCTCGCCCGGCCGCCCCACCGCCTTCGTCCGTCCGGAGTTTTCAAAAGCGCGGATCAGCTTGGTCTGCACCAGTGCCGGCAGGGAATCGCTCCAACTCGTGTTGGCGAAATACACGATCTGCCCGCCCCGTTCCCGCACCACCACGCGCTGGCTCGCCAGCGCGCTGATCGCCGTCGGCGCCGGCACCAACAACTGTGCCCGCGGGCGCGCCTTCACATCGGCGAACTCGGCCGGAGCGGTGAGATCGAAAATGTCCGGAGGCGGTCCCCCGCCCCCGAGCAGCGACGCGCAGGACGCCACCGTTGTCGCCAGAACCAGCGCCAGAGCCCGCGCGCTGAGCCGGCCGATCGTCCCGCCACCGCCAATCACCACGCCGTCTCTCCTTCATCAACTAAAACCGCAAAGTCGCCGGAAAACCCGTCACCGCCGCCGCATGCCGCCATATTCCGGCACGGTCTCACCGCCGAAAATGAATTGCTGCGGGTTCTGCTCGATCCCGGACAGCACCCGGTCCAGCCGCGCCAGCGCCTGCTGTCCCTGCCGCGCCAGATCGGCGTATCCGGCCAACCCACGATCGGAAAACTTCAGAACGTTACTCGTGATGGGCCCGATTCGGTTGTTCAGCGTGTCAGCCACCGCCCGGATCGATTTCACCGTCGCCGTTGCCTCCACGATCAGCCCTTCGCCGTCGCCCTCCACATAGCCGTTCACCTTGTCGAGCACCCCGCTTGCCCGCTCCGCCACCCCGTTGAGCTGCGCCACCAGATTGCGCGCATCGGTGATGGTGATGTCCACGTCACGATTGCGGTTGTCGATGGTCTCGCCCAGCCGCCTCAGGCTTTCCGATGCCGATCGCACGTCGCCGAGAATGCCGTCGATCTCCGGCTTGTACCCCTTCAGCGAGGCCGCAAAGCCCGAAACATCGTCCACCGTGCTGCGCACCTTCGCCGGATCCACCGCGCCCATCACCACACCGACCTTGTCGATGCTCTCGCGCGCCGACGTGATCACCCCACCCACCGTCGTCGACACGTCGGCAAAGTTGCGCGACGCCGTCTCGACCGACGTCAAAATGCCGTCCACCTTCTTCGCGTCCACCGCCGCCAGCACGTCGTCGGCGCGCTTGGCGGCAGACTGAACCTGATCCGTCGCCTCCCGCAGGCTCGTGATCACCGCGCTCACATCGGCGGGGTTCACGGCCGCGATCACCGCATCCGCCCGCTTGATGGTCCCGTCCAGCGAAGACGCGGCTTGCCTGAGGTTGGTCACCATGGCGTTCACTTCAGCCGGATCGATCCCGTTCGCCACCTCTTCGGCCCGCGCAAGCACCCCGTCTAGCCGCGACGACGCCTGGCTGACATCCTCCAGCACCTGCGTCACCTTGGCCGGATCGACCGCGTTCAAGATCTCCTCGGCCCGCGCCGTCGATCCCTTCAAATCCGCCGCGATCTGGCCGATCGATTCCGATGCCGTGGTGATGGCCTTCAGCGCGGAATCGATCGAATCGGAGTTGTCCGCCAGCGCCCGCGAGAAGGTCTCCACATTGTTCACAGTGCGGTTGAAGGCCGGCCCGTTTTCCTTGATGAAATCGTCGATCGCCCCCATCGCGCTATCGGCCTGCACCAGCACGTTGCGCGCGCTTTCCAAAATGTCCTGGAACGGCGACACCTCGGCCTGGATCGTCGGAATGCCTCCGTCCGTAACGGAATCCAGCAGTAGCGGAGCCGCGCGCGATCCGCCTTCAAGCTGCAAATTCGCCACCCCTGTCAGCCCCTGATACGACAGGATCGCCCGCGTATCCGTGCGGATCGGCTTGGTGCGGTCCACCCGGATGATCGCCACCACCGTGTTTGGATCCTGCGGATCGAGCGAAAGTTCGGCCACCTCGCCCACCTTGATGCCGTTGAACAGCACCGCCGAGCCGGTGTTCAACCCCGTCACGGGCCCCGAAAACACCACGCGCAGATCCGCCTGCCGGGTCCGCTCTCCGGCGTTGGTCAGCCAGAACAGGAACCCCAGCCCCGTCATCAGCATGACGAGAACAAAAAGCCCGATTGCAGCGTAGTTTGCGCGTGATTCCATAGATATGCAGCCTACTCGATCTTCAATCTATCCGCTCGTGGCCCGTTGAAGTATGCGTTCACCCAAGGATGATCCACGCGCTTCAACTCCGCAAACGTACCGTCCACCAAAACGCGCTTGTTGCCGAGCACGGCGATCCGGTCTGTGATCTCCACCAAGCTATCCAGATCATGCGTCACCATGAACACCGTCAGCCCCAAGGTGTCGCGCAGGTTCAGGATCAGCCGGTCGAATTCCGCAGCGCCAATCGGGTCCAGCCCCGCCGTCGGCTCGTCCAGGAACACGATATCCGGATCCAGCACCAACGCCCGCGCCAGCGATGCCCGCTTGATCATGCCGCCGGAAAGCTCGGAGGGAAACTTATCCGCCGCATCCGCCGGCAGGCCGACCAGCTCGATCTTCAGCCGCGCGAATTCATCGATCAGATGATCCGGCAGATGAAGATGCTCGCGGATCGGCACGCCCACATTCTGCGCCACCGTCAGCGATGAAAACAGGGCGCCCTGCTGGAACAACACGCCCCAGCGCCGCCCGATCTCGTTACGCTCGGCCGGCGTTGCCTCGTCAAGATCCTCGCCGAACACTTCCACCGTGCCCGCGATCCGCCGGTTCAGCCCAATGATCGTGCGCATCAACACCGATTTACCGGTTCCGGACCCGCCGACCACGCCGAGAATCTCGCCACGCCACACGTCGATGTCCAAATTCTCCAGGATCACCTTGTCCCCGAACCCCACGGTGATGCCGCGCCCCCGGATCACGGCCTCGCGGTTGCGGCCCGGTACACCCGCCGTCTCATCACTCGCCGCCTCGCCCGTCAGGGTCGCCATCGCCTAGATCCCCAACGCTGCGAAGAGCATGGCGAAAATGCCGTCCATCACCACAACCAGAAAAATCGCCTTCACCACCGATGCCGTCGTATGCGTGCCCAGCGATTCCGCCGAACCTTTGACCTTCATACCCTCCACGCAGGCCACCAGCCCCACCACCAGCGCCATGAACGGCGCCTTCACAAGGCCGATCAGCACGTAGCTTGGTATCAGCGCCTCCTGCAGCCGCAGGAAGAAGGTGTTCGTGGGAATGCCGATGTAGAACACCACCACCACCCACGCCCCCGCCAGCGCGGCCAAATCCGCCACCAAGGCCAGGATCGGCATGGCGATGATCAACGCCAGCAAGCGCGGCACCACCAGCACGTCCACCGGCGAAACGCCCAGCACCGTCAGCGCGTCGATTTCCTCGCGCATTTTCATCGAGCCGATTTCGGCCGTGAAAGCCGAACCGGACCGCCCCGCCACCATGATCGCGGTCAGCAACACCCCAATCTCGCGGCAAACCAGCACGCCCACGAGATCAACGACGAATAACTCCGCTCCATAAGTGCGGAAGTAGAACCCGCCCTGCTGTGCGATGATCATGCCGATCAGAAAGCTCATCAGCGCAATGATCGGAATCGCCTGCAGCGCGGTGCGGTCGATGTGGTTCACAAAGGCCGCCCAGCGCATGCGCCGCCGCAGCGTCACGGTTCCAGCGAAGGCCACGATGAACTGGCCGAACATGCTCATAACGGCGTTGCCGTCCGCCACCACCTCGGCAGCCCCGCGCCCCACCGCCGCCAGAAAGCGAATGGCCGGGTTCACCTTTTCAGGTTCCGGCAGAACGGTCCGGCCCACCTTCTCCACAGCGTCGATCAGGGTCGCCTGCGCCGGCGAAAAGCCTTGCAGCGTCACCTGCGAGCCCGTCACCGTCAGCCGCCGCCGCGCCTGCTCGATCACCCAGGCGCCCGCCGTGTCGAACCGGCCCAGCCGCGAACCGTCGATCACGACCACCGGTTGGCCGCTTTTGGCGCCTTCCGCGAGCCGCGTTTCGAAGTCGCCGGCCGTTTCAATGGTCCAGTCGCCGGAAAGCCGCAGCAGCGCCCCGGCGCTTTCGGCACGAACACCGGCCGTCACGGGCTCCGCCGTGTCGCTCTCATGCATGACTTTAGTGAACTCGGTCGACATCGATATCCCGCGTTACGCGATCTTGCGGCCGGCCCCAGCCGTTTCGTATACCGTCATAACGCGCTATGTCGACAGATCAGCGGCAGTAGACGCTCGAAACAAAGCCGCTCCCCATGTTTTGATCCTGAGCGTGACCCAAACGCATCGACGCCGACCCCAGATATCGCCGGAGCCCGACCTTGGAAATCGCCCGCCCCTACCTCCTGTTCCTCGGCGATGTGCCGGACGCCCTCGCCGCCAAAACCGCGCTCGGCATCGTCGATTGGCGGCGTGACTGGTGCGTCGGCCAGATGCGTCTTGCCGGTTGCAAGGCCAACGCCGGTCTGGCGGAGATGGACGTCGCCGCCGCCAAATCGGCCGGCGCCCGCACCATGATCGTCGGCGCCGTCAATGCCGGCGGCGTGCTGCCCAAGCACTGGGTCGCCTCCATCGTCGCCGCCATCGAAGCGGGGATGGACGTCGCCAGCGGCCTCCACATGCGCCTCGGCGACGATCCGGACATCCGCGCCGCCGCCGAACGTCACGGCGCCAAGCTGTTCGACGTCCGCCACACCACGGAACGCTTCGCCACCGGCAAGGGCACCAAGCGCCCCGGCTTGCGCCTCCTCACCGTCGGCACGGATTGCTCGGTCGGCAAGAAATACACCGCCCTTGCGCTTGAAGCCGAGATGCGCGCCCGCGGCCTCGACGCCGACTTCCGCGCCACCGGCCAGACCGGCGTCTTCATCTCCGGCCGCGGCGTCGCGATCGACGCCGTCGTCGCCGACTTCATCTCCGGTGCGGCCGAATGGATCAGCCCCGCCGCCGACCCCAACCACTGGGACGTCGTCGAGGGCCAGGGCTCGCTCTTCCACCCCTCGTTTGCCGGCGTCACCCTCGGCCTGCTGCATGGCGCGCAGCCGGACGCTTTCGTCGTCTGCCATGAGCCCACCCGCACCACCATGCGCGGCGTGAAGCACCCGCTGCCTTCGATCCAAGACGTGATCGACCACACCATCCTCTGCGGCCGCCTCACCAACCCCGCCATCCGCTGCGTCGGCATCGCCATCAACACCGCAGCGCTGGGCGAAGCTGAAGCCCGCGCCTACTTGGCCGAAACCGCCGCCGCCCACGATTTGCCCGCCGTCGATCCCGTCCGCTTCGGCGTCGGCTCCATCGTCGACCGCGTGATCGCCGAGTTCGCGCAATGACCACACTCACCGTCGCGGTCGAGCGGTTCCCGATCGCCGGCACCTTCACGATTTCGCGCGGCTCCAAAACCGAAGCCGTGGTCGTCGTCGCCACGCTGCGCTCCGGCATCCATACCGGCCGGGGCGAGTGCGTGCCCTATGCCCGCTACGGCGAAACCGTGGAAACCGTCCTTGCCGAAATCGAGCATCACCGCGCGCTGGTCGAACAGGGCATCACCCGACAGGACCTCCGCGCCGCCATGCCCGCCGGCGCCGCCCGCAACGCCCTCGACTGCGCCCTCATCGATCTTGAAGCGAAAGCCACCAGCCGCTCCGCTGCCAGCCTCCTCGGCCTCGGCACGCCGGAACCGCTGATCACGGCCTATACCCTCTCCCTCGCCGACCCCGCCGCCATGCACGCCGCCGCGAAAGCAGAGGCGCACCGCCCGCTCCTCAAGATCAAGCTCGGCGGCCCCGGCGACGCGGAGCGTCTCAAAGCCGTCCGTTCCGGCGCGCCGAACAGCGCCATCATCGTGGATGCCAACGAAGGCTGGTCGCCGGAAATCTTCCCCGAAATGATGGCCGCATCCGCCGCCGCCAACGTCGCGCTCATCGAGCAGCCGCTCCACGCCGACGCCGACGAAGCGCTGGCAGGCCTCGCTCGCCCGGTCCCCGTATGCGCCGACGAAAGCGCCCACACCTCGGCCGATATCCCGCGCCTCGCCCGCCTCTACGACGCCGTAAACATCAAGCTCGACAAGACCGGCGGTCTCACCGAAGCCCTGATCATGGCCAAAGCCGCCGACGACGCAGGCCTCAAGATCATGGTCGGCTGCATGCTCGCGTCCTCGCTCGCCATGGCCCCCGCCGTCCTTCTCGCCCAGACCGCCACCTGGACCGACCTCGACGGCCCGCTTCTGCTTGCCCGCGACCGCACACCGGCCTTGACCTACGACGGCTCCACCGTCTTCCCGCCCGCGCCCGACCTTTGGGGCTGATCAGCCCGCCGCCGCCCGCACCCCGGCCCCGCCGGAGCGCAGCCGCGTGATTGTCAGCACCGCCAGCCCAACGGCTGAGAACACCGACATCGCCATGAAGCAATCGTCGCCCACCAGCGTCCACAGCCGTCCGGAAATCGCCGTCGCGGCCGCCATCGCCAGCCCCACGCAAATCACGTAGGTGCCCTGCGCCGACGCCGACCGCTCATCGGGCACGGATTCGCGGATGTAGCGCATGATCCCGATATGCCCGGTCGCGAACGAGCCCGCGTGCATCACCTGCACCACCACAGCCATGACCGGCCCGAAATCGCCCGCGAACAGCATCCACCTGACAACGCCGATCGCCCCGCAGATCGCAATCAGCGTGCGCGGATCGATCCGCTGCGGTATCCGCCACGCCAGCGCGAATAAAACAATCTCCGCGATCACCCCGATCGCCCAGAGCACACCGATCGTCGCGTCGTCATACCCGCGCGCCTGCCACGTTAGGCTGGCAAACCCGTAAAGCGCCGCATGGCTCGCCTGAATGCACCCGGCCGCCGCCAGCACCATCAAAAAGGCCCGCTTGCGCACGATCACCAGCGACGCCGCCTTCATGGAAGCCGGTATCGGTCCCGCAGGCGGGATCATGAAGCTCGACAGCAGCGAAACCGCGAAACCGGCCACCATCAGCGCATAGATCAGCGACGTTCCGCCGTGCTGAAGCGCCACCCCGCCGATCAAATTGGCCACGATGAACGACACCGACCCCCAAAGCCGCATCCGGCCATAGTCGCCCTGCCCGCGCCGCTCCACCGAAAGCGCGATCGCATCGGAAAGCGGCCCGGTGCAGAAGGAAAGCACCAGCATCAGCGTCGCCGCCGCGATCACCGCCCAATGCGCCGTCACCACGCCGAACGCGATCACGGCCGCCAGGATTGATCCGGCCAGTCCAATCACCACCACCCGCCGGTCCCGCACCCGGTCGGCCAGCCCCGTGATGATCGGCATGGATAAGATCCGCGCGAGATAGGGGATGGCCAAAACCATCGCCACTTCGTCGCCCGAAAGCCCCTTGTCGGTCAGCACGACGGGGAAGAACGGCAGCACAATTCCATTCACGAAAAAGCTCGCCGCGAAAAAACCCGACATCAACAACGCCGGCGACGGCAAAATCGTACGGTTGGACAAAGATTGAACCTGTCATAAACTCGAATATAAGGAATCACACGGAGGATAGAGCGAATCGTGCAATCTTCAGATGCTAACGCTTACACTTGGGGCACCGGAAGGTTCTTGCGTCCGCCATCGACTTTCATGAGGCATGCGGCAAAAATATGAGTATCCCGCATCCCCCCGGCCCCCTCCTCGAAGCCGATTATGAGGCTATCGAGGCCGCAGTCATGGAGACCGACAAGGGCCGGTGGTTCCTAGCCGAATTCGCACGCCGCAACCGCGTCGCCGATACCGAGAAGGTGCTCGGCGCCATCGGCGGTCTCGAACGGATCCTCAAGCGCGAGCGCCGCCCCGACGCCGACCGCATCCGCCTCGACATAGGCGAGATGAAGGAAGCGATCGAGCGCACCAAGCGCGAGATCGCACAGGTCAAGCTTGACGGTCCCGACGGCAGCCACTTCGACAAAGCCTCGAACGAACTCGACGCCATCGTCATCCAAACCGAAACCGCCACCTCCGACATCCTCTCCTCGGCCGAAAAGCTCCAGGAGATCGCGTGGACCATGCGCGAAGGCGGCATCGACGGCGAAATCAGCGACGCGCTCGAAGCCCTTGCCACCACCATCTACACATCCTGCTCGTTCCAGGACATCACGGGGCAGCGCACCCAGAAGGTCGTGCACGTCCTGCGCTACCTGGAAAGCCGCATCGATACGATGATCGACATCTGGGGCATGGAAGGCGACGAGGTCGAAGCCTCCGTCGCCGCCGCACCCAGCGCCGCGCCCCATATCGACACCCGCCCCGACGCGCACCTCCTCAACGGCCCCGCCCTCATCGGCCAGGGCATGGAGCAAGACCGCATCGACAATCTGATGTTCGATGCCGTCGAAAGCACGCCCCCATCAGGTCCCGAAGCGGCGACCGTTGAAGCCCTACTCGCCGACGATTTGGCACTTGATTGGCCCGAAGAAGCCTCAATCGCCACTCAAACGGCCCCCGAAGTCCCCGCCGCCGAACCCGAATCCGACGTCATGGCCCTCGCCGACGAGGCCATCGACGCCGCGATCGAGACCCTCAAGGAAGTCTCCGCCAGCGCCAAGCGCCCCCCCGTTGCCGGCGATCCGTTCGACAAGCTCAGCAAGACCGAGCGTCAGGCTCTGTTTTCCTGAAGAGAGCGTAGCGGCGCCCGCGTCTCAGGCGTGCAGCGCCCGCGCGAGCATGGCGTCGTCTATGTTGCCACCGCTCAGCACGGCCACCACGATGCGCCCGGCTGTCGGCACCTTGCCCGTCAAAAGTGCCGCCAGCCCGGCCGCGCCGCCCGGCTCAAGCACCAGCTTCAACTCGCGCGCGGCATAGGCCACCGCCTCCAGCGCTTCCCTCTCGCTCACTACGATCCCCGGCGAAAGCCGCCGCTTGGCAATTTCGAACCCGATCGCGCCTGGCGCATTCGCCATCAGCGCATCACAGATCGAGCCGGATTTCCGCTGGTTGGGCATGATCGCCCCCGCCGCCAGCGAGCGTGCGTAATCGTCGAAGCCCTCCGGCTCCACCGTATGCACCGCCGTTTCCGGCGACAGATATTCCAGCGCCAGCGCCACCCCGTTCACGAAACCGCCGCCGGATGTGCAAACCAGCACTGCATCCGGCTTCAACCCGCGCGCCACGCAGTCCTCGGCAATCTCGATCCCCACCGTGCCCTGCCCGGAAATCACGCCCGCGTCGTTGTAGGGATGCACGAAGGCGGCCCCGTTCCGCCCCGCGATCTCATGGGCGATCGCCTCGCGGTCCTCGGTCTCCCGGTCGTAGGAAATCACCGTCGCGCCATAGGCCCTCGTCCGCGCCACCTTGCTCGCGGGCGCATCGGAGGGCATCACGATCGTCGCCGGCATTCCCAAAATCCGCGCCGCCGCCGCCACGCCCTGCGCATGGTTGCCCGACGAGCACGCCACCACGCCCGCCGGCCGCCTCTCCACCGGAATCATCTGCAACCGGTTGAACGCGCCGCGAAACTTGAACGAGCCGGTCCGCTGCAAATTTTCGCACTTCACGAAAGCAAAATCGCCGGATGGCAGCGTGATCGGCAGCATCGGCGTGCGCACCGCCTCGGCATGAATGCGGTCCGCCGCGGCGCGAACATCGGCGAAGGTCGGAACATCGGTCATGGCGGCTGTCCTGGTCGCTCGGGGGCGCCCACGCTACGACACCCTACTCCGCCGCCGACGATGCTTCGATGCGCTCACCATTTGCAAGCCGAACGTTGCGCAGAAACTGCTCGGCTGCCCGCGCCCACGAGAACCGCAGCGCATGATTGCGCGCCGCAATACGCGAAAGCCGGAGGGCTTTGAGCGCCGCTATCCCCAGATCTTCATCGAGCGCGCCCGCCTCCGACCCGCCCAAGATATCCACCGGCCCCATCACCGGATAGGCCGCCACCGGCACCCCACAGGCCAACGCCTCCAAAATCACATTGCCGAAGGTGTCCGTCCGCGAGGGAAACACGAACACATCCGCCGAGGCATAGGCCCGCGCCAGATCCTCCCCGAACATCGGCCCGGCAAACACCGCATCGGGAAACTCACGAGCGAGCGCTTCACACTGCGGTCCGTCGCCCACCACCACCTTGGTGCCCGGCAACTCCAGCGCCAGAAACGCCTCCAGGTTCTTTTCCACCGACAACCGGCCGACATTGAGAAAAATCGGGCGTGGCAAATCCTTGAACATCCGCTCCGCCGCCGGTCTTGGCCGGAACAGCTCGGCGTCGATCCCGCGCGACCACCGCATCAAATTGGTGAAGCCCCGCGCCGAAAGCTCGCGCGCCAGGCTCTCGGTCGCCACCATGCAGCCCGCGCCCGCGTTGTGAAACCGCCGCACCAGCGCGTAGAGCCAGCGCTCCGGCAGCGGCCAGCGCGCCGAAACATATTCTGGAAACCGTGTGTGATAGCTCGTCGTATAGGGCATTCCATGCCGGATGCACCACCGCCGCGCCTTCAGCCCCAGCGGCCCCTCGGTCGCGATATGCACATAAGCCGGCATCCCCGCCTCGATGTGCCGGGCCACCGTCCGGTAGGAGGCCAGCGACAGCCGGATCTCCGGATAGGTCGGGCACGGCACCGTCCAGAACGCGGCCGGCGTCACCATCGTCACGGTCGCGCCCAGCCGCTCCAATTCCGCGTTGGTACACTCGATGGAGCGCACCACCCCGTTCACCTGCGGATGCCAGGCATCGGTAACGACGGTAATCCTGGTCATTCCGCCGCCTGCATCACCGGCAGCGCCAGCCGCATTTCTTGCCCGATGCGCGTCCACCGCAAAATTTCCAGCGTCCCGTCGTGGTGCTCGGCCACCGCCGTGCAGCTTTCCACCCAGTCGCCCGTGTTCACATAGGTGATGCCGTTGATATCGCGGATCGCCGCATGGTGAATATGCCCGCACACCACCCCGTCCACTCCCAGCCGCCGCGCCTCGTGGCTCAGCGCCTGTTCGAACGCACCGATGAAATTCACCGCGTTCTTCACCTTCAGCTTCGCCCACGCCGACAGCGACCAATAGGGGAACCCGAACCACCGCCGCACCCGGTTGAGCACCGTGTTCAGCTTCAGTGCGGTCTCGTAAGCCCAGTCTCCCAGGAAGGCGAGCCACTTGGCATGGCGCACCACCACGTCGAACTGATCGCCGTGGATCACCAACAACCGTCGCCCGTCCGCCGTCTCGTGGATCGCGGTATCGGCCACCTCCACCCCGCCGAAATGGGTACCGAGATAATCGCGCAGAAACTCGTCGTGATTGCCCGGCAGATACACGATGCGCGACCCCTTGCGGCCCTTGCGCAGCATCTTCTGCACGACATCGTTATGCGCTTGGCTCCAAAACCAGGATTTGCGCAGTCGCCATCCATCGATAATGTCGCCGACGAGGTAAATCGTCTCGGCATCATGCAGACGCATGAAGTCGATCAGAAGTTCGGCTTGGCATCCCCGTGTTCCCAAATGAACATCGGAAATGAAAAGCGCCCGGTAATGCTTGTTGTGGTTTGTGTCTATCATGGTGAAGACGAGGCAGCCGCGCGCCTCCTCCATTGAAGCCAGTCAATTGCCCGGCATATAAACTGACTCGCATCTCACTTTTGTGACGCCCGCCCGCACCGATCCCGCCCTTTCCACGGCCGGGCGCTACCCCTATGATCGGCACTGGTTCGTCCCCGGAGATTATTCATGACTGCCGCCGTCGATGCGTCGTTCGCCAGCCTCGAAGCCCATAAGTCCGCCCTTGCCGACCGGCCGATGCGCGCGCTCTTCGCCGAGGACCCCGCCCGCTTCGATCGCTTCCAGATCCGCCTGGACGACATGCTGCTCGACTTCTCCAAGAACCGCATCACCGGCGCCACCATCGATCTTCTCGTCGATCTCGCCCGCGCCGCCGGCGTCGAAGCCCGCCGCGACGCCATGTTCGCCGGCGTGGAAATCAACACCACCGAAAAGCGCGCCGTCCTCCACACCGCGCTCCGCAACCGCGCGAACACCCCCGTTCTTGTGGGCGGCCGCGATGTCATGCCAGACGTGAACGACGTTCTAGCCCATGTCTTCGCCTTCGCCGAAGGCATCCGCTCCGGCTCCATTCCCGCCGCGAACGGCGCCCGCTTCACCGATGTCGTGAACATCGGCATCGGCGGCTCGGACCTTGGCCCCGCCATGTCCACCCTCGCGCTCTCGCCCTACGCCGGCAACGGCCCGCGCCTCCACTACGTCTCGAACGTCGACGGCGCCCACATCGCCGACACGCTGGCGCCCCTCAACCCGGCCACCACCCTCTTCATCGTCGCCTCGAAGACCTTCACCACCTCCGAGACGATGACCAACGCCGCCACCGCCCGCGCCTGGATCAAGCAGCATCTCGGCGAAGCCGCCGTACCCGCCCATTTCGCCGCCGTCTCCACCGCCCTCGACAAGGTCGCCGCCTTCGGCATCGACGCCTCCCGCGTCTTCGGCTTCTGGGACTGGGTGGGCGGGCGCTATTCCGTCTGGTCCGCGATCGGCCTTCCCGTCGCAATCGCCATCGGCGCCAAGCACTTCGAGGCGTTTCTGGATGGCGCGCACGAAATGGACCGCCATTTCGCCACCGCGCCCTTATCCCAAAACATGCCGGTGATCCTCGCCCTTCTCGGCGTCTGGTACCGTGACGTCTGGGGCTTCTCCACCCACGCCGTCCTGCCCTACGATCAGCGCCTCTCGCGCTTTGCCGCCTACCTCCAGCAGCTCGACATGGAATCAAACGGTAAGAGCGTCACCGTCGACGGCAAGCCCGTTCCCCGCCCCACTGGCGCCATCGTCTGGGGCGAACCCGGCACAAACGGGCAGCACGCCTTCTACCAGCTCATCCACCAGGGCACCGACGTCATCCCCGCCGATTTCCTGCTCGCCGCCGCCCCCCACGAGCACCTCTCCGACCACCACGCCAAGCTCGCCGCCAACTGCCTCGCCCAGACCGAAGCGCTCATGCGCGGCAAAACCTATGATGAAGCCGCCGCCGAACTGCGCAAAGCTGGCAAGTCCGAGGCGGAGGTCGCCGCGCTCGCCCCCCACAAGGTGTTCCCCGGCAACCGCCCCACCAACACCCTCCTCTACCGCACGCTTGACCCCCGCACCCTCGGCCGCCTCATCGCCCTCTATGAGCACAAGGTTCACGTCCAGGGCACCATCTGGGGCGTCAATTCCTATGATCAGTGGGGTGTCGAACTCGGCAAGGAACTCGCCACCCGCCTCCTCCCCGTCCTCAAAGGCGAAGCCGAACCGAGCCCCGACCAAGACGCGTCCACACGCGGACTGGCGAGGGAATTCAAAGCGCTTTCCACTTGATCGCCCCTTCGCGCCGCAAACTTTTGTTTGCACCTTGAAAAAACCCACCCGGCGGGTCTAAACCGAACTCCAGGCCTGCGTAGAGCGCAGGTCTCCTTGGGCGTGCGCCAAAGCCGCATGCCGCAATGCATGTCGATCGGATGGAGCTAGGCACCGCATGACCAGTCGCATCATCGTTGTCGACCCGTTCGATTACGTCGTCTTCGGCGGCACCGGCGACCTTGCGCGCCGCAAGCTCCTGCCAGCCCTTTACTACCGCGAGATCGACGGCCAGCTTCCCACGGAAGCCCGGATCATCGGCGTTTCGCGCCGCCGCCGTACCAACGAGCAATACCGCGCCGACATCCACTCCGCCCTTGAAAGCTATTTGAAGCCGGAAGAATTCGTCCCCGCCGCGGTCGAATCCTTTCTCGCCCGCATCCATTATGTTGCCGCCGACGCCACCTCGTCGGAAGGCTGGACCGACCTTGCCGCCATCCTCGCCCCTGGCGAATCGCGCGTGCGCGCCTTCTACCTCGCCACCGGCCCGGAGCTGTTCGGCCCCATCAGCGAGAACATCAAGGCCCACGGCCTGATCACCGCCAAGACCCGCGTCGTCGTCGAAAAGCCGCTCGGCAAGGATCTGGCATCGGCTACCGCCATCAACGACGAGATCGGCCGCATCTTCCACGAAGACCAGATCTACCGCATCGACCATTACCTCGGCAAAGAGACCGTCCAGAACCTGATGGCGCTGCGCTTTGCTAACGCCCTTTTCGAGCCGCTCTGGAATTCCGCCCACATTGACCACGTCCAGATCACGGTCGCTGAAACCGTCGGCGTGGAAACGCGCGGCGATTACTACGATACCTCAGGCGCAATGCGCGACATGGTGCAAAACCACATTCTCCAGCTCCTCTGCCTCGTCGCCATGGAGCCGCCCTCGTCCATGGACGCCCCCGCCGTGCGCGGCGAAAAGCTGAAAGTTCTCAAAGCCCTCAAAGCCATCGACGCCAAAAGCGCGGACGGCTGCACCGTGCGCGGCCAATACCGCGCCGGCGCCTCCACCGCCGGCGCCGTTCCCGGCTATCTCGACGAGATCACCGACAAATCCAGCCGCACCGAAACCTTCGTCGCCATCAAGGCCGAGGTCGAAAACTGGCGCTGGGCCGGCGTGCCCTTCTACCTGCGCACCGGCAAGCGCCTCGCCAAGCGCATGTCCGAGATCGTTGTGCGCTTTAAGCCCGTGCCCCACTCCATCTTCGACGAAAGCGCCGGCACCCTGTCGGCCAACGAACTCATCATCCGCCTTCAGCCGGATGAAGGCGTGAAGCTTCAGCTCATGATCAAGGATCCCGGACCCGGCGGCATGCGCCTCACCCGCGTTCCCCTCGACATGAGTTTCGCCAGCGCCTTCAACATGCGCAACCCCGACGCCTACGAGCGCCTCCTCCTCGACGTGATCCGCGGCAACGCCACCCTCTTCATGCGCCGCGACGAGGTCGAAGCCGCCTGGAGCTGGATCGACCCGATCCGCGAAGCCTGGGACGAAACGCGCGACGCCCCGAAAGGCTACACCGCCGGCACCTGGGGTCCCTCCGCCGCCATCGCCCTCATCGAGCGAGACGGCCGCACTTGGCACGAAGACTCTTTTTTCTGAGACACGGACCCCATGGAAATCCGCAGTTTCGCCACCCCCGACGACCTCGCCGTTGCGCTCGCCCGCCACGTCGCCGAAGCCTTGGAAAGCCGTATCCGCCGCGACGGCAAAGCCTCGCTCGCCGTCTCCGGCGGCCGCACGCCCACGCGCTTTTTCGAAACGCTGGCCGCCGAACGCCTCCCCTGGTCCGACGTCGTCATAACCCTCGTCGACGAGCGTTGGGTGGACGAGTCCTCCCCCCGCTCGAACGCTGCCCTGGTGCGCGCCCACCTCCTCCAAGCCAAAGCCGCTGCCGCCCGCTTCGTGCCGCTCTGGCACCCCACCCCCACCCCCGCGGACGCCCAGCCCGCCGTTGAGGCTGCCCTCGCCGACCTCCCTCACCCCTTCGCCGCCGTTGTGCTGGGCATGGGCGACGACGGCCACACCGCCTCCTTCTTCCCCGGCGGCGACCGCCTGACCGAAGCCGTCGACCCCAGCGGCACCGCCTCCGTCATCGCCATGCGCGCCCCCGGCGCCGGCGAGCCGCGCGTCACCCTCACCCTCCCCGTCCTGCTTGCCGCCGACCGCCTCGCCCTCCACATCGAAGGGCCCGGCAAGCGCGACGTCCTCGAAACCGCCCTCGGCGGCGAAGACATCCTCGCCATGCCCGTCCGCAGCATCCTCCGCTCCGACGCCCCGCTCACGACATTCTGGTGCCGGTGAAGTAATCCCTCCCCTCAGGGGTGAGGTCGAAGACCGAACGCCGTGGGGCACGTGACCCGAGGCCGGTAGTGGCCCGTAGGGACGGAAGGGGTTGTCTTTTCCATTTCTCCCAACCAACTTCGCCGCTTAAGATCGGCCCAGTGGCCCTCGCTGGCCCAACGCACATAATACGGAGACCCGCCATGACCCTCCACGCCCGTGTCGGCGACGTCACCGACCGCATCGTCCGCCGCTCGCACGACACCCGCCAGCGCTATCTCGACCGCATGGCCCGGATGATCGAGAACGGCCCGCGTCGCGGCAAGCTCGGTTGCGCCAATCTCGCGCACGGCTTCGCCGCCTGTGGCCCCACCGACAAGGCGGCGCTGAAGGGCGACGTGGCGCAGAACCTCGCCATCATCACCGCCTATAACGACATGCTCTCCGCCCACCAGCCGTTTGAGCGCTTCCCCGAACTCATCCGCGCCGCCGCGCGCGAAGTCGGCGCGGTCGCGCAGGTCGCTGGCGGCGTGCCCGCCATGTGCGACGGCGTCACGCAAGGCGCGGTCGGCATGGAGCTGTCGCTGTTCTCGCGCGACGTGATCGCGCTCGCCGCCGCCGTCGGCCTCAGCCATGACATGTTCGACGCCGCCGTCTACCTCGGCGTCTGCGACAAGATCGTCCCCGGCCTCGTCATCGCTGCCCTCTCCTTCAGCCACCTGCCCGCCATCTTCGTGCCCGCCGGCCCAATGACGTCCGGCCTCTCGAACGACGAGAAGGCGAAGACCCGCCAACTCTACGCGGAAGGCAAGATCGGCCGCGCCGAGCTATTGGAAAGCGAAAGCGCCTCCTACCACGGCCCCGGCACCTGCACCTTCTACGGCACCGCCAATTCCAACCAGATGCTGATGGAAATCATGGGCCTGCACCTGCCCGGCTCCACCTTCGTCAACCCGAACACGCCGCTACGCGACGCCCTCACCCGCGAGGCCACCAAGCGCGCCCTCGCCATTTCCGCGTCGGGCAACGAGTTCACCCCCATCGGCCACGTCATCGATGAAAAGGCCATCGTCAACGGCGTCGTCGGGCTCAACGCCACAGGCGGTTCCACCAATCACACCCTCCACCTCGTGGCGATGGCCAGAGCCGCCGGCATCCACCTCACCTGGGACGATTTCGCCGATCTCTCCGACGTCACCCCCCTCGTCGCCCGCGTCTACCCCAACGGCATGGCCGACGTGAACCACTTCCATGCCGCCGGCGGCATGGGCTACCTCATCACCACCCTGCTCGACGAAGGCCTCGTCCACGAGGACGTCAAAACCGTCTGGGGCACCGGCCTTGCCGGCTACCGCGCCGAGCCCAAGCTCGACGAAGCCGGCGCCGTCAATTGGTCGCCCACCCCCGCCGCCTCCGCTGATGAAAAAGTTCTCCGCCCGGCATCGAACCCGTTCCAGCCCACCGGCGGGCTGAAGCTGCTCGACGGCAACCTCGGCCGCGCCGTCATCAAGACCTCCGCCGTCAAGCCCGACCGCCATGTCGTCGAAGCGCCCGCCCGCGTTTTCCACGGCCAGGAAGAGCTTCAGGCCGCCTTCAAACGCGGTGAACTCACTGGAGACGTCGTCGCTGTCGTCCGCTTCCAAGGCCCGAAGGCCAACGGCATGCCGGAACTCCACAAGCTCACGCCTCCCCTCGGCGTGCTGCAAGATCGCGGCTTCCGCGTCGCTCTCGTCACCGACGGCCGCATGTCCGGCGCGTCCGGCAAGGTCCCCGCCGCCATCCACGTCACCCCCGAAGCCGTCGACGGCGGCCCCATCGCCAAGGTCCGCGACGGCGACATCATCCGCGTGGACGCCCTCACCGGCCGCCTCGACGTCCTCGTCGACCCCGCCGAATGGGCCGCCCGCCCCCCCGTAACCGCAGACCTCTCCGACAACGAATGGGGCATCGGCCGCGACCTCTTCATCAACTTCCGCCGCTTGGTAACCGGCGCCGAAGACGGTGCAAGCATCCTCTAATCACCAAAGACCATAGCCCCGCACCGTTCTTCTACTTCTCCCCTTGTGGGGTCGCGAAGCGACGGGCCGAGACCCGTGTCTCGGGCCAGGGGCCAGGGGCCGCGTGAGCGGTGGATGAGGGGTCGGTCGGGACAAACGAAAGCATAACCACCGAGGTACTACCCCACCCCCTCACCGCCCCGGCCACCCGCGGATCGCCGCCTCGGCAACCCCCCTCAACTTCTCCTCCCCCGCACCATCCCCCGCCTGAACCGACATTCCCTGGAACACCGACGCGTAGAAATCGGCCAGCGCATCCACATCCGTCCCCACCGCCAATTCCCCGGCCTCAGCGCCCATCCGAATCCGCGCGGCAATCGCGTCCCGCGACGCCGTACGCATTCCGGCGAGACGCTGCCGAGCCGTCTCCGATAGCCCGGAGCAGGTCGTCGCGGCCCGCACCACCATGCATCCGGCCGGATGCGCGCCCTCCGCCAGTTCGCGCGCCGCATTTCGCAACAAGCGCTCAATCGCGGCTCGCGCCGTCCCCGGCTCGCCCAGCGCCTGCACCGCAAGCGAACCGTAATGGGCGACATACCGCCCGACCGCCTCCAGAAATAGCGCTTCCTTGTCGCCAAAAGCCGCGTAAAGGCTCGGCGGCGTCACGCCCATCGCTTCCGTGAGTTCCCCCACCGAAGTCGCGTCGAAGCCCTTGCCCCAGAACAGCATCATCGCCGCGTCCAGCGCCGTGTCCCGGTCGAACGACCGGGGCCGCCCACGCCCGCGTCCTTTGATCTGCTCCTGAGCCTCTGCCATCTTTTCCATAGCGATCACTAATATAATCCTTGACGCCGCCGCGCAAGCCTGATCCTTTACGGATATTCATAGTGATCGATATGGAATAACCAAAAGGAATCAGGACATGCCGTCATTGCAAGGAAAAGCCGCTCTCGTCACCGGTGGAACACGCGGCATCGGCGCCGCTATCGTGCGCCGTCTCGCGCCTGAGGGCGCCAACGTCGCGTTCACCTATCACAGCTCCGCCGACAAGGCACACGCTCTGGTTGCAGAGTTGGAAGCCCTTGGCCGCAGTGCCGTCGCCATCCAGGCCGACGCCGCCGATGCCAAGGCCGTCATCGCCGCCGTCGACACGGCTGCAGACCGCCTCGGCCGGCTCGATATCCTCGTGAACAACGCCGGCGTCGCCGTCTTCGCCCCCGTCGGCGACTTCGACCTTGCCGAGTTCGATCGTACGATGGCGGTCAACGTCCGCGCGGTGTTTGCCGCCGCGCATGCCGCCTCCCGACGCCTCTCGAACGGTGGCCGCATCATCACCATCGGCAGCGTGAACGCCGACAGCATGCCCTTCCAAGGCGGCAGCGTCTATACCGCCAGCAAGGCTGCCGTCGCCGGCATGACGCGCGGTCTTGCCCGTGATTTCGCGCCCCGCGACATCACCGTGAACGTCATCGCCCCCGGCCCGATCGACACCGACATGAATCCCGCCAACGGCCCGGTCGCCGCCATGTTGGTCCCCATGCTCGCCATCCCGCGTTACGGCGAAGGCAAGGACATCGCCGGCATGACCGCCTTCCTTGCGGGCCCGGACGCCAGCTACATCACCGGCGCCAGCTTCACGGTTGACGGCGGCTTCCTCGCCTAACCGCCACCGCCCAAACCTCCGCGGGTTCCAAGCCAAGAGCCCGCGCGGAAAGTCTCAGCCCCGGCGCGCGGGGTGTTGAATGGCCTATGCCTAGGATTGCGATCTTGGGACCATGCAGGCGATCGATCACGGACTGTTGGTCGCAAAGCCCGTGGCGATGACCGAGGCTACCCGCAGTTCGGGCTTCACGGTAGCCCTCGCCTCAAGCCATCCCCACCCAGGCTTCAGCCCGTCCCCACCACCTTCGCCTCAAGCATACACCCGCTTGCATCCGCCATCGTATCCAGCAACCACGCCACGCCCCTGTCCGGCACCGGCCCTGGCGCCGCAAGTATCACCACGTTGATCGGATCCATCGCCAGCGGCAGTTCATACACCGCCAGTCCGAAGCGCTCGGCATGGTCCGCGGCCAAGCCCGCCGGCACCGTCACGATCAGATCGGTTTCGGCCACCGTGGCGAAGGTCGCCAGAAACTGCGGCATCGCCGCCACCACCCGCCGCTTCAGCCCCATCGGCTCCAGCGCCCGGTCCACAGCACCCACGAAATCGCCCGCTGCCGACACGATGAGATGATCGAGCGCTAGAAACGTCTCCAAATCCAGCGCCGCCCCGATCTTCGGGTGCCCGCGCCGCGCCACCGTCACGAACCGGTCGCGAAGCATCGGCCGTTGTACGAACCCCGCCGGCGGATCGCCGAACACGCCCACCGCGCAGTCGATCTCACGGTCGGCCAGCTTGCGGATGGACTCCGCGCGTCCGCAGCTCACGAACGAGATTTGCACCCCCGGAGCCCGCGTGACCACCCGCTGCACCGCGCTCGTCGCCACCAGCGCGATCGTGTAATCCAGTGCGGCGATCCGGAACACGCGCTCCAGCCGGCGCGGATCGAACGCCGTGCCCGCATCCAGCGCCTCGCGAAACCGGTCCAGCGCTGCCGCCATCGGTTGGGCCAGCGCAAGCGCCCGCTCCGTCGGCTCCACCCCGTCCGGCCGCCGCTGAAACAGCGGGTCACCGAAGATATCCCGAAGCCGCCCCACCGCGTGGCTCACCGCCGAAGGCGTCAACCCCAGCCTGTCCGCCACCGTCGTCAGCTTGCGGGTGCGCATGGCCTCCACGAACACCAACAGCAAGGTGCCGTCGAGCCTTCTGATATGAACATCGCTTGATTCAGTCATGATGCTAATTCAATAGCATTCATATCACTAGGGCACTAGATCCAACTCACGGAACGCGGCCAACCTCCGCACCGATCCAAGGAGACCACCAATGACCATTCTCGTTGCCAATGCGAACGGCAAAGTCGGCGAAGCCCTCGTGAAGGCCCTCATCGCCGGCGGGCACAAGATCCGCGTCGGCGCCCGCAACATCGCCAAAGCCAAGGCCGCCAACCCCGGCGTCGAGGTCGTCCATTTCGACTATGAAGACATCGCCGGCAGCGCCGCCGCGCTAGACGGCATCACCACCGTCTTTTCCGCCGCCGTACCCTGGACCCTCCCCCATTCAGAAGTCTCGCTCGTCGAACTCGCCAAGTCCAAGGGCGTCAAGCGCTTCGTCAAGCTCTCCTACCTCGGCGCCGAACTGAACGAGACGGCCGGGCACCGCATCGCCGAAGTCGCCATTGAAAATAGCGGCCTGGAATGGACCCACATCCGCCCCACCTTCTTCGATCAGAACTACCTCACCCTCCAGCGTGACGCGGTCATCGCCGGCACCCTCTATGAGGCCGCCGCCGACGGTGCATCCTCCTTCATCGATACCCGCGACATCGCCGCCGTCACCGTCAAGGCCCTCACCGAGAACGGCCATCACGGCAAGGCGTTCGGCCTCACCGGCCCGGAGGCTTTGACCCGCCATCAGATCGCCGCCAAACTCTCCGCCGCCATCGGCAAGCCCGTCACCTATGTCCCGGTGGACGATGCCGCCCTCCGCACCGCGATGGCCGGCGCCCCGCCCGCCCTCACCGAACTGATGAGCGGTCTCTACGCAGCGGTTCGCGCCGGCTACACCGCCGCCACCACAGACACGGTCGAAGCCGTGCTCGGCCGCAAGCCGATCTCCTTCGATCAGTTCGCGAAGGACCACGTTGCCCTTTGGCGATAAGCGCTCACCAAAATGTCATGCCCGCATCCTGACAGGGTGGCGGGCATTGTTTATACTCGTGGCGAAATGAGGGGGTCGGCTCGTCCGGCCCCTTTTCTTATCCCCGTCCCAGGTGCGCGCATGAACGAACTCACCACCAAAAAATTCGGGATCGGCGCGCCTGTCCGCCGCCGTGAGGATGCAGCACTGAT
The DNA here is from genome assembly GCA_051861205.1 of Oharaeibacter sp. Taxonomy (GTDB): domain Bacteria; phylum Pseudomonadota; class Alphaproteobacteria; order Rhizobiales; family Pleomorphomonadaceae; genus JBHYDC01. The sequence continues at coordinate 21,867 of JBHYDC010000013.1, forward strand.
CACCGGTCGCGGACACTACACCGACGACTACACCCCATTCGGCACACTTCACGCCATCGTCGTCCGTTCCGCCATGGCGCACGCCCGTTTCACCGTCGGCGGGCTCGACGACGCGCGCGCCGCGCCGGGCGTCCATCTCGTCTGGACGCACGACGATATCGCCGACTTTGGCGGCCTTCCCTGCGAAGCGCGGCCCCGCCAAGTGGATGGAACGCGCGTCGTTCCGCCCGCCCATCCCGTGCTGGCGGATGGCATCGTCCGCCATGTCGGAGACCCCATCGCCTTCATCGTTGCGGGCACCGTGTCCGCCGCCCGCGATGCGGCAGAACGACTACACCTCGACTACACCGAAACGCTCGGCGTGGTCGTCGACACCGCAGAAGCCTTATCCCCAAACGCACACCTCGTTTGGCCTGAAAAGGGCACAAATCTGGCGTTTGAAGTCGCTACCGGCAACAAACCGGCCACGGATTCCGCCTTTGAAAGCGCCGCCCGCGTCGTAAAGCTCACCGTGGTGAACAATCGCGTCGTCGCCAACTACATGGAACCGCGCGGCGCCGTCGGCGAATATGATCCGGAAACGCAGCGTTGGACCCTGACCGCCGGCACTCAAGGCGGTCATGCCATGCGAGACCTCATCGCAAAAGAGATCCTCAAGGTCGATCCTAACCGTATTCGCGTCGTCACGCCCGATGTTGGTGGCGGTTTCGGCACCAAGAGCTTCGTCTATTCCGAATATCCGCTCGTTCTCAAAGCAGCGGAGATGCTTGGAAAACCAGTAAAGTGGATCGCCGATCGCTCCGATCACTTCCAAATCGACGCCCACGGCCGCGACAACATAACTACGATTGAGCTAGCGCTCGACGAAAACGCTAAATTTATCGCCATTCGCGTCGACCTTATCGCCGCAATGGGGGCCTACCTCCATCAGTTCGGGCCCTATGTCCCGCATGGAGGTATCTCCATGACTCCGGGGCTCTATGACTTCAGCGCCATGTCGGTTCGTCTACGCGGCGTTTTCACCAATACTGTACCAGTAGACGCCTATCGCGGCGCCGGACGCCCCGAAGCTGCCTTTGTACTGGAACGGGCTGTCGATCTTGCTGCCCGCGAGACCGGCCTCAGCCCCATCGAAATCCGCCGCCGCAACTTCATCCAGCCCGAGCAATTCCCCTTCAAGACGCTGACCGGGCGCCTCTACGACACCGGCAACTTCGAACGCCATCTCGTCCGCGCCGCCGAACTTGCTGATTTCACAGGCTTTCCGTCCCGCCATTCCGCTTCTGCCGAACGCGGACTATGGCGCGGCATCGGCATCGCCAGTTATGTCGAAGCCTGCGCTTTTCCCGGCCACGAGGAAGCCAATCTCGTCCTCAACAAAGACGGTACTGCGTCCCTCTTCATCGGCACGCAGTCAAATGGTCAGGGTCACGCCACCGCATATGGTCAGTTCATTGCCGCCCATCTGGGTCTAAACCTTGAAAATATCGAAACAATTCAAGGCGATACCGACCGCGTTCGAACCGGCTTCGGCACCAGTGGCTCCCGCTCCATTCCACTCGGCGCCGCCTCCGTGGAAATAGCCTCAAAGGTTCTAGCCGAGCAAATCAAGATGCTCGCCGCCGATCGTCTTGAAGCTTCCACCGGCGACATTGAATTGATCGATGGTTCTGCCCGCATTGTCGGCACCGACACCTCGATCAAGCTCGCCGATCTTGCATCCGGAGCCTCCGACCCTGAAAAACTCAAGGCATCCGGAAAATTCGTACAAACCGAATGCACCTATCCCAACGGGACACACATCTGCGAAGTTGAGATCGACCCTGATACAGGCGTCACCCAGGTTGTTGGCTACTGGATCGTCGACGATTTCGGCGTTACCGTGAACCCGATGCTTCTCGCCGGTCAAATTCACGGCGGCGTTGTTCAAGCGATAGGCCAAGCGCTCTTCGAACACACGGTTTACGACGAAAGCGGCCAGCTCTTGACTGCGTCGTTCCTCGACTACTGCATGCCACGCGCCGACAATGCGCCAAACATGCAGTTCGAAACCTCCAACATACCGTCCACCACCAACATGCTCGGCATCAAAGGCGCGGGCGAAGCGGGCACGGTCGGCGCAACACCCGCCGTCATGAACGCCGTTGTGGACGCGCTTGACCGCGCGGTTGGTATCCGTCACATCGATATGCCGGCAACACCCGCAAGACTTTGGTCCGCGATCGCAAATATCCGCTCATGAGTGGTACTTAAAGAGAACCGCGTCGGCACAAATTCGGCTATAATTCTCGCCGGTGCCGACGCCTATTTACGGATTAACGCGCCCAAACCTTGTGGAAGTGGTGCACGGGTCCATGTCCACGCCCCACATGAAGCGTATCGGCCGCCACGATAGCCGCCGTTACGTAAGCCTTAGCCTCCGCCACCGCATCCGCCAAGTCAAGCCCGCGCGCCAATCCAGCCGCAATGGCCGACGATAAAGTGCAACCCGTGCCATGCGTATTGCGTGTTTGGTGCCTTGGCGCCGTCAGCCAGAGCGGCCCCTTGGCGTCGATCAACAGATCGGCGCTCTCCGGTCCCTTGCCATGGCCGCCCTTGAGCAGCACCGCCCGCGAGCCCAACGCCAGCAGCGCCTCCCCTGCCGCCGTCATGGACGCACGACCCTCCGCAACGTCGCGCCCCAGTAACCGTGAAGCTTCAGGAAGATTAGGTGTGATGATCAGCGCCAACGGAATCAAACGCTCCCGCAAAGTCGCCACCGCCTCATCTCGCAGCAACGCATCCCCGCTGGTCGCAACCATCACAGGATCGAGCACGATCTGGCTCTGTTTCCAAGCCTTCAAACCCTCCGCGACAGCGTCTATCACCGCCGGGTTGGCGAGCATCCCAATCTTCACCGCATTGACGGATAGATCAGAAAACACCGAGTCTATCTGTGCGCGCACAAAGTCTGGCGGCACTTCATGGATTGCGGTCACGCCTAAGGTATTCTGTGCTGTCAAAGCCGTCACGACACTGGCGCCGTAAACGCTGAGCGCGGAAAACGTCTTCAAATCTGCTTGAATCCCTGCCCCCCCGCCCGAATCCGATCCGGCTATCGTTACGGCGATTGCGGTCATGCTACAGTCCTCAAGCAACGAGCGTTAAAGGCGAGGTCGATATGAAGCCGTTCTTTGTTCTCATCAAGTGCCGCCTCGGTAAAGCTTACGATGTCGCTTCCGCCATAGCAGAAGCTGAAATCGCGTCAGAGATTTACTCCACAGCCGGCGACTATGATCTCCTAACCAAGTTCTACGTTGAACCGGACACCGATATCGGGCATTTCGTGAACGAGAAAGTTCATGGAATAGCCGATATCGTCGACACAAAAACCATCATCACTTTCAAAGCGTTCTGAACACACGAATCTAAACCGGCGTTCCCGCTTCCCGTTCAAAGGCCTTCTTTTCCAGAATACCTAGTTTGTGCTCGCGCCACATCACGAATACACCCGATCCGATCACGATCAACGATCCCAGCATGACCGTGCTTGTCGGCACATCGCCAAACACAGCATAGGCGAGAACCACGATCCAAATCATACTGGCATAGTCGAACGGCGCCGCCACCGAAGCTTCCGCATATCTATAGCCAGACGTCATCAGCACCTGTCCGATCCCACCGCAAAGCCCCGCCGCGACCAGAATTCCAGCCTCGCCAAGCGTCGGCACCACCCAGCCGAAGGGTAGACTTATCAAGGACATGGCCGCCGCGGAAATGGAGAAGTAAAACACGATCGCGCCGGTCGTTTCCGTCGCGGTCAAACCTCGAACCATCACCGTCGCAACCGCCGCGAACACGGCGGAAGCCAGCGCCAGCAGCGCGCCCAGCGCCCTCCCGTCCGCCGCGAACTGAACGCCCGAAACGTGATCCGAGAGCACGATGAGCACACCGGCAAAGCCCACGCCCACCGCCGTCCAGCGATAAGCCCGCACCCGCTCACCAAGTAAAAGCGCGGCAAAAATCACGCCGAACAAAGGTCCGGCATAGTTGATCGCCGTTGCGTCCGCCAGCGGCAGCCAGACCAAGGACGCGAACCAGCAGAACATGGACATCGTGCCAAACACCGCCCGCTTCATATGCCCGAACGGCTTGTGGGTCACCAGCGCGCGCCCAAACTCCCCCTGTACCAGCAGCATCACCACGACGGGAATCGTGCCGATCGACGCGCGCGCGAATAGAACCTCGCCGGGCGGAACCTGGTCTGATACCAGCTTGATCAGCGTAACCATCACGGCGAAAGCCAGCGTCGAGGCTATCTTGAGCGCGATGCCCTTCAAAGTTGGAGACAAACAGGCAAACTCCCGGCCATAAACTGCGATTGATCAAGCGGGTAAACTTGACCAGTCCGCTATCCGCTGGCAGAACCGGGATATAAGTCCACCCTAATTCTGTTCGGCCGCCTCTCGAACCACAATCTTCTCCACTTTCGCCGCGCAGAACTTGAACTCCGGGATCTTCCCATAGGGGTCCAATTGCGGATTGGTGAGGAAGTTTGCCGGAGCCTCTGTAAAGCAGAACGGCATGAAAATCATCCCCTCCGTCACATCCCGATCGGCTCGCAAGATCGGCTCCACCCGCCCCCGCCGGGTTTCCACCGCCACCCGCTCGCCCTGGCGGAAGCCGAGGCGCGCCATGTCGCGCGGATGCATGGACACAATCTCCGTGCCCTCCTGCGCCTCGAGAACGCCCGCCCGCCGGGTCATCGCTCCGGTATGCCAATGCTCAAGCAACCGCCCGGTCGTCAACACGAACGGATAGTTGGCGTCAGGTAATTCATCCGGCGGCACAAGATCAGTCGGCACCAGTTGCCCGCGCCCGTCCGCCGTCGGAAACCCATCACCGAAAATGATTTCATTCCCCGGCTTGTCGGGAAAATCAGCGGGATAGGTCACCGATCCCTCGCGCTCCACCCGCTCCCACGTAATGTTGTCCAGCGATGGCATCACGGAGGCCATCTCGCGGAACACATCAGCCGGTCCGGAGTAATCCCACGGCAAACCAAGCCGCCGGGCCAGATCGATGATCAGGTCGAGGTCCTGCCGCACATCGCCCGGCATCGGCACCACCGGCCGTCCAATCTGCACCTGCCGGTTGGTGTTGGTGTAGGTTCCAAGCTTCTCCGCATGGGCAGACGCGGGCAGGATCACATCGGCGTGCCAAGCCGTCTCGGTCAGGAAAATGTCTTGTACAACAAGGTGTTCCAGCATTGCCAGCGCCTTGCGGGCATGGTGCTGATCGGGGTCCGACATGGCCGGATTTTCGCCCTGGATGAACATTCCCTTGATCTGGCCGTCGTGGATCGCATCCATGATTTCGACCACGGTCAGCCCCCGGTTGGGGTCAAGCGGCCGCCCCCACAGGTCTTCATATCCAAGCCGCACATTCGGGTCGGTCACCAGCCGGTAATCCGGGAACATCATCGGAATCAGCCCGGCATCGGACGCGCCTTGCACGTTGTTCTGCCCGCGAAGGGGATGCAGCCCCGTGCCCTCGCGGCCGATCTGGCCGGTGATCAGCGCCAGCGAGATCAGGCAGCGCGTGTTGTCCGTGCCGTGCACATGCTGCGAAATGCCCATTCCCCAGAAGATGATAGCGCGCTCCGCCTTGGCATAGAGCCGTGCCACCTCCCGGATCGTCTCGGCCGGAATCCCGCAGACCGGCTCCATCGCTTCCGGAGTAAAATCGCGATTTCTCTCCTTCAAAGCTTCAAAGCCATCTACATTTGCTTGGATATACTGCTCGTCCGTCAGCCCCTCGGTGATGATGACGTTGATCATCGCTTGCAAAAGCGCCACATCCCGGCCGGGCGTGAATGTGAGCGAATAGGTGGCATAGCGCATCAGCCCTTGGCCGCGCGGGTCCATCACCACCAGCTTCGCCCCGCGCTTGGCCGCTTGTTTCAGATACGTCGCGGCCACCGGGTGGTTCTGCTCCGGCCGCGCCCCGATCACGATAATGCAGTCAGAGGTATCGGCGGCCGTAAACGGCGCCGTCACCGCGCCTGACCCGATGCCCTCGATCAGCGCCGCCACCGACGAGGCATGGCAAAGCCGGGTGCAATGGTCCACATTGTTGGTTCCAAACCCTTGCCGAACCAGCTTCTGGAAGAGATAAGCCTCCTCGTTCGAGCCCTTGGCAGAGCCAAATCCCGCCAGCGCATTGCCGCCGTCCCGGTCGCGGATGGTGCGAAGGCCTCCGGCGGCGCGGTCCAGCGCCTCCTCCCACGTCACCTCGCGGAAATGGGTCAAAGGGTTGCCCGGATCCATCCGGATCGCGGCGTCTTTGGGCAAATCGTGTCGGCGGATCAAGGGCTTGGTCAGGCGGTGCGGATGGGTGATGTAGTCGTAGCCGAACCGCCCTTTTACGCAGAGCCGGTTCTCGTTGGCCGGTCCGTCGCGCCCATCCACCTGCACGATGCGGTCGTCCTTCACCGCCACTTTGGTCTGGCAGCCGACGCCGCAATAGGGGCACACGCTATCCACCGTCCGGTCCGGAACGATAGTGCGCAAATGGGCCGTCTCGTCCATCAGCGACTTTTCGAACAGCGCTCCGGTCGGGCACGCCTGCACGCACTCGCCGCAGGCCACGCAGGTGGAATTGCCCATCGGGTCGTCGAAATCGAACACCGGCACGGCATGGTGGCCCCGGTAGGCCATGCCGATCACGTCGTTGACCTGCACCTCCCGGCACGCCCGCACGCAGAGCCCGCAGGAAATGCAGGCGTCGAGGTTCACGGCCATGGCGGCGTGCGAAATGTCGCGCGCGCCCCGTTCCGCCTTCGGTATCCGGCCGATCTCGATGCCCATCCGGTCCGACCACGCCCAAAACTGCGAAATCGGATCCGGCGAAGCCTCCTTCGGCGGTTGGTCGGAGGCCAGCAGCTCGAACACCATCGCCCGCGCCTTCTCGGCCCGCTCGGAGGTCGTCGAAACCACCATGCCCTCGGTGGGCTTGCGAATGCACGATGCGGCGAGCACGCGCTCGCCCTCCACATCCACCATGCAGGCCCGGCAGTTGCCATCCGGCCGGTATCCCGGCTCGGGCAGGTAGCAGAGATGGGGAATATCGGTGCCGCAGCGATGGGCCACCTGCCAGATCGTCTCGTCGGGATCGGCGGTCACGGTGTGCCCGTCGAGGGTGAAGGTTACGGGAGCGGTCATGGGCGGCTCCTGATTGCGGCCAAATCCTCGGGGAAGAACCGCACGAGATGATCCACCGGGTTCGGCGCGGCCTGCCCAAGCCCGCAAATGGATGCATCCCGCATCACCTGCGAGAGGTCGGCCAGCGTTGCGGTATCGACAACGTCGCGGGAAAGCAGCGCCGCCATTTTCTGCGTGCCGGAGCGGCAGGGCGTGCACTGGCCGCAACTCTCATGCTCGAAGAAGGAGATGAGGTTCAGCGCGACATCCTTGATCGAATCCTGGTCCGAGAGCACCACCACCGCATGGCTACCCACGAAAGCGCCGACCTTCGCCAGCTCCCCGCCAAAATCGAGCGGCGTATCGGCCATGGCCGCCGGCAGAATGCCGCCGGATGCGCCGCCGGGCAAAAACGCCTTGAAGGCATGCCCTTCGGCCATTCCGCCGCAATAGTCGTCGATCAACTCCCGCACGGTCACGCCCGCCGGGGCCAGCTTCACGCCGGGCTTCTTTACCCGCCCCGACACCGACCACGACCGGAAGCCCTTGGAACCGCGAACGCCCTGGCCCGCGAACCAGTCCACGCCCTTTTCCACGATGTCGCGCACCCAGAACAGTGTCTCGACATTGTGGTTCAGCGTCGGCCGTCCAAACAGCCCGACTTCGGCGATATAGGGCGGCCGGTGACGCGGTAGTCCGCGCTTGCCCTCGATCGATTCGATCATCGCGCTTTCTTCGCCGCAGATGTAGGCGCCCGCGCCGCGCCGCAGTTCCAGCGGCGCATGGGCCGAGAGCCCCGCCGCCTTCACGGCCGCAAACTCGCGCTCCAAAATGGCCAGCACCACCGGATATTCATCGCGCATATAAAGGAAAATCTGCTCGCATCCGACCGCCCAAGCGGCGATCAGCGCACCTTCGATCATGCGGTGCGGGTCGCGCTCCAGGTGATGGCGGTCCTTGAACGTACCCGGCTCGCCCTCGTCGCCGTTGATGGTCATCAATCGGGGACCGGGATAAGCCTTTACGATCGACCATTTGCGCCCCGCCGGGAATCCCGCTCCGCCAAGGCCCCGCAGACCGGATTCGGAGAGCATGCCGATGATCTCGTCCGCGCTCCGCTCGCCGCGAAGGCAGGCCTCCAGCAGCCGGTATCCGCCGGCTGCCCGGTAAGCGTCAAACCCCACATAATCCGGCAACTCCGGCCGGATCCGCCCCGCGTCGATCAGCACGATTACGTCGCCCGCCGTCACCGGCCCACAGGCATTGCGCCCCACGATTGCCGCCGGCGCTTCCGCGCAGCGCCCGATGCAGGGGGCGCGGACGATCCGAACGGCAGCCGGATCCGCGCCGGCTTCGAGCGCGGCGATCAGCGTTTCCGCCCCCGCCAGCATGCAGGAGAGGGATTCGCACACCCGAACCGTGACAGGAGCCGGCTGAACGCCGCCCTCCTTCACGATGTCGAAGTGGTGGTAGAAACTCGCCACCTCGAAAACCTCGGCCTGGGAAAGCCGCATCTCATCGGCGAGCGCACGCAGATGCCGGGCGCCAAGGCTTCCGTAGGCATCCTGGATCAGATGCAGGTGCTCGATCAGAAGGTCCTTGCGGCGCGGACGATCGCCGAGCAGCGCCCTGATATCCGCCAGCGACGCATCGTCGACCTGCCGCCCCTTGGGCACGGCGGCGTCCCGTCGCATGGGGCGGGACTTTTCCGCAAAAGGCACATTCAAAGGATCGTCTCCACGGGTCTGCTTCGGCGTCCGATCGACGCGGGCAATATCATCCCCCATGGCCCGATATACAAGAGGACATTACGCCCTAGCAGTCTGGAATATCTCAGGTTTTTTGATTGGCGTGGCCGATCATGCGATAGCCTTTTTATAGCACCCGCTAAACCGCCTTGCGATCGAGTGCGACAAGCCCCTTGGCCTCCTCCCAGCTCCGCTCCGCCCGCGCCTCGTGCCAGCCAAGGCAAAAGCCGGCCGCCCGTTCGGCGGCGCCATATTGCGCCCGCGACGTGAAACCTTTGAAGCAGGACACCAGTTCACCGAGTTGCTGCGCCATCCGCACGTCATTGAGGTAGCCGAGCACGTCTTGCGCCGCCCTCACATCCCGCAGGAGCCGCCGGCGCTCTTTTGCGGGCAGCATTGAGGCACAGAAATCCAGGGTGTAGCGCAGCCGCTTGAAGGCCTTGCGCAGCGTGTGCCTGTCTTCGCCAGACAGCGCATCCACGTCGGTCGCCAAGCGGGCGACCTTTCGCCAGCCCTTGCGCACAGCCCGCTCGACAAAACCGTAGGCGGGCTTTGCCAGCGCGGCGGCCTGATCGGGATCCGTTGCCCCCCGCCATCCCTTTATTTCGATAAAGCCGGCAAGATCGATCAATAGGGCCCCCACGCGCGGCCCCGCAAGCAGGGTGACGACATCATCGCGCACCGCCCTACGCCGGGCCTCCAAAATGCCGACGAGGCCTTGGACATCCACATGCACCGCGCAGGGCGCCACGATTTCATCGGCGAGAACATCAAGATCCCGCAGTTTGCCAACTTCACCCGCCAGCCAGTGAACCTCGCCGCGCAGCCCGGCGGCAGCGTCTGCGTCGATCACAGATTTGAACAGGGAAAGCGCTGTTCTAAGCCGCCTCAGACCAACGCGAAGCTGATGCGGCCCCTCCGGATCCGCGCTCTCCAGCGTTGCACTCACATTGCCCGTGATCTGATCGAAACAGGAGCGCAGCACCAAGCAAAGCGCCTCCTCCACCGCGTCGCCGCCCGCAATCTCGGGTTCCAACGCTTTCACCGGGGAGGCGGCTGCGGCAGTCGCGCCGTCCGCCAACCGGTAGCCCCGTTCGGATTTCGCCATCGCGGAAAGGCGAACCGGCACGGGTGCCATCACCTCCCGCGCCACGGCGAACACGGCGCGCCGATCGCCGCTCTTCAGCTCGAATTCGGCCTCATGAAACGCCTCGCTCCGGTCGCCCGCCGTGAACACACACTCGTCGAGGGCATATTCCACCTCGTCGCCCTCCGGGGTGACGACCTTGCGGCGCGTGCGAGTCACTTCGGCGGAAAAGATGGGCCCAAGTGCCGCCCCATCCAGCGCCGCCGCCAACGCCTCCGCCACCAGCGGATCGCCCAGCGCGGACAGATCGGGGTTCTCGCCGGCCCCGGCGATCGTCAATTCCGGGCGCGCACGCAGACCTGCACCGGCCGCGCCGGACAGCTTGATCGTCTGTTCCCGCCGTTTGCCCTCGGTCCGGATCCGTAGAGAAATACCGGCGCTTCGAAGGCGGTGATCCTCGCTATCGAAATAGGTCGAGACAAGCTTCGCCACTCTGCGCTTGCCAACCGCGAACCCCTTAATGTCGCCCGCGGATGCTTTCAGGCGATCGATATCGGCCGGCGTCAGCTCGAACTTGAGTTCCGCTTCGATATCCGCCGCCATTGCATGCTCCCGCCAGTGCCTAGGCACATTTGAGTAGAACCGGCAGCTACTGCGCACGAACTCTTTGTCACATTCAATCCCTGGCGGGTGCGGCCTTATAGGTAACGACCCTAAAGACATAAACAACGACGATCAGCGCAACCACGCCCTTGGAAATCGGGTTGATCCAGGCTTCCACCAGGGCAAAGCGGCTTTCAAGAACATAACCGGCAAAGGCAAGGAACGTCGTCCAAAGCGCGGTGCCGAGTGTCGTCCAGGCCAGGAACGGCAGCGTGCGCATGGGGGCGATGCCGGCGGGAACCGAAATCAGCGTGCGGATCGTCGGCACCAGACGCCCCAGGAAAACCGCCCAATGCGCCCGCCAGCGGAACCAGATGCGCGCCTTTTCCAAATCATCGAGGTTCATCGTGAGCACGCGCCCGAACCGCAGGATCAAACGCTCGACGCGGCCATGGCCAAGCCACAGGCCGATCAGAAACCAGAAATACGCCCCGGCGACAGACCCCACCGTTCCCGACGCGATGACCAGCCAGATATTCAGCGCCCCGCGCGCGGCCACAAAACCGGCCACCGACATGATCACTTCGGACGGGATGGGCGGAAACACGTTTTCCAGGAACATCAACAGCACGATGCCGGGATAACCGGCCTGTTCGACCGTCTCGATCACCCATTGAAACATTGCTTTGGCCCGGCCCGATTTCGACGACGTGGTTCATGACAGGGCAAAGGAGAAAACACAAATCGCGCCTTCGCAAAATGTCTCTCGAAGGCCCTGAACCACGAACAGGCAGCGCGAAACAGCCAAGCGAAATCAAGTCCTCGCCGGATAAGCGGCACCCTTATCGTTTCGCGTTGGAAAATCGGCTTGAATTCTTACCCAATGTCGGATCGGATACGGTTCACGCATGGCGGCGCCGCAGAATGAAAAGAACGCGATCGCCGCTGATCAAGGCGTGTAGTCCGGCTTGGCCGACATTTAGGAGTTAGCACCGATGAGATTGGTCACTCGTCTTCTGGCAGCTACGATTTTTGCTGCCGGGTTGGCCTCTGCCGCCCAGGCGAAAACCCTGGTTTACTGCTCCGAAGGCAGCCCCGAAGGCTTCGATCCCGCCCCCTACGCGGCCGGCACCACCTTCGACGCGTCCTCCAAGCCCGTCTACAACCAGCTCACCCAGTTCGAACGCGGCACCACCAACGTGGTCCCCGGTCTGGCGGAAAGCTGGAGCGTTTCGCCGGACGGCTTGGAATACACCTTCAATCTGCGCAAGGGCGTCAAGTTCCACACCACGGACTTCTTCACCCCCACCCGCGATTTCAATGCCGACGACGTGATCTTCTCGTTCATGCGTCAGAACGACAAGAATGATCCGTGGTATTCCTATGCCGGCGGCAACTGGGAATACTGGGTCGGCATGTCGATGCCCGACCTCATCAAGGAAATGGTCAAGGTCGACGACTACACCGTCAAGCTCGTCTTGAACGAGCCGAATGCGCCGATGGTGGCAAACCTTGCCATGGACTTCGCGGCCATCGTTTCCAAGGAATATGCCGACAAGCTGACAGCCGAAGGCAAGCAGGCCGACCTGAACCAGCTCCCGGTCGGCACCGGCCCGTTCCAGTTCGTTGCCTACCAGAAAGACGCCGTGATCCGCTTTAAGGCGAATGCGGACTATTGGGGCGGCAAGCAGCCGATCGACGATCTAGTGTTCGCAATCACGCCGGACGCCTCGGTTCGCCTTCAGAAGCTGAAGGCCGGCGAGTGCCACGTTGCCCCCTATCCGAACCCGGCCGACATCGAAGCCTTGAAGACGGACGACACGGTCCAGCTCCTGGATCAGGCCGGCCTCAACATCGGCTATCTCGCCTACAACACCATGATGAAGCCCTTCGACGACGTACGCGTCCGCAAAGCCCTCAACATGGCAATCAACAAGTCGGCGATCCTTGACGCGGTCTACCAGGGCTCCGGCCAAGCCGCGACCAACCCGATCCCACCGACCATGTGGTCCTATAACACCACCAACCAAGACGACCCGTATGACGTGGAAGCATCCAAGAAGCTGCTGGCGGAAGCCGGCGTCAAAGATCTCTCCATGAAGATCTGGGCGATGCCGGTCTCGCGCCCCTACAACCCGAACGCCCGCCGCATGGCCGAATTGCTCCAGGCGGACTTCGCGGCTGTCGGCGTCAAGGTCGAAATCGTTTCGTACGAATGGGGCGAATACCTCAAGCGGAGCCAGGACAAGGAGCGCGACGGAGCGCTGCTGCTGGGCTGGACCGGCGACAACGGCGATCCCGACAACTTCCTCGGCGTGCTTCTCGGCTGCTCGGGCGTCGGCGGATCGAACCGTGCCAACTGGTGCGACCCCAAGTTCGACGAGCTGATCAAGAAGGCCCGCACGGTCGCCGATCAGGCCGAACGCGCCAAGCTCTACGAAGAGGCGCAGGTCGTCTTCAAGGCGCAGGCTCCGTGGGCAACCATCGCCCATTCCACCTCGTATCTGCCGCTTGCCAAGAACGTGGTCGGCTACAAGATGGACCCGCTCGGCTCGCACCGCTTCGACGGCGTCGACATCACCGAATAACGTGATCTGAACGCGGGAAACGGCGCCGGCGGACCATCATACGCCCGGCGCCGTTTCGTCCAAGTCCAAGCCTGATGCGGCAGCGGTCTTTGACGAAACGACAGATAGGCATGTCATGTTCGGTTTCGCCTTGCGACGCGTCGGTCTGCTCATCCCGACTTTCCTCGGGGTCAGCATCGTCGCGTTCCTGTTCATCAGGCTCTTGCCGGGCGATCCGATCCTGCTGATGGCCGGCGAACGCGGTCTGACGCCCGAGCGCTACGCCGATCTCATGCAGCGCTACGGCTTCGACCTGCCGATCTGGCAGCAATATCTGACCTATCTCGGCAATCTCTTCACCGGCGATTTCGGCACCTCGATCGTCACGAAAAAGCCGGTTGCGGCCGAGTTCTTCACCCTCTTCCCCGCCACGCTGGAACTCTCCTTCAGCGCCATTCTGCTCGCCGTCATCGTCGGCGTGCCCGCCGGTGTCGTCGCCGCCGTCCGGCGCGGATCGGCCTTCGACCACGGCCTGATGGCAACTGCGCTGGTGGGCTACTCCATGCCGATCTTCTGGTGGGCGCTGCTGCTCATCATCGTGTTTTCCGGCACGCTGGGGTGGACCCCGGTCTCGGGCCGAATATCGCTCCTGTTCTACTTCCCCTCCGTCACGGGCTTCATGCTGATCGACAGCCTGTTGTCCGGCCAGAAGGGCGCCTTCATCTCCGCGTTATCGCACCTTGTGCTCCCCACCGTCGTACTCGCAACAATCCCGCTGGCCGTGATTGCGCGGCAGACACGCTCGGCGATGCTGGAAGTGCTCGGCGAGGATTACATCCGCACCGCCCGGGCCAAGGGCCTCTCACCCTTCCGGGTCATTACGGTTCATGCGCTCAGAAACGCGCTCGTCCCCGTCATCACGACGATCGGCCTCCAGGTCGGCGTTCTCATGGCCGGCGCCATTCTCACCGAAACGATTTTCGCTTGGCCCGGCATTGGCAAGTGGATGGTCGACAGCATCTTCCGGCGCGACTACCCGTCGGTTCAAGGCGGACTGATCCTGATCGCGCTCATCGTCATGGTCGTGAACCTCACCGTCGACATGCTCTACGGCCTCGTCAATCCCAAGATCCGATACGCGCGGTGATTTCATGACAGACGTCAACCGCACCGAAACGCTTGCGCCGCCAAGCCGCAAGGCCGCCACGCGTCCCGGCCAATTTGCCGAGTTCTGGGGTTACTTCAGCGAAAATCGCGGCGCGGTGGCGGGTCTCGTCGTCTTCATCTTCCTCGTCGCGATCGCCGCCGCCGCCCCGCTCGTCGCCCCGTTTCATCCGACCGAACAGTTCCGCGAGGCTATGCTCTCCCCGCCCGCGTGGACGGCCGGCAGCGATCCGCGCTTCCTGCTCGGCACCGACGCGCTCGGCCGCGACATGCTGTCCCGGCTGATCTTCGGCGCCCGCTATTCGCTCTTCATCGGCGTCGTCGTGGTGGTGCTCTCGCTCGTCGGCGGCGTGGTGCTCGGCCTTCTTGCCGGCTATTTCCGCGGCTGGGTCGACACGGTGATCATGCGCGTCATGGACGTGATCCTCGCCTTCCCCAGCCTGCTGCTCGCGCTCGTGCTGGTCGCGATCCTCGGCCCCGGCCTTCTCAACGCCATGATCGCCATCGCGCTGGTCCTTCAGCCGCATTACGTGCGCCTCACCCGCGCCGCCGTGATGGCCGAACGCAACCGCGATTACGTCACGGCCGCCCGCGTCGCCGGCGCCGGACCGTTCCGGTTGATGTTCGTCACCATCCTGCCCAACTGCATGGCCCCGCTGATCGTGCAGGCAGCACTCTCCTTCTCCAACGCGATCCTCGACGCCGCCGCCCTCGGCTTCCTCGGCATGGGCGCGCAGCCGCCAACCCCCGAATGGGGCACGATGCTCGCCGAAGCGCGCGAATTCATTTTGCGCGCATGGTGGGTCGTCACCTTCCCCGGCCTTGCGATCCTGATCACCGTGCTCGCGATCAACCTCATGGGCGACGGTCTGCGCGACGCCTTGGATCCCAAGCTCAAACGGTCGTGACGGGAAAACGCGAAATGCCCATGCTCGACATCCAGAATCTCTCGGTCGACTTCCGTACCGGCGGCGGCAGCTTCCGGGCTGTCGATGGCGTGTCGCTGAGCGTGGATGCAGGTGAGATCCTGTCGATCGTTGGAGAGTCAGGATCGGGCAAATCCGTCTCCATGCTCGCCGTCATGGGCCTCCTGCCGTGGACGGCGACCGTGACCGCGACACGCATGAGTTTTGACGGTCAGGACCTTTTGAAGATAGCGCCCCGCCAGCGGCGCAAGATCATCGGCAAGGACATTGCGATGATCTTCCAGGAGCCGATGTCGAGCCTGAACCCCTGCTACAGCGTGGGCTGGCAGATCGAGGAGGTTCTGAAGGTCCATCTCGATCTGGACCGTGCCGCCCGGCGCCGCCGGGTCATCGAACTCCTGGATCTCGTCGGCATCCCCTCGCCGGCCGAGCGCCTTGGCAGCTATCCCCACCAAATGTCCGGCGGCATGAACCAGCGCGTGATGATCGCCATCGCGCTCGCCTGCAACCCCAAGCTCCTGATCGCCGACGAACCCACCACCGCGCTCGACGTGACGATCCAGGCGCAGATCCTGGAACTCTTGGTGCGCCTGCAGCGCGAAACGGGCATGGGCCTCGTCTTGATCACCCACGACATGGGCGTGGTCGCCGAAACCGCCCAGCGTGTTTCCGTGCAATATGCCGGCCAAAAGGTGGAAGAGCAGTCTGTCACCGGCCTTTTCGCCGACCCGCATCACCCCTATACCGCCGCCCTCCTCGCCGCCTTGCCCGAGCGCGCGACCACGCGGCGCCTGCCCTCGATCCCCGGCGTCGTTCCCGGCCAGTTCGACCGGCCGGAGGGATGCCTGTTCTCCCCGCGCTGCGCCTTTGCCACCGCGCGCTGCGTCGAAAAAACCCCGCCGCGCCAGGGCGAGCGGGCGGGGTTCGCGCTCTGTCATTACCCGCTAACGCAGGGAAAACCCGTCGGGCACCCAGGGCCCGGCGTCGTTCCCAGCGAAAGGCTTTCGGCATGAACGCCCCTGTGAACCCCAACGTCGTGCTCGAAGCAGAGGGCCTCTCGCGCGACTACGAACTCTCGCGCGGGCTCTTCGCCAAACCGTCCGTCGTCCGGGCGCTGGCGGAGGCAAGCTTCAGCCTGGAAACAGGAAAAACGCTGGCCGTGGTCGGCGAAAGCGGCTGCGGCAAGTCCACGCTGGCTCGCCTCGTCACCATGATCGAGCAGCCGACCGGCGGCCGTTTGCTCATCGACGGCAAGCCCGTGCCGGTCAGCGGATCGCCCAGAGCGGAGCTTCGCCGCGCCGTGCAGATCGTGTTCCAGGACCCCTACGGTTCGCTCAACCCGCGCCAGAAGGTCGGGTCCGTACTCGAAGAACCGCTCGCCATCAACACCGCCGACGACGCCGCGACGCGCCGGGAAAAAGCGCTCGCCATCATGGCCAAGGTGGGTCTGCGGCCGGAGCATTACGATCGTTATCCGCATATGTTTTCCGGCGGCCAGCGGCAGCGCATCGCCATCGCGCGGGCGCTGATGCTATCGCCGAAAATCCTGGTGCTGGACGAACCGGTGTCCGCGCTGGACGTATCGATCCAGGCTCAGGTGCTGAACCTGTTGATGGATCTCCAAGCCGAACTGGGGCTCGCCTACCTCTTCATCTCGCACGACCTGTCGGTGGTGCGTCACATCGCCGACGACGTGATGGTGATGTATCTCGGGCGCCCGGTAGAATATGGCACCCGCGACGAGATTTTCGGCAACCCGCGCCACCCCTATACACGCGCCCTGTTGTCCGCCACGCCGACCACGGATCCGGCGGCGCGCCAGCAGCGGGTTCGTCTCATCGGCGAGTTACCCTCGCCCCTGAACCCGCCGGCCGGATGCAGCTTCCATCCCCGCTGCCCCCATCGATACGAACCCTGCGACGTGGCGCGCCCACCCTTGCGAGTGTCGGGAAGCGACCTTTCGGTGGCCTGCCATGCCGTCAGAGACGGCCATATCTAACCACGTCAGAGACGGCCGTATCCGAGCTTTTCGGCCCGCGGCCAGCCATAATGCTAGCGATCGGCGACCGAGGATAGCGGGGCGGCACCCTCAAAGACCATATGAGCGTAGCGCGTGCGCAGTTCGTCCTCGATGTCTTCGGCAGCCCTCATGAGTGCCACCATTTCGAAGTCGTCCAAGTTGCGCGGGACGACATCGGCGACGGCAATCGTTCCGATACGCGTCTTGTTTTCGAACGCCAAAGGCGCGGCCGCGTAGAAGCGGACGCCGTCTTTTCCGACCACCAACGGGTTGCTGGCATGGATGGGATCCTCGCGAGCGTCGGGGATTTCCACCACCCATCCATTGAGGATAGAGTAGGCGCAAAAACTGCCCTCACGCGGAACATCCGCAGTCTGCAAGCCAATCTTCGCATGGAAGATCGCACGATCGCGATCAATAAAACTGATCCACGCCATGGGAACCTGTAAGTCGGCGGCCAAACGGCCACAGATATCCTCAAGAACGGGATCCGAGTCCCATCCTATGAGTTGCAATTCATGCAAAAAGAAAAGTCTTTCTGCTTCATTAAAAGGAATTGGATGTGTCATCTCTCGCCTCAGTCCGAGCACCGTTCATCTTATTCCGTTGAAAGCCGCTCTTTAAACAGCATTATCACGCGAACTCACCGACGCCATGTGCAATTGCGTAAAATTTAGGCCAATAGCGCTGCAACCTCGATAAAACTATCTGAACTGAATCACCTAAACGTGGGAATCCGGAAAAACCCTCGAACATTACGCTTTTTGACAATAAACATGTCTGAATCTATCAAGGACGCCTTAACAATTACGTTTGTATATCAGGAATATACAACTGTTCAGGCCATGTTCCAGCTTTCCGCCCCAACCGTTGCTGAAGTTCTCTTGGGCTGGACACTCATCCTTGAGGGTGCCACAGGCGTCATCGTCGAAACCGAAGCCTATGAGCGTGACGACCCCGCATCCCACAGCTTCAACGGACCGACCGCCCGCAACGCCGCCATGTTCGGCCCGCCAGGACATGCCTATGTCTACCGATCCTACGGAATACACTGGTGTTTCAACGTTGTGTGCGGCTTGCCCGGATCCGGCTCAGCCGTCCTCATCCGCGCTCTAGAGCCGACCGCCGGCATTGAAACCATGCAGAACCGCCGCCGCACGACGGACCTACGGCTGCTCTGCTCTGGGCCCGGCAAACTAACTGAGGCGCTTGCCATCACCGGTGAGCATAACGGAGCGCCCCTGACCGGATTGCCACTTTCTCTTCAACCTGGCGTTTCAGATCGAACTATCGTCAGAGGACCCCGGATCGGCATCTCCAGGGCCAAGGATCTTCCCTGGCGCTTCGGAATAGCCGGCTCGCCCTATCTCAGCCGGCCCTTCCCGCGCTGATCGCTCGATATCTGGATCCGTAAACCGGTGGAACCGCCGGCGAAGTCTTTCACCTTCGCCGGAAAGCTCTTTACCCGGCTTTGGCGGCCATGTAAGCCCGCCATCCACCCGTCGCCGTAATGTCGCTGGCCTCCGCCACCGCAACGGCTTCGCAGAGGAACCCCTTCACGCTGGTGCCATCCGCGAGCCGCACCGTACCGATGCCGAGCGGCGAGGGAATGCCCGCCACAAAGCGGCCGAAGCCTTCCGGCGGTAGCGCCCAGACTTCCAGCGCGATCGGCCCGCCCTGCCCCGGCACGGTCCGCACCAAACCGGGGCGGAACGGGGGGCCACCGGGCAGCGCATAGAAGCGATAATCCGCCGCCGTCTCGGTTGCCCGCACGAACAAACCGCCAAGCCGCGTGAGTTCACCGTTCAGCGCCATCCCTGAAAGATGTGCTCCGACGACGGCAATGCCGATCATCCCAGCGGGAATATCGGCCCCGGCACTCGGAGAATCCGGCACCGGATGGCCGGTTGCCCCGATCGTGGGCTGCACCGCCGCGTGAAGCTTGGCTCCGAGCCCGGCAAGAAGCCCGTCGGCCCCCGCCTTGCCGATGAGGGTAATGCCCGCCGGCCGGCCATCACCGCGCCACCGGCCCGGCACCGCCAGCGCCGAGAGGTCCAGGAGGTTGACGAAGTTTGTATAGGTGCCGAGCCGGCTATTTGCCGCCACCGGTTCGGCCGCGATTTCTTCCAGCGTCACCGGATAGGGAATGGTCGGCACCACCAGCACATCGAAGGTGGCAAGCACCGGTTCCAGCGCCCGGCGCAGCGCCTGAAGACGGTAGAACCCGTTGAAGGCATCCGCCGCCGAAAGCCGCCGCGCGCCTTCGATAATGCCACGCGTCACCGGATGCACGCTATCGGGCTTGGCTTCCAGGAAGTGCTGGATGGCCGCATAGCGCTCGGCTACCCAGGCGCCCTCGTAAAGCATATTGGCGACGGCATAGAACGGCTCCAGATCGACCGGCACGAAATGCGCGCCCGCCTCGGCCAGATCCGCGATACTGGCCGCGAAGGTCGCAATGGAGGCTTCGTCACCGAAAAAGCGCAGGCTCTCCGGCGTCGGCAATCCCACCTTGAGCTGCGGCGGCGCAATGGCCGGACCAACCGGCATTGTGCGCGAATAAGCATCGGCCGCATCGAAACCTGCCATGACGCCGAGCACGGCATGGGCATCGGCCACCGTGCCCGCGAAGATCGACACGCAGTCCAGCGTGCGGCACGCCGGCACCACGCCGGTGGCCGGCACCAGCCCAAGCGTCGGCTTCAGGCCCACGATATTGTTCAGCGATGCCGGCACCCGGCCGGATCCTGCCGTATCCGTTCCAAGCGAAAAGCTCACGATGCCACGCGCCACCGCCACCGCCGAACCCGACGACGAGCCGCCGGGCACCAGCGAGGCATCACACGCGTTCTTCGGCACCGGATAGGGCGAGCGCACGCCCACGAGCCCGGTTGCGAACTGGTCGAGATTGGTCTTGCCGATCAAAATGGCCCCCGCCGCCTTCAACCGCGCAACCACGGTGGCGTCGGCGCCGGGCTGATAGGCGAAATCGGGACAGGCCGCCGTGGTCGGAAGGCCCTTGGCGTCGATGTTGTCCTTGGCCGCGAAGGGCACGCCCCAAAGTGGCTTGCCCGGATCATAGGCGCCTAGTGCCGCAGCGGCGGCAAGCGCGTCGGCTTTGGGTACCAGCGCAATGAAAATACCCGGATCCGCCACCTCTTCGATGCGGGCGTAAACCGCCTCGATCACCTCGGCAGGATTGCGCCCCGCCGCATAGGCCCGCGCGAGCGACTGAAGGTCGAGCGAAAATCCAGACATCATGTCCCCTGAAAACGCGGTCAATCGGCGGCACTGCCGGTCAGTGTGTATTCGTCGAAGGCTTGCTCAACGGTTCCGATATGCGCGCGCATGGCCAGCGCCGCGCCCTCCCGGTCGCCCCGCAAGATCGCTTCCACGATGCGGTCGTGCTCCATATACGACTTGGCGAGGCGCCCGAGCGTGCGAAACTGGGCCCTACGAAACGGCTGCAACCGCCCGCGCGTGGCGATCGCAATATCAGCGAGATAGCCGTTGTGCGCACCGAAATAAATCGCGGTATGAAAACTCTCGTTGATCTCGTGATAGCGCTGCGGATCGCCGGACCGCACAAGCTCGCGCAGCAAGCTGTGGATGCCCTCCAGCGTGCGGCGCTCGACCAGCGTCATGCAGCCAGCGGCAAGGCCCGCGCACACGGCTTCGAGTTCCGCCATCGCCACGAACATCTCGTGCAGCCGTTCCTGGCTCGGCTTCGCAACGAGCGCGCTGCGATGCGGGCGGATGTCGACAAGCCCGCTGGCCGCGAGCTGACGCAGCGCTTCGCGCACAGGCGTACGCGATACGCCGAAACGGGCGGCGATGCGGACTTCGTCCAGCGTGGTGCCGGGTGCCAGCGTGCCGCGCACGATCTCATCGGCAAGTTGCAGGCGCAAATCGTCGGTCCGGGTTTTGCCCCGGCGTTCTGCCTGATCGATGTCCGCGCCCGCGATCACCAACGTCCCTCAGGCCTCCGGGTCCGAAATGACGCTCACATGCGCCGCCACCACGCGCCAGCCGCCGGCCATGCGCACCCAGGTCTGCATCTGCCGGCCCACCTTGCCGGGGTTTATATCGCGCCGGAACAGCGTCGACACCGTCGCGAAATCACGCCCGTAAGTGGTGACCACGGTGTTTTCCAGCCGGCGCTCCAAGCCTGCCGACGGGCGGGACGCGCGAAACGCCCGGATCGCGGCATAGCCGTGGAGATTTTCCGCCCCGCCGTAACGGATCGTGGTCGGCGCATCGAGGAAAAGCGCGTCCAGCACGGCAATGTCGTTGGCAACAAAGGCGCGCTCGTAATCCGCGAACACGGCCTCCACCTCGGCCTTAACCTCCGGCATATCAATGGCAAGATCCTTCATGGTGTCGCTGGGTCCTTCACCATGGCGATCGGCGCGCGGCAGACGCCGCCGCGCTCCAACACGGCGGCGACACGCAGCACCAAATCTTCCCGCCACGGCGCGGCGATCACCTGCACGCCGATCGGCAGTCCGCCGGATGCAGGCCAAACCGGCACGGTTGCGACGGGCAGACCGGCAAAGCTGATCGGCTGCGTGAAGATGCCGATGTTCGCCCGCGCCGGCACCTCTTCACCGCGCACCGTCATCGTCATCTGCTCAAGCCCGAGCGCCGAAAACGGCGTTGCCGGCGCAAGCACCACGTCCACGGTTTCAAAAAGCGCGCCCACCGCCGCCCGGTACCACGAGCGGAAGCGCTGCGCCGCCACATACCAAGCGGATGGCAGCATAGTGCCGGCCAAGAACCTGTCCCGCGTTTCCGGATCGAAATCCGCCGCCCGCGCCTTGAGACGGCCAAGATGCAGAGCGGCCGACTCCGCATTCGTGATCAAAAACGCCGACGCCCGCGCCCGCGCCGCTTCCGGCACCTCCACGGTCCCCGTCGCCCCCAGCGCCGCCGCCACGAGATCGACAGCCGCGTTGGCATCCGCGAACCCGTCGTCGCGGAAATAGCCGCCGGCCACCGCGATCCGCAGCCCCCCGGCCCCGTCGTCCAGACGGTCCAGGGTTGCAAGCGCGGGCCTGACCGCCTGCGCATAATCCAGCGGATCGGCGCCCTGCATTACATCGAACGATACCGCGAGATCCCTGACCGACCGCGCCAAGG
Source organism: Oharaeibacter sp. (assembly GCA_051861205.1). Taxonomy (GTDB): domain Bacteria; phylum Pseudomonadota; class Alphaproteobacteria; order Rhizobiales; family Pleomorphomonadaceae; genus JBHYDC01. The sequence continues at coordinate 44,302 of JBHYDC010000013.1, forward strand.
GCCCGAGGTGATCAAGGCTCGCCGTGAACGGAAAGCTGCGCGCGCGGGAAAGCCGCCCGAATGTCGGCTTCAGCCCGAACAGCCCGCAAAACGAAGAGGGCACCCGGATCGAACCGTTGGTGTCCGATCCCAGCGACAGCGCCACCATCCCCGCCGCGACCGCCGCGCCCGAGCCGGACGACGAACCGCCCGTCATCCGCGTCAGGTCATGCGGGTTGCGGCAGTCGCCGTCATGGGCGTTCCTACCTGTGAAATCATAGGCATACTCGCCCATGTTGAGCGCACCGAGGCAAACCGCGCCGGCCTCGCGCAGCCGCGTCACCAGCGTCGCGTCATGGCTTGCGGCGGGATTGTCGCGGTTGATCTTGGAGCCCGCCCGCGTCGCCACGCCTTCTAGGTCGAAGAGGTTCTTCACCCCGTAAGGCGCGCCCGCCAGCGGCAACGTTTCCCCGCGCGCCACCCGCGCGTCCACGATGTCGGCCTCGGCCAGCGCCCGCGCCGCTGTCACGTCGGTGAACGCATTCACATACTCGTCGAGGGCGGAAATCCGGTCCAGCGCCCGCCGCGTCACGTCCCGCGCGGAGACCTGACCGGTGTTGACCATCCCTGCGATATCGGTGGCCGTGCCGTCGAGCGGATCCAGCGTCATCGCCCGGCCTCGAAAACGCCGGCCGGTTCCACCGCATCGTCAAGCGGGAACGACAGCACCAGCGCCGCCATGCGGGCGGCGATCGCCACATTGTTCACGACCCCCGGCCGCCATGCCGGATCGATATCGAGATCCACCACGGTTTCCATGTGGGCGACATGGGCCGCTGCGTCGAAATTCTCGGTCATTATCAAGCCCTCCCGGACGCGGCTTGCGCCAGCGCTGCGAAGGGCGCCGTCCATCCGACGATCGCTCCTTGCGCGCGGACCATCTCCAATGTGGCATCCTTGAAGCTCTGAAAATAGCTCTCTGTGGCGTCTTCTATGAGGAGATTCTGGTAGCCGCGATCATTTGCCTCCCGCATCGTAGTCTGCACGCAGACCTCGGTCGTCACACCGGCGAAAACGAGGTGGGTGATGCCCTTCTTTTGCAGGATCTCCCCTAGCGGCGTCGCGTAGAACGCGCCCTTGCCCGGCTTGTCGATCACGATCTCGCCGGCCTGCGGCAACAGCGCATCGATGATTTCCGCCCCTGGCTCACCGCGAATGAGAATGCGGCCCATCGCCCCCTCGTCGCCGATGCGCAGGCTGGGCTTGCCCCGCTCGCGCTTTGCGGGCGGACAATCGGAGAGGTCCGGCGCATGATTCTCGCGGGTGTGAACGATCATCCAGCCGTTGTCGCGAAAGAGCGTCAGGAGATCAAGCACGGTCGGCACGATCGCCGCCAGCCGCGACACGTCATTGCCGAGCGTCTCGCCGAAGCCGCCCGGCTCGATGAAATCGCGCTGCATGTCGATCACCACGAGCGCAACGCGATCGGGCGGAAAGCTGAAGGCATAAGGCTCGGCGGCAACGGTGATCATGACATTATTCCAGGTTGCATTCGCTAATGGTGCCCGGCCATATACTGCCCGATCGTATTGCGGTCGGTGTCGGCGGTCGGCGAGACATAGGTGATCTTGCCCTCGCTCATCACCGCCACCCGGTCCGACAATTCCAGGATTTCGTCGAGATCCTCGGATACCAAAAGCACCGCCGCGCCCCGGTTGCGCTGATCCATGATCTGCGCGCGGATTTCCGCGATCGAGGCGAAATCCAACCCGAAGCACGGATTGGCGACGATCAGCACATCGACCTCGCTGGAAAGCTCCCGCGCCAGAATCGCGCGCTGCACGTTGCCGCCGGAGAGGTTCTGGATCGGCTCGTCCGGGCCGGGCGTCTTCACCCGGTAGGCGGCGATCAGTTCCTTGGCCTTGGCGCGGATGGGACCGGGCGACAGCCAGCCCCACAGCGACGACATCGGCGGCTGATCGAAGGAGCGGAAAGCCAAGTTTTCCGCCACCGTCATACGCGGCACGGCGGCGTTTTTCAGCGGTTCTTCCGGCAAGCCGTAGACCTTGAAGCGGGCCATCTTTTCCCGCTCCGGCTCATAGGGCTGATCCTTGACGAAAATCCGCCCATCGAACAACGGCCGCTGACCGGACAGGCATTCGATCAATTCCGACTGCCCATTCCCCGAAACGCCGGCAATGCCGACGATTTCGCCCGCATGAACCTTGAGGTTCACAGACTCGATCGCCCGCGTGCCCTCGTCATCGTCGGCATAGAGCCCGGCCAATTCGAGCACCGTCAGCTTGTTTTCAAAGGTCTTCCGAGCGGCCCGCTCGCGCAGCTTCATGTCGCCGATCATCATCTGACTCATGGCGCCCACGGTCAGCGTCTTGGCGGGTGCCGAGCCCACGAAGGCGCCCTTGCGCAGCACCGTCACATCATCGGCGAAGGCGGTCACTTCGCGGAACTTGTGGCTGATCATGAGGATGGTCAGATCGCCGCGATCGGTCATGCCGCGCAGAAGACCCAGGATTTCGTCGGCCTCCTGCGGGGTCAGAACGGAGGTCGGCTCGTCCAGGATCAGGAACCGCTGATCGAGATAAAGCTGCTTGAGGATTTCCAGCTTCTGCTTCTCGCCCGCCGCCAAGCTTGAAACCGGAACGTCGAGCGGAACCCGGAACGGCATGGTGTCGAAAAGCTCGTCCAGCCGCCGCTTCTCGGCCTTCCAGTCGATCACGGCCGGCACATCCGCCCGCGCGATCACGAGGTTTTCCGTCGCCGTCAGCGAGGGCACCAGCGTGAAATGCTGATAGACCATGCCGATACCAAGCGCACGCGCCGCCTTCGGGTTCGGGATCTGCACCTCCGCCCCGTTCACGAGCACGCTGCCGCGTGTCGGCTGATAGAAACCCATCACGCATTTGACGAGCGTGGACTTTCCTGCCCCGTTTTCGCCCAGCAGCGCATGGAACGAGCCCGGCCTTACCTTGATCGACACGTCGTCGAGCGCGGTTAGCGATCCGAAGATCTTCGTCATGCCGATCGTTTCAAGCCCGATCGCGTGAGACTTTGAGGTTTCGAGCGCGCTCATGACGTCTCTCCGATCACCTTGAGAAGGTCGGTGCTGGTCGCGACCGCGCCGAACACCCCGCCCTGCATCTTCACCATGTCGATCGCGGCCAGATGGTTGGCGTGCTTGGTCGCCCCGCAGCAGTCTTCCAGGATCAGGCATTCAAAGCCGCGATCGTTGGCCTCGCGCATGGTCGTGTGCACGCAAACGTCGGTGGTGATGCCGGTCAGGATCAGGTTGCGGATGCCCTTCAGGCGCAGGATCATCTCCAGATCGGTCGCACAGAACGAGCCCTTGCCCGGCTTGTCGATGATGGTTTCGCCGGCCAGCGGCGCGAGTTCGGGAATGATTTCCCAGCCCCGCTCGCCGCGCACCAGGATCCGCCCCGCAGGTCCCTGATCGCCGATCCCCGCACCGATCCGCTGCGACCGCCAGCGCTTGTTGGCCGGAAGGTCGGAAAGATCCAGCCGGTGCCCCTCGCGGGTATGGATGATCATATAGCCCGCCCGCCGCATCGCGCCCATCACCGCGCGGATCGGCTCGATCGGCGCGCGCGTCAGCGACAGGTCATAGCCCATGCAATCGACGTAGCCGCCCGGCCCACAGAAATCCGTCTGCATGTCGATCACGATCAGCGCCGTGTTATCCGGCCTCAGATCGCCGTCATAGGGCCACGCATAGGGGTCCGACGCGACGGTGAGCGGGTTCGCAACGAGGCTACCGGCGATGCGTTCATCAAGGCTGGTCATGCGGGCGTCCGAAGGGTGAAGAGGTGAGCGCGGCCGGTGAAATCAAAGCCCTGCATGGCCTTCACTCCGCCGCGGTCTTGAGCGCGCTCTCGCCATAGCGGCGGGTTGGCGCGGGGAAGCCGCAAGAGGTGCCGTCGGTGACCTTGACGGTATCTTCCCAAGGCAGCCGGTAGGTTCCAGCCACCATGTCCTTCATGAAGGTGTAGGGGCAGTCCATCGCGCCGCCTTGGACCGCGACATAGCCGCGATGCCAGAGTTGATAGGGGTTGTTCTCCACCCCCCAGCCCGCCCGCGCTTCCCGCACAAGGTCCGGCCGAACTTCGGCGGTAATGATCTCGTCGGCCCGGCCTGTGGTGCCGTGAGCGATGACGGTGCCGTCGAAATTGACGATCATGCCCTCGCCCATGGAATCGAACGATCCGTCGGACCCGCACATGCAAACATTGGCGGTGATCATCAGATTTTGGAACGCGTTCGCCTGATTGGTGAAGCGCCAGGACTGCCGGATCGGCGCGGTATAGCCTGCCGTGCGCAGCATAATCTCGGCGCCCTTGTAGGCACACTCGCGCGCCATCTCGGGGAACATGCCGTCGTGGCAGATGATGAGTGCGATCTTGGCGCCCTTCGGCCCCTCGATGACCGGAATGCCGACGTCGCCCGGCTCCCAAGGCTCGACCGGAACCCAAGGATGCAGCTTGCGGTAATAGAGCTTGATCTCGCCCTGGTCGTCGATGATGAGGCCGGTGTTCCAGGGATAACCGTCCGGGTTGAACTCCATGATGGAGAAGCAGCCCCAGATGCGGTTATCCACGCAGGCCTTCTTGAAGGCCGCAACTTCGGGCCCGTCGAGCCGGCACATGATGGCCGGATTGGTGTCCATCGAAAGGCCGTGCAGGGCGTATTCGGGGAAAACCACAAGGTCCATCGTGCCGAGATTGCGCCGCGCCTTGGCGACCATGGAAACGATCTTGGCCGTCTGCGCCGCCAGATCTTCCGGCGTCACGACCACGGGCAATTGCAGTTGCACAAGGCCGATAACAACGCCGTTGTCCGACTTGTTGAGCCCGCCAAGACCATTCATTGAGGGTACCTCCTTTCCACACATGCAAGGCCCGGCGCGCCGTGGGCACCGGAGCAGCTAGATCACTTCGCGATCGACAACTCGCCGGGTGCGCCCTTCAGGCTGCGCTTGGGCGAAATTGAAAGGATCATGATGATAAGCGTGAGCGCATAGGGCGCCGCGTTGAAGAAATGATAGCCGCGCGTGATCCCGATCGACTGAAGCGCGGGCCCGAGCGCACCGGCCGCCCCGAACAAAAGGGCCGCGCCGAAACAGGCAAGCGGATTCCAGCGCGCGAAAATCACCAGCGCCACCGCCATCAGCCCCTGCCCGGACGAAAGCCCCTCCGTCCAGGAACCGGGGTAATAGAGCGACAAGAACGCGCCGCCCGCCCCCGCCAGAAATCCACCGGCTGCCGTGGCCAGGAAGCGCACGAGATCCACGTTGATGCCAAGCGCCAGCGCCGCTGGCGCGCTATCGCCGGTCGTGCGCACGATCAAACCGATCCGCGTATTGCGGAACCCCCACCACAGGAACACCGCCAGCGCGATGCCGATCAGGAACAGCGGATTTACGTCGAGCGCCTGCCGCAGCAGCGGATCTTCGGTCCAGAACCCCAGCGGGATGGAAGGTAGGCGCGGCGCAACGGGCTGGATGTAGGCTTTGCCGAAAAAGAACGCGAGCCCGGTGCCGAACAGCATCATCGCAATGCCGATGGCGATGTCGTTGACGCCTTTCAGCTTGCAAATCGCGCCGTGCAGCGCCCCGAATGCGACGCCCGAGAGCCCCGCAACGAACACGCCGAGCCAGGGACTCCCGGTGTTATAGGCCGTGGCGTAGGCCGCCATCGCGCCGAACACCAGCGTGCCCTCCAGCCCCAGATTGATGCGCCCGGATTTCTCCGTCAGCGTTTCGCCGAGTGAGACGAACAGGAACGGCGTGGACACGCGGATCGCGCCGGCCAGCATCGCGAGAAGTACGGTTGAAAAACCGACGTCTTCCATCTCACGCCCCCTTGGCTTTGAAGATCGCGAACCGGCCGTAGAGCGTCTCGGACACGAGTAGCACCACGAACATCAGCCCCTGAAGCACGAGCACCGTTGCATCCGGCAGATCCAACCGCCGCTGCACCAGCCCACCCGCCGCGTCGATACCGCCGAGCAAAATGGCAACCGGAATGATCGCGATCGGATTGTGACGCGCGAGGAACGACACCAAAATGCCCGTGAAGCCGTATCCGGCGATGAGCGAGGCATTCGCCTTGCCGTGGATGGCCGCGACCTCGAAAAATCCGGCGAGCCCCGCGAAAGCGCCTGCGAGCGCAGTGGAAACCAGCACCAGCTTGCCCACCGGCAGCCCTTGCGCCAGCGCCGCCCGCACGTTTCCGCCGGTAATGCGCGCGGCAAAGCCAAAGGTGGTGCGGTTCATCAGCACCCATGTTCCGATACAGGCAATCACGCCCACCACCAGGCCCCAGTGAACCGACGTACCGGGGATCGGCCCGATCATGTTCTCCGGCCCGATCGGCATGGTGGATGGCTTATTCGGGTCGGAGGGATCGCGCAGCGCGCCCTCGACGAAGAAATTCAAAATGGAAAAGGCGATGTAGGTGAGAAGCAGCGACGAAATCGTCTCGTTGATGCCCCGGAAATGGCGGAGATACCCCACGAAGCCGATCCAAACCGCACCAGCCGCCGCCCCCGCGGCCGCCATCACCAGGAGCGTCAATGGCGAGGGAGACCATGCCACCATAGGGATCGCGACAACAGCAGCGGCAAAGCCGCCGAGCACCAGCGCGCCCTCGCCCCCGATCACCACCATGCCAAGCCGCGCCGGGATCGCCACGCAAAGCGCCGCAAGCACCAGCGGAGACGCGCGCACCAGCGTGTTCTGCCAAGAGAACGCCGTGCCGAAACCGCCCTTCCAGATCAGAAAGAAAAACTCGATCGGCGATTTGCCGACGGCCAGCAGAAACAGGGAGAACAGGATCGCCGAAGCAACCAGCGCCACGAGTGGAATGACCACATATTCGGACGATCGGCGCAGCCGATCCAGAGTTTCGCCGATCGCATTGGCGGGCGCGGGTGCAGTGGTGACTGTCATGCGTGGCCTCCCGGCAAATGAGTCATCTTCGCGCGGCACCATCCGCTATCAGTCACGACCACGCCATCCACCCCTTTTTGGGGTCAAGCCGCATCGCGGCGAAGGCGGGAAAGGGGAAACCGCCGGCTCCCCCGCCCCCGTTTCATCCTTAGGTGATCGAGCCGACCACGCCTTCGATCAGGTAGTCGGTCGCGTTCAGCTCGGGCGCGTAGTTGTCGAGCGAAGCGCCCGCAGCCACCAAAGCCGTACCGTCCTGCTTGTTGATCGGGCCGACGAAGATCGGCTTGTTGGCCGTCACGTCCGCGCGCGCCGCATCGGCAGCGGCGATCGCTTCGGGCGAAGCGCCGGCGCCGTAGGCGGTGTTCTGCACGAAGTCGAGATCGAACCCGCCGCCGATGAAGTTCGGCAAGGCTTCGCCAGCCGAAAGCTTGGCCGCATAGTCCTTGTAGATGGTTTCCCACTTGTATTCGGCGCCGGTGATGAAGCCCTTCGGCGCCAGCGGGGCCTGCGAAGCGTTATGACCGCAGGTCTTCACGCCGCGGCCTTCGGCCGTTTCGATCACGACCTTCGGGCCGTCCACGTGGCAGGTGATGACGTCGGCGCCGGCATCCACCAGGGCGTTGGTCGCCTCGGCTTCACGAACCGGCATCGACCATTCACCGGTGAAGATCACCTGCACGGTCGCGGCCGGGTTCACCTTGCGCACGCCAAGCGCGAAGGAATTGATGTTGCGCAGCACGGTGCCGATCGGCTTGGCGGCCACGAAGCCGAGTTTGTTCGACTTGGTGGAAAGGCCGGCGGCGATGCCGTCGACATAGTGAGCCTGATCGAGCTGGCCGAAGTAGGAGCCGGCGTTCTTCGGGTCCGCGTCGGTCCACAGCGGAGCGGCATGGCGGAACTGAACGTCCGGGTACTTCTTCGACATGTCGAGCATGAAGGGGTTGTAGTAACCGAAGGACGTCGCGAAAATCAGCTTGGCGCCGTCGAGGCTGATCATGGACTCCATCGACTGGGCGACGGCGATCGTCTCGGCAACGTTTTCTTCCTCGACCACGGTCACGCCCGGCACCTGCTTCAGGGCAGCAGCGGCAACGGCGTGAGCCTGGTTCCAACCGAAGTCGTCGCGCGCGCCGACGTAGAGGATACCGATGGTGAGGCCCTCGGCCCGTGCGGGAAGGCTGGTGAGAAGGCCCGTGGAAAGACCAAGCGCACCGGCACCGGCACCCTTGAGGAAAATACGGCGGTCGAAGCTGCGGCTGAACATGCGTGGATCCCCTTTGTTGATCGGGCGACTGCGGATCGAGATCAGTCCGTCGTCGTCTCCCGCCCTTACCAGCAATGCTCGTGCCAAAGCCGCCGCGTCGAACGACCTTCAAAATTCAGCTTTGTGAATCAATGCGCTAGCGCGAAAGGCCGCGAAGGAGGTCCGCTTTGCCCGGCCCTATAAGCAGTTTATGAAGCCGGGTTGCATACAATCGCTGATGAACTGCCCATTCCACAGGCAAATTCACCGCCAGCTATGGCGCAACGGAGGGCAGTGCCTAGTAAATCGACCGTCCGCCGATCGTCAGCAGGCTGCGCATGTCGTCGTCATCGTCGAGCCAGCGCGACAGAGAAGCCACTGTCACCATGCGCTCCCGCTCGCCGAAGCTGGATAGATGTTCATAGGGCTCGAACGGATCGCCGAGATGGCTGACGAGCGCCAGCGCGCCTGAAAAATCGGCGGTGTGCGTAAACGTGCTCGGCGTCACCACCGTGCGGATCCCCGCCGCAACCGAAGCCCTCAGCCCGTTCGCGCTATCCTCAATGGCGATGCAATTGCGGGCATCGAGGCGAAGCGCCTCCAGCGCCATGCGATAGATGTCCGGCGCCGGCTTCTTGGTCTTGACCGCCTCACCGCCCACGATCGCGGCGAATGTTTCAAGCCCGCTGACCTCAAGATTGGCAATGATCAGGGCTTCGGCATTGGCGATGCTCGACGATGTGACGAGTGCCAGCTTCAACCCCCGCGATTTCGCCTCTTCGATAAGCCGCTCCACACCGGGCCTAAGCCGCGCCCGGCGGTCGTCGATCATCTTGGAGTAAAGCGCGCTCTTGCGGGCATGGATCTCGTTGATCGTCGCATGCGCATCGCCGGCAAGATCCGGCTTGAAGGTGTCGATGTAATACTGAATGCGCTCCTTGCCGCCGGATACGTTCAGGAGCTTGAAATAGAGGTCGTGGTCCCAAACCCAAGACAGACCAAATGCCTTGAAAGCGCTGTTGAAGGCTTGGCGGTGCACCTCCTCGGTTTCCGCCAGCGTGCCGTCAACATCAAAGATCAGCGCCTTCAGGCCCCGCATCACGCGGTCTCCCGCAAGGTGCCGAGCGCCGCCGAAAGTTCGGCGAAACTCGCGATCACTCGGTCGGCGCCAAGGTCGGCGGGGGCAACGGACGTGTAGCCATATTCGACAACGATCACCGGCATCTCCGCCGCCCGCGCCGCCGCCACATCCGCCCCGCTGTCGCCGATCATGACGGCTTGGCGCGGATCGACGCCGATCAATTCAGCCGCCTTCCAAAGCAGATCCGGCGCCGGTTTGCGCGGCGGCCCGAAGTCGCCCCCCACCACCACCGGCAACAGATCGGAGAGGCCGAAGCTCGCCACGATCTCGCGCGAAACCGCCGTTGGCTTGTTGGTGCAAACCGCCATTGGAATATTCCGCGCCGCAAACAGCGCCAGCGTTTCCGCCACGTGCGGGAACAGCCGCGTATCGCGTGTCGCGCGCGGCTCGTAGAGGCCGAGATAGGTTCGCACCTCCGCCTCCAGCAGCCCGCCGTCCAGCGTAACGCCATGCGCGGTGAAGGCGCGCTCCACCAGATTCGGCACACCATGGCCGATCATCCGCATCACCGCAGGCACCCCATGGGCCGCAAGCCCGTGCAGCCCCATGAGTTCGTTGAGCGCCCCCGCGATATCGGGAACGCTATCCACCAGCGTACCGTCGAGGTCGAAGATCAGCCCACCCGGAAACGACTTCACGCTCATGCCGCCGCCCCGTTCACCGCATCGCGGATCGCTGTAATGTTGTGGCGGTAAGCATCCGCCCCGCCCCGAAACACGCTCGTTCCCGCCACCAGCACATCAGCGCCCGCTGCGGCCAGCAACGGCGCCGTTTGGGGCGTCACCCCGCCGTCCACCTCGATATGAACCGGCCGGTCCCCCACCATCGCCCTGATCCGGCGAACCTTGTCGATGCCGGAAGAAATAAACGCCTGCCCGCCAAAACCGGGATTCACCGTCATGACCAGGATCAGATCGATCTCATCAATGAGATATTCGATCGCCGATTCCGGCGTTCCGGGGTTCAGCACCACTCCCGCCTTCTTGCCGAGCCCCCGGATCGCCTGCAACGACCGATGCACATGCGGCCCCGCCTCCACATGCACCGAAATCAAATCCGCCCCCGCCTCCGCAAAGGCCGCGAGATACGGATCCGCCGGCTCGATCATCAGATGCACGTCGAAGGTCAGCGCCGAATGCGGCCGCATCGCCTTGATCACAGGCGGACCGAAAGTGATGTTCGGCACGAAATGGCCATCCATCACATCCAAATGAATCCAATCCGCCCCAGCCCGCTCCACCGCGCCAAGTTCATCGGCAAGGCGAGCAAAATCGCAGGAGAGCATGGACGGGGCAATGAGAAGGGTCATGGCTACAATTCGGTCCAGGTTGCATCAATGCAAAGCGGCGAGATTTTTCCTTCTCCCCTTGTGGGGTCGCGAAGCGACGGGTCGAGACCCGTGTCTCGGTCCAGGGGCCAGGTGGCCCGAGAGGGCCGGATGAGGGGTCTCTTTCCAGCTCGCTTAAACTTTAAAGCCGAGCCTGCCCCAACGCACCCCTCAACCGTCGCTGCCGCGACACCTTCTCCCACAAGCGGAGAAAGGAAAGTAAGCGTTGGGCGACAGACATGCCCCAAGTAAGACGAGCCACCCCCTTCGCCCACCCCCTCACCCAAACTTCGGATCCAGTTCCCCGCTCTTATACCGCTTCGCCATCGCCGCCAGCGACAGCGGCTTGATCTTGTCCGCATGTCCCGCCGTGCCGAACTCCTCGAAGCGCTGGATGCACAGCTTGCGCATCGCGTCCATCGCGGGCTTCAGATACTTGCGCGGATCGAACTCCGACGGGTTCTCCGCAAACACCTTGCGGATCGCCCCCGTCAGCGCCATCCGGTTGTCCGTGTCGATATTGATCTTGCGCACGCCGTGCTTGATGCCGCGCTGGATTTCCTCCACCGGCACACCCCACGTCGGCTTCATCTCGCCGCCATAGCGGTTGATGATGTCCTGCAACTCCTGCGGCACGGACGATGACCCGTGCATCACCAGATGCATGTTCGGCAGCCGCCGGTGGATTTCCTCGATGACGTTCATCGCCAGCACCGCGCCGTCCGGCTTGCGGCTGAACTTATAAGCGCCGTGGCTGGTGCCCATCGCCACCGCCAGCGCGTCCACTTGCGTGTCCTTGACGAACTGCACGGCCTGTTCGGGGTCGGTCAAAAGCTGGTCGTGCGAAAGAACGCCCTCCACCCCGTGGCCGTCCTCCTGCTCGCCGCCGCCCGATTCCAAGCTGCCGAGCACGCCGATCTCGCCTTCCACCGAAACGCCGCCCCAATGCGCCATGCGCGTCACACGCGCCGTGATGCCGGCGTTGTAGTCGTAGTCGGCGGGTGTCTTGCCGTCTTCCTTCAGCGAGCCGTCCATCATGACGGAGGTGAAGCCGTTCTGCATCGCGGTCACGCAGGTCGCTTCGTTGTTGCCGTGGTCGAGGTGCATGCAGATCGGAATGTCCGGGTGGATCTCCACGAGGCCGTCGATCAGCTTGGCCAGCACCACGTCGTTGGCATAGGCGCGCGCGCCCCGGCTCGCCTGAATGATCACGGGCGAGCGCGTCGCCTCGGCCGCTTCCAAGATCGCGAGGCCCTGTTCCATGTTGTTGATGTTGAAGGCCGGAACGCCGTAGCCATACTCCGCGGCATGGTCGAGAAGCTGGCGAAGAGTGATGCGGGCCATGGCAGTCCTTCCGATATGTCGCGGCTGTCCGGACCTTTGCGCGGAAACCTGCGCGTCCGGCAACCGCTCAGTGAAACCGAGGCTGACGCTCTTTCTAAAGCAGCCGCCGCTTGCGCTCAACCAAGCGCAGGATTTTGGGCGTGAGAATAAGTTGCATCGCAAGTTCCATCTTCGGGCCGGGAACAACGATCGAATTGGCCCTCGACATGAAGCTGTTGTCGATCATGGAGAGCAAATAGGGAAAGTCGATCCCGCGCGGGTTCCTGAACCGGATCACCACCATGCTTTCGTCGGGCGTCGGAATCCACCTCGCGATGAACGGATTGGACGTATCCACCATCGGCACGCGCTGGAAGTTGATGTCGGTCTGCGAAAACTGCGGGCAGATGAAATGCACGTAGTCGTGCATGCGCCGCAGGATCGTATCGGTCACCGCTTCTGTGGAATAGCCGCGCGTCGCCTTGTCCCGGTGGATCTTCTGGATCCATTCAAGGTTGATCACCGGCACCACGCCGACCTTGAGATCGACGTAGCGCGCGATATTGACCTTGTCCGTCACCACCGCCCCGTGAAGCCCCTCGTAGAACAGAAGATCCGTTGCCGGCGGAAACGCCTCCCAGTCCGAAAACGTGCCTTCGGGAATACCGTAGAGATGCGACTCCTCATGGTCGTGCGCATAATGCCGCGTCCGGCCGCGTCCCTCCTCGGCATAGCTCCTGAACACCGCCTCCAACTCTTCGAGCAGATTGGCGGCCGGCCCGAAATGGCTGAAGTTAACGTCGCCGCGCGCGTGCTCCTCCGCCGCCTTCGCCTTCATCGCGGCCCGGTCATACCGGTGAAAACAGTCGCCCTCGATGAAACCGGCGGTGATCCCCTCGCGGCGGAAAATCTGCGCGAACGTGGTCCGAACAGACGTCGTGCCCGCCCCCGACGACCCCGTAATCGCAATGATCGGATGACGTTCCGACATAGCTCGACATACCCCCTATGGCCCACGCGCTTAAGCCCGGAACAGCCCGCGATAACCGAACAGCGGCGACCGCTCGGCCGACACAGGGTTCGTCTCATAGAACTCGACCCGCGTCACCTCATTCGCCGACCCGAAAACGAGCGGCGTGCGCTGGTGCAGTTCGGTCGGTACGAGATCGAGAATGCGCACCCCGCCAGCCGACGCCCGCCCACCCGCCTGCTCTACCACCATGGCGATGGGGTTCGCCTCATAAACGAGCCTAAGCCGCCCCTCCGCATAGCCGCGCCGCCCGTCGCCAGGGTAGAGGAACACGCCGCCACGCGTGAGGATGCGGCTGGTTTCCGCCACCAGCGAGGCGATCCAGCGCATGTTGAATTCCTTCTCGCGCGGCCCCGCGTCACCGGCCACGCAGTCGTCCACATAGGCGCGTATCCCCTCCGCCCAATGCCGGTAGTTCGAGGCGTTGATGGCAAATTCGTCGGTTTCCGGCGCAATGGTCAGCGCGCGCCCGGTGCCGCTGTAGATGCCCGTCGCCCGGTCCAGCGTGAAAATCAGCGTGCCTTGCCCCAGCGTCAAAACGAGATCGGTATGCGGCCCGTAGATCACATAGCCGGCCGCCAACTGGCGGTTCCCCGGCTGCAGGAACGGGTTTTCGCCGGCCGGCAGCACGGAAAAGATCGTCCCGATCGAAACGTTGGTATCGATGTTGGACGACCCGTCCAGCGGATCGGTTGCCACAGCCACCAGTCCGGCGGCGTCGAGATAATCGGGGAGATCTGCTTCCTCTGAGCCGAACACGGCCACACCCGCCCAGTTCATGGCGTCGCGCAAGATTTCATGCGCTTTCAGGTCCAGCGCCTTCTGGCTATCGCCGCCGAGATTCGCCCCCACGATGCTGGCGTGATCCGTACCATGCGGCCCCTCCGACACGATCGCCGACAGCACACGCCCGGCAGACGCCACGCCCAGAACCGCGCGCGCCACCGCCCGCCGCAGCGGATCGTCGCCCGCATAGGCATCGAGAACGGCCTCCAAGCTGTTGCGGGGCATCGGCGAAACTCCTTGTGATCGATCGCAAGCCGCAATGATGGCCGCTCGCATGCAACTTGTCCAACGGGCAGACGTTCGCGTGAAGAACCGTTCGCGGCCGCGACGTCATTTCGCTGGACAGACTTGAGGCGAGGCGCGAAACAATTAGATGCCAACATTTAAATCTGTCAGAACAGGCATGCTGAGGTGTCACATTCCGGCCGCTTGCAGAATACGCCGGGATTAAGAGAAACACGGGGGACCGCGTGAGACACACCACCCTCAAACAGCTACGCTCTCTCTCCGCCGTGATCCGAACCGGCACCGTCACGGCCGCCGCGGGCGAACTCAACGTCACGCCCCCTGCGATCACGGCGCAGGTGAAAGCGCTGGAGGAACTCGTTGGCCTTCCGCTGGTCGAGCGCATCGGCGATCGCTTTCGGCCGACCACGGCGGGCGAGGAAATCGCGGGCGCCCTCATCCGAATCGAAGCCATGCTCGGCGAATGCAACGACGCGCTCGCCGAGCTTAGAAACGCCGGCTCCGGCAAGGTCTCGATCGGCGTGGTCTCAACGGCGAAATACTTCGCGCCCATGGCCATCGCGGCCTTCCGGCGGGAACGGCCGAATGTCGATATCCGCCTCTTCGTCGGCAACCGCGAGGAAACAGTGGCGGCGCTTCGCACCTATGAGATCGACCTTGCGATCATGGGTCGTCCGCCGGGCGAGTTCGAGGTGGAAGCCCAGATTATCGGCGAGCACCCGCAAGTCATGATCGCCGCCCCAGATCATCGCTGCGCCGGACGCCCCCGGATCAGGCCGGAGGATATCGCCGACGAAACCTTCCTCGTTCGTGAGATCGGATCGGGCACCCGCACATCCTTCGAGGCCTTCATGGCCGGAACCTTCAACGGCCGTGCTCCGCACGCGCTGGAAATGAGTTCCAACGAAACGATCAAGCAAGCCGTTATCGCCGGGCTCGGCATCGCCTTCATCTCTGCCCACACCATCGCGACGGAGGTGGAAATCGGCCGCCTAGCGATCCTGGACGTTGTGGGCCTGCCCATTCGCCGGCAGTGGTTCACGGTCCGCCGCACCGATAAGCGCCTTCTCCCCGCCGCCCTAGCGCTTCGCGATTTCTGGATCCGGCGCGGCGCAAGTTTCCTGCCGCGCATTCCCCAGCTCGATCCCGTCACGGTGGAATTCACCGAGGTGCCGCCGGAAAAGGCCCAGCGCAAAAGCCGGTAAGCTTGGCGTTGCAAAGCTCTTAAACGCACCTGAAGCGGCGGAAAGAAAGAGTGAGGCACAAGCCTGAAACAGGATGCGCGCTCCAGCCGGTGATGGTCAGTCAGCTTCTCTGAAGGGCGAGATGGACGCCCAGTCCCGCGATCATCGCACCACCCGCCCGCCGCATCATGCGCTGCATTCGGCTCGAACGCCGCAGCCTCGCGACCACCGCGCCTGCCATCAAAACGCAGACGACGTCCGCAAAGGAAAACATCGAATTCACGATCATTCCGAGAAGGACGAACTGAAGCCAGATAGGAAAAGCCGCCGACGGATCGATGAACTGCGGCAGGAACGCCAGAAAGAAAATCGCTGTCTTCGGATTGAGCACCTCGACCGTGACGCTTTCGAAAAACGCGCGGCGCCCCGATTTCGGCTCGAACCCGGAAAGCGCCACATCGCCCTCGGCCTTGGCGCGGAACAGCGCGATGCCAAGCCAAATCAGATAGGCCGCCCCCGCGAATTTCACGGCGAGATAAAGCACAGGCACGGCATGAAACAACACCGACAAGCCCGCCGCCGCCGCGGCAATATGCGCGTAGCCGCCGAGATGAATGCCAAGCGAGGCCATCAACCCCGACGAACGGCCCCGCGCCATGGTTTGCGCCGCCGCATAGAGCATCGCTGGGCCTGGAATGAAGGCAAAAATCGCGGTTGTGGCGAGAAAGGCAATGAACAACTCGGTCGAAGGCATGTTCTCGCTCATCCCACACACTTTCAAATCGGCGGCAAACCTAGCCGATGCGCGCCCGAAGATGTTGGGAAATTATGAGAATGCCCTAACTTCAAAATAATCCAATTAGCCCCTGTCATCCAATTCAGCAGCGTCCGAGTATAGTCTCTCAGAACAAGTGCGGGATCCTCACCACCAGAAACACGTGCAAAGCATCACAGGAGTTCCCATGAATGCGCTCGATATCGTCTTGACGGTTTGCCTCTTGTCAAATCCTGCCGCCTGCCAGGACAAGACACTGCCCGTCACCGACGTCAGATCCTTGAACCAATGCGTCTTCTCGGCGCAGCCCCATATTGCTCAATGGTCCGTCACGCATCCCAAATACCGGATCGTCCGCTGGCGCTGCATCGACCCTGCCGTCGAAGGCGAGCCGATCTGATCTTGCCCGCCCCGGCTCACATCGTCCGGTAGAGATAAGGCGGTGGTGCAGCATCTACGCTCTCGGCTTCGGTGAGATCGTGGATCATCCCGTGCAGCGGCGACTTGGAGCACATCGGATCCACCGCGTTCGGATCGCCCGCATAGGCCATGGCCTGACAGCGGCATCCGCCGAAGTCGATCGTCTTGCGCTCGCAGGTCCGGCACGTCTCCGGCATCCAGTCCTCGCCGCGATAGGCGTTGAACGCCGATCCTTCGGACCAGATCGCGGCCAGCGGCTTATCCAGCACGTTGTCGAACGTCAGATGCGGGATGGTCGCGGCGGCGTGGCAGGGCAGCACCCGGCCGTTCGGCTCGATATTGAGCCCGATCCGCCCCCAGCCGCCCATGCAGGCCTTGGGAAAGACCGAGTGGTGATCCGGCGGCACATAGTCGATCACCAGCACGCCGCGCAGCCGCTCCCGCGCCTCCATCACCACCGCCGTGCACGCGTCCACCATCGCCCGCGTCGGCAGCAGCGCGGCCCGGTTCTTCACCGCCCAGCCATGGATCTGCGTGTTCGCGATCTCGATGCGCCGCGCCCCCAGCCGCACGGCAAGCTCGATCGCCTCGCCCGCCGTGTGCAGGTTCGCGCGGTGCATGACGGCGTTGATGGTCAGCGGCAACCCCTCCGCCGTCACCCAGCCGGCAACCTTCATCTTCTGCTCGAACCCACCGCGATAGCCGCCGATCTCGTCGGCAAGTTCAGCCGTGACCCCTTGCAGCGAGAGTTGCACATGATCGAGCCCCCGCGCCGCAAGATCCTTAACCCGCGCCTCCGTCAGCCCGACGCCGGATGTAATGAGGTTGGTATAAAGGTCCGCCGCCCGCGCGACCGAAACCAGTTCCTCCAGATCGCGCCGCGCCGCCGGTTCGCCGCCCGAGAAGTGGACGTGCAGCACGCCCATCTCCGCCGCCTGGGTCAACACCGAAGCCCAAGCCTCCGTCGTCAGTTCCCCAGACCGGTGCACAAGCTCCAGCGGGTTGGAGCAATAGGGGCATTTCAGCGGGCAACGATGGGTGAGTTCCGCCAGAAGCGCCATCGGCGGCGCGACCGGCCGGGCCAGGGCCACGGCCCGTTCGGGAAGCGTCGGGGCGTTCATCGCACCACCTCCAGCATTCGCTTGTCCATCAGATCGACCAAGAGCTTGCGCGCGTCTCCGGCGATTTCGGCGGCCGGCGCGTTGTATTTCGCCGCCAGCGCAGCAACGATCGCCGCGAAATCCCTCACCCCGTCCGTCTCGGCGATGATCGCGGCCGCGATCGGATCCAGCCGCACGGCGCGCTCGGGCGCGAGCAGCATATGCATCCGCCGCACCGCGTCGAAACGGGGCCGAACGCCTCTTGGTAGGCGCGGCACCGCGCCATCCGGCAACCGGTCTTCGAGTGAGGCGATGTCCGTCATGCCGCCCGCCCTTCAGCAAGAATGCCCTCGCCCGTTTGCCACGCCCCCGGCGCCGGCAGGACCGGATCGACATAGGCAAGCCAAAGCGCATCAAGCTGCGCCCAAAGCACATCGGTCTTGAAGGTCAGCGCGGCCAGCGCCGCCTGCTGCTGCGGGGCCGTAACCGCGTTCCGCTTCACGTAGTCCAGCGCGAAGGACGCATCGCGCGGCGCCTGATCCAGCCGGCGGCGGAAATAGCTGACAACCCGGTCGTTGATGAAGTCGTAGTGCTCCAGCATCCCGGAAATCCGCTCCTCATGCAGCTTCGGGGCGAAGAGTTCGGTCAGCGACGAGGCCACCGCCTCAAGCAGCGTCCGCTCCTTCACGAAGGTGAGATAGGCCTGCGTGGCGAACCGCGTCGCCGGCAGCGCGCCGCGCCGCGACATCACATAATCCCGCTCAAAGCCAAGCCCGTCCGTCAGCATCAGCCAGCGGTCGATCCCACCCTCGCCGCCCTCCAGCCCATCGTGATCGGTGATCCGGTGCAGCCATTCGCGCCGAAGGTCGCGGTCCTCGCACCGCGCCATCAACGCCGCGTCCTTCTGCGGAATGATCGCCTGATAGCAATAGCGGTTGAGCGCCCACGCCCGCACCTGATCGATCGTGCAACCGCCCCCATGCAGCCGCCGGTGAAACGGATGCAGGCTGTGATAGCGCTCCGCCCCGATCGCCCTCAGTGCAGCCTCGAAAGCCTCGGGGCTCAGCACATCCGTCATAGCAAAACCTCCAGCCCGTCATGGGCCACAATCCATCCCGCCGCTTCAACCGCCCGCCGCTCCGGCGATCCCTCGCGCAGCACCGGGTTCGTGTTGTTGATGTGCACGTAGATGCGCCGCTTCACGGCGATGTCCGCGAAAGCGGCCAGCGACCCGTCCGGCCCGCTCATCGCCATATGCCCCATCCGCCGCCCGGTCTTGGTGCCAACGCCGAGCCGGATCATTTCGTCGTCGGTGTAGACCGTGCCGTCGAAAAACACCGCGTCCGCGCCGCGAAGGGGCGCAGCCAGCTCAGCCGTCATCTTGGCGCATCCGGGAATCCAGTGGATCCGCTCGCCGCGCGGGCCGGTCATCTCCACGCCCACGGTCTGCTCGCCCTCAAGATCGGTCGCCACGCTCTCGCCTTCGAGATAGAGCGGCACCTTGCCGGGCACCGAATAGAGCCGGGCCATCACGCCCGCCACAAGTTCGACCGGTGTCTCAAGGGCCGCCGTTTCGAAGCGCACGAGCGACCGGTCGAGCCCTTTGAAAATCGGATTGCTGTCGATCACGGAAAGCGTCTCCCCCGTCGCGACGAGGCGAAACGGCTCAGCCTCGCGCAGCGAAAGCAGCCCCGCGATCGCGTCGATATCGGCGTTGGTAATCATCACCGTTCGGATCGGCGAATGCCGCCCGCCCACCCGTTCGGGTTCGCCCGGATGCAGCAGCGGATTGGCGGCGATCTGTGCGATGATCTCCGGCGCGGCATTCAATACCGCGACGCTTTCCCCGTCGGCCGTAACCGCCAGCGAGGCTTGTGTTCGCGCCCTCAGTCCCGGTTCGCCGCGCCGAAACCCCGCGCAGTTCGGGCAGTTGCAGTTCCACTGGGGAAAGCCCCCGCCTGCCGCCGCACCAAGGACAAGGGCGCGAAGCCGCAACGCTGCGGCTTCGTCCCGTTCAGGCATGATCGACTTACACTTCCGGGGGGAAGTACATGTTGATTTCCATGCCCATGCAAAGCTCTTCGCACTTGGGGGAAGTCCAGGCCATTTCACCCTCCTGTGAGTTTTAGGCTGACAGGAGTAAGAATCGCCAGATTGCAGTGCACACGCAAATTAAATTCAGTTAATGCAATATATTGATGGCGGCCGAAGCTTGCAAGAAAAGGCGACAACCCGCAGCAAAGGCCGGTATACGGCCGATTCACAGTTGCTCGGCGTAGATCGCGAGCACCGCCCATGCGTCATCATGGCTGGATATCTGAGCGTCCACACCGGCCACGGACCGGCTCACGCTGATGCCGAAGCCGCCCATTTGCTGCGCCGCAACAAAAGCCGGCTCGTCCGGAATATCATCGCCGACATGAACGGGAATGCGCGAAGCAAAGGTCTCATGCGCCATGAAGGCATTGAGCGCGTGGCCTTTGTCAGCATCCGCCGGCACGATATCAATCGCAACCCGGCCCGGCATCACCTTCAGCCCCTTCGCGCGCTCCACGGCCAGCATCACCACGCGCTCGCGGTCCGTATCGCCCTCGTCATAGACGAGCGCCATGCCGGCCGGTTTCCACTCGATCTCGATCTGCGGGAACAGCCGGGCCACATCCTCGGCAATGGTTTCATAAGTGCGGCGATGCTCCGCCGTCAGCACCGGCATCAGCCGCTTCCCACCCGGAAACCGGCGGTCGGCGCCCTGAAGCCCGCCGACCGACATCACCAGCGGCGCGAACATCTCGTCCACCACTTCCACCGACCGCCCCGTCAGGATCGCCGTCGCACCACCGGTTGCGGCAATGATGCGCTCCAAGAGCGTCAGGCGTTCATGCGTCAGGCCATGCTGGCGGTCCTGATGGCGGATCCCGATCAACGTGCCGTCCACGTCGAGAAACAGCGCAAGACGATCCGGCGGCGGCAACTTGGCGGCAACGGCTCTGAGATCACTCAAGGAAAATCGCCCTGAAATCATTGACATTGGTGCGCGTCGGCCCGGTTATCAAAAGATCGCCAAGGCTTTGAAACGCCGTATAGGCATTATTCTCAGAAAGATAGCTTTTCGGGTTAACGCCGCCGGCAAATAGCTTGCCCGCCGTCTCACCATCGCAAAAAGCGCCGGCATTGTCCTCGGTGCCATCGATCCCATCGGTGTCCGCCGCCATCGCAGTAATGCCGGGAATTCCAGAAATCCCGATCGCGAAGGCAAGCAGGAACTCCACATTCCGCCCGCCGCGCCCGCCCTTGGCGCGAACCGTCACCGTCGTCTCGCCGCCCGAAAGCACCACGCACGGCCTTGAGAACGGCTGCCCGTGCGCCGCGATCTGCCGGGCCAGCGCGGCGTGAACCGATCCCACGTCGCGCGCCTCGCCCTCGATGGAGTCCGACAGGATATGCGCGCGAACCCCCGCCGCCTCCGCCGCCGCGGCAGCCGCTTCCAGCGACATCTGCGCCGCCGCGATCACCCGCTGGGTATCGCCGGCGAAATCGCCATCGTCGGGCTTGGGCGCCTCGGCCGCCTCGCGTCCCAGCCAGTCCATCGCGGCTGCCGGAAGCTCCATCCGGTAGCGCTCCACGATCGCCAGCGCATCCGCCCGCGTGGCCCTGTCCGGAATGGTCGGGCCGGAGGCGACCAACGCCGGATCGTCGCCCGGTATGTCGGAAAGCACCAGCGAATGAACCCGCGCCGGATGCGCCGCCCGCGCCAGCCGCCCGCCCTTGATAAGCGAGAGATGCTTGCGAACGCAGTTCATCTCATGGATCGACGCGCCGGACTGAAGCAGAACCTTATTGACCGCCCGCTTCACCTCCGCCCCGATGCTCGTCGGCGGCAGCGACAAAAGCGCGGACCCGCCGCCGGATATCAGCGCAACCACCTGATCGTCCGGCCCAAGATCGCGAACCAACTCCAAGATCCGCCCGGCCGCCGCCGCCCCTTGCGCGTCCGGAACAGGATGCGCGGCCTCCACGATTTCGATCTGCTCACAGGGATGGGCATGGCCGTAGCGCGTCACCACCAGCCCCTCAAGCGGGCCGTTGCCGCGCGCCATCCAAGCCGCTTCGAAGGCCGACGCCATCGCCGCCGAGGCCTTTCCGGCACCCACGACGACCGTTCGCCCTTTCACCGGGGCCGGTAGATAATCAGCAATCATACGCGCCGGATCCGCCGCCGCAACCGCCGCATCGAACAGGCTTTTCAGAAATGCGCGGCGGTCCGCCATCGTCACACCCCTCCCCGACATGCCCCGGGATCGCTATTCCGGCTGCGGCTCTACGGCGCGCTGGGCTTGCAGCGGTCGCTCCGCCATGAACGCCAGCAGCACAAGCGCGATCACTTGCGCAAGCGCCGCCACCGCGAACACCCAGCGGAACACCTCGGCCGCGTGCAGCCCCGCTGCCGGATCCACCAGCGAGCCCACCCCTTCGCCAACCCGCTCCACCACGCCCGTGCTGATCAAAATCGAGCCCAGCACCGCAACGCCGATCACCGATCCGAGCGACCGCATAAACGACAAGGTGGACGTCGCAACCCCAAGATCGCGCTGCTCCGCCGCATTCTGCACGGCAACAGTGGTAACCGGAAACTGCGTTCCCGTTCCAAATCCGATCACCGCCGTCAAAATCTCGATCACGAAGAAGGGCGCGCTGGTGGCAACCGCCGCAAGCACCAACAGGCCGACAACCGACACCACCCCGCCCCACATCGCGATGCGCTTGTAGTTCGTGCCCTTACGCATGAAGCGCCCGGCTACGCTGGCGCCGAACACCGTTCCCGCCATCAGCGCCACCAGCGCAAAACCCGCGCTCGCCGGGCCAAGCCCGACCACGAGTTGCAGGTAGACCGGCACATAAACCGTAAGCCCAACCGACGACGCCATCGAAAAAAACATGCTGGCGGTTGCCGCCGCGATCACCGGATTGGCCAGCACCCGCAGCGGTATCAACGGCTCCACCGCCCGCGTCAGGTGCCAGGCGAACACCGCGAACAGCGCCGTGGAGCCCACCAGCAGCCCCATGATCACGCTCGAACTCCAACCGTAGGTCACCCCGCCCCACGTCAGCGCCAGTTGCAGCGCCACGGTCGCCGCCACGATCAGCGCGGCGCCCGTCAAATCCAGCGCATGCTTGCGCCGCACCTGCGGCATCTTCCGCAACGTGCGATCGGAGATCACGATGGCCGCTATCCCAAGCGGCAGATTGATCCAGAAAATCAGCGACCAATGCACATGCTGCGCGAACACGCCGCCGATCATCGGTCCGGCTAAGCTCGCCAGCGCCCACATGCCGGAGATGTAGACCATGTATTTCGCCCGGTCGCGCGGCGGCACCGCATCGCCGATAATGGTCTGCGCCAGCGCGATCAGCCCGCCGCCGCCAAGCCCCTGCACCGCCCGGCCAAGCACCAGCCAGAACATGCTCGGTGCCAGCGCGCATAAAACCGATCCGACCAGGAAAATCGCCACCGCCGCATAGAGCACCGATCGCCGGCCGCGCAGATCGGCAAGCTTGCCGTAAAGCGGCGTCACCGCCGTTCCCGTCAGAAAATAGGCCGAAACTACCCACGGCAGCCACGTCACGTCGCCAAGCGAGGCGCCGATCGTGGGCAGGGCCGGCGAAATAATGGTCTGATCCAGCGCCGCGAGCAGCATGAACAACAAAGCACCCACCACGATCGCGCGGCGTTCCTCGTCGGAAACGACTGTGGGTGCATTCATGTCGACTGAGTCCAGCTTGATGTAAGTCGCGCGACCATAAAGGGTCCTACCGGAAACGCCAGTATGGGTTACGCACCTCAGCTCCGCCCCAGCATCTCCCTCAAGGCATCGATGCGGCGCGACGCCTCCGCCTTGGTCAGCCCGTCCTCATAAGCCGAGGGATCGCCGGCTTCCTCCGACAATGTCTTGAGATAGGACGCCTGCGCACCCGTCATCCGGTCGTCGCCAGAAACCCAGTCCTCCGTGTCCTTCTCCAGATTGGAACCGGGGTTGTGGTCGAGCTTGGGGTTATGGTCGTAGTGGTCGCTCTCGGCCATGGCGCAGCTCCTTGCCTTCTTGCGCACGACCGAACCCTTGGTTTGAGTGCGGGGTTCCAAGGAGCGGACGATCAGCGCGTCGCTCAGGCTTTTGCGCGTAACATTTTGCGATGAATACCCTCCCATTCCGGCATAAACAAATCGAATTCACATGTATCCGAAGGATGATCAATGCTGGGCTTGCGAATTGCAAGATATGACTTCGTTAACAAACTAGAGATACTTTGCTATTGAACGATCCTCGGTGAGCACATGGCTGAACTGTCTGTTATCCAACGCCTTGCTTCCGCTCCAGGCGAAGTGTCCCGAGCGGAGGCTATTGCTGCGATTACATCTCTGTTCTTGACGTCGCCGACGGAGCCCTCCGAACGCGAGCGCCATGCCTTCAGCGACATCATCGCCAAGATGATCGCCGGTGCGGCAGCGGAACTCAGCGCGGATATCTCCGCCAAGCTCGCCTCGACGGATCGGATCACCCACGAACTCGCGGTCGAACTCTCCGAGTCCGACCTCGATATCGCAGAAAGAATCCTCCGAAACTCGCCGCTTCTGTCCGACGAAGACCTCATTCGGCTTTCCCGCGAAAGAACGGTTCGGCACCGTCTCGCGATCGCCAATCGCTCGACGCTCAGCGAGCAGGTGACCGAAACGCTGGTGGACGTCGGCGAACACATCGTGCTGCGCAGCATGGCCGCCAACGACGGCGCCGCCTTTTCAAGCGACACGATGCGCGATCTGGTCACCAAGGCCGGCCACGATCCGCACGTCCAGAAAAGCCTCGCCCGGCGGTCCGCCGACAACCGGCTGTTCGGGCTCGCCCTTGAAGCGGCGCTGACCGAAGAACTGAAGGTAAAGCTCGGCACCTCGCTGAACCTCGTCAATGCCGAGCGGCTTGAATCCACCATCCGGCTCGCAACGACCCGCGCCGAGGAAGAGATCAAGGGGCGGATGAAAGAGCGGGTCGCCCTCAAGGTTGCGATCAGCGAAATCAACCTGCGCAATCAGACCGCCAATTCCGTCGTGGCCACGCTCGCTATCGAAAGGCGGCTGACCGACATCGCCACCTTGATTTCGGAGCTGCTGAATCTGCCGAAAGTCGTCGGCATGGACGCCTTCCGGCGCGACGACCACACCTCCCTCGCCGTGCTGTGCCGGGGCCTTCTGATCGAGCCGGACACCTATGCCTCGATCATTGAAGCGCGCTGTGAGTTGAAGCGCATTCCCAAACCGGCTTTGGCAACAATCATGGAGGAATACGAAAGCATTCCTCCTCACCTTGCCATGCGCTCGATCCGGATCTTGAAGATACAACACCGCAACGTGCTTCGCTGAGAGCGGAATGCACCTTCTTTGCCGGGCGCGGGCAAGGCGATGCAACGTGAAATCCTTGCAAGCTTGAGCAGATGCCCCTTCGATCTATAAAAGATCGGTGGGGAACCTCACGTGGATCGGGCTGTTGAGACAGATCCAATCAAGTGTGAGTGCTCGCCATGTCTACCTTTTCCACCTCGCCCAACACGCCGCGCAACCGCGGCGATGACACCGCGCCCCACGTCAATCCGGTCACGCCGGCCGAGGATGCTCGCTCGATCATGCTCAACCGCGTATCCTGGGGCGCCGTTATGGCTGGCGTCGTCGTCGCCCTTGTCACGCACCTCATCTTGAACCTGCTCGGCATCGGCGTCGGCGCCGCGACGCTGGATCCGGGCGCCGGCGACACCCCCTCCGCAACCGGATTTTCGATCGCAGCCGGCGTCTGGTGGACGGTGGCCGGCATTCTGGCTTCGCTCGCCGGTGGCTACACGGCCGGAAGATTAGCCGGCAAACCAAAGGAATCCACCGCCGGTTGGCACGGCCTCACCTCGTGGGCCCTGACCACGCTGATCATCTTCTATCTCCTGACATCGGCAATCGGCGGCATCCTCGGCGGCGTCTACAACACCGTTTCCGGCGCTGTTGGCAATGTGGCGCAGGCGGCCGGTGGCGCCGTCCAAGCCGCAGCGCCGTCCCTGGCCCAAGCCGCCGATCCCTTCTCAGCCATCGAAAACCAGATCCGCTCCGCGAGCGGCGGCCAAGATCCTGCCGCCTTGCGCGACACGGCCATTCAGGCCCTTCGCGCCGTCTTCACCGGCAATCAGTCCGAGGTGAACGACGCCCGCGAGCGCGCTGCGCAGGCCCTGGCACAGGCTGAGCAGGTTCCGATTGAACAAGCCCGCAGTCAGATCCAGCAATATGAGCAGCAGTATCGCCAAACCCTCGATCAAGCCAAACAGCAGGCCACCGAAGCCGCCGACACCGCCGCAACCGCCGTCTCGACAGGCGCCCTCGTCTCCGCCGTCAGCCTCATCCTCGGCGCCATCGCCGCGTGGTTCGGCGGCCGCTGGGGCACCGTAGAGCCCACCATCACCGCCGACCCGACCCGCAGCACCACGCGCCTGCGCACCTGACGCGCGGTCTGAGAAGGCTCGCCGCGCGGTCAGCTAAGCGCGCGGCGGGCTACAATGCTAGAAAGCGGCACACACTGTCGCTTACCGACGCATTCTCAATCCTTGCGACACAGAGTTTTCGCCGGATGTGCCGGCTTCGAGCAGGTTCGTCGTCATAACGACCACCCGACTATTTGTCCTCGGTCTTCACCGTCGACGGCTTCGACTGTTCCAAAGATTTCGGCATCGGAGCGCTTGAACAGCGGAGGTGTACCTCGCGGCTGTAGGTTCTGCGCACTTCACTCTGGTTCGCGTCAGCCATCATTGCGATCGGGATCCCAAACGGACCAAGGAGCAATCCAGACGCAACTCCGATCGCAATCCGCCCCCCGACCTTGTCATCGTAATCAAGTGACTTGAGCCTTATCTCCTTGCATTCGGCGCTGTCGAACTTTGGGTCCGTTTGCGAAAGGTTCTCAGCATAAACTGCAGGTTTTGGCGCACATGCTGAAGTAAGCAGGCTCGCAGCGACAACAACTAATGCAACCTTCATATAGCCCTACCAACGAAATACACGTTAGGATGGCCGATATATTTAACATTAGCAATAAGCGCAGTTTAAACGCTGCACCTATCCTACTGCGCACGGCCCTAAAAACCGCGCACGCGTCCACGTTTCGTTCTCACCCCACCAACAAAAAAACCCCGGAAAACCGGGGTTTGTTTTGGTGGGCGCGACAGGGATCGAACCTGTGACCCGCTGATTAAGAGTCAGCTGCTCTACCAACTGAGCTACGCGCCCGCCGTGTGGAGGCGCTAGAGCCGTCCGGGTCGGATGCGGGCTTATAACGAGGGCAGCATGGGGCCGCAAGCGTTTTTATCGGGGGTGGGGACCGGGCGGGAAAACCTGCCCGGTCGGTGTTCACGTCCAGCGTCAGACAGCCGCGACTTGCTGGGCGGAAACGCGGCCGCGTTTGCTCGAAAGCTTGTTCAGCGCCGAGATATAAGCGCGCGCGGACGCCACCAGCGTATCGGTGTCGGCGGCCTTGCCGGTCACCTGTTTGCCCTCTTCTTCCAGCCGCACGAACACCTCGGCCTGCGCATCGGTGCCCTCCGTCACGGCGCTCACCTGATAGAGCCGCAGCCGCGCTTCATGCGGCACGATCGCCTTGATCGCGGCGAAGGTAGCGTCCACCGGGCCGTCGCCGTTCGACATTTTGGTGATGTGCGTGCCCTCCACGTCGAGCGTGATGGTGGCCATCTGCGGCCCGGCCGTGCCCGCGATCACGGTCAGCGCAATAACCTTGATCACCTCACCGGCACCCTCCAGTTCATCCGAGACGAGCGCATCGATATCCTCGTCGAACACGTGCTTCTTCTTGTCCGCAAGGTCCTTGAAGCGGCGGAAGGTGTCTTCGAAAGCGTTGTCGCCGAGATTAAAACCGAGGTCCTTCAGCTTTTCCTTGAAGGCATGACGGCCGGAATGCTTGCCCATCACCAGCGACGTCGATTTAACGCCGACGTCTTCCGGCCGCATGATTTCATAGGTCTGCGCGTTCTTCAGCATGCCGTCCTGGTGAATGCCGCTTTCATGCGCAAAGGCGTTCTGGCCCACGATCGCCTTGTTGAACTGCACGGGGAAGGCGGCTGCGTTGGACACCAGCTTCGACGCCTTCATCAGCATCGGCGCCTTGATGGCCGTGTCGAAGGGCAGAACATCGCCGCGCGTGCGGATCGCCATCACGATCTCTTCCAGCGCCGCATTGCCCGCCCGCTCGCCAAGGCCGTTGATGGTGCATTCGATCTGCCGCGCGCCCGCGCGAATGCCGGCCAAGGAATTCGCCACCGCCATGCCAAGATCATCATGGCAATGGGTCGAGAAAATCGCCTTATCCGCATTCGGAACGCGGTTCCGGAGCATGGTGAACAGCGCGAAATACTCTTCCGGCACCGTATAGCCCACGGTGTCTGGAATATTGATCGTGGTCGCGCCGGCCTTGATGGCCGCTTCCACGCAGCGGCACAGGAAATCATGCTCGGTGCGGGTGCCGTCCTCGGCGGACCATTCCACGTCGTCGGTCCAGCGCCGGGCCTGCGTTACCGAGGCGATCACCTTCTCGTAAACCTGCTCCGGCTCCATCTGCAGCTTGTATTTCATGTGCAGCGGCGACGTGGAGATGAAGGTGTGGATGCGCCGTCGCTCGGCGTATTTCAGCGCTTCCCCCGCCCGGTCGATATCGTTGGCCGACGCGCGGGCGAGCCCGCAAACCACCGCGTTCTTCACCCGCTTGGCGATCTCGCTCACGGCTTCGAAATCGCCGTTGGAGGCGATCGGGAACCCCGCCTCGATAACGTCGACGCCCATGTCGTCCAGCACTTCGGCGACTTGCAGCTTTTCATCAAGCGTCATCGAAGCGCCGGGCGACTGCTCGCCGTCGCGCAAGGTGGTGTCGAATATGACGATGCGATCTTTGGAAGATACGGCCTCGGTGGCGGTCATGAGGTCCTCGGAGTATCGGTGGTCGAACCCGGCCCGAACGGATCAGGCGTCACGGCGGGCGGGCAAAGGGGGGTGAACATCACGAAATCCCCTGAGAGCCCGGCCATGGAAAAAGGCCAGCCGGCGCTCAGGGGCTTGTAAGGAGAAGGGCGCCGGTAAGGGCGCGACGAAACATCCGTGCGGTTGTCCGCTCGGCGGTCGCTGCGATCGGGAAACGGGCGATCGTCATCGGGACCAGTCTCGTGAAAGCCGGGAACATCCTCGGCAAGCTTGTGCTCGGCTCTGTTGTGCCCGAACTCGCCTTGTTATTCAAGGGCATCCAAAACGGCTGAGAACGCGAGCCGGACAGCCCCGCGCCGCTCTATTCGCATAGCGGCGGCGCAGCGGCTGACGCCTCGGCAGATCCTGCAGGATCTATCCCATTCTGCCACAAGCAAAATCGGCGGTTTCCCCGGATTTTCGGCGCGCGCTCGCATCTTAAAACGGTGAATGCTCCGTTAAATTAACCGTTCGGTAACCATCAAAGGCGCACAAAAAGGCTCACCAAACGTGGCTGCGACAATGGCGATTGCGACCAAAACGAACAACACGATCCGGTTTCGCGGCAGATCCTTTTTGGCGCTGGTGCTCGCCCCCGAGCATCCGCTGGAGGCTTGGTTCGAGGAATTCGACATTCTGCGCGAGCGTTCGCCGAGCTTCTTCATCGGGCGCGCCATCGTTCTCGATGTGAAGGGTCTCAACCTCGAACGCGACAGTCTGCAAGCGCTGGTGACGGATCTCTTCAACCGCGGCGTCCGCGTCATGGGCGTCGAGGGCGCGAAATCCTCCGCGCTCGGCCTCGGCATGCCCCCGGCCATGAGCGGCGGCCGCCTTGTCGATGATATTCCAGGGCCGGTGGACGAGCCTGCGGTCAAGAATAACGTCACGCCGATCAGGGCGTCCATGCCCGTTCCGGCGATCGCAGCCGCCGCCTCATTGTTGATCGATCATCCCGTTCGCTCCGGCACATCCATCGTCTTCCCGGAAGGCGATGTGACGATCCTTGGCTCGGTGTCATCGGGCGCCGAGATCGTGGCGGGTGGGTCGGTGCATGTCTACGGCGCACTGCGCGGGCGCGTCCTCGCCGGCTCGGCGGGCAACGCGAAGGCGCGGATCTTCACTCAGCGGTTCGAAGCCGAACTCGTCGCGATCGACGGGCTCTACCAAACCGCCGACGAGCTGAAAGCCGATCTGTGGGGCCTGCCGGTCCAGGTCTGGCTCGCCGATGACGCGATGATGATGGCAAAACTCGACTGAAGCGTTTGGATTCGATGCGTTTGTTCGGGCGGGGAACGGCTCTCCGCTCCGCCGGAAACAACGCTTAGCGAAGAGGATGGGTGCGATGGCAAAAGTGCTGGTGGTGACTTCCGGTAAGGGTGGCGTTGGCAAGACCACGTCGACGGCGGCACTCGGCGCGGCTCTCGCGCTGAGCGGCCAAAACGTCGTGGTCGTGGATTTCGACGTCGGCCTGCGCAACCTCGATCTTGTGATGGGCGCCGAACGCCGCGTCGTCTACGATCTGATCAACGTGGTCCAGGGCGACGCCAAGCTGAACCAGGCGCTGATCCGCGACAAGCGCGTGGAGATGCTGCACCTCCTCGCCGCCTCGCAGACCCGCGACAAGGACGCGCTGACTAACGAGGGCGTCGAGCGCGTCATCGACGAACTCAAGGAGCGCTTCGACTGGATCATCTGCGATAGCCCCGCCGGCATCGAGCGCGGTGCAACGCTCGCCATGCGCCATGCCGATTTGGCCGTCGTCGTCACCAATCCGGAAGTCTCGTCGGTGCGCGACAGCGACCGCATCATCGGCATGCTCGATTCCAAAACGCTGCGCGCCGAGCGCGGCGAACATATGGAAAAGCAGCTTCTCCTCACCCGCTACGATGCCGCCCGCGCCGATCGCGGCGAAATGCTGAAGACCGAGGACGTGCTCGAAATCCTCTCGATCCCGCTCCTCGGCATCATTCCGGAAAGCCCGGCCGTCCTCACGGCCTCCAACGTCGGCTCGCCCGTCACGCTCTCCAACCCGCAGAGCGCCCCGGCGAAAGCCTATCTCCAGGCGGCGCAGCGTTTGATGGGGATCGACGTTCCGGTGACCGTGCCCGGCGGGCGGCGGAGCCTCTTCTCCGGCTTCTTCACGCGGAGGGTGGCATGAATTTGCTGAGCCTCTTCAACAAGCGCACCACGGCGCCGGTCGCGCGCGACCGCC
The DNA here is from genome assembly GCA_051861205.1 of Oharaeibacter sp. GTDB lineage: Bacteria > Pseudomonadota > Alphaproteobacteria > Rhizobiales > Pleomorphomonadaceae > JBHYDC01. The sequence goes on from JBHYDC010000013.1 coordinate 75,094, forward strand.
TGCAAATCCTGCTCGCGCATGAGCGGGTCTCGACGGGTGGCAACTCCGACCTCGTGTCCAAGCTGCGCGTGGACATCCTCGCCGCCGTCGCCAAACACCTCTCGATCGACGAGGATAAGGTGATTGTGAAGATGGATCGGGGCGCCACCGTTTCGACCCTGGAGGTCGATATCGAGATCCCCAACACCGTCGCGCCGCTCAGGAAGGCCGTCGGCGCGTAAACCTCACGCGCCGCGCCAACATCACAGGTCCAGCTCGCCCCGCGCCACGATCACGGCTTGTCCGCCGATCCTGGCGCCCGAAAGCTTGCCGTTTGTGACGGTGAGTTCCAACTCAATCCGGCTCGGACGACCCATCTCGTAGCCCTGTTCGATCACCAGCCTGCGGTCGCCCTCCGGCGATCCGTCGAAGCGCATGATCGTGCCGGCGAAGGAGGCCACGGCCGACCCGGTCGCCGGATCCTCCGCGATGCCCACGTCCATGCCGAACATGCGCGCATGGAAGTCGCCGTCATGATGGGCGCAGTCGCGGGTGTAGACGAACACATTGGCGCCCGGCGCGCCGAACCCGCTCGCCCAGCTCCCCGCGGCCCGCTTGATGCGCTGCATCGCTTGGCGGTCCCGCAGCGGCACGAACACGAAGTGATGGCCGATCCCGAATACCGACGGCACGTGGTTCTCAAACCCGATATCGCTGCGGTCCAGCCCCAGCGCCGAGGCGGCAAGGCCGATATCGCCATGGAACGGCCGCTCCTCCGGCAGGCGCGGCAGGTCGAACACCGCCCTCCCCGGCTTGCCCGGCGCGATGATAACGCCGCAGCGAACAATTCCGATTTCCTCCTGGAGCACGATCATCGCGTCGGTCTCGCGCGACACCCCGTCAAGCCGCTCGATCGCCAAAAGCACCGCCGTGCCGATCGTCGGATGCCCCGCGAAGGACAGTTCCATCGAAGGCGTGAAAATGCGCACCTTGGCCGTCAGGCCGGGGCGCGGCGGCGGCTCCACGAACACGGTTTCGGATAGGTTGAACTCGGCCGCGATCGCCTGCATGCGCGCGGTATCCAGCCCTTCCGCATCGAGCACGACGGCCAGCGGATTACCCGCAAGCGCGCGATCGGTAAACACGTCCAAAATCGCAAAGCGCCGCGCCACGTCATACCCCTTCAAGAAAGTCGCCAAAGGCCAGCGAACCATAGAGAAGCGGGCCCGGTTCGACAACGCCGCGCGCGCCGATCAGCTTTCTGCGGCGTTAACGGCGGCACCGGTTTTGAAGAACTGACCGCCCGCCACATAATGCAGCGTGCGGCGGCCGTCCGAAAACAGCCAGCGCCCGCCCTTGAACGCGGCAGGGTCCGCATAAGCGGCCACCACTTCGGCCACGAAGAGATCGTAGGTCTGTTCCATTCTGGCCTCCGGGATCACCCGGCATTCCAGCCACGCCACGCAGCCGGCCAGCAGCGGTGCCTCAATCAGGCTAGCCGCCACGGTTTCCAGCCCGAAATCCGCGAATTTGTCGCCGTCGCGCCCGGACACGTTGCCGACGCCATGCGTCGTCCGCGCAAAATCCTCCGGCGGAATGTTCAGCGCGAAGCTGCCCGACCCCTCCACGAGTTCGCGCGTCAGCGTCGTCCGGTCGATGACCACCACCACCTTCGGCGGGTCGAAATCAAGCGGCATCGCCCAAGACGCCGCCATCACATTGCGCCGCCCCGCATGGCCACTGGTGACCAGCGTCACAGGGCCGTGGTTCAAAAGCAGATAGGCCTTATCAAGCGCAACGGGCTCGCCAATCATATCGACCCAATCTCCAAATCCGCCGCCGCTTTCGTGAGATGCGTGAGAAAAGCCACCGCGTAAGGCAGCGAAATCTCAGGATCGAGGTCCCCCGCCCGCCTCAGCGCCATCACGTCGGCAAGCTCCGGGTTCGGGTCGGCCGCCAGTGTGGCGCGGATCCGGGCGACGAGCCGATCGGCAGGTTCATCGAACCGGAACACCCGGCCGATCGCAACGCGCGGGCCGTCCACGCAAAGCAGCAGACCCTGAATTTCAGCGTCCCGCGCCCGCAGCCCGGTTTCCTCCTCAAGCTCCAACTCGATCGAACGGACAACATCCACCACCCCGTCCGGCCTCACATCGCGCGGCTCCAGGTTTCCCCCCGGCGGATAGATCTTGCCGGCATTGGCGGTATGTCCGCCCATGACGCCATAGATCAACGCCCCGTCCGAAGACAGGATCAGCGCCGATCCGAACAGGTTGCGAATGCCGATCTCGGGAAATCCCCAATCGCGCCACGCCAGATAGCTGGCGTAATCGCCCTCCACCGCCGTCGCCGTCAGCACACCGTCCGTAACCTTGATCCCGCCCGGCCATCCCGGCGCGAGCGTGCCGAACACCTGCCCGTTCCAAAGCCGCGGGTTGGCGCTCAGAAGATCCCACCAATGCGCATCGATCCGCAAGCGCGTCGCCGGATCGATCGGCCAATCGCTAGGCCCGCGCGTGATGTGGACGTCGTTAAGGGGCGTGATCATCTGGCAAACAATCCTGATCAGCTACAATCCGCCTGCGTTAGCGTAAGCAGGGCTTGCTGGAAAGAGCCCCGATCGAGGCGGCATAGGTCACGAGGCCCCCTTGCGTCACAAGCAGCGCAATCGTTGCTCCAACGGATAGGGTTTCCCCGCGATCGGAAGTAACCTTTGCGGCCTGGAGAAGCGTGGAGGCAGACATGGCGCGAAAAATTCTCGTTCTCGTCGGAACGAAAAAGGGCGCGTTCATCATGGAGAGCGGCGACGGTCGCAAGTCCTGGACCCTCAAGGGCCCGTTCTGCCAGACATGGCCCATGAACCACGTGATCGGCGACGAGCAAACCGGCACCATCTACGGCGGCGGCGGCAACGAATGGTTCGGCCCTGCCGTGTGGAAATCAACCGATCAGGGCCGCACGTGGACCCATTCCAGCGAAGGCCTCGCTTTTGCGGAAGGCGAGGAGCCCATCAAGTCAGTCTGGAGCCTCGCCCCCACCGGCAACGGCCGCATCCATGCCGGCGTCGAACCGGCCGACCTTTTCCGCAGCGACGACGCGGGGCAATCCTGGCGGCCGCTCAACGCCCTTCGCGAGCACCCCTCCCGCCAGGATTGGAACCCCGGCGGCGCCGGTCTCATCCTTCACTCGCTGATACTCGACCCGGCGGACGAGAACCGGATCTGGGTCGGCATCTCCGCCGCCGGCGTCTTCTTCAGCCCCGACGGCGGCGCCACATGGGAGCCGCGCAACCGGGGCACCCGCGCCGATTACATGCCCGAAGACATGCGCTACCCCGAAGTCGGCCAATGCGTGCACTGCCTCGTCATGGCGCCCGGCATACCGGACCGGCTCTACCAGCAAAATCATTGCGGCATGTACCGCAGCGATGACGGCGGCAAAACCTGGGCGAGCATCGAGGCGGGCCTGCCCTCCAGCTTCGGCTTCCCCGCCGCCGCCCACCCGCGCGATCCGGCTACGGTCTACCTTCTGCCGCTGAACGGCGACACCGCCGGCCGCTATGTGCCGGATGCCGCCGTGGCCGTCTATCGAACCCGCGACGGCGGCAACACCTGGACCGCCTTGCGCAACGGCCTTCCCCAAGAAAACGCCTATATCGGCGTTCTGCGCCAAGCCATGGCCACCGACAAAATGGACCCCGCCGGCGTCTACTTCGGCACCACCTCGGGCGCCCTCTACGCCAGCGCCGACGAAGGCGACACCTGGACCTGCCTCGCGCAGAACCTGCCGGCGATCCTATCGGTGGAAACATTACTGGTGGACACGTAATGCGGGCGGCGCCATGTCCCTGAACGCTTCCCCCGCCCCGGTCCTCGTCCGGCCCCCGGCCGTCCTCGTCGCCCTATTCCCCGAGGCCCCGCGACGGCTGGATATGTCCGTCTCCTCCGTGGCCGCCATGATCGACGAACTCGACACCCGCTTCCCCGGCATGCGCGACCGCCTCTGCGATACAACCCCCCGCATCCGCCGCCACATCAACATCTTCGTCGACGGCAACCGCGCAACCCTCGACACCCGCCTCCACCCCGGCGCCGACGTCTTCATCCTCACCGCAATCAGCGGCGGCTAGGCTGTCCGGGCAAGCGGTGTCTCCCTGGAAATCGCGCGAAAAACGGCGTTTCCGACAAAGCCTTTCATGAAAAACGCCGGACGTTTCCGCCCGGCGCTTAAATCTCGTTCAGCAAACCCCTTGATCACCCCCGCGACCGGGCGCGAAGCCAAGACTCGTGGATCAAGCGGCAAACGCGCCGACCTTTGTGGTCAATTACGGCTCTTGTCCACAAGCGCCTTCTGCTTGATCACCCCGCGACCGGGCGGCGAAGCCGCGCCGGCGCAAAGTAAGGACTCGTGGATCAAGCGGCAAACGCGCCGACCTGTGTCGTCAGTTACGCGACTTATCCACCAATGCCTTCTGCTTGATCCACGGCATCATGCCGCGCAGGCGCTCGCCGACTTCTTCGATCTGGTGGGCATCGTTGTTGCGGCGGATCGCCTTGAAGCGGGCAGCGCCCGCGCGGTATTCCTGCATCCAGTCCGAGGTGAACTTGCCGGTCTGAATGTCCTTGAGCACGCGCTTCATCTCGGCCTTGGTCTCGGCGGTGATGATGCGCGGCCCCGTGACGTATTCGCCCCACTCGGCCGTGTTCGAGATCGAGTAGTTCATGTTGGCGATGCCGCCTTCATAGATGAGGTCGACGATCAGCTTCACTTCGTGCAGACACTCGAAATACGCCATTTCCGGCGCATAACCGCCCTCGACCAGCGTTTCGAAGCCTGCGCGGATCAACTCCACGAGGCCGCCGCAGAGCACGACCTGCTCACCGAACAGATCCGTCTCGCACTCTTCCTTGAACGAGGTTTCGATGATGCCCGACCGGCCGCCGCCGACGCCCGACGCGTAAGACAAAGCGAGATCCAGCGCATTGCCCGACGCATCCTGATGGATCGCCACGAGGCACGGCACGCCGCCGCCCTTCTCATATTCGCCGCGCACGGTGTGGCCGGGGCCCTTCGGCGCGATCATGATCACGTCGACGCTGGACTTCGGCTCGATCAGGTTGAAATGCACGTTCAGGCCGTGCGCGAAGGCGATCGCCACGCCGTCACGGATGTTCGGGGCGATTTCCGCCTTGTAGATGTCGGCCTGAAGCTCGTCCGGCGTCGCCATCATCATCAGGTCGGCCCACTTGGCCGCATCCGCGACCGACATGACCTTCAGCCCGTCCGCCTCGACCTTCTTGGCCGTCGCGGAACCCGGACGCAGCGCCACCGCGATGTCCTTGACGCCGGAATCGCGCAGGTTCAGCGCATGGGCGCGTCCTTGGCTGCCGTAGCCGATGATGACGACCTTCTTGCCCTTGATGAGATTGATATCGGCATCCCGGTCATAATAAACGCGCATGATTTCGTCCCCTTGTTTAGCGTTCTTCCCTGGTTCGGAAAGGCCGTGATCCGGCCCGCCCGCCCGTTTCCCTAAGCCGCCTCATAGAGACGGAAAAACTGATCGACAGCCCGTTCGACCTGCGCCTTCGGATCGGCCTCGGCGGCATCGCCAAGCAGCAGCCGCACATGCGTGTCGCGCACGATCAGCCCGTAGAGCGTGCGAAACGCCTCGCCCGGATCGTTGAAACCGATGTGCCCGCTCGCCCGTCCGGCCTCCAAAAGCGCGCGCGCCCGCGTTTCGATCGTGCGGCGTCCGCGTTCCAGCACCAGCCGGCCCAGCGCCGCGTCCTCACGGTTCGCCTGCCCGATCGCCAGCCGGTTCAGCGCCAGCGACACCTCGCCGGACAACACAGCCAGCAGATCCTCGGCGAAGGTCACGAGATGCCGGCGGAACCGCAAGGCATCGCCCGCGCCCTGCCCCGGCCCCTCCACCCGCACCTTGCTGGCCTGAAACGTGATCACCGCCGCGAGCAAGCCATCGCGATCGCCGAACCACTTGTAGAGGCTCTCCTTGGAGCAATTCGCCGCCCGAGCGATGGCCGCCGTCGTCAGCGCCCGCTCGCCGCCCTCAACGAGCAGCCGCAACGCGCTCTCCAGAACGGCGTTCTGGCGCGGCGAAAAATCGGCTGTCTCCAGGGCTGCGGCTGACATATACGAACCCGAATTCGCGTACCGTACGGTACGGTTCCGGCTCTTTAAGCCAAACCCCTTGCCCGGTCAAGCCGTCCCCTGGTTCAAACCGGATCGCCGCAGGCCGCGCGATAGCGGCGGATTGTTTCCGCCATGCCATAGATCAGCGCGTCCGCCGTCAGCGCATGCCCGATCGACACCTCGGCCACCGTCGGCGCCCGGGCCACCAGCGCCGGCAGATTGTCCAGCGTCAGGTCATGCCCCGCGTTCACCTCAAGCCCCGCCGCATTGGCCGCCTCGGTCGTCGCCACCAGTTCGTCCAGGCGCTTCGCCTTCTCCGCCGGGTCGAAGGTGTGCCCGTAAGGCCCGGTGTAAAGCTCGATCCGTCGCGCGCCCGTGCGCGCGGCCGCCGCCACCATCGCAACATACGGGTCCAGAAACAGCGAAACCCGCATCCCCTGCGCCTGAAGCCGCGCCACCACGCCGGCCAGAAACGCCTGATGCCTCTCGCAGTCCCAGCCGTGGTCCGATGTGCTCTGGCTCGGATCATCCGGCACCAGCGTCACCTGATCGGGTTTTGCCGCCTCGCAAAGCGCCAGGAAATCCTCGGTCGGATATCCCTCGATGTTATACTCCCGCCCCGGAAACTCGCCCCGCAGCAGGTCGCGGATTTCGCCCACGTCCGTGCGCCGGATATGCCGCTGGTCTGGGCGCGGATGGATCGTCAGTCCATAGGCCCCCGCCTCCAGTGCAATCCGCCCCACCCCCGTCACGCTCGGCCACGGCAGATCGCGCCGGTTGCGAAGCTGCGCGATGGCGTTGATGTTGACGCTGAGCTTGGTTTGATGCGTGGCCATGGTTCTTCCCGCCGAGCCTGTGGGGTCCTGCATTAAGCCATTGCGCGGGCGGCGACAATCCGTCCCTCCGCGCGCGAACGGGCCCGTCGCATCACATCCCCTCGCGCCCGCGCGCCAAAGCCGCCAGCCCCGTGCGCGCCACTTCCACCAGCCCGCATTCCGTCATCAGGTTCACGAACCGGTCGATATCGCCGGGCGTGCCCGTCAGCTCGAACACGAAGCTTTCCAGCGTCGCGTCCAGCGTCCGCGCCTCGAAGGCCTGCGCCAGCCGCAGCGCCTCCACCCGGTGCTCGCCCTTGCCCGCCACCTTCACCAGCGCCAACTCGCGCTCGATGGTAGAGCCCATCTTGGTCAGGTTCACCACCCGGTGCACCGGAACCAGCCGGCCGAGCTGGTTCATGATCTGCGTGATCACCTGCGGCGTGCCCGTGGTCACAACGGTGATGCGCGAGAGATGCTTCTCGTGCTCCACCTCTGAAACCGTCAGGCTCTCGATGTTGTATCCGCGCCCGGCAAACAGGCCGATCACGCGCGCAAGCACGCCCGGCTCGTTGTCCACCAGCACCGAAAGCGTATGGCTCTCGGCCAAATTGGACGTTTCTTCCAGGAAATAAGCAGATTGCGACTGTCCGGCGACGATCATCATAGGTCTATCCCGTCGTTCTTGTCTGTGCGTTTCTTTTCAGCCGAAGGCGTCCGGTCACACCAGCACCTTGCCCGCCGTATCGATCGCGCTGTCCATTTCCTCGTCCGTCGTCTCGCCCAGCAGCATCTCGTTATGCGCCTTGCCGGAGGGGATCATCGGGAAGCAATTGGCAAGGTTCGCCACGCGGCAATCAAAGATCACCGGCCGTCTCACCCGGATCATCTCTTCGATCGCATCGTCGAGTTCATCCGGCTTTTCCGCGCGGATGCCCACCCCGCCATAAGCCTCCGCCAGCTTCACAAAGTCCGGCATCGCCTCGGTGTAGCTGTGCGAAAGCCGGTTGCCGTGCAGCAGTTGCTGCCATTGGCGCACCATGCCCATGTATTGGTTGTTGAGAATAAAGATCTTGATCGGCGCATCATACTGGATCGCCGTCGACATTTCCTGAATGCACATCTGGATCGAGGCATCGCCGGCGATATCGATCACCAGCGCATCGGGATGCGCGATCTGCACGCCAAGCGCCGCCGGCAGTCCGTAGCCCATCGTGCCAAGCCCGCCGGACGTCATCCAGCGGTTCGGCTCCTCGAAGCCGAAATACTGCGCCGCCCACATCTGATGCTGCCCCACCTCGGTCGTCACATAGGTGTCGTGCCCCTTGGTGAGCTGATAAAGCCGCTCGATCGCATATTGCGGCATGATCACGTCGGCGTTCTTGCGATAGGCGAGCGACCGCTTGCCGCGCCACATCGCGATCGTCTGCCACCACGCGTTCAGCGCCGCCTTGTCCTGCACCGGCTGCGTCTGCTTCCACACCTTGATCATGTCTTCGAGCACGAAGCCCACATCGCCCACGATCGGAATATCCACCCGCACGTTCTTGTTGATCGACGACGGGTCGATATCGATGTGGATCTTCTTGGAACCCGGCGAAAACGCATCGATCCGCCCGGTGATCCGGTCGTCGAACCGCGCGCCGATGCACACCATCACGTCGCAGTCGTGCATGGCGAGATTGGCTTCATAGGTTCCGTGCATGCCCAGCATGCCCAGCCAATTCGCCCCCGATGCCGGATAGGCACCCAGCCCCATCAGCGTCGACGTGATCGGGAAATTGGTGAGCTTCACCAGCTCCCGCAGCAGCTTGGAGGCAGCCGGTCCGGCGTTGATCACGCCGCCGCCGGTGTAGAGCACCGGGTTCTTCGCCGCCGCCATCAGCGCGACTGCATCGCGGATCGCCTTGTCGTCGCCCTTCACGCGCGGCTTATACTGCGTCAGCGCCTGATCCTTGTAGTTGACGTAGGTGCCCGTCTGGAACTGGATGTTCTTCGGGATATCCACCACCACCGGCCCCGGCCGTCCGGTCTGCGCGATGCGGAAGGCCTCGTGCAGGATCTTAGGCAGATCCTCGATCTTCTGCACCAGCCAGTTGTGCTTGGTGCACGGCCGGGTAATACCCACCGTGTCGCATTCCTGGAACCCGTCGGTCCCGATCAGATGCGTCGGCACTTGCCCCGTGATGCACACCATCGGGATGGAATCCATTAGCGCGTCCGTCAGCGGCGTCACCATATTGGTCGCCCCCGGCCCGGAGGTCACGAGCGCCACGCCCACCTTGCCGGTCGAGCGCGCATAGCCCTCGGCCGCGTGCCCCGCGCCCTGCTCGTGCCGCACCAGAATATGCCGGACTTTGTCCTGCTGGAAAATCTCGTCGTAGATCGGCAGCACCGCGCCGCCGGGATAGCCGAACACCGTATCGACGCCCTGGTCGATAAAGGCCTGGATGACCATTTCCGCGCCCGTCATCTGCCGTGTCATCGTCGTCTCACCTTAAACATTCGGTCCAGCGGACCGCGGATGGATCGAGGTAACAAAAAAGGCCCCGGAGAGGGACCTTCGATCTTTCGCGCACCATGTCGTTCGGAAAAGCCTTTAGGCCTCCGGCACGGTGCGCGACATAAGTACGATAACCAGAAACCGAGGCATTTTGCCCTCAAGTGGTCGTTCGGGCGCGAAACTAGGCGGACATTGAAAGGCGGTCAACCCCCAATTTCAAATATTGCCGTGTTGCTATTCCCTACGCAACATTGTTACGCCACTCACCCTGCAATCCGCTCCCAGTCCGCCATCTGGTTGCGGAAAAACGTGCGCTGCCGCTTCACATAGCGCCGCGTGGATGCCACGAGATCGGCAAGGCCCTGCTCGCGGGTGGCGCGCCCGTCCAAAACTGCCCCGAATTCGGCAACCCCCAGCGCCCGCATCGCCGGCAACTCCGGATCGAGCCCGAGCGCCAGAAACGCCGCCACCTCCTCCAGCCCGCCGCCCTCCAGCATCGCCCGCGCCCGCGCCTCGATCCGCGCTGCCAGTACGTCCCGCGGCAATTCCACGACGATGCGCCGCTCAGGGTTCGGCACCAGCGCGGGTCCATTGCTGCGCTGCCACTGCGAAAGCGGCCGCCCCGTCGCCGCCTGCACTTCCAGCGCCCGCAAAATGCGCTGGGCGTCCGTCGGCGAAAGCCGCGCCGCAGTTACCGGATCACACGCTGCCAAGCGATCATGCAGCGCCTGCGGGCTATGCTCCCCCGCCAGCCCCCGGATTTCGGCCCGCACCGCATCCGGGATCGAGGGAATTTCCGACAGCCCCTCCGTCAGCGCCCGGAGATAAAGCCCTGTCCCGCCCACGATGATCGGCACCAGCCCCGCCGCATCGGCCTCCCGCAGCGCGGTCGCCACATCCGCCAGCCACCGCCCCACCGAATAGGCCTCGCGTCCCGGAACATGGCCGTAGAGCCGGTGCGGCACCCGCGCTTCATCCTCCGGCGCAGGCCGCGCCGTCACGATGGCAAGCTCACGATACACCTGCATGGAATCGGCGTTGATCACCACGCCGCCCACCGCCTCGGCCATCGCCACCGCGGCGGCCGACTTGCCGCTCGCGGTCGGCCCGGTTATCAGAACCGCGCGTGCGCTCGCATCGCTCATCTCAGGATACCGCCCCCATGTCGCTCATCGCCACGCTTGTCTCATCCCCGGCGGATCCGCAAGTCGGTACGGCCCTCATCGCCCGCGCCTCGGCGGCGATCGGCGCCTTGGAAAGCCGCATCCTCGCAAGCGATATCGCAACGGAAATGCCCGTCCCCGGCACCCTCGACGCCTCGCAAGCCGAACGCATCCTGCGCGACGTCATCGCCGATGCCCCGGTCGATATCGCCGTCCTCCCCGCCGAAAACCGCCGCAAGCGCCTCCTGATCGCCGACATGGACAGCACCATGATCGGCCAGGAATGCATCGACGAACTCGCCGATTTCGCCGGCCTGAAAGAGCACGTCTCCGCCATCACCGAGCGCGCCATGCGCGGCGAAATCGCCTTCGAACCCGCCTTGCGCGAGCGGGTAGCGCTCTTGAAAGGCCTGCCGCTCTCCGTCGTCGCGGATGTGCTCACCACCCGCATCACCCTTATGCCCGGCGCGGTCCACCTCGTGCGCACCATGCGCGCGCACGGCGCCTACACCGCCCTCGTGTCCGGCGGCTTCACCGTCTTCACCGGCCCCGTTCGCGAGATGATCGGCTTCCACGAAGACCGTTCGAACACGCTGGGTGCCAGCGACGGCCTCCTAACCGGCAGCGTCGGCGAACCCATCCTCGGCAAGGAAGCCAAGCTCGCCAGCCTCCTGGAACTCACCGCGAAACACAGCCTCGCGCCCGGCGACACGCTCGCCGTCGGCGATGGCGCCAACGATCTTGCCATGGTGAAAGCCGCCGGCCTTGGCGTCGCCTTTCGCGCCAAACCGGCGGTGGCCGCGCAAGCGCGGGTGCGGATCGACCATGCGGATCTTTCGGCGCTTCTCTATATCCAGGGCTACAGCGCCGCCGAATTCGCCAACGCCTGATCTATCGTCCCTGCAAGTCTTTCAGCACCGCCACCCGCAGCGCGCTTGCCAAATTGCGCCTTTTACGCCCCCGGTCCACCGCAGCAATGAAACCGGCAAGGCTCTGTCCCCGCGCCGCCGCGATCCGATCGATCGCCGCCCAGAACTCCGGTTCCAGCGCAACCGACGTGCGGTGACCGGCAAGCGACACCGAGCGCTTCTCAGCCCCGCCGCCCGTCTCCTCGCCGCTCACGCGCTGTCCTTGGGATCGTGGGGTCCGGGCTCGCGCAAATGCCCGTCCAGCCGGCGCGTTTCAAGGTCCACAACCGCGCGCACGACTTCCTTCTCGGCCTTCGTGCGCCCGAATTTGGCTCGGTTTCCCGCCGCCTTCGCGTCCTTCGCTGCACGCTCCTTGCGCTTGCGATGGAGTTTCAGATTGATGACGTCGCCCATGGGAGGTGCCCCCGTTGACATCGAATGTTTAGCCCGGCCTATTGCGCCGCAAAAGTCGGGATTTTAGGCGTTTGCCCCCGTCATGTGCTCCGGCACGACCAGCGCGTCGAATTCTTCTCCGCTGACATACCCCAGCCGCACCGCCTCTTCGCGCAGCGTCGTGCCGTTCTTATGCGCCGTCTTGGCAATCGCCGCCGCCGCGTCATAGCCGATCTTGGGCGCCAGCGCCGTCACCAGCATCAGCGACCGCGCGACAAGGTCGGCGATCCGCCCCCGGTCCGCCTCGATCCCGGCCACGCAGCGATCCGCGAAAGACCGCGCCCCATCGGCCAGCAGCGCCACGCTTTGCAACACGGCATCCGCGATCACCGGCTTGTAGACGTTGAGTTCAAAATGCCCCTGCGCCCCCGCGAACGCCACCGTCGCGCCGTTGCCGATCACCCGCGCGGCCACCATCGTCACCATTTCCGCCTGCGTGGGATTGACCTTGCCCGGCATGATCGACGAGCCCGGCTCGTTCTCCGGCAAGATGAGCTCCCCCAGCCCCGAGCGCGGCCCGGAGCCTAGAAACCGAATATCGTTGGCGATCTTATGTAGCGACACCGCCACGGTTTCGAGCGCCCCATGCGCGAACACCAGCGCGTCATGCGTCGCCAGCGCCTCGAATTTGTTCGTCGCCGTCTTGAAGGCAAGTCCGGTCAGGTCCGCCAACGCCGCCGCCACCCGCGCCCCGAATTCGGGATGCGCGTTGAGCCCGGTTCCGACCGCCGTTCCGCCCTGAGCAAGCTCAAGCACGCCCGGCAGAACCGCCTGCACCCGCGCGGCGCCCCGCTCGATCATCGCGCGATAGCCGGAAAACTCCTGCCCCAGCGTCAGCGGCGTTGCGTCCTGAGTATGCGTGCGGCCGATCTTCACGATATCCGCGAAGGCCCGTTCCCGTGCCCCCAGCGCCTCCGCGAGGTGATTGAGCGCCGGAATCAGCCGCTCGGTCATCCCCCGCGCCGCCGCCACATGCATCGCGGTCGGAAACACGTCGTTGGACGATTGCCCCCGGTTCACGTGATCGTTGGGATGAACCGGCGTCTTCTCCCCGCGCCGCCCGCCAAGCGCTTCATTCGCCAGATTGGCGATCACTTCGTTGACGTTCATGTTGGATTGGGTGCCCGACCCCGTCTGCCAGACCACCAGCGGGAACTCGCCGTCATATCGCCCGCCTGCGACTTGCAGCCCCGCCGCCTCGATCGCACCCGCCAGCCTACCGTCCAACAACCCAAGATCGCGGTTGACCCGTGCAGCCGCCACTTTCACCAGCGCAAGCGCATGAATCACCTCGATCGGCATCCGCTCCATAGCGCCGCCGATCGGGAAATTCTCAATGGAGCGCTGCGTCTGCGCACCCCAAAGCCGCGCATCGTCCACCGCGATGGGGCCGAAGGTGTCGGTTTCTATGCGCGTGCCGGTTAAGCTCATCGCATCTCTCCAGGAAGCCTTGCCCTGGAGATAGGATCACGACCCGGCCACGGTAAGGCTTGGCTCAAGGCTTCTTTCGAAACGCGTCCAGCGAAACCACGTCGGCCGACTTGCCGTCATCGTCCGGCTTTGCCTCCGCCGGCGCCTCAGCCGTCTCGGTGATCGCTTTGGCAACCGGCCTTTGCGCCGGAGCCACGGTCGTCAGCACCGGCTTGGCGTCCGGCGCCTTCTGAATCGCGGTCACGACACCGCTTTCCGGCACATCCGCCGGCCGGCCGTCCTCGGTCAGATCGAAGCGCACCGCGAATTCCACCGAGGGGTCGAAAAAGCCCCGGATCGAGGCGAACGGCACCAAGAGCCGCTCGGGAATGCCGTTGAACGACAGCCCCACTTCGAAGCCGTGGTCGTTCACCACCAGATCCCAATACTGATGCTGAAGCACCACCGTCATCTCTTCGGGATACCGCTCGCGCAGCCGCGATGAAATCCGCACCCCCGGCGCGCGCGGGTCGAAGGCGATGTAGAAATGGTGATCGCCCGGCAGCCCCGCATGCGCGACCTCCGTCAGCACCTTGCGGACCACACCGCGAAACGCCTCTTGGGCGAGGACGTCATATCGGATCAGATCCTGGGCCATCATTCCCCGTCGAACCAGTGTCAAACGTCCAGGCGGATGCGCCGGGCGAGTCGAAGTTAAAAGAGATTAGCCGACCGCCAGGTTCCTGGGAACTGCCGGTAGCTCATCTCAAAACATAGAAAAACATGCAAATTGAAGTGGAGGTTTCTGTTGCCAGGTACCTCCGAACCCCGCCTGAAGGTGCTACCCCACAGGACTTAATTTCCGAACCGGCACCGCATTACGCGGCGACAGCGACCGGAGCATAGTTGTCATTCGCAACTATAGGTTTAGCCCGATAACGGCGGTACCATGCCGAGCGAAAGAACCGCCTTTACGCCCTCGTCGATCCTATTTCGCCCCCGCCAAAATCCAGGTCTCTCTTGAGCTTTGCCTGAACTTTGGTGGAGGCGCCGGGTACCGCCCCCGGGTCCGATGAGTTTATTACGCAGCCGATTTATCGCCATAGCCGGGTCGCCCCGGCAATCAAACATATAAGGCCGGATGGTCCGCTTGGGAAGGCCCGCCTATCGCTCACCGCGCTCCGCCGGCCATTTGCCGGATGGTCCCGGTTCCACCGCCACCAGCCTCACCGCCTTAGACCGGCAGCTAAAGCAGTGCATTGCCTTGGAAAGCTCGGATAACGGCACGCCGCCGGGGAACGCTTGCCGCACATAGCGCGCCCGCCCGCACACCGCGCACTCCACCATCAGCCGGGCGCCCCGCGCCGCCGCATCGTCCGGCGTAACGATCTCAGTCATTGCAAGGCCGCCGATTCACGATCGAGGAATAAAAAGCCACCCAATTTCACCCCAGCATGCCTTAAACAAACCCCTCGGCGCCAGTTGGGCGATCCGCTTGACGGGACCAGACATGACCACCGACACCGACCCGATCACCGCCAGGCTCGACAAACTCGAAACTCTTGTCGCCCACCAGGACGAGGTCATCTCGGACCTCAACGAAGCCGTCACCCGCCAATGGGCCGAAATCGACCGCCTGAAACGCCTCACCTCGGCCCTTGTCGACCGGGTCGGCGAGGCCGAAGCCAAAGCCCGCAACGCCGAGCCCCAGCAACCCCCGCCGCACTACTGACCCTTCGGCCGAATTGCGCCAGGAACGCAAGTGACGGCTAGATGCTTACGAGTGGGCGTGTCGTCCGTTGCAAGCCCGCCGATCCGGCGCAGCGGTTCATTCTGGAGGCTTTGAAACCCGATGAGCGTGGCATTCACCCGCGAGGAAGACGTCGAGGCTGCGGCGGCCCATCTGCCCGACCGGCCAATCTCGCCCCACCGCAATCTCGTCACGCCCGAAGGCCTGGCCGCCCTCGACGCAGCGCTCGCTGAAGCGCGCCAAGCCTATGCCCTCGCCCAGACCAGCGGCGACGTCAACGCCGACCGCTCCGCCATGGCGCGCGCCTCCCGCGACCTTCGCTACTATACCGCCCGCCGCCAAAGCGCCGAACTCGTCGAAACCACCGCCGACCCCGATACCGTCGCCTTCGGCCGCACCGTCGCCTTCATCCGCGACGACGGCCGCCACCAAAGCTACCGCATCGTCGGCGAGGATGAAGCCGACCCCGCCAAAGGCACCGTCTCCCACGTTTCCCCCCTCGCCCGCGCCCTGTCTGGTAAGAAGATCGGGGACATCGTGCCCTTCGCCGGCGGCGAGGTGGAAATCCTATCGGTGAGCTGATCCACCCGCTTTCGATGTCCGGCCGAGTCACCTAATAGTCGACCCATGAAGCAGTATCACGACCTTCTCGAACGCATCCTCGCCACCGGCACCTCCAAGGAGGACCGCACCGGCACCGGCACGCTCTCCGTGTTCGGCCATCAGATGCGCTTTGACTTGGCCGAGGGGTTCCCCCTCGTCACCACCAAGAAGCTCCACCTGAAATCCATCATCCACGAGCTGATCTGGTTCCTCGCCGGCGACACCAACATCGGCTACCTCAAAGCGAACGGCGTTTCGATCTGGGACGAATGGGCCGACGAAAACGGCAACCTCGGCCCCGTCTACGGCCACCAGTGGCGCTCCTGGCCCGGCAAGAACGGCGGCACCATCGATCAGATCAACTGGGTCCAGTCCGAAATCCGCCGCAACCCGGATTCCCGCCGCCTCATCGTCACCGCCTGGAACCCCGCCGACATCCCGGACATGGCCCTGCCGCCCTGCCACTGCCTGTTCCAGTTCTACGTGGCGGACGGCCGGCTCTCCTGCCAACTCTACCAACGCTCGGCCGACGTTTTCCTCGGCGTGCCCTTCAACATCGCCTCCTACGCTCTCCTCACCGCGATGATGGCCGCCACCACCGGTCTGAAGCCCGGCGAATTCGTCCACACGCTGGGCGACGCGCACCTCTACCGTAACCATTTCGAGCAAGCCGAACTCCAGCTCTCCCGCGTCCCCCGCGCGCTCCCGGCCCTAAAGCTCAATCCAAATATTTCCGACATCCGCGACTTTCGCTATGACGACATCGCGATCGAGGGCTATGACCCCCACCCCCATATCAAGGCCGCCGTCGCCGTTTAACGCGCCCGCCGCAAGCCCGTCAGAGATTGATCTGATCTGAATGTCCCTCATCATCCGCTCCGCCCAACCGTCAGACGCCGCCGCAATCGTCGGCTTTGTTCGCGCGCTCGCCGTCTACGAGCGCCTCGAACACGAAGTCGTCGCCACCCCGGAAGACTTTGCCGCCGCGCTCTTTTGCAAACACCCCAAAGTCTTCTGCGAAATCGCCCTCCGCGATGGCGCCCCGGTAGGCATCGCGCTCTGGTTCTACTCCTTCTCCACCTTCCTCGGCCGTCACGGCATTTTCCTCGAAGATCTGTTCGTCGCACCTGAAGCGCGGGGCGTTGGCGCCGGGAAAGCCCTCCTTGCCACCCTCGCCCGCCGCTGCATCACCGAGGGCCTGCCGCGCTTCGAATGGCAGGTGCTCGACTGGAACCAACCCGCCATCGACTTCTACGAAGCGCAATCCGCCGTTCTCCGGCATGGCTGGAAGCCCGTGCGCCTCACCGGCGACGCCCTCGCCAAACTCGCCGGCACCGCCCCCGACATCGCCCCATGACCGCCCCCTTGATGGCCATGATCGTCGCCGTCGGCCGCAACGGCGTCATCGGCCGGGACGGCGATATGCCCTGGCGGCTCTCGTCGGACCTCAAATGGTTCCGCAAGATCACCATGGGCAAACCCGTCGTCATGGGGCGCAAGACGCTGGAATCGATTGGCGGCCCGCTCCCCGGCCGCGCCAATCTCGTCGTCTCGCGCGATCCGGCCTACCGTCCGGCCGGCGTCACGGTCTTTGCCTCGCTGGACGGCGCCGTCGCCGCAGCGCGACAAATCGCGCAAGACTCCGGACTGGACGAGTTCATCATCGGTGGTGGTGGTACAGTCTATGCGGCCTGCATGAGGCAAGCCGATAAGCTCTACGTCACCAAAGTCGACGCCGAACCGGAGGGCGACACCGTCTTCCCGGCAATCCCCCCAGACGAATGGGAACTCGTCCGCGAAGAGGCGATGCCGAGGACCGAACGGGACAGTGCGGATGCCCTTTGGCAGGTCTGGCGGCGGCATCGCTAACCTTCCTGTGAAATTCGTCATTCCTTCCGTTGATTTACCGCAGGGGCGAACCCACCTGAGGCGAGCAATATCATCGGTCACGCCTTGCGTTGATGACGGGTGCAAAGGCCCGTATAAGCCACCAAGGTTTTGCCGGTTCACGACAAACGAGTGCGGAGGATACGTCCGAGATGCCCTGGAGCAATCAGAGCGGAGGCGGCGGCTGGAAAGGCGGCGGCAACGGCCCATGGGGTCAACCCCCGCGCGGCGGCGGTGGCGGCGGCAATAACCCGCCAGACCTCGAAGAATTGCTCCGGCGGAGCCAAGACCGTCTGAAGCGCGTCCTGCCCGGCGGCGGCCGTGGCGGCGCAGGCGGACAGGGCGGTGCGCGCTTGGCGTTCCCTCTGGCGATTGCCGCCATCGTTGGCTTCTGGCTCTATGAGAGCGTCTACGTCGTCCAGCCGGACGAAATCGGCGTCGAGCTTCGCTTCGGCGAGGTCAAGCCGGAGCTTAACGAGCCGGGCATCCACTTCATGTTCTGGCCCATCGAGTCGGTCGAAAAGCCGGCCGTGCTCAAGGAAAGCCAGGAAAACATCGCCGGCGGCGCCCGTGCTTCGGGCGACGCCTCGATCATGCTGTCGGGCGACCAGAACCTCGTGAACGTCGAGTTCTCTGTGCTCTGGCGCATTTCGGACCCGGTGAAGTTCCTGTTCCAGGTCGCCGACCAGCAGAATCTCGTCCGCATCGTCGCCGAGTCGGCCATGCGCGAATATGTCGGCCGCACCCGCGCCGACGAGTTCCGCACCACTGGCCGCGACGCCGCCCAGCTTGCCGTGCGCGGGCTGATCCAGCAGACGCTCGACACCTACGACGCAGGCATCAGCGTCACGGGCGTCAACATCACCCGGGCCGATCCGCCGCGTGAAGTGTCCGACGCCTTCGGCGAAGTGCAGCGCGCCCAGCAGGACCAGGACAAGTTCAAGCAGGACGCGCAAGCCTACGCCAACCAGCGTCTCGGCGACGCCCGAGGCGAAGCGAGCCAGGTTCGCGAAGCCGCCTTCGGCTATCGCGACCGCGTGATCGCCGAGGCAACCGGTGCGTCACAGCGCTTCCGCGACGTCTACGAGCAATACGTCAAGGCGCCCGACGTGACCCGCAAGCGCCTTTATCTGGAAACGATGGAAAACGTGCTGGCCAAGTCCAACAAGGTGATCATGGGCGACCAGGCAGGCACCGGCGTTGTTCCCTATCTGCCGCTACCTGAACTCCAGCGCCGCAACACCGTGGAAGGGGAGACCCGCTAATGCGAGCCATCGCTTTTCCCGTGACGCTGATCGTCGCGGCCATCGCCCTTCTGATCGCCTATTCGGCCACCTTTGTGGTGACCGAGCGTGATCAGGCCATCCAACTTCGCTTCGGCGAAATCCAGCGCGTCGTCACCGAACCGGGCATCTACTTCAAAGTGCCGACCAACTTCGTCGACACCGTCCAGAGCGTGGATAAGCGCTTGCAGACGCTGGAGCTGGAAAACAACATCGTCCAGGTGAAGGATAGCCGTCAGTATGTGGTGGATGCATTCACCACATACCGCATCGTCGATGCGCGAGCCTTCCGCGAATCCGTGTCGGGCAACATGACCTTTGCCGCCGAACGGCTTCGCACCCGCCTCGACGCCGCCCTCCGCCGGGTCTACGGCACGCGCTCCTTCGACGCGGCGCTGTCGGAATCCCGCGCTGAAATGATGCGCGAAGTCAGCGACCTCGTGCGTCCGGAAGCGGCCACGCTCGGCATTCAGATCGTCGAGCTTCGTATCCGCCGCACCGAACTGCCCGAGAACGTGCTGGAGCGCACCTTCGACCGCATGCGGTCCGAGCGTCTCGCCGAAGCGGCGGAACTGCGGGCCGAAGGCACCCAGGAAGCCCTCCGCATCCGAGCCGAGGCCGATCGTCAGGCCACGGTTCTGGTCGCCGAAGCCAAGCGCGACGCCGACATCCTGCGAGGCGAAGGCGACGCGGAAGGCAACCGGATCTTCGCCGAAGCCTATACGCTCGACTCGAACTTCTTCGAGTTCTACCGCTCGATGCAGGCCTATACGACGGCCCTCAGCGACAGCGGAACGACCATGGTGCTGAAGCCGGATTCGGAGTTCTTCCGCTTCTTCCAAGACTCCGGCACCACGGCCGTCGCCGCACCCACGGCGAACGCACCGGCTCAGCCGACGGCCGAAGCGGGCACGGACGCAAACCAGCCGGCATCGCAGTGATGCAGGAAGGACGAGGGCGATGACCGACTTTCTCGTCGCCCTCGGCCTCCTCGCGGTTCTGGAGGGCATGCTCTACGCCGTTGCCCCAGGGTCTATGAAGCGCGCGCTGAAGCAGATCCTGGATACGCCGGATCAAACAATCCGGTACATCGGCCTTGTGGCCATGGGCATCGGCGTTGCGATCGTGTGGCTAGTTCGCGGCTAAGGCTGCGCCGAAGATAAACCGGCTCGCACACAACACGCGAAAAATGACAAACGGCGCGGTCTAAAGCCGCGCCGTATTCATTTTAAACCTAGCCATAGCGCGGCAACGCCACACTTTCGTCGGCAGGGTAATGTCGGCTATGACTGCGGCGAGGCTCCGGATGCGTTGCCGCGCTCCATCCGGACCCGCATCTGGGAGGTTACCGGCCAATGGCCAGACGTGTCGCAGCTAGCCGTTTCACTCTTCGCCGCCCCCTGTCGGCGATCGCCGTCGCCATAGTCGCTGGCGCGTTGGTCGCGGGTCCCCTTCCCCCCGCGATCGCCCAGGCGCAAGGCCCCGAGTCCGTGGCCGATCTGGCCGAGAACCTCATCGACGCCGTGGTGAACATCTCGACCTCGCAAACGGTCGCCGCCCAGCGTCAGGTGCCGCTGCCGCAGGTGCCGGAAGGATCGCCCTTCCAAGACTTCTTCGACGATTTCTTCGACCAGCAGAACCCCGGCGGCAACGGCGGCAACAATGGCAGCGGCGAAAACGACGCCCGCCGCGTTCAGTCGCTTGGCTCCGGCTTCGTCATCGATGCATCCGGCATCATCATCACCAACAACCACGTCATCGAAGACGCCGACGAAATCGTCGCGAATTTCAACGACGGATCGAAGCTGACGGCGGAAATCATCGGCCGGGATCTGAAAACCGATCTCGCGGTCCTGCGCGTCAAGCCCACCAAGCCGTTGAAGGCCGTGAAATTCGGCGACAGCAAAGTGCTGCGCGTTGGTGACTGGGTGATGGCCATCGGCAACCCGTTCGGCCTCGGCGGCACGGTCACGGTCGGCATCGTCTCGGCCCGCAACCGCGACATCAACTCCGGCCCCTACGACAACTTCATCCAGACCGACGCGGCCATCAACCGGGGCAACTCGGGCGGTCCGCTGTTCGACATGAACGGCGACGTCGTGGGCATCAACACCGCCATCATCTCTCCGTCGGGCGGCTCGATCGGCATCGGCTTCGCCATTCCCTCCGAAATCGCCGACGGTGTGGTGGACCAGCTCCGTAACTTCGGCGAAACCCGTCGCGGCTGGCTCGGCGTCAACATACAGCAAGTCACCGACGATCTGGCCGAAAGCCTGAACGTAGGCTCGGCGCGCGGCGCCCTCGTCGCCGGCGTCACCGAGGGCGGCCCCGCCGCCGCCGGGAAGATCGAAGCTGGCGACGTTATCATCTCCTTCGATGGCAACCCCATCAAGGAAATGCGCGAACTGCCCCGCATCGTGGCCAACACGCCCATCGGCAAGGCCGTGGACGTCGTCGTCGTGCGCAAAGGCCAGGAGCAAACCCTCAAGGTCACGCTCGGCCGCCTGGAGGAAAGCGAAAAGGTCGCGGCCGCCGAGGAAGGCGCCACGCCCGCCCCCGCCGAAGTCGCCAAGCCCGTCGAAAAGGTTCTCGGCCTCACCCTCGGCGCGCTGGACGACGAAACCCGCAAGACCTTCTCCATCAGCGGCGACGTCAAAGGCGTTGTCGTAACCAAGGTGGAAGCCGGCAGCCCCGCCGGCGAAAAGCGGATCGTGGCAGGCGATACCGTCGTGGAAGTCGCCCAGGAACCGGTCTCCAACCCCGCCGACGTCTCCGCCGCCGTCAACAAACTGAAGGAAGCCGGCCGCAAATCCGCCCTCCTCCTCCTCGCCAACCCCCAAGGCGTCCTACGCTTCGTGGCGGTGCGCGTAGACTGACCCGCCGGAGAGAAGCCCTCAAAACGGACATGGCCGGCGCTTAGCCGGCCATTTTCATGAGAGCCAAGTCCGGCCGCAGACCACCGATCCCGATCGCATCCCCTGTTTCGGTTATCCGCAACGGGGCAAGCGGACCATAACTAGATTTCAATCGGAAATGCTTACCCCTAATTCGGCGGCGCAACCCCCTGCCCAACACCTCCCGGCTGCGGAAGAACCGTCACACTCGGCAGTTGCGGCAGCGGCGTTCCCGGCGCGGCTTGCGGTTCGTTGGCCTGCAACTCGCGCAGAATCTCGTCCGTGAACGTATCCGACTCCCCCGCCCCGTCCGCCGGTGGCTCAGGGGGTGCAAGCGCCCGCTGCCGTGCTTCTTCAGCCGCGATCCGCTCGGCTTCGACGCGCGCTTTCGCCTCCGCCTCCAGCCGTAGCCGGCGGTCGCCTTCTTCCTTCACGCGCAAAACGCTGCGGGACAGGAGTTCGCGCTCCAGAATATCGGCCTGCATCAGAAGCACGCGCTCGGTTTCCTTCTCGAAGGCGCGGATGCCCAGATAGGACGAAAACGCCGTCACATCCACCGACCGCGTCGGCGCCGCCAGCGGCCCCCGGAACAGGATCGCGACCTGCGGCGTCGCTCCCCCCGTCGCCGCCGCGTCATCCGCTGCCGCCGCAAGCCGCCAGTCGCTCTCCACCGTCTGGCGCGGCAAATCCACCGACCCCGACCCCGACGTCTCGATCGCCCCGCCCCTCACCACGATGCTCGGCGCCCGCAAGGTGCCGCCCGTTATCGTGAAGGTGCTCTCCATGCTGTCGAAATTCAGATCGCCGACATCGATATTGTCGAGGAAAAGCGCGCGGATTTTATCGTCCGGCAGCGACTGCCCCGCATCCGCGACCCGCGTCACGGCGGAAAACGCCCTCGGGTTCATCGACTGGATGGCCCCGCCCGTCACCGCGAAGGATCCCCCGCCGCTCAGCGAAGCCACCAGCCCCGCCACCGTGCGCCCCGCCCCGTTCAACTCCACGTCCACGCTCAAATTGCCCGTCACAACCGGCCGATCGTTCCGCCGCCACGCCAGCGCCTCGGCGGATGCACCGTCCAGCTTGAACGTGCCGGACAGCGCGGCCGTGCCCTCCAGATCCTGCTTCAACAAAAGATTGCCGCTCAATTCGCCCCCGGCGAACCCGGCCTTCACCCCGTCGAACGCCATCCCGGCAGGTGAACTGCGCAGCGAAAGCGAAACGCCGTCCGCCGCAAGCGCCTCGGCAATCTCAAGCCGGTCGATGCTCAACGCCAAATCCGCATCAAATCCATCCAGCGGCGACGTCCCGAAGGGCGCATCCGGCCATGGCGTCCGGCTCTCGACAATGGGAAACGCCAGCGTGCCCGGCCCGAACGCCAGTTCTAAAAGCCCCTCAAGCGACGCTCGCTCCACGGCAAGGCGGCCCTTCACGCTCGGCACCGCCAGCTTGAAATCCGTCGCGAGATCGCCGCTCACCGCCTCTCCGTCCACCAGTCCGGCAAGGTTCGAAACCGCCGCCGTGCCATCGGTGATCGTCACTTTCGCGCTCACATCCACCGGCGTTGTCGCCAAGATGTTGGCCATCGTATTGCCCGTCAGCGCCAGGATCGGGCCCACGTCCGCGCTCTGCAAAGACGCATCCATCTCCGCCTGCGCCGCCCCCTTCACCGGCAGCGTCGCCGTCCCCGCCAGCGAAAACGTCGTCGCGCCGAACCGGCCCCTTGCCGATCCGGTAAGGCCATCCACCGGCCGCCCCTTGGCCGAAACGGTGAGGTCGCCAACGCCCGCCTCGTTCGAAACCGGCACATCCAGCCCCAACTGCCGCATCAGCTTGGCGCCGTTCGGCCCTTGGATGCCAAGTTCCAGATCGAGATCCGCCTCCCGCCATGCATCCACACGCCCGCGCAAGGCCAACGAGCCATCGATCGAGGTTCCCCCCGCGCTGCCCTGAACGGACACCCACGCGTCGGTGCCGGCATCCCCGGCCTTGGCCGAAACCGTGGCCTCCAAATTCGCCGGCACCAGCGATCCGGACGCCGTTTGAACCAGCGCCGCAAGCCGCGAGCCCGGCGCCAGCCCCCGCACCAGCGCCGCCAGTCCGTCGAACCGCTCGGCCGAAATCCGCCCTTGCAGCGAACCGTCCGGCTTGGTGCCGATATCCTTGATCGTGCCGGCCGCGGAAAGCCGGGCGCCGGCCAAATCCTTCACCGCGAAGCGGTCGATCGCCAGCGTTCCATCCGCGAGCGACGCCGCCACATCCACACCCGTCGCCTCGGCATCGCCGGCGCGAACACGGCTCGCCGTGAAATCCACGAACACATCGGCGCTCGAAAAACCGGCCGCCCCGCTCTCGCCGCCCGCGAGCCCCGCGATCGCCTGAACCTGCGCCACATCGATCACATCCGCCGTCAGCGCCAGCGAGATCCGCGGCTTGCGGTCGCTCCGCTCGGGCGTGAAAGACACCGCGCCCGTCACGTGGGAATCCTTCATCGTGGCGTCGAAATTGCTGAGCTTCACCCCTTGCGACGACGCCATGATCTGCGCCCTGGCGTTGAAAGGTTCGATCAGCGTTTTCTGCCGCTGCGGATACCACCACGCCACCAGCGTCGCCGGCTGCGCGGACGACATGGCCACCGATCCCTCGAAAGCCAGCGCATCCCGCACGATCAGATTGCCCGACGCGATCAGCGTGGTACGCCCCGGCAAATTGGCCTCCAGCGTCTCCACCCGCCAGCCGTCTTCCGCCGTCGTCAGATCAAGCCGCACCTCCGAAACGATGCTCCCGGCGACCACGATGCCCGGTATGTCGAACCCGATGCGCCCATCGATCGGCGGCACCGGCAGCGTGGGCAGGGTCGCGGTGATGGCCGCCAGCACACCCTCGAAGGCAACCGGCTTGTCCGGCCCCTCCCCCAAGGTCCGGTCAAGGTCGATCTGCCGGGCCGACAAGACCGCGTCGAACACCGGCATGTCGCCTAGATCCACCGTCGCCGCGCCCGAGATGGAAAACGGCCTGTCCTCCGGGCCGTAGCGAAAATCCAGCGTCTTGAACAACAGCCGCGCCGGGTCAAGCTCCGCCTCGCCTTCCAGCGACCAAGGCGTCACGCCCGCGTCCGTATCGGTAATCAGCCGTTCCACGCGCGCCTTACCGGCCCAAGTCGGTGTCAAACCGTCGGCGGCTAGCTGGCCGTCAAGCGTGATCGTCACCGGCCGGTTGGCGGGCGTGATCGCGACTTTCACCGCCACCCGCCCGGCATCGTCGCTCTCACCGGTAGCGATGCGAAGCATCACCGGCTCGCCCTCCACCACCGCCGCGCCGTCGATCTTGTAGGGGCCGTAAAGCGAGCGCGCGAAGAGTTGCGTATTGATGCCCGTCACTTCGATCGGCATAGGCCGGCGATCATCCAAGATGCGGATTTCGCCGTTCACGATATCGACCTTGTCGAGGATCACACGGGCGGGGTCCACAGCCGTGGGGGCCTTGTCCGTCAGCCACTCCAGCGTCCCGTCCTCGGCCACCCGAACCGTGGCGACCGGCTGATCGAGGCGCATTTCCTTCACCCGCACTTCGCCTGAAAGCAGCGGGAACAGCTCCACCGTCAGATCGAACTGGCTGACAGTCATCACCGGATTGGCCGCATCCTCGCCGATCACCACATCGGTGAAGGTCAGCGAGGGCACCGGCAGCAGAGTCGCGTCCGCCGTCCCGGAAACCCGGACGGGATGCCCGACGATCGCGCTCGCCCTCTCCTCGAACGCCGAGCGATACGCCGTCCAATCCACGAACAGCGGCCCGACAAGCGCGACGACAAGCGCCAGAATGATCGCACAGCCGATGCTGAAGTAGAGCGAATTCAGGGCTTTGGCTCCGTAGTCTGAAGCGGGTTCAGGGCCTTGGTCGGAGCCGAACCGGGCGCTCTACCCGTTAGGTCCGGCCCAAACGCGGCCGTGAAAGAAAATCAACCCGTCAACGATTACACGTTTGCGGAAACGCCTCCTACCCATCACACGAAAATCTTGCCCGGATTCATGATGTTATCCGGGTCCAACGCAGCCTTGATCTGGCGCATCAGCCCAAGCGCCGGGCCATGCTCGCGATCGAGATACTTCATCTTGCCCTGTCCCACCCCATGTTCGCCCGTGCAGGTTCCCCCCATCTCGATGGCGCGCACATTCAAGCGCTCCACAAAGGCCTCAATGCGCGCATGGGTTTCCGGATCCGCGGGGTCGGCGAGCGGCTGAACATGAAAATTCCCGTCGCCCACATGGCCCACGATCGGCGCGATCAAGCCGTGCGCCGCGATGTCCGCCAACGTTTCGGCAAGGCACTCCGCCAGCCGCGATATCGGCACGCACACGTCGGTCGCCACGCTCTTCCAGCCGGGAATAATCGCCTGGTTGGACCAATGCACGTCATGGCGGGCCTGCCAGAGCCGGGTCCGCTCCTCCGGCTTGGTCGCCCAGGCAAACGGCCCACTGCCGAAATCGGCGGCGATTTCGCCGAACCGTTCCGCCTGCTCGGCCACGCCGGCCTTGGTGCCGTGAAATTCCACGAACAGCGTCGGCGCCTCGGCAAGATCGAGCTTGGAATAGGCGTTCACCGCCTTGATCTGCAAAGCGTCGAGCAACTCGATCCGCGCAATCGGAATGCCCGATTGAATGGTCATGATCGTTGTATCGCAGGCCGCCTCCACGGTCGGAAACGTGCAAACGCCCGCCGCGATTTCCTCGGGAATTCCAAACAGCCGCAGCGTCACCTCGGTGATCACGCCAAGCGTTCCCTCAGACCCCACCATGAGGCGCGTGAGATCATACCCCGCCGACGATTTCTTGGCCCGCGATCCCGTATGCACGATTTCGCCTGTGGCCGTCACCACAGTCAGCCCCAGCACCACGTCCTTCATGGTGCCGTAGCGCACCGCGTTGGTTCCAGAGGCCCGCGTCGCCGCCATACCGCCGATCGAGGCGTCCGCACCCGGATCGACGGGAAAAAACAAACCGGTATCGCGCAGCGTCTCATTCAGGCGCTTGCGCGTCACGCCCGCCTCCACCGTGCAATCCAGATCCTCCGGATGCACGGCCACGATCCGGTCCATGCGCGAAAGATCGATCGAAATCCCGCCCGCCGGCGCATTCACATGGCCTTCCAGCGAGGTGCCCGTTCCAAAGGGAATGACCGGCACCTTATGTGCGGCGCACAGCCGCACCACCGCCGCCACATCCTCCGTCGAGGTGGCGAACACCACGCCGTCCGGCGGCTGGTTGGCAAGCCGCGTCGTCGTATGCCCATGCTGCTCGCGCACGGCGGCCGAACGGCTGAAACGATCGCCGAAACGCGCGGCCAGCGCATCCAGCACGGCATCGATGCCACTTTCGTTGCGTTTCATCAAAACCACCGTCGCCATCGCCGCCATCCAAACATCAGGGACCATCATCTCAGCCGAACCGTAGCAAACCCCGGCCTATCACAAAAGGATGCACACTGACGCTGATGGGGAGCGCGATATTACACAAGCACCCGCCTCGCCCCCTCCCCCTCAAGCTCTTTGACCTTGCCCACCATGAGGGGCATGGTTCGCTCATGTCCGATGCACCGCCCTTTGTCACGCCGCCGCTGTCGCTCGAACCGGGGTGGATCGACTACAACGGTCACCTCAACATGGCCTATTACCACGTGCTCTTCGACCGGTCGGTGGACGCCGCGCTCGATGCCTACGGGCTTGGCACGGAGCACCGGAATGCCGGCGGCGGCACGTTTTTCACGGTGGAGGTGCATGTGCGCTACCTCGCCGAGGTCGCCCCCGATGCGCTCGTGCGGGTCTCCGTGCGCCTTGCGGGTCATGACGCCAAACGCCTGCACGTGTTTCTCGAAATGCGCGACGCCATTGACGGCATGCTGCACGCCACGTCCGAACAATTGCTGCTCCATGTCGACCCCGCCACACGGCGCGTCGCGGCCTTTACCGCGCCGGAATTGGCCAAGGTTAGGGCCTGGGCCGATGGCGATGCCGCCCTGCCGCCGCTAGACGGGCTCGGCAATCGCATCGCCCTGCCCCATCCAAAACCCTGAGGCGAGCAAACGGCGGGGGATAAGAAGCGCTCGCCGCCGCCTTGTTGTTGCACTAATGTTCTCATATTGAAGCGATACGAGAATCAGCCCGAGACCGCCGTGACCAATCCAATTGAATTCGACGCGCCCCGTCCGGGCGGTATCGCGGCGCGGGCCATGGCCGGCGCGGCACCCCGGCCCGAAGGCTATATGGCGGGTCTCAATCCCGAGCAGCGCGAAGCCGTCGAAACGCTGGACGGCCCGGTTCTCGTGCTCGCGGGCGCAGGCACCGGCAAAACCCGCGTCCTCACCACCCGCATCGGCCACATCCTCGCCACGCGCCGCGCCTATCCCTCCGAAATTCTCGCGGTCACCTTCACCAACAAAGCCGCCCGCGAGATGAAGGAGCGAATCGGCAAGGTTGTCGGTGGCACCGTGGAGGGTATGCCGTGGCTCGGCACCTTCCATTCGATCGGCGTGAAAATGCTGCGTCGGCACTCAGAACTCGCCGGCCTGAAATCCAACTTCACCATTCTCGACACCGACGACCAGCTTCGGCTCTTGAAGCAGCTCATCCAAGCCGAAGGCATCGATGAAAAGCGCTGGCCCGCCCGCCAGATCGCCACCGCCATTGATGGCTGGAAGAACAAGGGCCTGCGCCCCAATGAAATTCCAGAAGGCGAAGCGCGCGCTTATGTGAACGGCCAGGGCCGCAAGCTCTACGCCGATTATCAGGCCCGCCTCAAAGTTCTGAACGCCGTCGATTTCGGCGACCTGCTGCTCGAAACGCTCTCGCTGCTCCGCAACAACCCGGACGTTCTGGCCGACTATCACAAGCGCTTCAAATACATCCTGGTCGACGAGTATCAGGATACCAACGTCGTCCAGTATCTCTGGCTGCGGCTCCTCGCCCAAGGCTCCCGCAACATCTGCTGCGTCGGCGACGACGATCAGTCGATCTACGGCTGGCGCGGCGCAGAAGTGGATAACATCTTGCGCTACGAGCGCGATTTCCCCGGCGCCAAAGTCATCCGACTGGAGCGAAACTACCGCTCGACCAGCCACATCCTCGGCGCCGCCTCGCACCTGATCGCCCACAACGAGGCCCGCCTCGGCAAAACCCTCTTCACCGACGCCGACGGCGACCCCGACGACGACAAGGTGAAGGTCGCGTCCGCCTGGGATTCGGAGGAGGAAGCCCGCTCCATCGGCGAGGAAATCGAACGCATCCAGCGCAAGGGCACCGACCTCGACGATATCGCCATTCTCGTCCGCGCCTCGTTCCAGATGCGCGAGTTCGAAGACCGTTTCATCACCCTCGGCCTGCCCTACCGCGTCATCGGCGGCCCGCGCTTCTACGAACGCCAGGAAATCCGCGACGCGCTGGCCTATTTCCGCCTGATCAGCCAATCCGCCGACGATCTCGCCTTCGAGCGCATCATCAACACCCCCCGCCGCGGCCTTGGCGACGCCACCATCAAGGTGCTGCACGACTATAGCCGCAAAAACGAAGTGCCCCTCACCGAAGCCGTCCGCGAGTTGATCGCGACGGAGGAATTCAAAGGCAAAACCCGCCTCGCCCTGCGAGAATTCCTGGAAAGCATCGACCGGTGGAGCGCCCAGCTCACCACAATGAAACACACCGACCTCGCCGAACTCATCTTGGAAGAGAGCGGCTATACCGACATGTGGCAAAACGACCGGTCGGCGGATGCCAAGGGGCGGCTCGAAAACCTCAAGGAACTCATACGCTCGATGGACCCATTCGAGTCCATGGCCGGCTTCCTCGAACACATCTCCCTCGTCATGGACCGCGACTCCGGTGAAAACCAGGAGGCCGTCTCGATCATGACACTCCATTCCGCCAAAGGCCTGGAGTTCGACACCGTGTTCCTGCCCGGCTGGGAGGAAGGCCTCTTTCCCCACCAGCGCGCGCTCGACGAAGGCGGCCGTTCGGGCCTGGAGGAAGAGCGCCGGCTGGCCTATGTCGGCATCACGCGGGCCAAAAAGCGCTGCGTCATCTGGTTCGCCTCCAACCGCCGCATACACGGCTCCTGGCAGTCGTCGATCCCCTCCCGCTTCCTCGACGAGTTGCCGGACCAGCACGTCGAAGTCCAGCAATCCTCAAGCAGCTACGGCGGTTACGGCCGGCAAAATCCTTACGGATCCTCCCGCTTCGACCAAGCCGAGCGCTTCACCTCCACCTATGAAACGCCGGGTTGGCAGCGCGCCAAGCGCGCCAAGGCCGCAAACGGCGGGCGCGGTTTCGCCTCACCCGCCCAGTCGCCCTATGCGCGCGGCCCGAAGCTGATCGAGGGCGAGCTCGTCGCCAAATCCGTCGTCACCGGCGAGCCGAAATTCGCCATCGGCGAGCGGGTCTTTCATCTGAAATTCGGCTACGGCGACGTCTCGGCCGTCGAAGGCAACAAACTCACCGTGGAGTTCGACAAAGCCGGTCAGAAGCGTGTCGTCGACAGCTTCGTGGAACGCAAAGACCGAATGTCGTGATCGGTTTCTGACTGAGTAATCCGGCTAGGATCCGTCAGTTGAAAAAGGCATCCATGAGAGCCTGCTGAAATTTCTTGGACTGCCGGTTGTCAAACTGGAATCGCCAGCCCGACATGGCCCCCTTCACCCAAACGCGGGTGGCCTTCAACTCGATGCCATAATCCGCGATGCTGATAACCGACACGACCGGCAACAAAGCCCCCCGGAACGTTCGGATGCGAGCCCCGGTCAAGCTGACGTCTACGATTTCGGCTTCCAAGGGGCCAGCGATCGTATGCACAAAGGCCGCCGCCGATCCACCGACACGCTTGGTGATGCGCTTTTCGGCATAACGTCCTGTAATCTCTTTCCATTTGGCAGCAGGCATCATAACGGTAACATCGTCCCTTGCACAGGAAACATAGTCAACTAAGACTATTGCAGTAGTCTTACAGATCAGTCTATTTCATCAAAAAAAGCGACTTAAATTACCCGCCGGCAATCAGCTTAGCAGCCGCCGCGCGGGCTTCTTCCGTAATCCGCGACCCGGCCAGCATGCGCGCGATCTCTTCGCGGCGGTGCCCGTCGCCAATCGGGGTCACGCGGGTTGCAACGCGCGAGCCGCCGTCCACCGCCTCTTTCGCGATCAGAAGATGGCTCCCCGCCCGCGCCGCAACCTGCGGCGCATGGGTCACCGATATCACCTGAACCCGGTCGGCCAGCCGCGACAGCCGGTTTCCGATCGCCTCAGCCACCGCGCCGCCGACCCCGGTGTCGATCTCGTCGAAAATCAGCGTGGGTGCCGATCCCTTTTCCGCCAGCGACACCTTCAACGCGAGCAGAAAGCGCGACAGTTCGCCGCCTGACGCGACCTTCATCATCGGGCCGGCGCGCGTGCCCGGATTGGTCTGCACCCAAAACTCGGCGGTATCGATGCCCTCGGCCGTTCTGGCCTCCGGGTCCGATGTCATCGTCACGATGAAACGGGCGCGCTCCAGCTTCAGCGCCGGCAATTCATGGGCAACCGCCTCTTCCAGCCGCCGTGCCGCGCGCTCGCGCTCGGCACTCAGCGTGGATGCGAGGTCGTCAAAGATGCGCCGCGCCAGCGCTGCCTGCTGCGCCAGCCCGGACAGCCTGTCCTCACCCGCATCGAGATCGGTAAGATCGGCAGCCATGCGGTCGCGCAGCGCTGCCAGATCATCCGGGCGAACCGAAAACTTGCGCGCCGCCGCGCGGATCGCGAAGAGCCGCTCCTCCGTGCGCTCAAGATCGCCGGCATCATAAGCCGTATCGCGCAGCGCCGCCTCGAACCCCACCCGCGCATCCTCAAGCGCGTCGAGCGCGGTGGAAAGCGCGGTCAGCGGCCCGCCGATCAGCGGCGCCAGTTCGCCCTTGCGTTCCAAACGGCGCATCAGGCTGGATAATTCAGGGATCGGCGAGCCGGACCCGTTCAACTGATCGAAGGCCTCGCGCAGATCCACCGCCACCTTTTCCGCGCGCATCATGTGGTGGCGGCGCTCGGCAAGCTCTGTTTCCTCGCCGGCACGCGGGGCGAGCGCCGAAAGCTCGTCGACGGAGCCGCGCAGATAATCCGCCTCACGCCGCGCCGCATCAATCCGCTGGCTCAGTTCGCTGAGCTGCCGCTCCGCCCCCCGCCACGCCTTGAACGCCGCCGCGACAGCCTCCGCCCCCGCCTCCAAACCGCCGAAAGCGTCGATGAGGCCCCGGTGGATCGCCGGGTCGATCAGCGCACGGTCGTCATGCTGGCCGTGGATTTCCACCAGAAGCGCGCCGATCTGGCGCATCAGATTGGCGCTGACCGCCTGATCGTTGACGAAGGCGCGCGTGCGCCCGTCCCCCGCCTGCACCCGCCGCAGGATAACGTCGCCCTCGTCGTCGATCTCATTGGCACGCAGCAGCGCGCGGGCCGGATGCGCGGCGGCAAGGTCGAAGACCGCGATCACCTGCCCCTGATCCGCGCCATGGCGAACAAGGCTGGCGTCGCCCCGCCCGCCCAGCGCCAGCGCCAGCGCGTCGAGCAAGATCGACTTGCCCGCCCCGGTCTCGCCGGTCAAAACCGTAAGCCCGCGCTGGAAATGAATATCGAGGCGCTCGATCAGGACGATGTCGCGGATCGTGAGCGTCTGAAGCATGCGGGTATACCGCCCCGTATCCTGGTTCGATGGACTGCGTCAGAGAATAACGGCTCGGAACGCCTTTGAAATCCAAGACGACGTGTTCTCGCGCGGCTCAAGTCCCTGGCTGGCTAGCAGCTCATAGGCATCCTTATACCAGCGGCTGTCCGGGTAGTTGTGGCCAAGAACAGCGGCCGCCGTCTGCGCTTCATCGACAATACCGAGGGAATAGTAAGCTTCCGTCAGCCGTTGCAGCGCTTCTTCCACATGCCGGGTGGTCTGATAGTTGGTCACAACCGACTTGAAGCGATTGATCGCGCCTATATACTGGCGCCGCGTCAGATAATACCTGCCGATTTCCATTTCCTTACCCGCGATCTGATCGCGCGTCATATCCAGCTTCTTCTGGCCCTCGGCGGCATAGGGGCTTTCAGGATAGCGCTGAACCAGCTCGGACATGGCGTCCATCGCCTTCTGCGTCATTTCCTGGTCGCGCGTGATATCGGGGATCTGGTTGAAGTAGGACTGGCCGATAATGAACTGCGCATAGGCCGCATCCGGCGAGCCGGGATAGAGCGTCACATAGCGCCGACCGGATGTGACGGCATCCTCGTAGTTGCCGCGCGTGTAATTGGTATAGGCCGTCATGATCAGCGACTTGCGGGCCCACTCCGAATAGGGGTGCTGGGCGTCCACTTCGTCGAACTTTTCGGTCGCGTTCCGGTAGTCGCCGTTCTGGAGATAGGCGATGCCCTCATTATACGACTGCTCGGCCGGGATCTCGACAAACGGTTCCAGAGGCTCGTCGGACGAGCAGCCCGCCAGACCGAAAACCGCAACCAGCGTCGCAAGCACAACGACGGAACGAACGAACGAATGCCTCATGAAGACCCCATCGTGGCATCGGCGCCTGAACACGGTGAACACCGCCGGAGTGCCGCAAGAACCCAAGCCAAACCCAAACTGAACCTTAAACCGTAGCGGTTCTATCGCAAACTCCGACAATGCGCTACGTGCCCCGCGTGTGCGACGATATTATGGCAGTCGCTTTCAGCGAATTTCGCACGGCCCGCATCTGAAACAAAAGGCCCCGTGTAACCGGGGCCTTGCTTTCGTTCATCCAGCAAGCCGAACCGCCCCGTCAGGACTTGACCGGCGCCATCACGCTCGCCTGAACCATCACGCCGCCACGTGCCGGCTCGGCCCGCACAACCTGATCATTCACGATCTCATAGGCCGACGCATCGGCGAAAAGCTCTTTCAGCATCAAGAGGTTCATCCGGTGCCCGCCCTTGTAGGAGCGGAACAGCCCCACGAAGGGCATGCCGGCAAGCGCCAGATCGCCCACCGCATCCAGAGTCTTGTGGCGAACGAATTCGTCGTTGTAGCGCAGCCCTTCGGGGTTCAGAACGCGGTCTTCCCCGATCGCCACCGAGTTTTCTAGCGACGAGCCCAGCGCATAGCCAAGCTCCCAAAGCCGCTCCACGTCTTTCATGAAACCGAAGGTGCGCGCCCGCGCGATATCCTTGCGGAAGCTTCCGCTCGTCAGATCGAGCACATAAGACTGGCGCCCGATCAGCTCCGATTTGAAATCGATCGTCACGTCGTAGCGCGTGCCCTCGAACGGCAGGAATTCGGCCACCGCATCGCCAACCTCGATGCGCACCGGCTTCAAAATCCGAATCGCCTTGCGCGCCGCCTTCAGGCCAACCACGCCGGCATCGTCGATCAGATCGAGGAACGCGTCGGAGCAACCATCAGCGATCGGCATCTCCGGCCCGTCGATCTCAACGATCGCATTGTCCACGCCTGCTGCGCGGAACGCGGCCATGATGTGCTCGATGGTGGCAACGGTCAGCCCCTCGGCGCCGACCACAGTACAAAGCTCCGTGGCAACGACATTCTCAAAATAAGCTAAGATTTCAACGTCTTGCCCCGCATCGGTCCGCACAAACACAATGCCCGTATCGGCACCGGCGGGCGAAATCACGATCGTGGCCGGCTTTCCGGAATGCACACCAAACCCAGACAGGATGGCCCGCGCCGCGAGGGTCGTCTGTTTTCCAAGCAGGTGTATCATCAACGTTCCGTTGCCAAGTGCTGGCCGGCAAAGCGCTTTTCAGCGAGGGCCGGACAAGGGAGTCGTAAAACTTCGATTTCCTTTGCCCTTCATTAATCACGTGATAAGCCAATCCGAAAATCACTCTTCGTTACTAAATGTAACGTAGAAATATTCAATTTAAGCAGGGACTTAACGGACCTTTACGCTTCAGTTTTTTGATATGTTTGTATTCAATAATTTACATCTTTATGACAAGCTCAATCCGTCAAGGGCCGAGTCGAATCGGCCAACCAGCCGCGATCTACCTCGTCGGAAATCAGCGGTGCGATCGTTGAAAAAACGCGGGCGTGATAGTCGTCCAGCCAGCGCCGCTCGTCCCCGTCCAGCAGCGACGGCTCGATCAGCCGGCGGTCGATCGGCGCCAGCGTCAGCGTCTCAAACGCCATCATGGGCCGCTCGCCGCCGGTAATCGGCTCCGCCTCGGTCACGACCACAAGGTTTTCGATGCGGATGCCATAAGCCCCGGTCCGGTAATAGCCCGGCTCGTTAGAAAGAATCATGCCCGACTCCAGCGCCACCGATCCGGCCTTGGAAATTCGCGCCGGCCCTTCGTGCACCGACAGGAACACCCCCACGCCGTGGCCCGTGCCGTGGTCGAAATCCAACCCGGCGTTCCAAAGCGCCTGACGGGCCAGAATATCCAGTTGCGCTCCCGTCGTGCCCTTGGGAAAGCGCGCCATGGTCAGGCGAATATGCCCCTTCAAAACGCGCGTGAACCTGTCCCGCATTTCAGCGCTCGGGGTCCCCACGATCAGCGTGCGCGTAATGTCCGTGGTGCCGTCTTCATACTGAGCACCGGAATCGATGAGATAGATCTCGTCCATCCCGATCCGCCGGTTGGTATCCCGGCTGACCCGGTAATGAACGATCGCCCCATTTGGTCCGGCGCCGGAAATCGTGTCGAAGGATATGTCCTTCAACACGCCCGTTTCCGCCCGGAAGCGCTCCAAGGCCTCCGCCGCCTGGATCTCGTCCAGCTCGCCCTTCGGCGCCTCGCGGTCGAACCAGGCGAGGAACCGCGCCATCGCCGCCCCGTCGCGCACATGCGCGTTGCGGGTGCCGTTCAGCTCCGCCGCATTCTTACGCGCTTTGGGCAGCACCACCGGATCCCGGCCGTCCACCACCGTTCCGCCTGCCGCCTGAACCGCCGTCCCCACCTTGGAGGCCGCCGACGACCGGTCGACCAGCACCTTCGCCCCGCTTTGCCCCAGCCCCGCCAGCGCCCGCTCGAACCCGCCGGGCGCGTCGATGTCGGCCACCTCCGACAGCGCGTCCCGCACCGTGTTCGACAGCTTGCGCCCGTCGATGAACAAGGTCGGCCGGCCGCTCGCCTTCACAATCGCGAAGGAAAGTGGCAGCGGCGTATGCGAAACATCGCTTCCCCGAATGTTGAGCACCCAGGCGATCGAATCCGGCTGGGTAATCGCGGCCGCCGCCGCTCCGGCCTCAGCAATCGCCTTGCCGACACGCTCCAGCTTGGACGCCGCGCTCTCGCCCGCCAGCGCTTCCGGGTAAAGCGACACCGCACCCTGCGGTGGCTCCGGCCGGTCGGTCCAAATCGCATCGATCGGATTGTCGTCCACCGGCACAAAGCTCGCCCCGACCGCGGTCGCCGCCTTGGTGAATCTCTCCACCTCGGACGCCGTATGCAGCCACGGATCGAACCCGATCCGCTGGCCGCTCGCCGCAGCCTGTTTCAGCCAGTCTTGCGGCGGCTCGTCGATCAAATGTTTGGGCGTGAAAACCGCCGTATCCACCTGATCGCGCACCTGAAGGGTATAGCGGCCATCCACGAAGATCACGGCCGTATCGGCCAAAACGACCGCAAGCCCGGCCGATCCGGCAAACCCCGTCAGCCATTGCAGCCGCTTGGCGCAATCGGGGATGTATTCGCCCTGGTGTTCATCCGCCAGCGGTACGAAAAACCCATCCAGCCCCCGCCGCTTCAACTCGGCTCGAAGCCGCGCCACGCACTCCGCTCCGGTTGAGGGATCGGCTGTGGTGTCAAAGGTTTGAAACATCGCGCGGCTCCGGATCGGGCGCCCATGAAGCGCAGGACCCGGCGGCCGGTCAAGTCGGGCCGCGCCGGCATGTCCATGTTGCAAGACTATGACGGCGTCTATGCACTCTGCGCAAGACTGCCCTGCCGCATCCGGTCTGGTCCGATCCGCCTCACGCCGCCATGTTTGCCGTCAGGAGGAGAATTCAAGCGCGGGCCGATTCTTGGGAGAGACCGGCTGGCGCACAAAGGGGAATTCTCATGGGCACTTCGGTCGGCATCTCCCGCACCACGCGCGGCAGTCGCGGCGGCGGCCTTTTTCGGCGCACCTACGAAGCCATGTACGGCTCGCGCGAACAGCAAGCGCGCCGCGTCGTCAATTTCCACCTGCTCGCTCTCGACGATAAGGCGCTCGAAAGCCTCGGCTATGATCGCCGCGCGCTGGAAGCCAACGGCATCAGCCACTCGCCGCTCTGATCGTCCGGCTCAAATCCGCCGCATCACCAGCGTCGACCAGCCCTCGCGCTGGATAGACCGTTCGCGCACGAACCCTTGCGCCCGGAAAGCGGCCAGCACGCCCGGCGCTTGGGTGGACAGGATGCCCGACAGCACGATCATCGCGCCCGGATGGGTCCGCTCGCGAAACTGCGGCGACAACATCTTGAGCGGATCGGCCAAGATATTTGCCACGATCAGATTGAACCGCGCGGTTCGGAGCGCGGGATGACCGAACCCGGCCGCCGTTACCGCCGTCACCAGATGCCCCACCCCGTTGATCTCGGCGTTCTCCCGCGCGATCGTCACCGCCAGCGGATCGATATCGCTCGCGATCACCGTACGCCGGGTATCCCTGGCGATCGCGATCGCCAAAACCCCGGATCCGCTGCCAAGGTCGAAGGCGCTCTCGAACCGCCGCGTCCTCAATAGCCGCGACAGCGCGACAAGGCATCCCCAGGTGGTCGGATGATGCCCCGTCCCGAACGCCTGATTCGCCTCGATCTGAAGGCCGATCAGCCCGGCCGGAATTTTCTCCCGGTCATGCTCGCCATGAACCACGAACCGCCCGCCGATCACCGGCTTCAACCCGGCAAGGCTCAGCGCCACCCAGTCGATATCCGGCACCGGCTCCACGCTGATCGGCGCCCCGAACCCATCCGCCCCCAGCACGTCGCGGATCCGGCTCTCAAGGCTCTCAGTGTCCTCGGCAAAATACCAAGCCTCCACCGCCCAGCTATCCGGCAGCTCGAACCACGACACCGGACCCTCGTCCTCGAAGGCCGCTTCGATGAGGCCGGCGATGCGTTCGGCCTCTTGGCGACCGGCAAGAAGGCGGACCTGAAATTGCGGCATGGGATGTTCCGGAAGGAGGCGTGATCGCGGCGTGGTGTAGGGGTGCCGGCGTAAGGAGTAAAGGCCCCGAGCATAGGTTAGCCGCCATCCCTACCGATGCGTAGCCGCGTTTTGCGTCAGATCAACCCACGCTTCGAAATTACGGCTACACTGCACCCATAATGCTTCTATCGACAACTACACTTCTATTCGCTTTTTCGGTGCTGGCTTTGCTCGCAACGCCCGGTCCCACAAACACCCTTTTGGCCGCCTCCGGGGCCACGATCGGGGTGCGCCGATCGCTCAGTCTGGTGCCGGCCGAGCTTGCCGGCTACCTCATCTCGATCGGCCTTTTGAGCGCCGTCGCCGGCCCGTTTCTCGCCGCCGCCCCCGCCCTCGCCTCCCTTTTGAAGCTCGCCGCAGCCGCCTATCTCGCCCTGTCCGCCTACCGCCTCTGGCGCGGTGCTGCCGCGGAATTCGGCGCTGTTCCCGCTCCAGCCTCGCCGCAGCGCGTGTTCCTCACCACCCTTCTGAACCCCAAAGCGCTGGTTTTCGCCCTCGTCATCTTCCCCGCCGCCGCCCTCGCCCCCGCAGCCCTCATCGCCCTCTTTGCCCTCCTGGTCACCCTCGCCGGCTCTGCCTGGATCACCATCGGCGCCACGGTCGGCCGCGCCCTGCCCGGCCCTTCAAGACCCGCCCTGATCTCCCGCATCAGCGCCATCGCCCTCAGCCTCTTCGCCATGCTGATCGCAGGCTCCGCCGTCGCCGGCGGGTTCTGACCCAACCTACGAGCGCCCTCTTGCAGCTGCCCGCTTGCTCGGCTCTAAGATCCCCTCCGGACCTGCGAGCGAGGACGAAATGGCCGAGGCGTCTCCTACCCTGAAACCCGTGGACGAGTTGACCCCCGGCGAAGCCTCCGCCGAACTCGCCCGGCTCGCCGCCGAGATCGCCGAACACGACCGGCGCTACCACGCCGAGGACGCCCCGCTCATCTCGGATGCCGCCTACGACACGCTGCGCGCGCGCAATCTCGCCATCGAAACACGCTTCCCCGATGCCATCCGCGAGGACTCCCCGTCCCGCCGTATCGGAGCTGGACCATCGGCAACCTTTTCCGAGGTTCGGCACTCCAAGCCTATGCTTTCCCTGGACAATCTCTTCTCGGACAGCGACGTCATCGACTTCGTGGAAAGCGTCCGCCGCTTCCTCGGCTTGCCCGCCGGCGAGATACCGGTCTTCACCGCCGAGCCCAAGATCGACGGCCTCTCCCTCTCCATCCGCTACGAATCCGGCCGCCTCGTCACCGCCGCCACACGCGGCGACGGCACCACCGGCGAAAATGTCACGGCCAACGTCCGCACCATCGCCGACATCCCGAACCGCCTCCCCGCAGGCGTCCCCGACGTCGTGGAAATTCGCGGCGAGGTCTACATGGGCCGCGCCGATTTCTTCGCTCTCAACGAGCGTATGCGCACCGAAAGCGGCCGCGTTTTCGCCAATCCTCGCAACGCCGCCGCCGGATCGCTCCGCCAGCTAGACCCCGCCATCACCGCCCGCCGCCCCCTGCGATTCTTCGCCTACGCCTGGGGCGAAATGTCGGCCCGCATCGCGGAGACGCAATATGATACCGTGCAAATTTTCGGAAACTGGGGCTTCCCCGTCAATCCCCGCATGGTTCTCTGCAACACCGTCGAAGATCTCGTCACTCAATACCGAAGCATAGAGACTGACAGAGCCAAACTAGACTATGACATCGACGGCGTCGTCTATAAGGTCGATAGCCTAACCCTGCAAGACCGCCTCGGTTTCCGCTCCCGGTCTCCGCGCTGGGCCACCGCTCACAAGTTTCCAGCCGAGCGCGCAACCACGATACTGGAATCCATCGATATCCAAGTTGGCCGCACCGGCGCGCTGACGCCCGTCGCCAAGCTCCGCCCTGTCACCGTTGGCGGCGTGGTCGTCTCAAACGCCACCCTTCACAACGAAGACTACATCAAGGGCCTCGACCAAGCCGGCCTCCCCATCCGCGACGGCCGCGACATCCGGGTCGGCGACACCGTGATCGTGCAGCGTGCCGGCGACGTCATCCCACAGATCGTTGATATCATTGAGGAACTGCGCCAGCCCGGCAGCGCGCCATACGTCTTCCCCACCCTCTGCCCCGCCTGCGGCAGCCACGCCGTGCGCGAGGCCAACGACAAGGGCCGGCTCGACGCCGTGCGCCGCTGCACCGGCGGCCTCGTCTGCCCCGCGCAACAGGTTGAAAAGATGAAGCATTTCGCCTCCCGCCTCGCCTTCGACATCGAGGGCCTCGGCGACAAGCAGATCGAGTTCTTCCACGCCCGCGAAGAGCCAAACCTGTGGATTCGCACCCCCGCCGACATCTTCACCCTCGCCGCCCGCGAGCCGACCGGCTTCAAACGCCTGCGCGATTTCCCAGGCTTTGGCGAAACGTCGGTCAAAAACCTCTTCGGCGCCATCGACGCCCGCCGCACCATCGCCCTCCACCGCCTGATCTTCGGCCTCGGCATCCGCCACGTCGGCGAGAGCACCGCCAAGATCCTCGCTCGCGCCTATGGCACTTGGGCGCATCTGGAAGAAGCCATGATCGCCGCCGCCGATCATACGTCGGATGCTTGGCGTGAACTCAACGCCATCGAAGGCATCGGCGAAGTCGTGGCCGAAGCCGTCGTCGATTTCTTCGACGAACCTCACAACCGCGACGCTGTTGCTGCATTGCTGAAGGAAATCAACGTAGAAGCCGCCGAAGCCCCTGTTGTAACCGACAGCCCCGTCGCCGGCAAAACCGTCGTTTTCACCGGCAGCCTTGAGAAAATGTCCCGCGACGAAGCGAAAGCCACTGCCGAACGTCTCGGCGCCAAAGTCGCCGGCTCGGTCTCCAAGAAGACCGACCTTGTCGTCGCCGGCCCAGGCGCAGGCTCAAAGCTCGCCAAAGCCAGCGAATTCGGCATCGAAGTCATCGACGAGGACGCTTGGCTGGAGATGATCCGGGGGCTTTGAAGCATTCGAGGCCAATTTTATCCCCGCCCTGCTGAACGGACGTACAATCCCCCGATGTTTCACTTGGGGTGATCCAGAGTATGTCTTATCTGTCCGAACTTTTAGCAGTAAAGGCGGCGCTCCAAGCGATCGAATATGACTTTGCTGGACTGCGCGTCATCATCGCGTTTCGCAAGTTTGCAGAAAAAGCCAACTTCAATCCGAACCAGCCTCGGCTGCCCCGTGGGCAAGCGGGTGGTGGAAGATGGACAGGCGGCGCAACGATAACACTGATCCAATCCAGGCAAGGTTCGGGAATAGTCCGGATCGTACGCAACCCGGTTGTTCCAACGCCGGCCCAAGCTGCACGCCTTCGAGTCGCAGAAATCGAATCGTTGAACGCAACAAACCTCGTAAGAACGGTGGAGCCGAATTGGCGCGCACCGCGCAGCTTAACCGAGACAGTAGAAGGGTTGATCGCACACCATCGCGGTATACGGGACGCCGCCAATGCGCGCTATGCGGAATTGATGAGAGGGCACAATAGCCCGCCGGAACGGATCGTCGAGCCAAGCGGACAACGCACCAACGAAGTCTTCCTTCGCCCGCTCGGATTTCGGAATGAATGGACCTACTTAAACTATCGCGAGTACATGACAAAAGGTGTCCGCTCAGCTGGCTATACAGACGCGATACTTTATATAAGAGGCAGCTCCGTAACAGGGTTTTCATACAAGACCAAACTATATTTTGACGTCAATAGAACAAGCGATATTGATATCGCTATTGTGAGTCCAATTTTATTCGAGACAATGACTGCAATGGGGCTACCAACAATGGGAAATAGCACCCGAACGTTTGCGTTCGAAGCTAACAGCGAAATAGCTTTGCGATTGGGATTAGAAAAGTTGTTGGTTGGCAGCGATGCCATTCTCGGGAGGGATACTACGTTCATGGTATACAGAAACAAAGCTGCGCTTGAGTCGCGTGGCCCATACATAACTCTTACAAAGTGAGGCGGTTCATGCGTGCGTTCGCAGAATACATAATCGAAAACGAGAGCATAGACTCTGTCGTTGATATTATGAAAAATGAATCAGATATCGATTTTTATTTAAGAGAAAATCTCTTTCATGGTCTTTTTTGGTCTAATCGTAAGTCCGCTACTCGGGAAATCAGCGTCAGTGTATTTCTAAACACCAACCACGATGGTGGCGAGGGGAGCGATATAATCGAGGAACCAATTTATAAGGCCTACTCGATGGAATCGGCTATAATTGAGATTTCCTGCAAAGATCCCGGACATCCCCTATTTCTATACTTATCCGATCACCCGGAACGTTTCATCCAATTAAAACCAATATCAATCTGGATGAGTGAAAGGATTAGCAAAATATACGAAGGCTTTGGGCCAGTTCCGGAGCGCTTCAGATGAACACTTGGGACCGGCCCATTTTTTGAAGGTGCGGTCACCCCTCCAGCGCGCCATCACTTGTGCCACCACGACAGCGCCCGGACTCGCCCCATGCCCATCGCCCCCCTTGCCACCGACGCCCTCCTCGTCGTCGACGTCCAGAACGACTTCTGCCCAGGTGGCGCACTGGCCGTGGCGGATGGTGATGCCGTGGTGCCCGTCATCAACACGCTCGCCCGCCGCTTTCAGAACGTGATCCTCACGCAGGACTGGCACCCAACCGGGCACGCCTCCTTCGCTTCCGCACACCCCGGCAAGGCCCCTTTCGAGACGACGCAGATGCCCTACGGCGTCCAGGTGCTCTGGCCGGATCACTGCGTTCAGGGCACCCCCGGCGCCGCGCTGCACGGGGATCTAGACCTTCCCAACGCGCAACTGATCATCCGCAAGGGCTATCACGGCGCGGTCGACAGCTATTCCGCCTTCCGCGAGGCAGACGGCACGACGCACACCGGTCTTGCCGGATATCTCAGCGAACGCGGCATCAATCGCGTATTCGTTGCCGGCCTCGCCACCGATTACTGCGTGGGCTGGACGGCGATTGACGCCCGCCACGCCGGTTTCGAAGCCTTCGTCATCGAAGACGCCTGCCGGGCGATCGACCTCGGCGGCTCGCTCGCCAAAGCCTGGGCCGACATGACAGCGGCGGGGGCCGCGCGCATCGTCAGTTCGCAAATCGGCTGAGGGCTCGCTTTATACTCTGTCCCATCATACCATTAGCGGCGTCCGCTCAAGTGCCGTATCGGCCTCGTGCCCATCTCAATTCAAGGTACACCGTGA
This sequence comes from Oharaeibacter sp., assembly GCA_051861205.1. Lineage (GTDB taxonomy): Bacteria > Pseudomonadota > Alphaproteobacteria > Rhizobiales > Pleomorphomonadaceae > JBHYDC01. Next base: position 118,272 of record JBHYDC010000013.1, read on the forward strand.
CCCTGCCGATCCGACCTCCCGGCCCCAGCGTCTCGTCCGAACTCGGCGCCGGCGCGCTGGCGATCCTGCCCGCCGTCATCGCCATGATCCCTTTCGCCTTGCTGCTGGGTCAGCAAGCCGCGATGAAGGGCTTGTCGGCGCTCGAAGTGCTGGCGATGTCCACGATCGTTTTCGCGGGCTCTGCCCAGTTTCTGGCCGTCACGATTTGGACGGATCCGGCGCCGGTGCTCGCCCTCGCCTTCGCCGCCTTCATTCTCAACCTGCGGCATGTGATGATGGGCGCGTCGCTGTCGCGCAAGATCCAGTCTTTCGGACCGATCAAGTTTGTCGCGGTCTATTTCATGACCGACGAAAGCTGGGCGATCACCGAAAAGCGGGCGCTGCACCACCCCCTCACGCCCGCCTATTACTTCTCGGCCTCGCTGACGCTTTTCGTCTCCTGGCAGATCTTCACCGTGCTCGGAACCATGATCGGCGCGTTGATCGCCGATCCATCGCGGTTCGGTTTTGATTTCGCGTTCCCAGCCATCTTCATCGCGTTGACGGTGGGATTCTGGCGGGGCTGGCGGACGGCGCCTGTGGTCGCGGCCTCCGCCGCAACGGCGCTGATCGTCCATATGTCCGTTGACGGTACGTGGTACGTGATCGCCGGCGCGGCGGCCGGCATAGCGGCCGCCCTCGTCACTAACAAACTCAGCCCGGAAGCGCGCGCGTGACCGTCGAACCGATCAACCTTCTCGCCATCGCCGCCATGGGCGTGGCGACCTATCTCACCCGCGTCGCCGGTCTCTTCCTCGCCGACCGCCTGCCGAAAACCGGCAGCGTCCGTATCGCGCTCGACGCTCTGCCGCCGGCCGTTCTGACGGCGGTGATCGCTCCGGCCGTGCTCGCCGGACCGTCTGAAGCGGTCGCAGGAGCCGTCACCATGATCGCCGCGTTCCGCCTGCCGCTGCTTGCCGCCGTGGCGCTCGGCATTGGAACATTGATCGGCATGCGCGCCCTTCTCGGTTGAATCGCGCCCACGAAAAAGCCCCGCTGGATCGCTCCGGCGGGGCTTTTTGTCGGCATGGATCCGATCAGTTCTGGCGGCGCAGGAAAGCCGGGATTTCCAGTTGATCGTCGTCGCTCATGCGGGGTTGCTGCGGAGCGACGCGGCCCTGAGGATCGAGGCGTCCCGCAGCGCCCTGCGGCTGGGCGACCGGTCGCTTGGCGAACTCGTTGCCGCTCATCTGGGGCTGACGCGCCGGAGCCATAGGCTGCGGAGCCGGCTGGCGCGGGGCTTGCGGCGGCTGGCGCTGCGCGGCATCGGGTTCTTCGCGGCGGCCGCCGAGGCCGACGGCAGCGAGGCGGCGCAGCAGGCTCATCGGCCGCCGCTCCTCCTCGTGTTCGTCAGCCTGGGATACGGCCCGGACTTCACGCTGCGCGATCGGCGGAAACTCCTCAAGCGAGGGCATCCGCGCCCGAGGCACGCCCGCAGGCCGCTCGGCCGCCGGCGGGATATACGGGGCCGGGGCCGGTTCCATTTGCGCCTGAGCGGTGACCGGGGGTGGTTCGACCGAACGCGGGGCGTCGTAGTGCCCCGGATGCGGCTGATACGGCTCGATCGTTACCCTCGGATCCTGCGCCGACTGGACATAGCGGGGCGCTTCGACCGGAGCGGCACGAGGGGCCTCAGCCTGCGCCGCATAGTCGGGAAGTTCGAGCGCTGCTTCGATGGCGCTCGCGAAGTGAGCGTCGGCAGCGTCCATGGCCGGAGACGCCGGCACATGCATGGGCGTCGGAGCGATTGCCGGAGCCGGCTCACGCGCCGCCGCCGACCGCACGGCCGGCTGCAAAAAAGACTGGTGGACCTCCTGCGCGGCAACCGAAGCGGCAGACGCCGCCTGCGGCTTCGTCACGATCCGGCTGTTGAGGTCGGCAAGCCGGGCCTCCTGGGTCGCGGCAAGCTGAAGGGCATCCTGGTCGATGCCCGTCGCCACGACCGAGACCCGAATCACACCTTCGAGCGCGTCGTCGAAGGTGGCGCCGAGGATGATGTTGGCGTCGCTGTCGACTTCCTCGCGGATGCGCGTCGCCGCTTCGTCAACCTCGAACAAGGTCAGATCCTTGCCGCCGGTGATCGAGATGAGGAGGCCCTTGGCGCCCTTCATCGACACTTCATCGAGCAACGGATTGGCGATTGCCGCTTCGGCCGCCTGCAACGCGCGCTTGTCGCCGGAGGCCTCGCCGGTGCCCATCATCGCCTTGCCCATGCCGCGCATGATCGAGCGGACGTCGGCGAAGTCGAGGTTGATGAGACCTTCCTTGACCATCAGATCAGTGATGCAGGCAACGCCGGAATAGAGCACCTGATCGGCCATCGCGAAGGCGTCGGCAAACGTGGTGCGCTCGTTGGCGATGCGGAAGAGGTTCTGGTTGGGGATGCAGATCAGCGTATCGACTGACGCCTGCAACTCCTGGATGCCGGCATCCGCGATACGCATGCGCCGCGCGCCTTCGAACTGGAAGGGCTTGGTCACCACGCCGACCGTCAAAATGCCATGCTCGCGGGCCGCGCGGGCGATCACAGGGGCCGCACCGGTGCCGGTGCCACCGCCCATGCCGGCGGTGATGAACACCATGTGCGATCCGGCTAGGTGATCGTTGATCTCGTCGATCACCTCATCGGCGGCCGCCCGGCCGACTTCCGGCTGTGAACCGGCGCCGAGACCCTCGGTAACCGCGACGCCCATCTGGATGATGCGTTCGGCGCGCGCGGCGGTCAGCGCCTGCGCGTCGGTATTCGCCACGACGAATTCCACGCCCTGAAGTCCGGCCTGGATCATGTTGTTGACGGCGTTTCCGCCAGCACCGCCGACACCGAACACGGTGATTCTCGGCTTCAGTTCAGTCAGGTCGGGCATTTTCAGGTTGATCGTCATGGCACCCTCATCATTCCAGCCGGTCGTTACCGGATTGTCCTTCTTCATGTCCCGGTCGAACGACCGACCGTCTATTTCCGTCCGGCGCGGAGCCTTGGCCCCCCGTCAGAAGCTTTCCCTGAACCACGCTCCGACCCGCGATACGAAACCTCCGTTCGCGGCCAGCGCCAGGCCCTTTCGGCGCGTGGAGAATTGTTCGATCTGCGCCACCTGGGGATAGATCAGGAGGCCGACGCCTGTTGCGAAGGCAGCGCCTCTAGCCGCCTCCGGTAGACCCGTAATGCCGACCGGCCGGCCGAGCCGCACGTTGCGGCCAAGCACCCGGCGGGCAAGTTCGCTGAGCCCGGTGAGCTGGCTCGCGCCGCCCGTCAGCACGATGCGCCGCCCCACCCGCCCCGCGAAGCCGGACGCATGGAGCCGGTCGCGCACCACTTCAAGGATCTCCTCGACGCGCGGGCGGATGATGTTGACGATGTTCGCGCGCGTCACATGCTGCGGCATGTCGTCGTCGCCGACAGGCTCCACGGTGACCATGTCGCGTTCATCGGAATCGATCGAGATGACCGAGCCGTGCAGCGCCTTGATGCGTTCGGCATCCACCAGCTTGGTCGAAAGGCCGCGCGCCAGATCCATTGTAACGTGATGACCGCCGATCGCGAAGCCGTCGACGTGGACGAACTGGCCGTCGGCGAACACGGCGATTTTGGTGGTGCCGCCGCCGATATCCACACAGGCAACGCCAAGCTGCGCTTCATCGTCGACCAGCGAAGAGAGCGCTGAGGCGTAAGGCGTCGCCACCATGGTCTCGACTTCGAGATGAGCCCGGTTGACGCAGATTTCGAGGTTGCGGATTGGTGCGCTATCCGCCGTCACGACGTGGGTGTCGACCGCAACGCGCTGGCCGAGCATGCCGCGTGGATCGCGAATGCCGCGGTTGCCGTCGAGCGCGTAGCCGATCGGAAGGGCGTGAACCACGGCGCGGCCGTCGCGCACCGTGTGCTGGCTGCCAACCTCCAGGACGCGCTGAATATCGGCCTCGCCGACTTCACGGCCTGCCAGATCAAAGCCCGCGCTGAAGGTTTCGCTGCCAAGACGGCCGCAGGAAACCGATACGATCAGCGATTCAACCGTGAGCCCGGCCATCCGCTCGGCGGCATCGACGGCGAGGCGGATGGCTTTTTCCGCCTGATCGAGATCCACCACCGCGCCCGCCTTGATGCCGCGCGAGCGCTGATAGCCGAAGCCAAGCACCTCGATCGCATGGGTGCGGCCGGGCAGCACGTCGCCGGTCATCCGGGGTGTCAGGCGCGCGATGATGCAGCAGATCTTGGACGTGCCGACGTCGAGCACCGACACGATCACCGGACGGCGATGGGGCAGCGGGCGCATCCGCTGAACGCGATGATCGGAGCCGCGGGTCATGCGTCCCTCGCGCGCTTTTTCATCGCCTTGTCACGGGCGTCGATCAATTCTTCACGGGCGGCGTTTGCCCCGTCCGTGAGGCGCACGACCAGACGGTCGGGAAGGCGCATGTCGATCACGGTGATATCGCGGTCGATGAGCCCGGAGCGCGCTTCGATCTTGGCAAGCTCGATCGCGGCTTCGGCGGCGCCCTCTTCGGGCAGCATCACCTGCACGCCATTGTCGAGGAACAGGTCCCAGCGACGGTGCGAAACCAGCATGGACGCCCGCACGCGGTTCTGAAGCTCCGGCGCGTCGTCGAGGATGGATGTAATTTCATGGACGCGCGTTTCCGCGCCCTCGCCCATCACGCGCGGAAGCCGCACGAAACGCGATTCCAGCTTCTCGGTGATCACTTCACCGTCGCTATCGATGATTTCGACGCGGTCGTTGATCGTTTTCTGCCAAAGGGCGGCCGGCACGCGCTCTTCCAAGATCACGCGGATCTTGTTGGGATAGAGCTTCATGACGGAAACGTTGGAAACCCAAGGGTTCGCAGCCAAGCGGGCGCGGGCGGACGCTGCGTCGTAGAGAAACAGCGACTGGCTGGAATGGATGGACAGCGTGTCCAAAACGTTGGCTTCGTCCACCTCGCGCTGGCCGGTGATCCGGACGGCGGTGACGCGGAAGCCAAGCTCGGCGGTCGTGTCGTTGATCACGTCGAGCGTGCGTCCGGAGAGCGCGATGCCATAGGCGCTCCAGGCGGCGAGATAGAGGATTGCGGCCAAAAGCCCGGCGCCGCGCGGAATGTGTTGCAGGATCCCCGCCTGCCGCCAGACGGGCTGCCGATGAAGGCGCGAGACTCCGCGGCGGCCGGGAAAGAAGCGCATGAGTCCCGGACCACTGGATGCCCCCAACCGTCGTGACGTCAGCGCCTGCAACTCGCGTCCTCCACGATCCAACTTACCAACGCCCCGAAGGAGATCCCCTCATGGGCGGCCATTTCGGGCACGAGCGAGGTCGCGGTCATGCCCGGCTGGGTATTGACCTCCAAGCAGACGATGTCTCCGGTTCCGTCGCCGCGATCGTTGAAACGAAAGTCGGCGCGGCTCACTCCGCGACACCCGAGGGCTTGGTGCGCCTCAGCAGCAATCATTTGGACATTTTGGTAAATAAAGGATGAAAGCGGAGCCGGTAACAGGTGGCGCGACCCCCCGGGCCTGTACTTTGCGTCGTAGTCGTAGAAACCCTGGCTTGGCATCACGACTTCGATAACGCCAAGCGGCCGGTCGCCCATCACCGCGCAGGTTAGTTCGCGGCCAGGCACATAGCTCTCCACCATGACAAGATCGCCATAGGGCCAGTCATTTGTACCAAGGAGCTGTGGCGGATGTGTCGCATCCGGCGGCACGATTAAAACCCCGAAGGACGAGCCCTCGGCCGGCGGCTTGACCACGTAGGGAGGCTTCAGAACATGCGCTTTTGCCGCTTCGAAACGGCTGACGAGCTTATGTTCGGCAACCGGAATGCCAGCCGCCTTCATCACATGCTTCGCCTTTGGCTTGTTCATGGCGAGCGCGGAGGCAAGAACGCCCGAATGGGTATAAGGGATCTCAAGGATTTCCAGAATGCCCTGGATGGTGCCGTCCTCACCGTAGAGACCGTGCAGCGCATTGAAACAGACGTCGGGCTTCAGATCCTCAAGCACAGACGCGATTTGGCGATCGACGTCGATCCGGCTGACCCGGTATCCCTGCCCCTCCAGGGAATCGGCGCAGGCCTTGCCGGAGTTGAGGCTGACCGGGCGTTCGGAGGACCAGCCCCCCATGAGAACGGCGACGTGCTTGGACATGGGACGGGTGATCCTCTGATGGAAGAGTGTTCGCGGCGAGCCGAAGCTGCCCGCCATGCGCCTTGTGTGCCGATGCGGCCCCGGCCGGTTACCTGCCCAGGAACGGCTCGACCTCTCGGCCGCCCTCGAAGACGCCGAGCCGCTTGATTTCCCATTCGAGCCGAATGCCGCTCGTTTCGAACACCCGCGCGCGCACGGTTTCACCCAGGAGTTCGATGTCGTGCCCGGTGGCTTCGCCCGTGTTGATCAGGAAGTTGCAGTGCATTTCCGACACTTGCGCATCGCCGACCTTCAGGCCCCGGCAGCCCGCCGCATCCACCAGCTTCCAGGCGGAGTGACCCTCCGGGTTCTTGAACGTGGAACCGCCCGTGCGCGAGCGGATCGGCTGCGCCTTTTCCCGGTGCTCGGTCACCGCATCCATATCGCGGCGGATCACGTCGCGGTCTTCCGGAATGCCCTCGTAGATCGCCGACGTGAAGATGAGGTCCGGCGATGCCCCGCAATGCCGGTAGGCGTAGCCCATATCGGTGTTGGTCAGCGTCACGATCTCGCCGCGCCGGTTGACCGCCCGCACCTCGACCACCCGCTGTCGAGTTTCCGATCCGTGCGCGCCCGCATTCATGCGCAGCGCCCCGCCGATGCCGCCGGGAATGCCGTGGTAGAAGGCAAAGCCGGAGAGGCCATGCTCCAGCGCCGCCGCTGCGAAATGCTTGTCGGGAACGCCGGCGCCAACCCTTAGCCGCGCGGGACCCGCCGGTTCAACCCCGCCGAAGCCGCGCACCGACAAGCGGATCACCACGCCGGGAATGCCACCGTCCCGCACGAGGAGGTTGGAGCCGAGGCCGATGATCGTGATCGGCACGTCATCCGGCACCAAGGGCAGGAAGGCGGCAAGGTCCGCCTCGTCGGCCGGTTGGTAGAGAAGTTCCGCCGAACCGCCCGCACGAAACCACATGAATTCCTTCAGCGACTTGTCCGCGTCGAAGCGCCCGCGAATGGGCGCGGTGGATCCAAGCCGCTCTAGAAGCGCCGCGCCGTTCACGGGGCACCCGCCAGGGTTTCGAGTTGCTTGGGCAAGGCATAGGCCCACGCCGTGATGTTGCCCGCGCCGAGACAAACGACAATATCGCCGGGCTTCACCGCTTCCGCGATCATCGGCGCAAGCGCGTCGGCGCCGTCCAGCGCCCGGACGTCACGATGACCGGCCGCCTTGGCGCCCGACACCAGCGCATCCCGGTCGACACCCTCGATGGGTGCTTCGCCGGCCGCATAAACGTCGGCGATGATGACGGTATCGGCATCGTTGAACGCCTTGCAGAACTCCGGCATCAGGCTGGCGAGGCGACTGTAGCGATGCGGCTGAACGACCGCGATCACCCGCCCGGACGCGCCCTCGCGCGCGGCACGCAGCACCGCCATGATTTCCACGGGGTGATGGCCGTAGTCGTCGTAAATGGTGACGCCGTTCCATGTTCCGGTTCGCGTGAAGCGCCGCTTCACGCCGCCGAAGGACTTCAGACCCCGGCGGATCGCGTCGGCGGAAATGCCCAGACGATGGGCGACCGCGATGGCCGCCGTGGCGTTGGACACGTTGTGCCGCCCCGGCATCGGCAATTCCAGATCGGACAGCGCATCCTCGGCCCCGGTGATCCGGTCGCGGATGACGACCTGGAACCGCGAGGTGCCGCCGTCCACCTTCATGTCGAAGAAGCGCGCGTCGGCCTGCGGGTTCTCGCCATAGGTGATGATGCGCCGGTCTTCGATGCGCGAGACCAGCGCCTGCACTTCGGGATGGTCCAGGCACATGACCGCGAAACCGTAGAAGGGCACGTTTTCCACGAATTGCCGGAATGCGGCCTTGGCAGCATCGAAGGTGCCGTAATGATCGAGATGTTCCGGATCGATGTTGGTGACGACCGCAATGTCGGCCGGCAGCTTCACGAAGGTGCCGTCGCTTTCGTCCGCCTCCACCACCATCCAGTCGCCCGCGCCCATGCGGGCGTTGGTGCCATAGGCGTTGATGATGCCGCCGTTGATGACGGTGGGATCGAGCCCGCCCGCGTCGAGCAGCGCCGCGACGAGCGAGGTCGTGGTGGTCTTGCCATGCGTGCCGCCGATGGCGATGGCTTGGCCGAAGCGCATCAGTTCGGCCAGCATCTCGGCCCGCCGTACGATCGGCAAATGGCGCTCGCGGGCGGCGACCAGTTCGGGATTGTCGCGCTTGATCGCCGACGAAACGACGACAACTTCCGCAAGGCCGAGATTGTCCGCCCGGTGCCCGACGGCAACCGCGATGCCCTTGGCCCGCAGCCGCTCGACATTGGCGCCCTCCGCCACGTCGGAGCCTTGCACGCGGTAGCCGAGGTTTTGCAGCACTTCGGCAATGCCGCTCATGCCGATGCCGCCGATGCCGACGAAATGGACGGGTCCGATATCCCCAGGCATTTTCATGGGAAGTCAGGTCCTTGAAGTTGATGCCGGCGATGCGCCGGACGCAATGCGTTCCACGAGATCGGCAAGACGCTTCACGGCATCGGGCCGGCCCTCGCCACGCGCGGCATCGGCCATGGCCGACAAGCGATCGGGCTCAGTCATGAAGGCGGCAATAAGGCTGGCGAGGCGCGTTGGCGTCAGACCAGCCTGCTCTGCCATCATAGCCCCGCCCGCCCGCTCCAGCGCGAGCGCGTTGGTCTTCTGGTCGTTGTCGAGCGCATGGGGCAGCGGCACTAGGATCGACGGACGCCCGATAACCGCGAGTTCCGACACCGACGATGCCCCGGACCGGCAGACAACGAGATGCGCCTCCGCGATCCGCGCCGGCAAATCGGAAAAGAAGGGCGCGATTTCGGAGCGGATGCCGAGCGCCGCAAGGGACATCTGAAGCCGCTCCGCATCCTCCGGCCGCCCCTGCTGCACCAGCCGCAGACGGCCGCGCAGATCGGCCGGCAGTTCGGCGAGCGCCGGCGGCACAAGCTGCGAAAAGACGCGCGCGCCCTGGCTTCCGCCGAACACGACCAGCCTGAAATCCCCGGCAAGGTCTGGCTTCTCATAAGGCTTCACGGCCGCGATCACGCGCGGGCGCACCGGATTGCCGGTGAATACGGCTTTGTCCTTGCCAGTCCCCATGAGCCCGGTTGCGGCGAAAGACGTGGCGATGGCCGTGACACGCCCGGCGAGGAAGCGGTTCGCCCGGCCCATCACCGCGTTGGCCTCGTGAATGATCGTCGGAACGCGCAGCAGGCTTGCGGCAAGCAGCGGTGGCAGGGTGGGATAGCCGCCGAAGCCGATCGCAACGGCTGGCCTGACCCGGCGCACCAGCGCGAAGGATTGCGCCTGCCCCAAGCCGAGCCGAACAGCCGAACGGGCAAGGCCAAGCACCGAGCGGTCACCGAAGGTGGCGGACGAAATGATGTGCACGGCTTCAGCGGGGAAGTCTCCGCCATAGGCGGCCACCCGGTGGTCCGTCGCCAGATGCACGGTCAGCCCGCGCGCGCCAAGCTCATGGGCCAGCGCTTCGGCCGGAAAAAGGTGACCGCCGGTGCCCCCGGCGGCGATCAGGACCGTCTTGCCCATCGTGCCCGCTTTGTCATGCCCACTCTGTTCTGCCGGCTCTATCACGCCCGGCCCGGGAAGGCTTCAAACTCGATCGGAGCGATGTAGCGGGTCTGTTCCGCGCGCTTGCGGGTGAGCGCCAGCAGCATGCCCATCGACATGGCAACCGCCACCAACGACGACCCGCCGTAACTGATGAAGGGCAACGTCATACCCTTGGCCGGCATCAGGTGAAGGTTCACCGCCATGTTGATGCAGGATTGCAGGCCGAAGAGGATCACGAGACCCGCGCTCGCAAGCCGCACATAGGCGTCGTTCTCGCGCATGGCGTGAGAAAAACCCCGGATGACGGCAAAGGCGAACAGCAACACCAGCGCTACGCACAGGATCAGCCCGAATTCCTCGCCGAGAACGGCGAACACGAAGTCGGTGTGGCTGTCCGGCAGAATGCGCTTGAAGGTGCCCTCGCCCGGCCCCTGCCCGAACCAGCCGCCGTTGACGAAAGCTTCCTGCGCCGTCGTGACCTGATAGCTGTCGCCGGCTTCGGGATTGAGGAACCTGTCGATACGGCTCTTCACATGCGGCACCATGGAATAGGCCGCAGCGATGCCCCCGACGGCAACCCCGCCGAGCATCAGGATCAGCATCCACGACATGCCGGCCAGGAACAGGAGACCCGCCCAGGTCAGGCTGACGAGCAGGGTCTGCCCGAAGTCAGGCTGCGCGATCAGGAGCGCCGCCACGATCGAGAGCAGCAGAAACGAAAAGATCTTGCCCGGCATGTCGGGGCGCCGTTGCGATTCAGCGAGAAGAAACCCGCAAACGATAGCAAAAAACGGCTTCACGAATTCCGAGGGCTGAACCGACATGCCGGCCACGTTCAGCCAGCGCCGCGCGCCCTTCACTTCCGGCCCGACGAAGAGTGTGACGATCAGGAGACCGACGCAAGCCACGAACCCGAGAAGTGCAAGACGCCGGATCTGGCGCGGGGCGAGGAAGGAAACGCCGATAAGGGCGATGATGGCCGGAATGGCAAACAGCGTCTGCCGCTTCACGAAGTAATAGCTATCGGCGATGCCGATGCGCTCGGCGACGGCAGGGCTCGCCGCGAGGGACAATACGACGCCGCCGAAAATCAAAGCGAGAAAGGCCGCAAGCAGAAGCCTATCGACGGTGAACCACCAGTCGGCAAGGCGGTTGCGCTCAGCGCGGGAGACCATCAAACGACCCCCTGAAAAGGAACAACACCGGGATGGGCGAGAACGAGACGGCGGAAATGATCGCCTCTCGCCTCGAAATTGCGGAACTGATCGAAGGACGCGCAGGCCGGCGATAGCAAGACGACCGCGTCTTCGCCACTCGCAGCCGCGTCCGCGATCGCGGCGGGAATGGCTGCGTCGAGCGCACCCATAATGTCGGCCGGCACGGCCCCGCCAAGCGTGTGAGCGAACTCGTCGGCTGCCGCGCCGATCAGATAGGCCCTGGCGATGCGCGGGAAGAAGGCACTGAGCGATGTGATCCCGCCGGTCTTCGGCTTACCGCCCGCAATCCAGTAGATCCGCTCGAAACTGGCCAGCGCCCGCGCGGCGGCATCGGCGTTGGTGGCTTTGGAATCGTTGATGATTGTCACGCGCCCGATCCGGCCGACCGGCTCCATGCGGTGTGCAAGGCCGGGAAAGCTGATCAGGCCGGCCCGGACTTCATCAAGGCCAAGCCCGAGCGACCGGGTGGCCGCGACAGCCGCCGCCGCGTTCTGAGCGTTATGAACGCCGCGCAGCACCGCGTGGCCATGGAGATCGGCCACGACCATGCGCAATCCGCCTTGCGGCTCCGTTAGGCGGCCGCCGACCGCCCAAACGCCATGCGGCACCGGGCCAGCGGTTGAGATGCGTTTGGTCTCGCCGCCGAGATGCTCGCGCCGATCCGCCATCGCACGCGACCAAGGGTCGTCGATGCCGACCACCGCCATGCTTGCGCCCTGCACCAGCCGCTCCTTCACCGCCGCATAGGCCGCCATGGTGCCGTGACGGTCGAGGTGATCCTCGGAGACGTTGAGGTGAACGCCCACCGTTGGGTCCAGCGTGGGCGCAAGATCGATCTGGAACGACGAGCACTCGACCACATAATGCCGGTGCGGCGAAAACGGCTCCAGGCCGAGCACCGCCGGACCGAAGTTTCCGCCGATCTGAACATCCACCCCCGCCGCGCGCAGGATATGCGCGATCAGCGCCGTCGTCGTTGATTTGCCGTTGGTGCCGGTGATCGCGATGAAGGGCGCGTCGGGGCACACCGCGCGCCGCTCGCGGGCGAACAGTTCGATATCGCCGATGATCTCAACGCCCGCCTGCCGGGCCAGGAGTACCGACCAGTGCGGCTCCGGATGGGTGAGCGGAACGCCCGGTGCCAGCACCAGCGCATGGAACGCGCCGAATTCCGCGTTGCGCCAGTCGTCAACCGGCACGCCGGCCGCAACCGCCGCCGCGCGCGCCGCTTCGCTATCATCCCACGCCACCACCTCGGCGCCGCCGGCAAGCAAGGCCTGCACCGTTGCGATGCCCGAACCGCCGAGCCCGAACACGGCGATCCGGCGACCCGCTGATGTGGTGATGGGGATCATCGGCCCTCGTCAGCGCAGCTTGAGGGACGACAGGCCGATGAGGGCGAGCACGACGGCGATGATCCAGAAGCGGATCACGACCTGTGCTTCCGTCCAGCCGAGATGCTCGAAATGGTGATGGATCGGCGCCATCTTGAACACGCGCCGCCCCGTCGTCTTGAACGAAAACACCTGGATGATGACCGACGCGGCTTCGAGCACAAAGAGCCCGCCGATGATGGCCAGCACGATCTCATGCTTGGTCGCAACCGCGATGGTGCCAAGGAGACCGCCGAGCGCGAGCGACCCGGTATCGCCCATGAAGATGGCCGCCGGCGGTGCGTTGAACCAGAGGAAGCCGAGCCCAGCCCCGAGCACCGCCCCGCACAGCACGGCAAGCTCGCCGGTTCCGTTGACGAAATGGATCTGAAGATAGCCGGAGAAAACGGCGTTTCCGGCGAGATAGGCGATGAGCCCGAAACTCGCCGCCGCGATCATCACCGGCACGATCGCAAGCCCGTCGAGACCGTCGGTCAGGTTCACCGCATTGCCGGCGGCCACGATCACGAAGGCGCCGAAGGGGATGAAGAACCACGAAAGGTCGATCAGCACGTCTTTCAGGAACGGCAGCGCCAGGGAAGTGGCGAACTGCGCCTCGCCAGCCTTGGAAATCACGAGGCAGGCAAGCCCCGCGATCAGGAATTCAAGCCCGAGCCGCGCCTTGCCCGACAGCCCCTTGTGCGACTGTTTTGTCACCTTCAGAAGGTCGTCGTAGAAGCCGATGCTGCCGAAGGCGAGCGTGACGACGATGACGGTCCACACGTAAGGGCTCTTCAGATCTGCCCAAAGCAGCGTGGAAACCAAAAATCCCGACAAGATCATCAGGCCGCCCATGGTGGGCGTGCCCTTCTTGGTGACGAGATGGCTCTGCGGGCCGTCAGCGCGGATCGGCTGGCCCTTGCCCTGCCTCAGACGAAGCGACGTGATGATCGCCGGCCCGAACATAAAGACGAAGAACAAGGCCGTCATGACGGCGGCACCGGTCCGGAACGTGATGTACCGGAATACGTTCAGGACCGAAATTTGCCCCGAGAGTTCGGCCAGATAGACCAGCATCGTGTCGTCTTTCCCCGGAAAGGTGTGTCACCCGCGCGGGGTGTCGGCCCCGTAACGCTTGATCAGCGCATCCACCAGCGGCCCCATGCGGCTTCCGAAGGATCCTTTGATCATGATCGCGTCGCCCGCGCGCACATCGTCCAGAAGCGCTGATTCGATTCCGGACGATGCTTCCGCATACGCCCCTCGAAGCCCTCGCGGCAAGGCCTGCCATAGCGCCTTCATGAGCGGACCGGCGCAATAGACCCTGTCCACCTTGCTCGTCGTGAGGGGTTCAAGAAGGCCGGCGTGCAGCTCGGAGGCTTCCGGACCGAGTTCGAGCATATCGCCCAAAACGGCGATCCGCCGGCCCTGGCCGGAGATGCTGGCGTTTCCAAGCAAGGCGAGCGCGGCCTCCACCGAAGTGGGGTTGGCGTTGTAGCTCTCGTCGATCAAAAGCGCCGAACCGCCGGTGCGCAAAACCAACCGGTGCCGTTTGCCGCGCCCCTTGGGCTGCTCGATCCGCGACAAGGCCAGCATGGCCCGCGTGAGGTCAGCGCCCGTGAGCTTCACTGTCGCGAGCACGGCCAGGGAATTGTCGACAAGGTGCTTGCCGGGCGCGCCGATCTTGTAGGTGACCTGATCGCCGAGAATGTTGGCCGTCACCGTCGAACAATCCTCATGCAGCACGAACTTCAACAGCCGCGCGTCAGCCTCCTCATGAGCGCCGAAGAAGATCACATTGGCGCCCCGCTGGCGCGCGGTTTCGGCAAGCAGGCTATACCACTCGTTATCCCGGTTGATGACGGCCGTGCCGCCGTCTTCCAATCCGCTGAAGATTTCCGCCTTGGCGTGCGCGATGCCTTCGACGTTTTCGAAGTTCTCCAGATGCACCGCCGCCACCGTCGTCACGATGGCGACATGCGGCCGCACGAGTTCGGTCAGCGGCGTAATCTCGCCGGCATGGTTCATGCCGATTTCGAACACCCCGTAGTTCACGCCTTTCGGCAGGCGCGATAACGTGAGCGGCACACCCCAGTGATTGTTGAAGGATGCCACCGAAGCATGAACCGCGCCCGATGCCGCCAGCACTGTGCGCAGCGCCTCCTTGGTCGAGGTTTTGCCGACTGACCCCGTCACGGCCACGATCCGCGCGCGGGACCGCGACCGGGCATAGGCCGCCAGCCGCCGCAGCGCTTCCAGCGTGTCGTCAACGATAACAAGGGGGCCGACATCCCCGCCGAAATCGCCGCGATGCGCCTGAGACACCACGGCAACCGCCGCCCCCTTGCGCAGCGCGTCCGCCACGAAGGCGTGGCCGTTGAAGTGCTCTCCGATGATGGCGAAAAACACGTCGCCCGGCTCTACGGTCCGGCTGTCGATGGAGACGCCATTGATGGCGCCGGGGATCGTGCCGATGATCTCCTGGCCCTTCAACGCCGAGATAAGCTCGCCGCGCGGCCAAAGCGCGGACGATTCCGCCGGGCCCTTGGGCAGCGCGGCGCGGATCGCCTCATGGTCGGAGAAGGGCAGCACCTCGCCCCCGACGATTTGCCCGGTCTCATGGCCCTTACCGGCAACGAGCAGGATATCGTCGTCGCCAAGCAGCGAGATGCCGTGCCGGATCGCATCGCCGCGATCGCCGATTTCCATAGCCGAAGGGGCCGCGGCCAGAATGGCCGCGCGGATGTCGGCGGGAACTTCCGAACGCGGGTTGTCGTCGGTCACAATGGCGACGTCGGCCAAGCGTTCGGCCGCCTCGCCCATCTGCGGGCGCTTGCCCTTGTCACGGTCGCCGCCCGCGCCGAACACCACCACGAGTTTTCCCGCCACATAAGGCCGCAGCGTTTCGAGCGCGACTTCGAGAGCGGCCGGCGTGTGGGCATAGTCGACGAAGATGGGCGCGCCCGACGGCGCATGGGCAACGAGTTCTAGCCGGCCCTGCGCACCCTTGAGTTCAGACACGGCATCGAGCGCATCCGCGAGCGTGATCGAACCCGACGCGGCTGCGAGACCTGCCGCGACGATGGCGTTGGAAACCTGGAAGCCCCCCACCAGCGGCACCCGGACCTTGCGGGGGCCGCGGCCGATGTTAACCGTAACGATCTGAGCGAACCCGTCGCGTTCGGCCGAGAGGATGCGGATCGCCGCGCCCTGATATCCCACCGTCATCAGGTTCAAGCTGGAGATCCGCGCGGCAGCGGCGAAGATCTCGCCGTATTTGTCGTCGATATTGACGATCGCCCCCGCGCCCGGTTCGAGAACCGTATCGAACAGGCGAAGCTTGGCCGCGAGATAGGCGTCCATCGAGCCGTGATAATCGAGATGATCGCGCGATAGATTGGTGAAGGCGCCGGCCGAGATGGTGAGCCCGTCGAGCCGGCGCTGCACCAGCCCGTGCGAGGATGCTTCCATTGCCACGTGGTCGACGCCGTCTTCCCGCAAGGTCTTCAGCGTGCGGTGCAGCGTCACCGGATCGGGCGTGGTCATGTTGCCGTAGAGCGTTTCGCCGTTGCGAACCACGCCGATCGTTCCAATCGACGCCGCCGCCTGTCCGCAGGCCTCCCAAATCTGGCGCACGAAGGAGGCGACCGACGTCTTGCCGTTGGTGCCGGTGACGGCGACCACCGTGCGGGGCTGCGGCGCGTAGAAGCGGGCGACGAGACGCGCGAAACGGCGCTGCGGATCGGGATCGCGCAGGACCGGCACGGACAGACCGTCCGGAACATTATCGCCCTGCCCGGCGAGGATGATCGCGGCTCCGCGCTCTATCGCCTGAGGAATGAAGGCCGTGCCTTGCACCTTCGTGCCGGGAAGAGCGGCGAACAGCGTGCCCGGCTGAACCTCGCGGCTATCGGCCGTAACGCCGCTGATCACCAGACGGCGAAGCGCCGGATCCGGGGTCAGAATATCGGGCGCAAGATCGACTAGCTTCATCGGGTCTTCCCTAAGGCTCAGACGCTGCGGTTCAAAGGCGCCGGGGACGCTGCCCGCGATTTGCGATCGAAATGAGGACGAACCCCAGCAAAGCAAAAACAGTGAATACAAAAAGATCGCCGAAGTCCCCAAAAAAACTCCGCCGCTTTGGTGTCCTCTCAGTAAGCGACCATCAACGGCATATCGACCTCGTCGAAGCGCGGCATGACACCGAGCATCGGCGCGATCCGGCTGATCACATTCGCCGCCGTCGGAGCGGCGTTCAGGCCGGCGGTCGCGCCGATGCCCGGCTTTTCCGGATTGGGTTCGTCCAGCACGATCAGCACCAGATATTCCGGATCGTCGATCGGGAAGGACGCAATGAAGGCATTGAACCGCTTGTTGGCGGAATAGCGGCCGTTCACGACCTTTTCCGCCGTGCCGGTTTTGCCGCCGACCCGGTAGCCCGGTATGTTGGCGTGCGAGCCAGATCCCTTCAGCACGTTGAGGCGCATGAGATAGCGCATCTCGTCCGACGTCTGCTGCGAGATCACGCGCCGCGCCTTGATCATCGCTTCATCGGGGCTGCGGGGGAAGAAGGTGGGTGGGATGAGATAGCCACCGTTCATCACGGCCGACGCGGCCACCGCGGTAGCGAGCGGCGAGACCGAGATGCCGTGCCCGAACGAGACGGTGATCGTCACCAGATCCGACCAGCGCTTCGGCAGGATCGGACGGCCGATTTCCGGCAGTTCCGTCGGCACCTTGTCCATCAGGCCCAAGCGCTTCAGGAACTCTTGCTGTCCTTCCTGTCCGACCTCGAGGGCTTGACGCCCGGTGCCGATGTTGGACGAGTAAATGAAGATTTCCGGCACTGTGAGCACACGGTCTTTGCCGTGGAAATCGTTGATCGTGAAGCCGCCGATACGAAGGGGAACCGAAGCATCGAAGCTGTCTGAGAGCTTCACCTTACCGGAATCGAGCGCCATCGCGGTCGAGAACAGCTTGAAGGTGGAGCCCATTTCGTAAACCGCTGCCGAAACGCGGTTCATCTTGTTGGGATCGCCGGCATCGATCGGGTTGTTCGGATCGAAATCCGGCAGCGACGCCATCGCTACCACTTCACCGGTTTTGGCATTGAGCACCACGCCGGCGGCGGCAGCGGCGGTGTATCGCTCCATCGCGGCGGCAAGTTCGTCATAGACGACATGCTGAACCCTGAGATCGAGCGAAAGCTTGATCGGCTCCAGGTTCGGCGTCATGGCGAAGCCAAGCTCGTGCAGATTGCCGAGCCATTGATCGTCGATGTATTTTTCGAGCCCGGCGATGCCCTGATTATCCACGTTGACGAGGCCGACCACGTATCCGGTAGACCGGCTGGAGGGATAGAAGCGGCGGCTTTCCGACAGGAAGCCGACACCCGGAATGCCGAGCTTGTGGATCGAATCCTGCTGCGCCGGCGTTATCTCACGCTTCAGCCAGACGAACCCGGTTTTCGAGGCGAGCTTCTGGCGCACCGCATCCGTGCCAAGTTCGGGGAATACGGTTGCGAGCAGTTCGGTCGCTTCGTCCGGATCCACGATCCGCTTCGGCTCGGCATAGAGCGAGGCGGTTTTGATGTCGGTCGCGAGGATCTCGCCGTTGCGATCCACGATATCGGGCCGCGCCGCCGCGATCGCCGCCTGCGCGCTGCCGAGCGCGACGGGATCGGCGGGCACCGCGATCCCGAACATCACAAGCCGCACGCAAATGATGCCGTAGACCACGATGAAGGCGCCCATCGCGATGATGATGCGGTTGCGCGTCGTGTCGCTGGCAACCTTGCGCCCGGCCGGTCCACGCTTGGACTGGGAGCGAAACGGCTTCAGCCATGACGAGCGCGGCGAGGACGGCGCGTAGTCGTGAGCCATGTTCGTCCCCCCTCAGCGGATGGCATCGTCATCGTCGCCGACGAGGTCGGCGGCGGACGCGGAATTTTGCGCTTCGGGCGCGGTGGGCACGATGCCGATCGGGGCGTTGACATCCGGCATAATCGGGGCAGGCTTGGCGGGGATATCGGCGAGCGTTCCGATATGCTCGGCCGTCATGGGCGCAAGCTTCAGAACGTCGGCATGGCGCTCGACCAGATCCTGAAGCCGCGCAGGCTGGGTCAAAACGCTCCATTCCGCCTTGAGCAGGCTGATCGCCTCCTGCTCGCGCGCGATCTCACGCTCGACCTTGCGCACGTTTTCAGCGGCCAGTTCAGCCTCGTATTTCATGTCGTAGACGGCGGTGGCCGAGAGGACCATGAGGAACACGAGAAGAGCGTTGACGAAGCGGTTCATGACGCAATCAGCCCCTCCGGCCGGCAGGTTCGAGGGTGGGCACGCCGAGCATGCCGAAATCGAGCGCGCGCGGCGGCGCCTCGGTTCGAACAGCGAAACGCAGCTTGGCGGACCGGGCGCGCGGATTGACGGCGATCTCGGCCTCGGAGGGATCCACCGGTTGCTTGGCCGTCATGCGGAAGGTCGCGGGCGGCACGGCAAGGTCCGGCATGTGGCGCGAACCTTGGGCGGTCGTCCGGCTGCGTTCGGCGAAAAAGCGCTTCACGATGCGGTCTTCGAGCGAATGAAAGGTGACGACGGCAAGCCGCCCGCCGGGGGGGAGCAGGCGCTCAGCGGCGGCGAGCGCGTCGGCAAGCTCGTCGAGTTCGCCGTTCACGTAGATGCGGATCGCCTGGAAGGTGCGCGTGGCGGGATGGGCCTCGCCGAAACGCTTGCCGCCAAGAACGCTTTCGACGGCGGCGACCAGATCGTGGGTGCGTGTCAGCGGTGCCGCCTCGCGCCGGGCCGCGATGGCACGCGCGATGCGCCCGGCTTTGTGCTCCTCGCCGAAGGTGGAGAGGATGCGGGCGATATCGCGGGGATCGGCGGTGTTGAGAATGTCGGCGGCGGACGGACCGTCGAGGCTCATCCGCATGTCGAGCGGCCCGTCGGAGCGGAAGGAGAAGCCCCGTTCCGCCTCGTCGATCTGCATCGACGACACGCCGATGTCGAGAACCACGCCATCGACGATGGAGGCGCCAGCATCGGCGGCATGCTGATCCAGCTTGGAAAACGGCCCTTGAACCAGCGTGAGCCGGCCGGCGCTTTCGGTGACCAGCGGCTGCCCGCGCTCGATTGCGGTGGGGTCGCGGTCGATCGCGATCACGCGCGAGGCCCCGGCATCAAGAAGCGCGCGGGTATAGCCGCCGGCGCCGAAGGTGCCATCCACGAAGGTGCCGCCTGCGACCGGTTGGAGCGCAGCGACGACTTCCGCCAGGAGAACCGGAATGTGGGATGTGGCGGTTTCACTCATGGCGCGCCGTCTCCATCCGGAAGAAGGGGGCGCGAAGCGGTGGGCCGGCGAAGCACTAAAGCGCGGCGGCGGGCCTCCGCCTCGTGCTCGCGGTAGCGTGCGGGCTCCCAGATCTGGAATTTGTAGCCCTGCCCCACGAAGGTCACTTCCTCCGTTATGCCGGCGAATTCGATCAACGTTGGCGTCAGGCCGATCCGCCCTTCGCCGTCCATCGAAATCCGCTCGGACAGGCCGTAGAAAGCCGTCGAGAGATAGTCGTGTTCCTCGGTGAAAGGCTCGAAGCGGGCCAGCCGTTTTTCGATCTCGCCGAGCAGCCCGTTGCCGCCGGCGTCCACCGCCTGCATGTCCAGCGAGGGGTAGCAGAAGAGCCCCTCGATCCCGTCGCGGGTCAGCACCTGCCGGAACGCCGCAGGGACGGAAACCCGCCCCTTGCGATCGATACGGTTGGTGAAGCGCGAAACGAAACCGGTCATCGATCCCCTCGACCCCCGCAGGGGTGGACATCTCAAAGACCCCCTCAGGGGTGGCCATTTCAAAACGAAATCCGGGAGCAATGAAAAATTCGGCTGCGATGACACGCCTCCGACCTTCGCATTCTGCGACGGACGATCGACTGGAATTCCGCTCCGCCGGCCGCTCAACACGGCTGCCAACCCAGCCGAAACGTCGACTAAGCTTAAGCTCGGATCCGGAGGCTTTGGGATAGCATGGGAGCATATGGGCGTCAACGCAGCGAAGCCGCCCGTGAGCCTCTCCTGGGCGTTCTGGATTTAAACTAAATTAGGATTAACAAGGCGTTCACAAACGGAGCCCCAGACAAGGAAAGAAGCAGATATCTTAGGCTCTCAACGCAAAATCGCGCCGATCTCCCGCGAATTGACGCAGGTCCGAGATTCGCCTCCAGGGCGGCCCACGCTGTCCCACGGAGAGCCGGTCCAAGGCCTTGCTCCCCTACCCCCGACGTTTGAGCTGGGGTAAGCATGCCGGGCGGGCATCGCGCGGTGGCGATGGCCTGGGGTTCTAGGAGTTTGTTATGAGCGATGGCGCTGAGGCGCGTGGGGCGCTTGGCGGATATGAGGCGGTTTTGCCTGGCCAAGTGGGCGTGCTCGGCACGGTGCAGATCACGCGCGAGGACGTGGTGCGCTTTGCCGCCGCCTGGGACCCGCAGCCGTTTCACCTCGACGAGGCCGCAGGCCTAGCCTCCCCGCTCGGCGGACATGCGGCGTCCGGCTGGCATACCGCGTCGTTGCTGATGCGCTTGATCGCCGACGGGCTGCTGGCCGGCCTGAAATCCATGGGCTCTGGCGGTGTCAAAGATTTGAAGTGGCTGAAGCCGGTGCTGATTGGAGACAGGCTGACCGCCCGCTATCTCGTTCTCGGCGTGCGCCCGTCCTCG